>NZ_JAYKZY010000002.1:1202500-2402500 GCF_035818615.1 Sphingobium sp. CR2-8 | reverse complement strand
CATCGTGCCGTCCGGCAGGAATATCTCCACCGCGTCGAAGCCCACGCCCGCCGAAAGATAATCGTCCAGCAGGCCCAATTCGCTCATGGCCCGCACGACGTTCGATTGCTGGATGATGCCGACCCCGTAGACCGACCAATCCGGGTCGCGCTCGATGACATGGACATCATGCCCCTTCGCGCGGAGCGCGATCGCGGCGGTCAGCCCGCCGATGCCACCACCGATGACCAATATGCGTTGCGCGTCCAAGCTTCGCTCTCCACCTTTGCTATGGGAGCGAAACTAGCGCAGAAAAAAAATATCAAAACTCGATTGTTTGGATGATTATCTATCCAAAATCTGGATTGGTTGCTGCCGTGCGCAATTGCGAGCGCAGCCAGCGCAGCCCCTCGTCGGTCGCGCGGGTCTGATGGAACTGAACCAGCTCTTCCATAACCGGAAAGGCGAAGGGCAAAGGCTGATAGGTCATCGGAAACATCTGTGCTGCGGCCCGCGCCAGTCGTTCGTGCATGACCGCAAGACGTTGCGTCCCGATCAGTAGCCAGGGCACGGTGGTAAAGGAGGAGGCCGACACCTCGATCCGTCGGTGTTTGCCCATCAAGGCCAAGTGCCGGTCTGCGAATGCGGCGTTGGATTGCGTCCCGATCGCAATGGCGACATGGCCGGCCGCCAGAAAATCCTTCTCGTCCAGAGGCGTGGAAAGCAGATCATTGTCGCTCCATCCGGCGACGACATGCTGCTCTTCGAACAGCAATTCCGTGGGATGATCCTGCGACAGGAACTCACGCGGACTGATCATCAGGTCCGCCTTCCCCGCAGCGATCAGTGGCGTGCTATGTTCGCTGGGCGACATGAGCTGGACGGTGATGGCGGGCGCTTCGACGACCAGGCGGATGAGCAGGGGCGCAATGACGGCGGCCACGACATAATCCGAAGCGATGACCTTAAACACGCGTTGGGACGAATGCGGATCGAAGGCAGCCGAGGTCGCCAGCAGTGTTTCAATTCCGCCCAGACTTTCGCGCACAAGTGGCGCCAGGCTTTCGGCAAAGGCCGTCGGGTACATCCGCTTGCCATGGCTGACGAGCAACGGGTCGCCGAAATAATCCCGCAGCCGCGACAGCGCAGCGCTCATGGCGGGCTGGCTCAGGTGCATCTGCCGGGCGGCCGCCGATACGGAATGGGTCTGCATCAACCCTTCGAACACGGCCAGCAAGTTAAGATCGAGACCGCGGAAACGCATGATCCATCCATCCCATGATTGGATAATGATAAGTTCAAACGATTTAACCTATGCGCCCTATCTGTCTAGGCTTTCCTGACAGACGCGCAGGATCAGGCGCGCATTGGGAGAGGAGACCACCATGAAGGCAGCCCTGCTAACGACCGCCGCCATTTTTCTGGCGCCCATTTCATCCGTTCATGCGCAGGCAGGAACGGAGAATGATCGGGCGAATCAGGGCAGCATCGCGCCCAGCCTCCAGGCAAGCAACGACATCAGCTCCGCCATTGTCGGCGTGGGCGTGCAGGCCTTCGCGACCCAGATCGATTCCCCCGTCGCCACCATTCCATTCCGATTCCGAGGTTGAATCCCATGTCTCCAGATTTCTCCCGCCGTACCGTGCTTCAGCTTGCCGGCGGAAGCCTCGCAATGACAATGAGTGGCTCTGCTCTTGCTGCCCGGCGCAAGCTGCGGTCAGATTTTCTATGGGGCGCGGCCACGGCCGGGCATCAGGTCGAAGGCGGCAACGTCAATAGCGACAGCTGGGTATTGGAGCATCTCCCACGCAGCGCCTTTGCCGCGCCATCCGGCGATGCCTGCGATAGCTATCACCGCTGGCGTGAGGACATGGCCCTGGTCAAGCGGATGGGATTGAACTGCTATCGGTTCGGCATCGAATGGTCGCGGATCGAGCCCGAGCCAGGGGAATATTCGATCGCGGCGCTCGATCATTACAGGGCCATGATTGACGGGTGCGCCGATATGGGCCTCAAGCCCTTGGTCACCTATTCGCATTTCACCGTCCCGCGGTGGTTCGCCGCGAAGGGCGGCTGGGAAGAGGCTGCCAATGTCGACCATTTCGTGCGCTTTTGCGAGCGGGCCGCCAAGGCGCTTGGATCGAATTACAGCCACGGCCTGACGTTCAACGAACCCAATCTGGCGGCGCAATTGTCCTGGCAGCCCGGTTTTCGCGCCAACATGCCCTATTTCGCGCAGGGAAACGCGGCGGCGGCCAAGGCGGTGGGCAGCGATCGTTTCTCATCCACGCCGGTTTTCGACGCGCAACGTGCCGGCCCGATTCAGGCGGATGCGCATCATCGCGCCGTGGAAGCCATCAAATCGGTACGACCCCATCTGCAACTTGGCCTGAGCCTTGCCGTGGCCGACGAACAGGCGGGGCCGGACCCGGACGATCTCAAGCGCAAGATCGCGCAGGTCTACGCGCCCTGGTTCGATGCTGTCGCCAAAGACGATTTCGTCGGTGTCCAGACCTATGGCCGAGCCTTGGTCGGCAAGGATGTCGATCTTGCGCCACCTGCCGGTGCGGAACTGACGCAGACCGACATGGAATTTTATCCGCAAGCCCTTGAGGCGACGGTCCGCTGGGTGGCCAAGGCGACAGGTCGCCCCGTCATCGTAACCGAGAATGGCGTAGCCACGGCGGACGACAGCCGTCGGATCGCCTATATCGACCGGGCCTTGTCTGGTCTTGGCCGGGCCATCAACGACGGCGTCGATGTGCGCGGCTACATACATTGGTCGCTGCTGGACAATTTCGAGTGGAACCGCGCCTACACGGCCCAGTTCGGTCTGGTCGCCGTCGATAGAGCGACCTTCCGCCGTACGATGAAGCCCAGCGGCCTGCATCTTGGCCGTTACGCGCGCAACAACAGCATCTGAAGCGTCCGCCCATCTGCTCGACTTTGTCACCTAGGATAATCTGATGCCCCATCTCGACCGCCGATCTTTCCTGGCTACCGGCGCTATCGTCGGATTGGGCGCACAGGGGGCGATGGCGGCGGGATCGCCAGCGAACCCGACCGTGACGGGGCTGCGGACCGCGATGCGGGAGACGCCGATCGGCATTGATGACCGGCAACCGGCGCTGTCCTGGCGGATCGAGGCCGGAGTGGGCACGATGCAGGCCGCATACCATATCCTCGTGTCTTCCAGCCTGGCAGCGCTGAAGCGGGGACACGGCGACCTGTGGGACAGCGGGCGTGTCGAAAGCGCAGCCTGCACAGGCATCCTCTATGCAGGTCAGTCACTGCGATCGGGTCAGACCTGTCATTGGACAGTGCAGGTCTGGGACCAGTCAGGCCAATCGTCTCAGAGCCAAGCTGCCCGCTGGGAAATGGGCTTGCTCGCCGAGCAGGACTGGCGCGGCGACTGGCTGGCCGTCGAGGGCGGCACGGAGCGCGACGATCGTATCGCAGGGGCCACATGGGTCGGCGGCGCCGCGCCTTCTCCTGCGCAACCACGTTCGTTCCGCCTCGCATTCCAAAGCGGTGCGGGGACCGCGCTGCTGACCATCATCGGCGACGGCGTGATGTCCCGGCTGATGCTGGATGGCCGACCGCTCGCCTTGCCTGCACGCGATCCCAATGCATTCGGTGGAGCGCCCGCGTCCCGTCTGCCGCTGGACCTTGCGGCGGGCGAGCATGTCCTCACCGTCGACGTTGCGCCGACGCCCGGATTCTTCGTCAAGCCGTTCGTATCGCTTGCCGCGCAGATCCGGCTGGATGGATCGGCCGGGTCTGCGCAGCGCATTACCAAGGGGTGGGAAACGCGGCTGGGCGACAAGGGGCCATGGTCGGCCGCCGCCGCTCTTGAGAAACAGCCCATCTTCCCATGGCCGCCCACACCAGCCCGATTGTTGCGCCGGGCTTTTGAAAGCAGGGGCGCGATTGCGCAGGCACGGCTCTATATTGCGGCGCTGGGCGGTTATCGCCTGTGGCTCAACGGCGGCCGGATCAACGACGATGAACTGCAATGCGAACCGGCCAATTACGCCGCCCGCATTCCCTACCGTAGCTATGACGTCACCAGGCTGATGCGAGACGGCGCCAATGTCATCGCAGCCATGGTAGGCGACGGCTATTATGCGAGCTACCAAGCGCCCAATGGCCGCTACGCCTTTGGCGCCGCGCCGCGCCGCATGCGCGCCGTGCTGGAAATCACAAGACGGGACGGGCGCATCGAGCATGTCGCGACCGATACGGACTGGCGTCATGCCGACGCACCCGTACTCATGTCGGAAATCTATGCCGGGGAGGATCAGGACCTTCGCCTGGCGCAAAGCGGATGGAACAGGCCGGGTTTCGACGACAGCCGGTGGGATCGCGCGTGGCAGGCGCCATCGCCGACCACGCCCTGTTCCGCCGCACTTGCCGAACCGGTGCGCGCGATCAGAACCCTGTCCCCCGTCACGATCCACAAGCGCGGCCCCAACCGCCATATCATCGATTTCGGCCAGAATTTCGCAGGCCGCGTCCGGTTGCAGGTGAAGGGGGGCGCTGGCCAGCAGGTCATCGTCCGCCATGCCGAAATCCTGTCGGACAAGGGCGAACTGGATCGCCGCAATCTGCGCGCCGCCCGGGCGGAGGATCGTTACTGGCTCCAGGGCACGGGCAAGCCGGAAACGTTGGAACCTATCTTCAGCTATCAGGGGTTTCGCTATGCGGAAGTCGATGGCGTAGCGACGCTGACGCTCGACATGGTCGCGGGCATCCAGCTTTCCAGCGCCATGCCGGAAACCGGCACCTTCCAGATCAGCGATCCCACTGTCCAGAAGCTGTGGCTGAACACGCTCTGGAGCCAGCGTTCCAATTTCATGGGCATCCCGACCGACTGCCCCCAGCGGGACGAGCGACTGGGATGGACCGGGGACGCGCAGATATTCTGGGACGCGGCGAGCTTCAATATGGACGTGGGCGCCTTCACCCGCTCCTACAGTCGCACGCTGCGCGACACACAGGCGGCAAATGGCGCCTATCCGCTCTGGGCGCCGTCCCCCGAAGCACTGGGATGGGGCACCAACAGCGCGACGCCGGGATGGGCCGATGCCGGGGTGATGCTGCCCTACACGGCCTATGTACACAGCGGCGATCGCACGATAGTCGATGAAAACTGGGCCGCGATGACCGCCTATGTCAGCGGCATATTGGCGACCAACCCTGACGGGCTATGGAGCAAGGATCGCGGGGCCGACCTTGGCGACTGGCTGGCGCTCGACGCGAAATCGCCGATGGACGAAACCACGCCCAAGGCGCTGATCGGGACCGCCATGCTGGCCCGCTCGGTCGACCAGTTGGCGCAGATGGCGGAGTGGACCGGCCGACCGTCCGAAGCGGCCCGCTGGCGCGCGCAGCATGGCCGGATTCGCGATGCGTTCGCCGCCGCCTTCGTCAAGGCCGACGGCACGGTCGGCAACGGTAGCCATTGCAGCTATATTCTCGCGCTGCGCCTTGGTCTCGTTCCAGACGCCCTGCGCGCCAAGGCAGGCGCACTGCTGGCCGCAGATATTCGCCGACGCGGCACCTTGCTTTCCACCGGTTTCCTCGGCACGCCGCTGGCGCTCGATGCGCTGGTGGACGTCGGGGAAGACAAGCTCGCATGGGACTTGCTGACGCGCACCGATTTTCCCTCTTGGGGCTACATGGTCCGAAAGGGCGCGACGACGATATGGGAGCGGTGGAATGGCGACACCGGCGATGTCGCGATGAACTCGTTCAACCATTACGCGCTCGGCGCGGTATGCGGGTTTCTCTACCGCAGGGTCGCGGGCATCGACCCGATCGAGCCGGGCTTTGCGAAATTTCGCGTCGCACCGATGCTCGATCCTCGCATTACGCAGTTCGGGGGAACGGTTGATAGCGTGAGGGGACGCATCCAGACGCGATGGACCTACCGGGACGGAAAGGCTGCACTGGATGTTGTCGTCCCACCAAATGCGCGCGCCGAAATTATCGTCCAGGGCGCGGGGCAGGAAGTGGGCGCAGGCCGTCACCAACTCGTATTTTAGCTAGCGTCCGCGGCCGACAAGTGTGGCCTCGACGCGCGCCAGCCATGGGCGCAGACCTACGGAGCGATCGCGATCATGGCTTTCCGGATCGGCCAGAGAGGATGCCGGTAACAGGGCGGCCACCGCCCATGGCATCCTCAGAATTGAAAGCTCAGCCAGGTAGCGAGGAAGGCGGAGTTGCGGTAGCCTGCTGTCTTCAACACCGTCTGCGCCTGAAGATATTCCGCGCGCGTGGTCAGCGTCAGCCGGGGCGAGATCGCATAGACGATCTGCATGCGGGCCAGCCGCGCCACGGCCTTGCCTGCGACCCGTTCGGTGCCGACATAGGGTGTATAGTTGGCACGATAGACCGCATCGCGCACATCGTCGCGCCAGCTCAACTGATATTCCAGGCTGGCGCGCACGCCTTTCAAGGGCTGGAAAGAGACATTGGGCGCGATCGCGATCAGATTGGTGGCGGTCAGGAACAGGCCATAGCTGAAATAGATATTGTTGCCGAACGGCGCATAGGCATTGCGCAATGTGCCCTTGTCATAGCCGCCCCCGCCGCTGCCATAATCGACATGGACACCGACCCGCGGGGCGCTCTTGTCCGCGCCCAGCCTGACCGTCTGCGCGGCAAAGGCCTGCCAGGCGCGGATCGGGCGATCGTTGAACTGCCCATATTGGTGGACCAGGGTCCAATCGATCGCCACGGGACCGACATCGCCCCAAAGCCTTGCCCCGGAATAATAGCGCACGGCGGGCGACACGACGCCGCCCCATGTCCCCACGCGATTGCGCCGCCGCCAGAAAAAGGGATCGAAATAGAGGCTGGACCCGCCCAGCCAATGATCCGGCAGCACGAAGCCTGCCGACACGCCGCTGAACCGCCGGTTCCTGTCGGGCACATCGTCGCCCAGGCCGCCATTGCCCAGGTCGGTCGTCTCGAAGTCGAACAACGTCGCGCGCATCGTCGGCGTACGCGCCCAGACTCGCGCACCGTTCACGACGAAGCGGATGGTATTGTTGTCGCGCTGGGAAATCAGCAGGCTGGGGCCATCGGTAAATTCCTGCCGCCCATAGCGGATGCCCAGATCGACCTCGCCCACACGTCCCTTCGCCTCCACGAAATATTGCTGGCGGACGAAATTGTTGCGCAGCGATCCAGACGGTGTCCCGACATTCCTGCCCGACAATCGTCCATGGGCGATTTCGCCATAGAAACGGAGATGTTCGCCGATATGCAGGTCCGCGCCGCCGACCAGGCGTATGATATCCTGCCTTTGTTCCGGTCCTTCGTTCAGCTGCGGGTTGCTGGTCAGGTTCATGCGCAACCGCGCCTCACCGCTGAGTGTCAGATAGATGTCGCTATCCTGGTCGAGCGGCAGATATTTCAGGCGGTCCAGAATGTCGTCGCGCTTGGCCGGATCACGATAGCGGCTCCAGTCTTCCGCCCATCTGGAAAGATTGTAGCCTTTCGTCGTGGCGCCATCGCCCTGGGCGGCGGCAGGATAGGTTGCGGGGGCGGGGGCCTGGACGATGGTTTGCGCGGCGGCGGGCATCGCGCAGGCGAGCGTCATCGCGCCGCATAGCAGGCGTGTCGTGAACATGGGTTTGGACCGATCGGGTAGCGGAGGGCGGCCTATGGTCGGCGCGCATCTCCGGGAAACATGTCAGGCGGCGGCGACGGCAGCCTGCGGCGACGTTTCGACAACGGTCGGCGCGGCAATCCGCCCGTCGAGCGCGGCGGTCAGTTTCTCGCGGTCCAGCCCGCCTTCCCACCGCGCGACGACGATGGTGGCTACCGCATTGCCGATGAAGTTGGTCAGGCTGCGGCACTCGCTCATGAAGCGATCGACGCCCAGGATCAGCGCCATGCCGGCCAGCGGCACGGTGGGCACGATCGACAGGGTGGCGGCGAGCGTGATGAAACCGGCGCCGGTCACACCGGCAGCGCCCTTGGACGACAGCATCGCAACGCCCAGCAGCAGCAATTCCTGCCCCAGCGTCAGGTCCACCCCGGTCGCCTGGGCGATGAACAGCGCCGCCAGCGTCATGTAGATGTTCGTGCCGTCGAGGTTGAAGCTATAGCCGGTGGGCACGACCAGCCCGACGATGGACTTTTCGCAGCCCGCCCGCTCCATTTTTTCAATGAGGTTGGGCAGGGCGGCTTCGGACGAGGATGTGCCCAGGACCAGCAGCAACTCGGCCTTCAGGTAACGCAGCAGCTTGAAGATGGAAAAGCCGGTCAGGCGGGCGACCGTGCCCAGCACCACGACCACGAACAGCAGCGACGTCAGGTAGAAGGTCGCTACCAACGCGCCCAGATTGGCCAGGCTGCCGACGCCATATTTGCCGATGGTGAAGGCGATCGCCCCGAATGCGCCGATGGGGGCCGCGCGCATCAGGATCGATACCAGTTTGAAGACGATCAGGCTCAACCGTTCCAGGAAGCGAATCACGGGCGTGGCAGGTTCGCCGACCAGGCTGATGGCGATTCCGAACAGGATCGCGACCAGCAGGATCTGGAGAATATTGCCGTCGGTGAAGGCGCTGACCAATGTCGTGGGAATGACGCCCAGCAAAAAGCCGGTCAGGGTCAATTCATGCGCTTTAGCGGCATAGTCGGCGACCGCGCCGCCATCGAGCGTCGCCGGATCGATGTTCATGCCCGCGCCCGGCTGGACGACATTGGCGACGATCAGGCCCACGACCAGCGCCAGCGTGGAAAAGGTAAGGAAATAGGCGAAGGCCTTGGCCGCCACGCGGCCGACCGATCCCAGTTCCTTCATGCCTGCAATGCCGGTGACGATGGTCAGGAAGATGACCGGCGCAATGATCATCTTGACCAATTTGATGAAGCCATCACCCAACGGCTTCATCGCTTCGCCATAAACGGGCCAGAAATGACCGAGCAGCGCGCCGAGCATGATCGCGACCAGAACCTGCACATAGAGCTGTGAAGCAAGGCCCTTCCGGCGGGGCGTCGGCGCGGATGCCGGGAAGGTCTGATTGATCATGGCGTTTGCTCCATCTCCATAGCCGCCGCTGGCTCAGTCTTTGCGGCGTCGTGATGGTGCGGCGGAAAAGGGGGGGCGGCAAATCTAGAGAGATAAATCGAGCAATATGCTGATATACAATGAAATTATCGCGCATCGTCTTGAGCGGCCCGGACGTGAATATGTGGATTGCCACATCGCTTTGGCAGGAATTGTGTGATAATCCGCACAAATATGAGCCGGTTCGCTTCCCTACCCTTATGGTTCCGCCGCACCGCAGTCTTGCTGCTCTGCATCGCGACGATCGGATCGGCATCCGCCCTCTTTGCCGAGCGCTATCATCTGGCCCTGCGCGCGACGGCTGTCGCGACCGAGCGGGACGAAACCACGCAGCAGACCCGGGCTGTGCTGCGGTTGCTGGAATCCGAATTGCAGAAATTCCGCCTGCTGCCGGTGGTCCTGAGCGAATATCCCGATCTGCGCGCCGCTTTGCGGTCGGGCAGGGTGGACATGGCGCTGAACGACAAGCTGGCCGTGCTGAAGGCGAAGACCGGCGCCGGCGCCATCTTCGCGCTGGATCGTCACGGCCGGACGACCGCCGCGTCCAATGCGCGCCTGCCCAACAGTTTCGTCGGACAGGATTACAGCTTCCGTCCCTATTATCGCCTGGGCTGGACCAAGGGCGGCGGCGAATATTTCGCGCTCGGCACCGTCAGCCACCGTCCGGGCCTCTATCTGTCCCGCCGGATCGAAGGTAGCGACGGCCCGATCGGCGTGGTCGTGGTCAAGGTGGAGTTCGACGCGATCGAGCGGACCTGGCGGGATCGGCGTGCGCTCAGCTTCGTGGCCGACGCCAACGGGGTCCTGTTGCTGAGCAGCGACCCGGCGCTCCGTTTTCGCGCGCTGCGGCCGATCGCCCCGGCGCGCAAGGCGCAGATCAAGCAGGCGCTGCAGTTTGGCGGCGCGCCATTGACGCCGCTGGGCATCGCGATCGGGGCCGACGGCCTGACCCGGATGCGGGACGGGTCGCGGGCGATGACCGCGACGCTTGCCGTGCCCGTGCCCGGATGGCGGCTCTATCATATCGAGCCGCTGGACGGGGTGATGCAGGCGGCGCGACAGCGGGCGGAAATCGCCGCTATGCTGTTCGCCATCCTGCTGTCGCTGCTGCTCGGTGCCATGGCCTGGGTGATCGCGCGGCGACGTCGGGCGCATCACGCGCGCATATTGCTGGAGCGGGAAGTCGCCCTGCGCACCGACGATCTGGCGCGGGAAATGGACGCGCGCGCATCCGCCGACCAACGCTATCGCCAGGCGCGCGAGGAACTGGCCCATGCCAATCGCCTGGGTACGCTGGGCACGATTTCGGCCGGGGTCGCCCATGAAATCAACCAGCCGGTGGCGACGATCCGCACCTTTGCCGAAAATGCGTCGGCCTTCCTGTCGCGCGCGCAACCCGAACAGGTCGCCGTCAACCTGCGCGAAATCGTCGCGATGACCGATCGGATCGGCAGCATCACCGCGCAACTGCGCCGCTATGCCCGGCGCGGCGTCGGAACGATCGGCCCGGTGTCACTGACCCAGGCGATCGATGGCGTGCGCCTGCTGGTGGGGGACCGGTTCCGCAGCGCCGGGGTACGTCTCGAACTGCCGAAACCCGACCCCGGCCTCAAGGTCCGGGCCGGGCGCGTCCGGCTGGAACAGGTGCTCGTAAACCTGCTCACCAACGCACTGGAATCGGTGCAGGGCCGACCCGATCCATGGGTCAGGATCGCGCTGACGCGATCGGACGACCGGGTGATACTGGACATCCGCGATAGCGGCCCCGGCATCGATCCGGCGATCGCCGACGATCTGTTCATGCCGTTCGCCACCACCAAGACGGGCGGCCTTGGCCTAGGCCTGCACATTGCCCGCGACATCATGATCGAGTTCGGCGGGACGCTCGATCATGTGGCCGGTGACGACCATACGCTGTTCCGCATGACATTGGATGCCCTATGACGGAAATACCGATCCTGCTGGTCGATGATGACGAAGCGCTGCGCAAGGCGTTGGTGCAGTCCTTCCAATTGGCGGACATGGCGGTGGAGGCGTTCGCCGACGGCGCGTCGGCGCTTGCGCGCCTGGACGCAGGCTATGGCGGCGCGATCGTGTCGGACATCCGGATGCCCCGCATGGACGGCATGGAATTGTTCAAGCGGGTCGCCGCGATCGACCATGAAATTCCCGTCATCCTGATGACCGGCCATGGCGACGTGCCGATGGCGGTGGCGGCGCTGAAGACCGGGGCGTTCGATTTCATCGCAAAGCCCTTCGCCACCGACCATCTGATCGCGTCGGCCCGCAGGGCGCTGGAAATGCGGCGACTGGTGCTCGACAATCGCCGCCTGCGCGCGGCCGCCGATGAAAGCGCTGGCGGCGAACCGCTGATCGGCGAGACGCCGGCCATGGTCCGGCTGCGCGACAATATGCGCCAGGTCGCCGACGCCGATGTCGACATCCTGATCGAGGGCGAAACCGGCACGGGCAAGGAACTGGTCGCGACCCTGCTGCATCGCTGGAGCCGCAGGCGCGGTCGCCCGTTCGTCGCCATCAACTGTGCCGCGCTGCCCGACGCCATTGCCGAGGTCGACCTGTTCGGCCAGGAAGGCGGGCGGACGCCGCACGCGCGCGCCACCCAGTCGGGCCGGATCGCGCGCGCGAACAAGGGGTCGCTCTTTCTGGACGAGATCGAGAGCAGTCCGTCCTGGTTGCAGGGCGCCTTGCTGCGCGTGCTGGAGGAACGGGAAATCCTGCCTGTCGGTGCGGAACGACCGCAGGCCGTGGACCTGCGCGTGATCGCCGCGACCAAGCCGGGGATCGAGGCGAGCGTGACCGAGGGGCGTTTTCGCGCGGACCTGCTCTATCGGCTCGACATGGTCCGACTGCGCATCCCACCGCTGCGTGAACGCCGCGCCGACATTCCGCTGCTGTTCGGCTATCTGCTGCATCAGGCGGCGGACCAGATGAAGCGGGACGTGCCCCATGTCGGCGCGGATATTCAGGCCTATCTGGCGGACCATGACTGGCCCGGCAATGTCCGCGAACTGGCCAATTTCGCCAAGCGGACGGTGCTGGGGATGCAGGCGGACGGTCCGGACGACGGGCGTCGCTTGTCGCTCACCCATCAGGTCGAGCGGTTCGAAGCGGGCGTTATCCGCCAGGTTCTGGAGCGTGTGCAGGGCGACGCCCGGTCCGCCATGGCCGAACTGCATCTGCCCCGGAAAACCTTCTACGACAAACTCAACCGCCATGGCATCGAGATCGACCTGTATCGGCCGTGAGGCATCGGGTTCCAGGACGCTGCATCGCGCATCGCTCCGTTCCGTTGCCAAGTGCATTGGAATGGATGCTGCCAAGATCATGGATCGCGCCCGATCCCAGTCCACAGCCCCCGTCTTGGCACTTCTCCTGATCGAAGCCTGGCGCTAGAGCCTGAGCAGCGACGGTCGTTCGCCATGGACAGGTCGCCGCTCTATCTCTTTGTTCCCTGCGTTCTACAGGTCGTCGGCAGCCGCAGTCGCCACAGGAACGCGCCACCCCAAGCCGGAGACGCGCATGGATCAGCCGCCAGCCATCACGATCGCGGACATTGTCGATGCCGCCCGCGTCATCGCGCCCGCCGCCATACGCACGCCGTTGCTGGAAAATGCCGCGCTCAACGATCGATGCGGCCGCCGCGTCCTGCTGAAGTTCGAAGGGGCGCAGCGCACCGGTTCGTTCAAGTTTCGCGGCGCCTACAACCGGCTTGCGCGCCTGGATATGCAGGAAAGGGTGGCCGGTGTCGTCGCCTGGTCGTCGGGAAATCATGCCCAGGGGGTCGCAGCGGCGGCCCGCTTGCTGGGCATGCCCGCCACGATCGTGATGCCCGCCGACGCCCCGGCGGTCAAACTGGCCAACACCCGCGCTCTAGGGGCGGAGATCGTCACCTATGATCGCCATACCGAAAGTCGCGAAGAGATCGCAACGGCCCTGTCGCAGAGCCGTGGGGCGACGCTGGTGCCGTCCTTCGACGATCCCTGGGTCATCGCCGGGCAGGGGACCGTAGGCCTGGAAATCCTCGACCAGGCGGCCGAGGCGGGCGCGTCGATCGGCCAGATCCTCGTCTGCTGCGGTGGTGGCGGATTGACCGCCGGCATCGCGACGGCAGTCAAGGCGCGCGCGCCCGACATGGCCATCCATGCCGTGGAGCCGACCGGTTTCGACGACACCGCCCGTTCGCTCGCCAGCGGACGGCGCGAAACCATATCCCCCGATGCGCGCAGCATCTGCGACGCGCTGATGGCGCCCAGCCCCGGTGCGATGACCTTCCCGATCAACCGGGCACTGCTGTCGGGCGGACTGGTCGTGACCGACGATCAGGTGCGCGACGCCATGCGGTTCGCCTTCACCACGCTCAAGCTGGTGGTGGAACCGGGCGGCGCGGTCGCGCTGGCGGCCATGCTGAACGGCCTTGCGCCGCTGTGCGATGGGGCTGGCGTCGTCGTCCTGTCCGGCAGCAATGTCGATCCTGCGGCCTATGCCGCCATCATCGGCGCGCCTGCGGCATGATCGACCCGCGCGCCATTCGCACCTTTCTGGCGGTCTGCCGCGCGAACAGCATCAGCGGCGGCGCGCGGGCGCTCAACATCTCCCAACCGTCCGTATCCAATGCGATCGCGCAGCTGGAACAGGCGCTGGGCGTATCCCTGTTCGAACGATCGCGCAGCGGCATCCTGCTGACGCCGGAGGGGGAGGCGCTGCTGCGGCGGGCGGAGGCGATCGATAGCCTGTTGGGCGACGTGGAGGCGGAGGTAAAGCTGGCGAGCGCGGGGGTGGCGGGGCCGCTGCGCGTGGGCGGCACGCCCGGCGCGCTGGTCAGCCTGTTGCCCGACGCGGTCCGGCGGCTGGAGGCGCGGATAGGCCATTTCGCCCTGCATGTGGTGGAACGGCCCGATCATGATCTGGCGGCCATGCTCCACCGGGGCGAGATCGAACTGGCCTTCGTCACCACGGGTATCGAACAGCCACCCCAGGGGATAGAGGAACGCACCTTCTCGCGCGATCCCTTCGCGCTGATCGTCGGCAAGCAGAACGACCATCTGCCCGCGCGCCTGTCCCTGCGCGACACGGGGCATATGCGCTGGGTCTTGCCCGAAGCACGCGGCGCATTCCGCCGACAGGTCGATGCCCTGTTCATGGCCGCCGACATCCCGGTGCCGCAGGATATCATCCGCTGCGACTCCCTCCTCACGACCAAGGCGATGGTGCGCGGCGGCCAGCGCGTCACGATACTGCCGATGCAGGTCGCTTCGGCCGAACTGTCGATCGGCGTGCTGCGCGCGGTGACGATAGAGGAAGCGCTGTTCGCCCGGAGCATCGGCGTGCGGAAGCTGGCGGGCGGTCGCCTGTCGCGTCTGGGTCAGGCGCTGTTCGATACGCTCATCCATAGCTCCAGCCTATGACATAGGGAAAAATCATTATTTTTCTTCCGCCCAATCAGAGCGCATAAGGATCGCACAACGACAGATAGCGGCAGGAGAGATTTTCAGTGCGACAGCTTATCCGCAATGTCCGGATATTTGACGGCACCGGTTCCGATCTCTTTCCCGGCGCTGTCCTGATCGACGGTGACCGCATCGCCGCCGTCCTGCGCGACGACGCCGCTATCGCCGCGGTCGAGGCCGACAGCGTGATCGACGGGCAGGGGCGCACCCTGATGCCCGGCATGGTCGACGCGCATACCCATCTGACCTGGGGCAGCTCGGTCGAGAAAATCTATCACCAGTTCATCCTGCCGCCCGAAGAGTTGAAGGTCGCCGCCTGGCGCAATGCCCGCGTGCTGCTCGACCATGGCTATACCAGCCTCTATTCGGCGGGCGCGCTCGGCGACCAGATCGAACCCGAACTGGCCCGCGCGATCGAAGCGGGCGAAACCCCCGGCCCGCGCCTCGTCCCCTCGACGCTGGAGCGTAGCCCGGAAGGGGAAGAGGGCGTCGAGACCGGCGACGTGTTCAACGGCCGCGGTCCCGAAGCGATGCGCGCCTTCGTCGCCTATTGCGCGGCGGAAGGGGTGAAGTCGCTCAAGCTCGTCATTTCGGGCGAAGATGCGCTGAAACCCGGATCGTCGGGGGACATCCTCTACACCGATGAGGAGATGCAGGCGGCGGGCGAGGCGGCGAAGGACGCGGGCCTGTGGATCGCCACCCACGCCTATTCGCCGCGTGCGATCACGCTCGCGCTCGAAGCGGGCGCGCGCATCCTCTATCATTGCTCCTTCGCCGACGATGCCGCGATCGACGCGATGGCGGCGAAGAAGGACGCCATCTTCTACGCCCCCGGTCCCGGTGTCTCGGTCGCTGCGCTGGAAGCCGCGCCTCCGCCGCATATCGACATGGCGTCGATGAAGGCCAGCGCGGCCCAGCGGCTGGAACTGGAAAAGGTGCTGGTCCCCAAGCTCAAGGCGCGCGGCGTGCGCGTCCTGCCGGGCGGCGACTATGGTTTCCCCTTCAACCCCCATGGCCGCAACGCCCGCGACCTGGAGCATTTCGTCACCTATTATGGCTTTACCCCGGCCGAGGCGTTGAGCGCCGCGACCATGCTGGGCGGACAGCTAATGGGACAGCGAGTTGGACAGGTGAAAGCCGATTATCTGGCCGACCTGCTGCTGATCGATGGTGATCCTACAAAGGACATAACGATCCTACAAAATGTCAATAATATCAACATGATAATTCTAGGCGGGCAGATGCACAAAGCCCCCGCCGCGCAGCCCGTGGCCGCCTGATCGGAAAGACGCCTTCATGTTCGACGTTGCGATCATCGGCTGCGGGCCGGTGGGGGCCTTTGCGGCCAATCTTCTCGGCAAATCCGGCGCATCGGTCCTGGTGATCGAGCAGGCAGCGCATCCCTATCCGCTGCCCCGCGCGGTGCATTTGGACCATGAGATGATGCGCCTGTTCCAGTCGGCCGGGGTCATCGAACGGGTCGTTGGCGACATGCGCGATACCGAAGGGCATCTGCATGTCGGCGCCGACCATGGCGTCATCCGCTACATGGGCACGGTCGGTCGGGCGCGGCCGTTCAGCTGGTCCAACGACTATTTCTTCTACCAGCCCGAACTGGAGGATCACCTTCGCGCGGCGCTGGCCGATTATCCCGATATAACTGTCCAACTCGGTGTCGCATTCGAAGGGCTGGAACAGGACGAAAGCGGCGTCACGCTACGCCTTTCGGGCGGTCGCACGGAACGGGCGCGCTTCATCATCGCGTGCGACGGATCGCGCAGCGCGGTGCGCAAGGCGCTGGGCATCCGGCTGGACGATCTGGATTTCGAGGAACCCTGGCTGGTGGTCGATGCCGAAGTGGACGGTCCCGTCCGCTTCCCCGACCTGTGGGGCGTGCCCGACGCCGCCGACCTCCAGAAATTATCGGTGATGATGTGCGATCCGCAGCGTCCCGCGACGATCGTGCCGGGGCGCGGCAATCATCGCCGCTGGGAATTCATGCTGTTGCCGGGCGAGGACGACCGGGCGATGATGGAGCCGGATGCGGTCGCCGCCCTCGTCGCGCCCTATCTCGCCGATGTGCCGCACAGGATCGTGCGCGCAGCCACCTATCGTTTCCATGGACTGATCGCCGAGCGGTGGCGGATGGGCGGCGTCTTCCTGGCTGGCGATGCCGCGCATCAGACGCCGCCCTTTTTCGGCCAAGGCATGTGCCATGGCCTGCGCGATGTCGCCAATCTCGCCTGGAAGCTGGAGATGGTGTTGAAGGGGCAGGCGCCCGACACACTGCTCGACAGCTATCAGCCCGAACGCGACCCCCATGTCCGCGCCGTCATTTCCGCCGCCGTGGGGGCAGGGCGCTATATCTGCATGCTCGATCCGCAAGCCGCCGCGCAGCGGGACGCCGATATGCGCGAAGCCGCCCGGAATGCGCAGCATGGCACCGCCGCCGACCTCATCCCCGCCATCGCCACCGGCATCGTCGCCAGCGGCACGGCAGGGGCGGGCGAACGCTTCATCCAGCCTTGCGTCGGCGACCGGCTCTTGGACGATGTGACCGGCACGGGCTGGCGGCTGTTTACCCGCACCCCGATCGAGGGCGGCGACGTCGCCGTCATCGACCTATCGGACCTGGGCGACGGTGGCGCGATCGCGACATGGCTGGCCGATCGCGGCGCAGACTCGGTGCTGATCCGGCCCGACCATTATGTGTTCGGCACCGGCAAGCCGTCCGACCTCATCGCCCGGCGCGACGCGCTGATCGCCGGGGCCTTCCGTCAGGAGATCGCTGCATGACCCTTATCCTCGCGCAAGCCCGCGCGATCATCGACGCCGCGCTGGACAAGGGCCGCGCTGATGCCGCGCAGCCGCTTGCCGTGGTGGTGCTGGACGCTGGCGCGCACCCGGTCGCCTTCGCCCGCGAAGATGGCGCGAGCCTGTTCCGCTTCGACATCGCGAAGGCCAAGGCGACGGGTGCGCTGGGCATGGGGGCCGACACGCGGGTCATCGCCGCGCGCGCCGCCAACAACCCGATCTTCTTTCAGAGCGTGGCGGCCGCGACCGGCCAACTCGCTCTGTCCCCCGGCGGCGTCCTGATCCGTGACGTGGAAGGAACGGTGATCGGCGCCGTCGGGATCAGTGGCGACACCGGCGATTGCGACGAAGCCTGCGCCATCGTCGGCATCTTTGCCGCAGGACTGTCACACGGAGATTCGCAATGAAACTGCGCAGCATCGAACTGGCACTGCCGGGCGCGGCACAGGCCGCTGCCTTCCTGGTCGATATCTGGGGCATGGCCCCCGCGTCGGTCGTCGGCGACATCCATTATCTGCGCGGATCGGGCAGTTTCCCCTATCTGGTCGCGCTGGAAGATTCGGCCGAGAATTATGTCCGTTCGACCACCTTCGTCTGCACCGCCGACCGGCTGGAGCAGTTGAAGCGCAGCGTCAGCGCCGCAGGCCTGACCGCCGCGCCGGTCGTGTCCGATGACCCGGGCGGCGGTCATGGCATCATCGTGGAACTGGCCGAGGGCGAACTGCTCCGCTTCCTGGTCGACGCGGGCGAAGTCGATCCGATCGAGGGCCACGACCTGCCGGTGAAACTGACCCATGTCGTGTTCAACAGTGCCGACGCCGAAGCGACCGGCCATCTGGTTGAAGAGGCGTTGGGCTTCCGCGTGTCGGACCGGACCAAGGGCATGGTCTTCGTGCGCTGCAACAATTCGCACCACAGCACCGCCTTCGCCCGCGCCGGCTTTCCTTCGCTCAACCATATCGCCTTCGAGATGGAAGATCTGGACGCCGTGATGCGCGGCATCGGCCGCCTGCGCGATCAGGACATGGCCCCCGCCTGGGGGCCGGGTCGCCATGGTCCCGGCGCAAACGTCTTCGCCTATTTCATCGCCCCCTTCGGCCCCGTCATCGAATTTTCGACCGCAGTCGAAAAGGTGCCCGACGACTATCGGGCAGGCAGCCCGGAAGACTGGACCTGGCCCGAAAAGCGGATCGACCAGTGGGGCATGTCCGACAAGGACTTCGGCGGCCTTCGCGCCGCCGAGGAGAAATTCCGCCATCGCCGCGACTGGGATGCCCGGCCGCTCATCCAGACCCATGAGGAACAAGCCTGATGCGTTATGTCAGCTTCCGCCGTCCCGACGGCACCCCCAGCTTCGGCCGAATCGACGGTGAGACGATCGTTGAACTGGCGACCGATGCGACCCCCAGCCTGAAGGCGGCGCTGACCGAAGGCAGCCTGTCGGGCCTGACCGACGGCGCGGCCTTCGCCGCCGCCGATGTCGTGCTGCTGCCCGTCATCCCCGATCCCGCCAAGATATTGTGCGTCGGCTTGAACTATGCCGAGCATGTCAAGGAAACCGGCCGCGAGCAGAAGGCGCATCCGGCGATCTTCGTGCGCTACGCCGACAGCCTGGTTGCCGACGGACAGCCGCTGGTGAAGCCCGCCGTGACCGAGCGGTTCGATTATGAAGGCGAACTGGCGGTCGTCATCGGCAAGCCGTGCCATCAGGTCGCCGCCGCCGACGCCTGGAACTATGTCGCGGGCTATGCCGCGTTCAACGACGGCAGCGCGCGCGATTGGCAGCGCCACAATATTCAGTTCACCCCCGGCAAGACCTTCCCCGGCACCGGCGGTTTCGGTCCCGCGCTGGTGACGCCGGACGAGATTGACGACCTTGGCGCGCTGCGCGTCCAGACCCGCCTCAACGGCGAACTGCTTCAGGACCAGCCGGTCAGCGACATGATCTGGGATATCCCCACGGTCATCGCATATATCAGCGCCTTCACGCCGCTGGCCCCTGGCGACGTCATCGCCACCGGGACGCCCGGCGGGGTCGGCGACAAGCGCACCCCGCCGCTCTACATGCAAGCGGGCGACAAGGTCGACATCACCATCGGCACCATCGGCACGCTCACCAACCGCATCATCGACGAACAATAATTCAACAATCACCCGATCGTAAAACGGGGAGAGGAGACATCATGCGTCAGTTCAATAAGATCGTCGCGACGCTCGCAGGCGCGAGCATCATCGCCATCGCCGCGCCCGCCTTCGCACAGGACACCGCGCCGCAGCAGGCGGCACAGGCGCCCGACGCCAATTCGGACATTATCGTCACCGCCCAGCGCAAGGCGGAAAAGGTGACGGAAGTGCCCATCTCCATCACTGTCGCCAATCAGGCGCAGCTGGAACGGCAGCAGGTCAATACCGTCAACGACTTGAGCCGCATCGCGCCTTCGCTGGAAATCCAGCAGGCGCCCGGCCAGAATACCGGCGGTGGCGGCGCGATCCGTGGTATCGGCACGCAGACCTTTTCCGCAGGGGCGGTCGCGTCGGTCGGGGTCGTCGTCGATCAGGTGAGCCAGGGCAATGCCAATATCTCCGACCTGTTCGATGTGGCGCGGATCGAAGTGCTGAAGGGACCGCAGGGAACGCTGTTCGGTCTCACCACGTCGGCGGGCGTCATCAACATCACGACCAACGCGCCTGATCCCACCGGCTTTTCGGCGCGCGTCCGGACCGAATTGTCCGACGCGGGCACCGCCGGGTCGAAATTCGGCAACCAGGTCATCCAGGGCGTGGTCAATATCCCGCTGGCGTCCAACGCGGCGGTCCGGGTATCGGGCGTCACCAATTTGCGCCAGGGCGTCAATCGCAACGCGCTGACCGGCGATTATAACGACAATGACCGCTATGGCGTGCGCGGTCGCCTGCTGTGGGAACCGACCGAAAATCTGACCGTCAACCTGATCGGCGACTATACCAAGAGCCGGGCGGAAAATGGCGGCGACTTCTTCACCTTCGTCAAGACCAGCGGGCCGGGCACGGCTCTGGGTGGCCTGCTTCGGGACAGCGCAGGGATCACCGCGCGGCTGGCAAGCTGTGGCGTGACGCCGGGGGAGGGCAACCGCAACTATTGTTCCGGCAACAGCTTTGTCGGCCGCAGCGAAAATTACGGCGGTTCTCTCCAACTCGACTATGATGCCGATCCCTTCACGCTGACGTCGGTAACCGCCTATCGCAAGTCGAACGAAACCGGCCTTGGCGCGGCGACCGACGTGTTCCGTGGCGCGCCGCTGGAATTGCAGGTCGCCAATGGCGCGGTGAACCGTCGCCTCAGCCTGTTCACGCAGGAATTCCGCGTCTCTTCGCCCGCCGACCAGTTCCTGGAATATACGCTGGGCGCCTTCTATTCGAACCAGAAGCAGGTGCGCGATCCCGAAACCCTGTCGGTCTCGGTCCTGCCCTTCCCCGGTTTGGTCATCCCGATCGTCCGCAATCCGGGCGCCGATGTCGACATCAAGGACGAATTGCTCGCCTTTTTCGGTCAGGGCACGTTCCACCTGACGCCCAGCCTGCGCCTGATCGCGGGTGGTCGCTACACCACCGATCGCCTGTCGCTCGACTATTATAACTATGCCATTCCGGCCAATCCGTTCACGAAGACGGTTCTGGATGTCCAGAAATTCTCCTGGCGGCTGGGCGCGCAATATGATCTCGACCAGCGGACGATGGTCTACGCCACCGCCTCGCGCGGGTTCAAGGGCGGTCAGATTGCCACGCCGGCCGCGCCGCAGCAGCCCTTCGTCGTGCAGCCGGAAATCCCGATGGCTTACGAAGCGGGCCTCAAGAGCACGCTGTTCGGGGGCTGGGTCGCCGACCTCAGCGTCTTCTATCAGAAGATCAAGAATTTCCAGGCGCAGCAATGCACCGTGGACAGCACCGCCGTCATCTCCTGCGTTCAGACCAACATCGACGGCGTGAAGTCGCGCGGCGCGGAGATCAACTTCTTCGGCAAGGTTTTCGAGGGCCTGTCGCTCAATACCGGCTTCATCTATGCCAAGGCGACCTATCCCAAGGGCTTACTGGGCACCGATGGCACCAATATCGGCAATACGCAGTTGGCCTATGCGCCCAAATATAAGTTCACCCTGTCGGGCGAATATGAGGTGCCGGTGACGAGCCGCTTCAATGGTTTCCTGGCGGCGGACACGGTGTGGAAGTCGAAGGTCCGCTACGAAGCCAATTCCAACCCCGAAACCCGCTTCCGTTCGCACTGGCTGGTCGGCGGGCGGATCGGTGTGCGGACCGACGATAATCGCTACAGCATCGCGGTGTTCGGCCGGAACCTGTTCAACGTGCACGAACCTTCCCTGATGCAGAGCAATTTCCCCTATACGACCGACCAGAGACAGCAGAATATCGGTGCGATCTATGGGCCGCAGTCCTTCCGTCAGGTCGGCATCAGCCTCGACGCGAAGTTCTGATCCGATCGGGCATGGCGGCGTGACAGGCGTCGCCATGCCCGGTTCTGCGCGCGACGACAGGGAAGGGGACATATGGATCAGGTCAGACAGGCGATCGCCGCGATGGGCACTGGTCTTGGCCCGGATGTCCTCACCCGATGTCGCGTCCTGTTCGACGCCGCGCAATCGGCTTTGACGGAACAAGTGCCGGTGTCGCACGCCGACATGGCCTATGGTCCGCATGACCGTCATCGGCTCGATCTCTATCGGCCGCAGGGGGATGGAATGGCCCCGATACTCGTCTTCGTCCATGGCGGCGGTTTCATCAAAGGCGACAAGGGCGGCGTCGACAACTGGGCCAACGCCAATGTCGGTCGCATGGCCGCGCAGGCGGGCTTCCTGGGCGTCGTCATCAACTATCGCCTCGCGCCGGACGATGTCTGGCCGGCAGGATCGGAAGATGTCGCGTCGGTCGTCGCCTGGCTCCGGGCGCAGGCCGCGCAATATGGCGGCGATCCCGACCGGATCGTGCTGATGGGCACGTCCGCCGGGGCGGTCCATGTCGCAGGCTATCTCAAGCGGAACGGAACCAGCGACATTCGCGCCGCCATTCTGCTGTCGGGCCTCTATGGCTACACCCCGCTCGATCCGCGCGACATGCTCTATTATGGCGATGCCGCCCTCTACCCCGACCGGATGCCGCTAGAGGCGGTGGCGTCCACGCCAGTGCCCCTGTTTATAGCCTGCGCGGAGTTCGATCCGCCCCGCTTCCAGACCGAGTTCCTGGCGCTGATGCAGGACCGCCTTGGCCGCCACGGCGCGATGCCGCGCGCTTTCATCCATTCGGGCCATAATCATTACAGCATGGCCATGCACCTGGGCACCGCCGACCGGCGGCTGTCCGACGAAATCTGCGCCTTCGTGCGCGAAACGACCGCCTGACAAACATAATAGGAGACGGAACCATGCTGGATCGCAGAACCCTTCTGGCAACCGGCGCTGCCGCGATGGCCGCCCCGGCCTTCGCCGCGCGCAAGCGCGCCGACCCGGCCTTTCCCAAGGGCTTCCTTTGGGGCGCGGCGACCGCGCCGCACCAGATCGAGGGCAATAATATCGCCAGCGACCTGTGGTTCCTGGAAAACCAGCAGCCCACCGTCTTCGCCCAGCCGTCGGGCGACGCCTGCAACAGTTTCGAATTGTGGGAAACCGACCTCGACCTAGCCAAAATGATGGGCCTCAACTGCTATCGCTTCGGTGTGGAATGGGCGCGGATCGAACCGGAAAAGGCCCTCTTTTCCCAGGCAATGCTCGATCATTACCGGGCTATGGTTGATGGCTGCCGGACGCGCGGGCTGACGCCGGTCGTCACCTACAGCCATTTCACCGCGCCGCGCTGGTTCAGCGCGCAGGGCGGCTGGACCAACCCGGAAAGCGCACCGCTGTTCGCCCGCTATTGCGACAAGCTGACCCGCGCGCTGGGGCAGGGGGTGGATCGCGTCATCACGTTCAACGAACCCAATATCCTGCTGTTGCTGAAGCCCATGTTGCCCCAGCAGGTGTGGGACATTCAGAAGCTGACCCTGGAAACCGCCGCCAAGCGTCTGGGTGTGCCCAAATTCGTCAGCGCCAATGTGGCGGGCTTCGAAGACCTCCCCGCGTTGCAAAAGGGGCTGCTCGCCGCGCACAAGGCGGGCAAAGCGGCTATCAAGGCGGTGCGGCCCGACCTGCCAGTGGGCATTTCGCTGGCGATGATGGACGACCAGGCGGTCGGCAAGACGTCGATCCGCGACCGGATGCGCGGCGAACTGTATGGCGAATGGCTCCATGTCGCAAAGGGCGACGATTTCATCGGCGTACAGAATTACGAGCGGGCGCTCTGGGGCGACAAGGGCCGCCTGCCAGCGCCCAAGGGATCGATCGTCAACTGGTCGGGCACCGAAGTCTGGGCGGGGTCGCTGGGTGGCGCGGTTCGCTATGCGCATGAGGCGACGGGGGTGCCGATCCTGGTGTCCGAACATGGCGTGGGCACCGACGACGACGCGATCCGCGCGAAATTCATTCCCGAAGCGCTCGCTGGCCTGAAGGCCGCGATGGATGATGGCGTGCCCGTGATCGGCTATTGCCACTGGTCGCTGCTTGACAATTTCGAATGGATATTCGGCTATAAGCCTAAATTCGGCTTGCATAGCGTCGATCCGGTGACGTTCGCTCGCACGCCCAAGCCCAGCGCTGCGGTCTATGGCGCGATCGCGCGCCGCAACGCACTGTAAGGAGAAGGTCCATGAAGCGTTTCGCCATCGCCGCCGCATTGCTGTTATCCGTGCCCGTCGCCGCCCAGATGCCGGTGCCCACGCCCGCCCAGGCACCGGCCGAACCGGGCGCGATTCCCCTCTATCCCGATATGAAGGCGCCCAAGGCTTCGACCGAAAGCTGGGTGCACTTCGGCAATGCTCTGGCCGTCCGCAACGTCACTGTCCCTACGTTGACGCCGGTTTTGCCCGACCCGGCCAAGGCGACCGGCGCGGCGGTGATCGTCGCGCCAGGCGGCGCATTCATGCTGTTGTCGATGGAGCATGAGGGGTGGAGCGTCGCGCGCTGGCTGGCCGATCACGGCATCGCGGCCTTCGTCCTCAAATATCGGCTGAACCAGACCCCGGCGGACACGGCGGAGGCCGCCGCCTATATGGGCAAGCGAGTGGCGGATTCCCTGCGTGATCCGACTGCGCCGCCGAGCATAAGCGAACCGCGCGCCACGCTCGATGCGCTGGCGGCGCTCAAGCTGGTGCGTGGCAATGCGGGCAAGTGGGGCATTGACGCCAATCGCGTCGGCATGATCGGCTTTTCCGCCGGCGCGATGACGGCGCTCAACGCCACGCTGGAAGGAAAGAGCGCGGATCGCCCGTCCTTCATCGGTTATGTCTATGGCCCGATGCTGGCCCGCGAAGTGCCTGCGGACGCCCCCCCATGTTCGCGGCCATCGCCAATGACGACAGCCTGTTTCCCAATCCCTCCTATGCGCTGATCGAAAGCTGGCGGCGCGCGCATGTGCCGGTGGAACTCCATGCCTATGAGCGGGGCGACCATGGTTTCGGCATGGGCAAGCCCGGCACCACGACCATGGGGCTGCTGCCGCAATTTCTGTCCTGGATGGAGATGCGCGGTCTGCTGGCGAAGACGGCCGCCCGGTGACGCATGGCGTGTCGATCCGCCGGGAAGCGGCGATCAGCATCGTCATCAATGGCGCACTGAGCCTTGCCTTCTTCCTGGGCGTTTTCGGGACGCAGCCGCGTCCGCTCACCTGGGGACTGCCTGATCGGCTGGCGCTCGACTTCGTGCCGCAAAGCATCGCCGTCGCGCTGATGAGCGCGCTGGTCCCGGCGCTGATCGCCCGGCGGAAACTGGGCAATCTACCCGTGTTACGCGCTATCCTTGTGCGGGCGGTAGGTTTTGCGCTGGCGGGCGGGGCGTTGGGCGGGCTGATCGCATGGTCGATCGGCGTCGCTGCTTTTCTTCCATCGCCTGGTTCACGGCGCTGGTCATGAAGGTCGCCTATGGCGGCGCGCTCGGCGCGCTCATCGCCACATGGGCGTTGCGGCGGCTGCTATCTGCTGCCGAACATCGTTGAACAAGAGGATCGCCCGTCGATGAAAGCCCGTTTTCGCCTTGCCACCCTGCTGGCCTGCACCGTCCTTGCCGCGCCTGCGCTGGCGGATGATCTGGCGGACGGCTTCCGCAATCCACCCCAGTCGGCGCGCCCGCGCGTCTGGTGGCACTGGATGAACGGCAATGTGACGAAGGATGGGATCGACAAGGATCTGGACTGGATGGCGCGCATGGGGATCCGTGGCGTCCAGAATTTCGATGCCAATCTCCAGACACCGCAGATCGTGCCGCAGCGGCTGACCTATATGACCGATGGCTGGAAGGATGCGTTCCGCCATGCCGTGCGGACGGCCGAAGCCAAGGGGCTGGAATTCGCGATCGCCGCTTCCCCGGGCTGGAGCGAAACGGGCGGTCCTTGGGTCAAGCCGCAGGACGCGATGAAGAAGCTGGTGTGGAGCGAAACCGACCTGCGCGGCGGTCAGCGGCTGAAGGGCGCACTGTCTGCGCCGCCCTCCACCACCGGTCCTTTCCAGAGCGCGAAGTTCAGCGATCCGCTGGCGGGCGGCGGGGATGCGGCCGCGTTGCCCAGCTTCTACGCCGACGCGCGTGTCCTGGCCTATCCGATGAGCGCCACAGCCCTGCCGCAGCCGCGCGTAACCCAGGGTGATGGCGCCGCCATTGCCGCAACGCCGCTGCTCGATGATGACCTGGAAACGGTGGTGCAACTCGGGAAGGGGGATGCCGCGACGCCGGGGACGCTAATCCTGGACTATGGCAAGCCAGTCACGATCCGCTCTGCCAGCCTGTTCGTGCCCCATGCCCGACCGCCCTTCGGCGATCCCGCCTATCGCCCGACGCTGGAGGCGCAGACGGCGCAGGGCTGGCAGGCTGTCGGCCGCTTTGCCCTGACCGAAGTGTCCACCACCATCGGCTTCGCGCCTGTCACCGCTCGGCGCTTCCGGCTGGTCCTGTCACCCAACGACGCGCCCAAGTCGCCGGGGCTGGGTGACGGCGCCCCCGGTGCGGTCATGATGGACGTGTTCGCCCGGCCTGACAGCGCGACCATCGGCATCGGCGATTTGCGTCTGTCGGCCGACGCGAAGATCGATCAATATGAGGCGAAGGCGGGCTACGCCATCGTCCCCGACTATAACAAGCTGAGCGATGGCGTAGCCGCAGCCGTGACGGCCGTCGATCCTGCCAAGGTGATAGACCTGACGGATCGGCTTCGTCCCGACGGCAGGCTCGACTGGACCGCGCCGAATGGGAGCGACTGGCGCATCGTGCGTATCGGCTATTCCTTGACTGGCAAGACCAACCATCCCGCCACGCCCGAAGCGACGGGGCTGGAGGTCGACAAATATGACGCCGCCGCCGTTCGCCGCTATCTGGAAACCTATATCGGCATGTATCGCGACACGGTGGGCGCGGACTGGATCGGCAGGAAGGGCATCCGCGCGCTGCTGACCGACAGTATCGAAGTCGGTGCGTCCAACTGGACGCCGCGCATGGTGGAGGAATTCACGGCGCGGCGCGGCTATGATCCGGTCCCCTTCCTGCCGACGCTGACGGGCGTGGTGGTCGGGTCGACCGCGCGCAGCGATGCCTTCCTGCACGACTATCGGCAGACGCTCGCCGATCTGCTGGCGGACGCCCATTATGGCACGGTGGCGAAGGTCGCGCATGAAAACGGGCTGACCGTCTATGGGGAGGCGCTGGAAAATGGGCGGCCGGTGCTGGGTGACGACCTGGCCATGCGGGCGCATACCGATGTGCCGATGGCGGCCATGTGGACCTTCAATCGCGGAGCTGCGCCGCGCCCGACGCTGGTCGGCGACATGAAGGGCGCGGCATCGGTCGCGCACATATATGGCCAGAATATCGTATCGGCAGAATCCATGACCTCGGCCTTTGCGCCCTGGGCCTTTGCGCCTTCGGACCTGAAGCGCGTCATCGACCTGGAGTTCGCGTCCGGCGTCAACCGGCCGATCGTCCACACCTCCGTCCATCAGCCGGTGGACGACAAGCTGCCGGGCCTGAGCCTCATGATCTTCGGACAATATTTCAATCGGCATGAAAGCTGGGCGGAGATGGCGAAACCCTGGGTCGATTATATGGCGCGTACCGGCTATCTGCTCCAGCAGGGCCGCGATCATGCCGACGTCGCCTATTTCTATGGCGAGGATGCGCCGATCACGTCGCTGTTCGAACATGGCGTGCCGAGCGACCTGCCGACCCGCTACGCCTATGATTTCGTCAATGCCGACATTCTGGCCCATCGGATGACGGTGGAGAAGGGCGAACTGGTGGCGGGCAATGCGCGCTACCGGGCGCTTTATCTGGGCGGGTCGAGCCGGGTGATGACGCTGGCGACCCTGCGCCGCATTGCTGCCCTGGTCGATGCCGGGGCGACCGTGATCGGCGCTGCACCTGAACGTGCGCCGGGGCTTCAGGATGATGCCGCCGCCTTCAAGACGCTGGCGACCCGGCTGTGGAGCGGTGCCTCCCAGGGCCAGGGCAGAGTGATCGCCGGCCTTGACGTGGAAGCTGCCTTGGCAGGCGTCGGGCTCGGACCGGACTTCCGGATCGGCAATGGCGCGCAGGACAGCGACTATCGCTTCGTCCACCGCAAGCTGGCCGATGGCGACCTCTATTTCGTCAATAACCGCACAGACCAAGCGGGGCGCATCGAAGCGCGGTTTCGCGTGACGGGCAAGCAGCCCGAAATCTGGCGCGCCATCGACGGCACAGCGGCGCCTCTATCCTATCGCACGGAAGGCGCGGAGACAGTGATTCCGTTGGATGTTGGACCGGAGGACGCCTTTTTCATCCTGTTCCGCGACCCGGCCAAGGCATCGTCCGTTACGATCGCGGCCAAGGCGATACGTCCGGTCGCGACGCTCGCCGAGGCATGGAGGGTCGGCTTTCAGCCAGGCCGGGGCGCGCCCGCGACGATTGCGATGTCGACATTGACGCCGCTGGAAAGCAACGCCGACAAGGGCGTGCGCTATTTCTCCGGGACCGCATCCTATCAGACCCGCTTTGCCTTGCCCAACGGGGTCAAGCCGGGCGCGCCGCTCTGGATCGATCTGGGCAAGGTCGGCGATCTGGCCGAAGTGAGGGTGAACGGCAAAGTGGCGGGCACGACCTGGTTCGCGCCCTATCGGCTCGACATCGGCAAGCTGGTCAGGGCTGGCTCCAACGATCTGGAGATCAAGGTCGCCAACCTGTGGGTCAATCGCCTGATCGGCGACCAACAAACCGGAGCGGCGAAAATCACGTTTACGGCTGCACCCACCTACAGAGCTGACGCGCCGCTGCGGCCGTCCGGCCTGATCGGGCCGGTGCAGTTGCTGACGCAATAGTCCCCGCCGCCATGCGGCTTTGAGGGTCAGATGCGGCGGGCGATGGCGCCCGCTGCCCATCCCATGCCGACCGCCATCGCGATCGCCACCAGCCCATAGAGGAAGGACCAATGTTCGGCCGCGCTCGCCATGAACTGCTCGAATCCGGACTTGCGCACGGTGATGTCGCGTACGGCGGCGGCTACCACGCGGCCATCCTGCACCAGGAAAGTTTCGGCGGTATAGTCGCCGACGATGACGCGCGCCGACAGGGGCAACCGGGCGCGATAGAGGACGCCGTCGGTGATCTCGACCGTGCCCGGCCGCTCGACGAAAAGGCCCGATCTTGCGCGTAGATCGACCAGCCCCTCCTGGAACCGCGACAGTTCCGCGCTTTCGTTCAGCGAGGATGGGGACAGTTGCAATTTGTCCACGCCCAGTTCGTAGATGGCGGCGGTGCGTTCATCGACGATGCGGTCGATCGGGCGCGATGACGCCATGGCGTAGAAGCTGGGGGCCGATCGGAACAGCGCGGTGTCGGCATTGACCCAGATGCCGGCGACCTTCTGCTTTTCGCGCATGGTGATCGATTGTTCCGGCCCTTTCAGCACGACGACGATGTCGGCGGGTTTGGCGGGCCTTTTCCCTTCGGGATAGACGATCGCGCCGAACAGCAGCAGGTCCGCGCCGGTGAAGCTATATTGAATTTCGACGTCGCGCTGCGATACGTCGGGCACCAGATGGGGTTCGTCCGCGCCGACCAGCAACAGGGCGGCAGGCAGGGCCAGCCAGGCGCAGCGGCGGCGCATCAGCCCACCTCGATCGTGTAGATTTCGTCGGGTCGCCACCCCAGGCCCAACGCCATGCGGGCGGCGACCAGCAGCACGATCGCCGCCAAAAGGATGCGCAGATATTCCGGCCGGATCGACATGGAGATGCGGGTGCCGACCTGCGCGCCGACGACGCTGCCGATCAGCAGCAGCAACGCCAGCACCAGGTCCACCGCCTTGGTCGTCATGGCGTGCATCATCGTCGTCGCCATGGTTACGAACAAAATCTGGAACAGCGATGTGCCGACCACCGACTGGGTCGCCATGCCCAGCAGATAGAGCATGGCGGGCACTAGGATGAAGCCGCCGCCGACGCCCAGCAACATGGTCAGGATGCCGGTCGCCATGCCCAGCAGCAGCGGTGCGAGCGGCGAGATATAGAGGCCCGAACGATAGAAGCGCCAGCGCATCGGCAGGGCGGCGACCAAGGGATGGTGCCGCCGTTTGCGGGCGGGCGCGCGCTTGCCCGTCTTGAGGGCGATGAGTGCCTGGATCAATTCCTTGGCCATCAGGCCGCCGATGCCGCCCAGCATCAGCACATATAATATGCCGATGACCGTATCGATCTGGCCGAGATATTGAAGCAGGCGAAAGATGAAAACGCCCAATCCCGCGCCGATCACGCCGCCTGCGATCAGGACGCCGCCCATGCGGAAATCCACCGTGCCGCGTGATATGTGGGTGAATACGCCCGATACGCTGGCGCCCGTGACCTGCGACGCGGCGGATGCGGCGGCGACGGTGGGCGGAATACCGTAGAAGATCAGCAATGGCGTGGTCAGAAATCCGCCGCCTACGCCGAACATGCCGGACAAAAGGCCGACGACCCCGCCCAGGCCGATTATGACGAGCGCGTTCACCGACAGATTGGCTATGGGCAGGTAGAGATCCATGCTTGTCCCGGGTAGCGTCAACAGCCCGTGATAGAAAGCCGCGATGGCTGAAAAGGATCAAAAATCCGCGGCGAGGGTAACGGCCAGGCCCGATCCGGGGCGGGCATCCCCTGCGATGCGCTCGCGCCATTCGACGGAAACCCGCGCACCAGCTTGCGGCAGAGGTAGTCGCACCTGCAATTGGGGACCGATGTCCAACCGGCTGATACCCGGCTGAGCGCCTCCGGAGAGAGCGACGCCCAGTTGGACCGGGCTGTCGGGAACAGGCGTCGACAGCGAGAGTTTCCCGTCGACAAAAGCGTCTCGTGCCCGGAAACCCACGATGCCGGCCTGGGCATAGCCTTCCGCTTCGATCGCTGGCGCGATAGCCTTTGGTCCAAAGCCGCCGACCGCCATGACCGTATTGGCATTGCGCCCGCCTTGCCCCAAAGCGATGCGTCGTTCCACCGCGATGCTAACCGGCAACGCGCGCGTCGGCTGGAACGAGAGGCCTACCGCACCTTCGGGTGCGGCGGGGCGTTCGAGTGCGGTGGTGAGGCGACCATAGGCGGCGATGCGGCTTTGCGTGCGGGGCGTGATGTCATAGTCCAATCGGAAACCGGCCTGCGATCCCCCAAGCTGGCCTGCCGGAACGCCTTGGCTATCCGTCTTGCCGCCCGGGCGATAGAGCAACCATGCACCCGCTCGCCATCGGTCCGTCGTCTTCTGCGCGGTCAGGAGCGGCGGCGGACTGGCGATCGGCGTGCGGAAACGGCTCATATATTCGACGTCGCTGGCATAATGGCGGTTTGCAAAGGCGGCGGTGAAGGAGATGAACTTCATCAGGTCGACCGACACATCTTCCCCATCCTTCGCTGGGGCTGCGATGACGGATCGCGTGGCCTGATAGGCGATCAGCCTGTGTCGATCGAAGCGCTGCGGAGGCTCGTGGATGATGGATGATGATGGCAGGCTGGCCATGGCGCTGGCGCTGAGCAACGCCTGTGGTGTGATCGCTGACGGTTGTGCCTGCGCGATCGACAAGGGGCTGGGTGAGGGCGCAAGCGGGGCGGTCATGGAACCGGGGCTGAGAAGGCGCACCATGATCCAGCCCATCATGATCATGGCGAAGAAGCGCAATGGGCGTCCACTCGTGCCCCGCGTCATGGATCGGTTTTCAGATCGGGAAAATGATGCTGGGTCTTGTCCCAGGTGAGCGGCTTGCCTCGCAAGGATTTCGCGTACAGGAAAACGGCCCGCCGCGCCGCCAATATGGCGATATAGTTGGCGATGACGGTGCGGGGGATGGACATCATGCCCTGGCGCCAACCATAGGCGCGGGTGACGAACAGCGCCCGCATCATGGTGCGCCAGCCCATCAGGCACAGATTGAACAGCATCAGCGTCTTTATCAGCGGCGACAGCGGCGGGAGGAGGATCAGGCTCAGCCAATCGAGCAGGAACATCACCGCCCAGAGGATCAGCGCCAGGTAGGCGGCAAACAGGACGAACGCGGCCATCGTGGCGCGCCGGTCGCGAAGGCGCATCCAGCATTCGGCCATACTGCCATGCCAGCCCATTCGGTCCCACCCGGCCAGCGATATGCCGACCATCCAGCGCGCCTTCTGCTTGACGGCCGCATCGACGCTGTCGGGAAAATATTCCTGCGTCGCCACCAATGCCCCGGCTTGGTCGCGCATGCGCACGAACACTCCGCGTCCGCCCAGATTTGCGATGCGCAGCCCCGCCTCATAATCTTCCGTCAGCGAAGACGGATCGAACGGGCCGCCATGCACCGGGTTGAACAAGTCCCCTATCGCCGATCGTTTGAAAGCGCAGGCGACGCCAGCCGAAGGGATCGACGCGCCCAGCGCTTCGCGCACGGTCAAGGCTTTCCCATGATTTTCAGCAAATTCGTCCCCGTAGTGGTTGCCGATCGCGCGGCGCAACCAGCCGCCGCGACCGGGCAGCGGCACGACCGGCAACTGGACCAGATCGAACCGGTCGATCATGAAATCGAACAGGCGGATTTCGTCGGCATGCACGACATCTTCGGCATCGTGTAAAAGGATCGCCTTGAAACGCCGCCCTTCGCGCGCTTCGACATCGAGCGTAGTCCGCCACAGGACGTTGAGGCAGTCGGCCTTGGTGCTGGGGCCAGGATGCGGGTTGATGCCCACGATGATCCGCGGGTCGCCCGATGCGATTGGTGCGACCACCGCAATCGTATCGGGATCGTTGGGATACAGGCCGATGAAGATCCGGTAGTCGGCGTCCTGCCAACGCGCCAATGTGTGCCGCAACATGGGGCCGATGACGTCGGCTTCGCGCCAGGCGGGAATGAAGACGGCGATACAGCCGGGTTCATGCGACGCCGGCAGCGTCGCAGTCGTCATGCGCGGGTGACGGGCATAGACGGTCAGCGCGCGCCAGCAGCGACGACTGAGAAACAGCAGGTCGACCAGGAGGTCGTCCACCCCGCCGATCGCCAGACCGACGATCGCGAAGAGCAGGATTTCATGGTGCAGGGCGACAAGGCCGGCACCCACCATATCTCCCAATACTGGACCCCCATTCCCCCTGGCGCATCGAAGATGCCATTTGCGTCATGCGGTGCCAAGTCTTTTGCTTAATTGGCGCGTAAGCTTTGCAAAGCCCGAACGATATTTGGCGGCAAGTTGCCTCTGCGGCGCGACCGCAAGAGTCGTAAGGGCGGAACGATGATGCTATTCTTCGAACGTCGATGGTGTTCAAGAAGCGTTGCATCGACCGATCGACCAATCTCTGTGGCTATACGGGAGGAGGGCGAATATGGAAATGGATGTCAATTATCTGCTGCATCGCCAGCAGATGTCATTGATCCGCGCCCAGACCACACGGTCTGAAGAAGGGCGCTACGCTTATGAAAATCTGGCGCGAATCTATACCGATCGGATCGATGCCTATCGGCGCGAGAATATGGAGCAACGCATCCGGGCGCATTGAGCCCAGCTGTCAACGCCGCCGGATCAGCCTGTCGATCGCCAGGCGATGACTTTCGTCGTCACCGCATTCGCGTTCCAGCACGGATTTGATGCGCTGCAACTCCGCTTCGGTCAGATGCTCGATGCCGATGAAATCGTTGCGCGCGCCATCGACGGCGCGGATCAGTTCATCCAGCTTTGCCTGGATGGCTGAGCCGTCGCGATTTTGCGCATTTTGGATCAGGAAGACCATCAGGAACGTGACGATGGTCGTGCCGGTGTTGATGACCAGCTGCCACGTGTCGGAATAATCGAAGATCGGGCCGGTTACGAGCCACAGGATCACGGTCGCCATGGCCAGGACGAACGCGATCGGCTGCCCCGCCCAACTGGCGACGCGTTGCGACATGGCCGCGAAAATATGGTCCATCCTGAATTCCTTCCATTGCGAAACGCTGCATTTATGGTGTGTTCAGCCGCGCAAGGCCATGAGAACTATCATGCGTCTCATTTTCCGCCGTGCCGCTTTGGCTGCCGCTATTCTTGTGCTGACCGCTTGCGCATCCCTGTCACCCGAATCGCGCCTGCGCGCCGGGCTGGAGGAGGTGGGTTTGTCGCCGCGCATGGCAGTGTGCATGGCCGAAAAGATGGTTGATCGACTGAGCCTTACGCAGTTGCGAAAGCTCCAGTCGCTGGCGTCGCTCCGCAAATCTCACAGCGAGCCAATCACTATCGATCAATGGCTTCACAAGGTGCGGGCGTTGGAAGATCCCGGGATTTTCGCGGTTACCAGTTGGTCCGCGCTGGCCTGCACATTCTGATGCTATGACCTGATTCGGTGGTGGCGGTGCTGGATCGGCTTTACGAACTTTGCAATTTTGCAAAGTCGTTTTGCGAAATTTTCTGGCGTGGCGGTTTGGCCTGTGCTTATCGGCTGACAACGGATTTCAGCAAAAAAGGCACGCCCCATGAACATTCACGAATATCAGGCGAAGGAACTGCTGGCGAAATATGGTGCGCCGATTGCCGCCGGTTACGCTGCCTTCACGGTCGAAGAAGCCGTCGAAGCGGCCAAGAAGCTGCCTGGACCGCTCTATGTCGTGAAGTCGCAAATCCATGCTGGTGGCCGTGGCAAGGGCAAGTTCAAGGAATTGGCCCCCGAAGCCAAGGGCGGCGTGCGCCTGGCCTTCAACCTGGACGAAGTGAAGGCCCATTCGGCCGACATGTTGGGCAACACGCTGGTCACGATCCAGACCGGCGACGCAGGCAAGCAGGTCAACCGTCTCTACATCACCGACGGCGCCGACATCGCCAAGGAATTCTACCTGGCCCTGCTGGTCGACCGCGCCAGCAGCCGCATCGCCTTCGTCGTGTCGACCGAAGGTGGCATGGACATCGAGGAAGTCGCCCATTCGACCCCGGAAAAGATCCACAGCTTCTCGGTCGATCCGGCCGCCGGCTTCCAACCGCACCATGGTCGTTCCATCGCTGCCGCGCTGGGCCTGACCGGTGATCTCGCCAAGCAGGCGGCCAAGGTCGCTTCGTCGCTCTATGCCGCGTTCCTCGACACCGACGCCGAACAGATCGAAGTCAATCCGCTTGCGCTGACCGAGCAGGGCAACCTCCTCGTTCTCGACGCCAAGGTCGGTTTCGACGGCAACGCCATGTTCCGTCACAAGGACATCGCCGAACTGCGCGATTTGACCGAGGAAGATGCGGCCGAAGTCGAAGCATCCAAGTACGACCTGGCCTACATCAAGCTGGACGGCAACATCGGTTGCATGGTCAACGGCGCAGGCCTGGCCATGGCGACGATGGACATCATCAAGCTGAACGGCGAATTCCCGGCCAACTTCCTGGACGTAGGCGGCGGCGCCACGACCGAGAAGGTGACGGCGGCGTTCAAGATCATTCTGCAGGACCCGGCGGTCAAGGGCATCCTGGTCAACATCTTCGGCGGCATCATGAAGTGCGACATCATTGCCAATGGCATCGTCGCCGCCGCCAAGGAAGTGAACCTGTCGGTTCCTCTGGTCGTTCGCCTGGAAGGCACGAACGTCCAGCAGGGCAAGGACATATTGGCCTCGTCCGGCCTGGCGATCGTCCCGGCGGATGATCTGGGCGACGCAGCAAAGAAGATCGTGGCGGAAGTGAGGAAGGCAGCCTGACCGGCTACTTCGCCTGAACGATACACCAAAAAAGGGTGCGGGGAGTCCGGGAACGGGCTGCCCGCGCCCATATTGGCGTTTATAATGGAGGATGTTGACCATGAAGATCCTTGTGCCCGTGAAGCGGGTCATCGACTATAATGTGAAGCCGCGAGTGAAGGCGGACGGGACGGGCGTCGACTTGGCGAACGTGAAAATGAGCATGAACCCGTTCGACGAGATCGCGGTCGAGGAAGCCATTCGCCTGAAGGAAAAGGGCGTGGCGACCGAGGTGATTGCGGTGTCGATCGGCGTCGCCAAGGCGCAGGAAACCCTGCGCACGTCGCTCGCCATGGGCTGCGACCGGGCGATCCTGATCCAGACCGACGATGAGGTCGAACCGCTGGGCGTCGCCAAGCTGCTCGCCAAGGTGCAGGAAGAAGAAGGCGCTGGCCTCATCATCCTGGGCAAGCAGGCGATCGACGACGACAGCAACCAGACCGGCCAGATGCTGGCCGCGCTGCTGAACCTGCCGCAGGGCACGTTCGCATCCAAGGTCGAGGTTGCCGACGGCAGCGTCAGCGTGACCCGTGAAGTCGACGGCGGCCTGGAGACGGTGAAGCTCAATATCCCTGCGATCATCACCACCGACCTGCGTTTGAACGAACCGCGTTACGCCTCGCTGCCCAACATCATGAAGGCGAAGGCTAAGCCTTTGGCGCAGAAAACCCCCGCCGATTATGGCGTGGACATCGCGCCCCGGCTCGAGACGCTCAAGGTGTCCGAACCGCCCAAGCGGTCGGCCGGGATCAAGGTCGCCGATGTCGATGAACTGGTCGCTAAGCTCAAGGCTCTGGGAGTGGCAGCATGACGAAGTCTCTGGTTTGGGTTGAACATGAAGGTGGCGCAGTCAAGGACGCGACTCTTTCCGCCGTCACCGCCGCTGCGAAGCTGGGTGAGGTGCATCTGCTGGTCGCCGGGCAAGGCGTGGACGGCGTGGCGGCGCAAGCGGCCAAGATCGCCGGTGTGAGCAAGGTCCATGTCGCCGATGACGCGGCTTTTGGTCATGCGCTTGCCGAGAATGTCGCGCCGCTGATCGTGGATCTCATGGGTCATCATGACGCCTTCGTCGCGCCAGCCACCAGCAACGGCAAGAATATCGCGCCGCGCGTCGCCGCGCTGCTCGACGTCATGCAGATCAGCGACATATTGTCGGTGGAGAGCGAAGACACGTTCACGCGCCCCATCTATGCGGGTAACGCGATCGCGACGGTCAAGTCCAAGGACGCCAAGAAGGTCATCACCGTGCGCGGCACAGCCTTCGAAAAGGCGGCCGCAGATGGCGGTGCCGGTGTCGTGGAAGCCGTGGCGTCGACGGGTGACAAGGGCATCTCCTCCTTCGTGGGCGCGGAAATCGCCAAGCTGGAACGGCCTGAACTCACCAGCGCGAAGATCATCGTGTCGGGCGGTCGCGCCTTGAAGGACGGTGAAACCTTCGAAGCGACCATCTTCCCGCTGGCCGACAAGCTGGGCGCGGCGGTGGGTGCGAGCCGTGCGGCGGTGGACGCAGGCTATGTGCCCAACGACTATCAGGTCGGCCAGACCGGCAAGATCGTGGCCCCCGAAGTCTATGTCGCCGTCGGCATTTCCGGCGCGATCCAGCATCTGGCGGGGATGAAGGACAGCAAGACCATCATCGCCATCAACAAGGACGAGGATGCGCCGATCTTCCAGGTCGCCGACATCGGCCTGGTGGGCGATCTGTTCAAGATCGTGCCGGAGCTGACGGATAAGCTGTAAGGCGAACCCTATGCAGTAGGAAAGGGCGGGGAATGAAAATTCCGCGCCCTTTTTGCGTCTTGCGTCGGCGTCGTCTTGCAGACGGCAACGCCTTTATTCGCAGTTGATGTCGTTCTTGTCGATCGCCCGACCGGCCAGTGCGCCGCCCGCGCCGCCCAGAATGGTGCCCAATGTCTTGGAGCCGCCCGGGGCGATGACGTTCCCCAACACGCCGCCAGCGATCGCGCCGACGATGGTGCCGGTGGTGCCGTCGTCGCGGCGGCAATAATAGCGGCCGTCGCGGTCGCGATAGATCTGGTCGTTGTCGCGGATCGGGCGACGGCTGTAGCGGGGCGGCGGACCGCGCCGGTCGCTCGGGCGGTCATAGCCGTAGCCGCGACCATAATTGTCCGACGTGCAGGCGCCCAATGGCAGCATGGCCAGGATGGCGGCGGCGATGATGGGTTTGCGCATGGATGTCTCCTTATGTCCTTGCCTTTATGGCTTTGAACAACCCGGTAGGACAGCGGTGGTTGCCGAGGACAAAAAGAAACCGCCCGCTGCGGCCGCGAGAGGGGGAGCGGCAGCGAGCGGGCGGTGACCGGCGGCGAGCGGGGACAGAGCCGCCGGATGGAAAAGCTGGATTAGTTGGGCAGCGGCCGGGTGGTGGTGCCGTTGGCGGAGATCAGCGGCGACGTCTGGGTCGCGGTGTCCGTCTTGGCAGCCTGTTCGGCCAGGCTGGTCTTGGCTTCGCTGTAGCGGGTGACAAGGTCGTTCTTGAACTCGGTCAGCTTGCCTTCGTCATAGAGCTTCTTGCCAACATAGCCAGCGATAGCGCCGAAAATCAGAGTGCGGATCATGATATGCTCCATAGTTGCGGTTCGGGGACATAACCGGCGGCGGAGCAGGGAGTTCCGAGACGGATTGTCTGTGCGACGGCTTTTGCTAGGCTTGCGACGGACGGTGGTCGGGGGATGGGCATGTCGGGGTTCGATCTGGTGTTCGCGGCCTTTGGGTTGTTGCTGGGCTTGGCGATCAGCGAGGTGCTGGGCGGATTTTCGCGTGCCCTCAAACTCAAGCGGGGCGCCAGGCCGGTGCGGATCGGATGGCTGACGCCGCTGCTGGGGCTGTTCGTGCTGCTGGACCTGACAAGCTTCTGGCTGAGCGCGTTCGAGATGCGGGCGCAGATGGACGCCAATTATGTCACGCTGGCTGCGGTGCTGGCGCTGGTCGGGGTCTATTATCTGGCCGCCACGCTGATTTTTCCCGACGAACCGGAGGAATGGCCCGATTTCGACGACTGGTACGACCGGCACAAAAGGCTGGTGGTCGGCGGGGTGCTGAGCGCCAACATCGGCCATATCGTCGGGCAGTTGGTGCTGGAGGCGTATAAGCCGTCGTCCGGACCGGAACTGAGCGACGAGGCGACGATGTGGGGCCTGCTGGCGCTGACGGGCCTGATCGGGCTGCTCGTCGCATTGATGATCGTGCGGTCGCGGCGCTGGAACATCGCCATGTTGCTGGCGCTGCCGGCGATCCTGCTGGCCGGGTCTATCTATCTCGACAGCGTCTGACGTCTGTCACGCAAAAGGGGCGGCCGACCTAAGTCCGCCGCCCCCTTCATACATCGCGACCGATTATTCGGCGGGCGAGATGTTCACCGCAGCGACCTTGCCACGACGATCTTCTTCCAGATCGTAGGACACGCGGTCCTTTTCGCGCAGGGTGGCGAGGCCGGCGCGCTCAACGGCACTGATGTGCACGAAGGCGTCGGCGCCGCCATTGTCGGGGGCGATGAAGCCATAGCCCTTGTCGGCGTTGAAGAATTTTACGGTTCCGGTGATGCTGCTCATGCGAGCGTCCTTTCTTTCTATGCGGCGCACCCCGCTTGGGTACGCCGGATTGCTAGCGGGGCAGGGAAAGAAGGAAGTTGGTGCCGCAAAGCGCCGAAAACCGTCGATTTGCGACTGTAGCCTCCCCCATGTAGACCATGGGGGCCACAATAGCAAATCATCAGGGCGCAGGCGCCGGACCCGCGCGCAAATCAGGCGGGGGCGGGCGTCTGCGTCTGCGCCTGTTCCGCGTGATCCAGCGCGTCATCCGCCTCCGCAAAGCCGAAATAGAGGTCGCGGGCTTGGGCGGCGGCGATCTCGTAGGGGAGGCGCTCCGCCTCCATCTGGGCGGCGAGCGCGTCTTCCTCTTCGGGCGTCAGGTCGCGCTCATAATTGTCCACGTCGTAAATGTCGTCGTTGGCTTCGCCGTCGAAGCCGGGCGGCGGGGGAAATCGGTGCGCCAGCGGTCCAGCTTGTGATCCCACCAGAGGCCGCGCAGGTTCGAGGCGGCCTCTTCGGGCGGCAGATCGCCCAGGACGAGGGGCGGTTCGGGCGGAAGTTCACACCGTTCATCGGCAGTGAAAAAGGTGGCTTTGGGCGGATTGTGGAGCGCCATGCGGGCGGCGATGAAAAGGGCGGCGGACGCGCCGGGCGAGAGGGCGGTGGCGAGGGCTGCGTCGCCGTCCGCCGCGACCGGTTCGGGCGTGTCGGGACGCGCGCCGTCGAGCAGCTGCGCATCGTCCATCCGCCGCGCCGTGGGTTCCTCGCCGGTGCGGGGCAGCGCATCGCGCTCCGCCGCCTGCTCCGCCTCCTCCTCCGCGCAGATCAGATCGAGATAGGCGTTGAAATCCTGCGCGACGACGCGGGCGAGGGCGGCGTCGGAGCCTTCGGTCGGGGTGTCGGCCATGCGATCGAGCCGCGCCAGCATCGACATGGCGAGCCGGTTGTCGTGGCGGTGGCGGGTGATTTCGTGATTGTCGGGGTCTTTGCGGATCGTCTCCTCCGTCCCCATGATGGCGCGGGCGAGCAACGTGTCGGCCAGCCGTGCGCGGGCGATGAGGATCGCCGCGTCCCAGCCCAGGCGAAAAGCCGCGCCGTCGCGCCGCTGGCGCAGCGTATAGGCCGAGCGCGCGGTGATGCGCACCGCTTCGCAGGCGAGCATGATGACGCCGGTCGCAGCGAGGACTTCGAGAAAGCGGCGCTGGCGCGCGGGCGACCAGCCGTCGACGCGGATCTGCGGGGCGGGGGTGGGGAGGTTGGGGTCGTGATAGGACATGGGTCGCGTGCCTCCGGCTGAGGGGTTTGCCGGGAGGATATGCGCGCGCGGGGCGTGTAGGACAGCGAATAGGATTTTTAGGGATATTGTTGGCGTTGGCGACGCTTTACCGCACCTCTATGACAAGGTCGCCTTGGTCCAGGCGTTCCCCAATCATCGGCCAACGTGCGTCGAGCCAAAGTCGCAGGCCGCGATTGCTGATATTGCCGCAGCGCAGCCAGAGCAGGCGGGAATGGATGGGCGGATGACGCAACAGGAAATCATCGTCCTTCGTCACGAGGATCAGGCCGTGCTGTTCGACATGGTTGGCGATGACGGAGTCAGGCGTCTGGCCGCCCAGTGCGATGATGACATGCTGGGCGATCAGGCCGCGCTCTTCGAACCATCCGCAAAGAGCGGGCGGGAGTTGCGCGTCGATCAGAAAGCGCATCAGGCGGCTTGGACGACCGTATGATCGACGGCCCGTGCGCCATAGGCCAGACACGCATGGACATCTTCGCGGGTGAGATAGGGGAAGTCGGCCAGCAGTTCCTCGATCGCGACGGACGATGCCAGCGCATCAAGCACATCGCTGACGCGCATGCGGGTGCCAGAGACGATGGGGCGTCCGCCGCAGACATTGGGGTCGATGACGATGCGCGTGGTCATGGGTGGATTATGTGGGGGAGGGGGCAGGGCGTCAAGGCGATATGCTGGCACGATCCTGACGCGATTTAAGTTCAGTAAAGTGTCACTGTAATCAGCACGTGTTACCGCAAATAGCAATTCCGTTAATCAAAAGCCCTTGCTATTTCGACCTGCGATATTCCAGCATGCTCAACATATTGGTGAAGTTGACCACCCCCCAACATTCCCGAAGTGCCAAACTAATAATGAAATACATGCAATATCCGGAAACTAAGTGATCCCAATGCCGCCCCAGCACGGTTATCCTAAGCCCTCCGCCAGCCATCACAGCGACATAACCAACCATAATCATAACGATAAGTATTGATAGCTGGAAGCCGTACACATAATCTTCCGCAGGACGTTCATCATTAAATAGCGCATCCCTCAGATCTTTAGTTTGCAGAACCGTGGAAGCTCGTGTGGTCCAAGCCATTGACATGCCGATGAGCACCGAGGAAGCAGGGAAAAGTGCCTTTGATGCAAAGGAAAATGGGTCGGTCGCAACAAAATACGTCGCCGCTAGAGCAACAAGTGCGTGAAGTGCGAGCCATAGATTGACTATGTTTCGACATCCGGCTGGGGCTTTGCCTGCGCCTGCCTGCAACCATTTCCAGAATGTAGTCACTGGTCTGCACTGTTTCTCACACGAGCATACGCAGCGCGGGTGCGATCCAAAATAGCAGCAAAGACTGAAATTTTTTCACCGGGTTCAACCGGCTCGACCACCGCATTTCCACTAGAGTGTATTCTCTTCGTGCGACCGCCTCCCTCTGGAATAATATTGGCCGCCGCGACTTCACCAACCGCTGCAACTGCGTGAGTGACGTCCTCAATTAAGTCTCTGTCAAGGTCATTTCCCTCGACTTCAATCCTTGTTCTCTCACCTCCCGCCAACTCCGTAAATTCCTCCGCAGGCTTTTGGATGAGTCTATCGATATCATGGGGATTTGGTCGCGTAACTGTAAAACTAAATCGTGTAACGACCTCCGCACGTCGGATTGCATCAATGAATGTCATGGGATCAGAAATCGGTTCGACCAAGATGCGAGTATTGCTTTCACGCGCGAAATGAGCTGCGTTTAGTAACACTTGCAATTTGCTAGCAACTTCCGAGGAGCTTTGAGACACTCCCGTTTTACGAATAACACCGCATGCCTGCGTTTCGGCGTCAAAAACGCCAACCGTGAATGGAGCCTTCAGAGCTTCCTCTTCGAGAAAATCGTGACTAACGCTATCGAACTTCGGCGACGTAACAGCCTGAGTGCGTCCCATAGCAAAGGCTATTCCACCACCCTCTACACGTTCAACATTTCCGATATGCCATTCTGATCGCCGCCCTACCTCTGCGGTAGGTTTCGCCTCTATAGACTTAGAAATGATATCCACCGAGTCACGTGACACGTGCAGAAAATCACCTTGCGGAAGAGACTCGCATTTCACGCGGAATAGATGGATGTAAAACATAGCTGCCCCCTAACCAACTGCGAGATGCGAAGCACAAAATCAGGCACAAAAAAGAGCCGATAAAAACCGACTTGAGGCTACTCCGCCGCCACGCTCTCCATCCCCAGCAACCGCGCGAGATAGTGCCCGGTGAATGACCGCGGCTCCTTCGCGACCTTTTCCGGCGTGCCTTCGGCGACCACTTCGCCGCCCTTGACGCCGCCTTCGGGGCCCATGTCGATGATCCAGTCGGCGGTCTTGATGACATCCAGATTATGTTCGATCACGACCACGCTGTTGCCCTGGTCGACGAGCGCGTGGAGGACTTCGAGGAGTTTGCGGACATCTTCGAAATGTAATCCGGTGGTGGGTTCGTCCAGGATGTAGAGCGTGTTGCCGGTCGCGCGGCGGGACAGTTCCTTGGCGAGTTTGACGCGCTGGGCTTCGCCGCCCGACAGGGTCGTGGCCTGCTGGCCGACCTTGACATAGCCCAGGCCAACTTCGGCGAGCATCGCCATCTTGTCGCGGATGGGGGGCACGGCCTTGAAGAACTCCACCGCATCCTCGACCGTCATGTCGAGCACGTCGGCGATGGACTTGCCCTTGAACTTCACCTCCAGCGTTTCGCGATTGTAGCGCGCGCCGTGGCAGACGTCGCATTCCACATAGACGTCGGGGAGGAAGTGCATCTCGATCTTGAGCACGCCGTCGCCCTGGCAGGCTTCGCAGCGGCCACCCTTGACGTTGAAGCTGAAACGGCCGGGCTTATAGCCGCGCGCCTGCGCTTCGGGCAGGCCTGCGAACCAGTCGCGGATGTTGGTGAAGGCGCCGGTATAGGTGGCGGGGTTGGAGCGCGGGGTGCGGCCGATGGGCGACTGGTCGATGTCGATCACCTTGTCGCAATGGTCGAGGCCGGTCACCTTGTCATGCGCGCCCGCGATGATGCGCGCGCCGTTCAGCGCGCGGGCGGAGGCGGCGTAGAGCGTGTCGATGGTGAAGCTGGACTTGCCCGATCCGGATACGCCGGTGATGCAGGTGAAGGTGCCGAGCGGGATCGACGCGGTGACGCCGCGCAGATTATTGGCGCGGGCGTTGTGGACGGTGAGCTTCTTGCCCGACCCCTTGCGGCGCTTGGCGGGCACTTCGATGCGGCGGGTGCCGTTGAGATAGTCGGCGGTCAGGCTGTCCTTGTTCTTGAGGATCTGCTTGAGCGTGCCCTGCGCCACGATCGCGCCGCCATGGACGCCCGCACCCGGCCCCATGTCGACGATATAGTCGGCGGCGCGGATCGCATCCTCGTCATGCTCCACGACGATGACGCTGTTGCCGAGGTCGCGCAGGCGCTTCAAGGTCACGAGCAGGCGGTCGTTGTCGCGCTGGTGCAGGCCGATCGAGGGTTCGTCCAGCACGTAGAGGACGCCCGACAGGCCGCTGCCGATTTGCGAGGCGAGGCGGATGCGCTGGGACTCGCCGCCCGACAGCGTGCCGCTGGTGCGGTCGAGGTTGAGGTAATCGAGGCCGACATTGTTGAGGAAGCCGAGGCGCTCGATGATTTCCTTGAGGATGGCCTTGGCGATCTGGTTCTGCTGGTCGTTCAGCGCGTCGGGCATGGCGGTGAAGAAGGCGAGCGCGTCCACCACCGAGCGGCGGGTGGAGACGGAGATGTCCTCGCCCGCGATCTTGACCGCGAGCGCTTCGGGCTTGAGGCGCGCGCCGTGGCAGGTTTCGCACGGCATGGCGGTCTGGTACTTGGCCAGTTCCTCGCGCATCCAGGCGCTGTCGGTTTGCAGGAGGCGGCGGTTGAGATTGCCGATGACGCCCTCGAACGCTTTCTTGACCTCGTAGCTTTTCTTGCCATCCACGAATTTGAGCGTGACGGGCTTGCCGCCGGTGCCGTGGAGGATGACGAGCTTCGCTTCGCCCGGCAGGTCGGCCCAGGGGGTGTCGAGCGAGAAGCCGAACTCCTTGGCGAGGGAGCCGAGCACCTGCATATAATAGGGCGAGGGCGGGTTGGATTTCGCCCAGGGGACGACCGCGCCCTTCTTGATGGTGAGGGCTTCGTTGGGGACGACCAGTTCGGGGTCGAATTCCTGCCGTTCGCCCAGGCCGTCGCAGGCCGGGCAGGCGCCCAAGGGCGCGTTGAAGGAGAAGAGGCGCGGTTCGATGTCGGGGATGGTGAAGCCGCTGACGGGGCAGGCGAATTTTTCGGAGAAGACGATGCGGTTGGCGGGGATGCCCGCGCCCTTCATCTTCTTGTCGGTGGACTGGACTTCATGTTCGCGGCCCGGCACGACGCCTTCGGCCAGATCGACATAGGCGAGGCCGTCGGCGAGCTTGAGCGCTTGTTCGAAACTGTCGGCGAGGCGGGTGGCCATGTCCGGGTCCACGGCGAGGCGGTCGACCACGACTTCGATGTCATGCTTATATTTCTTGTCGAGGGCGGGTGCGTCCTCAATTCCGTAGATTTCGCCGTCGATGCGCACGCGGGTGTAGCCTGCCTTCTGCCACTCCATCAGTTCCTTGCGATATTCGCCCTTGCGCCCGCGCACGACGGGGGCGAGCAGGTAGAAGCGCGTCCCTTCCGGCAGGGTCGCGACGCGATCGACCATCTGGCTGACCGTCTGCGCGCTGATGGGGAGGCCGGTCGCGGGACTGTAGGGGATGCCGACGCGCGCCCACAGGAGGCGCATATAGTCGTAGATTTCCGTGACCGTGGCGACGGTCGAGCGCGGGTTGCGGCTGGTCGTCTTCTGCTCGATGCTGATCGCCGGGGACAGGCCCTCGATATGCTCGACATCGGGCTTCTGCATCATCTCCAGAAACTGGCGGGCGTAGGCGGAGAGCGACTCCACATAGCGGCGCTGACCCTCCGCATAGATGGTGTCGAAGGCGAGGGACGACTTGCCCGATCCCGACAGGCCGGTGATGACGATGAGGGAATCGCGGGGCAGGTCGACGTCGACGCCCTTGAGATTATGTTCGCGGGCGCCGCGAACGCTGATGTGCGTGAGAACTCATGCGATCCGTTCTATAAATGTTCCGAATGGAAATCCAGAGGCGAAGATAGGAAGTCGGCCGCGCGAATACGAGGTCCGATCATGGAACAAAGCGCCCGACGCGGCGCGAAGGTCCATCAAATCGGGTGGAAGGCGCGCGACCATGTCGTTCGTGGTGTGCTAAACGCCGTTCGTCCGGCGGAGATGCCGCCCGGCGTCGGGAGAGGGCAGGTCATCGAACCGGCGACGACCCTGCGCATCCCGTCGCTATAAGGGGGGCATAGGCCGACAGGAGCCGGTGCTGGCGCGCTTCGTTAAGCGACGGTTCAGCGCCCATAGCGTCGTCTGGCCATGGAGATTATCCTTATCCGGTGCCCGACAGCATCTGGATACGCCCCCGGCCTTCCCTTGCGCCGGGGGCGTTTTCGTTTTCCCGCTTCGATATCGTTGCGATTCGCGCTTTCCGCTACGGCAATTTGGGCTGCGATGTCGTTCGCAGCGGCGCGGATGTCGTTCGTCGCGCCGTTCGTCGCCACCCATTTGCGCTTTGTCGGCATAGCGGTCGTTGGCCGATGGAGGGCATGCCCGGGTCGAAGCGGACGGGCGGCGAAACGATCGGCGGCTTAGAGAGGATGGGCGAACGGGACAGGATGCCGACCCTTCAAAGACCCTTTGGCTCCGCCCGTTCGCACCCGGCGATCCGCCCAGCCCCCTTATGCGGAGCGACGCCGGTCACAACAGATTTTGAGGAGATAGATCCATGTTCGCTTCGTTCAAATTCGCCGCCGCCGTCGCTTCCGCCGCCCTGCTCGCCACCACAGGCGTCGCGTCCGCGCAGGAATTCCAGTCCAATGGTCGCACCGATGAAGTCTTTCACGGCGACCTGAACCTGTCGAAGGCGGCCGATCAGAAGGTACTGCGCGCCCGCATCCTGCGGTCCGCCAGCCGCGTGTGCGGGTCGAACAATCTGGCGGAGGCACAGGCGTGCAAGGCCAAGGCGATCGCCCATGTCCAGGCCCCGATCAACGCCGCCATCGCCCGCGCCGAAACCGGCGAGCGCTATGCCGATGCGGGGCGGAGCGGCGTGCCGGTCGCGGGGAACTGATCGACGCGGGATGACGATTGGTCAGCAGGAAAGGCCCGGTTTGCGCCGGGCCTTTTCGCGTGGGTGGCAAATGCCTCATTCTTCGTCGCCCCAGCGAAGGCGGGGGCCTCAGGCGATTACGGGATAAGGTCCGAAATATCGCGCCAATCGGGATGGCCCCGCGCCCTGTTGGTCATGATGGAGGTGTAGCCACCGTTCGCTATGGGCCAGTGTTGCGCGTCTTTGCCTGAGATGCCAGCCTTCGCTGGCATGACGTCCAGTTCAGGTCGGCCGCCCCCTCAAAAATCCGGGCGGCGTTTTTCGCGGAAGGCGGTGACGCCTTCCGCGAAGTCCGGGCGGGTGAAGGCGTCGCGGAAGAGGGAGAGGGTGGTGGCGTCGTCGTCAGCCTGGCCGTCGAGGATGCGGCGGACGATCGCCTTGGACGCGCGGACGCTGTGCTGGGCGTTGGCGGCGATGGTGCGAGCGAGCGTGTCGGCGGCGGCGAGGGGATCGACTGCGATGTCCTCGATCAGTCCGATGGACAGGGCTTCGTCGGCGCTGTGGAGCGCGCCGGTGTAGAGGATTCGCTTGGCGCGGGCGGGGCCGACCAGATCGACCAGCAATTTCGTGTCGAACAGCGAATAGACGATGCCGAGTTTGGCGGGCGTGATGCCGAGGCGTGCGGCGGGCGACGCGATGCGCAGGTCGCAGGCGATGGCGAGGCCGCAGCCGCCGCCGACGCAATCGCCGTCGATCGCGGCGATCACCGGTTTTTCCGCATGGGCCAGCGCATATTGGCTGGCGCGGATCGCGGCCTGATTGGCGACGCGCCAGTCGGGGTCGGCCGAACAGGTGGCAAATTCGTGGATGTCCGCGCCCGCGCAGAACAGACCGGGCGTGGCGGAGGCGAGGATGAGGGCGCGCACGGCATCGTTCGCCATGGCCTGCCCCACCAGAAACGGGAGCGCTTCCCACATCGCCTGGGTCATGGCGTTGCGCCTGTCGGGCCGGTCGATCAGCAGCCGCGCGACCGGGCCGTCCTGTTCCAGCCGCAGCATCAGGCTGGCCAGCGTTGCAGCAGCGGGACCAGTTCGTCGAAATGGTCGATGACGGCGTCGGCCTCCAGATTGTCGACCGGGCCGTCGAGGAAGCCGAAGCCGACCGCGATATTGGGCAGGCCTGCATTGCGTGCGCCCGCTATGTCGTTGATCGTGTCGCCGACGAAGATGGTGCGGCCGCCGCCCGCGCGGGCGATCATTTCGCGGATGGGCGCGGGATCCGGCTTGGCGACGCCCACCGTGTCGCCGCCAACGATGCTGGCGAAGCGATCCGACAGGCCGATCTGGCGCATCAGGGGGAGGGTGAAGCGTTCCGCCTTGTTGGTGCAGATGGCGAGTTTGACCCCGGCGTCGGTCAGGGCGTCCAGCGCGGCGATCAGGCCGGGATAGGGGACCGAATGGATGGCGAGATTCTGCTCATAATAGTCGAGCAGGATGGGCAGAAGCGCGTCCAGCGTGTCCGCGTCATAGCCCCCCGATGCGTCGAGCGCCCGGGCCAGCATGATCTTTGCGCCCTTCCCCACGAAGGGATGGATCGCCGCAGCCGGGAAAGGGGGGCGGTCGATCGTGCCGATGGCGTAATTGACCGCAGCGGCGAGATCGCCGCTGGTATCGATCAGGGTGCCGTCGAGGTCGAAGCCGACGATATCGAAAGGGATGCTGTTCATGCCCACGCCATGCCGCGAGGGTGGTGGCAATGGCAAGGCAAACATGGCAGAGCGAACCGGTAATCGCTTCGTGCGGATGATCGTTGCGCTAATCCCCGTCGGCCGTGCGAGGGCAAGAAGGGGGCTTCGACAGGCTCAGCCCGAACGGGTTTCTGAGGTTGTGGATATGAAGCGGTCGTCGCGCTAGAGGCATCATAGCAACAGGACCGATACGCCGTGACCAGTTCCGCCAGCCGCCCGCTTGCCGTCATCATCCTTGCCGCGGGGCAGGGGACGCGGATGAAATCCAGCCTGCACAAGGTGCTGCACCCCGTTGCGGGACGGCCGATGCTGTTGCATCTGCTGGCGAGCGTCGAACAATTGTCGCCGGAGCGGAAAGTGGTCGTCGTGGGCGCGGGGCGCGCGCAGGTGGAGCAGGCGGTGGCCGGGACCGGCGCCGTCATCGCGGTGCAGGGCGAGCAGTTGGGCACCGGCCATGCGGTGGCCCAGGCGCATGATGCGCTGGCGGGCTTCGCGGGCGATGTGCTCATCCTCTATGGCGACGTGCCGCTGGTGAGCGCGGGCACGATGCGCGCGATGCTGGACCGGCTGAGCCGGGGCGACGAGCCGCGCGCGGTGGTGCTGGGTTTCCGCCCCGACGATGCCGCCGCCTATGGCCGGATCATCGCCGACGGGCAGGGCATCATCGAGAAGATGGTGGAATATAAGGACGCCAGCGAGAGCGAACGCGCGGTGACGCTTTGCAACAGCGGGTTGATGGCGGTGCGGTCGACCGACCTGTTCGTGCTGCTGGACCAGATCGGCAACAGCAACGCGGCGGGGAAGATTATCTGCCCGACATCGTCATGCTGCCCGGCGCGCCCAGCGCGGTGATCGAGACGGAGGCATGGGAAGTGGCGGGCGTCAACAGCCGGATCGAACTGGCGGGGGTCGAAGCGATGTGGCAGGCGCGCCGCCGGATCGAGGCGATGCGCGAGGGGGCGACGCTGGTCGCGCCGGAAACGGTGTTCTTCGCCCATGACACGGTGCTGGGCCGCGACGTGGTGGTGGAGCCGAACGTGGTGTTCGGGCCGGGCGTGATCGTGGCCGATTATGTGACGATCCATGCTTTTTCCCATCTGGAGGGGGCGCGCGTCGAGAGTGGCGCGCAGATCGGTCCCTATGCGCGGTTGCGGCCGGGGGCGGATATCGGCTCCAACGCCAAGGTCGGCAATTTCGTGGAGATCAAGAAGGCGCGGCTGGACGAGGGGGCCAAGGTCAACCACCTGTCCTATATCGGCGACGCCAGCGTGGGGGCGGGGGCGAATATCGGCGCGGGGACGATCACCTGCAATTATGACGGCTTCTTCAAATATAAGACGCAGATCGGGGCGGGGGCGTTCGTCGGCTCCAACAGCGCGCTGGTGGCCCCGGTCAGCATCGGCGACGGCGCGATCGTGGCGGCGGGTAGCGTGGTGACGCAGCCGGTGGAGGCCGACGCGCTATGCCTGGTGCGGCCGGCGCAGGTCGGCAAGCCCGGCTGGGCGGCGGCGTTCCGTGCGCGGATGAAGGCGAAGAAGGCCGCCGCCAAGGGATGAATTGCGTGCGCCGCCACCCGTGGCTGACGGGATTATTGTGCCTGCTGCTGGTGCTGCTGGGCCTGCCGTTGTGGCTGCTCCTCAATGCGCGCGCCATGCCGATCGTGCGGCGGGCCGAGATTGCGCTGCCCTTTCCCGCCGATGCGCCGCGCAAGGCGGTGACGGTCGCCCTGCTGACCGACACGCATCTGTCGGGACCGGACAACAGTCCGGCGCGGATGGCGCGGATCGTGGCGCAGATCAACGCGCTGAAACCCGACCTGATCGTCCTGGGCGGCGACTATATCGGCGATGACAAGGGCGGGGCGATCTATGACGGGCGCGAAAGCATCGCGTCTTTTGCGGGATTGCGCGCGCGGTTGGGCGTGGTGGCGGTGCTGGGCAACCATGATGCGCACAGCAATACCAACCAGCGGGCGCTCAATGCCAAGGACTGGGAGGCGGCCTTTGCGCAGGTCGGCGTGACGCTGTTGCAGGACGCGGTGGTGCGGCGCGGGCCGCTGGCGATCGGCGGGTTGAAGGATGTCTATACGCGCAAGGTGAACATGCCCCGCACGCTCAAGGCGATGAAAAAGGACGGCGGCGCGCCGGTCATCCTGTCGCACGGGCCGGACGTGTTTCCCAAACTGCCTGACGCGGCGTCCCTGATCCTGGTCGGCCATACCCATTGCGGGCAGGTCGCTTTCCCGTTTTGGGGGATCGTCTATGTGCCGTCCCGCTATGGCACCCGCTATGCCTGCGGCCTCTATCGCGACGGCGGCAAGACGATGATCGTGTCGGGCGGGGTCGGCACCAGCGGCGTGCCGGTGCGGATGCTGGCGCCGCCTGATATCTGGCTGGTGACGATCCGGCCGCGCTAAGCGTGATTGACATGATATCATGATATGATATCATTGCAGCATCATGCGTTTCCTGGCCGATATTCCCGACGACGACGTCAAATGGCTCGACCAGCTGGCGCGTGAGCGCGGCAAGTCGCGCGCGGCGGTGTTGCGGGAGGCGGTGCAGGATTATCGCGCCGAAGCGCAATCCGCCGGGAACAAGAAGTGGCTCGATATCGGCTTTGGCGCGTGGAAGGCGCGCGCGGACATGGGCGATGCGGTCGATTGGCAGCGGCGCGAGCGCGCGGCATCGACTCGTCCGTGGGACGATGATTATGAGGCGGTCAGGGCGGAGTTTCCCGATCTGTTCGATGCGGAGGATGATCGCCAGCGCCAGATCCATCTGGATATGGTGGCGGGGAACTATCCCGATGCTGAAAAGCCCGTGTCCCGGTGAGCGGTTTCAGCTTCGATTCCAATATCATCATCGATGCATTGACGGGTTTCGCTCCCGCCCGCGCGGAGATCGATCGCGCGACGGACTTTGGCGCGCGGGCCTGGATTAGTCGCGCGGTGTGGATCGAAGTCATGTCGAAGGGGGCGGGCGATGGGCTATGGCGGGCCGAAACTTTGCTGTCCGGTTTCGGCGTGGACGAGATCGACGCGGAAATCGGGCGGCAGGCTGCGGCCTTGCGCCGCGAACGCAGTCGGCTCAAAGCGATGGATGCGATCATCCTGGCCACCGCCCAGCTGCGCGGCCGGGTGCTGGTGACACGAAATACAAAGGATTTCCCGGCAGAGATGCCGGGCATCCGCGTTCCCTATATTCTTTGAGAGGCTTTCCGGCACATGTGCGGCATCATTGGAATCATCGGCAAGGACGACGTGGCGGAGCGGCTGGTCGATGGCCTCAAGCGGTTGGAATATCGCGGCTATGACAGCGCAGGCGTCGCCACCATCCATGACGGCGCGATCGAGCGGCGGCGGGCGGAGGGGAAGCTGGCGAACCTGGTGCGCGAATTGCGCGACGAGCCGCTGCCCGGCACCACCGGCATCGCGCACACCCGCTGGGCGACGCATGGCGCGCCGACGACCAGCAACGCGCATCCCCATGCGACCGGCGAAGTAGCGCTGGTCCACAATGGCATTATCGAGAATTTCAAGTCATTGCGCGCTGAGTTGATGGCGCGGGGGCGGCATTTCGACAGCCAGACCGACACCGAAGTCGTCGCCCATCTGGTGAGCGAACGGGTGGAGCAGGGCGCGTCGCCGCAGGAGGCGGTGGCGCAGGTGCTGCCGCGCCTGCATGGCGCGTTCGCGCTGGCGATTGCGTTTCGCAGCCATCCCGACATGCTGATCGGGGCGCGGCTGGGGTCGCCTTTGGTCGTGGGCTATGGCGACGGGGAAACCTATCTGGGGTCCGATGCGCTGGCGCTGGCGCCGTTGACGCAGCGTATCGCCTATCTGGAAGAGGGCGACTGGGTCGTCATCACGGCGGACGGAGCCGAGATTTTCGACAAGGATAATCAGCCGGTCGAGCGGCCGGTGACCATTTCCGGCGTGTCGGGCGCAATGATCGACAAGGGCAATCATCGCCACTTCATGCAGAAGGAGATTTACGAGCAGCCGGTCGTGGTCGCCCAGACGCTGCGGTCTTACCTACGTCGTATGGAAAATGAGATCGCCATGCCCGACATGGATTTCGATCTGGGGCAGGTGAAGCGCATCACCATCGTCGCCTGCGGCACCAGTTACTATGCCGGGCTGGTGGCGAAATATTGGTTCGAGAAATTCGCGCGGGTGCCCGTCGACATCGATGTGGCGAGCGAGTTTCGCTATCGCGATCCGGTGCTGGAGGCGGGCGGATTGGCGCTGTTCATCAGCCAGTCGGGCGAGACCGCCGATACGCTGGCGGCGCTGCGCCACGCCAAGGCGGAGGGACAGATCATCGCGGTGGTGGTGAATGTGCCCACCAGTTCGATGGCGCGCGAGGCGGACCTGTTGCTGCCCACCCATGCCGGGCCGGAAATCGGCGTCGCGTCGACCAAGGCCTTCACCTGCCAGTTGGCGGTTCTGGCGGCGCTGGCGGCCAATCTGGCGCGGGCCAAAGGGAAGCTGACGCCGGAAGAGGAAGCTGAGATCGTCTGGCATTTGTCGGAAGCGCCGGCGGCGCTGAACGAAGCGCTGAGCCGCGACGGGCAGATCGAGGCGATGGCGCATCTGATCGCGCCGGCGCGCGATGTGCTGTATCTGGGGCGCGGGCCGGATTATCCCATGGCGCTGGAAGGGGCGCTGAAACTCAAGGAAATCAGCTATATCCATGCCGAGGGCTATGCCGCGGGCGAGATGAAGCATGGGCCGATCGCGCTGATCGATGAACTGGTGCCGGTAATCGTGATCGCGCCGAGCGGGCCGTTGTTCGAAAAGACGGTGAGCAATATGCAGGAAGTGCAGGCGCGCGGTGGCAAGGTGGTGCTGATTTCCGACGCGGAAGGCATCGCGGCGGCGGGCGAAGGCTGCATGGCGACGATCGAAATGCCCAAAGTGCATCCGCTGATCGCGCCTTTGGTGTACGCGGTGCCGGTGCAATTGCTGGCTTACCATGTGGCGGTGGCCAAGGGGACGGATGTCGATCAGCCGCGCAATCTGGCGAAGTCGGTGACGGTGGAGTGAAGGTCTGATCCTTGCGATATGACACCATATAGGGTATCATAATTGCATGGCCAAGGCGGATAAGCTGTTGGATCGGATGGCGCGCAATCCCGCCGGGGATTGGACGATGTCGGATATCCAGACGCTGTGCGAGCAGTTGGGTTGGACGTGTCTGCCGCCGACAGGAGGCGGATCACATTGGAAAGTGGCGGTGCCGGGCAGCGACACGATCCTGACCATTCCGGCCAAGCGCCCGATCAAGCCGGTCTATATTCGTAAGCTGATGGGATTTGTGAAGGACGGCAAGCATGGCTAAAACAACAGCGCGCAAGGCCGACTATGCGATCATGGTCGAGCCATTGTCGGATGCGGATGGTGGCGGCTGGCTTGCCACCGTTCCGGCGCTGCCCGGTTGCATGGGTGACGGTGATACGCCCGAGGCTGCGCTGGCGGATGCGGCGGCGGCGATCGCCGAATGGCATGCTGCCGCAGAGGCGCTGGGACGTCAGGTGCCTGGCCCGGCGGCGCTGGGCCAGTGGCGGCAGCGCGTGCCACGATCCTTGCATGAAAAGCTGAAATTCGTGGCTGCGCGCGAGGGCGTTTCGCTGAACGCCTATGTCGCCAATGTGCTGGCAGAGAGTATTGGGCGGGCGGGATAAGCCGCCTCAATGTTCAGCGTTTCCCGGCGAAGGCCTAGGTCCAGTTAGGAGCGCGGAAATGGACCCCGGCCTTCGCCGGGGAACGACAGAGCACAGGTTCCCGTCGACACGCATTGATTACCCACCCCCCGGCGAATTATGCCCGCCAGCGGGCACCGGGCCGCCGCTCGGCGCGTGGGCGTGGTCGGGGTTGCTGTCCCATTCGATATGATAGAGGTCGAAGCGGCGGTCGCGCAGGTTGCGGACGGTGCCTTCGGCGCGCGCCCAGCTGAGATCGGCCAGGTTCACGTCCGCCATGGTGAGCGTTTCGACATTCTCGGTCGACTCCGCCGCTATGCCGTCCCGCGCGAAGGGGAGGTCGCAGGGGGTCAGGATCGCGCTCTGGGCATATTGGATGTCCATATTGTCGACGTTCGGCAGATTGCCGACATTGCCCGACATGACGACATAGCATTGGTTTTCGATCGCCCGGGCCTGCGCACAGTATCGCACGCGCATGTAGCCTGAACGCGAGTCGGTGCAGAAGGGCACGAAGATGATGCGCGCGCCCTGATCGACCAGGCGGCGGGCGAGTTCGGGAAATTCGCTGTCGTAGCAGATGAGGACGCCGATCGGGCCGCAGTCGGTCTGGATCACGTCGAGCGCGTCGCCGCCCTTGATGTTCCACCAGAAGGCTTCGTTGGGGGTGGGGTGGATCTTCTCCTGCGTGTGGATCGATCCGTCGCGCAGGGCGACATAGGCGATATTCTGGACGTCGCCGTCATCGGCGCGGGTCGGGTGCGATCCGCCGATGATGTTGATATTATATTCCAGCGCCATGCGCCCCAATTCCTTGGTCAGGCGCGGGGTGTAACCGGTCAGCTTGTCGATCGCTTCGACCGGGGACAGCTTCTTGGTTTCGAAGGAGAGCAAAGGCAGGGTGAAGAGTTCGGGGAAGATGATGAAGTCCGAGCGATAATCGGCCGCGACATCGACGAAATATTCGACGTTGCGGATGAATTCATCGAAATCCTGCACGGCGCGCGCCTGGAGCTGGCAGGTGGCGATGCGGACGCTTTCGACGCCGCGCGGCACGCGCATTTCGGGCGCTTCGTCCGGGTCGACATAGGGGTTGCGCCACACGAGATGCGCGGCGTGGCCGTCCGACTGCTTGTCTTCGGGCAGGTAATTTTCAAGGACGCCGAGCGGTTCGAACTGGTTCTTCAACTGGAAGCTGATGACCTGGTCGCGCATCTTGCCGGTGACGACCTTGTCGAGATAATCGGCCGGGCCATGGACGCGGCGCTTGGCGCGGAAATAGCCGGGCATGCGGCCGGCGATGACGATGCCGTGCAGGTCCAGTTCCTCGGCCAGTTCCTTGCGTTCGTCATAAAGGCGCTGGCCGATGCGCAGGCCGCGCAGCTTGGGATCGACCGCCATTTCATAGCCGTAGAGCCATTCGCCCGCCGCGCTGTGCCGGGTACCGAACCCGTTGGCGGTGATCTCGTCCCAGTCGTGGACGGCGAAGGCCATGCCCTTGCTGACGCGCATGGTGGCGCAATAGCCCACGACCTTGTCGTCATAGAGGGCGACGAAGCAGCCATTGGGGAAATTGTTGATCTGGCCGCGTAGGGTGGCGAGCGAATAATTGGGCATGCCCGGATAGGCGCGGGCGATGAGCCGCTGGATACCGCGTACGTCGGACGGGGTGGCGGCGCGGACCTCCAGGCGTTTCTTTGTTCCTGTGGACATCTGGTCGTCTCCCTGATCGCAGTCTGTCGGCAGCCGTTCCCCGGCCTTCGCCGGGGAACGGGCCATTTCGAGGCCGTATTGAAAGAAAAAGGCGGCGCCGGGTATCCGGCGTCGCCTCATTCCGTTTCCGTACTGAACCGCGCAGGCGCGGATCGGTTCCGAACCGTTAAGCCCAGTTGCCCATTTCGACTTCGAGATTGGCACGGATCGCCTCGAAGAACTGCTCCGTGGTCATCCACGACTGGTCGGGACCGATCAGCAAAGCCAGATCCTTGGTCATCGCGCCGCTTTCGACGGTCTGGATGCAGACCTTTTCCAGCGTTTCGGCGAACTTCACGACATCGGGCGTCTCGTCGAACTTGCCGCGGAACTTGAGGCCGCCGGTCCAGGCGAAGATGGAGGCGATCGGGTTGGTCGAGGTCGCCTTGCCCTGCTGATGCTGGCGATAGTGGCGGGTGACGGTGCCGTGCGCAGCTTCCGCTTCCACCGTCTTGCCGTCGGGCGAGAGCAGGACCGAGGTCATGAGACCCAGCGAACCGAAGCCCTGTGCCACCTGATCCGACTGGACGTCGCCGTCGTAATTCTTGCAGGCCCAGACGAATTCGCCGCTCCACTTGAGCGCGGAGGCGACCATGTCGTCGATCAGGCGATGTTCGTAGACGATGCCGGTGTCTTTGAACTTCTGCGCGAAGCCCTCGGTTTCGAACACTTCCTGGAACAGATCCTTGAAGCGGCCGTCATAGGCCTTGAGGATGGTGTTCTTCGTGGACAGATAGACCGGCCATTTCAGGTTCAGGCCATAGTTGAACGAGGCGCGCGCGAAGTCGCGGATCGAATTGTCCAGATTATACATCGCCATGGCGACGCCCGAGCTGGGGAAGTCGAACACTTCGCGGTCGATCGTCTCGCCATTTTCGCCTTCGAAGACGAGGCGCAGCTTGCCCGCGCCGGGGACGCGGAAATCGGTCGCGCGATACTGGTCGCCGAACGCATGACGGCCAACGACGATCGGCTTGGTCCAGCCCGGGATGAGGCGCGGGACGTTGGAAATGACGATGGGTTCGCGGAAGACGACGCCGCCCAGGATGTTGCGGATCGTGCCGTTGGGCGACTTCCACATCGACTTGAGGTTGAATTCCTCGACCCGCTGTTCGTCGGGCGTGATGGTGGCGCACTTCACGCCGACGCCATATTCTTTGATCGCGTTGGCGGAATTGATTGTGATCTGGTCGTTCGTCTCGTCACGCTTTTCGACGCTCAGGTCGTAATATTTGAGGTCGATGTCGAGATAGGGGAGGATCAGGCGCTCGCGTATCCATTCCCAGATGATCCGGGTCATTTCGTCGCCGTCGATTTCCACGACGGGGTTTTTCACCTTGATCTTGGCCATAGCGCCTGTTCGCCTTCTTGTTTGCTGGGTGGAATATGGGGACGCCCTAGGCAAAGCGGCGCAAATGTTCAACCTTGCAGCGGCATGAATCTGCCGCGCGTGGAGCCAGCGGCGGGATCGGTCGTTGTCAGTGTGGAACTCTCCCCCTAAAGACGGTGGCCATGGACAATGATGAGATCACGATTGCCGCAGGCGGCAATGTCAAATGGCGCTTTCCTTCGGTGCATCCGGAGGGGATGAAATTCGGCCTGATCGCCGCCGCGATCACCGGGCTGTTTTTCCTGCTGGGCTGGGAAATCGTGGGTTGGCTGATGCTGATGGTCACGATCTGGGTCTTCGCCTTCTTTCGCGATCCGGTTCGCGCGGTGCCGCAGGACGAAGGCGCGATCATTGCGCCGGCCGATGGCCTGGTGACGCTGATCCAGCGCGTGCCCCCGCCGCGCGAGATGGCGGGCGTGAATGGGCTGGGCGACCAGCCGCTGATCCGCGTGTCGATTTTCATGAGCGTGTTCGACGTCCATATCAATCGCACCCCCATCGGCGGGACGATCAAGTCGGTCGTCTATATTTCGGGCAAGTTCCTGAACGCGGACCTGGACAAGGCGAGCGAGGATAATGAGCGGCAGCATATATTGGTCGAGCGGCATGACGGCGTGCGCATCGGCTTTACCCAGATTGCGGGGCTGGTCGCCCGGCGGATCGTGCCGTTCGTGAAGCCCGGCGACATGGTCGCGGCGGGTCAGCGCATCGGCCTTATCCGCTTCGGCAGCCGGGTCGACGTCTATCTGCCCGCCGGGACCGCGCCGCGCGTGATCCTGGGCCAGCGCACGATCGCGGGCGAGACGATATTGGGCCAGATGGGAGACGCACGGGTGATTGCGGGTATCCAGCAGTGAGCCGCCAGCGGCGGGCCGTGCCGCGCGGATTGCGGCGGGGGATAACCCTGCGGATGCTGGCGCCCAATGCGGTGACGGCGATGGCGCTGTGCTTCGGCCTGACCGGCGTGCGTTATGGTATTTCGGGCGAATGGGAGCGGGCGGTCTTGTCCATCCTGTTCGCGGGCGTGCTGGATGGACTGGACGGGCGGATCGCGCGGATGCTGCGCGGGGAAAGCCGGTTCGGCGCGGAACTGGACTCGCTGTCCGATTCGATCGCGTTCGGCGTCGCGCCTGCGCTGATCCTCTATCTCTGGTCGCTGCATGCGATGCCGAAATTCGGCTGGATCTTCGCCCTGGCCCATGCGCTGTCCTGCGCGTTGCGGCTGGCGCGGTTCAATGCCGCGATCGACGCGGACGAACAGCCGCACAAGTCGGCGGGGTTCCTGACCGGGGTTCCGGCGCCTGCGGGGGCAGGGCTGGCGTTCGTGCCGCTCTATCTGTGGCTGGTGACGGGGGAGGATATCTTCCGCGCCTGGTATGTGGTGGCGCCCTGGGCGGCGTTCGTCGCCTTCCTGATGATTTCCAACATCGCGACCTATAGCTGGTCGGCGTTGCGGCTGCGCAAGCGCATCCGGCTGGAGGCGATCGCGCTGGCCGGGTTGCTGGCGGCTTTGCTGTCCACCGACCCGTGGCTGACGCTGCTGATGATCTGCGCGGTCTATGTCGCGCTGATCCCGTTTGGGGTGATATCCTACGCCAAGGTGAAGCGGCAGCGGGAGAGTGCGGCGATGCCTTCGTCCGTAGGTTGAGGGCTGGGCGAAGTTTGAAGAAGGATGGGGCTTCGACAGGCTCAGCCCGAACGGATTGAGGGGGTGCTAGAACGTCTAAGCTGTGCCCCGGGCCTCGCTATCCAGTGTCTCAACGATCAGGCGGCGAGGGCACTGCCTGGGATGATGCGGGGCGCGGGGCGGGTTGATTGGGGTGCGCGGGTCCGACGGATGCGCAGGCGATAGACCGGCACGTTCTGGGGGATGGGCTCGAACTGGAGCGCCGCCACCATCTTGTCATGATAATGGGCGAACATCCAGACGATCGTGCCCATGGACAGCAGGAAAGCCGCCGAAAACAGGGTCGCTGCAACAAGAGTGAACATCGTGGATCACTTTCCATCTTGCCATTTGCACGGCATGTCTGATTATGACGGTTATAACGGCCGTTAACCGTCTTTGTTCCATCTGTTCCCTTTATGTTCCGGTTTGCGGGCCACGTCAAGCCTTGCATTTGCTTTTTTCCGCGTCTAAAGGCGCGACCATTCCACATGGGAATCGACATATCCGGTGCCGGTCACGCCTTTCAGGCTGTTTTCCGCGTTCCTGATTCCCAGAGGTCAAACCGGAAGGAGAATATCTTATGGCGGCACCTGTCGTCACCATGCACCAATTGATCGAGGCTGGCGCCCATTTCGGCCACCAGACCCACCGTTGGAATCCGCGCATGAAGCCGTACATCTTCGGCGAGCGCAACGGCATCCACATTCTTGACCTGTCGCAGACCGTGCCCCTGTTCGGCCGCGCGCTGGACTTCGTGTCGTCGACCGTCGCCGCCGGTGGCAAGGTGCTGTTCGTCGGCACCAAGCGCCAGGCGCAAGATCCGATCGCGGACGCCGCGCGCCAGTCGGGCCAGCATTTCGTCAACCATCGCTGGCTGGGCGGCATGCTCACCAACTGGAAGACGATTTCGGGTTCGATCAAGCGCCTGAAGACCCTTGAGGAAAAGCTGTCGGGCGACACCCACGGCTTCACCAAGAAGGAAGTCCTTCAGATGACGCGCGAGCGTGAGAAGCTGGAAATGTCGCTGGGCGGCATCCGCGATATGAACGGCATTCCCGATGTCATGTTCGTGATCGACGCCAACAAGGAAGAGCTGGCGATCAAGGAAGCCAACACGCTGGGTATCCCGGTCGTCGCGATCCTCGATTCGAACGTGTCGCCGGACGGCATCGCCTTCCCGGTGCCCGCGAACGATGACGCCAGCCGCGCCATCCGCCTTTACTGCGACGCCATCGCCGCCGCCGCCACCAAGGGCAACCGTGGTGCGCAGCAGGCCTCGGGCGTGGACCTGGGCGCGCTGGACGAGCCGCAGGCCGAAGAGATCGCCGTCGAAGCTTAAGAGCGTCGCACGACTGTAGGAATGACAGGCTAGGGCGCGCTCTTCGGAGACGCGCCCTAACGCCTATTCAAGACCTCGCATATCTAGAACCCTTCAGAATATAGGAGCCGAAACATGGCCGAGATTACCGCTGCCGCCGTCAAGGAACTGCGCGACCGTTCGGGCGCGGGCATGATGGACTGCAAGAAGGCGCTGACCGAAGCGGGTGGCGACATCGAAGCGGCAACCGACTGGCTGCGCGCCAAGGGTCTGGCCGCCGCGCAGAAGAAGTCGAGCCGCACCGCCGCGGAAGGTCTGGTCGGCGTTGCCGTTGCCGGCACCAAGGGCGTCGCCGTCGAAGTGAACAGCGAAACCGACTTCGTCGCCAAGAACGACCAGTTCCAGGACTTCGTCCGCACCGTGTCGACGATCGCGCTGGAAACCGGCGCGACCGACGCCGAAGCGCTGACCGCCGCTGCCTATCCGTCGGGCGGCACCGTGGCTGAAAAGCTGGTCGCCAACATCGCCACCATCGGCGAGAACCAGAATGTCCGCCGCGTCGCGCAGGTCGAAGTGTCGCAGGGTGTCGTCGTGTCCTACGTGCACAACGCCGCTGCACCCGGCCTGGGCAAGATCGGCGTTCTGGTCGCGCTGGAAGGCGATGCGCCTGCCGACGTGCTGGAGCCGCTGGGCAAGCAACTGGCCATGCACATCGCCGCCGCGTTCCCGCTGGCTCTGTCGGCCGACGATATCGATCCGGCGATCATCGAGCGTGAAGCCGCGATCGCGCGTGAGAAGAATGCCGACAAGATCGCTGGCAAGTCGGAAGAGATCGCTGCCAAGATCATCAACGGCCCGGTCGAGAAGTTCCGCAAGGACAGCGCGCTGTTGACGCAGGCGTTCGTGATGGACGGCAAGACCCCGGTGCAGGACGTGATCGCCGCCGCCGCCAAGGATGCCGGCAAGTCGATCACGCTCAAAAGCTATGTCCGCTTCCAGCTGGGCGAAGGCATCGAAAAGGAAGTCAGCGACTTCGCGGCGGAAGTCGCGGCGGCTGCGGGCGTCTAAGCCTCTTCACGCAGCTTGCGCTGTTGCAGGGCGGCGCGGTTCCTTCGAGAGCCGCGCCGTTTTTGCGTTCATGGCCTAGCCTGGGCGACTGCTTCGCTGGCGGTGGTGAGGCGAAGCGGCGTATGCGCATCCTCCGTTCAGAAGACGGAAAGCGGTAGCCGCAGGGTGCGGGCGGGCGAGCGACAAGCATGTTCGGACATGACAAGGTGCGCAATGGTAACAATCGCCCTTCACATCGCGCCCGCGCGCTTCTAATGTCCCCGCCGCTTTCCCTGCAAACGATCAAGGATTCTTGCCCCGCATGACCCGGCCCGCCTACAAGCGCATCCTGTTGAAATTGTCCGGCGAAGTGCTGATGGGGCAGGGGCAGTTCGGCATCGAACCCGAAACCGTGGCCCGTGTCGCGGGCGAAATCGCCGCGGCCAAGGATGCGGGGTTCGAAATCTGCGTCGTCGTGGGCGGCGGCAATATTTTTCGCGGGCTGGCAGGTGCGGCCAAGGGCTTCGACCGGGCGAGCGCCGACTATATGGGCATGCTCGCCACGGTCATGAACGCGCTGGCGGTGCAGAACGGGCTGGAAAAGCTGGGCTACGACACGCGCGTCCAGTCGGCGATCCCGATGGCGTCGGTGTGCGAACCCTATATCCGTCGCAAGGCCGAGCGGCATATGGAGAAGGGCCGGATCGTCATCTTCGCCGCGGGCACCGGCAGCCCCTATTTCACCACCGACACGACCGCTGCGCTGCGTGCGGCGGAAATGAATTGCGACGCGCTGTTCAAGGGCACCAGCGTCGATGGCATCTACAATGCCGATCCCAAGAAAGTGGCCGATGCGGTGCGGTACGACAGCATCAGCTTCGACCAGGTGCTGAACGACAATCTCAAGGTCATGGACGCCAGCGCCATCGCGCTGTGCCGTGAAAATAATATTCCCATCGTCGTGTTCAACATCCGCGAAACCGGCAATCTGGCCACCGTGCTGGCCGGGCAGGGTGTCGCGACGATCGTGCAAAATCAGGAGCGTTAAAACCATGGCCCAATATGACAAGTCCGACCTCGAACGCCGCATGGCCGGCGCGATCGAAGCGCTGCGCGGCGACCTGACCGGTCTGCGCACCGGGCGCGCCAATGTGCAGCTGCTCGATCCCGTGATGGTGACGGTCTATGGCGCGAACATGCCGCTGAACCAGGTGGCGACCGTGTCCGCGCCCGAACCGCGCATGCTGTCGGTGCAGGTATGGGACAAGACCAATGTCGGCCCGTGCGACAAGGCGATCCGGTCTGCGGGCCTGGGCCTCAACCCCATCGTCGACGGGCAGACGCTGCGCCTGCCGATCCCCGACCTGACCGAGGAGCGCCGCAAGGAACTGGCGAAGCTGGCGAGCAAATATGCCGAGGGCGCGCGCATCGCAGTGCGCAACGTGCGCCGCGATGGCATGGACAGCCTGAAGGCCGACGAGAAGAAGGGTGAAATCAGCGAAGACGAGCGCAAGCGCAAGGAAACCGAGGTCCAGAAGCTGACCGACGGCGTCATTGCCGATATCGACGCGCTGGCGACGTCGAAGGAAAAGGAAATCCTCGGCCAGTAAGCCGGGGCTTTCCTTTCGCGGCCAAAGCACGCATCCCCGACAGATGGCCACCCAAGCCAAGCCCGATCTGACCAGCGTCGCGTCCGCCCATGGCGCGCGTCATGTCGATGGCACCGCGTCGGGGTCCCCCGGACCCCGCCACGTCGCCATCATCATGGACGGCAATGGACGCTGGGCCAAGAAGCGGCTGCTGCCGCGCATCGCGGGGCATCGCGCGGGCGTGGAGGCGGTGCGCAAGGTGGCGCGGGCGGCGCAGGAACTGGGGCTGGAATGCCTGACGCTCTATGCCTTTTCGTCGGAAAACTGGAAGCGGCCGGCGAGCGAAGTGTCCGACCTGATGGGGCTGCTGCGCCATTTCATCCAGTCGGACATCGACGAAATGCATGCCAATGGCGTGCGGTTGCGGGTGATCGGCAATTATAGGGCGCTCGACGCGTCGCTGGTGGCGCTGATCGACGGGGCCATGGCGCGAACGGCGGGCAATAGCGGCCCGGTCATCGCGATCGCGCTCAATTATGGCGCGCAGGACGAAATGGTGCGCGCGGTGCAGGCGCTGGCGGCGCGGGCCGCCATGGGCGAGATTGCCGCCGACGCGATCGGCGCAGCGGACATCGACGGCGCGCTCGACACCGCCGACCTGCCGCCTTTGGACCTGATGATCCGCACGTCGGGCGAACAGCGCCTCAGCAACTTCATGCTGTGGCAGGCGGCCTATGCCGAACTCTATTTCACCGACATGCTCTGGCCCGATTTCGATGGCCGGGCGTTGCGGGAGGCGCTGGACGCCTTTCGTCTGAGGGACCGCCGGTTCGGCGGCGTGTGATCCTATGACAAGTGAATTGCGGACCCGCAGCATCGTGGGCGTCGCGCTGATCGCCATGGCGCTGGGGGCGCTGCTGGCGGGTGGCCTTATCTTCTGGACGCTGCTCGTCGTGGCGGGCGTGCTGATGCAGGGGGAGTGGGGCGACCTGACCGGCGCGAAGCCCGAACAGCGCAAGGCCGCGATGTTCGCCGTGTCGATCCCGCTGGCGCTGCTGTGCCCGTTGGCGGCCGGGATCGACTGGCCGGTGCTGATCGCGGGGGCAGGCGCGTTCTTCTTCGTCCTGTTCACCAGCCGCAGCCTGAAGCTGGCGCTGGGCATCCCCTATATCTGCCTGCCGATCGTGGCCCTGCTCTATCTGCGCGGGCAGCCGCCCTATACGTTCGGGCTGTTGCTCGCCTTCTGGGCGCTCGGGCTGGTGTGGGCGACCGACATCGGCGCCTATTTTGCCGGGCGCTCCATTGGCGGGCCGAAGCTGGCGCCGCGAGTCAGCCCGTCCAAGACCTGGGCGGGACTGGCGGGCGGCGTGCTGGCCGCGCTGGTGCTGGGCTTCCTTCTGCATCGCTTTGCTGATCTGCCGATCCAGCTGGCGGCGTCGAGCGGCGTTCTGGCGGTGGCGGCGCAACTGGGCGACCTGTTGGAGAGCGGGATGAAACGCAAGGCGGGGGTCAAGGATAGCGGCACGCTGCTGCCGGGGCATGGCGGGGTGATGGACCGGCTGGACGGTGTGGCGACCGCCGCGCCGCTGGCCGCCTTGCTCTATCTGCTGCTGGTGCAGGGCGCATGAAGCGCGTCTCCATCTTCGGTGCGACCGGGTCGGTCGGCCTGTCCACGCTGGACCTGATCCGGCGTGATCCCGACGCATACAAGGTCGTGGCGCTGACCGCGAACAGCGATGTGGACAGTTTGGCGACGCTGGCGCGCGACACCGGCGCGCAGATGGCCGTGATCGGGCAGGCGCATCTGTATGAGGCTTTGAAGGAGGCGCTGGCCGGGTCTGGCGTGGCAGCGGCGGCGGGCGAGGATGCGCTGGTCGAAGCGGCGCAGGCGGACGCGGACTGGACGATGGCGGCGATCGTGGGGTGCGCGGGGCTGCGGCCGACCATGGCGGCGCTCAAGGCAGGGCGCACGGTGGCGCTGGCGAACAAGGAGTCGCTGGTGTCGGCGGGCGGGCTGATGATGGAGGCGGCGGCTGTGTCGGGCGCGACGCTGCTACCCGTAGACAGCGAGCATAATGCGATTTTCCAGTGCCTTGCGGGCAGCAGTTTAGACGATGTCGCAAGGATAACGCTGACCGCGAGCGGTGGGCCGTTCCGTACCCGCAGCCGGGCCGAGATGGCGGACATCACGCCTGCACAGGCCGTCGCCCATCCCAACTGGTCGATGGGGGCCAAGATCAGCGTCGACAGCGCGACGATGATGAACAAGGGGCTGGAACTGATCGAGGCGGCGCATCTCTTCCCCGTCGGTCTCGACCGGATCGAGATACTGGTCCACCCGCAATCGGTGATTCATTCGATGGTCGAATATCGCGACCGGTCCACACTGGCACAGCTGGGATCGCCCGATATGCGCATTCCCATCGCCCATGCGCTGGCCTGGCCGCAGCGGATTGCGACGCCGTGCCAGCCGCTGGACCTGGCACGAATTGGGAGGCTCGATTTCGAAGCGCCTGATATGGAACGGTTTCCTGCGCTACGTTTGGCGCGGCAGGCGGCCGAGACGGGTGGCGCGACACCCGCCATCCTGAACGCGGCCAATGAAGTGGCGGTCGCGGCTTTCCTGGGCGGGCGCATCGGCTTCCTTGATATCGCCATGATTGTGGAGGATGTGTTGAACCGCTATAGCGCGGCCAGCCCTTCCGCGATCGATGATGTGCTGGCGGCGGACGTGCAGGCGCGCAAGGAAGCGGGCCTAGTGATGGAAAGATTGACGGCTTGATCCACAATCCCGGTTTTCTGTTGACCGCTCTCGCCTTCGTGGCGGTCATCGGGCCGCTCGTCTTCGTGCATGAGCTGGGCCATTATCTGGTCGGGCGCTGGTGCGGGGTGAAGGCGGAGGCGTTCTCGATCGGCTTCGGGCCGGAGCTGTTCGCCTGGGTCGATTCTCGCGGTACCCGCTGGCGCGTCGCGGCGCTGCCGCTGGGCGGCTATGTCCGGTTCAAGGGCGACATGAACGCGGCGAGCATGACCGATCCGGCCTGGCTGGAAATGTCGGCGAAGGACCGGGCCGAAAGCTTTCCCGCCAAACCGCTGTGGCAGCGCGCGGCGATCGTCGCGGCCGGCCCGGCGATCAATTTCCTGTTCGCGATCCTGATCCTGGCGACCTTCGCGTTCGTGCATGGCGAAAGCCGCACCCCGGCGGTCGCTGGCGTGGTCCAGCCCGGCAGCGCGGCGGCGGCGGCCGGTATCCAGGCGGGCGACCGGATCGTGTCGCTGGGCGGGCGCGAGATGACGACGTTCGACGACATCCGCCTCTATGCGCAGATCCGCCCCGGCGAAACGGTCGCGATGGTGATCGAGCGCGACGGCAGGACGTTCGCGCGCGATGGCAGGATCGGCAGCGTTACCGAGGATGACGGGTTCAGCAACAAGTTTCAGATCGGCCGCCTGGGCCTGGCGCCGGGCGATCCGGTGGTCGAGCCGGTGAGCCTGCTGCGCGCGCCGGTCGTGGCGGTCGAGCGCACCGGCCAGATCGTGCGCACCATGGTCGAGACGATGGGCCAGATTTTCAGTGGCGGCCGATCGGTCAAGGAACTGGGCGGGCCGTTGAAGATCGCGCAGGTTTCGGGGCAGGCGGCGACGCTGGGCCTCGAAAGCTTCATCTTCTTCGCTGCCCTCATCTCGATTAACTTGGGGTTCATCAACCTCTTGCCAATCCCGATGCTGGATGGCGGGCATCTGCTTTTTTACGGGATAGAGGCGGTACGGCGGCGACCGGTCAGTGCGCAGGCGCAGGAATGGGCCTATAGGTCCGGCCTGGCGGTGCTGATGGCCATGATGTTGCTGGTGACTTTCAACGATTTGTCGTCTTTCGGTCTGTGGAAGAGTCTGTCCGGCTTGATCGGTTGACGCGCTTCGGGCAGGGAAGCCCGGTTTGGCGTCGTCTGTGTCGGCGGAAACAATGTATCTGAGTTTTTGAGGTGATGCGGGTGACAGCGATGAAGAGCAACAACAGGCAGCGCCCGGTCGTGGCGGCCTTGTTGGCGACCACGATGATCACGGGCCTTTCGGCACCCGTCATGGCGCAACAGGCTCCTGCGCCCGCAGCGCCTCTGGCCGCGCCCGCCGCATCAGTGGCCGCGCCTCAGGGCACGGTCCGCGCGATCGTCGTGACCGGCACCCAGCGGTTGGAGCCGGACACGGTCCTGTCCTATACCAAGCTGCGCATCGGCCAGCCCTACAGCCAGGAGAGCCTGGATCAGGCGCTGCGCGACCTGTACGACACGGAACTGTTCGCGGACGTCCAGATCCGCAACGATAACGGGGCGCTCACCGTCGAGGTGAAGGAAAACCCGGTTATCAACCGTATCGTCCTGGAAGGTAATAAGCGCCTGAAGGACGACAAGATCCGGCCGGAAATCAAATTGGCTCCGCGCCAGATCTACACCCGGTCCAAGGTCCGCGCCGACGTCGCCCGCATCGTGGAACTCTATCGCCGCCAAGGCCGCTTCGCCGCGACGATCGAGCCGAAGATGGTCCAGCTGGACCAGAACCGCGTCGACATCGTGTTCGAGATTTCGGAAGGGCCCAAGTCCAAGGTCCGCCAGATCAACATCATTGGCAACGACAAGTTCAAGGACGGCGAACTGCGCAGCCAGATGGTGACCAAGCAGTCGCGCTGGTTCCGCCTGTTTTCGTCCGGCACCAGCTACGATCCCGATCGCCTGGCCTATGACCAGCAGAAGCTGCGCCAATTCTACCTGACCGAAGGCTATGCCGATTTCCGCGTGATTTCCGCCGTCGCGGAACTGACGCCCGACAAGCAGGACTTCATCATCACCTATGTGGTGGAAGAAGGCGATCGCTACAAATTCGGCGACGTGAAGGTCGAATCCGACATTCGCGACCTGTCGGGCGATTCGCTGACCAAGCGCCTGCCGATGAAGAAGGGCGACTGGTACAACGCCAAGCAGGTCGAGGACACGGTCGATACGCTGAGCGAGACGGCCGGCCTGTTCGGCTATGCCTTCGCCGACGTGTCGCCGGACTTCAACCGCAACAAGGAATCGCTGACGATGGGGATTAATTTCCGCATCGCCAACGCGCCGCGCGTCTATGTCGAGCGGGTCGACATCAACGGCAACACGCTGACGCAGGACAAGGTCGTGCGCCGCGAGTTCCGCCTGGCCGAGGGCGACGCGTTCAACAGCTTCCTGGTCAAGCGGTCGAAGGACCGGATCAATTCGCTCGGCTTCTTCCAGGAGAAGCTGGACATCGAACAGAAGCCGGGGTCCGCGCCCGATCGCATCGTGCTGGAAACCAACGTGCAGGAAAAGTCGACCGGCGAATTGTCGCTGTCGGCCGGCTTCTCGTCGCTGGAACGCTTCATCGTGTCGGCGTCGATCACGCAGCGCAACTTCCGTGGCAAGGGCCAGGAACTGCGCACGTCGGTCAATTATTCGGCATACAGCAAGTCGGTGGAACTGGGCTTTACCGAGCCCTATTTCATGGACAAGAATATCGCGCTGGGCGGCGACATCTATCGTCGCGACCTCAACAGCTTCAATTTCGGGACGAACAACCGTCGTAACACGACCTATGAGCAGTCCACGACTGGCTTCCAGATCCGGGCGGGCGTACCGATCACCGAATATATGTCGCTGGCGCTGCGCTACAGCCTCAACCTGGACGATGTGACGCTCGACCGCAGCACCTATTATACCGATAACAATAATGACGGCATCAGGGGCAATAGTGATGCCGACAGTTGCGACCCGCTGCTGGGCGGGCGCTATCTGTGCGACGCGATCGGCAAGCGCACGACGTCGTCGATCGGCTATTCGCTGATTTACGACACCCGCGACAACCGCATCCGCGCGACGCGGGGCCAGAGCGTCACGTTGAGCCAGGATTTTGCGGGCCTGGGCGGCAGTGTGAAATATATCCGCACCCGCCTGTCGGCGGCGAAATATATACCGCTGGGCAGCGGCTTCATTTTCTCGCTGACCGGCGAGGGCGGCTATATCCACAGTCTGGAAGGGACGCGCCGCGATTCCACCGGGGAAGAGGTCGATCCGGTCCGCCTGACCGACCGCTTCTTCCTGGGCGAACCGCAGTTCCGCGGCTTCGACATTCGTGGTGTCGGCCCGCGCGTGAAGCGCTTCTTCCTGCAACCGCAGACCAACGCCGACGGCACGACATCCTATGTCCGCAATAACAGCAACAACAATGTGTCGGACGACGCGCTGGGCGGCCGGGTCTATTATCTGGCCCGCGCGGAAGTCGAAATCCCGCTGGGTTCGGGTGCGCGTGAAATGGGCCTGCGCCCGTCGATCTTCATGGATGCGGGCGCGGTCGCGGGCCTGAAGAATCCGGGCCTCATCAATGGCGATGGCAGGTTCGCAGGCTACTGCACCGTGACGACCGGTACGACCGCCACGCAGGTGCGCGCGCCGTCGGTCGGCAATTGCAGCACGCCGCCGGCCGGTTCGACCGCCACCTATGCCGGTGGCGCGTTCGAGGAAGTATATCTCGGCGACACGCTCAAGCCGCGTCTGTCGGTGGGCTTCGGCGTCAACTGGAACTCGCCCTTCGGCCCGTTCCGGATCGATATCGCCCGGGCCCTGCTCAAGGAACCAGGGGACGACAACAAACTCATTACCTTCAACGTAGGGACTCAATTCTGATGAAGACCATTTTCAAGGCTGCGGCGCTCGTTTTCGCGCCGATGACCGCCATTGCACTGACTGCCGTTCCCGCCGTTGCCCAGACCAAGTCGGGCATCGCCGTGGTCGACCTGGAAGAAGCCGTCGCCAAGAGCACCGCCTTCACCACCGCGATCAGCCAGATGCAGACCACCTACAAGCCGCAGATCGACGCGCTGAACACGCGCCGCACCGCGATCGAAACCGACCTCAAGACCAAGGGCGACGCTCTGCAGGCGGCGCTCAAGGCGGCCGGCAACAAGCCGACCCCGGCGATCGAAACCCAGTATCAGCAATATCAGCAGACGCAGCAGACCGCGCAGGCCGAATTGCAGCGCATGGGCCAGCCGATCAGCCTGGCGCGCGCCTATGTCGAGGAACAGATCGTTCTGAAGCTGGACGATGCGCTGAAGGCCGCGACCGCCAAGACGAAGTCGGAAATCGTGTTCAAGAAGGCCGCGACCGAAAGCTTCGGCGCGGGCGCGGACATCACGCCTGCCGTCATCACCGAACTCAACGCGCTGGTCCCCAGCGTGGGCATCACCCCGCCGGCCGGCTGGCAGCCGGGCCGTCAGGGCCAGCCCGCCGCGGCCGCGCCTGCACCGGCGACCCCGGCCCAGGCACCCAAGTCGCGCTGATATAAGAATGACGGGAGAGGTTGAAACGACCGCGCGTGGCCCGATGGATATCCGTCGGGTCATGGCCGCGCTGCCGCATCGTTACCCGATGCTGCTGGTCGATCGTGTGGTGACGCTGGTGCCCAACCAGTCGATCCACGCGATCAAGGCGGTGACGCTGAACGAGCCGTTTTTCCAGGGGCATTTCCCCACCCGGCCGATCATGCCCGGTGTGCTGATCGTGGAAGCGATGGCGCAGGCGGCAGGCGTGCTGACGGTGGAGTCCCTGGACCTGTCGGGGTCGGGCAAGCTCGTCTATTTCATGAGCATCGACGGCGCGAAGTTCCGCACGCCGGTGGAGCCGGGCTGCCTGCTCGATCTGCATGTCGAAATCACGCAGATGCGCGGCGCGGTCTGCAAGTTCAGCGGCAAGGCGATGATCGAGGGCAAGCTGGCGGCGGAAGCCAATTTCGTCGCGATGATCAGCGATCCGCCCAAGGATTGAAATATCCCGTCGTCGCGGCGCAGGTCGGGACGACGGCTTTGGTCTTGCCAAGGCGCGCCGAACCCGCTAACGGCGCGCCTTCGCTATTTACCGCATCCACAGCCGGTCGGAACCGGCACTTTACGGAGCAATACGCCATGAAGGCCGATACCCATCCCGACTACCACCTGATCACCGTCCAGATGACCGACGGCACCACCTTTCAGACTCGCTCCACCTGGGGCAAGGAAGGCGACACGCTGGCGCTCGACATCGACCCCAAGTCGCATCCGGCTTGGACCGGCGGCAACCGTCAGTTGGACACCGGCGGCCAGGTGGCGCGCTTCAACAAGCGTTTCGGCGGTCTGACGCTGAAGAAGTAATCGGCCTGCGATGGTTGAGAGAAGGGGCGCCTGCGAGGCGCCCTTTTTTGTGTCTGCGCGGGGCCGAAGGATTGGAATATGCGGGATGACCGGTGTGGGACAGTTGGGGATGATGAGGCGTGTTCAATATCGCGCCGAAGTGACCATCCCCTTCCGTCACCCCAGCGAAGGCTGGGGTCTCAGGCGGTCAGAGGATGAGGTCGGTCATATCCCGGTAGGTGTCCGCGCTTCGCGCCATGCCCTATCGTGGCGCGCCGCCGCCTGAGATGCCAGCCTTCGCTGGCATGACGCGGTTACGGTCGGTCCGTCCCTCACCCTAATCCGCCTACGCCCCGGCGCAATCCGCATCCAGGAACGCGGCCACGTCGTCCAGCACGACGTCCTTCGACAGGAAGGTCTGGCCGATGCCGCGGGCGAGGAGGAAGGGGAGGGTGCCGGCCGCCATCTTCTTGTCGTGCAGCATATGGCCGACCAGTTCGGCCCCGTCCGCGCGGACATGGGCGGTGGCGAGGTCGTGGGGCAGGCCGACGGCTTTGAGATGGGCGGTGACGCGGTCGGCGTCCGCCTGCGTGCAGAGGCCGAGGTGGGCGGAGTAGCGGAAGGCGAGCGCCATGCCCGCCGCGACGCCCTCGCCATGGAGCAAAGTGTCGGAAAAGCCGGTGTCGGCCTCCAGCGCGTGACCGAACGTGTGGCCGAGGTTGAGCAGGGCACGCCGGCCCGAGGTTTCGCGCTCGTCGTCGGCGACGATCGCGGCCTTGGCCTGGACGCTTCGTTTGATCGCATAGGTCCGCGCTTGCGGACCACCTGCCAGCAGCGCGGTGGCGTTGGCGTCGCACCAGGCGAAGAAGGCGGGGTCGTCGATCAGGCCATATTTGACGACTTCGGCATAGCCCGCCCGGGTTTCGCGCAGCGGCAGGCTGTCGAGCGTGGAGGGGTCGATCAGGACGAGGGCGGGCTGGTAGAAACTGCCGATGAGGTTTTTGCCTGCGCGCGCGTTGATCGCGGTCTTGCCGCCGACCGACGAATCGACCTGCGCCAGCAATGTCGTGGGCACCTGGATGAAGTGGCAGCCGCGCTTGAGGATCGAGGCGGCAAAGCCGACAAGGTCGCCGATGACGCCGCCGCCCAAGGCCACGATATGGTCGCCCCGTTCGATTTCCAGCGCCAGCAGCGCGTCGAGCAGCTGTTCCAGATGCCGCCAGCTCTTGGTCTGTTCGCCGGGCGGCAGGATGATCGGTTCGATCCCTATGCCCGCCGCGCGCAGGCTGGCGTCGAGGCGGGGCAGTTGGGCGGCGGCGACATGCGCGTCGGTCACGACCACCAGGCGGCCCTTGCGCGCATAGGGGGCGAGCGTGTCGCCCGCGCGGTCCAGCGCGCCCTGTTCGATGATGATATCGTAGCTGCGCGCACCCAGCGCGACGCGGACTATTGCCATGCGGTCAGTTGCTCCATGATGCGATCGACCGCGACTTCATGCGGGGCGGCGATGCTCTTCACATGAATGGGCGCGAGCGCGTAGATAGGATTGCGCACCGCCGCCAGTTCCGTCAGCACGACGCGCGGGTCGCGCCCTTTCAGCAGTGGGCGGCTTTCGCGGCGGGCGACGCGGTCGACCAATATGTCGATGTCGGCGTCCAGCCAGATGGCGGTCGCCGCGTCCAGGATCAGGCGGCGGGTGTCGTCCTGCATGAAGGCGCCGCCGCCGGTGGCGATCACTTTGGGCGCGCCGTCCATCAGCCGGGCGATGACGCGGCGTTCGCCGTCACGGAAATAGGATTCGCCATAGCGTTCGAAAATCTCGGTCACGCTCATGCCTGCGGCCTTCTCAATCTCCTCATCGGCGTCGACGAAGCTGAGGCCCAGACGCGCGGCGAGGCGGCGGCCGACCGTGGATTTTCCCACGCCCATCATGCCCACCAGAACGATGGGACCGCGACTGGCCTGGCCGTCGGGGATTTTGCTGTTTCGCTGCATGGCTTGCGGGGCTATACAGCCAGCCGCCACAGAGGCAAATCGCATCTTTCTTCGTCGCCCGGCATGTCAGTCGGCCAGTTATAGCCAAGGATCTATGAAGAATAATCGCAACTTCAGCAGTTTCGAGGGCAGTGGGCGCCGTCGTGGCACCCGTCTGCCGATCATTCCCATCGCTCTGGTCGGTCTGGTCATCGCGCTGTTGGCCTTTTTCTGGTCGCGTGGCGGTGAACAGCCGCAGCAGCGCGTCGAAAAGGTCATCCCTGCCGAGAAGCTGGGCCAGTAAGGCGGATGCGCTGGCCGCGCGGTAAGACATCGGGACGTTCGAACGCGAAATGGGCGGTGGGCAGCTTCGCGCTGGCGCTGGCGCTGCCCGTCGTGGCGCAGCAGGCACCCGAATCGCTGTTGCCGCCCGGTTTCGGCGACGCCCCCGAAGCGCCCGCGCCCCGTGCCGAGCGGCCCGCGCCGAGCGGTCCTGCCGTGGCGCGCCCGCCCAGCGCCGCGCCTCAATCCTCTGCCGCAACGGTGCAGCCGCTCAATCCCGCGATGCCGCCCGACCTTTCGCTGGTGCAGGCGGCGCAGAATGAAGCCGCCGAAGACGCGCTGACGCCAGAGGAAATCGCGGCGCAAAAGGCGAAATACGACCTGCCCGACACGGCGCGGCGCTCGCTCGACCGGATCGGGCCGCTGACGCCGCAGACGCGCGGGCTGGAACCGGATGCCTTCGGCGGACAGTCCGGCAAGTTCCTAGCGGCGCTGATGAAGGAGACGCATGCGCCGATCGTGTCGCGCTGGGCCTCCATCCTGCTGCGCCGAACCCTGCTGAGCGCGGTCGATACGCCGCGCGATATCAATGGCGCAGACTGGGCGGCGGAGCGCGCCTGGCTGCTGCTGCGCATGGGCGAGGCGGACAATGCGCGGCTGATGGTCCAGAGCGTCGATTCCGACCGTTATTCCCCGCGCCTCTATGCGATTGCGATGCAGACCTATCTGGCGACCGCCGATCCGGCGGGCCTGTGCCCGTTATCGGCAGGCGCGCTGCGGTTCAGCAAGGAGCCGGGCTGGGACATGACGCGGGCGATCTGTCCGGCGTTGTCGGGGGACCAGGGCACGTCGAGCGGCGCGCTCAATCAGGCGCAGCGCAAGGGCGTGGTGCGCGGGATCGATTATCGCCTGGCAGAAAAAGTGGTCGGCACCGGGTTCAACGCGCGCCGATCGGTGAAGATCGAATGGGACGGCGTCGATCGGCTGACCGCGTGGCGCTACGGCCTGGCAACGGCGCTGAATGTCGAAATTCCCGAAGCGCTCTATGGCACGGTCGGCCCGCATGTGCGGGCGTGGGAAGCGCGCGCGCCTGCGCTGACCGCGTTGCGGCGGCGGCCGGGCGTCGAGATCGCGGCGCGGCTGGGCGTGATTTCGAACGCTGCGCTGGTGGGTTTCTATGGTCAGATCGGCACCGATGGCGATGCGCCGTCGGACGTTGCCGACCGGATCAATTCGCTGCGCACCGCCTATAGCGGATCGACCGTGGGCGACCGGATCGGCGCGATGCGCAATTGGTGGGGCGACAATGGCAAGCCCGATTATCTGGGGCTGATCGCGACGGCGCGCGCCGCCGCGGCGCTGCCGGTGGCGCAGGCGGACGCGCAGGATGCGGCCAATCTGGTCGCCGCCATGCTGACCGCGGGCTATGACCGCAACGCCGCGCGCTGGGCGCGGGCGTCGGGACAGATGGACGGCGCGGGCGCTTTGCAATTCTGGGCGCTGCTGGCGGTCGGTGCGCCCAGCCCGGTGGTGGACATCAGCGCCAGCCGGGTGTCCGACTATGTCGGCGACGCGGGCGCGGCCAAGGGCCGGATGCTGATCGCGGCGCTGGCGGGCCTGTCGCGCCTGTCGGGCGACGAGGGTGCATCGCTGGCGCGCGACAATGGCTTCGCGCTCGACGCGAACAGCCGCTGGGCGCGCGCGATCGGCGCGGCGGCGCAACGGGGCGAGAAGGGCACGGTCGCCTTGCTGGCCGCCGTCGGCATGCAGGGCAATGACTGGAGTCGCCTGCCGGCCGGGCACCTCTATCATGTCGTGGCGGCGCTGCATCGCGTGGGGCTGGACCCCGAAGCGCGGATGATCGCGGCCGAGGCGATCAGTCGCGCCTGACATGACGCAGGGCGATCATGGGACAGGATGACGTCGGCCTGATCGACCGCTTCCTGGAGATGATGGCGGCGGAACGCGGGGCGGCGCGCAATACGTTGCTGGCCTATCGTACCGACCTGAATGGCGTTGGCGAAATGCTGGGCGGTTTGGCCGGGGCGAGCAAGGACGGTCTGGGAACGCTGGCGGCGGCCTGGGCTGAACTGGCGGCGTCGTCCGTCGCGCGCAAGGTCTCCGCCCTGCGCGCTTTCTACGCCTTTCTGGAGGAAGAGGGGCTGCGGGCCGACAATCCCTCCGCCGCGCTGCCGCGTCCCGCGATGCGGCGGTCGCTGCCCAAGATATTGTCGGTGGCCGAGGTCGATCGCTTTTTCGCCACCATCGCCGAGCGGCTGGCGGTCGAGCATCCCGCGCGGCAGGACCTGCGGCTCGCGGCGCTGATCGAACTGCTCTACGGATCAGGGCTGCGCGCGACCGAACTGGTGTCGCTGCCGCGCCGGGCGCTGGCGAGCGATCGGCCCTTCCTGATCCTGAAGGGCAAGGGCGCGCGCGAGCGGCTGGTGCCGATATCGGATCGAGCGCGGGCCGCCGTCGCGGCCTGGTTGCCGCATGTGCCGGTGGACAGCGCGTGGCTCTTTCCATCGGGCAAGAGCCATCTAAGCCGCATCCGCCTCTATCAACTGGTCAAGGCGCTGGCGGGCGCAAGCGGGATCGCGCCGGAGCGGGTTAGCCCCCATGTGCTGCGTCACGCCTTCGCCACCCATTTGCTGGAGGGCGGGGCGGATTTGCGCGCGCTGCAATCGATGCTGGGCCATGCCGATATCGGGACGACGCAAATCTATACCCATGTCGACAGCCGGCGGCTGGTCGAACTGGTGAACAGCCGCCATCCGCTGGCGGGGATGAGCCCCAAGATCACGCACCCTCAAGTTGACGGCGACGCCACAGCGCCTTAACGCACGGGCCATGGTAAGCTTTCTGGAATTCGAAAAGCCGATCGCGGAGCTGGAAGCGCGCATCGTCGAGCTGCGCGCGACCGCCAGCGTGGGTGACATCAACATCGATGGCGAGATCGCGACGCTGGAGCAGCGCGCGGCCAAGCTGTTGTCCGACACCTATGGCAAGCTGACGCCCTGGCAGAAGACGCAGGTGGCGCGGCATGCCGAACGCCCGCACTTCAAGGATTATGTCGCGGGCATGTTCGACAATTTCATGCCGTTGGCCGGCGACCGCGCCTTTGGCGACGATCAGGCGATCATCGGCGGCTTCGCGACGCTGGGCGAGCGCAAGGTGATGGTGATCGGCCATGAAAAGGGCGACGACACCGCCAGCCGGGTGCGCCACAATTTCGGCATGGCCAAGCCGGAAGGCTATCGCAAGGCGATCCGCCTGATGGAACTGGCCGACCGGTTCGGCCTGCCGGTCGTGTCGCTGGTCGACACGTCGGGCGCCTTCCCCGGCGTGCAGGCCGAAGAGCGTGGCCAGGCGGAAGCCATCGCCCGCTCGACCGAAGCCTGTCTGAAACTGGGCGTGCCGATGGTTGCGGCCGTGGTGGGCGAAGGTGGCTCCGGCGGCGCGATCGCGCTGGCGGCGGCGAACCGCGTGCTGATGTTCGAACATGCCATCTATTCGGTGATCTCGCCCGAGGGGTGCGCGTCGATCCTGTGGCGCACCGCCGACAAGGCGAGCGATGCGGCAACAGCCATGCAGGTGACGGCGCAGCATCTGAAAAGCCTGGGCGTGATCGACCGCATCGTGGCCGAGCCTGTGGGCGGCGCGCATCGCGACCCGGTGCAGGCGATCGCCAATCTGGGCGAGGCGATCGAGGCGGAGCTGGATGCGCTCGACGGCCTTGGCGCCGATGCGCTGCGCACCGACCGGGCGGACAAGTTCCTCGCCATCGGGGCTTGAGGGGTCAGGACTGAACTAGACCCCAGCCTTCGCCGGGGAACGGTGATGGGGATGCGTCCAACCGCTGGCTTTTCCGGAACGGCTCGGGATTTTCATCGTTACGTAGGGGTAACGTCGAGGGTGGAGAGACGATGAACTGGAAGATGAAGCTGGGCTGCACGAGTGCGGCGCTGGTAGCGGTGGCAAGCGCGCCCGTGGTGATCGGGCAGCAGCGGGCTATTCGCACCGTGTCCTCGATCAGCGCGCAGGACAAGGCGAGCGGCGCGAAGCAGCATCCCGAACTGCTCAATGAATTTGGCGGCGCCTATGTGGGGCCACAGGCTAAATATGTCGAAGGCGTGGGCCGTCGCATCGCCGTGCAGTCCGGCCTGTCCAATGCGCAGGGCGACTTCACCGTGACCCTTCTCAATTCGCCGGTGAATAACGCATTCGCGATTCCGGGTGGCTATGTCTATGTCACCCGCCAGTTGATGGCGCTGATGAACGACGAGGCGGAACTGGCCGGTGTGCTGGGTCATGAAGTGGGCCATGTCGCGGCCCAGCATGGCCAGCGGCGGCAGAAGACGGCGCAGCGCAATGCCGTGGGCGGCGCGCTGCTGGGCGCGCTGGCCGGGGCGCTGCTGGGCGATTCGGGGCTGGCGGGACTGGTGGAGAAGGGCATCGGCACCGGCAGCCAGTTGCTGACGCTCAAATTCTCCCGCAGCCAGGAATATGAAGCCGACGATCTGGGCATCCGTTACCTGGCGAGCGGCGGCTATGATCCGCGCGCCCTGTCGGACATGTTGGCGTCGCTGGCCGCGCAGAGCGATCTGGATGCGCAGGTGGCGGGGAATGCGCGGTCGATGCCCGAATGGGCGAGCACCCACCCCGATCCGGGCGCGCGGGTCCAGCGGGCGGCGGACGGCGCTGCTGCAACGCGCGTCACCAGCACGGTGCGCAATCGCGATGCGTTCCTCAACGCCTTGGATGGCGTGCTCTATGGCGACGATCCCAAACAGGGCGTGATAGACGGCAACCGCTTCCGCCATCCCGACCTGCGGCTGAGCTTTGCTGCGCCCAGCGGATTCGCCATGGAAAACAGCGCGGCGGCGGTGTCGATCACCGGGTCGGGCGGGCAGGCGCAGTTTAGCGCGGCACCCTATTCGGGTAATCTGGCGACCTATATCAACGGCGTCTTCGCCAAGATGGGCGGGGGACAGGGCGGCGTGCCGGAGGGGGACGTCAATCGCACGACCGTCAACGGCCTGCCTGCCGCCTATCGCACGGTTCGCGCCTCCACCCAGTCGAGCCAGGTCGATGCGACCGTCTTCGCCTATGATTTCGGGGGCGGGAAAGCCTATCATTTCCTGTTGCTGACGCCGGCGGGGCAGGGGGTCGGCCCGTTTACGCCGATGCTCCAGTCGATGCAGCGGCTGAGCGCGCAGGACGCCGCGGCGATCAAGCCGCGCCGGGTCGATGTGGTCGCCGTCAAGGCGGGCGACACGGTCCAGTCGCTGGCCAAGCGCATGGCCTATACCGATTTTCCGCTGGAGCGGTTCCTGACCATCAACGCGCTCAGCCCCAATGCGACGCTGCGGCCGGGCCAGCGGGTGAAGATCGTCACCTGGTGACGCAGCAGCATGCGAAACGAAAAGGGGCGGCGGACCGAAGTCCGCCGCCCCATGATCTTACAATGTGAAGGGCTTACTTCAGGTTGCCCGAAACATTGTTGAAGGTGCCGCCGAGCTTGGTGCCCAGGCTGGTCATCGCGCCGATGGCAGCGACGGCGATCAGAGCGGCGATCAGGCCGTATTCGATCGCGGTGGCACCCTTTTCATTCTTCAGCATCTTACGGACGAACTTCATGTGACGTCTCCTTAAATAGATTTCAGCGTTCAACTACCCGGCCGCCCCGTATGAATTTCTGTGGTCAGCAAGGAACGAATTAGACGTGCTCGGTTGAGAAACTCTTAATGTCAGTATCGGCACTGTCAGAAATTGATGGTTAATGCTTGGTTACTTCGTTTGCGACGTTGTTCCACATGCCGGTCGTCTTGTTGGCGACGTTGTTCAGAGCGACGATCATGGCGAGCACGATCATCGCGATAATCAGCCCATATTCGACCGCAGTCGCGCCGCGCTCGCAGCGCAGCAGCCCCGATCGGGCCAGCATTTCAAGCAGCGCGCGCATAAAGTCCCCGTTTGGCTACAGACAGTCCCCGATGAACATGTAAAGGAAGCAGGGTTAACAAAGCCCTCCCGACTGGACCGATATGCTCTCAAACTCTCCCCTGCTGGTGGTCGCCGTGGCCTTGGTCGACGCCGACGGCCGCGTGTTGTTGCAGGAGCGTCCGCCGGGCAAGGCGATGGCGGGCCTGTGGGAGTTCCCCGGCGGCAAGGTGGAGCCGGGCGAGACGCCGGAAGCGGCGCTGATCCGCGAACTGGAAGAGGAACTAGGGATCGAGACCCATGCCAGTTGTCTGGCGCCCGCGACCTTTGCGAGCGAGGCGCTGGGCGACCGGCATTTGCTGCTGCTGCTTTACGTCTGCCGGAAATGGACGGGGATAGCGCAGGCGCGGCATGCGACAGCGCTGCAATGGCTGCGCCCCGCGCAAATGTATGCGCTCGACATGCCGCCTGCGGACCTGCCGCTGATCGGACTGCTTGAAGCACTGTTGTAACGCAAAGGGGCGCCCCGCAGGACGCCCCTTTACATATCGTTCCCCGGCCCGCGCCGGGGAACAGCGATTACCGCCCAGGCAGGAAGATCAGTCTTCCTTCGCCTTGCTCTGCAACTGGACATAGTTCTGGATGCCCATGCGCTCGATCATTTCGAACTGGGTTTCCAGCGTATCGACATGTTCTTCCTCGCTTTCGAGGATATATTGGAACAGGTCGCGGCTGACGAAGTCGCGGATGCTTTCGCAATAGGCAATCGCGTCGCGCAGCACGGGCAGCGCTTCATATTCCAGTTCGAGGTCGGACTTGAGAATCTCCTCCACCGTCTCGCCGATCTTGAGGCGACCGAGCAGCTGAAAATTGGGCAGGCCGTCGAGGAAGAGGATGCGTTCCGCCACCTTGTCCGCATGCTTCATCTCGTCGATGGATTCTTCATATTCGAACTTGGCCAGCTTCTCGATGCCCCAATGGTTGAGCATGCGATAGTGGAGGAAATATTGGTTGATCGCGGTCAGCTCGTTCTTGAGCACCTCGTTCAGATATTCGATGACCTTGGCGTCGCCTTTCATGGCGCTGTACTCCGGCAATGGGGGATGCCGGTTCGTATATCGTTTCGGACGCGCGCTGTTAAGCGAAAAACCCTAGGAAATCAGGGGTTTTTTCCTGCGCTATTGCGTGATGATCGCGACTGCCGGATGCGGCTGATTCGCAATCCTGTCAGGCCGACGCGCGCTCTGCGGCGATGATGGTCCGGGCGAAGGGGACGCACTGGCCGCATTTGGGGCGGCGGCCATATTGGGCATAGGCGCTGCACGGCGTGTCGGCGCCATTGCGCGCCGCTTCCCGCAGGTCTTTTTCACGAATCGCATTACAGATGCAGACGACCATCGAAGACATTCTCCTGTAAAGTCACAGGTAGCGCGTCTGATAATGGGTCGCAATAGTAATCAATCGCTTTTGCGAATCTTTTGCGGCCGACCGTGGATCAGGCTGCGCCACAGCCATTCGACCGGACCCATGGCGAATCGGGCGGCATAGGGTTTCGACCAGGCCAGCATCATCACCCAGCCGCCCAGCACGAACAGCGGCAGCAGCGCCGGGGGCAAATGCGCGAACAGGCCGAGGCCCCAGCCGTAGAAGATCGCGGTCATGACCAGGCTGGTGGCGAGATAGTTGCTGAGCGCCAGTCGCCCGGCCGCCGCCAGCCGATCGACCAGCGGGTGGGTGCGATGGCGGGCCACCAGCCAGAGGATGAGCGCGGCCCAGCCCACCGTCAAAGGAATGCGGAATGGGAGCGACCAGGCGAGCGCGACGCCATAGGCGGGCAGCGGGGCGAAGCCGCTCCATGCCACCCACAGCGCCAGCGCGGCCATGGGCGGGACGCCGATCAGGAAGCAATGGCGGGCGGTGCGCCGATATTGCTCCGCATCCCAACGGCCGATGAGGAAGCCGCCCTTGAGCATCGCCATGCCCAGCAGCATGAAACCCATCGTCTCGAACGCGGTGAACAGGAATCCCCAGAGCCATTCGCCGGGCAGGCCGACCAGTTTATGCTGGATGATCGCGCCGAAGCCGCTGCGATAGGTGGCGATTTCCGCCTGGGTCGTGGGGCTGGCGGGATCGGACAGGGCGGCCATGAAGGTCGCATAGCCTTCGCGCAGGGGCAGGTCCGCGCCGGGTGCGGCGGCGGCATGGCCCCAGAGATAGAGGCTGGCGATGAAGGCCGCGACCAGCAGGAACTGCGCCAGGAAGAAGAGCAGCGCGCGCTTCACCAGCGCGAAGGGTTCGAGCCCCACGAACAGCAGCGCGAACAGGCCGACCAGCGCATAGACGCGCAGGATGTCGCCCCACCAGAGCAGCAGGAAATGGGCGCAGCCGATGACGAACAGCCAGCCCGAGCGGATCATCTGCGCCCGTCGCCCGTCGCGCCCGGCCATTTCCTCCCGATCGATCAGCAGCAGCATCGACGCGCCAAACAGCAGGGCGAACAGGCCGCGCATCTTGCCATCGATGAAGATCAGGCTGACTGCCCAGGCGGCGATGTCCGCAGGCGATGGCGGCCCCGCGACCGCCGGGTTGAAATAGGCGTTTTGCGGCAGGGCGAAGGCGGTGATGTTCATCCACAAGATGCCCAGCACCGCGCAGCCGCGCAGCACGTCCATGGCGGGAATGCGGGGGGAGGCGGTCATGGGCGAAGTTCCTGCAAAGGGGCTGGTCAGAAAGCCAAGGCTCTGCCATCCGCCTAGCCATGAACGACCGCTCCAGGCAATGGCGCAAGCAACGAATAAGCGACGCCTTCGGCGCGGCGGCGGCGCATTATGATGGGCATGCCGGGCCGCAGCGGCTGGCGGCGACGCTGGTCGCGGACCTCGCCTACAGGCAGAAGCCCGATGGGATCGCGCATATCTTAGAGATCGGGTGTGGCACCGGGTTTCTGACGCGCGACATTCAGGGGCGCTGGCCCGGCGTGGACCTGATGGCCACCGATATTTCGCCCGGCATGCTGGAACAGGCGGCATCGAACGGACGGGTGGCGGGGCGGTTCATGACGATGGATGGCGAAGCGCCACCGTTCGAGGGGCCGTGGTTCGACCTCATCCTGTCGAGCCTGGCCTTTCAGTGGTTCGACGATCTGGGCGGGGCGATCGCCCGGCTGGCGGAGTTGCTGCGGCCCGGCGGCAGCCTGATCTTTTCCACCATGGGGCAGGGGAGTTTCGCGCGCTGGCGCGCGGCGCATGCGGAATGCGGGCTGGTGGCGGGGGTGCCGGACTATCCGTCGCTCGATGCGTTGCGCGCTATGTTGGGCGGGCATGACGACGCCTTTGCCTTTGACGAGACCTATCCGTTGGCCTGCAAGGGCGCGCGCGGGCTGATCGCGCATCTCAAGGGAATCGGGGCGGTGGTGCCCCAGGAGGGACGCAAGCCGCTGGGCCCGGGTGATCTGCGACGGGTGATGACGGCGTTCGAGGCGGAGGGCGGGACCGACAGCTATCAGGTCCTGTTCGCGCGCATCACCCGGCCCGGGGCGTGACAATCGGGCTGAGGCACCATTGACGGCTTAACTTCGCACATTTCCCGCTAATCGTGAAATATCGTTGCTCCGGCATGATCCTATCGAAAAGCGAGAGGGCCATTATGCTGCGACGATGGCGTGTAGGACAGCCTGCGCCCCTATAGTCATAGGGGAGATATTGTGTGGCGCAGCTTGGTCTGTCATTTCAGCTGTGTGACGACTTCATCCTTCATCATCCGCCGGGCAGAGCCTGCCGATGCCGTGCCGCTCTCCGCCCTCAAGCTGGCGGCGTTTCGCGAGACGTTTCTCGACGGCTTCGCCATTCCCTACCCGCCCGCCGACCTCGCCCTGTTCGAGGCGGACAGCTATGGCGCGGCGACGGTGGCGCGGGAACTGGCCGATCCGACGCATGCGACCTGGGTCGCGGAGACGGCCGATGGGCAGTTGCTGGCCTATGCGCATGTCGGGCCATGCAAATTGCCGCATCCGGAGGCCTCGACGGAGCAAGGGGAGTTGTATCAGTTGTATGCGCGCAATGCCGCGCAGGGGCAGGGCGTCGGCCGGGCGTTGATGGACGTGGCGCTGGACTGGCTGGCGGCGGAAATGCCGGGGCCGGTGTGGCTGGGCGTATGGTCCGGCAACGACCGCGCGCTGGCGGTTTATGAGAAGCGCGGCTTCGTGAAGGTCGGGGGCTATGGCTTTCCGGTCGGGACGTGGACGGACCGGGAGTATATATTGCGGCGGGGTTAGTGGAGGGGCTGTTGCGCGCCGCTACCGCCGATGCATCTGGGATGACATAGACTGTTCCCGGCGCAGGCCGGGGTCCAGTTCTTAGCGTGGGACTGGACCCCGGCCTGCGCCGGGGGGACGGTGTATGAAGCCGATACCTCAGTGGCGCCGTTCGCCGCTGGCGAGACGATAAGCCAAAGCGCAATATTTGCCGTTTCGCGACCGTTAGACAGGCTCAGTTCGAAGCGACAGCGGGCAACCCTAAAGTTCGCTGTCCATCAGCGCCGGGAAAAAGCCTTCATGCGCGGTGCGCAGCGTGTCGAGCGCCACGCCTGCGACGCTGTCGCCGCCGACGGTGCCGATCTTCACGGCGCTCGGGATATCGACGCCCGCTGGCGCGGTGACGACATAGCGGCCCTGGTCTTCGCCAAAGGCCGATGCGGTGGTCATCGCGATGTCCAGCGTCGCGCCGACCTTGCCCGCCAAGGCCATTTCCGCGATCGTGACGATCAGGCCGCCGTCGCTGATGTCGTGGACGGCGTTGACCGTGCCGTTGGCGACCAGCGCGCGGACGGTGTCGGCGTTGGCGCGTTCGACGGTCAGGTCGACCTTGGGCGCGTCGCCCGCCTCGCGGCCTGCGATTTCGCGCAGCCAGATGGACTGGCCGAGGTGGGTGCCTTCGCCGCCGATCAGCCAGATCGCGTCGCCTTCCTGCTTGAACGCGACCGTCGCCATCACGTCCACGTCCGCCAGCAGGCCGATGCCGCCGATCGCCGGGGTCGGCAGGATCGCCGAGCCGCCGCCGGTAGCCTTGCTCTCATTATAGAGCGAGACATTGCCCGACACGATCGGGAAGTCGAGCGCGCGGCAGGCGTCGCCCATGCCCTCCAGGCAGCCGGTCAGCTGCGCCATGATTTCGGGGCGCTGCGGGTTGGCGAAGTTCAGGCAGTTGGTGACCGCCAGCGGCGTCGCGCCGACGGCGGACAGGTTGCGATAGCATTCGGCGATCGCCTGCTTGCCGCCTTCATAGGGGTCGGCATAGCAATAGCGCGGCGTGCAATCGGTGCTGATCGCAATGCCCTTCTGGCTGCCATGGACGCGTACGACGGCGGCGTCGCTACCGGGGCGCTGCACCGTGTCGGCGCCGACCATATGGTCGTACTGTTCCCAGATCCAGCGACGGCTGGCGATGTCGGGGCTGCCCATCAGGGTGATGAGGTCCGCGCCGATATCCGCGCTTTCGGCGATGTCGCCCAGCGGCTGGACCTGCGACCAGATCTTATATTCGTCCTTCGGCATGGACGGACGGTCGTAGAGCGGTGCGTCGTCGGCCAGCGGGGCGAGCGGGATGTCGCACACCGTTTCGCCCTTGTGGATCAGGACCATGCGGCCGGTGTCGGTGACATGGCCGATGACGGCGAAGTCCAGTTCCCACTTTTTGAAGATCGCTTCGGCGAAATCCTCGCGGCCGGGCTTCAAGACCATCAACATGCGCTCCTGCAATTCGGAGAGCATCATTTCATAGGTGGTCATGCCGGTTTCGCGCTGCGGCACGTCGTCCATGTTGAGCTGGATGCCGACGCCGCCCTTCGACGCCATTTCTACGCTGGAGGAGGTGAGGCCCGCCGCGCCCATATCCTGGATCGCGACGATCGCGTCGGACGCCATGAGTTCCAGGCAGGCTTCGATCAGCAGCTTTTCGGTGAAGGGGTCGCCGACCTGCACGGTGGGGCGCTTGGCGTCCGCGTCGTCGCCGAAGTCTGCGCTCGCCATCGTCGCGCCATGGATGCCGTCACGGCCGGTCTTCGACCCGACATAGACGATCGGGTTGCCGATGCCGCTGGCGGCGGAATAGAAAATCTTGTCGGTGTCGGCGACGCCCACGGTCATCGCATTGACCAGGATATTGCCGTCATAGGCGGGGTGGAAATTCACTTCGCCGCCCACGGTCGGCACGCCCACGCAATTGCCGTAGCCGCCGATGCCATGCACGACGCCCGCGATCAGATGCTTCATCTTGGGATGATCGGGGCGGCCGAAGCGCAGCGCGTTCATGTTCGCGACCGGACGCGCGCCCATGGTGAACACATCGCGCAGGATGCCGCCGACGCCGGTCGCCGCGCCCTGATAAGGTTCGATGTAGCTCGGGTGGTTGTGGCTCTCCATCTTGAAGATCGCCGCCTGACCGTCACCGATGTCGACCACGCCGGCATTTTCGCCGGGGCCGCAAATCACCTGCGGACCCTTGGTCGGCAGCTTCATCAGGTGGATCTTGGAGGATTTGTACGAGCAATGCTCCGACCACATGACCGAGAATATGCCCAGTTCCGTCAGGTTCGGCTCGCGGCCGATCGCCTTCAATACGCGGTCATATTCTTCCGGGCTGAGGCCATGTTCGGCGACGACTTCCGGGGTGATCTGGGTGGCGGTGTTGGACATGAGCGCGCCTTTAGCGGGGCCGTGGGCGGAGAGCAATGGCGGCGTGCGGCCGCGCGCGGAATATGGCGGGGGGCATGTGCCGGCACGTATTTGCGCGGCTGTAAGGTGTTCGTTAATGTTTCAGAAGAACAATGAACCTCGGCGGGGTGGCGATTCGGCAGAGATCGGGAGGCCACAAAGAGGTACAGGGATGAAGGGGATCGACTTCTTCTATTTTTCCAGCCGCTGCCGCAAGCAGCGGTTGATGGAGCAGGCGTCCAAGTCGGAACGGGCGAAGGCAGCGCATCGATCGCTGGCGAAGGCCTATGCCGATCGGGCCGCCAAGGCGATGTTCAGCAACGATTGACGCGACCGCTTTGCGGTCCTGTCCCATGAAAAAGGCCGGACCTTTAGGGGAGGTCCGGCCACTTCATGCCCGCGCATCCATGGGCGCGGAAACGGGGATGATGTCTTTAGACGTGGCAGGCCTGGGCGCTCTTGCCCGGCACGGTGATGGTGACCTCGTCACCCGATCCCTTGACCTCATAGCCGCCCTCGGCGGTGAAGGGCTGGCCTGCTTCGGCGGCCTTGAGCGAGGTGGCGGTGCCACCCTTTTCGGTACGCAGCAGGGCGGTCTTGTCGTCGCTCATAAAGTCGACGAAGATCAGGCTGTTGTCCTTGCAACGGAACTGCTTGTTCGCCTTGACCGAAGGCGGCAGTTCGACCGGCGCGGCGTTGGCGAGCTGCGCCGCCATCGGGTCGGCAGGGCCGCCGACGACTTCGGGTTCGTCATTCTTGTTGCAGGCCGACAGCAGGGCAACGCTGGCGACGGCGATCAGGGGGAAATAATGTTTCATAGCGATCCTTTTATGTGCATGCGCAACATGGTGCGTCAACGCAAAACTGCGCACTTCCCGCCATGCCCCCTGAAATCGGGGCATGACGCCTTGATGACGCAGCCGGTATGAATGGCGCATTGCAGCGACTATCGGCTGCGGTTCGCCATAAATGGCGGGGCCGGACTTGACCGGCGACGTGGCGGCGGCCAATGCAAGGGGCATGGCTGAGGATATTTCCACCCCCGATCCCGCAACCCTGTCTTTCGAGGATGCGCTGCGCGCGCTGGAAACGATCGTCCGGCGACTGGAAAGCGGCGACGTGCCGCTCGATGAATCGATCTCGCTCTATGCCAAGGGCGAAGAGCTGCGCAAACGCTGCACCGAACGGTTGCAGGCGGCCGAAGCGCGGATCGCCAAGCTGACGGTCGACGCTAATGGCGCGGTGACCGGCGCCCAACCCTTCGGCGCGGATTGATCGTCGTGGCGGGGGGCCGCACGGCGGACGGCGGGGGCGCCTCCGCAACTTCGCTGGTGACGGCGCGGGCGAGCGAGGTCGCAGGTGATATCGATGCGGCGTTCGACCGGCTGCTCGCCGTGCCGCCCGACGCGCGCGCGCGGCTGTATGAGGCGATGCGCCATGCCGCGATCGGCGGGGGCAAGCGCTTGCGGCCTTTGCTGGTGCGGGCGACGAGCGACCTGTTCAACATCTCACGCGAATCGGCGCTGTGGGTCGGCGTCGCGGTCGAGTGCATCCATGTCTATTCGCTGATCCATGACGATCTGCCCGCGATGGACGATGACGACATGCGCCGCGGCAAGCCGACCGTGCACAAGGCCTATGACGAAGCCACCGCGATCCTGGCGGGCGATTGCCTGCATGACCTGGCGTTCGACGTGCTGGCGGGGGAGGATGCGCATCCCGACCCGTTCGTGCGGATCGAACTGGTCAAGGCATTGGCGACCGCCAGCGGCCCGGCGGGCATGGCGGGCGGGCAGATGATGGACCTGGAGGCGGAGAAGACCCGTTTCGACCTCGCCACCGTCACGCGGCTCCAGAATCTCAAGACCGGCGCGCTGATCGAATTTTGCGTGGAGGCCGCCGCGATCATGGCGCGCCTGCCGCATGAGGCGCGCGTCGGCCTGCGTGGCTATGCCCGCGACATCGGCCTCGCCTTCCAGATCGCCGACGATCTGCTGGACGTGGAGGGCGACGCGGCGCTGGCGGGCAAGGCGCTGGGCAAGGATGCGGCGGCGGGCAAGGAGACGTTCCTGTCGCTGCTGGGCGTGGAGCGCGCGCGCGAACAGGCGCATCTGCTGGTCGCGCAGGCCAAGGCGCATCTGCATGGCTATGGCGCGGAGGCGGACCTGCTGCGCGCCATAGCCGACTATATCGTGGAGAGGGATCGCTAACGTCATGAGCACACAGCGTATCGGCGTCTATCCGGGCACGTTCGATCCCGTGACGTTGGGCCACATGGATATCATCCGGCGCGGCGCGAAGCTGGTCGACAAGCTGGTGATCGGCGTCACCACCAATATCGCCAAATCGCCCATGTTCACCGACGAGGAACGGCTGGATATGGTGCGGCGCGAATGCGTGGACATCGACACCGAAATCGTCGTGACCGGCTTCAATTCGCTGCTGATGGACTTTGCCGAATTGCAGCATGCCAGCGTCATCATCCGGGGCCTGCGCGCCGTCGCGGACTTCGAATATGAATATCAGATGGCGGGCATGAACCAGCAGATCAACGACCGGATCGAAACCGTTTTCCTGATGGCGGACGTGTCGTTGCAGCCGATCGCGTCGCGCTTGGTCAAGGAAATCGCGCTTTATGGCGGGCCGATCCAGAAATTCGTCAGCCCCACCGTGCGCGACGAAGTGGCGGCACGGGTCGAAAAGATCGGGCGCAAGGGCGGGATTTAAGCGGGGCTTTGGCAGCCCCTTTTCCGGTTTCAGCCTGCGTTCAGTTGCCAATCGCGATCAGCGCGCTATCAGGGCGGCTTGGCCCCGGGCATCAAGATATCAAGGAACTCCTACCCCATGCGTTTCACTTGCGCGCTCAAGACCGTCGCGATCGGCTTCGCCCTTACCGCGTCCGGCGTGGCCTTTGCCCAAGGCGGGGGCGGCAAGGCCGACGAAATGAAGAAGGCGGAAGCCGCCGTGCGGGCGCAGGATAACGCCAAGTCGCTGGGCACCGACCTGACGCCCAAGCTGCCGCCGGCGACCGTGCCGGCCGATCCGCAGAATATCTGGGATCTGGACCTGTCGAGCGGTGGCCGCGTGCGCATCCAGCTGCGGCCCGACATCGCGCCCACCCATGTCGAGCGGATCAAGGAACTGACGCGCCAGGGCTTTTACAATGGCCTGAAATTCCATCGCGTCATTCCCGGCTTCATGGCGCAGGGCGGCGATCCCAAGGGCGACGGCACCGGCGGTTCGCAGCTGCCCGACCTCAAGGCCGAATTCAATCCGATGCCGCATCTGCGCGGCACCGTGTCGATGGCCCGCGCCCAGAGCGAGGACAGCGCCAACAGCCAGTTCTTCATCGTGCTGCTGCCGCGCATGCAGCTCGACAAGAAATATACCGTCTTCGGCCGCGTGATCGACGGCATCCAATATGTCGACGCGATCCATGAGGGCGAGCCGCCCGCAGACCCCACCGTGATCCTGCAGGCGTCGATCGAAAGCGACGGCAAGCCGCCCGTCACTGTCGCGCCGACCCCGCCTGCGCCGCCGGTGTCGATCATCGACAAGCCCGCGCCCAAGAAGCCCGCCGCCAAGAAGCCGGTGGCCGCAAAGTCCGCACCCAAGAAGAACTGAGCCGGTTCGCCCGGACCACTGCCATGCGCGTAGATTTGTTCGATTTCGACCTGCCGACCGAGAATATCGCGCTCCGGCCCGCATCGCCGCGCGACAGCGCCCGGTTGCTGCTGGTGCCCGGTGCCGACGCCATGCAGGATCATGTCGTATCCGACCTGCCGTCGCTGCTGCGCGCGGGCGACGTGCTGGTCTTCAACGACACGAAGGTCATTCCGGCGCAACTGGAAGGCCTGCGGGGCGAAGCGCGGATCGGCGCGACGCTGCACAAGCGGCAGGGCCTGCGCCAGTGGCAGGCGTTCCTGCGCAATGCCAAGCGGGTGCGCGCGGGCGACCGGATCGATTTCGGGGCGGGCGTGACGGCCATCGCCGGGCCGCGCGACGAGGATGGCGGGGTCACGCTGGATTTCGAAGGCGACGAGCCGGTCGAGATTTTGCTGGAACGGGCGGGGCGCATGCCGTTGCCGCCCTATATCGCCAGCAAACGCCCGACCGACGAGCGCGACCGCAGCGATTACCAGACCATGTTCGCACGGGAAGACGGCGCGGTCGCCGCGCCGACTGCTGCGCTGCATTTCACGCCGGACCTGATGGTGGCGCTCGCCGCTGCGGGCGTATCGATGCATACGCTGACGCTGCATGTGGGCGCGGGCACCTTCCTGCCGGTCAAGGCGGACGATACCGACGATCATCGCATGCATGCCGAATGGGGCCGGATCGACGCTGCGACGGCGGACCGCCTGAACGCCGCGCGGGCCGCCGGGGGGCGGCTGATCGCGGTCGGCACGACGTCGCTACGCCTGCTGGAAAGCGCGGCCGACGAAGACGGGATACTCCGCCCCTTCGCCGACGAAACGCGCATCTTCATCACGCCGGGCTATCAATTCCGGGCGGTGGACGGCCTGATGACCAATTTCCACCTGCCCAAATCGACCCTGTTCATGCTGGTCAGTGCGTTGATGGGGACGGAGCGGATGCAAGCTGTCTATGCGCATGCCATAAAAAGCGGATACCGCTTCTACAGCTATGGTGACAGCTCGCTCCTGCTGCCGGACCGGTCGCTTTAGCGACGCACCGCTTTGCGGGCCAGGCTGACGAGGCCATAGCCGATGGCGGCGAGCGTGCCCAATTTGGCGACGGTCTTGACCGCGCCCGATGCCGCATAGCCCAGGACTGCGCCCTTCACACCGCTGTCGCCGTCGCGGCGATCGATGGCTGCGCCGATGGCCGTGCCCACGATATTCTTCATGCCAGTCTCCTTATGTTGCAGAGGCGAAGCGAGTCATGGCGGCGAAAGTTCCGCTGGCCGCTCCAGCCGCGCCTTTGGTTCGCAATTGAAACCTTTTGCGTTTCAAGCGTTTATTCAGCCAGAGGGATCAAGGATATGACCATGGAGATTGCTTTCGGAACGGCCCGTCCGTCTTTCGCCAAAGGATATAGCCCGCTCTATCATGCGGGCGGGACCAATTGCTGCCCGTCCTGCACGCGCCAGCAGTGGATCGTGGGCCGCATGGTCGCCGAATGCGCCTTTTGCGGGACGGCCCTCCCGCTCGAACAGTTCAGCACTTACAGCGCCAGTCCGCGCTTCGCCTGCAACGGACCTAGCGATGATGGCCTGCCGGAACGCTTGCGCCCGGTCGCCTGACGATCAGGTGCGGCCGACGAACAGGAAGCCGACCGCGCCCATGATGCAGGCGAAGGCGGCCAGATGACGCCAGTGCAGCGGTTCGCCCAACACGGTCACCATGAAGCCGCCGAAGATGATGAGCGCGATCGCTTCCTGCGCTACCTTGAGCTGTCCCGCGCTCCAGCCCCCGGCATAGCCGATGCGGTTGGCGGGCACGGCCAGGCAATATTCGAACAGCGCGATCCCCCAGCTGATCAGGATGACCAGCAGGATCGGCTTGTCCATCCCGCCTTTGAGATGCCAATACCAGGCGACGGTCATGAAGAGGTTGGACAGGACGAGCAGCAGGATGGTCGGCATAGGCGTGTCTTACACCAAATCTATCTGATGACGCTATAATCTGTTCCCCGGCCTGCGCCGGGGAACGGTATGGATTGGGAGGCTCTGAACTCGATCGCCCTGATTGGGAGCGCATAGGAAAAGGCCCGACCGTCATGGCCGGGCCTTTCCTTCAAATCCACCGCTATTAGCGATAGCGGGTGCCGCTATAGCTGCTGGCGCTGCTGCTGCTCGCGGAGCCTTCGCTGCTCCAATCGCTTTGTTGCTGGTTGCGATCGCCGAAAAGGGCGTTTTGTTCGCGCTCGACACGCCAGGCGTCCTGTGCCTGTTCTGCCGTCTTTTCCAGCGTCACCTTGGTCGCGTCGACCGACTTGATCCAGCTGGACGGGATCGAGTGATGGACGCCACCGGCATCGGCGTCGCTTTTGGTCAGGATGATGCGGTCGCCGCGCAGCTTGTCGACGGTGCCGACATGTTCGCCATCGCTGCCCACGACCTCATGATGTTCGCGGACCTGGTTGATCGCCTGCCGCTGTTCGCTGCGGCGAGTGCGCCATGTGCCGAATTCGCTGTTGAAGCGGTCGCGATGTTCCCGCTGATATTCGGCATAGTCACGGTCCAGCTCGTTCAGCCGCTCCTGACGCCAGGCCTGATAATTGCTGTCGTGATGGACGCCATAATCCTCGCGCGGGCCGAAGGTGCGGTCGTCGCCTCGATCCTGGTTGGCATAGCCGCTGCGCTCGCTCGTGAAGGGCGTAAAGCCGCTGTTGGGCACATAGTCCCGCCGCGCGGCCGATGCGTAGCCCAGTCGACTCGACTGGTCGCGCGGGTCGCCATAGCGGCGGTTATAATATTCGTCATATTCGCGGCGGCGTTCCGCCTCTTCATCGCCGAACCAGCTGCGCACTTCGTCGCCCGCCCGGTCCAGGAAGCCGCGATCCTCGGGGTCGTAGTCGCTGGGCCCACGGCGATAGTCGCCGCCGCCGAACTGGCCGCGCGTGCCATAGCGATAGCTGCGGTCGTCGCGTCCATAATCGCGCTGCCCGCGATAGCGATCGCCGCCGCGATCCAGATTGCCGGAATATCGATCGTCGCCACCATAGCGGCGGCCGCCTTGATAACCCATCGTCCTTCTCCTTCTTCTTGCAGCAACGCCTGCACGGCGTCGACGGGGGATCAATGAGCGGATGGAGCCATCGTTCCGGGCGTTACGCAGGGGTAATGTCCCGCCTGTCGGGCGGCTGGTCGCGCAGGATTCGTCCATGATCCCAGACGCTTGATCCAGATCAGAAAGTGACGCGCCATTTTGTGCAAAAGACTGTTGCAAGGGCCAAATCGCTATCCTATAGGCAGCGCTCCTTCGGGGGCCTTAGCTCAGCTGGGAGAGCGCGTCGTTCGCAATGACGAGGTCAGCGGTTCGATCCCGCTAGGCTCCACCAACCCCTCCCAGGGTTGGACCGCAAGGACTTTACCGTAGGCGCCGGACGCGCCTAGAGCGGTTTCCATGACAGATGAAGCAGATACGGCCGACGCCGGGCGTCCCGCCGCCACGCTGGTGATCGTGCGCGATTCGCAGGACGGGCCACCCGACCTGCTGATGCTGGAACGGGCGTCCACCATGGCGTTTGCGGCGGGCGCACTGGTCTTTCCCGGCGGCGCGGTGGATGCGGGCGATCATGACCTGGCGGCGCGGATCGATCATGGCCTGGCGGCGGACGAGGCGGCGGCGCGGATCGCCGCCATTCGCGAGACGATCGAGGAAAGCGGCCTTGGCATCGGGCTGACCGGCGTGATCGATGCGGCGGTGGTGCTGCGACTGCGCGACGGGCTGCATGACGGGCGGACGCTGGGCGACCTGCTGGGCCGGCACGGGCTGGGCGTGGCGCTGGACGAGCTGACGCCCTTCGCGCGCTGGCACCCCGCTCCGTTCGAAGGGGCGCGGCGGATATTCGACACCCGCTTCTATCTGGCGCGCGCGCCACAGGGGCAGATGGCGAGCGTCGACACGACGGAAAATGTCCGGCTGTTCTGGAGCAGCGCGGCCGCCACGCTGGCGATGGCCGATGTGGGCGCGGCGCAGGTGATTTTCCCCACCCGGCGCAATCTGGAGCGGCTGGCGCAATATGGCAGCCATGCCGCGCTGGTCGCCGATGCATTGGCCCATCCGGTCGACAAGATCCGGCCGTGGCTGGAGGAGCGGGACGGGCAAACCCATCTCTGCATCCCCGATCATCTGGGCTATCCCGTCACGGCGGAACCGATGGACCGGGTCCGGCGTGTTTAGGGCATGCGCGCCCTTCACCTGACCATTCGCCGCCTTGTCCTGCTGGGCGGTTTCCTCTGCCTGTTGCTGCTGGGCTATGCCGCACTGCGGCAACGGCCGCAGGATCTGCCCTGGACCGACCTCAGCCTGGATCAGCCGATCGGGCTGTTCACCGGGCGCAAGCTGGCGGCGCTGACCGGCGACGCGGCGCAGTGCCAAGCGCTGCTCGACCGGGCGGGGGTGGACTATGTCGCGATGAAGCCGGGCGGGACGGGCCAGTGCCGCTATGCCGACGCGGTGCGGTTGCGGGCCGACGCCGAAGCGATCACGCTGGCGCCTGCGGCCGTCGCGCCATCCTGCCCGGTCGTCGCGGCGCTGAAATTATGGGAATGGCAGGTGGTGCAGCCCGCCGCCCAACGCATCTACGGCACCTCCGTGCGCAGCATCCGCCATTTCGGCAGCTATAGCTGCCGCCGCATCTATGGGCGAAGCCAGGGCGATTTCAGCGAACATGCCACTGCCGACGCGCTCGACGTGACGGCCTTCGTGTTGAAGGATGGGCGGCAGGTCAGCGTGCTCAAGGACTGGAAAGGGGAGGGCAGGGACGCCGACTTCCTGCGCGCGGTTCGCGACGGGGCGTGCGGCCTGTTTTCGACCGTGCTGTCGCCCGATTATAACGCCGCGCATCGCGACCATTTCCACCTGGACCAGGCGGAGCGCGGCGCGATGGGGGGCGGGCCTGTCGGTGAGGCAAGCTTTGCAAAACCGTCATGCTGAACTTGTTTCAGCATCCATCGTGCCACGGGTCCGGACGACGCGGTCAAGGGACTAACGGGAAGTACAAAGCCGGGCAAACGACCGACGACCCCGATACCGACAATGCGGGTTGAGAAATGGATGCTGAAACAGGTTCAGCATGACAGCGCCGCCTAAATTATTGCCCGAACCGCGCATCCCGCGCCAGCGCCACCGCTTCGCGCGCGGCCGCCAGCAAAGCGCCGCTCTTCGCCTCGCATTCGCGCTGCTCATATTCGGCGGTCGAATCGGCGACGATGCCCGCGCCGGCCTGGACATGCATGATGCCGTCCTTCAGCACGGCGGTGCGCAGGACGATGCAGCTGTCCATATTGCCGTCCGGCCCGAAATAGCCGACGCCGCCAGCATAGGCACCGCGCGTTTCCGGCTCCAGTTCGGCGATGATCTCGCAGGCGCGGACCTTGGGCGCGCCCGATACGGTGCCCGCCGGGAAGCCCGCGAACAGCGCGTCGATCGCATCCTTGTCCGCGCGCAATCGGCCCACGACGTTGGACACGATATGCATGACATGGCTGTAGAATTCGACGGTATAGCTGTCGGTCACGGTCACGCTGCCCGCGCTCGCCACGCGGCCGACATCGTTGCGGCCCAGGTCCAGCAGCATCAGATGCTCGGCCCGTTCCTTGGGATCGGCGAGCAGGCTTTCGCGATTGGCGGCGTCCTCGACGGCGTTCCTGCCGCGCGGGCGGGTGCCCGCGATCGGCCGGATCGTGACTTCGCCATCGCGGGCGCGGACCAGGATTTCGGGCGACGAGCCGATCAGCGCGAAGCCGGGCAGGTCGAGATAATAGAGGAAGGGTGACGGGTTGATCCGCCGCAACGCGCGATAAAGGGCGATCGGCGGCAGGGTGAAGGGGCTAGTGAAACGCTGCGCCAGCACGACCTGAAAGATATCGCCCGCGACGATATAGTCCTTCGCCCTGTCGACCATCTGCGCATAGCGGCCCGGCGCCAGCACCGGCGTGACCGCGACGTCGGCGATGTCGGCAGGCGCGGGAACGCTGGGCAGCGGCGCGGCCAGACGCGCGGCGGTGGCGTCGATCCGCTCCAGCGCTTGCTCGATCGCCCGGTCCGCGTCGATAAAGCTGCCCTTCCACACCGGCGCGACCAGATAGAGCGCGTCGGCCAGCCGATCGAACACCAGGATGACGGTGGGGCGCACGAACAGCATGTCGGGCACGCCGATGGGGTTGGCGGCGGGGCGGTGGAGTTTTTCCACCAGCCCGACCGTCTCATAACCGAAATATCCGACCAGACAGGCGAGCGCAGCGGGCAGCGCCGGGTCCATCGCCGCACGGCATTCGGCGACCAGCGCGCGGAGCGCCGCCAATGCGCCGCCATCCTGCGCCACGAAGGCGTCGCGGTCGCTCGCCCATTGGCGGTTGATTTCCGCCTGCTCACCGTTGGCGCGAAAGACGAGGTCGGGGGCCAGGCCGATCAGGCTGTGGCGGCCGCGCACCGCGCCGCCCTCCACCAATTCGAGCAGATAGTCGCCCCGATCCGGCTCGAACAATTTCAGCGCAGCGGAGATCGGCGTGTCGGTGTCGGCGATCTGTCGCCGCCACACCAGCGCCGATTCGCCGCGCGCCAATGCCGCACGCGCTGTCGCTACGCCGTCCGCCGTCCCCCGGTCGCCGTCATCTTACTGTTCGCCGCTGTTCGTGGCGGCCAGTGCGCTGCGGACCTGTTCCACGGCCTTCGCGTTGCGGGTGACGCCCAGATCCTTTTCGACCGCGCGCTCGAACTGCTGGCCATATTCCTGGCCCACCACTTCGGCGAGCTGGGTACGGACCTGGTTCAGCAATTCGGGCTGGCCCTTGGCGTCGCCGCGCTCGATCTTGTTCAATTGCACCACGAAATAGCCGCGATCCTGACCGATCGGCAGCGTCTTGACCGTGTTCGCCGCCATCGAAAAGAGAATGGCGACCTCGGCCGGGGGACGCTGCTCGCCGCGCATGATATCGGCGCGGCGGCCGCCCAGCGTCTGCGCCGGGGGCAGCTTCACGCCCGCCTGCGCGATGGCATCGGCCAGTTTTGCGCCCTTGGCGACCTTCGCCTGGATCTGTTCGGCCAGCGCCTTCGCCTTCAGATTGCCGGCATTGAGCTTATATTGCGCCAGCACCAGCTGTTTGACCTCGGCCAGCGGCGGCGGGGCGGCGGCGACGATGTCGCCCGGGGCGGCCAGCGCATAGCGCTTGTCCGGGGTGATCGGGATCAGCTGGGCGTCATCGTCCGCGCTCATCGCAAAGACGGGGGCGAGCAGCGGTTGCAGGTCCGGCCCGGCGGTGAAGGCGGCGTCCTTGACCTGCTTGCCGGTCGACACGACCAGCGGGCTTGTTTCCAGCTTCAGGCCGTTATCCTTCACCACTTCCTCGAAGCTGTCGCCATTGCCGACCTGATCCTCGATCTTGCCGGTGAAGTCGGTCAGCAGCTGTTTTTCCTTCTGCACGCGCAACGCCGCGACGATCTCCTCACGCGCCGCGGCGATCGAACGGGCAGGGGTCTCCTTCGCTGCCGTGACGCGCAGCAGCAGCCAGCCCAGCGACCCGCGCACCGGGCCGATCAGATCGCCCTGCTTGCCCGCAAACGCCGCGTCGGCGACGGCCTTGCCCGCCGACGCAGTGAGCGCCTCGCGGCTCTGGTCGGTCAGCGTCGATACGGCGAGGCCTGCGCCCTGCGCGGCGGCGGCCAGCGACTTGCCGCCCTTCACCTGGTCGGCGATAGCCTTGGCCGCCGCCTGCGTCGGCAGGACCAGTTGTTCGACGCTGCGCTGCTGCTTGGCGGCGTAGGCGGCCTTGTTCTGGTTGTAATAGGCGCTGATCTCCGCGTCGGTCGGCGCGGCGGCCTGCGCGAAGCGTTCGGCGTCGATCACGGCGTAGCGAATGCGGCGCTGTTCTGGGATCGTGAAGCGGCTGGCGTTCTTCTTGTAATAGTCGGCCAGTTGCGCATCGGTGGGGTTCTTGTCGTCGAGGAAGGCGACGGCAGGAATTGCCGCGACCGTGCCCTGGCGCCCTTCCAGCAGGAGCGAGGCATAGGGCATGACCATGCTGTCGGTCAGCTTGACGCCCAGGCCCACCGGGGCGAGCAGCTGGCGCTGGAGGATTTCGCGGCTGATATCGTCGCGCAGCGCCTGCTCGGTCAGCCGTTCGCGCACCAGCAGCGCCCGGAAATTCTCGTTGCTGAACTTGCCGGCCGCATCCTGAAAGGCGGGGATCTGCGCGATCTGCGCGTCCACCAGACGCTTGGAGATATGGACGCCCTGCTGATCGGCAAAGGCGCGCAGCGTCAGCGACGCCACCAGCTGGTCGAATACCTGTGCCGCGCCGCCCTGCGCAAAGAAGTCGCCGATCTGGAGGCCCGGATTGGACCGCCGCGCATTTTCGAACACGCGCTGGACGCGGTCCTGAAACTCGTTCTGGCTGAGCGTCAGGCCCTTCGCCTTCGCCGCGGTGCCGCCACCGCCGATCGACCCGCCGAACTTGCCGCTGGTCAGATCCCCCATGATGAAGGCCGCGGCGATCACCCCCAGGAAGAGGACGGCGAAGATCGCGCCGAATTTCGATCGGATGAAGCTGCGAAAGACAGAAAGCATGGGGGTTCCAGAATAGCGGCGATATGGCGGCCCGCTTTAAGGGCGGATGCGCGTCGCGGCAAGGCTTGGGCTGGACAAATGCGCGAGCGCCGTTCATCGCCCTGTATCAGCGCCGGACGATCCGGGGAGACGCGCCTCGATAAGAGGGACGCGGCGGATCGCCCGGCGCATCGTGCGGCAATAATCACATCTCATGATGGGGGAACAGGCGGATGAGCAGGTGCAAGCTGGTTGTCGGCAATTGGAAGATGAACGGGATGCGCGAGCATCTGGACGAAGTGGAGGCGATCGGCGATCTGGCGGCCGCGCATCCGGCGGTCGAGGTCGGGCTATGCCTGCCCGCGACGCTCATCATGGCGGGGTCGGAACGGCGCGGCGCGGCGTTCATCGGCGCGCAGAACTGCCATATGGACATGAGCGGGGCCTATACCGGTTCGCTCTCGGCCGAAATGCTGGCCGAAGCGGGCGCGACCTGGGTCATCACCGGCCATAGCGAACGGCGCGAGGCGCGCGGCGAAACCAATGCCGACATCGCGGCCAAGGCGCTGGCGGCGAAGGCGGCGGGCCTGAAGGTCATATTATGCGTGGGCGAAAGCCTGGACGTGCGCGACGCGGGCGACGCCGAAGCCGTGGTGTCGGCGCAGTTGCTGGCGTCGTTGCCCGATGGCGCGGCGGCGGACTGGCTGGCGGTGGCCTATGAACCCATCTGGGCGATCGGCACCGGCCGCATCCCGACGATGGAGGCGGTGGCGACGATGCATGCGGCCCTGCGCGCCGCGCTCGCGACGCGGATCGGGGACGAGGCGGCGAAGATGCGCATCCTCTATGGCGGGTCGATGAACGGCGCCAATGCGGCCGAATTGCTGGCAATCGCGGATGTCGACGGCGGCCTGATCGGCGGCGCAAGCCTGACCGCGGCGAAATTCGCGCCGATCATCGAGGCGGCGGACAACAAGGTGACGGCGGCGGCTTGAATATCATGGTGTCCAATCCCCACTCTTCGTCACCCTGAACCTGTTTCAGGGTCCATTCCTCCTCTTGGCCCCAGGACGCGGAGGCGAGATGGATGCTGAAACGCGTTCAGCATGACGAAGATGAGGAAGGTGAGGCGGCGCAACGGTTGCCCCCAACCGCCATCCTCGCTATGTGCGCGCCAACGCACCCCATAATACCGGACACATCGTCGCATGTTCACCTTCCTCCTCGTCGTTCAGGCCATTATTGCGGCCCTGCTGGTTGCCGTCATCCTGATGCAGAAGTCGGAAGGCGGGGGCCTTGGCGTGGGCGGCAGCCCGGCGGGCCTGATGTCGGCGCGCGGCGCGGCGGATTTCCTGACCCGGTCGACCACGGTGCTCGCCAGCATCTTCGTATTGCTGTCGATCGTGATGGCGGTGATCGCGTCGGTGCGGCACGCGCCCAGCGACATCGACACCTCGCTGGTGCGCCAGGCGCCTGCGACGCAGAACGCGCCTGCCCCGGCCGGTAATGCCGATCCGCTGGCCGGTGCGGCCAGCAACGCGGCGTCCGCGCCTGCGTCCAACGGCGCGGTTCCGCTCGCCAACTAAACCTCTCACCGATCTTTTCGATCTTTTTTAAGCGCGCGTGGATTCGCGCGCTTGCCCTTTGCTGTTCCGAAAGGCTAAGCCTCTCCTCCCATGACGCGGTATATTTTCATCACCGGCGGCGTGGTCTCCTCGCTTGGCAAGGGCCTGATGGCCGCTTCGCTTGCAGCTTTGTTGCAGGCACGAGGTTTCCGTGTGCGAATCCGGAAATTCGACCCCTATCTCAACGTTGATCCGGGCACGATGTCGCCATATCAGCATGGCGAAGTCTATGTGACGGACGACGGGGCGGAAACCGACCTGGACCTGGGCCATTATGAGCGCTTCACCGGCGTGTCCGCGCGCCAGAGCGACAATGTGACGCAGGGCCGCGTCTACCAGACGATCATCCAGCGCGAACGGCGCGGCGACTATCTGGGCGCGACGGTGCAGGTCATCCCGCACGTCACCGATGAGATCAAGGCGTTCGCCACCGCCGACACCGAAGATCTGGATTTCGTCCTGTGCGAAATCGGCGGCACCGTGGGCGACATCGAATCGCTGCCTTTCATGGAGGCGATTCGCCAGTTGCATAACGACCTGGATCGCGGCCAGTCGATCTTCGTCCATGTGACGCTGGTGCCCTATATCGCCGCGGCGGGTGAGCTGAAGACCAAGCCGACCCAGCGCAGCGTGCGCGACCTGACCTCGCTCGGCATCCAGCCCGATATTTTGCTCTGCCGCTGCGAACATCCGCTGCCCGACAGCGAGCGCAAGAAGATCGCTTTGTTCTGCAACGTGCGCCCCGAAGCGGTCATCCCCGCGCTGGACGCCAGCAGCATCTATGCCGTGCCGCATCAATATCATGCCGAAGGGCTGGACGAGGAAGTGCTGCGCGCCTTCGGCATCCAGGATGCGCCCGTGCCCCAGCTGGAACGCTGGGACGACATCATGGATCGCCAGCAGAACCCCGAAGGCGAAGTGACGATCGGCGTCGTCGGCAAATATGTCGGCCTGCTCGACGCCTATAAGTCGCTTTACGAAGCGCTCAACCATGGCGGCCTCGCCAATCGGGTGAAGGTCAAGGTCAAGTGGATCGACGCGGAGCTGTTCGAAAAGGGCGACGACATCGTCTCCAGCCTGGAGCCGATGCACGGCATTCTGGTCCCCGGCGGCTTTGGCGTGCGCGGATCGGAAGGCAAGATCGAATTGGTCAAGTTCGCGCGCGAACGCAATGTGCCCTTCTTCGGCATTTGCCTGGGCATGCAGATGGCCTGTATCGAGGGCGCACGGCACACGGCGGGGATCGCGCAGGCGTCCACCACCGAATTTGGCGAGACGCCCGAACCGGTCGTCGGCCTCATCACCGAATGGATGGGCAAGGAAGGCTTGCAGAAGCGGACCGCCGACACCGATCTGGGCGGCACGATGCGCCTGGGCGCCTATCCCGCAAAGCTGGACGGCAACAGCGTCGTCGCGGGTATATACGGCACCAACGACATCAGCGAACGGCACCGTCATCGCTATGAAGTCAACGCCGGTTATCGCGAACCGCTGGAAAAGGGCGGCCTGATCTTCTCGGGCATGTCGCCGGATGGCACGTTGCCCGAAATCGTCGAGCGGCCCGACCACCCCTGGTTCGTGGGCGTGCAGTTCCACCCGGAACTCAAATCCAAACCTTTTGACCCGCACCCGCTATTCGCCAGCTTCATCGAAGCGGCGGTCAAGCAGAGCCGGTTGGTGTAATGCCATCTGCTCACCGGCACGGCGTTGTTTGAGACTAGAGCATAATCCGATCATACAGGATCGGATCATGCTCTGGTTGTTCTTTGTTTTCTGCATTTTACAAGCCAGCAGATGACGCCATCTGCTTCGAAAATGCTCTAGGGGGCAAGCCGTCGCGAGGGCGTTCTCCGGCGCAGGCCGGGGTCCAGTCCCATCCTTAGAACTGGGCCCCGGCCTGCGCCGGGGAACAGTGTCGACTACATATATGTGCTGACCTCTATTCTGACAGGCGCGCCTGTCACTTTGCCGGCGTCAGCTTCAGCAGCCGCCCCTGCGACTTGCCGCCATCTTCCAGCAGCCACAGCGCGCCGTCCGGCCCTTGCTCCACTTCGCGGATGCGTGCGCCCATGTCCCACTGGTCGGCCTTCGACGCCTTCTCGCCGTCCAGCTTTACCCGCACCAGCGATTGGCTGGACAGGCCACCGATGAACAGCGATCCCTTCCACGCCGGGAACAGGTCGCCCGAATAATAGAGCAGGCCGCCGGGCGAGATGACCGGATTCCACCAGACCTTGGGCGCTTCAAAGCCGTCGCCGGGCTTGTGATCGGGAATGTCGCGGCCATCATAATGGCTGCCGTTCGACGCCTTGGGCCAGCCGTAATTCAGGCCGGGCTTGATGAGGTTCACCTCGTCCCCGCCCTTCGGCCCCATTTCCTGTTCCCACAAACGTCCCGCCGAATTGAAAGCCAGCCCAAGCAGGTTGCGATGGCCGTAGGACCAGATGGCAGGGTTGAAGCCCTTGGCTGCGAGCGGATTGCCCGCCGCAGGCGTGCCGTCCAGGTTCAGGCGCAGCACCTTGCCCAGCGTCGCCTTGGGGTCTTGCGCAGGATCGAATTTCTGCCGCTCGCCATTGGTGAAGAACAGATATTTGCCGTCGGGGGAAAAGGCGATGCGCCCGCTATAATGGCCGTCCCCGTCGACATAGGGGCTGGCGCGAAAGATCACGGTGACGCCGTCCAGCTTCGTCGTGCCGTCGCTCGCCTGGTTGAACGCGCCCTTGGCGAGCGCCACGCCCTTGACCCCGTCCCGTTCCTCCGAAAAGCTGAAATAGATCGCCTTGTCTTTGGCGAAGGTCGGCGACGGGACGACGTCCATCAGCGCGCCCTGTCCTGCGCTGTCGACCTTTGGGATGCCCGCGACCGGGATCTTGGTGCCGTTCTTGGGATCGAACAGGATCATCTCACCCGCCTTTTCCGTCACCAGCGCGCGGCCGTCCGGCAGGAAGGTCATGGCCCAGGGCGAGTCGAAATCGGCGATGGTCGCGACCTTGAACGGCTTATCGCCGGACGCGGGCGTCTGGCTGTTGGCCCCTTCGCCCGAACAGGCGATCAGCAGCAGGGGGAGGGCGGTGAGCGTCAAATGGCGCATCTATGTCTCCATCTCGGGGATGTGGGGCACGGGATTGTGCGCAAGGAATGATCGGGGACGAATAATGTTGCAGATTTCGCGACGCGTGCCTATATCGGCCTTGCTTCCTTACATCGTCAAACATGTCAGGGTCGCAAGCGAGACGCTTGCGGCGCGGGAAGCGCGCATAGAGTTTTCCGGAGATTGCATGGCGGACATCGCCCAACTGACTGCATTGATCGAACCCGAGGTGAAGGCCATGGGTTTCGACCTCGTGCGGGTCAAGCTGTTCGGCTCGGGGGACGAGCATACGCTCCAGATCATGGCCGAAGATCCCAGGACCAAGCAATTGGTGATCGAGGATTGCGCCGCCATCTCACGCCGCCTTTCCGATCTGTTCGATGAAGTCGATCCGATCGAGGAAGCCTATCGGCTGGAAGTCAGTTCGCCCGGCATCGACCGGCCGCTGACCCGCCTGCACGACTTCCTCGAATGGTCGGGCCATGAAGCCAAGATTACCGCTACCGAGGTCGTCGATGGCCGCAAGAGCTTTCGCGGCGTCCTGAACGGCGTCGATGGCGACGACATATTGTTTACCGATGTGAAGAGTGGCGACGTCGTCATTCCTTTCGCACTGGTCAGCGACGCGAAGCTGCTGCTGACCGACGCGCTTCTTTCTGCTACAATGCCGCTTTCCTCCGATGGGGCGGATGATTTTGAAACCGAAGAATAAGGGTTCATAAAGCCATGGCCAACGCCATTTCCGCCAATCGGGCCGAACTGATCGCGATCGCCAACAGCGTCGCCTCCGAAAAGATGATCGACAAGGCGATCGTTATCGAAGCGATGGAAGACGCGATCCAGCGCGCCGCCCGCGCGCGCTACGGCGCCGAAAACGACATTCGTGCGAAGCTGGACCCGGAAACCGGCGACCTGCGCCTGTGGCGCGTGGTCGAAGTGGTCGAACTGGTCGAGGATTATTTCAAGCAGGTCGATCTGAAGGCCGGGCAGAAGCTCAAGAAGGACGCCGTGATCGGCGACTTCATCGTCGACCCGCTGCCCGCGATCGACCTGGGCCGCATCGACGCCCAGTCGGCCAAGCAGGTGATCTTCCAGAAGGTCCGCGACGCCGAGCGCGAGCGCCAGCATGAAGAATATAAGGATCGCGTGGGTGAGATCATCACCGGCGTCGTCAAATCGGTCGAGTTCGGCCATGTCGTCGTGAACCTCGGTCGCGCCGAAGGCGTCATCCGCCGCGACCAGCAGATCCCGCGCGAAGTCGTCCGCGTCGGCGACCGCATCCGGTCGGTCGTGCTGAACGTCCGCCGCGAAAATCGCGGGCCGCAGATTTTCCTCAGCCGCGCGCATCCCGAATTCATGAAGAAGCTGTTCGCGCAGGAAGTCCCCGAAATCTACGACGGCGTCATCACCATCATGGCCGCCGCCCGCGATCCGGGCAGCCGCGCCAAGATCGGCGTCATCAGCCGCGACAGCAGCATCGATCCGGTCGGCGCCTGCGTCGGCATGAAGGGCAGCCGCGTCCAGGCCGTCGTGCAGGAAATGCAGGGCGAAAAGATCGACATCATCCCCTGGTCGGAAGATACCGCGACTTTCGTCGTCAACGCGTTGCAGCCTGCCCAGGTCAGCCGCGTCGTCATCGATGAGGAAGAAGAGCGGATCGAAGTCGTCGTCCCCGACGATCAGTTGTCGCTCGCCATCGGTCGTCGCGGCCAGAATGTCCGCCTCGCCAGCCAGCTGACCGGCAAGGCGATCGACATCATGACCGAAGCCGACGCCAGCGAAAAGCGCCAGAAGGAATTCGTCAGCCGTTCCGAACTGTTCCAGAACGAACTGGACGTGGACGAGACGCTGTCGCAGCTGCTGGTCGCCGAAGGCTTCGGCGAGCTGGAAGAAGTCGCCTATGTCGAGATCGACGAACTCGCCTCGATCGAGGGCTTCGACGACGAACTGGCCGGCGAATTGCAGAATCGCGCGTTGGAAGCGCTGGAGCGCCGCGAGGCCGCTGCCCGTGAAGAGCGTACCAATCTGGGCGTCGAGGACGCACTGGCCGGCATGCCGCATCTGACCGAAGCCATGCTGGTGACGCTGGGCAAGGCGGGCATCAAGACGCTGGACGATCTGGCCGACCTTGCCACCGACGAACTGGTGCAGAAGAAGCGCATCGATCAGCGTCGCCGCAAATCCGACAGCGGCGCCGAGGACAAGGGTGGCATATTGGCCGCCTATGGCCTGTCGGACGAGCAGGGCAATGAGATCATCATGGCTGCCCGCGCGCATTGGTTTGAGGATGAGGAAGCGTAAAGCAGATGCCGTTCGTTGATATCCGTCTGGCTGGCGCCGTGACCCGCGAGCAGAAAGCCGCGCTGGTTGCCGACGTCACCCGGTCGCTCGTGGAGCGGCTGGGAAAGCCGGCGGCTGCCGTGCAGATCAACATCACCGAACTCAGCCTCGACAATTATGCCGCGGGTGGCGTGCTGCTTGCAGATCGCGCGCCCGCACCTGCCCCTCTTATAAGGGAGGACGCCTATGTTGCGGACACTCCCCGATGAGAGAATAGCGCCTCTCGACAGCGTCGGCCTTGCCCTTTCATCCGTTTTGGCGGAGGGGCACGCATGACCGAACGCAAATGCATATTGACCGGCGACCGCGCCGACCCGCAAGCGCTGATCCGCCTGGCGATCGGGCCGGAGGGGCAGGTGCTGCCCGACATCCGCGCCAAGGCACCGGGGCGTGGCGCATGGATCGGCGTGTCGCGCGCCGAACTGGAAGCCGCGCTGGCCAAGGGCAAGCTCAAGGGCGCGCTCGCCCGTTCGTTCAAGGACGGTGCGCTCGACATTCCCGCCGACCTGCCCGCCATGATCGAGGCGGGGCTGCGCAAGACATTTTTGGACCGGCTGGGGCTGGAGTCGCGCGCGTCGATGCTGCTGACCGGTTCCGAAAAGATCGACGTCGCCTGCCGCAAGGGGCAGGTGCAATTGCTGCTCCACGCCGCCGATGCGGCGGCCGACGGCAACCGCAAACTGGACCAGGCGCTGCGCGTCGGACGGGAAGCGGAAGGCAGTGATTTGGCGGGCAACGTCTTGCCTGTGGACCGCGACGCCCTATCTATGGCAATGGGGCGCGACAATGTCGTCCATATCGCAGTGACCGACTCGCGTGCGGCGTCGCGTCTGCGTGCGGCCATCGGCCGCTTGGAAAGCTATCTGGGTTGCGCTAACGGGGCGCCTGTACATGGGGAGCATGACTCCGCAGATGTGCCGGGCGTGGTCGGATAAGCGTTTGTTAAGGGCGCCGACGGGCCTTTCCGGTCGGGTGCGGAAGTGAAGGGTTAAGTTCAGTCGTATGAGTGACAGCAAGGAAGACAAGCCGGTTCTGGGCCGCAAGCCGCTGGGCATCAAGCGGACCGTGGAATCCGGTCAGGTGCAGCAGCAGTTCAGCCATGGCCGCAAGAATACGGTCGTGGTGGAAGTGAAGCGGCGCCGCGTCCTGGGCAAGCCGGGTGAGACGACCGGTGCCGCCCCTGCGGCTGCGCCCCAGGCGGACGCCACCCCGGCGCCCGTGGCAGCAGCGCCGCGTCCGGCCGCGCCCGCGCCCCAGCAGACCCGCCCGCCGCAGCCCGCCCCGGTGCGTCAGGCGCCGCCGCAGAGCCTGATGTCGCGTCAGGAATTGCAGGCCAAGCTACTGCGCGAGGCGGAAGAAGCCCGCATGACCGCGCTGGAAGATGCGCGCCGTCGTGAGGACGCCGCCCGTCTGGCCGCGAGCGAGGAAGAAAAGCGTCGCGCCGAGGAAAATCGCCTCGCCGCCGAAGCCCCCTCCCCGGTCGAGCAGCCTGCTGCGCCTGCTGCCGAAGTCGCCGCGCCTGCCGCGGAACCGGCCCAGCAGGAGGCTGCGCCTGCGCCTGTTGCCGATCAGGAAGCGCCTGCCAGCGCCACGGCCGCCCCGACCGCTGCTGCTGCTCCGCCGCCGCGTCGCTTCACCCCGGTCACGCCGGTCAAGCGCCCCGAGCCGACGAAGCCCGAACGCGCCAAGAAGGGCGAGGATAATCGTCGCCAGGCTGGCAAGCTGACCGTGACGAAGGCGCTGGCCGATGACGACAGCGCCCGCGCCCGCAGCCTTGCGGCGCTCAAGCGCGCCCGTGAAAAGGAACGCCGCGCCCATTATGCCGGCGGCGCGCAGCAGCGTGACAAGCAGGTCCGTGATGTCGTGGTGCCTGAAATCATCACCGTGCAGGAACTGGCCAACCGTATGGCCGAAAAGGGCGCGGACCTGGTCAAGTCGTTGTTCAAGATGGGGCAGGCGGTCACGCTCAACCAGCCGATCGATCAGGATACGGCCGAACTGCTGGTGGAAGAATTCGGCCACCGCATCCAGCGCGTGTCCGATGCCGACGTCGAAATCGGTATCACCGGCGATGTCGATGCGCCCGAGACGCTGAAAACGCGTGCCCCGGTCGTCACGATCATGGGCCATGTCGATCACGGCAAGACCTCGCTGCTCGACGCCCTGCGCGGGACCGATGTGGTTGCGGGCGAAAGCGGCGGCATCACCCAGCATATCGGCGCCTATCAGGTGACGACGAAGAAGGGCGATGTCATCACCTTCCTCGACACGCCGGGCCATGAGGCCTTCTCGGAAATGCGGGCCCGTGGCGCCAACGTCACCGACATCGTCATCCTGGTGGTGGCGGCCGACGACGGCCTGATGCCGCAGACGATCGAGGCGATCAACCATACCAAGGCGGCCGGCGTGCCGATGATCGTGGCGATCAACAAGTGCGACAAGCCCGAAGCCAATCCCCAGAAGGTGCGCGAGCGCCTGCTGAGCGAAGAGATCGTGGTCGAGGATATGGGCGGCGACGTGCAGGACGTGGAGGTTTCGGCTCTGAAGAAGACCGGCCTTGACGAACTGATCGACAAGATCCTGCTCCAGGCCGAAGTCATGGAACTGACCGCCAACCCCGATCGCGCTGCCGAAGGCAATGTGATCGAGGCGCAGCTGGACAAGGGCCGTGGCGCGGTCGCCACCGTGCTGGTGCGCAAGGGCACGCTCAAGGTCGGCGACACCTTCGTCATCGGCGCGGAAAGCGGCAAGGTGCGTGCGCTGGTCAATGACAAGGGGCAGCAGGTGAAGACCGCCGGTCCTTCGACCCCGGTCGAAGTGCTGGGCCTGTCCGGCGTTCCCAAGGCGGGCGACCAGCTCACCGTCGTGGAAAACGAAGCCCGCGCCCGCGAAGTCGCGGCCTATCGTCAGGAACAGATCACGCTCAAGCGGACGGCGTCGGTGCCGACCAATTTCGAGAGCATGTTCTCCGCGCTCAACACGACGATGATCGAATATCCGGTCGTCATTCGTGGCGACGTGCAGGGGTCTGTCGAAGCGATCGTCACGGCGCTCAACCGCATTTCGACAGACGAGATCAAGGTGCGCATCCTCAGCTCCGGCGTGGGTGCGATCACCGAAAGCGATGTGACGCTGGCCGCCGCCAGCCGCGCGCCGCTGATCGGCTTCAACGTCCGTCCCAATGCCAAGGCGCGTCCGATGGCCGTGCGCGAGAAGATCTCGCTGCGCTATTATGACGTGATCTACGACCTTCTTGAGGAAGTGCGTAACGAAATGGCAGGGCAGCTGGCGCCCGAACGCATCGAAACGATCGTGGGTCGTGCCGAAGTGCTGCAGGTGTTCCCGGCCGGCAAGAAGGACAAGGCGGCGGGTCTGCTCGTCCTCGACGGCATCATCCGCAAGGGGCTCAATGCGCGCCTCACCCGGTCCGATGTCATCGTGTCGAAGACGGTCATCCACTCGCTGCGTCGCTTCAAGGACGACGTGTCCGAAGTCCGCGCAGGCATGGAATGCGGCGCGGTCCTCCAGGATACGAACGACATCAAGGCTGGCGATACGCTGGAACTGTTCGAGGTCGAAGAACGCCAGCGCACGCTGTGATCCATATTCCCCCTCCTGCTTTGCGGGAGGGGGCTGGGGGTGGGCTCGCCCTCTCCTGAATTACAATGGCCGGTGGGAAGAGCCCACCCCCGGCCCCTCCCGCAAACGGGAGGGGAGGACCGATGTCTAACCAACCCGAAGGCCCCTCCGTCCGGCTGCTGCGCGTGGGCGAACAGGTGCGTCACGTCCTGTCCGAAATCCTCCAGCGCGGCGACGTGCATGACGATGTGCTGGCCAAGCATGTCGTGAGCGTCACCGAAGTGCGCATGTCGCCCGACCTGCGCCACGCCACCATCTTCATCAAGTCGCTGCTGGGTCAGGATGAGGAAGCAGTGCTCAAAGCGCTGCGCACCAACACCGCCTATCTCCAGCGCGAAGTCGCGCGTCGCATCGCGCTTAAATATGCCGCGAAGCTCAAATTCCTGGCCGACGAAAGCTTCGATGAGGGCAGCCATATCGACAAGCTGCTGCGCCAGCCCAAGGTTGCGCAGGATCTGGTGAAGGATGAGGGCGAGGATTGACTAAGTGGGCGGTAAGACGCATCTTACCGCCATGAACGCCAAGACCACCCTGTCGGCCAAAGGTCAGGTCGTGATCCCCAAGGATATCCGTGACCAGCTTGGCCTAGCGCCCGGGCAGGTGCTGGACGTCGTGCCAATGGGCGGCGGCGTATTGCTGAAACCGCAGCACAGGAAGTCCGGCCGCAGCTTCAACGAGATCATGGCGGGCATCAGGGCGCGCTACCAGCATCAAGGGCCGCCGGTTTCCATTGAAGCAATGGACGAGGCCATCGCGCAGATGTTTCGCGACCGCACGGACTGATGGCTGCGGCGCTCGACACCAATGTGCTGATCCGCTTTCTGACAGGCGATGACCTGGCGCAAGCGGCGATCGCGGCGGAGCGGATCGCTCGGGGTTTCGTGCTGCTGCCGACGGTGCTGGTCGAAACGGAATGGGTGCTGCGTGCCAGCTACGGCTGGCCGCGCGAACAGATCAGGGCGGCCTTTCGCGATGTGATCGACCTGCCCACGGCGCTTGCTATTCCGGTCGGCATGGACTGGGTGCTGGATCGCTTCGGGGCGGGCGCCGACTTTGCCGACATGATGCACCTGTCCATGGCTGGCGAAGCGGACGCGTTCGTGACATTCGACCGGCGGATCGAACGGGTGGTGGGGGATGTCCCGCCCGTTGCCGTCATCACATTGGAATGAATCGGGGAATTATCATGCGGGCTTTCTGGTTGTCCTGTGCGCTTCTGTCCTGTGCGGCCATCCCCGCCACCGCCCGCGAACCCGCCATCCATCCCGCCGTCATCGCCGACCCCAAACCGGATGCGGCGCATCCTGCGGGCATGAGCGCCTTCGTCATCCCGGCGCAGGACGGTGCGATGAACGCGGTCATGTATACCGCGGCGGGCGCAGGCATCCACCCCACGCTGCTCCTGCTCCACGGCTTTCCCGGCAACGAACAGAATCTCGATCTGGCGCAGGCCGCGCGGCGCGCCGGATGGAATGTGCTGACGCTCCATTATCGCGGCAGTTGGGGCAGCCCCGGCACCTTCTCCTTCGCTAACGCATCGGAAGACGCCTTTACCGCGCTTCAATATCTCCAGCAGCCTGCAGTCGTCGCGCAATATCATATCGACACCAGCGCGATCGCGGTGGCGGGGCACAGTATGGGCGGTTTCATGGCGGCCGATGCCGCCGCCGCCGAGCCGCGGGTCGCGGGCCTGTTCCTGATCGACCCCTGGGATCCGTCGCAGACCGTCGCGGCGCTGGCGACAGCGGAAGGGGAGGCGGCCTGGAAAGCGGAGGTGGTGAGCGACCTGCCGCCGCTGCATGGCGCGACCTATGAAGGGCTGACCGGCGAGATCAAGGCCGACGCCGCGAAGTTCGATCTGGGCCGTCGTCTGGCGGGCTATGGTCGCCGTCCGCTCACCCTGCTGGGCGCGGAAAAGGGCATCGGCGCGATGGCGCGCAAGGCCGCCGCCGACGCGCAGGGGGCCAACCCGAATGCGCGATTGATGGTCTGGCCGACCGATCATAGTTTTTCCGACAGCCGCATCGCGCTGGCCGACGCGCTGGTGCGTTTCCTGGCTGGCGTCGCGCCCACGATCCGCTAATCGCCGTCCGATGGCGAAGCTCTATTTCTACTACAGCTCCATGAATGCGGGGAAATCCACGACCCTGCTGCAATCGGACTTCAACTATCGCGAACGCGGCATGGACACGATGCTGTGGACCGCGGCGCTGGACGATCGCTATGGCCGGGGGCGGGTCGTGTCGCGCATCGGGCTGGAGGCGCAGGCCCATCTGTTCGATCCGCAGGTCGATATCTTCGCCGCCATCGCCGCCCAGAACGACGCGACGCCGCTGTCCTGCGTGCTGATAGATGAAGCGCAGTTTCTGACCGAAGAACAGGTCTGGCAATTGGGCGCGGTGTGCGACCGGCTGGGCATTCCTGTCCTCTGCTACGGCATCCGCACCGACTTTCAGGGGCAGCTCTTCCCCGGCAGCGCCGCGCTGCTGGGGCTGGCCGACACGCTGAGCGAGATCAAGACGGTGTGCGATTGCGGGCGCAAGGCGACGATGAACCTGCGCGTCGATCAGGCGGGCAGGGCGATCCGACAGGGCGACCAGACCGAAATCGGCGGCAACGACCGCTATGTGGCGCTGTGCCGCCGTCATTTCGTGGAGCAGATGCAGCGATGAACCGCATGGACCTACTGCTCGCGCCGATCGATGCGCCCGGCCTTCATCTGGAACAGTTGCGCGAAGCGCATCGCGAGATGCTGCGCCCGCTCTGTCCGGTCGACGATCCGGTGTGGGATATCTTCCCGAGCAACTGGTCGGGCGATCATTTCGACGCGATTTTCGACGCGACCCTCGCCAATCCCGATCGTTGCCCCTTCCTGATCCTGGCCGATGGCGCAGCCGTCGGCATGTCAGGCTATCTGCATATCAACCCGGCGGACAACTGGCTGGAACTGGGCGGCACCTATATGACGCCATCCGCGCGCGGCACCGGGTTGAATGGCCGGATCAAGCCGCTGCTGATCGGGCGTGCCCTCGATTGCGGCTTCACGCGCATCGAATTTCGCATCGATGCCCGCAACATCCGCTCGCAAAAGGCGGTAGAGAAGCTGGGCGCGGTGCGCGAAGGCGTGCTGCGCAAGCAACGCATCACCTGGACCGGCCATGTGCGCGACACGGTGATCTATGCGATCCTGGCCGACGAGTGGCGCGGGCGGGTCTGAGCCATTGTTCCCCGGCATAGGCCGGGGAACAATGGCCTGAATGGATTTATATCAGAATGCGATGATGCTGACCTATAAGGCAGTTCCCCGGCGAAGGCCGGGGTCCAGTTCTGAGCGCGGGACTGGACCCGGCCTTCGCCGGGGAACAGTTCTATAGGTTTCTATCAATGCAACTCGGTATTACCCGATCGTCGCGATCCAGTCCGGCAGGTCTGCCAACCCGTGCAATTGCGTGAAGCAGGGATGCTCCGTCGGTGCGGCCGCGCTTTCATGCGACCATCCGCCCTCCTGCGGGATGAAGGCGGCCCAGGCCCCAGCCTCTAGCGCGGGTAATATGTCCGATCGCATCGAATCGCCTGCCATCACGGCCTGCTCCGGCGCTACGCCGACACGGGCAAAGAGGGCGCGGAAGGTATCCACCTTCTTGTCGCTGACGATCTCGATGCCGGAAAACAGGTCGCCCAGGCCCGACGCAGCCAGCTTGCTTTCCTGATGCAACAGGTCGCCCTTCGTCACCAGCACCAGCGGCGCGACCTTGGCCAGGCGTTCCAGCGTCTCCTCCACCCCGTCGAACAGCACGACCGGATGGGCGAGCAGCGCGCGACCCGCCGCCAATATCCCCGCGATCATCGACGTCGACAGCTTGTCGCCGGCCAGGTCCACCGCCGTCTCGATCATCGACAGGGTAAAGCCCTTCGCCCCGTAGCCATAAAGCGGCAGATTGCGCGTCTCGCACGCGATCAACCGCTCGCGCGTCACGTCGGCGTCGGCAAAGGGGCGCAACATGTCGAGCAGCGCGTCTTCGGTCGCGTTGAAATGGCGCATATTGTGCCAGAGCGTATCGTCGGCATCGAGGCAGATGAGCTTGATCGTCATGCGCGCCCTGTATCGCGGGACAGGGCGAAGGGAAATGGTGGAATTGAGACTGCGATCGAACCACCCCTGCCATAACACATATGCGTCACCCCGGACTTGATCCGGGTCCCGCTGCCGTGTCTGCCACCGACCCGCGCAAAAGAAGCGGGACCCCGGGTCACGCCCGGGGTGACGGGAACAGTTGGCGTTTTGATCCAAACTTTCAGGCATTAAAAGCTGACAGCGCAGGGCAGGGCCGCTAAGCCCCGCCGCCATGCATGGCTGGATCATTCTCGACAAACCGCATGGCCTGGGCTCCACCCAGGCGGTGAGCGCGGTCAAGCGCGCGCTGCGCACCAGTGGTGCGGGCAAGTGGAAGGTCGGCCATGGCGGCACGCTCGATCCGCTTGCGACCGGCGTGCTGCCGATCGCGATCGGGGAAGCGACGAAGCTGGCCGGGCGGATGCTCGACAGCGACAAGATCTATGATTTTACCGTCGCTTTCGGTGTTCAGACCGACACGCTCGACCTGGAGGGCCAAGCGATCGCGCACAGCGACGTGCGCCCGACGCTGGCGCAGGTGCAGGCGATATTGCCGCGCTTCACCGGCGCAATAGAACAGGCGCCACCCGCCTATTCCGCGATCCTGATCGACGGCCAGCGCGCCTACGACCTCGCCCGCAAGGGGGAGGCGGTGGAGATGAAGTTGCGCAGCGTGACGATATACGAACTTACCCCCGTTCGGTTCGAGCCTGTCGAGAACGCCACGCAAGGGTTCTCGACAGGCTCGAACCGAACGGATGAGGGCGCGCTTGCGTCCATCACCCTGACCGCCCATGTCTCCAAGGGCACTTACATCCGCTCCCTCGCCCGCGACATCGCGCTGGCGCTGGGCACGGTCGGGCATGTCACCATGCTCCGCCGGATCAAGGCCGGGCCGTTCACCCTGGAATCGGCGATATCGCTGGACAAATTGGACGAAGCTGCTAAGGGCGGCGGCATCGGTGGGCTTATGCTGCCGTTGACGGCGGGGCTGGACGACATCCCGGCTCTCCCCGTCTCTCCCGATCAGGCCATCGCTCTCCGCCAGGGGAAGATACTGACCGGGATCGCCGCTGCCACTGGCCTTCATCTGGCGACCGACGGGATCATCGCCGTCGCGCTGGTCGAAATGCAGGATGGTGACATTCGGGTGGTGCGCGGTTTCAACCTGATGTCGAGGGAAGACGATTAGATGACGATTACTGCCGAGCGCAAGGAAGCGCTGATCAAGGAATATGCCCGCGCTGAGGGTGATACGGGTTCGCCCGAAGTTCAGGTTTCGATCCTGACCGAGCGGATCACCAACCTGACCGAGCATTTCAAGGGTCACCACAAGGACAATCATAGCCGCCGTGGTCTGCTGATGATGGTCAACAAGCGTCGTTCGCTGCTGGACTATCTCAAGAAGAAGGATCAGGCGCGTTACACCGACCTGATCGGCAAGCTGGGCCTGCGTAAGTAAGCCTGCTATAAAAGGGACGGCCCCATTCGGGGCCGTTTCTGATTCCGGGGCAAGTCGCAATTCGGCGCTTTGTCCCGCTAACGCCACCTCCGTTCGCCCTGAGCTTGTCGAAGGGCTGTACTTTCTTGAAGGAAAGGACGGGGCTTCGACAGGCTCAGCCCGAACGGGTTGAGGGGGCAACTATGGAGCAATATGGCTCCACCAAATGCCCCGCCCGGCAATAGGGCCGACGCGGGCGAAGGAAAAAATCTATGTTCGACGTCAAGAAAGTATCCATCGAGCTGGCTGGCAAGACGCTGACCCTCGAAACCGGTCGTATCGCGCGCCAGGCTGACGCCGCCGTGCTGGCCACCTATGGCGAAACCGTGGTGCTGTGCGCCGTGACCGCCGCCAAGAGCGTGAAGGAAGGCCAGGACTTCTTCCCGCTGACCGTTCACTATCAGGAAAAATATTCCGCCGCCGGCCGCATCCCCGGTGGCTTCTTCAAGCGTGAGCGCGGCGCGACGGAAAAGGAAACGCTGGTTTCCCGCCTGATCGACCGCCCGATCCGCCCGCTGTTCCCCGAAGGTTTCTATAACGAAATCAACGTGATCGCGCAGGTTCTTTCGTTCGACGGTGAAAGCGAGCCGGACATCGTGGCGATGATCGCCGCGTCGGCCGCGCTGACCCTGTCGGGCGTGCCCTTCATGGGCCCGATCGGCGCGGCGCGCGTCGGTTACAAGGACGGCGAATATCAGCTGAACCCCAGCCTGGAAGAAGTGAAGACCGGCGAACTCGACCTGGTCGTCGCCGCCACCGGCAATGCGGTGATGATGGTCGAATCCGAAGCCAAGGAACTGTCGGAAGAAATCATGCTGGGCGCGGTCCTGTTCGCGCACGAAGCGAGCAAGAAGATCGCCAACGCGATCATCGACCTGGCTGAAAAGGCCGCCAAGGACCCGTGGGATATCGCCAAGGGCGACAATCTCGATGACCTCAAGAAGAAGCTCAAGAAGCTGATCGGCAAGGACATCACGGCCGCCTACAAGCTGACCGACAAGTCGGCCCGCTCGAACGCGCTGAACGAAGCCCGCGCCAAGGCGAAGGCCAGCTTCACCGCCGAAGGCCTGGATGCCCAGACCGTCATCGCCGGCATCAAGCTGACCAAGAAGCTGGAAGCGGAAATCGTGCGCGGCGCCATCCTTAAGGACGGCAAGCGCATCGACGGCCGCACCACCACGCAGATCCGCCCGATCGAAGCGATGGTCGGCTTCCTGCCCCGCACCCATGGTTCGGCCCTGTTCACGCGTGGCGAAACGCAGTCCATCTGCACCACCACGCTGGGCACCAAGGACGCCGAGCAGATGATCGACGGCCTGACCGGCCTGCACTACGAAAACTTCATGCTGCACTATAACTTCCCGCCCTATTCGGTCGGTGAAGTCGGCCGCTTCGGCGCGCCGGGTCGTCGTGAAGTGGGTCATGGCAAGCTCGCATGGCGTGCGCTGCACCCCGTGCTGCCCAGCAAGGACGAGTTCCCCTACACGATCCGCGTTCTGTCCGACATTACCGAGTCGAACGGTTCCTCCTCGATGGCGACCGTCTGTGGCGGTTCGCTCTCGATGATGGACGCCGGTGTGCCGTTGAAGCGCCCCGTGTCCGGCATCGCCATGGGCCTGATCCTGGAAGGCAAGGACTTTGCCGTTTTGTCCGACATCCTGGGTGACGAAGATCACCTCGGCGACATGGACTTCAAGGTTGCGGGCACGTCCGAAGGCATCACCACGATGCAGATGGACATCAAGATTGCGGGCATCACGCGCGAAATCTTCGAAGCCGCGCTGACGCAGGCGAAGGAAGGCCGCGCGCATATCCTGGGCGAAATGAGCAAGGCGCTGTCTTCGACCCGCACCGAGCTGTCGGCCCACGCCCCGCGCATCGAGACGCTGCAGATCGACAAGTCGAAGATCCGCGAAGTCATCGGCACCGGCGGTAAGGTCATCCGCGAAATCGTCGCCGAAACCGGCGCGAAGGTGGACATCGATGACGAAGGGCTGATCAAGATCAGCTCGTCCGACCCGGCGCAGATCGAGGCGGCCCGCAAGTGGATCCTGGGCATCACGCAGGAAGCGGAAGTCGGCAAGATCTATGACGGCAAGGTCGTCAACATCGTCGATTTCGGTGCGTTCGTAAACTTCATGGGTGGCAAGGACGGCCTCGTCCACGTCTCCGAAATGAAGAATGAGCGCGTCGAAAAGCCGACCGACGTCGTGTCGGAAGGCCAGGAAGTGAAGGTCAAGGTTCTCGAAATCGATCCGCGCGGCAAGGTGCGCCTGTCGATGCGCGTCGTCGATCAGGAAACCGGCGCGGAACTGGAGGACACCCGTCCTGCCCGTGAAGCGCGCGAACCCCGTGGTGATCGCGGCCCGCGCCGTGATGGCGGTGGTGATCGTGGCCCGCGTCGCGAAGGCGGCGAAGGCCGTGGCGACCGTGGTCGTGGCCCGCGCCGTGATGGCGGCGACCGTGGTCCCCGTCGTGAACGCAGCGAAGGCGGTAACGATGATGGCCCCGCGCCGGGCGGTCTGCCCGACTTCCTGACCCAGGACTGATCGCCCGTCGATCGGCAGATCGAACGACGAACAGGCAGAAAAGGGGTGTCCGGTCCGCCGGGCACCCCCTTTTGATTCCGGGCAGAAAATTTGATGTGGATCAAGGACGTCTGGTAAAGTTCTGCTACTGTAACGACGAACAAAGGGGGCACGATCTTGCAGCGGACGAATGAACGCTTTGTCGAACGCCTGCCGCTCGTCATGGACCGGCCGGTCTATGCCTATCTGCTGACGACCGTCTTCTGCGCCGCCGCCTTGCTGTTGCGGATCGCGGCGGAACCGCTGCTGCCCAGTGGCTATCCCTTTGTCACCTTCTTCCCCGCCGTCATCCTGTCGTCCTTCCTGTTCGGCGTCCGGCCCGGCATCTTCGCCGGCATAGTGTGCGGCATCATATCCTGGTACGCGTTCATCCCGCCCTTCGGCGGCTTCGCGCTCAACCCGGCGGTCATGGTCGCGATGCTGTTCTATACCGGGGTGGTCGCGATCGACATCGCCCTCATCCACTTCATGCAGCGCGCCAATTTCAACCTCGGCATCGAGCGGGAACGCAGCCGGGCGCTGGCGGAGAACCGCGAACTGCTGTTCCACGAACTCCAGCATCGCGTGTCCAACAATCTGCAGGTCGTCGCCGCGATGCTCTCGCTGCAACGCCGCCATGTCGACAATGACGTCGCGCGCCGGGCGCTGGACGACGCATCGGCGCGGCTGTCGCTGGTCGGCCGCATCAGCCGCGCCCTCTACGATCCGTCGGGCGCGGGGCAGGACGTCCGCGCCTTCCTGACGACATTGACCGCCGATATCGTGGACGCCAGCGGGCGGCAGGACGTGGCCACGACCGTCATTGCGCCAACCGGCTTGCGGCTCGATCCCGACATCACCGTGCCGCTGGCGCTGGTCGTCGCGGAATCGGTCAGCAATGCGATCGAACATGGCCTGCCCGATCGCGCGGGCCATATCCATGTGACGCTGGAGGCGGTGGACGGGGCGCTCGCCCTGCAAGTCGCCGACGATGGCCGGGGCATCGCGCCGGACGTCGCCACCGGCCAGGTGGAATCGCTCGGCCTGCGCATCGCCCATGCGCTCGCGGCCCAGCTGGGCGGGCGTTTTGCGCTGGTGCCCTCGGTCCAGGGCGGGGCGGTCGCGCGTCTCGACCTGCCCGCTCGGCTCGCCTGTTGACGAACGCGCATTCTGCCGCTTGGCGGCGGCCCGTCCCTCGGCTATGACCCGCTCCATGCTGACGAAAACCCTGACGCGCATTGGCGCGGCCACCGCCCTGGTCCTGATCGCCTCGCCTGTCCTTACCGGCTGCTCCACGTCCAAGAACAAGGCTGACACCCAATATGTCGCCCGCGACGTGTCCACCCTGTATAACAGCGGGAAGGATCGTCTGGATCGCGGCCAGTATAAGCTCGCCGCCGCCCTGTTCGACGAGGTGGAGCGTCAGCATCCCTATTCGCCCTGGGCGCGCCGGGCGCAGCTCATGTCGGCGTTCAGCTATTATATGAACCAGGACTATAATGAGTCCATCTCGGCCGCGCAGCGCTTCCTGTCGATCCATACGGGCAACAAGGACGCGCCCTACGCCTATTATCTGATTGCGCTGTGCTATTATGAGCAGATCGCCGATGTCACCCGCGACCAGAAGATCACGCAACAGGCGCTGGATGCGCTGGGCGAACTCAACCGCCGCTATCCCGACACCCGCTACGCCGCCGACGCGCGGTTGAAGGTCGATCTGGTCAACGATCATCTGGCCGGGAAGGAAATGGAAGTCGGTCGTTTCTACCAGCGTCGCGGCCAGTGGCTCGCCGCCACGCTGCGTTTCCGTTCGGTGGTCGACAAATATCAGACGACCACCCACACGCCCGAAGCGCTGGAGCGACTGGTCGAATCCTATCTCTCGCTCGGCATCCCCGCCGAAGCGCAAAAGGCCGCCGCCGTGCTGGGCCGCAACTATCCCGGCAGCAAATGGTATGAGCGCAGCTATAAGCTGATGCAGCAACATGGCGGCAAGGCCTGATCTAAAAACATTCCCCTCCCTTCCAGGGAGGGGTTAGGGGTGGGTGGCGAGCGTAGCGAGCCTTCGACCTCTCGATCGTTGAGCGTCGCTGCGCGACGCACCCACCCCCGACCCCTCCCTGGAAGGGAGGGGGGAGTTTCGCTTTTTTGCTGACCTCGCTCGCCATCCGCAACGTCGTGCTGATCGAGGCGCTGGACCTGGAGTTCGGCGCGGGCCTGTCGGTGCTGACGGGGGAGACGGGCGCGGGCAAGTCGATCCTGCTCAATTCGCTGGGGCTGGCGTTGGGCGCGCGCGCCGATAGCGGCCTCGTCCGCAACGGGGAAGCGCAGGCCAGCGTCGTCGCGACCTTCGAGCCGCCCGCCGCCGCCACTCGCGTCGCGGCGCTGCTGGCGGACAATGGCATCGACATGGACCCCGGCGAGCCGCTGCTCATCCGCCGCCTGGTGAAGGCCGATGGCGGCAGCCGCGCCTTCGTCAACGACCAGCCCTGTTCGGCCGCGCTGCTGCGCGACATCGGCGGATCGCTGGTCGAAATTCACGGCCAGCATGACGATCGCGGCCTGCTCAACCCGCGCGGCCACCGGGCGCTGCTCGACAGCTATGGCCGCTGCGATACGGGCGCGGTCGCCGCCGCCCATGCCGCCTGGCGCACCGCTGCGAACGCCCTGGCCGAGGCGCGCACCACCGTCGACAACGCCGCGCGCGACCGCGACTATCTGACCCACGCGGTCGAGGAACTGCGCACATTCGCGCCCGAACCCGGCGAAGAAGCGACGCTGGCCGAGGAACGCGCGAACATGCAGAAGGGCGCGCGCCTGACCGACGACCTGACCGCCGTCGGCGATTGCCTGACCGGGTCGGACGGCGGCCTGGCCCAGTTGCGTCAGGCGGCGCGTCGTCTCGATCGCATCGCGTCGGAAGAACCGCTGCTGAATGCCGTCCTCGAAGCGCTCGACCGTGCGGTGAACGAAGCGGGGGAGGCGGAGGATCGCCTGGCCGAAGCCGCCGAGGCGCTGAGTTTCGATCCCGCGCGCCTCGACAGGGTCGAAACGCGGCTGTTCGACCTGCGCGGCCTGGCGCGCAAGCATCAGGTGCAGCCCGACGACCTCGCCGCCCTGCGCGACGAGATGGCGGCGAAACTCGCCGCGATCGAGGGTGGGGAGGAGCATCTCGCCAAGCTGGAGGCCGATGTCGCGCAGCGCGCCATCACCTATCGCGCCGCCGCGCAGGCGCTGTCGGGCGAACGCCAGCTTGCCGCCGGTCGCCTCGACGCCGCCGTGGCGGGCGAACTGGCGCCGCTCAAACTTGACGCCGCCCGTTTTCGCACCGTCGTCGCGCAGCTTGATGACGGCCAATGGAGCGCGCAGGGCATGGACCGGGTCGAATTCGAAATCTCGACCAACCCCGGCGCGCCCTTCGCGCCGCTGGCGAAAATCGCGTCCGGCGGCGAATTGTCGCGCTTCATCCTGGCGCTCAAGGTCGCGCTGGCCGAACGGGGTGGGGCGGACACGCTGATCTTCGACGAGATCGACCGGGGCGTGGGCGGCGCGGTGGCCGACGCGATCGGCGAACGCCTCTCGCGCCTGGCGCAGAGCAACCAGATCCTCGTCGTCACCCACAGCCCGCAGGTCGCGGCGCGCGGCGCCAGCCATATGCTGATCGCGAAATCCAGTGACGGCACCGTCACCCGCACCGGCGTCCATGCGCTGAGCGACCCCGAACGCCGGGAGGAAATCGCGCGCATGCTGTCCGGCGCGGCAATCACGGCGGAAGCGCGCGCGCAGGCGGAGCGATTGCTGGAAGCTTGACACCACCCTCCGTTCGGTTCGAGCTTGTCGAGAATGACGCGCTAGGGGTTCTCGACAAGCTCGAACCGAACGGAGACGGTAGTAACATGACCCATAACCGTAGAGACATGCTCGGCCTCACCGCCGCCGCCATCGCCGCCAGCGCTATCCCCGCCGCCGCGCAGGAGCCGAAACCCAAATTCGGCCTGATCGGCCAGATGCTGAGCCAGCCCGGCAAGCGCGACGAACTGGTCGGCTATCTTCAGGACGCGATCGGCGCGATGCCCGGTTGCCTGTCCTATGTCGTGGCGCTCGACACCGCCAATCCCGACGCGATCTGGATCACCGAAGTCTGGGACAGTCGCGAAAGCCACGCCGCTTCGCTCAAACTTCCTGCCGTGCGCGCCGCCATCGCGAAAGCCCGCCCGATCATCGCAGGCTTCCCCCAACATTTCGAAACGGTGCCGGTGGCGGGGGTTTGATAAAATATCTGTTCACGCGGAGACGCGGAGGCGCGGAGATTCTTTGAGCGGCCTTCGGCCGATGATACTATAATGCGATGATGCTGACCCATAAGGCAGTTCCCCGGCCTTCGCCGGGGAACTACTGGCTATAGGTTCCTATCAATGCAACTTGGTATAACTCATCCGGCAGCAGCCCTCCAAAAAAACTCTGCGCCCTCTGCGCCTCTGCGCGCAAAGGAAACAGGCAGGAACCTCTCCGTCCAACCCTCCGCGTCCCCGCGCCTCCGCGTGAACAATGAAAGGCAGCACGCCCCGGCTTTCACAGGCGCGACACAGACGGTAAGGCATCCCCATGACCGACCCCGCAACCCTCACGCAAGCCGAAGCCGCCAACCGCCTGATGCGCCTGGCGCGCGAAGTGGCGAAGCATAACCGGCTCTATCACGACCAGGACGCGCCGGAGATCAGCGACGCGGATTACGACGCGCTGATCCGTGAAAACAACGCGCTCGAAGCCGCCTTCCCGCAACTCATCCGCGCCGACTCGCCCAATGCGCAGGTCGGGGCCGCCGCTACATCGGCGCTCAAGAAAGTCCCCCACGCCGTCCGCATGATGAGCCTGGACAACGGTTTTTCCGACGCGGATATCGGCGAATTCCTCACCCGCGTCCGGCGCTTTCTGGCGCTCCCCGAAGACGCGCCGCTGGCGCTGACCGCCGAACCCAAGATCGACGGCCTGTCCTGTTCGCTGCGCTACGAACAGGGCGAACTCAAGCTGGCGGCGACCCGTGGCGACGGCACGACGGGGGAGGATGTCACCGCCAACGTCCGCACGATCGCCGACATCCCGCAGCATCTGACCGGCCCGAACATCCCCGACCTGTTCGAGGTGCGCGGCGAAGTCTATATGGCCAAGGACGATTTCGTCGCGCTCAACCAGCGCCTGCTCGCGGAAGCCGAAGACCCCGAAAAGGCGCGCCAGTTCGCCAATCCTCGCAACGCCGCCGCCGGATCGCTGCGCCAGAAGGACGCCGCCGTCACCGCCGCCCGCCCGCTGCGCTTCCTCGCCCATGGCTGGGGCGCGCACAGCGCCGTTCCCGCCGACACGCAGTTGGGCGTGATGCAGGCGATCGCCAGCTGGGGCCTGCCGGTGTCCGACATGCTCGCCTGCGTCGACAGCCTCGCCGCGCTCATCGCCCATTATCGCGGGATCGAAGCCGCCCGCGCCGAACTCCCGTTCGACATCGACGGCGTCGTCTACAAGGTCGACCGGCTCGACTGGCAGCAGCGGCTGGGCTTCGTCGCGAAGGCGCCGCGCTGGGCCATCGCCCATAAATTCCCCGCCGAACGCGCGCAGACCACGCTGGAAGCCATCGACATCCAGGTCGGCCGCACCGGCAAGCTGACCCCGGTCGGCCGCCTGACCCCCGTGACCGTAGGCGGCGTGGTCGTCTCCAACGTCACGCTGCACAATGCGGACGAGATCGAGCGCCTGGGCGTGCGCCCCGGCGACCGCATCGTCGTCCAGCGCGCGGGCGACGTCATCCCGCAAGTGGTCGAGAATCTGACGCGCGACGAACCGCGCGCACCTTTTCCGTTCCCCACCCATTGTCCCGTCTGCGGTTCCGAAGCCGTGCGCGAGGAGGAGGAAGTCGATTATCGCTGCACCGGCGGCCTCATTTGCCCGGCGCAACGGTTCGAGCGGCTGCGCCATTTCGTCAGCCGCGTGGCGCTGGATATCGAAGGGCTGGGCGAAAAGTCGATCCAGGAATTTATCGACCTCGGCTGGATCGCCGAACCCGCCGACATCTTCCGCCTGAAAAAGCATCGTCCGGCGCTGCTGGAGCGGGAGGGCTGGAAGGAGACGTCGGTCCAGAAACTGCTCGACGCGATCGAGGCCAAGCGCCAGCCCGACGCCGCGCGCCTGCTCTTTGGCCTGGGCATCCGTCATGTCGGCGCGGTGACGGCCCGCGACCTGCTCAAACGCTACACGACGCTGCCTGCCGTGCGCGCGCTCGCACAGGAGATCATCGCCCTGCGCGCCGCTGCCGACCCTGCGGAAACGCAGGCCAAGCGCGACAAGGCCATCGCCGACCATATCGGCGTGGACAATATCGGCGCGGCGGTTGGCCATGCGCTGGCCGACTTCTTCCACGAACCCCATAATGTGGAGGCATGGGACGACCTGCTCGCGCAGGTGTCGCCCCCCGATTATGTCGTGGAAACCACCGCCAGCGCCGTCACCGGCAAGACCATCGTCTTCACCGGCAAGCTCGAAACCATGAGCCGCGACGAGGCGAAGGCGCAGGCCGAACGGCTGGGCGCGAAGGCCGCCGGGTCGGTCAGCGCCAAGACCGACCTGGTCGTCGCCGGCCCCGGCGCAGGCAGCAAATTGAAACAGGCCGCCGCGCTGGACATCAAGGTCATCAGCGAAGAGGAGTGGGCGGCGATCGTCAAGGCGGCGGGCTAAGGCGGCCCGTCGCTCGAACCGAATGGCTGTAGAAGCATGGCGCTTCAACGTCGCACCGTTCGCCCTGAGCTTGTCGAAGGGCCTTCTTCTGTCTTTCAGCGGTAGAAGGAACAACGCTTAGACAGGCTCAGCCCGAACGGCGGAGGGGTTGGCGGTTTATCCCAACCCGCTCACCGCCAACCCCGCCGCAGCACAGACCGCCAGCACCGTCATCACCCCGCGCTTGGCGACAAAGATCAGCAGCGCCGCACCCAGCCCGATCGCGGCGATTCGCCAGTCGATGCTCGTCCAGTCCGGCCACCACAGGCTGATCGGCCCCGCCGTCACCCGCGCGCCGCGCAGGAACAGCACATGCAGCGCGAACCAGACGGTCAGATTACCGATCACCCCCACGATCGCGGCGGTCAGCGAGGCCAGCGCGCCTTGCAGGCGCGGCGCGCGCTCCAGCCGCTCCATCCAGGGCGCAACGCTGAAAATCCACAGGAAGCAGGGCGCGAACGTCACCCAGGTCGTGAGCAACGCGCCCAGCAACCCCGCGACCATCGGCGTGAAGGGCGCGGGCGCCCGAAACGCGCCCAGGAAACCAACGAATTGCGTCACCAATATCAGCGGTCCCGGCGTCGTTTCGGCCAGGCCCAGCCCGTCGGTCATCTCACCGGCCGACAGCCAGTGCATCGACTGCACCGCCTCCTGCGCCATATAGGCCAGCACGGCGTAAGCGCCCCCGAAGGTCACGACCGCCAGTTGCGAAAAGAAGACGCCGATCCGCCAAAGCACATGATCCGGGCCGAGCAGCAGCACCGCCATCATCGGCGCGGCCCAGATGGCGAGCCACAGCAGCATCGACCGCAGCGTCTGCGCCCAGGGCATCGGTCCGACCGGCGCATCGCTGCCCGTCTTGCCATGGGCATGCAGCCAGTCCGGCCTTACTCGCGCCAGCACGAAACCGATCGCCGCCGATCCCAGCACCACCAGCGGGAAGGGCAGGTTGAACAGGAACAGGGCGAGGAAAGCGGCGAACGCCAGTGCCCGTTTGAACCCGCTGTCCAGCGCGCGGCGCGCGATGCGGATCAGCGCCTGCACCACGATCGCCAGCACCGCCGCCTTGATCCCCAGGAACAGCGCCGCCACGGGCTTCAGGTCGGCGGCAAAGGCATAGAGCATCGACAGCCCCAGCATGATCGCCGCGCCCGGCAGCACGAACAGCAGCCCGGCGGCCAGCCCGCCGACCGTGCCGTGCATGCGCCAGCCGATCCATGTCGCGAGTTGCTGCGCTTCCGGCCCCGGCAACAGGTGGCAGACATTGAGCGCGCGCAGGAACGCGCCTTCCTCCACCCATTGCCGTTCTTCCACCAGTTCGCGATGCATCAGGGCGATCTGGCCCGCCGGCCCGCCAAAGCTGATCAGTCCGATCCGGGCAAAGACCCGCAACAGTTCCGGTAATTCTGGATTCGCCACGCACATCCCCCTTGCCTGGCGGCATGGGCCCGCGCAGGCATTATCAAGCCGCAATGCTTGGGCGGGGAACGCCTGAACGGGGGATTGCCTGGCCCCGTCCGCCGATCATGCAGCGGCGGCGGGGCGCGATCAAGCGGATTTACGCGGCCAGCGCATCCACCCCGTCATGCGCGCGGCGTGCCGCCATGATGGCGCTGACATGCGTTTCCGCCCAGCCGGTGATCTGGTCCAATATACCGATCAGCCCGCCCGCCAGCGGCGTCAGCGCATATTCCACCGTCACCGGCACGGTGGCAAATGCCGCGCGGCGCACCAGCCCGTCTCGCTCCAGGCTCTTCAACGTCTGCGACAGCATCTTCTGCGAGATCGCGCCGATCCGGCGACGCAACTCGTTGAAGCGCACCGGCCCGTCCTTCAGCGTCAGCATCACCAGCACGGCCCATTTGTCGCCGATCCGGTCCAGCACATGGCGCGTCGGACAATCGGGATTATAGGCGTCGCCAATTCGGCAGGGCGGGGGCAGGGCGGCAGAGGTGGATAATGTCATGGGGCCAGCGGTATCCTCGACGTAACCAGGTGATGGCAAAGTGCCTTCTTGTCGTCATGATATCGCAATCACTATCTGGTTTCCATCAGTAACCACTATGGAGACGACATCATGAAGGTAGCGATCATCGGCGGCACCGGCCGCGCTGGCACGGAAATCAGCGCGGAACTGGTACGGCGCGGGCACCAGGTGACGGCGATCTCCCGCCATCCCGAAAATGCGATCGATGCCGACGGCGTCACGGCCGTCGCGGGCGACGTCAAGGACCCCGCCGCCCTGGAACAGGTGATCCGTGGCCATGACGTGGTGGTCAGCGCGGTGATGTTCTCCGACACCGATCCTGCCGCGCTGGTCGGCGTCGTGCGCGCGTCGGGCGTGCCGCGCTATCTGGTCGTCGGCGGCGCGGGCAGCCTGGAGGTCGCGCCGGGCGTTGCCCTCTTCACCACCCCGGACTTTCCCGAAGCCTATAAGGCCGAAGCGGCCAAGGGCGCGGACTTCCTGACCTATCTGCGCGGGGTGGAGGACATCGACTGGACCTTCCTGTCGCCATCGGCCTATTTCTTCGTCGGCGACCGCAAGGGCAGCTTCCGCCTGGGCAAGGACGCACTGCTGGTCGATGCGGATGGCAACAGCAGCATCTCCTACGCCGACTATGCCATCGCACTGGTGGACGAGATCGAAAATCCGCAGCACAGCCACGCGCGCTTCACCGTGGGCTATTGAGGGCTAAAGGCAGTTTATGCCCGTTCGTCACCCCGGCCTTGAGCCGGGGTGACGCTGTTCTTCAATCGCCTAGACCGGCATGGAAGAAAAAAGCGGGATCCCGGGTCCGGCCCGGGGTGAAGTCCAATGGACGATGGACGATGCGCCTTAAGCCGCCCCCTCGACCTTATCCTGCGTCTTCGTCGCGAAATCGCCCGCGTCGTGCCGTTCGTGCAGCTGCTCGTGCAGCGGCCCGTTCACCTTGTTGACGATGCGCCCGCGCTTCACCGCCGGGCGCGCGTCGATCTGCTGCGCCCAGCGCAGCACATTCTTGTAGCTTCCTGCATCCAGGAATTCCGCCGCATCATAGGCCCGGCCCAGCACGACGCCGCCATACCAGGGCCAGATCGCGATATCGGCGATGCTATAGTCCGCCCCCGCGATATAGTCGCTCTGCGCCAGCCGCCGGTCGAGCACGTCCAGCTGCCGCTTCACTTCCATCGTGTAGCGGTTGATCGGATATTCGTATTTCTCCGGCGCATAGGCGTAGAAATGGCCAAACCCGCCCCCCAGCAGCGGCCCCGCGCCCATCTGCCAGAACAGCCAGTTCAGCGTCTCGGTCCGTCCCGCCGGATCGGTCGGCAGGAACCTGCCGAACTTTTCGGCCAGATAGAGCAGGATCGCACCCGATTCGAACACGCGCTGCGGCGGCGACACGCTATGGTCCAACAGCGCGGGGATCTTGCTGTTGGGGTTGATGTCCACGAAATCGCTGCCGAACTGGTCGCCATCACCGATCTTGATCAGCCAGGCGTCATATTCCGCCGCCGACACGCCCGCTTCCAGCAATTCCTCCAGCAGGATCGTCACCTTCTGCCCATTGGGCGTGGCGAGCGAATAGAGCTGGAGCGGATGCTTGCCCACAGGCAGCGCCTTGTCATGCGTCGCTCCCGCGACCGGGCGGTTGATGTTGGCGAACGCGCCGCCATTGTCCTTGTCCCAGGTCCAGACTTTGGGCGGGGTATAGCTGTCGGTCATACTGGCAGGCTCCATGATGCGAAATCCTGCCGGACGTAGGAAGCGGCGCCGCGACCCGCAACCAAGCCTGTCTCAACGACCGATGATTATTTCGCATCCGTCCGCACAACGAGCATGCTGTCGGGGAATGACGCACAATGGCCCCGGGCAAGCGGGGCGAGGCAGGCATGGCGGGCGTTACCTGTCATCAAAGCTTCCTTGAAGCACCCTATACAAGGAATAGCCGCAATATCGGCGCAACCCGTCGCGCGTCGGGTGACGATGCGGCGGGCAGGGTCTATCTGCGGCGCTGTCGGGACGTTGGCCCGTGACGAAGGGACGGACGAAATGAAAAATTTCCATCCCTCGCTCTTGACCGGCGAAACGACTTTTCCATATGCATGCCGCTAGCACTCTCGTTCGATGAGTGCTAACAACGCAGAGTTCATCGGGAGAAGGACCAAGGCGGACGGTCATTGCGGAGCACGACTCCGGCTTTGCCCACGCTGCACCCCCTCCCAAAAAGCCAGGGAAAGGCACTCAAACATGGCATTTCGTCCGTTGCACGACCGTGTTCTCGTCCGCCGCATCGAAGCGGAAGCGAAGACCGCCGGTGGCATCATCATCCCCGACACCGCCAAGGAAAAGCCGCAGGAAGGCGAAATCGTCTCCGTCGGCACCGGCAGCAAGGCCGAAGATGGCAAGGTTACGCCCCTCGACGTCAAGGCAGGCGATCGCGTCCTGTTCGGCAAGTGGTCGGGCACCGAAGTCAAGGTCGACGGTGAAGACCTGTTGATCATGAAGGAATCGGATATTCTTGGGGTTGTCGCCTAAATGCGACGGGCTGGGCATCGTGCGCTAAACTTGCGAACCCGGCCACTCTTGGGATTATCGGCGAAAATTCGCGCCCTGTGACGGTGTGAACTTCGCATATTTTGCAATTCTCAAACGAAGGTAAAAGATCATGGCAGCGAAGGACGTAAAGTTTTCGCGTGACGCTCGTGAGCGCATTCTGCGCGGCGTCGACATTCTGGCCGACGCGGTCAAGGTGACCCTGGGGCCCAAGGGCCGCAACGTCGTCATCGATAAGAGCTTCGGCGCGCCCCGCATCACCAAGGACGGTGTATCGGTCGCCAAGGAAATCGAACTCAAGGACAAGTTCGAAAATATCGGCGCACAGCTGGTCCGCGAAGTCGCTTCGAAGACCAACGACATCGCCGGTGACGGCACCACCACCGCGACCGTTCTGGCCCAGGCGATCGTGCGCGAAGGTCTGAAGTCGGTTGCCGCCGGCATCAACCCGATGGATCTGAAGCGCGGCATCGACATCGCCGTCGAAAAGGTCGTTGCGGACCTCAAGGCGCGTTCCAAGCCCGTGTCGGGTTCGGCCGAAATCGCACAGGTTGGCATCATCTCCGCCAACGGCGACCGTGAAGTCGGCGAAAAGATCGCCGAAGCCATGGAAAAGGTCGGCAAGGAAGGCGTCATCACCGTGGAAGAGGCCAAGGGTCTCGACTTCGAACTGGACGTCGTGGAAGGCATGCAGTTCGACCGCGGCTACCTGTCGCCCTACTTCATCACCAACCCGGAAAAGATGGCTGTAGAGCTGGCTGATCCGTACATCCTGATCCACGAAAAGAAGCTGTCGAACCTGCAGTCGATCCTTCCCATCCTGGAAGCCGTCGTGCAGTCGGGCCGTCCCCTGCTGATCATCGCGGAAGACATTGAAGGCGAAGCCCTGGCGACCCTGGTCGTCAACAAGCTGCGCGGTGGCCTGAAGGTCGCGGCTGTCAAGGCGCCTGGCTTCGGCGACCGCCGCAAGGCCATGCTGGAAGATATCGCCGTCCTGACCAAGGGCGAAGTCATCTCCGAAGACCTCGGCATCAAGCTGGAAAGCGTGACGCTGGGCATGCTCGGCACCGCCAAGCGCGTCACCATCGACAAGGACAACACCGTCATCGTCGATGGCGCTGGCGACCATGACTCGATCAAGGGCCGCACGGAACAGATCCGTTCGCAGATCGAAAACACCACGTCGGACTATGACCGTGAAAAGCTGCAGGAACGTCTGGCGAAGCTCGCCGGCGGCGTTGCGGTCATCAAGGTCGGCGGTGCGACCGAAGTGGAAGTCAAGGAACGCAAGGACCGCGTCGACGACGCCCTGCACGCCACGCGCGCAGCCGTCGAAGAAGGCATCGTCCCCGGTGGCGGCACGGCGCTGCTCTACGCGACCAAGGCGCTGGAAGGCGTCAAGGGCGTCAACGACGACCAGACCCGCGGCATCGACATCGTTCGCAAGTCGCTGACGTCGCTGGTTCGCCAGATCGCCAGCAATGCGGGCCAGGACGGCGCCGTCGTGTCGGGCAAGCTGCTCGATCAGGACGACACCTCGTTCGGCTTCAACGCGTCGACCGACGTGTATGAAAACCTGGTCACCGCCGGCGTGATCGACCCGACCAAGGTCGTGCGCACCGCGCTCCAGAACGCTGCTTCGGTGGCGGGCCTGCTCATCACGACGGAAGCCGCCGTGTCCGAACTGCCTGCCGACGACAAGGCCCCGATGGGCATGCCCGGCGGCGGCATGGGCGGCATGGGCGGCATGGACTTCTAAAAACGATCGTAGCGGGTGGGCGAAGCCCGCCCGTGGTTCGATCGCGACCGATAAAACGGTCAGGAAGCGTCATCCCAGCGCAGGCTGGGATCTCATGCCACCAGGTGAAAGCCTGAAGATAAGGGCCGGCGCAGCGATGCGCCGGCCTTTTTCTTTCCTACGCTAAAACGGGCTGACATTCTGCGGTCCGGCGTCATTTGTTTCCCGCAACATGGCGCGGATTAGGCTGGAAGGAAGGGAAGGGGAGGTGCTTTATTCCACCGTTGTCCTGACGACCATCATCGGCCCGTCCGCCCGCATCTCGAAGCCCAGCGACCGATACAGCGCCACCGTCCGCTTATGTGCGGCATAGGCATGAAGGAAGGGCGTCTCACCCCGGTCCATGATCGCCTGCGCCACGACTTTCATCAGCGCGCCCGCCAGCCCGCGACCGCGCCAGTCGGGGTGGGTGCACACGCCGCTGACCTCGGTAAAGCCGGGCATGCGCATCCGTTCGCCCGCCATCGCGATCAGCTTGCCGCCCTTGCGCACGCCGATGAACCGCCCCAGCTGGTGCGTCAGCCCGCGAAAGGGGCCGGGCTTCGTCAGCAGTGCCAACTCCAGCATGTCCGCCGCGTCGTCTTCGCCCAGCAATGTCCAGTCCGGCGCGGCCGCAGTTCCGGGCGGTAGAGCGGCCATGACCATCTGCGCAAGGGGCGCGGTGCGCGTCACCACGACGCCCGGCGGTGGCGTCAGCGCATCGGTCCCGACCAGCCATAATTCGTCATCCGCCGGTATCAGCGCGGCGAGCGCTGCGCGACTGGCGTCCGTCCGATCCGCCGCAGCACCGAACGGCCCATGGCGCGGATCGAGCCTGAGTGCGCGTTCGTCACCCTGCGCCCAGTCGGCCCAGCCGCTGGTCAGGGCATTCCAGACGGGACGGTCGAGTGGATGAATGATGCAGCTCCCTGGCCTGTCACGCCCCATGGCACGATCAGCAGGCCTATCATTTCGTTGCGTTTGCAACAATATCCGCCATGGCCGCGGGACAAGTCACCGCTTTCCGTAGCGTCCAATATTGCGCGCGCTGGAAACCCCAATCGCGCGTTTACCAAATCGCAATGCCACCCGGCCATAACGGCGGGACCGTGCCAGGCCTCATCCACCTCCTTCGCACCGCGCTGCGCGAGCGCTTTGCGCCCCGCACCCAGCAAAGCGCTGAGGTGAAGGACAGTCTTGTCAAAGCGCTGTACGCCTCGCCCGCCTCGTTGCTGAGCGGTGCGATTTCCGGCGGATCGCTCGGATTGGTGGTCGCCTATTATGCGCAGCTGCCCCCCATAACCGTCATTTCCGTGCTGATCTGCGTCGTGGGCGTCAGCCGGTCGATATCCGCCGTCTATTTCCAGCGGCAACTGGCGCATCAGGATAGACCGGCCAGCCCGATCTGGGGCGCGTCCTATGAACTGGGCGCCTGGGCCTATGCCGCATTGCTGGGTCTGCATGCGCTGGCCACGCTGACGATGACGGATGCCGCGACCCTGCATGTGCTGAGCGTCGGCATGGTGGCCTCCTATGCCGGTGGCATATCGGGGCGCAATGCAGGCCGCGTCCATGTCGCGGTGGGGCAGACCTGCTTCTCGCTGCTGCCCACCTCTTTGGGTCTGATCCTGGCCGGGGGGCTGGGCTATACGGTGCTGGGCATTTTGTGCTTCCTCATGATCTTCGCCATGGCGGAGATTACCAAGACGACGCATCGCGTCGTCTTGCAGGCGCTGCTCGCCAAGAATGAAAAGGCGATGCTGGCCCAGAAATTCGAGCGGTTGGCGCGCTACGACAGCCTGACCGGCGTCGAAAACCGCATGGCGATGCAGATGCGCTTGCAGGATCTGTTCGAACAGCGGGAATCGGATCAGGACGCGATGGCGATCCTGTGGATGGATCTGGACCGGTTCAAGGAAATCAACGACACGCTGGGGCACATGGTCGGCGACCAGCTGCTGTGCCAGGTGGCGGAACGGCTGATCCATTCGGTGTCCGGTCGCGCGCATGTCGCCCGTTTCGGCGGGGACGAATTCATCATCATCTGCGCTCATGGCGATCGCGTCGTCGCCGATGCGGTGGCATGCGACATCATGCGCGAATTTGCGCATCCCTTCGATGTCAGCGGCTATTCGCTCAGCGTCACGGCCTCCATGGGCATCGCGGTGGCGCCAGCCGACGGCCGCGAAGCCGACGAACTGCTGCGTCACGCGGACCTGGCGCTCTATCAGGCCAAGCATGGCGGCCGGAACCGCCACAGCCGGTTCGACTGGTCGATGAAGGAACGGCAGAACCGGGTCTACGAACTGGAAATGGGCCTGCGCGCCGCGCTGGCCAATGGCGACCTGCGGCTGCACTATCAGCCGATCTTCAACAGCACGACCGGGCGCATCGTCATCTGCGAAGCGCTGATGCGCTGGGATCATCCGCGACTGGGACCGATTTCGCCCGGCGAGTTCATCCCGATCGCGGAAAGCAGTTCGCTGATCGAACCGATCACCACATGGGCGCTGGAAAAGGCCTGTATGGACGCCATGACGTGGGACGACGATATCCGCGTCGCCGTCAACATTTCGCCCGCGCTCATCAAGAGCGACGGGCTTTCGCGATCCGTGATGGCCGCCCTGCTCAAGGCCGGGATGCGCGCCCGACGGCTGGAACTGGAAGTGACCGAGTCCACCTTCCTGGAGGATGACGGGCATACCCATCTCATCCTGGCGGAACTGCGCCGTATCGGCCTGCGGCTGGCGCTGGACGATTTCGGCACCGGCTATTCCTCGCTCGGCTCGCTGCGGTCGCATGCCTTCGATACGATCAAGGTGGATCAGAGCTTCATGCGCGGCGTGGGCGAAAATCCGCGCGATCGCGCGATCGCGCAATCCGTCGCCTATCTCGCCCATTCGCTGGACGTGGAAACCGTCGCTGAAGGCATCGAATCAGAAGAGCAGTTGCGCTACGCCCGCGAAGTGGGCTTCACCAACGTGCAAGGCTTCGTGCTGGCACGACCGATGCCGATCGACGCGCTGCTGACGCTGATGGCGCAGATGCAGGACGACGGATCGAACATCGCCGGCCTGATGGAGCAGCGCCGCCTCGCCTGACGCAAGGCGCCGCTGCTAGTGAGGATGGTCAGCGCGTCAATCGCGTCTGCGCGGAGGCCAGGCGGCGCATCATGCGCATGTCCTTGAGGTCGATCTTCACCGCCGACGCCGCCCAGTTTTCGACGATGTCCTTGAGTTCCTCATAGTCGAGCGGATCGACGCGCCGTCCTGCCTGAAACACGCCGACATGGCCGGAGTGATGCGGGCGGGTCGACGTGATGTAATCGCGCACCGCCTCTTCCCCTTCGCCATCCTCCACCAACCGGTGGACGATACCCAAGTCGTACATTTCCTCCGCGCTATAGACCTTGCCCGACAGGATCATGCGTTCGGCCATCAGGCGGCCCAATTTGCGCGCCAGGATGGAATAGGCGCCCATACCCGGAAACAGCCCGAATAGCATTTCGGGCAGGCCGAACCGCGCACTGCGTTCGGCAACGACGATATCGAAGCACAAAAGCGCCTCGAATCCGCCGCCCAGGGCGTCCCCCTGCGCCAATGCGATCGAGATGACCGGCATGTCGCCATTGCGCCACGTCCGGTTGACCACATCGATACAGGCGTGACCATAGTCGATGAGACCCGCCAGATCGCCGCGCTCGATGCACCCCGCAAACAGTTCCAGGTCGCCACCTAGGTTGAACACGCCGGGGAAGCGCGATCCTGCTACCAGATATTTGATCGGCAACTGGCCCGTGTCGAACAGGCGTTTGCTTTCGACATACCAGGCGCGGACGTCGCGTAGCATCGCTTTGGAAAAATTGGGCCGTTCGGCAGGCGCCATGAACGCCCATAGCGTCTCCAGCAATTCGTCCCACTGAACGTCGATCTGGCCAAGATCGAAAAGTTTCGACCGGCCCAAAGCCCCGACGGGCTGCGTTTCCGTAGCGTCGACCGATGAATTCAACCCCTCGGTATAATAATCCTCGGATACGTCCTGCGCGTCTTCCCTTATCGGGCTAAAGCGTCCTGAATCAATCATATGCGACCCCATCTTGTTATATGGCGTGAAAAGATCAGGCTGGACGACAGCATGCAATCAAACGGCGACATATTGACAGTGTGTTAACCATTTTTGCTCTGCACTGTTGCAATCGGGCCGCCCCTAATGCCGCCAAAATGGCGATATCGTTGCGCCAATGTCACAAATGCCCTTGTTGTAAGAGTGTACGATAGGCGATCAGGGCTTTGTTAACCTTTGTTAATTACGTCCGTCGCTCATGAACGACCCACGCCAGCCCCCACGCCAGCCATCGCCCTGTGTCACCTTGGCCCTGCACGATGCGCAGGGCGCGCCCTGGCCCCTGCGGCTGTCGGCGGACTGTCTGCGGTTCATCGGCGCCTATCGCCGGGTAGAGGGTTTCAACATCGATGCGATGGCGTTGTTCGAGGGGGTGCGCCGGTCAGGCTGACCGCCCCCGATCGCGTCCATGCCTTGTGCAGGCGCGTCTTCGAACGTAGAGCGCGGCGATGACCCACCCTCGTTTTTCCTTCTCGATCAGCGCCACGGACGGCAAGGCCCGGACCGGCGCGATCCGGATGCGCCGCGGTGAAATCCGCACCCCCGCCTTCATGCCGGTCGGCACCGCCGCGACCGTCAAGGCGATGCGCCCGGCCGAAGTACGCGCCACCGGCGCCGACATCATCCTGGGCAACACCTATCATCTGATGCTCCGCCCCGGCGCCGAGCGGATGGCGCGCCTGGGCGGCCTGCACGGCTTCATGGGCTGGGACCGGCCGATCCTGACCGACAGCGGCGGCTATCAGGTGATGAGCCTGTCGGCGCTGACAAAGATGAGCGAGGAGGGCGTCGCCTTTTCCAGCCATATCGACGGGTCCAAGCATATGCTGACCCCCGAACGGTCGATGGAAATCCAGCGTCTGCTCGACAGCGACATCGTCATGGCCTTCGACGAATGCACGAAGAATGGATGCACCCATGACGAGGGGGCCCGATCGATGGAGCGCTCCATGCGCTGGGCCAGGCGGTCGCGCGACGGGTTCGACGCAGGCGGCGACCATGCGGAACGCGCCGCCCTGTTCGGGATTTAGCAGGGGTCGCTCGACGAAGGACTACGCCGCATTTCGGCGGAGAAGCTGATCGAGGTCGGCTTCGACGGCTATGCCGTGGGCGGCCTGGCGGTGGGGGAGGGGCAGGAGGCGATGTTCGCCACGCTCGATTTCGCGCCCGGCATGCTGCCACAGGACAAGCCGCGTTATCTGATGGGCGTGGGCAAGCCCGACGACATCGTCGGCGCGGTGGAGCGCGGGATCGACATGTTCGACTGCGTGCTGCCGACCCGGTCGGGCCGCAATGGTCAGGCGTTCACATGGGCGGGGCCGCTCAATATCCGCAACGCCAAGTTCAACGAGGATATGGGCCCGCTCGATCCGCGTTGCGGCTGCCCGGTATGCGCGACCTGGAGCCGCGCCTATCTGCATCATCTGGTGAAGGCAGGGGAAATGCTGGGGGCCATGCTGATGACCCAGCATAATATCCATTTCTACCAGGAACTGATGCAGGGCCTGCGCGATAGCATCGCCGCGGGTTCGCTCGCCGCCTTCACTGCGAATTTCCGCCGCGACTATCGCCGGGTGTGAAGCGGATTATGGAATGACGGTGATGACGATGGTATAGCTGCCCGTCTCGCCGTCATAATCCAGCGGCGCGCGCAATTGGCGGGAAAGGCCCGTCAATACCCGGCCATAGCGCTCATCCAGGCGGCTCGCCATATCGTCGGACGTCCGCAGGCCGGGCGACTCCACGGTCAGCCGCGCCCGATCGTCCCGGTCCGGTTCCAGCTGTATCGAAATGCGCATGCCCGCCTGGGGGGCCAGCACCATCGCAAGCTCGATGATCTCGGTCAGCAGGAAAGCGATCGGCACCGCCACGTCCTGACTGATGTGCAGATTGTCGCTGTCGATCTGGATGGCGAAACGCCGTGCCTCGGTCGGCGCGGTGCCGCGCAGGCTGGCGGACAATTCGCTGATCAGCGGGCGAACGCCGACACCGCGATTTTCTTCCAGTTCGGCAAAATGATTGCGGTGGACGACCGACAGCGCATCGACCCGGCGCTGGATGGACGCATAGGCCTCCACCGCTTCGCTATTATGCGCGGACCGGGCATGCAGGTTGATAAGGCTGGCGATGATCTGAAGGTTGTTCTTGACGCGATGATGCACTTCGCGCGTCAGCTTGCGCTGGGTGTCCAGGCTGCCGGCAATTTCCGCTTCGTGCGTCGCCACATCCTTGCTGATCTCATGGAACGTCTCGCCCAGCGCCACGATCTCCTGCGCTGGCGTGCGTACGCGCTCCATCGGCTTCAACACCTCGCCGGGCTGATAATCTGCCACCACCCGTTGAAGCAGGACCAGCGGGCGTATCAACACGCGATTGACCACGAACCAGCCGATCGCGGCCGCTGCGAACCACATGACGAGAGGCAGGAAGAGCGACAGCATCCGTGCCAGCGTGGCCGGCGGATCACGCACCGTCATGGTCAGCAATATGTCGGGCGGATCGAGCCGGGCTGACAGGCTGTCTCTGTCGCCATGCATGCCGCCGGGACGGCTGACGATGAGTTCCTGGCCACCCTGTCGCAGGCTGAGCTGCCGGTTTTGCAGTGCGGTCGCGGGATCGGCGATGCTTTCGAGATGATTGCGCGAATAATAGACCAGCGCCACCAGTCGCCCGTTACCGCTGCGCACCCGGCTCACCAGATTATCGCGCAGCAATTGCGCGATCGGCCGGTCGAACCGATGATCCGACGCTATGCCTGCCGGTTCGGGCTGGGGCGATCGGCACAGGCTTCGGCCTGCGCGGTCGTAGATATAGAAATGCCCGCCCTCGGCATCATGCGACCGAAGGAAGAAAGCCAGCCGCCGACACATATTGTCGTCCGCATCCCCGTTGGCCATCGCATTGACGGCCAGTTCCAGGGCGGTGCGATCCGCCTGCAAGTCCGCCGTCAGCTTGCGCGCGCTCTGGGTCACCGCGACGCGCAGCAGCGCTTCCTTCTCCAGATCGGCGGTGCGGATGGCCTGGAGCGACGCGACAAGCGCGATCAGCCCAAGCGGCAACAGGGCCAGGGTCAGGATGACGAACATCTTGACCCCGGTCGACCGGAAGAAATGCAGCAATGGCTCGATCATCGATCGGGCTGCCGGCGGAAGGCTGCCCCCCATCATATGCCTGTCAGTCCAGCTTGCTCAGCAGATCCAGCATTTCAGACGGAATATCTTCATCCACCGCACGCTGATAGACGGTGCGCAGAACCTGCGAAACATGGGCGTCTTCCTTCGCAGCGGCGGACTGGCGCTTTCTGGACGCGGCTGCGCCCTTCACCTGCGCTTTTCGAGGCGCGTCGGCGTCCTTGTCGTCGTCGGCCACGCCCCGCTCCGTCGTTGAAGAAACCAAAATCAGCCCCTCTGCAGCAATTACCGCCATGCCGGTTCGCCCGTTTCGCGGGTTTGCGTCATGACGTCAATTCGTAGATCCGTGCAATCCATGGGAAAATCACGATATCGTCGAAAAAACTATCTGGGAGCGAAACAAAGTTGGTTGTTGATGGTTCCACCCCCCGAAGCATTTTTTAACGCAGCGCAAAGTTGTGCGGCTTTGGGGCGTCGGGGGGTTGTCATGACGACATGGACATTCCATCCTTCCCGTACGTCCCACGCTTCGGGACAATGATGCCCCGACGGGCAGGGAGAAGAATTGACGATGTCGCTTGGACAGCAACTGCACCCCCATCTTCCGTTCCTGCGGCGTTATGCGCGGGCGCTGACCGGCAGTCAGAATCATGGCGACGCCTATGTGCGCGCCGCGCTGGAAGCGATCGTCGCCGCACCGGAAGAATTTCCCAGCGACGTCGATCCGCGCCTGGGCCTCTACAAGACGTTCCAGGCCATATGGTCTTCGGCGCATCTGGAAGATCTGCCCGTGTCCGCCGGTGGTGGGCGTGAAGCCGTTGCGCAGGCGCGCCTTGCCCGCCTGACGCCGCTCCCGCGACAGGCGCTGCTGCTGACCGCGCTGGAAGGCTTCACCGTCGACGACGTCGCCTATCTGATCGATCTCGACAGCGCCGATGTCGAGGCTCTGGTCGAGGAGGCACTGGGCGAGATCGAGTCCCAGACCCGTGCGAAGGTGCTGATTATCGAGGATGAGCCGATCATCGCGATGGATATCGAAACCATCGTGCGCGATCTCGGCCATGACGTCACCGCCATCGCCGTGACCCGCGAAGACGCGGTGCGTGAAGCGCTGGCCGATCGGCCCGGCCTTGTTCTGGCGGACATCCAGTTGGCCGACGACAGCAGCGGCATCGACGCCGTGAAGGACATTCTTGCCGAATTTTCGGTGCCGGTCATCTTCATCACCGCCTTCCCCGAACGGCTGCTGACGGGCGAGCGGCCGGAACCGACCTTCCTCATCACCAAGCCGTTCCAGCGGTCAACGGTCAAGGCCGCGATTTCGCAGGCGCTTTTCTTCGACGAAGCGACCGCGCCGGCCTGAACCGGCCGACTATTAATATACGGAACCCCGATCGGATCGCTGCGTTAATGATGCGTAACGATCGGGAGACCCGTCATGGTCACGCAGGAACAGCATGTCGCCACGGATGATGCACGCGCAGGCGTGACGAACCACAATGTGCGATATGTGCTCGGTATCTCGCTGGCTCTGGCCGTGATCGCCATGCTGCTGCTTCTATGGCTGTAGGGCGTCGAAGCGGAAAGTTGGTCGTTTGTCAGTGATCGTTTTAGGGTACGGATGCACTTATGGCTTTGACGACGTCGATTCATGCGGCGAGGGCGGATTCCGGCACGGGGGGTATTCCCATGGATGACGACGTTGACGCGATCAACGGCATAGAAGAACGCGCGGCGCTGTCCGATACCGACTTTAAGCGTGAGCTAGCGGCGGTCATCCCGCATCTGCGCGCCTTTGGCCGATCGCTCTCGGGCAATCGCGACGTCGCCGACGATCTCGTGCAGGAAACCCTGCTCAAGGCATGGGCGGCGCGTAACCGCTTTCAGGCGGGCACCAATATGCGCGCCTGGACCTTCATCATCCTGCGCAACCATTATCTCTCGCAGATGCGCCGGTCGCGCTTTCGTGGCGATTGGGACGATCTGACGGCGGAACGCATCCTCGCGGCGCCGGCGGGTCAGGACAAGCATGTCGAATTGTCCGATATGCAGCGCGCGCTTCTCCAACTGCCCCAGCCCCAGCGCGAAGCGCTGATCCTGGTGGGCGCGGGCGGCTTTGCCTATGAAGAAGCAGCGGAAATTTGCGGCGTCGCCGTCGGCACTATCAAAAGCCGCGTCGCGCGTGGTCGTGCTGCGCTGGAACAGATATTGGAAAGCGGCGATCTGCCATCGCGCCGGACCCAGGTGACGACCGACACGGCCGTGCTGGACGAAATCATGGACGACGTCGATCGCCTCAGCCGTGGACGTACTGCCGACGACCATTGATCGGCTGGAACGTTCGCTTCATGTCGACCGTTTATCCGGCGTGAAGGAGAGCTATCATGGCTGACAGGCCTACCGGACCGCGAGACGGACGACCGCCCCATATATCGGTCGTTCGACGCCCGCACGGAAACGGCGTCGTCTTTGCTTTGGTGGCCCTCGCGCTCGTGCTGGCCATAGCCTTTTTCTATCTCACCAATGAAAGGCGGGGCGATCGCCAGGCCTACAAGGTGACGCAGGCCGCCGGGTCGATCGACGATGCTGCCAGGGTCGTGAGCGACGCCGCCCAAAATGCGGCCGACAAATTCCGTAACGATCGCTGAAATTAGCCGACGGGTTCCACAACACCAAGTTGCATTGATAGGAACATATAGTCAGTTGTTCCCCGGCCTACGCCGGGCAACTGCCTTATGGGTCAGCATCATCGCATCATAGTATGTTTCGTCATCGCTGCCGGTGGGCGACGATCGAAAGAAACGACGCGGCGGTGCAGATAGCTGCATTCCGGTTCCAACTGTGAAGCTGTCTGTCGGAACAGGTTCCACCTCGTGCCTCGTTCAGCGTTAAAAAAGCCAAGGCTATCAAAGGTCTCTATATCGCCATGACCGGATATGGGCGATACGAACGCCAGCGCGTGCCCTACTGCATCTCCACATCGATTCAGCATTTCTTTGCCATTTACGGGCAGGGTGCGCGCACTGTCGGATAATCTTACATCCCGTGTAAGAAACGCCGGCCCGGTGAAGGCGCCAACCCGGCCGCCAGCAGGATATGCGTGACGATGATCAGGTTGTTCAAACATTATGTGCCGCATGCGGTGCTGCTGCTGGGCCTGCTCGATTTCGCGCTGCTGCTTTGCGCGGCGGAGGGGGGCTGGGTCTTGCGCGCGCATCAGATCGGCATGGATGTCGACCATGTCATGACGCGCATCGGGCCGCTGCTCAGCTTCGCCATCGCGATCCAGACGGGCATGATCGCGGTCGGCGTCTACGGTCCCGAAGCGCTGCAATCGATCCGCTTCGCCTTCGCGCGCCTGCTGGTCGCGGTGTCGCTGGGCGTCATCTTCCTGTCGGTTCTCTACTTCCTGTTGCCGGGCATGACCCTGTGGCGATCCAATTCGCTCTACGCCATGGGCCTCGCCATGGGCCTCCTCGTGCTGGTGCGCCTGCTGCTGGGTTCGATGCTGGGCGGCGAAGCGTTCAAGCGGCGGCTGGTCGTGCTGGGCGCGGGCAATCGCGCCAACCGGATCAAGGCGCTGGAAAGCAAGCGCGGCGCGGGCTTCCTGGTGGTCGGTTTCATCGCGATGAATGACGGGCCGCAGGTGATCCCCGAAGCAATCAATCGCGACGCCGTCTTCAACCTGTCCGACTTCGTCGTGCGTCTGAACGCCAGCGAAGTGGTGCTCGCTTTGGAGGAACGCCGCAACGCCATCCCCATGTCTGACCTGTTGCGGATCAAGACCACGGGCGTCCATGTCAACGACCTGTCCACCTTCCTGGAACGGGAAACGGGCCGCGTTGACCTGGCCAGCGTCAATCCCAGCTGGCTGATCTTTTCCGATGGGTTTTCCGCCGGTCGCCGCATCTCCAGCTTCGCCAAGCGCCTGTTCGACATCGTCGCCAGTTCGATCCTGCTGGCGCTGACCGGCCCCATCATCCTGCTCGCCGCGATCCTGGTGAAGATGGACAGCAAGGGACCGGCTTTCTACCGGCAGCAGCGCGTCGGCCTGTTCGGCCAGGAATTCTGGATCGTGAAGCTGCGCACCATGCGGCTGGATGCCGAGGTCGACGGCCAGGCGGTCTGGGCGGAAAAGGACGATCCGCGCATCACCCGCCTGGGCTATTGGCTGCGCAAGCTGCGCATCGATGAACTGCCGCAGACCTGGACCGTGCTGAAGGGCGAGATGAGCTTCGTCGGCCCGCGCCCCGAACGGCGCCAGTTCGTGGAGGATCTGGAACAGCATCTGCGCTATTATGCCGAACGCCATATGGTGAAGCCCGGCATCACCGGCTGGGCGCAGATCAACTATCCCTATGGCGCGTCGATCGAGGATAGCCGGCACAAGCTGGAATATGACCTCTATTACGCCAAGAATTACACGCCCTTCCTCGACCTGCTGATCCTCATCCAGACGTTGCGTGTCGTGCTCTGGCCCGACGGCGCGCGTTGAGGCGATAGCGGACGATGGGCGCGCTCCTGCAATTTGTCGGCGACTGGGGCCATGCGCTCGCCGCCGTGCTGTTCGCGGCGCTGGGCATCTTCCTGCTCCGTCGCCGCGACGATGCGCCCGAACCGCGCCTGCTGGCCGCCGCTCTTCTGCTGACCTCCTGCTGGGCGCTTTACGTGTCGTTCGGCGGCGTGTCGAAACCGCTGTCGGGCATCGGCGAAAGCGTCCGCAACGCCGCCTGGCTGCTCGCTCTCTATGTCATGCTGCGCCGGGGACCGGTGGGGCGGGCCGGATCGATCGCGGCGATCAGCCCCGTCTATGCCGCCGTCGCTGGGCTGCTGCTGCTCCAGACCTTCACCGACCTCATATGGCGGCAATTGTCCCCGCTCAGCGAATTGCACCGCGCGCTCGTCACCTGTTCGCTGATCCTGCGCATGATGACCGCGATCGGCAGCCTCTTGCTGGTCCATCATCTCTACACCGCCTGGCCCTCGCGCGAGCGGGGCGGGGTGGCGTTGCTGCTGGGATCGCTGGCCGCGATGTGGACCTATGATCTCAGCCTCTACGCAATTCGCTGGTTCGCACCCAACCATGTGAACGAGCTTTACGCGCTGCGCGGCCTGTTGATGGCGCTGGTCGCGCCCGTGATCGCCGTGGGCATGCGCAAGGGCATGGCCGGTCGCCTGCAACTCTCGCGCGCCATCACCTTTCAGTCGCTATCGATCGTGGCCGTGGGCCTTTATGTCGTGGTGCTGACGGCGGCGGCGGTGCTGATCGAACTGATCGCCGGTCCCTATGCCCGCGTGGTGGAGATCGGCGCGGTCTTCTTCACCGCCGTCACCGCGCTGGTGCTGCTGCCATCGCCCCAGATGCGGGCGCTGTGGAAAGTGCAGGTCGCCAAGCATTTCTTCCAGCACCGCTACGACTATCGCACCGAATGGATGCGCTTTGGCGACACGATCGGCCGCCCCGGCGAGGATGCCGCGCCGCTGGGCGAGCGCGTGGCCAAGGCGATGGCCGACATCACCGATTCCCCCGGTGCGATGCTGTTGCTGCGCGACGAGCGAGGGGGGCTGGCGTTCGAAACGCACTGGAACTGGGGCAGCGACCAAGCGCAAATGGATGCCATTGCGCCCGCGGCCGTGCTGCATCTGGAACAGAGCGGCTGGATCGTCGATCTGGCGCGTCTGAAAAGCAGCGACGCCGCCCTGAACCTGCCCGATTGGATGACGCAGGATCGCCGCGCCTGGGCGCTCGTTCCGCTGATCCATTATGGCCGCCTGATCGGCGCGCTGCTGCTCGCCCGCCCGCCGATCGACCGGCGGCTGGACTGGGAGGATTTCGACATGCTCCGCGCCGCCGGACGGCAGGCCGCGACCCATATCAGCGAAGCGCAGGGCCAGCAGGCCCTGGACGACGCGCAACGGTTCGAGGAATTCAACCGCCGCTTCGCCTTCATCATCCATGACGTCAAGAATCTGGTCAGCCAATTGTCGCTGCTGTCGCGCAATGCGGAACGCCATGCCGACAATCCCGATTTCCGCGCCGACATGGTGCTGACGCTCAAGGAATTGGTGGGCAAGATGAACGACATGCTCGCCCGCCTGTCACAGCATAACAAGGCGCGGGCGGAGGAGCCGCGCGCCACGCCGCTCATTGACCTGCTGCAACAGGTCGCCCGCACCCGCGCGCGCCAGCATCCCGTCCATGTCAGCGGCGACGCCCCGCCCGCTCTGGCCGATCCGGCGCGGGTCGAACAGATCGTCACCCATCTGCTCCAGAACGCGATCGACGCCAGCGCGCCCGACAGCCCGGTCGACCTGCGCCTGTCCACAGAAAACGGCGAAGCGATCGTCGCGATCATCGATCGCGGCAAGGGGATGAGCGCCGAATATATCCGCCGTGACCTGTTCAAACCCTTTTCCTCCAGCAAGGCGGCGGGCTTCGGCCTTGGCGCGTTCGAAGCCCGCACCCTGGCGCAGGCGATGGGCGGCCGGATCGAGGTGGAAAGCAAGCCCGGCGCGGGCAGCCGCTTCACCCTGCGCCTGCCGCTGGCCCCCCGGACAGATAGACAAGAAAAGGCCGCCTGATGAGCGACACCCGTCCCAAATTGCTGATCGTAGAAGATGATCCGGGACTCCAGCGGCAACTCCGCTGGGCCTATGAGGATTATCAACTCTTCATCGCGGGCGACCGGCAGGAAGCGATCGAGATGCTGCGCGCGGAAACGCCCGACGTGGTGACGCTGGACCTTGGCCTGCCGCCGGACCCGGACGGCACCAGCGAAGGCTTCGCTACCCTGGCCGACATGCTCCGGATCAAACCCGATACGAAGATCATCGTCGCGTCCGGCCATGGCGCGCGCGAAAGCGCACTGGATGCGATTGCCGGTGGCGCATATGATTTCTATCAAAAGCCGGTCGACATCGACGAACTGGGCCTGATCGTCCGCCGCGCCTTCCACGTCCACGCGCTGGAGCGCGAAAATGCGCGCCTCGCCGAAACCGCGCCGGACGACGCGCGCATATTGGGCCGGATCATTTCCGGCGCGCCCGAAATGATGAAGGTCGCCCGCACGATCGAGCGGGTGGCCGCCGCGCAGGTGTCCGTCCTGCTGCTGGGCGCAAGCGGCACTGGCAAGGAATTGCTGGCGCAGGGCCTGCACGACGCCAGTCCCCGCCGCAATGGTGCGTTCGTCGCGATCAATTGCGCGGCCATCCCCGAAACGCTGCTCGAATCCGAACTGTTCGGCCATGAAAAGGGCGCTTTCACCGGCGCGATCAAGACGACGCCCGGCAAGATCGAGCAGGCGCAGGGCGGCACGCTGTTCCTGGACGAAGTCGGCGACATCCCGCTTGCCTTGCAGGTCAAGCTGTTGCGCTTCCTCCAGGAACGGGTGATCGAACGGATCGGCGGGCGACAGCCGATCGCGGTGGACACGCGCATCGTCTGCGCCACCCACCAGAATCTGGAACAGATGATCGCGGCGGGCAGCTTCCGCGAAGACCTTTATTATCGCCTCGCCGAAATCGTCGTGCGCATCCCCGCGCTCAAGGAACGGCCCGGCGATCCGGCGCTGCTGGCGCGCCATTTCCTCACCCGCTTCGCCCGCGACATGAACCCGCAGGTCAAGGGGCTGGCCCCCGACGCGCTGGCCGCGCTCGACGCCTGGGCCTGGCCGGGCAACGTGCGCGAACTGGAAAACCGCATGAAGCGCGCCGTCATCATGGCCGATGGCAAGCTGATTACCGCCGCCGACCTCGACCTGGATGATGAACGGGCCGAGGGGGGCGATGTCGTGAACCTCAAGGCCGCGCGCGAAATGGCCGACCGCCGCGCCATCCGTCGTGCCATCGCGCGGACCGACGGCAATATCTCCGGCGCGGCCAAGATGCTGGGGATCAGCCGCCCGACGCTCTACGACCTGCTCAAACAATATCAGATGCAGGGTTGAAGGCGCGATGAAACGCGCCCGTATCCTGCTGATCGCCCTTGTCGTCCTGCTCGCGCTGGCCGCGGCAGGCCTGTGGCAATGGCGCAGCCATGAGCGGGACGGCAGCGCGGCGCTGACCCGTGGCCTCACCGCGCTCGAAAGGGGTGATGCACGCACCGCCCGCATCGAATTGATGAACGCGATCAAGGGCAATCCCCGCTCTGCCATCGCCCATGTCGCGCAGGCCCGCGCGCTCGTGGACCTGGGCGACGGCGCGGGCGCGCAGGCGGCGGCGGAACGCGCGCGGACGCTGGGCGCATCGCCCGCCGACACGCGCATCGTCATGGCGCAGGCGTTGTTGCTGCAAGGCGACACGGCAGGCGCGTTGCGGGAGGCGCAGGCGCGCGACGTGCCCGCCGCATCGACCGTTGCGGCGGACCGCGTGATCGCGCAGGCCGCTTTGGCGCAGGGCGACATGGGTGGTGCGCGCACGGCGCTGGAACGCGTATTGGCGACCACACCGAACGATCCCGAAAACTGGGTCGCGATCGGCCGCTTCCGCCTCCTGTCCGGGGATCAGGCCGGCGCGATCGTCGCAGCCGACCGGGCGGTGGCGCTGGCCCCCGCCAGCGCAAAGGCGCTGACCCTGCGCGGCGAACTGACGCGCGCCCAATATGGCCTCACCGCCGCCTTGCCCTGGTTCGAACAGGCGCTGGCGGCCAATCCCAATTCGGTGCCCACGCTCGAACAACTGGCCGCAACGCTCGCCGATGCCGGTCAGGCGGCCCGGATGCTGGGCCTCACCCGGCGCATCCTGGCGCTCGACCCGTCCAACCCCCGCGCCTGGATCATGCAGGCGGTGATGGCCGCGCGGGCAGGGCAGGACGATCTGGCGCGATCGCTGCTGGGCCGGACGCAGGGGCGGCTGGACGACGAACCGGCCACCCGGCTGCTGCGCGGCGTCCTGCAATTGCGCGACGGCAACCCCGTGCTCGCCACCGAAGCGCTCGCCCCGCTGGTCGCGGCGCAACCCGACAATCGCACCGCGCGCACGCTGCTGGCCCGCGCCTTCTATGCCAACCGCGATTTCGCCAGCGCCGCCTCCACGCTCGCGCCCATCGTGGCGCAGCGCGATGCCGATCCCTATGTGCTGACGCTGGCCGCCCGCGCGCAGGAGGCGCTGGGCGATCGCGCCATGGCCGACGACATGCTGACGCGCGCCGCCTGGCCCGTGCGCGCGTCGGCGGACAGCTTCGCCAGCGCGGCGGACGATCGGCTGGCGACCGGCCCAGCACCGGCCGATGCCGCGACCGCGCGCGACAATATCCCCTATATCCGCGCGCTACTCAGCACCGGCCGCAATGCGGAGGCCGTCGCGCGCGCGCGCCTGCTCAATCGGGCCAATCCCGGCGCGCCGGACGCCTGGCTGATAGGGGGTGATGCGCTGGCGGCGGCGGGCCAAACACCTGAAGCGGTGCACGCCTACGAAATGGCGGCCAACATCCGCTTCGATCGTGACGCCGCCCTGCGGCTGGCGGCCAGCCTGACCCGCACCGGCAACCCGGCGCGCGCGCGTCAGATCGTGACCCTGTTCCTCACCCAGAACCCAAATGATGTGGAAGCGCAGCGCTGGGCCGCCGACATGGCGATCCAGGCGCAGGACTGGCGCGGCGCGCTGCGCCTGCTACAGGCCGTGCGCGCCCGGATCGGCGACAATGACGCGGTGCTGATGGCCAATCTGGCGCGCGCCGCGCTGGAACAGGGCGATTCCTCCGCCGCCCGCGCCTATGCCGCCCATGCCTATCGCCTGATGCCCGCCAATCCCGTGACCGCCGACATGTTCGGCTGGGCCCTGCTGCGGACGGGGGAGAAGGGACCGGCGACCATCGACTTGCTGGAAAAAGCCGTGGCGCTCGCGCCCCAAGCGCCCGCGCTGCAACTGCATCTGGGTCAGGCCTATGCAGCGGCCAGGCGCAAGGGAGAGGCCAAGCTGGCCCTGAGCCGCGCGGCGGCGGCGCGCGGCTTTACCGGACGGCAGGAAGCACTGGACGCGCTGGCGGCTCTTTGAGCGTGCGGCCAATAGCCACGTGCATTGATAGAAACATTGAACGTTCCCCGGCGAAGGCCGGGGTCCAGTTCCACGCTCTCAACTGGACCCCGGCCTTCGCCGGGGAACCTTCAGAGCGAGGGCATGGACAAGCTAGACCTTCGCCAGATCCAGATCGTCCAGCCTGATCCCTAGCCGCCTGATCTGCGCCGCGACCGGCGGCCACACGCTGTCCAGAAAGCGTTCGCGTTCCGCCTCGCGCAGCCGGCGGGTCGCGCCATCGGCGACGAACATGCCGACCCCGCGCTTCACGATCACCAACCCGTCATCCTGAAAACTCTGATAGGCTTTCGCGACCGTCAACGGGTTGGCCCCCTGCGTCGCGGCAAAGGCGCGCACAGACGGCAGCAGGTCGCCATCGGCAAATTCTCCATCCAGGATGGAAGCGGCGATAATCTCACGCAGGCGGAGATAGACGGGTTTGGAGTCGTCGGCCATAGTGCCTCAGTGCCATAATACAGCCATGCGGGTCAATCGATATGCATTGCGCCAGCTGTGTTTCAACCGCAATTATCTGTCCCAGGTTGATACTATCGCGTCATAATCTGGCCGTGGCCGTTCTTCCTGCGGTTTGCCCGACGTGCCGATGAACACGAAGCCGGCGATCTTCTCGCCCGCCTTGCCGAATGCGTTGCGCACATCCTCGTTGAAGCTGGGCCATCCGGTCAGCCATCCACCCGCAAACCCCAGCGCATGGGTGGCGTGCAGCAGGTTCATGATCGCCGCGCCCGCCGACAATTCCTGCTCCCACACCGGGATTTTGCTGCCAGCGACCGGCGTCGACAAAGCGACGATCAGCGTCGGCGCCTGATGCGCGAACTGGTGCATCGCCTCGATCTCCAGCCGTCCCGCGTCCGGCTTCTCCGCGCGATAGGCCGCTTCCAACAGGTCCGCAAGCGCCGCCCTTTTGTCCTGCGGCACGATCACGAAGCGCCACGGGGCGAGCTTGCCATGATCGGGCGTGCGCAACGCCACCTCCAATATCTGGCGCAATTGCGCGGCGTCCGGGCCGGGCGCGATCAGGTCGCGGGGCTTTCCGGAACGGCGGGTCTGGAGCAGGGCGAGCGGGGAGGAGAGGTCGTTGAACATCGTGCCGACAGATGGCGTTCCCCTCGCTTCTACGCAAGAGCCAGCTGCCCTTTTGACAGGACGAACCCATAGGCTCTAGGCTGCGCGCCATAAGCGGCCGCCGCACGGCGGGCCGGACACAAGATAAGCAAAGGGTGCCGAATGGCGACTTCGGACATGACGACGACCGAGGCAGGGAAGACCTGGCTCGGCCATCCACGCGGGCTGTATCTGCTCTTCTTCGCGGAAATGTGGGAGCGTTTCTCCTATTACGGGATGCGCGCGATCCTGATCTTCTACCTCACCAAACATTTCCTCTTCGGGGAGGACAAGGCGTATCTGCTCTACGGCGCCTATACCTCGCTGGTCTATATCACCCCCGTCATCGGCGGCTATCTGGCCGACCGGTTCCTGGGCCCGCGCAAGGCGGTGCTGGTCGGCGGCGTGTTTATCGCCATCGGCCATTTCCTGATCGCCATCACCGAAGGACCGGGGGGCAGGACCAGCTATTCCTCAACGGCTTCTACTTTGCGCTCGCCTCCATCATCGTGGGGACGGGCTTCCTGAAAGCCAATATCTCGGTCCTGGTGGGCGAGCTTTACGCGCGCGACGATCATCGCCGCGATCCGGCCTTCTCCATCTTCTACATGGGCATCAACATGGGCGGGATGCTCGGCCCGATCGTCTGCGGTTTGCTGGGCGAATTGTGGGGCTGGAGCTGGGGCTTCGGCGCGGCGGGCGTCGGCATGCTCGCGGGCCTCGTCATGTTCGTGTGGCTCAAACCCTGGCTGCTCGGCAAAGGGGAGCCGCCCGCGCCGCAGCTATTGCGGCGGCGGACCGCCACCGGCCTCAGCCAGGAATGGACCATCTATCTGGCCGCCGCGCTGGGCGTCGCCGCCATCTGGCTGGTGATCCGCTATGCCGAACTGCTGGGCTATGCGCTGCTCGGCTTCTCCGCCCTGACCGTCCTCTATATCCTCTGGCGCACGGTCGGAACCCTGGGCAAGGTCGATCGCGACCGGATGTTCGCCGCGCTCTTCCTGATCGCGCTCAACCCGCTTTTCTGGGGTCTGTTCGAACAGACCGGATCGTCACTCAACATCTTCACCGACCGCAATGTCGATCGCAACATGCTGGGCTGGGACGTGCCGGCCTCACTGTTCCAGTCGGTCAATTCGGTCTTCATCATCCTGCTCGCGCCGCTCTTCGCGGTGCTGTGGACCTTCCTCGACAAGCGCCGCCTGGAGCCGTCCTCGCCCGCCAAATTCGGCATCGGCCTGGTCCTGTGCGGCGCGGGCTTCCTGGTGCTGGTGGCAGGCGCGGCGATGGCGGGCGAAAATCTGACCCCCGTGCTCTTCGTCTTCCTCATCTACCTGCTGCACACCATGGCGGAACTCTGCTTCTCGCCGGTCGGCCTGTCCGCCATGACGCGTCTGTCGGTGTCGAGCATGGTCGGGCTGGTCATGGGCACATGGTTCCTCGCGATGGCGGCGGGCAATTTCATCGCGGGCCTCATCGCCCGCGCCACCGGCAGCGGAGAGGCGGGCAATGTAACCCAGGTGCTGGACGTCTACACCCGCATCGGCTGGTTCGCGATCGTGGTAGGCGGGCTGGTCCTGCTCGTGTCCCCTTATATCAAGCGACTAATGCATCTCGACCTGATCGGCGCGGAGAAAAAGCCATGAAGACACACGGACGCGCGCTGTTGATCGCGGCGCTGCTGACAGGGCTGGCCGGTCCCGTCGCGGCGAAGAAGGACAAGGAAGCGCCGCCGCCTGCGCAAGGCCAGAATCAGGGCCAGAATCAGGGATCGTCGGCCGAACCGGAAAACCCCTATCACTCCACCTACAAAGCCTATCCCGGCCGCCCCACCGTGATCCGGGGCGCCACCATCTTCGACGGGGAAGGGGGCCGCATCGAAAACGGGGTCGTCTTCCTCTCTGATGGAAAAATAACGGCGATCGGCGGCCCCGACACGCCGATCCCCGCCGACATTGCGGTGTTCGACGGCACCGGCAAATATGTGACGCCGGGCGTGATCGACATCCACAGCCATCTGGGCGACTATCCCTCCCCCGGCGTCGAAGCGCTCTCGGACGGCAATGAAATGACCTCGCCGGTCACGCCGCATGTCTGGGCCGAACATAGCATCTGGCCGCAGGATGCGGGCTTCTCCCGCGCGCTCGCCAATGGCGGCGTCACGAGCCTCCAGATACTCCCCGGTTCCGCCAACCTCTTCGGCGGTCGCAGCGTCACGCTCAAGAATGTCCCCGCCCGCACCATGCAGGGCATGAAATTCCCCGGTGCGCCGCAGGGCCTCAAAATGGCCTGCGGCGAAAATCCCAAGCGCGTCTATGGCAGCAAGGGCCGCGAACCCTCCACCCGCATGGGCAATATGGCGGTCAATCGCCAGACCTGGATCAAGGCGCGCGACTATCAGAAGAAACGCGCCGCCGGAAAAGACCAGCCCCGCGACCTCGGCATGGAAACGCTGGCCGACGTGCTGGAAGGCAAGATCCTGGTCCACAACCATTGCTACCGCGCCGACGAAATGGCCAACGTCATCGATATGAGCAAGGAGTTCGGCTACAAGGTCACCGCCTTCCACCACGCGGTCGAAGTGTACAAGATCGCCGACCTGCTGCGCGACAACGGCATCTGCGCGGCGCTCTGGGGCGACTGGTACGGCTTCAAGATGGAGGCCTATGACGGCATCAAGGAGAATATCCCGCTCGTCCATCGCGCCGGTGCCTGCGCCATCGTCCATAGCGACGATCAGGACGGCATCCAGCGCCTGAACCAAGAAGCGGCCAAGGCGCTGGGCGCGGGCCGCCGCATGGGCATCGACATATCCGACGAAACGGCATGGACTTGGCTTGCCATCAACCCCGCGCGCGCCATGGGCATCGCGGACCAGACCGGCAGCCTCAAGGTAGGGAAGATGGCCGATGTCGTGCTGTGGAACGGCAATCCGTTCAGCACCTATACAAGGCCCGAAAAGGTCTGGATCGACGGCGCGCTGCTCTACGACAGCGCCAACCCGAAGCTGCGACCGGTGGTCGATTTCGAACTGGGCCAGATCGGCGCGGGAGATGTGAAATGAGCAAGATCGCCCACAAAACACCGTTCGGTTCGAGCTTGTCGAGAACCATTGCAGGGCGCAGTTCTCGACCGACGCTTCTCGACTTCGCTCGAAGCTGCTCGAACCGAACGGCCGTGATCATGTTGGCGCTGGCCACCGCCACCCCAGCCCTGGCCCAGTCCCTCGCCATCACCGGCGCGACCCTCGCCATCGGTGACGGCTCCGAACCCATCAGGAACGGCACCGTGGTCATCAGCGCAGGCAAGGTCGTGGCGGCAGGCGCGGGCGTCGCCGTCCCCGCAGGCGTCAAGACCATCGACGCAGGCGGCAAATGGGTGACGCCCGGCATCATATCGGGCTTTTCGCGCGTGGGCCTGGCCGAAGTCCCGGCGGTCCGCGAAACCAACGACACCCGCGCGGCCAAGTCGCTCTTTTCCGCCGCGATCGACGTCGCGCCCGTCATCAACCCGCGCGCCAATCCCATCGCGATCAGCCGCACGGCCGGCGTCACCCGCGCCGTCGTCGCGCCTGCCACCGCCGCCAGCATCTTCGCCGGGCAGGGGGCCGTGGTCGATCTGGGCGCGGACATGAACCCGATCACCAAGGCCCGCGCTTTCCAATATGTCGAAATGGGCGAAGCGGGCGCGGAGGAAGCGGGCGGCAGCCGCGCGGCGATGATCCTGACCTTCAAGATGATGCTGCGCCAGGCGCAGGATTATGCCAAGGCCCCGGCCAGCTATGACGGCGGCTCCCGCGACGCGCTGCTCAACCGCGTCGATGCGGAGGCTTTGGTCCCGGTCGTCAGCGGCGCGATGCCGCTGATGGTCCACGCCGAAAGCGCGCGCGACATCCTCGCCGTACTGGCCCTGCGGCAGGACTTCCCGGCGTTGAAACTCATCCTGGCGGGCGCGACCGAAGGCTGGATGGTCGCGCCACAGATCGCGGCGGCCAAGGTGCCGGTCATCACCGCAGGCCTGGAAGACTTGCCGTCCAGCTTCGAAAAACTGGCCGCGACCCAAAGCAATGTCGGCCGCCTGGTCAAGGCGGGCGTGACCGTCTCCATGGGCCTGCTGACCGGCGACGACGCCCTGCAACTGCGCGCCGCGACGCAGCAGGCGGGCAATATGGTCGCGCTCACCAAAGTGCCGGGCGCCACGGGCCTCAGCTGGGGCCAGGCGCTGCGCACCATCACTTCCGCCCCCGCCGAAGCGCTGGGCCTGGGCGACCGGATCGGATCGCTGAAAACCGGCAAGGCGGGCGACGTGGTGATGTGGGACGGCGACCCGCTGGAAATGACCTCGGCCCCCGTCGCCGTCTGGATCGACGGCGTCGCCCAACCCCTGGAAAACCGCCAGACCAAGCTGCGGGATCGGTATGCGACGCCTACGGAAGGGGCGCTGCCCAAGGCCTATGAATGGTGAGACGGGGGAGGGGGCTGCCCGTGGGCGGAATGTTTCGGTTCTTGGTGTAAGCCGCACCATAGTGTCACCCCGGACCCCTCGACAGGTTCAAGGCAGGCTTGGTCCCGGGGTCTCGCTTTTCTTCGGCCTTGGAAAGCAGCGGGATGCCGGGTCAAGCCCGGCATGACGAAAGGGCGTTCGTGATTGCGACCAGAAGTCGCCGTTAGAACAGGCTGTGCCATTACTTAATGGTGGCCATTCCCTTGATCGTCACCCCAGCGAAGGCTGGTGTCTCAGGCGTCAGAAGATGACGTCTGACAGGTCGCGCCAATCTGGATTGCTCTCTTCCACAAGCCGGATTTTCCATTCCCGCTTCCAGGCTTTGAGCGCCTTTTCGCGGGCGATGGCGAGCATGATGTCATCATGCGGCTCGACCAGAACCAATCGGGTCAGACCGTATTTCTTGCAAAAGCCGGAGCCGTTTCGATGTTGTTACGCACGCGCAACGATATTGGCTGTCACGCCGATATAAAGCATGCCCCTCGGCTTATTGGTCATGATGTAGGTGTGGCCGCCTCTCACCATAATCCTACCATAGCGCGTCACCGCCTGAGACCCCAGCCTTCGCTGGGGTGACGGTGAATGCCAAGTCTACTGTACGGTGCGCGCACCCGCAAACCCGACAGTGGGCATATGCGCAGTGAACCGCAGCCCAATCCTATTTGTCGGTCGCGCCCCAGACATCGCTGGCCTTCACATAGCCGCGCTGGCCCTTCGCGTCGAACGCGCACCAGCCGCCCGAACAGTCGCTCAATCGCCCCACCACGCCGCGTTCCGCCCGGAACAGCGCGCGCGCAGTGTCGCTGGCGGATTCGCGCAGCGGCGCGACCGGCGCCCGCACGATCGCGGTCGGCGTGTCGCTCAATAGGCGGACATGCATCCATCCCTGCGCGCCGTCGGGGTCTTCCACTTTGCGCCACAGGCCCAGCACCTGCACCACCTTCACCGGCAGGTCGCGGCGGCGATAGACCCAGTTGGATGGGTAATCCAGGCTCGGCCCCACGCGCATCCGCGCTTCGTCATGCGACAGCGACGCCCAATAGGGCACCGGCTTGCCCGGCGCAGCCAAAGCCGCGCCCGCAGCACCCAACGCCGCAACCATGCCCGCGCCCAGCAGCCACCGCTTCATTCCAGACCCGTTACCCATGTCACCCATGGCCTTTCCATACGCTTTGCCGGGCCGCCTCGACAAGCGTTGATCTTGCCCGTTCGCCCTTATCCGCTTGACCGATGCCACAGGCGGGCATAGCGGCTTTGGTCATGGTCCAGACACCGCGTACGACGCCCCCGCGCAAGACCTCATCGCGTCCCGCCAAGCCGCGCGTCATCGTCACGCGCCGCCTGCCCCCCAATGTGGAGGCGCGCATGGCGCAATTGTTCGACGCCAGTTTCAATGTCGGCGATGTCGCGATGAACCGCACCGACCTCGCCCGCGCCATGGCCCAGTGCGACGTGCTGGTCCCCTGCATCAGCGACCAGATCGACGCCGCGTTGATAGAGGGCGCGCCGGAAAGGCTGCAACTGATCGCCAGCTTCGGCAGCGGTGTCGACCATATCGATCTTGCCGCCGCGCGGAAGAAGGGCGTCATCGTCACCAATACGCCCGGCGTGTTGACCGAAGACACGGCCGACATGACGATGGCGCTGATCCTGTCCGTCCCCCGCCGCCTGGCCGAGGGGGAGAAGCTGGTGCGCAGCGGGCAATGGCGCGGCTGGAGTCCCTCGGGCATGCTGGGCCACCGGATCGCGTCCAAGAAACTGGGCATCATCGGCATGGGCCGGATCGGCCGGGCCGTCGCGCGCCGCGCCCGCGCCTTCGGCCTGTCGATCGCCTATCACAACCGCCACCGCCTCCCGTTCGAAGTGGAACAGGAGCTGGAGGCGGAATGGCATGCCGATCTCGACGGCCTGCTGTCAGGCAGCGACATCGTGTCCATCCATTGCCCGCTCAACGCCGACAGCCGCGCCATGATCGACGCCCGGCGAGTCGCGCTGATGCCCGCCCATGCCTATCTCATCAACACGTCCCGCGCGGAAATCACCGACGAACAGGCACTGATCGCGGCGCTGGACGAAGGGCGGATCGCGGGTGCGGGCTTCGACGTCTATACCCACGAACCGGCGGTCGATGCCCGGCTCCTGGCCCTCTCCAACGTCGTGCTGCTGCCGCATATGGGATCGGCGACGTTCGAGGGGCGCGACGCCACCGGCGCGCGGGTGATCGCCAATATCCGCACCTGGGTCGACGGCCACCGGCCGCCCAACCAGGTGCTGGAAGGCTGGGTCTAGAGCATTTTCGAAGTAGATGGCGTCATCTGCTGGCTCGTAATGCGGAAAACAAAAAGCTAGGCGGCCGCCAGCTGGTCCTTCAGGCTGGTGACGACGACCTGACCGTGCGCCACCGAGTCATGCGCGCGCCGCACCACCGCCAGCGTCTCTTCGTCGATCGCCGAGTCGTTGAGGACGCGCTCGAACTCCTCGCGCAGATAATCCTCGCCGCGGTCGATCGCCTGGACCACGGCCTTGTCGCCGCCACCCAGCGCCACGAAGATATCCTCCATCCGCCGATGCACGGTGCCCGCCATGGACCCGAACGCATTGGGCTTTCCGCCCAGCGCCCGGCTGCGCGCCTGCAACAGGTCGACCGCCTGCGTGCGCTCGATCGCGAGATTACGGAACAATGTCTGGAAATCGACCGAATCCACTTTGTCGGCGCTATGCTCATAGCCCTTCACGCTATCGATCAGCGTGGTGATGAGGTCGTCCAGTTTGCTGACGGCATGATTGTTCGACATGGCCTTCTCCTTTTGGGGATCAGCCAATAACCGACCGGGCAGGGTGATGGTTCAACCAAACCACTGAAAATGAAGCATAATAGCCGGTTAGCCATAGTCTTGGGCGGGGAACAAGCGTCCCCCTCATCTGTTGATCCATGCATGAACCGCCTTCGCCGTGAAAGGATATTCCCATGCTAAAGCTCGCCCTCATTTCCCTGGTCATCGCGGGCGTGCTCGCCTTGCTCGGCTTCGGCGGCGCCGCCGGCACCTTCGTCGGCATCGCCAAGATCCTCTTCTTCATCGCCCTGGCGATCTTCGTCATCTTCCTTGTCCTGGGCATCCTGGCTGGCCGTGGCATCAAAAACTCGCTAGACTGACGCCATGACACAGATCGGCGCTGGCGTGGACGAAACGGGCAGGTTGCTGCGCGACGAAGCCGGTTTCCTGCTCCAGCGCGATCTGGGCGGCAGCTATCGCCTAGTCCTGCTGCGCGTCCCCGTCGATCATGTCGAAAAGCGAGTGCGGGTGCGCGGCTTTTACGCGGGCGACAACATCGTGGAGGCCGAAGGCGTGGCCGCCGCCTGAGCGTCTTGCCAAATGCCGCCGGACGCGCGAATCATTGCGCCCATGCGTAAGATTCTTTCCCTGTTCCTCGCCGTCGCCACGCCCGCTTTGGTGCATGCCCAGACGCCGCCGCAAACCACCGCCCACGATCAACTGGCCAAGGTCATGGACGACCACTGGGCCTGGTATCTGTCCACCCACCCGGTAGAGGCGACAGCGCGCGGCGTGCGCGATTATGATGACCAGATAGCCGACATGTCGCTCGCCGCCCGCGATGCGCAGGTCAGGGCGGAGCGCGCCTTCGCTACCCGCCTGCAAGCGGTGCCGGAACAGCAGCTCGACAACGCCGACCGCGTGAACCGCGACGTACTGCTCTGGATGCTGCGCGACGATATCGAAGGCGACAGCCATCAGGCCGAACGGCTGATGCTCTTCACCAGCTATTATGGCTGGCATCAGGGCTTTTCCGGCATGGCCGACGGCCTGCCCTTCTACAATCGCGCCGACTATGCCAGCTATCTCAAGCGCCTGTCGCTTTATCCCAAGCTGAATGGCGACGCGCTTGCGATCACGCGACAGGCGATCGAGGGCGGCTATGTCCAGCCCTGCTCGGTTCTGCAAAATTATGCCGGGACGATCGGCGGCATCGTCGATGGCAAGCCGCAGGACACGCGCTTCTACGAACCGTTCAAGCGGACCAGGCCCCGCGACATCAGCGATGCCGACTGGACCGCGATGCAGGCGCAGGCGGTGACGATCATCCGCGACGTCCTGACGCCCGAATATCGCAAATGGCAGGATCTGTTCGTGCAGGACTATCTGCCCCATTGCCGCAAGAGCGACAGTGCGTCCGCCTTACCCGGCGGCGCGGCCTGGTACGCGTCGCGCGTAAAGGCGCATACGACCACCGACCTGACGCCCGATCAAATACACAAGATCGGCCTGGATGAAGTCGCGCGCATCGGCAAGCGGATGGACGCCATCGCGGCCCAAGCGGGCTATCCCAGCCGCGCCGCCTATATCCGGCATCTGCGCACCGATCCGTCCTATTATGCCAGGACGCCAGAGGAGCTGCTGCGGGTCGCCGCGCGCCAGGCCAAGGCGATAGACGGGTTGCTGCCCCGCTATTTCGGCACATTGCCGCGCCTGCCCTATGGCCTCAAAGCCATTCCTGCCGCCGAAGCGGAAGGGACCACCACCGCTTATTATATGCCCGGTGCGCCCGAAAGCGGAATATCGGGCACCTATTTCGTCAACACGTCCAAACTGGACCAGCGCCCCTATTGGGAACTGCCCGCGCTGACCGCGCATGAAGCGGTGCCCGGCCATCACAACCAGATCGCGCTGCAACAGGAATTGCCGCTGCCCCCGTTCCGCAAATATCTGGCGAGCTTCACCGCCTATGTGGAGGGCTGGGCGCTCTACACCGAATATCTGGGGGAGGAGATGGGCCTTTACGACACGCCTGAAAAGATGATGGGCCGCCTGTCCTACGAAATGTGGCGCGCCTGCCGCCTCGTGGTCGATACCGGCATCCACGCCAAGGGCTGGGACAAGGCCAAGGCGGTCGCCTTCATGCAAAGCAACAGCGCGCTCAGCGCCGCGAACATTGATGCGGAGGTCAATCGCTACATCAGCTGGCCGGGCCAGGCGCTGGGCTACAAGCTGGGGGAGATCAGGATCCGAGCGCTGCGGGCGAAGGCGGAGGAGGCGCTGGGTGCCAAGTTCGACCTGCGCCGCTTCCACGACGCGGTCCTTTCGCAGGGCGCGGTGCCGCTGACGGTGCTGGAAAGCCAGATCGACGCATGGATCGCGGCGGAAAAGGCGCGCGCCTGACCGGCGTCAGCTGATCGGGAACGGCTCCAGCACCACAGGCTGAACCACCGCGCCACTCCAGCCCCGATAGCTAAGATCGATCGGCAGAACGGCTTCGCAACAGGCGCACTCGGCCATCACCCGCCCCACGATCCACTGGCGTTCGCCACAGTCGGGGCAGGCGGCCGCGCGCCCAGGGCGATAGGCCAGCACATGGACGGAAGATCGTTCGGCGGCACCTGAACTGGTCGCAGTCATGGCTGGATGTCCCCTTGTTGCACATCCTAAACGTATCACGCGCCATTGGTTTCCTGCGAACCATTGTCAGCAACAGAAAATGACGGAAATAAAGGATCGTTCGGCTGGTTTGTCCATTTGACTTGCCAGCCCCAATCTGTATGGCACCGCAGCATCGGGACATACCTGCTTCGACCACTGGTTGGGGCGCTTGTTCGCCACCTTGCCGACCGGTCGTCTATCACGGTCCGGCGAGACACTGGTGGAATTGCGTTCATCCTCTGGCCGAAGCGCCATGCGAGGAGACGCACATCTTATGACCGCCATCGGACAGGACACATTGGGCACGCGCGACGTTTTGAACGTCGATGGCAAGGACATCGCCTATTATTCGTTCAAGAAGGCCGCCGCGAAGCTTGGAGACGTTTCGCGCCTGCCTTTCTCGATGAAGGTGCTGCTGGAAAACCTGCTCCGCTTCGAGGATGGCGTCACCGTCACCACCGATGACATCCAGGCGATCGTCGACTGGCAGAATGACCGTGGCAAGGCGGAGCGTGAAATCCAGTATCGCCCCGCGCGCGTGCTGCTTCAGGATTTCACCGGCGTCCCCTGCGTGGTCGACCTTGCCGCCATGCGCGATGCGATGAACGCGCTGGGCGCCGACGCCAGCAAGATCAACCCGCAGGTGCCCGTCCACCTCGTCATCGACCACTCGGTCATGGTCGATGAATTCGGCACGCCCAAGGCGTTCGAACAGAATGTGGAAATCGAATATCAGCGCAATATGGAGCGCTACGACTTCCTGAAATGGGGCAGCAAGTCCCTCGCCAATTTCTACGCGGTCCCCCCAGGCACCGGCATCTGCCATCAGGTGAACCTGGAAAATATCGCCCAGGCCGTATGGTCGAGCGAAGGCCCTGACGGCGTCACCGTCGCCTATCCCGACACCTGCGTCGGCACCGACAGCCACACCACCATGATCAACGGCCTGGGCGTGCTCGGCTGGGGCGTGGGCGGCATCGAAGCCGAAGCCGCGATGCTGGGCCAGCCTGTTTCCATGCTGATCCCCGAAGTCGTCGGTTTCAAGCTGGTCGGCGCACTGACGGAGGGCGTCACCGCCACCGACCTGGTGCTGACCGCCACGCAGATGCTGCGCGCCAAGGGCGTGGTCGGCCGTTTCGTCGAATATTTCGGCCCCGGCCTCGCCTCGCTCAGCCTTGCCGATCGCGCGACGCTCGCCAACATGGCGCCCGAATATGGCGCGACCTGCGGCTTCTTCGGCATCGACGACAAGACGCTGGACTATATGCGCCTGACCGGCCGCACCGATGAGAATATCGCCCTGGTCGAAGCCTATGCCAAGGAGCAGGGCTTCTGGATCGACCCCACGCTCGACCCGGTCTTCACCGACACGCTGGAACTGGACCTCGCGACCGTCGTCCCCAGCCTTGCCGGTCCCAAGCGCCCGCAGGATCGCGTCGCGCTGCCGGAAGTCGATGACGTGTTCAACGCCGATCTGGCCAATGTCTACAAGAAGGCGCAGCAGCGCGTGCCGGTCGAGGGCAAGGATTTCGACATTGGCGACGGCGACGTCACCATCGCCGCGATCACCAGCTGCACCAACACGTCGAACCCCGGCGTCCTGGTCGCCGCTGGCCTCGTCGCCAAGAAGGCGAACGAACTGGGCCTCAAGCCCAAGCCCTGGGTGAAGACCTCGCTCGCGCCGGGTTCGCAGGTCGTCACCGACTATCTGGAACGCGCCGGTCTGCAATCGCATCTGGATGCGGTCGGCTTCAATCTGGTCGGCTATGGCTGCACCACCTGCATCGGCAACTCCGGCCCGCTGGCGCCCGCGATCAGCGCGGCGATCAACGAAAACGGCCTGGTCGCGGCGGCCGTCATCTCCGGCAACCGCAATTTCGAAGGCCGCGTGTCGCCCGACGTGCGCGCCAACTTCCTGGCCTCGCCGCCGCTGGTCGTCGCCTACGCGCTCAAGGGCACGGTGATCGAAGATTTCATCACCACCCCGATCGGCGTCAGCACCGCAGGCAACGATGTCTATCTCAAGGACATCTGGCCCACCAACGACGAAGTCGCGTCGACCATGGCGGGTTGCATGGACCGCGCCATGTTCCAGGCGCGCTACGCCAATGTCTATAAGGGCGACGCCCATTGGCAGGCGATCGACGTGACCGGTTCGGACACCTACAGCTGGCGCGCCGGTTCCACCTATGTCGCCAATCCGCCCTATTTCGAAGGGCTGAGCATGACCCCGGCGGCGGTCGAGGACATTATCGAGGCCAAGCCGCTGGCGATCTTCGGCAACTCGATCACCACCGACCACATCTCGCCTGCCGGTTCGATCAAGGCATCGTCGCCCGCGGGCCAGTGGCTCAGCGAGCATCAGGTCGCGCAGGCCGACTTCAACAGCTACGGCGCGCGTCGCGGCCATCATGAAGTCATGATGCGCGGCACCTTCGCCAACATCCGCATCAAGAATTTGATGCTGGACGGCGTCGAAGGCGGCATGACCAGCTACAAGGGCGAAACCCTGCCGATCTACGACGCGGCGATGAAGCACAAGGCCGACGGCACGCCGCTGGTCGTCATCGGCGGCAAGGAATATGGCACCGGTTCGTCGCGCGACTGGGCGGCGAAGGGGACCAACCTGCTGGGCGTCCGTTCGGTCATCGTGGAAAGCTTCGAGCGTATCCACCGGTCGAACCTGGTCGGCATGGGCGTCCTGCCGCTCCAGTTCAAGGACGGCCAGAACAAGGACACGCTGGGCCTGACCGGCGACGAAAGCTTCACCATCACCAACGTCGCGGGTCTCAAGCCGCGTCAGGACGTAGACGTGGTCGTGACGCGCGCCGATGGCTCGACCTTCACCTTCACCGCGCTGTGCCGGATCGACACGATCAACGAGCTGGAATATTTCCTGAACGGCGGCATCCTGCAATATGTGCTGCGCAAGCTGGCTGCTTGATCGCATAACATATTGAATTTATAGAATAAAATGGCTCCTTCTGGCAACGGAAGGGGCCGTTTTTATATGGCGCTACTATTGTCCATTTCGCTGTCTCTTTTCCTGTTTCCCGCCGCGCGATAGCGGCGGTTGCGGCCGGGCAAGAAAGGCTGGGGTGGCGGTCGGCCGCATGATTGTCTAGCGTCCTGCTCAGCAATGAAGAGAGCGTTGATCGTCCGTCATGTCCCGCGCGAAGGTGCGGCAGGCTATCTCCAACCGATCGAGGCGGCGGGCTATCATATCGACCGTGTCGATGTCGCCAGCCCCGACTTCGCGGATGTCGACCTGTGCGATCCCGACCTGCTCATCATGATGGGCGGGCCGATGGGCGTCTACGAACAGGACATCCATCCCTGGATACCGATCCAGATCGCAAAGCTGGCCGCGCGGCTGGCGGCGGATCGCCCGACGCTGGGCGTGTGCCTGGGCAGCCAGATGATCGCGGCGGCGCTGGGCGCGCGGGTCTATCCCGGCGGCCATATGGAACTGGGCTTCGCGCCCGTCAGCGTGAACGACGCGGGCACGGAATCGCCGCTGCGCCATATCGACGGCGTGCCGATCCTCCATTGGCACAGCGACACGTTCGACCTGCCCGACAATGTCGAACTGCTCGCCTCCACCCATCGCTATGCCCATCAGGCATTCCGGCGCGGCCCGAACCTCTTGGCCCTGCAATTTCATGCGGAAATGGGGGAAGACCCACGGTTCGAGGATTGGCTGACCCATTTCTGGGCGGACCTGGACGTCGCGCGCCAATGCGGCCTTGCCCTGCGCCGGGATCATGACGCCCACGGGCCTGCCGCCGTCGCGGCCGGACGCGCGATGATCGGGGAATGGCTGGCGGGGATTAAAGCCTGATACGACCGGTACGGGTTGATCTCTCCGCGCCGTTGCTATTAACTCTGACAAATGACGAAGATGAACTGGAAAGCGAGCCGCCGCGATATGATTGCGGGCGGCATGGCAGGGCTTGCGGCCGCTGGTACGGCGCGCGCAGGCGCAACGAAAACGGCAGCCGGGAAGGGCGCACTACTGGCGCCCCGTCCGCCGATGGGCTGGAACAGCTGGAACAGTTTCGCCACCACCATCACCGAAGCGCAGGCGCGCGAAACCGCTAGCATCATGGCGGAAAAGCTGCTGCCCTTCGGCTACGACATCTTCACCGTCGACATCCAATGGTATGAACCCGACGCGTCCAGCTACACCTACAATGCCAGGCCCAAACCCGCGATGGACGGCTTCGGCCGGATGATCCCGGCCCCCAATCGCTTCCCCTCCAGCGCCGGTGGCAAAGGCTTCACCGCGCTCGCCAGCCAGGTCCACGCATTGGGCATGCAATTCGGCATCCACGTCATGCGCGGCATCCCGCGCGCGGCGGTGGAGGCGAACCTGCCGATCAAGGGCACCCGCTATCGCGCCGCCGACATCGCGGACAAGGGCAGCATCTGCTCCTGGAACCCCGACATGTACGGCGTCGACATGACGAAGCCCGGCGCGCAGGCCTATTATGACAGCATCTTCCAGCTCTATGCCGACTGGGGCGTCGATTTCGTCAAGATGGACGATATGAGCCGCCCATACGACGCGCACGCGCCGGAGATCGAGGCGGCGCACAAGGCGATCGTCGGCACCGGCCGAGCCATCATCCTCAGCCTGTCGCCGGGCGAAACGCCGGTGATACGCGGCGACCATGTGCGCAAATATGCGCAGATGTGGCGCATTTCCGACGATTTCTGGGACGACTGGGCCATGCTGGAGGCGCAGTTCACCCGGCTGGAAAACTGGACGCCCTATCGCGGGCCGGGGTCATGGCCCGACGCGGACATGCTGCCGCTCGGCCGACTGGCGCTGGGCGAACGGGACACGCGTTTCACGCCCGACGAGCAGAAGACGTTGATGACGCTCTGGGCGATCGCGCGATCCCCGCTCATCATGGGTGGCGACCTGCGCCATCTGGATGCGCCGACGCTGGCGCTGCTCACCAATCGCGCTGTGCTGGCGGTCAATCAGGTAAGCCACGACAATCGTCCGCATTTCGTGGCAGACGGCATGCGCCTCTGGTCGGCCAAGGCGGAGGGGAGCGCGGATCGCTATGTCGCGCTGTTCAACACCGGCGACAAGGCGCGGGAGGTTGGCGTAAAGCTCCGCGATCTGGGCATCAGCGGACCGGTGGCGGTGCACGACCTGTGGGCAGGCAAGGCGCTGGGGCGGGCGGCGGAACGGGTCACCGCAACCCTGCCGCCGCATGGCAGTGCGCTATATCGGTTGGGTTGACCAGTTGTAGCAAAACTGTTCCCCGGCGCAGGCCGGGGCCCAGTTGCAAACGCTGATCTGGACCCCGGCCTGCGCCGGGGAACAATGTATTTAGGTAGTAACCTGGCGACCCACCTTACTTCCGCGCCGCCGCGCTCTTGTCCCGCACCGCCTTGAACTCCGATCCGGCCTTCCATTGCGGCCAGCGCGTCGAATTGGCGAGGTCGCGGCCGATGTTGAGCATCAGGTCCACGTCCTGCGCCGCCCCGTCCAGCTTCCATGTGTCGTCCACCGCGTCGCAGGCCTGATGATAGCATGTGCCGGTATAGGCATCGATCCACGCCTGCCCGGCGGCGCGGCCACCCTCGACCAGATCGGACGCGCCCGCCAGCCCCATCATCAGCAGCACGGGCACGCCGCGCTTGGCCATGGAAAAATGGTCGGCGCGGTAGAACAGGCCCCGTTCGGGCAGGCTCTCCTGCGTGATGACGCGACCCTGCTTGCTCGCGAACCTGGCCAGATCATCTTCAAGGCTGTTCTGCCCCTTGCCGATCAGGATGACGTCCTTCGCCTTGCCGCCGGTCTGGAGCACGTCGATGGTCAGGTTCGCGACGGTCTTGTCGATCGGATAGACCGGGTTCTGCGCATAATGTTCGGAGCCGAGCAACCCGCGCTCCTCCGCCGTCCAGGCGGCGAACACGACTGAGCAATTCGGCGCCGGCGCGGCCTTCAACGCGCGGGCGATTTCGAACAGGCCCGCGATGCCCAGCGCGTCGTCGTTCGCCCCCGCGCGGTAGATGCGGCCCTGCGCGTCGGGCTTGCCCTTGCCATAGGCGTCCCAATGCGCACCATAGATGACCGTTTCGTCGGGACGCTTGGCGCCCGGAATGCGGGCCAGGACGTTGGCGCTCTGCACGACTTCCTGCGTGACCGGGAAAGCGGCGGAAAAGGTTGCGCCCTTCAACGCCACCGGCTTGAACGTCGCCGATCGCGCCTGTTTGCGCAACGCGCCCAGATCCTGACCCGCCCCGGCAAAGAGTTTCGTCGCGGCATCGCCCTCGACCCAGCCCTGCACCTGCAAACTGGTCAGCTTGTCGGCGGGCCGGACGAGGTCGTAATTCTCGCCGCCAGGGCTGACGACGACGTTCCAACCATAGCCTGCGCCCGGCGTGTCATGGACGATCAGCGCGCCGATTGCCCCGCGCCGGGCCGCCTCCTCGAACTTGTAGGTCCAGCGGCCATAATAGGTTATCGTCTTGCCGCCGAACTTGCCGAACGGGTCTTCGCCCCTGGCCGCCTCGAAATCCGGGTCGTTGATCAGGAAGACGGCAACCTTGCCTTTTAAGTCCACGCCCTTGAAATCGTCCCAGCCCCGTTCGGGCGCGGATACGCCATAGCCCACGAAGACCAGCGGCGCGTTGGCGACGGCGACCTTGTCCTTGGGCTGGAGCGTGGACAGATAGACTTGGTTGCCGAAAGTCCAGGGCGTGGCCGCGCCATTCTGCGCGATCTGCAATCCCTGCGCCTGACCCAGGCGGGTGTGGAGCAGCGGCACCGTCTGCACCCATTGCCCGTCCGGCCCGCCCGGCTCCAGCCCTAGTTGCTCGAAGCGGGCGACCAGATAGCCGATAGTCCGCTCTTCACCGATCGTGCCGGGCGCGCGTCCTTCGAACAAGTCGGACGCCAGCGTGCGGACGGATTGCTCCAGCCGCTTGGGATCGGTGGTCTGGGCAGAAGCGGGAAGGACGGCGGTCAGCCCAAGGGCCAAGGCAAGGATGCGTGTGATCATGCCTCCGCTCTAGCCCCGGACGGCTGGCGGGAAAGACCGTTCAGAACTCGGTTTCCAGTTCGATCATTTCGTCCGGCTCGGCGCGGGCATCCTCTATCCATTCGCGCATTAGATCCCAGCTGTTGATCGTCTGGCAATAGGCGGCGGACCTTTGCGACACAGGCACGGCATAGGTCAGGAAGCGCTGCGCCACCGGGGCGAACATGGCGTCGGCGACGGTCGGTTCGTCGCCGAACAGCCAGGGTCCGCCATAGCTGTCCAGGCATTCGGCCCATATCGCTTCCACCCGCTCGATATCCGGCTTTGCGCCGGAAAAGATCGGAAAGCGCGCATGGCGTACCTTCAAATTCATCGGCAGGGCGGAGCGCAGATTGGCGAAGCCTGAATGAATTTCCCCCGACACCGACCGGCAATGGGCGCGGGCGATACGATCGGCTGGGTACATGCCGACATTGGGATAAAGTTCGTGCAGATATTCCGCGATCGCCAGCGTGTCCCACACGCTCGCACCCTCATGCGTCAGGCGCGGCACCAGGACGGAGGGGGAGAGCAGCAGCAGTTCGGCCCTATTGTCCGGGTCGTCCAGCGCGATCGTCTTTTCCACGACCCTCAGCCCCGCAAGGCGGCACAACAGCCAGCCGCGCAGCGACCAGGACGAGTAATTTTTGCTGGACAGAGTGAGTATCGCGGCCGCCATAGGACTCTCCTGCTTTGGGGCAAACCTCCCATTTATGATGATGCGGTGCAACATAAAAAGCATGTATAGCGTTGCATCATAATATCGATTCGGTTCGCGGAAATAGAATAAGGTCCAACCCCCTCATGCGCATGCTGTATAGTGGTTATCAGGCTTTGAACGATATGCTGGCCCCGGCACGTTTCGGGGCGCAGATCGCTCTTGGCATGCGCGACAAGATGGGACCGGTGGCCGATTGGGCGATGCCGCGCCGCATGTTCGCGATGATGGACGTGTTCCAGGGCGCGAAGCTGACGCACAAGCGCCCCGCCTATAATATCGACAGCGTCACCAGCGGCAACGCGCAGGTGCCAGTGCGGGAGGAGGTCGCGCTAGACCTGCCCTTCGGCGACCTGCTGCATTTCGTGAAGGACGAAGTGGAGGCCGCGCAGCCCAAGGTGCTGGTCGTCGCGCCGATGTCGGGCCATTTTTCCACCCTGTTGCGCAGCACAGTCGCAACGCTGCTGCGCGATCATGACGTCTATATCACCGATTGGAAAAATGCGCGGGACGTGCCGCTGGAGGCGGGGCGCTTCGGCTTCGACGACTATGTCGACTATGTGATCCGCTTCCTGCAGGAACTGGGCGAAGGCGCGCATCTGGTGTCGGTATGCCAGCCCTGCGTCCCCGCCATGGCGGCGGTCGCCCTGATGTCGGAGGACAAGGACAAAGCGACGCCCCGGTCGATGACGCTGATGGGCGGGCCGATCGATCCCAACGCCGCGCCGACTTCGGTCAACGACCTGGCCAACGAAAAGCCGATCGAATGGTTCGAGGAGAATCTGATCTCAACGGTGCCGTTCCGCTATGCCGGGCGCGGGCGGGAGGTCTATCCGGGCTTCCTGCAATTGTCGGCCTTCATGTCGATGAACATGGAGCGGCATGGCGCGCAGCATCGCGAGCTGTACCAGCTGCTCGCCGACGGCAAGGCGGAAGAGGCGGACAAGATCAAATCCTTCTATCAGGAATATTTCGCGGTCCTCGACATGACCAAGGAATTCTATCTGGAAACCGTCGATATGGTGTTCCAGCGGACCTTGCTCGCCAAGGGCGAACTGACCGTGCGCGGTCGCAAGGTCGATACCGGTGCCATTCACAGCACCGCGCTGCTGACGGTGGAGGGGGAACGCGACGATGTCTGCGCAGTCGGCCAGACGTCGGCGGCCCATGCGTTGTGCACCGGATTGCGGCCGCATCTGAAACGCCATCACCTCCAGCCGGGCGTGGGCCATTATGGCGTCTTTTCCGGCAGCAAATGGGAAAAGCAGGTCTATCCCCAGGTGCGGAACATGATCCTGGCGATGAACTGATACCGAGTTGCATGGATAGAAACCTATAGCCCGTTGTTCGCAGGCCTACAGGTCAGCATCATCCCATTCTGCTATTCCATAGCGTTGGGCAGACGGGTCGCTGGAGTGGTCAATGTCCATGACCGGCGGGTGGGGTCAGCCTTTACTGCTCCGGTCGGCTCCAAATCCAACTGCCCCCGATCAACGCGGCGGCGATCGGGACCAGAAACCAGGGCCATGGCGAAAAGAGCAGGGCCAGCACCACACTGAACGCGAACGCGGCCAGCGCCGCTTTCTTGCCCCGGCGGCTGATCGCGCCATGGTCCCGCCAGCGGCGGATATGCGGGCCGAAATGCTTGTGGTCCAGCAGCTTGGCCTCCAGTCGCGGGCTGGACCGGGCGAAGCAGAAGGCCGCGAGGATCATGAACGGGACGGTCGGCAACAGCGGCAGGAACGCCCCGATCGCGCCTAGGCCGATCGAGGCGAAACCCGCGAAAAGGTAGAAATACCGCCGCATGAACTATCCTGTTTAGCGCGGCGGTGATGCCCGCGCGGTGCATGCTGCTGGTTTGCAGGTGCGGCGTGGGATGGCAAGCGGGATATGGGCGGGCAATGGACGTTCCATCCTTGAGGCCCGTTCGCCCTGAGCCTGTCGAAGCATGTCCTGAGCGCCTGCCTTGGCAGGCAGTCGAAGGGGGCCTTTCTTTCCGGCAAGGACAGGGCTTCGACTAATACCATATGTGGACGGCCTCCTCCCTGCAAGGCGGTCACAGTGATTTGATCTAATCGCTTGCGTCCATATGTCCGGCCTTTGGGTGCGTCCGCACATGGACGCTGGCCAAGATGGTTTCCGCAGCGAGTGTTCCAAACAACCTGACGACCTTCGGAGGGCCATTGGTATTAACGGAATGTCACACGCCTTGGATCGATTGATCACACCATCTGCTATTCCTGCAAGTTCAGGCACCAGATCAGCACGGCAGCGTCAATATGTGCTCGCCGTTACTGACTGATCTCAAGCTGCGCATGCATGGGGTGGCGGTGAGGTGTTTGCGCGATAAGCTTCGCCGGTCATCATCATCTTCCAAGCAATACGAGCAATCTTGTTGGCCAATGCGACCGCGACCAGTTTCGGCGGTTTGCGTTTGAGCATTTCGAGCAGCCAGGGCGTAGCATTCTTACCGCGTCCTGTTCGCACATGCTGAAGCAAGGCGGTAGCGCCGACCACGAGCGTGCATCGCAGCGCCTCGTCGCCTGCTCGAGTGATGATGCCCGGCCTGCTCTTTCCTGCCGTCGAATGATCTTTGGGCGTCAGACCCATCCATGCAGCAAACTGTCGACCGGATGCAAAGAGCTCCGGCGCTGGCGTCTTCATCATCAGCAAGGCAGCCCCGACCGGCCCGACGCCTGGAATTTGAGCCAGACGACGACTGCACTCATTGGCCCGGTGCCACTTCATCAGCTTCTCGTCGATTTCGTCGAGCTGTTCTTCCAGATGCCGATATTCCACGGCATGGGACGCAAAGAGTTCACGCGCGAGTGCGGGGATTGCAGGATCTGTGGCGATACGATCGAGTAATGGCTCAACCTTGCACATGCCCTTTGCCGCTGTGAGCCCGAATTCGGCCGCATAGCCTCTGATCGCGTTGGCGAGCTGCGTTCTGTTTCGAACCAGCCTGTCGCGCATCCCCATCAGCATCAATGATGCCTGCTGCTCGGCGCTCTTCATCGGTACGAAGCGCATAGTCGGGCGACTCATCGCCTCGCAAAGTGCCTCCGCGTCTGCTGCATCATTCTTGCCGCGTTTCACATACGGCTTCGACAATTGGGGTGCGATCAGCTTTACTTGATGGCCAAGTGAACCGAGCAATCGTGCCCAGTGATGCGAACTGCCACAAGCTTCGATCGCGACCACTGTTGTAGGAAGCTTTTCAAAAAACGCTATCATCTCCGAGCGGCGCAGCTTCTTGCGCAACACGGGCTGATCGGCGGCATCCACACCGTGCAGCTGGAAAACATGCTTTGACGTATCCATGCCAATTCGGATAATTTGTTCCACGGACGGTCTCCTCGTTTGAGATTACAACAACCTCATTCTGGCACATCGCGATGCCGTACGGAGGCCGTCCACCCCAACAAAATGCGATGATGCTAACCCATAGGGCAAGTTCCCCGGCGCAGGCCGGGTCCAGTCCCGCACTCAGAACTGGACCCCGGCCTGCGCCGGGGAACAACTGGCTATAGTTTCCTATCAATGCAACTTGGTATAAGCTCAGCCCGAACGGATTTCGGATGCCTGTAAGGGGTCGGACATGCCCCTCACGCAGACGGCAGCCGCAACCGCACGAGCAGCCCGCCCAGATCCTCGCTCTCCTCCAGCGCGACCGTCCCGCCATAAATTTCTGCAACGTCGCGGACGATGGCGAGGCCGAGGCCGGTGCCGGGCTTGCCCGAATCCAGCCGCACGCCCCGATCGAAGATGCGCACCCGTTCGGTTTCGGGAATGCCCATGCCGTCATCCTCGACCAATATCTCCACCATGCCGCCCGCGCGCGCGACCACGGTGGCGAAGACGCTGCCGCCGCCATATTTGGCGGCGTTTTCGATGAGGTTGCCCAGCATTTCGTCCAGATCCTGGCGCTCGACCCGGACGGCGGCGTCCTTGTCGCCGTCCATGTCGACACGGGCTTCGGGATAGAGGCGCTGGACCGCGCGCTCGACCGCAGTCAGGCTGGCCCAGACCTCCGCCCGGCTCTGCGCCGCGCCGCGCCGACCCACCGCGCGGGCGCGGGCGAGGTGATGGTCGACCTGCCGCCGCATCGTCGTCGCCTCGCGGATCACCGCGTCGCCCAGGTCCGGCGCCTGCGCCGTCGCCGCATTCATGATGACGGTCAGCGGCGTCTTGAGCGCATGGGCCAGATTGCCCGCATGGGTGCGCGCTTCCTCCGCCTGGCGTTCATTGTGGGCGAGCAGGGCGTTCAGTTCCTCGACCATGGGCAGCACTTCGGCGGGCATGGGTTCGGTCACGCGGCTTTTCTCCCCGCTGCGCATGCGGATGATTTCCAGCCGGACTTTGCGCAGGGGGCGCAGGCCGTAGATGGTCTGCATCGTTGCCAGCATGAACAGGCCAAGCGCCAGCAGCGCGAAACTGTTGAACAGAGTGGTGCGCAGCGTCCTGATCTGTCCGTCCAGCCCCTCGCGCGCCTGGCCGACCATGAACAGCCAGCGGGTGTTGGAGCCGGGCAGGACGACGGTGCGCTCCATGATGCGCAAATCCTCTCCGGGAAATTGCTTGCTGTTGTAGATATGGAGGTGGCGGTCCTGATGTTCCGCCGGCACCTTGAGCGCGCGATCCCACAGCGAGCGGGAGCGCCAATCTTCATGCCCCTTGGCGCTGATCTGGTAATAAAGGCCGCTGCTGGGTTCCAGGAAGCGCTGGTCGGCCAGTTCGCGGTTGAACAACACTTCGCCGTCCGGGCCGATTTCTGACGCGGCGATCATCGCGGTCAGCACATAATTCATGCCGTCGTCGAAATTGCGCGTGATCGCGTCCGCTAGCACCCGGTCCAGCGCCACGCCGCCACCGATCAGCAACACGCTGATCCACAGCGCGGCGATGCCGATCATCCGTCGGCTGATGGAGCCGGTGGAGCGGACGGGGGGAGGGGATAGGTTGTCCGTCACTATTCACCGTTCGGTTCGAGCAGCTTCGAGAAGCGCCTGTCGAGAATATGAGCGGCAAGACCCGTTCTCGACAAGCTCGAACCGAACGGGGCTGGGAGGGCGGTGATTGTTACCGCCCCGGCTCGTCCAGGCTGTAGCCAAGGCCGCGAATGGTGGTGATGACGTCCGCGCCCAGTTTCTTGCGGATGCGGGTCACGAACACTTCGATCGTGTTGGAATCGCGGTCGAAATCCTGATCGTAAATATGTTCGATCAGTTCCGTGCGGCTGACGACCTTGCCCTTGTGGTGGAGCAGGTAGGACAAGAGCTTATATTCCTGCGCGGTGAGTTTGACCGGGTCGCCCTTCAGCGTCACCTTGCCAGACCGGGTGTCCAGCCGGACATCGCCTGCGATAAGTTCGCTCGACGCATTGCCCGACGCGCGGCGGATGAGCGCGCGCAGGCGGGCGATCAGTTCCTCGCTCTGGAACGGCTTGGCGAGATAGTCGTCCGCGCCCGCATCCAGCCCTGCCACCTTGTCCGACCAGCTGTCGCGCGCGGTCAGCACCAGCACGGGAAAGGCGCGGCCTTCCTTGCGCCAGCGGTCCAGCACGGTCAGGCCGTCGATGGTGGGCAGGCCCAGGTCCAGCACGACCGCGTCATAGCTTTCGGTCGCGCCCAGAAAATGGCCGTCCTCGCCATCGGTGGCAAGGTCCACGGCATAGCCTGCGCCCTCCAGCGTGTTCCTGAGCTGCTGGCCCAGATTCGGTTCATCCTCGACGATCAGCAGGCGCATGGGTCTGGTCCGTTTCTCTTATTGCGTGTCGTGAAGCGTGCGGGTCAGCGCGCCATACCGATGATATCGCCTGTCCGGCCATCCGCATCAACCCACATCACCTTCCCGTCCTTCACATATTTCAGGCGATAGCGGTTGGACGACGGGTCGAATTCGCTGCCGACATAGGATGCGCCGCCCATCGCCGCGTCGACGCGGCGCTTGATCATGGCGAAGGGCATGACCTGCCCGTCCAGCATGGCGCGGCGCGCGGCGTCCTGTTCGTCACGACGATTGCCCGCGTCGGCGGCGGGCATGGCCATCGTCAGGGCAAGGGTCGCGCCGAAGGCGAAGGTCAGGGAGCGGGGCAGGCGGTTCCATGGCATAGGCATGGGCATGACATAGGCGCAGGGCATTGAACAGGTGGTGAATAGACGGACGGCGAATAGAAGAGGCGGCGATGTCGCTACATCGCCGCCTCTTCTATTCAGGGTCATCCCCGCCTGCGCGGGGATGACGATGTCGGTTTATCGGCAGATCTTACTTATCCAGCGCATATTGGACCGTGAGCGTCACCGAAGCGCTGACCTGGCCGGGTTCGACCGGGGTCGTCGTCACGGCGTCCGCCTTGAAGCGGGCGCTTTGCATCATGGGCATGGGTGGCTGGCCGCCACTGTTGTTTTCGCTGATCGACACGAGGCGGGCCGAGCGGAAACCCGCCGCCTGCGCATAATAATCGGCCTGCGCCTTCGCGCTCTTTAGCGCCGCGCCGCGCGCCTGCACGATCAGGGGCGAGGGGTCTTCGATGGAGAAGGTCGGGCCATTGATGTTGGTCGCGCCTGCCGCAACCATGGCGTCGAGCGAGGCGCCGACCTTTTTGATGTCGCGCAGCTTCACGGTCAGCTGGTTGGACGCTTCATAGCCGATGAAGCGCGGTCCTTCGGGCTGGCCGTCGCGGTTGCTATAGTCATATTGGGCCGACAGGTTGATGCCGCTGGTCTGGATGTCCTTCTTGGCGATCCCTGCCTTGGCGAGGGCGGCGATCAGCTTTTCGGTCTTGGCGGCATTGTCCTGCATCGCGGCCTGTGCGGTCTGGGCGCGGGTCTGGACGCCGGTGCCGACGGTCGCGACGTTTGGCGCAGCCTCGACGCTTTCGGTGACGTTGAGCGTCACGACCGGCGCCGTCTCGGCGATGGTGACGCTGGTCTGGGCGACGGCCGCAATCGGCAGGGCGGCAACGCCGAGCGCCATCAGGGCGAGAGCGGATTTCATGGATATTTCTCCTCTGGAAGTCGTGCGCCCCATTTGGCCGGGGTGCGATGAATGGACGCTGACATGCGTTGAAAGCCGTCGGACAGCTTTCCGGTTCCGCACTTGCTACCGCGCGTCGTAGGCCTTAGCTGCACCGCCATGGCAGCTCCTATTCTCTCGTTCGAAAATCTCGGCCTCTCGCAGGGCACCCATTGGCTGTTTCGCGGCCTCAACATCGCGGTGGGCGCAAAGGATCGGCTGGCGCTGATCGGCCGCAATGGCGTGGGCAAGACGACGCTGCTCAAATTGCTGGGCGGGCAGATCGAAGCGGACGAAGGCGTGCGTTCGGTGCAGCCGGGCGCGCGGGTCATCACGCTGGAGCAGGACCCGGACGTCACGCCCTTCGCTACGCTGCACGATTTTGCGCTGTCGGGCGCGTTCGCGCCGCCCGCGCATGCGGTGGAGGCGATCGCCGACCAGCTGGGCATAGACCTGTCGCGCGAGGCGAAGACGGCGAGCGGGGGCGAGCGCCGCCGCGCCGCCATCGCCCGCGCGCTGGCGAGCGAACCGGACCTGCTGTTGCTGGACGAGCCGACCAACCATCTGGATATCGCCGCGATCGACTGGATCGAAAACTGGATGGCACGCTATAATGGCGCGTTCATCGTCATCAGCCATGACCGCGCCTTCCTGACGCGGTTGACGCGCCAGACCTTGTGGCTGGACCGGGGCAGATTCGCCGCAACGAGATCGGCTTCGGCGGGTTCGAACAGTGGATGGAAGCGGTCTATGCCGAAGAAGCGCGGGCAGCTGAAAAGCTGGACGCGAAGCTGAAGATCGAGGCGCATTGGCTGGAACGCGGCGTCACCGCGCGGCGCAAGCGCAACCAGGGGCGGCTCGCCAAGCTGTGGGAGATGCGCGAAACGCGCGCGGCGATGAACGGGCCGCAGGGCATCGCAAAGATTGCGGTGGCGAGTGACGACAGCAAGACCAAGAGCGTCATCAAGGTCGAGCATGTCACCAAGACATTCGGCGAGCGGACGATCATCGACGACCTGTCGCTGCGCGTGCAGCGCGGCGACCGGATCGGCATCGTCGGGGGCAACGGCGCGGGCAAGTCGACACTGCTGAAATTGCTGACCGGCGAACTGGTGCCCGACAGCGGCAGCGTGACGCTGGCCAAGACGCTGGACATGATCTTCATCGACCAGCAGCGCAGCCTGATGCAGGGCGACAAGACCGTCCGCGACGTGCTGGCCGAAGGGGGCGACTGGATCGACGTGCGCGGGGTGCGGAAGCATATCCACGGCTATCTGAAGGACTTTCTGTTCGACCCGTCGTTGGCGGAGGCGAAGGTCGCGACATTGTCCGGCGGGGAGCGGTCGCGTCTGCTGTTCGCGCGCGAATTCGCCCGCGAATCGAACCTGCTGGTGCTGGACGAGCCGACCAACGACCTCGACCTCGAAACGCTGGACCTGTTGCAGGAAGTGATCGCCGATTATGATGGCACCGTGCTGATCGTCAGCCACGACCGCGACTTTCTGGACCGCACAGTTACGGTGACGCTGGGGCTGGACGGCACGGGCGTCGTGGACGTGATCGTGGGCGGCTATGCCGACTGGATCGCCAAGCGCGATCCGCGCAAGGCGGCCAAAGCGGAGAAGAAGGCGGTTGCCGCGCCCCCGCCGCCCAAGCCCGTGTCGGCCAAGCTGACCTACAAGGACCAGCGCGACCTGGAACTGCTGCCCAAGCGGATCGAGGAACTGGAAGCGGCGATCGTGCGCGATGAAGAGGCGCTGGCCGATCCGGCGCTCTATACGCGCGACCGCAAGCGGTTCGATGCGCTGACGAGCGCGATCGAAAAGGCGCGGAGCGATAAGGATGCGGCGGAGGAGCGCTGGCTGGAACTGGCGGAAAAGGCGGAAGGGTTGGCGGGGTAGTCCTCATCTCTCATCCGTTCGGGCTGAGCTTGTCGAAGCCCTTTCCTTTCTTCAAAAGAAGCAAGGCCGTTGGCTTCGCCGACCTTCGGTTCGACAGGCTCAGGGCGAACGGTGATGAGAGGCTGCAATCATGGACACGCACAGCACGGCCCAGCCCCACCACGCCATCCATTATGTCAACCGCGTCGGCTGGCTGCGCGCGGCGGTGCTGGGGGCGAATGACGGGATCGTGTCCACCGCCAGCCTGATGACGGGCGTCGCCGCATCGGGGGCGGGGTCGCAGTCCATTTTACTGTCGGGCGTAGCCGCGCTGGTAGCCGGGGCGATGTCGATGGCGGCGGGCGAATATGTGTCCGTCAGCGCCCAGTCCGATACCGAACGCGCGGACCTGGCCAAGGAGCAGGCGGCGCTCGCCAGCCAGCCGCATGCCGAATGGGTGGAATTGCGCGACATCTATGTCGATCGCGGCCTGACCCGCGACCTGGCAGGACAGGTGGCCGAGCAGTTGATGGCCGCCGACGCGCTGGGCGCGCATGCGCGCGACGAACTGGGCATTTCCGATCTGGCGACGGCGCGGCCGGTGCAGGCGGCCTTGGCCTCCGCCGCCAGTTTCGCCACGGGCGCCGCGCCGCCGGTGCTGGCGGCGGCGCTGACGCCGGCGAGCGGCGCGATCCCCGCGATCGTCGGGGTGTGCCTGCTCTGCCTGCTGCTGCTGGGCTATGTCGGCGCGCGGCTGGGCGGGGCCAGGCCGTTGCGATCGGTCGTCCGCACCCTATTCTGGGGCATGCTGGCGATGGCGGTGACGGCGGGCGCGGGACATCTGTTCGGCGCGGCGATTTGATGCCAAGGTCCGCCGCGACCCGATTCCCAGGAGAAGACCATGACCGATATCCAGCAGATCCCGCTCAAGACCATCAAGGGCGCTGACGCCAGCCTGGCGGATTATGCAGGCAAGGTGGTGCTGGCGGTCAATGTGGCGTCCAAATGCGGCCTGACCCCCCAATATGAAGGGCTGGAAAAGCTCTACGCCGATTATAAGGACAAGGGGCTGGTGGTCGCCGGTTTCCCCGCCAACGACTTCGGCGCGCAGGAGCCGGGCAGCAACGACGAGATCGCGACCTTCTGCACCACCAATTTCGGTGTCGACTTTCCGATGTTCGAAAAGATCGTCGTCACCGGGCCGGACAAGCACCCGCTCTATGCCGCGCTGACCAGCGCCCAGCCCGATGCGCAGGGCGATGCCGGTGGGTTCCGTGAGAAGCTGACCGGCTATGGCATCACGCCCAATCCGCAACCCGAAGTGTTGTGGAATTTCGAGAAGTTCCTGATCGCCAAGAATGGCAGCGTCGCCGCCCGCTTTGCGCCCAACACCGCACCCGATGACGCCGGGCTTGTCGCCGCGATCGAGGCGGAACTGGCGAAGTGATGCGGGCGATGCTGATGGGCGCGCTGCTAATGAGCGGCGCGCCGATGGCGCATGCCGCGCTCAGCCCGGCGGAACAGAAGATCGGCGCGACCGTGGAGGCGGGCTATGAGCCGTCCATTTCGTTGCTCGAAAAACTGGTGAACCAGAATAGCGGGTCGATGAACTTTGTAGGCGTGAAGGCCGTGGCCGATATGCTGCGGCCGGAATTCGAAGCGCTGGGCTTTACCGTAACGTGGCAGCCGATGGACGCGGCCAAGCGCGCCGGGCATCTGATCGCGGTGCATAAGGGGAAAGCGGGCGGCACGAAGATGCTCCTGATCGGCCATCTCGACACCGTGTTCGAACCGGATTCGCCGTTTCAGACCTTCAAGCGCGAGGGTGACTTTGCGTCCGGTCCGGGCGTTTCCGACGACAAGGGCGGGGTGGTGACGATGCTGCTGGCGCTAAAGGCCATGCAGGCGGCGGGCACGCTGAAGGCCGCGAACATCAAAGTGGTGCTGACCGGTGACGAGGAGGATTCGGGCGATCCGGTGTCGATCGCGCGGGCCGACCTGATCGCCGCGGGCAAGCGCGCTGACGTAGCGCTGGATTTCGAAGGGCTGGCCCAGGAGTCCGGCAGGGACATGGGATCGATCGCGCGCCGATCGTCCAACAGCTGGACGCTGACGACGACGGGCAAGTCGGGCCATAGTTCGGGCATTTTTTCCGCATCGGCGGGCGATGGCGCGATCTATGAACTGGCGCGAATCGTCACCGCCTTCCGCAAGGAATTGCCCGAGCCAAACCTGACATTCAATGTCGGGCTGATCGGCGGCGGGCAGAGTGCCGACGTCGACAAGGACGGCGTGCGCATCGCGGTGACGGGCAAGACCAACATCATTCCGCCGATTGCGGTGGCGAAGGGCGATTTCCGTACGCTCAGCGAAGAACAGACGAAGCGCGTCCAGGCGAAAATGCAGGGAATCGTGGATGCCGGGCACCTGCCCGGCACCGGGGCCAGCATCGCGTTCGACCTGGGCTATCCGTCGATGGCGCCGACCGCAGGCAACAAGGCGCTGCTGGCGAAGCTCAACGGCATCAACAAGGATCTGGGGTTGCCGGAGATGCCGGCGCTCGATCCGTTGAAGCGCGGGGCGGGCGACATCGCCTTCGTCGCGGCGGACACTGACGGGCTGGTGGGGCTGGGCCTGGCGTCCAGCGGCGATCATAGCCCGGCGGAAAAAGCGGACCTGTCGACCATGAAGCGCCAAGCCAAGCGCGCCGCGATGCTGATGAGTAGGCTGGCGGTGGAGAAGGGGCGGAAATAGGGGAGCACGCCGCTGCCTAGAGCATTTTCGAAGCAGATGGCGTCATCTGCTGGCTTCGCGGAAAACAAAGGATGGGATGGCACAGGGGCGTGTTCCCGCGCAGGCGGGAACCCAGTCCTGCCGTCCGAACTGGGTTCCCGCCTGCGCGGGAACATGCAGGACTTCAATGATGCCAGGAAAAGAGCTAGATCGCGCCATGCTCCCACCCACGCCCTCGCTCGCCACGACGATCGGTCCGGTGCTTGAAACATTGAGCATCGTGGGTACCTTCGTCTTCGCCGCATCGGGCGCGCTGGCGGCGGCGCGGTTGCAGCAGACATTGGTGACCTTCACCTTCTTCGCGCTGGTCACGGGGGTAGGTGGCGGCACGGTGCGCGACCTGCTGATCGGCGCGCCGGTCTTCTGGGTGGTGGACGCAGTCCCGGCCATCGCCTGTATGGGCGCGGCGTTGCTGGTGTGGTTCACACCGCGCAAATTCTGGAGCGAGCGGGCGCTGGACTGGCTCGACGCGATCGGGCTGGCCGCCTTCGCCGTGTTCGGCGCGGCCAAGGCGATGAGCTTTGGCGTGCCGCCCTTCGTCGCCGGGATCATGGGGGTCGTCACCGGCTGCGTCGGCGGCATCATGCGCGACCTGCTGGCGGGGGAGCCGTCGATCCTGCTGCGACCCGAACTTTATGTGACGGCAGCGGCTTTCGCCTCGGGCCTGTTTGTGGCCTTGCGCTGGATTGGACTGGACGTGCCGGTCGCGGGGGTGATCGCCGCGCTGCTGGGCTTTGCACTGCGCGCGATGGCGATCTGGCGCGGGCTGGGACTGCCGGTGTATCGGGACAGGGACGGGCAGGCGTGATGTAAGATACACGTCATGCCAGCTAAGGCTGGCATCTCAGGCGGGGGCACGGCGCAGTTGAACTTGGTCGTATCAAGTTCGAATTTCATTCCGCCATCGCCTGAGACCCCAGCCTATGCTGGGGTGACGATGATAAGGCAAGGCCACCAATAGAGTCCCTACCGCAGCCACCCCGCCAACGTCGCCAGCATGCCGCGCTCCTCCGCCGCATTGCGCGATTTCGGCGCGCCATAGCCGCGACATTCCAGGCAGTCGGCGCGCACGCCCGCACCCATGACCAAGGCTTTCACGTCCGATACCGCCTGCATCGCCCAGCCGCGCTGCAACCAGGCTTGGCGCGCCAGCATGTCGCGCGGGGCGGTCGCGCCATCCTGTTCGCGATCGGCGATCGACTGCACGAACTGGGCGAATGTGTCGGGCTGCTTCTCGATCCTATAGGCCTTCGCCTTGGCAGGATCGAGTTTCGCGCGCTTGGCCGCTTCCGCAATGGCGTCCTCCAGCCCGCCGAAACGGTCGACCAGGCCCAGTTGACGCGCGGTGCCGCCGTCCCAGACGCGGCCCTGTGCGATGGCGTCGATCGCTTCCGGCGATTTCTTCCGGGATTGGGCGACGAGGCCGACGAAGCGGCGATAGATATCCTCGACCCCCAATTGCATGATCTGGTCGAATTCCGGCGTGGTGCCGCCGGTTATGTCGGGCTGCCCCGACAGCGGCGTGGTGCGTACGCCGTCGGTGGTGATGCCCATCTTCGCCAGCGTCCCTTCGAAGCTGGGGATGATACCGAAGACGCCGATCGACCCGGTGATGGTGTCCGGTTCGGCAAAGATGACGTCGGCGGGCGTCGATACCCAATAGCCGCCGCTGGCCGCGACATTGCCCATGGACACGACCACCGGCAGACCAGCGGACTTGGCTTGCAGGATGGCGCCGCGAATCTTTTCCGACGCCATGACGGAGCCGCCGGGCAAATCGACGCGCACGACCAACGCCTTCAAATCCTTTTCATCCAGCGCGGTCAGCAGCAGGTCGGAAATCGTGTCGCCTGCCGCCGTGCCGGGACCGGCTTCGCCATCGACGATGTCGCCCGCGATCGTCAGCACGCCGATCTGGCCGTCATTGGCGGGCTTGCGCGCTTTGACATAGGTGGGCAGGTCGATCGTGGCGAAACTCCCCGCCTTGTCGCCCGACGCTTCGCCAGCGATCTTCGCCACGCGCGCGCCAAAGGCGGCCTCGTCGCCCAGCCTGTCGACCAGGCCCGCCGTCAGCGCCGCCTTGCCCATGTCGCCGCCCGCCGCCTGCGCGGCGGCGACGGGATCATTGGCATAGGCTGCGATCTTCGCCTTGGGCCGGGCCTTCGTCACATCGTCCTGCCAGCTTTGCCAGAGCGCGCCAGCCAGCGCCTGGTTGGCCTGTTTGGCTTCCGGTGACTGTTCGGCGCGGGTGAAGGGTTCGACGAAGCTCTTATAGGTGCCGACACGATAGACATGGGTGTTGACCCCCAGCTTGTCGATCAGCCCCTTATAATAGAGGTTGGAGCCGCCCCGGCCCATGATCGCGACGCCGCCCAGCGGGTCGCTCCACACTTCGCTGGCATGGGCGGCGATCTGATAGCCGTCGTCGCTGTAGAGGGTGGCGTAGGCCAGCACCGGCTTCTTCGCGGCGCGCACCGCGTCCAGCGCCTTGCCGACGCGGGCCATGGCGACCTGGCCGCCGCCCAGAAACCCGTCGAGGTTCAGGACCACGGCCTTCACCTTGTCGTCGCTCTTGGCCGCATCCAGCGCGGCGACGATGTCGGACAGGCGATATTCCTTGTTGTCCGGGCCGGAGCCCGACAGCAGCGCCATCGCGCCCACGTCGGCGGGCTGTTCCACGATGCTGCCGTCCAGGTCGAGCAGCAGCGCGCCCGACGACACGGTTTTCCCGGGCTTGGGGGAGAAGGACAGCGCGGCATAGAGCGCGCCGAAGAAGAGCAGCAGGAAGAGGAGAACGAGGCCGTCCTTGATCGCGACCAATATGCGCCACGCGCCCTTCACAAATGCCAAGTGCAATGTCCTTCCGGTTGAGGCGCCTAGGGCTAGCCCATCGTTTCTGCGACTGCAATGTGGTGGGGCGGCCCGTCGGGACAAGCTTGCGCCCGGAATTTAGCGCGTTATGGGAGGGCATCATTCGCCGTTATCGTGCAGGAGACGCGCCCAATGCCCACTCTCGTCCTTATCCGCCATGGCCAGTCGTCGTGGAATCTCGAAAACCGCTTCACCGGCTGGTGGGACGTCGACGTAACGGAGAAGGGCGTCGAGGAAGCGCGCGCCGCCGGTCGGCTGATGGCCGAAAAGGGCCTGGATTTCGACCAATGCTATACCAGTTTCCAGAGCCGCGCGATCAAGACGCTGAACCTGGCGCTGGAGGAAATGGGGCGGCTTTGGCTGCCGGTCGAAAAGGACTGGCGTCTGAACGAACGCCATTATGGCGGCCTGACCGGCCTCAACAAGGCGGAGACGGCGGCCAAGCATGGCGACGATCAGGTCAAGATCTGGCGCCGCAGCTTCGACATTCCGCCGCCGGTGCTGGAAGCGGGCAGCGAGTTCGACCTGTCGAAGGACCGCCGCTATGACGGCATCGCCATCCCTTCGACCGAGAGCCTGAAGGACACGATCGCCCGTGTGCTTCCCTATTGGGAAGCGACGATCGCGCCCGACCTGAAAGCGGGCAAGCGCGTGCTGATTTCCGCGCATGGCAATTCGCTGCGCGCGCTGGTGAAGCATCTGTCCAACATCCCCGACGATGAAATCACGCATCTGGAAATCCCGACCGGCCAGCCGATCGTCTATGAACTGGCCGACGATCTGAGCGCCATCGATCGCTATTATCTGTCGGAACGGTAAGACTGGTAATTCCGTTCGGTTCGAGCAGCTTCGAGCGAAGTCGAGACGCGTCGTCGAGAACGGTTCTCGACAAGCTCGAACCGAACGGAGTGTGTATATTTATACGCATTGCGACATTGCTCCCTGGCGGCCCGGCCGCTAAGGGGCTTTGCTTTCCGGGCGGCGTCAAAGGCCGCGGGTTCAGGGGAAGCTGCATATGAGCGGGACAGTGACGGTCGGCATCATCATGGGGTCGCGGTCCGATTGGGACACGATGCGCCATGCCGCCGAAACGCTCGACGCGCTGGGCGTGCCCCATGAATGCAAGGTGGTGTCGGCCCACCGCACCCCGCAGCGACTCTATGATTACGCGACCGGCGCGGTGGATCGCGGCCTGAAGGTCATCATCGCGGGCGCGGGCGGCGCGGCGCATCTGCCGGGCATGACCGCGTCGATGACGCGCTTGCCGGTGCTGGGCGTGCCGGTGGAATCGAAGGCGCTCAAAGGAATGGATTCGCTGCTCTCCATCGTCCAGATGCCGGGCGGCATCCCCGTTGCCACGCTGGCGATCGGCAAGCCCGGCGCGATCAATGCGGGCCTGCTCGCTGCCGCGATCCTGGCGACACACGATCCCGCGCTGGCCGGACGGCTGGACGCGTGGCGCGCGCGGCAGACCGATGCCGTCGCCGAAACCGTCGAGGATTGAGGGCCAGCCCATGACGACGATCGCGCCCGGCGCCACCATCGGCATTTTAGGCGGCGGCCAGCTTGGTCGGATGATCGCCACCGCCGCCGCGCAGCTTGGCTATCGCACCTGCATCTACGCGCCGGAGGACAGCGGCCCGGCCGCCGACGTGTCGCCGCGCTGGACGCAGGGCGCCTATGAAGACGCGCAAGCGCTGGCCGCCTTCGCGGATGGTGTGGACGTCGTCACCTACGAGTTCGAGAATATCGATCCGGCCGCAGTCGACGTGCTGGCCGCCCACGGCCTCGTCCGGCCCGGTGCGCAGGCGCTGCGCGTGGCGCAGGACCGACTGGCTGAAAAGCGCTTCGTCAGCGACCTGGGCGGGCTGACCGCGCCCTTCGCACCGGTCGAGAGCCTAGACGATCTGGAAAGCGCGATCGAGCAGATCGGCAGCCGCGCGATCCTCAAGACCAACCGCATGGGTTATGACGGCAAGGGGCAGGCGCGCTTGTCGGAGCCGGGCGATGCCGTTGGCGCGTGGAATACCATCGGCCGTCAAAGCGCGATCCTGGAGGGGTTCGTGACCTTCGATCAGGAATTTTCGGTGATCCTGGTGCGCGGCGCGGATGGGGAAGTGCGCTTCTGGGATTCGGCGGCGAATGTGCATGTCGACGGGATATTGGCGACCTCGACCTTGCCGGCGGGCGCGGCGATCGAAGGGCAGGTCGGGCAGGCGCGCGCCATGGCGCAGCGGATCGCCGACGCGTTGGACTATGTCGGCGTCCTGACCTGCGAATTTTTCGCCAGCGCCGACGGCCCGGTCTTCAACGAAATGGCGCCGCGCGTCCATAATAGCGGGCACTGGACCATCGAGGGCGCGGTGACGAGCCAGTTCGAGAACCATGTCCGCGCGATCTGCGGCCTGCCCCTGGGCGACACGGCGCTCGCCGCGCGCGGGTTGGAGATGCGCAACCTGATCGGCGACGACGCGCATGACTGGCTGGCGATCCTGTCCGATCCGGCCAATCATTTGCATCTCTACGGCAAGCACGAAGCGCGTCCCGGCCGCAAGATGGGGCATGTGACGCGGCTTAGATTTTAGCGACGTGAAGTTATCCACATTCGCCCACAGATTTCTGATTGTCATTCAACCTTTGATTTGTGGCGTAAGCGATTTGCTGACATTATTCTGTCAACGCAAAATTCCACCGTCGTTTTCAAGGGTCAGCTACACGGTATGAGAAATTTGACGTCTATCGTAGCTTTGAACGAACAGGGCGTGATTGGTTGTGGCAACGCCCTACCTTGGCATGTCAAATCGGACTTAAAGTTCTTTCGTGAAACCACGCTTGGTAACGTGGTTATTATGGGTCGGAAGACGTTTGATTCGATCGGGAAACCTCTTCCGAAGCGACACAGCATCATTGTGTCGCATAATTCAACGTTGGTGCCGACTTCTGAAACTTGCCAATGGGCTGCAAGCGTTGAAGAGGCGATTTTCGACGCATCGATGATTAATAAGGATGCATTTTTGGTTGGCGGTGCGTCAATGTATTCGCAAATGGCGCCATTTGTTGATCGTTATCTAATTACGATCGTAGACAAAGAAGTCATGAATGGTGATGCATTTTTTGATGAAGCTATTATCGGTGATTTAGCGCGCTGGAACTTAGACTTATTGTTTAAAAGCGACGGGGTGTTGCCAGGTGACGAGGCTGCCTTCGAAATTTGGGAGCTCAATCATCCTAATCCTACTGAAATAAGGTTACGACGGGATCAATTGGTTAGGCGATATGCTGAACGAAATCATTTTTATCGAACAGTCGTCGCGGTAAAGGATAATGCAGAGAACCAGCTTCCTGAACTGCCTAAAGCAGTAGGGCGGCTGCTCGCTTAGCGCTTCCTCTTCGTGCTTTTTACGCCGCATTGCCACGCCCCTGCCGCGCCCCTATAGGCCGCGCCATGGAGCGGCTTAGCAGCAGCGCCCCGATCCCTGCGCATCTGCGCGGGAGCGTCATGGCGCTCGGCAATTTCGACGGATTTCACGCGGGCCATCAGGCGGTGGTCGGCCATGCGATCGCGCGCGCCCGCGCCGAAGGGCGTCCCGCGATCGTCGCCACCTTCGATCCGCATCCCATGCGGCTGTTCCGGCCGGACACGCCCAGCTTTCGCCTGACCACGCTGGACCAGCGGGCCGCGTTGTTCGCGTGCGCCGGGGCGGACGCGATGCTGGTGTTCGATTTCACCACCGCGCTGGCGGCGCTCGATCCTGCCGCCTATGTCCGCCTGCTCACCGAACAACTGGGCGTCAGCGCCGTGGTGACGGGGAAGACTTCACCTTCGGCCGGGCGCGCAGCGGTACTGTCGCCACCTTCGCCGAACTTGGTCTGCCTGCGCAAGCGGTCGCGCCAGTGTCGGACGGGGAGGGCGTGATTTCCTCCAGCCGTATCCGCGCGGCGTTGCAGGCCGGGGATTGCGCGACCGCCGCGCGCCTTCTCACGCGCCCCTATGCCATTGCGGGGACTGTGCAGCATGGCGACAAGCTGGGCCGCACCATCGGCTTTCCCACCGCCAATATCGACATGGGGCCGTATCTGCGGCCCGCTTACGGCATCTATGCGGTGCGGGGGCAATTGGCAGATGGGCGAGTTCTGGACGGCGCAGCCAATCTGGGCATCCGGCCCAGCTTCGATCCGCCCAAGGAATTGCTGGAACCCCATTTCTTCGATTTCGCCGAAAGCCTGTATGGGGAGACGGTCGAAGTGCAGCTGATCGCCTATCTGCACGGGGAGCGGAAATATGACGGGCTGGATGCGCTGATGGCGGGGATCGCGCAGGACTGTGACGATGCGCGGCAAATCCTTGCGGGAACGCCCTACGTCGCTTAAGGCACCGGGCCTGATAGACCCAACATCCGTTCGGTTCGCGCTTGTCGAGAACTGATCTTGAAGCCCCGTTCTCGACCGGCGCTTCTCGGCTTCGCTCGAAGATGCTCGAACCGAACGGATCTAATATAAGCGCGCTCATGACCGACCAGCCCGACTACAAGTCCACCGTTTTCCTGCCGCAGACCGACTTCCCGATGAAGGCGGGCCTAGCCCAGAAGGAACCGGCGATCGCCGCCCAATGGGAGGCGATGGACCTCTACGGCAAGCTGCGTGAGAAGCGCGCGGGGCGCGAACGCTTCATCCTGCACGACGGCCCGCCCTACGCCAATGGCGACATCCATATGGGCCATGCGATGAACAAGGTGCTCAAGGACATCATCGTCCGCGCGCAATCCCTGTTGGGCAAGGACGCGCCCTATGTGCCGGGCTGGGACTGCCACGGCCTGCCGATCGAATGGAAGATCGAGGAAGAATATCGCAAGAAGAAGCTGAACAAGGACGAGGTTCCCGCTCAGGAATTTCGTGCCCAGTGCCGTGCCTATGCCGACAAATGGGTGGGCGTGCAGAAGGAACAGTTCAAGCGTCTGGGCGTGATGGGCGACTGGGCCGATCCGTACCTGACCATGAAATTCGACGCCGAAGCGACGATCGTGGGCGAACTGCTGAAATTCGCTGAAAGTGGCCAGCTGTATCGCGGGGCCAAGCCGGTGATGTGGTCGCCGGTGGAAAAGACCGCGCTCGCCGAAGCGGAGGTCGAATATGAGGACGTGACGTCGACCCAGATCGACGTGGCGTTCGAGATCGTGGAAGCCCCGAACGCGCCGGAACTGGTCGGCGCGCATGCGGTGATCTGGACGACGACGCCCTGGACGATCCCGGTAAACCAGGCGATCGCTTATGGGGAAGGCATTGAGTATATCCTCTTGAAGGACGGTGTTTCACCACGCTCTTATCTTGTCGCTAAGGATCTTGCCGCTGCCTTCCAGGCGCGAGGCGGCAATCTTGTTGTCGGCACTCTTTCTTACCATGAAAGTGAATGGCCGGTGTTTAAAGGCTCCGACCTCGCCGGTGCCGTCGCTCGTCACCCGATGCACACGCTGGGCGGCTTCTTCGCTAAGCCCCGCCCGCTGCTCCCCGCCGATCATGTCACCACCGACGCAGGCACCGGCCTTGTCCATATGGCGCCCGACCATGGCGAGGAGGATTTCATCGCCTGCAAGAAGCTGGGCATCGACCCGGTCTTCGCGGTCAACGATGCGGGCTTCTATCGCGACGATTGGGACTGGCTCCCCGGGCAGGGCAGCGTCATCAACACCAAGTTCAACGGTGCGGACGGCCCCATCTGCACCGACCTGCGCGCGGCTGGTGCGCTGCTCTCCGCCAGCGACTTCCGCCACAGCTATCCGCATAGCTGGCGGTCGAAGGCGCGGATCATCTATCGCTGCACGCCGCAATGGTTCATCCCTATGGACAAGCCCTCGACCCAGTCCGTCATCCCAGCGCAAGCTGGGATCTCAGGCGGAGGCACACTGACGCCCGAGACCCCAGCCTATGCTGGGGTGACGGGTGAGGGGGGCAACGGCGCGACCCTGCGCGATATCGCGCTGGACGCGATCGCGAACACCCGCTGGGTGCCCGAGCGCTCCACCAACCGCATCCGATCCATGGTCGAAGGGCGTCCCGACTGGGTCATCAGCCGCCAGCGCGCCTGGGGTGTACCGATTGCGCTCTACGTCCATCGCAAGAGCGGTCAGTATCTGGTCGATCCGGCGGTCAACGCCCGCATCATCGCCGCATTCAAGGGCGCGGGCGCGGACGCCTGGTTCGGGGCCGATCATCAGGCGCTGCTTGGTCCCGATTATGACCTTGCCGACTATGAAGTCGTGAACGACATTCTGGACGTCTGGTTCGACAGCGGTTCGACCCACAGCTTCGTGGTCGAAGGGCGCTATGGCGAGGGCACCCGCGCCGACCTTTATATCGAAGGATCGGACCAGCATCGCGGCTGGTTCCAGTCCTCGCTGCTGGAAAGCTGCGGGACGCGCGGGCGGGCTCCCTATGACGCCGTGCTGACCCATGGCTTCGCGCTGGACGGCACGGGCAAGAAAATGTCCAAGAGCCTCGGCAATGTGGTCGATCCGCTCAAGATCATGGGCGAAAGCGGCGCGGACATCCTGCGCGTCTGGGTCGCCAGCACCGACTATTTCGATGACGTGCGGATCGGCAAGGAAGTGCTGGCCGGGTCGTCCGACGCCTATCGCAAGCTGCGCAACACCTTCCGCTACATGCTGGGTGCGCTGGCCGACTATGACGAGGACAGTGAAGCGGTGTCCTATGCCGAAATGCCGGAGTTGGAGCGCTATATGCTCCACCGTCTGGCGTCGCTGGACGCTGAACTGCGCGGGGTGGTGGACAAGGCGGCGAAGAGCGAGAATTGGCTGGAATTTTCCCGCTACACCCGCGCGATCTTCGATTTCGCCAACAGCGATCTGTCCGCCTTCTTCTTCGATATCCGCAAGGACTGCCTCTATTGCGATGCGAAGTCGGACCCCAAGCGTCGCGCCTATCGCACCTTGCTGGACACACTGTTCCACGCGCTGGTGCGCTATGTCGCGCCGATCATCCCTTTTACGGCGGAAGAAGTCTGGCAGAGCCGCTTCCCCAATGTGGAAGAGAGCGTCCATTTCCTGGAATGGCCCGCGATCGACCATAAGTGGATCGACCGCGATCTGGACGACAAATGGAGCGAACTGCGCAACCAGCGCGAGCAGGTGAACGAAGCGATCGAGCCGCTGCGGCGCGAAAAGGTCGTGCGGTCCAGCCTGGACGCGGACGTCACCATGGGCGAGTTGCTGCCGGTGGGTGATGTCGACTTCGCCGAAGTGGCGATCGTTGCGCGCGTGACCATGGGCGAAGGCGACGGCATCGTCGTCACGCCCAGCGCCTGGCACAAATGCGGTCGCTGCTGGCGCAAGCTGCCGGAAGTGACGGAAGACGGCACGCTGTGCGATCGTTGCGACGCGGTGTTGAAGGCATGAGCGCCGTCAATCATCGCCCGCTGGGCCTGACCGTCGCGATCGTAACGCTCGCGCTGGACCAGCTGATCAAATATACGGTCACCTATCCGCTCGCGCTCAAGAGCCGGTTGGAAGGGATCGATATCGTGCCCTTCTTTCGCCTGCGCTGGCTGGAAAATCGTGGCGTTTCCATGGGCTTTTTCCACGCTGATACTGATGTCGCCCGCTGGGTGCTGGTCGGCATGACGATGCTGATCGCCGGTTTCGTGGGTGTGTGGATGTGGCGCGAAAAGGCGCGGCAGGATGTGACCGCGCTGGGCCTGGTGCTGGGCGGCGCGATCGGCAATATCGTGGATCGCATGCGGCTGGGCTATGTCGTCGATTATGCCGACCTGCATTTCGGCGAATGGCGGCCTTTCCTGATTTTCAATCTGGCGGATGCCGCCATTACCATCGGCGTGCTGATCCTGCTTGCGCGGGCGTTGCTGCTGCGCGACAAGGGCGCAAATTCGGAGACTGTGAAGTAATGCGTAAACTGATCCTCGCCGCCGGCCTTGTGACCACCCTGTCCGCCTGCGGCGGCGGCGGCGGCCTGATGAACCGCCAGCGTCCCGACGAATTCGCCGTGTCGCGGCAGGCCCCCCTGGTGATCCCGCCCGACTTCGCGCTGGTGCCGCCCGCGCCCGGCTCGCCCGCTGCGGCCTCGGTCAATTCGAGCAAGGCTGCGATGGAGGCGATGTTCGGCGGCCCAGCGCCCCGCAGCGCCAGCGAAAGCGCCACGCTGAGCGCGACCGGGCGCGCCAATGCTGCGGCCGGCATCCGCTCGTCGGTCGGTGATCCGGGCACCGAAGTCGTGGACAAGGGCGCGACCACCCGCGACATCATCGCCGCGCCCGAAGGTGACGGGCAGGACGCGCGCGCCGCTACCTCGGCCCCCGCTCCGGCGCCTGCGCCTGCGCCGCAACAATAATCAGAGCGGCCGGTAACTGATCTGCGCCTTGCCCGTCGCACGGACGGGCAGGTGCAGACCCTGGCCATAGGCATGGATGGTGCCGATATCGAAGCGGTCGGCATGCGCCTTTATGACGAAGTCGCCCTCCCGCCGATCGGCGATGGCGCGGCCGATCTTGCCTTTCAGCTCTTCTATGTCCTTGGCGAAATTCTGACCCAGCGCGCTGGCGATCAGGTTGGAAAAGCCGGGGCTTTGTCCGATCGCCAGCAGCATGTCGCCACTGACCCCGTCGGTATCGCCGGTGATGACCGGATCGACGAAACCGACGCGGGGCGAGTTGGCGGCGTTGACCGGGCGCGCGGCCAGCCAGATGCGGCCATGGATTTCCTCCTGCGAATTGGCGGGCCGGGCAGCGATGTCCACGCCCACCGCGATGCGTCCGCCGGTCGCGCCATAGCAGGCGACATTGGAAAAGCGCACCGACACCGCACCGATGCCGGGCAAGTCGAAGGGGCGCGTGGCGCGCTTCGACAGCGCGCGCTGGACGACGGGTTGCAGTTCGCGATAGTCCGCCGTCACCGGCAGGAAGAAGGACAGTTGGTTGCGCACCGGTGAACGGTCGAGCGGGGGCAGCGCGGTCGGACGCGGATCGGCCGGGCGATCGCCGACGAAGGTCTCCGTTATGGCCTCCATCCCCAGATCGAGCCGGATGGACTGGCCGCGCATCACATAGCCATTGTAGAAGATTTTTTGCGGGCTGACGCGCATCCAGACCGGCGGGTTCTGTTTGTTGAGATCGAGCGTCGTAAAGGCCTGACGCCAGAGTTTCTCCGCTTCGCTCCGCAGGTTCATCTTCGCCAGTTCGCGCGGCAGATCCCGCTCCAGTCTGGCGACGATGGGGCGCAGTTTTTCGTCGGCTTCGTCGGTGAAGCGGATGCGCTGGCCCAGAAAATCGATGCCGGGCGGCGTGGTCCAGTCATAATGGAGTTGCACCGTACCCTTGGGCGTCCAGTCGCGCGCCAGATCGATGGTGATGCGGGCCTTGACCATCGCCGATCCTGTCGCGGTTTCGCCTTTCAGCACGCCGCCCACGTCCCGCGCGCTGATGCTGGCATGGATGGGCAGGTCGGCGATGATGTCCCGCCCTTCACCGCGCAGGCTGACCGCGCCGCGGGTGACGGTGCCGACGATGGTGCAGCCGATGGGCGGCGTGACCTTCAGCTCGCCGCCGAATATCTTGACCTTCTGCGGCGCGACGCAGCGCGGCTCGCGGCGGTTGATCGTCCACAGGATGCGCGGCACCGCCTGTTCGACCGCTTCGCGCAAAGCGGCGGAGTCCGCCTCGACCGGCACGGCGATCAGCGATTTTTCCTGTGGCGCGGGCACGGGGTCGGATGCGCGGGGCGGGGCGACGGCAGCGGGTTTCTGCTGGCAACCCACGCAGAGGATCAGGGCGACAAGGGCAGGCGTACGACCGCGTGCGAACCGATGCGATGATGCCCGATAATGCGCCGCCAACCGCCCCTCCGTCTCTTATGGGCCGTGCCGACTATGCTGCCGGTGGCACGGTCAGCCCATTACGCTTGCGGAGCGAATTTGGTTCCTGCGATATGTTGGCGTCAGGCGCGAACTTCCGCCCCGACGCTGTTGTGGCGCAGGGCGGTCAGCACGGTATCGACGATCGCGTCGGCGTCCAGCCGGGCGTCGGCATATTGTTTTTCGGGCTTGTCCTGATCCTGGAAGATATCGGGCAGGCGCATGGTCCGCAGCTTGAGGCCATTGTCGATCAGGCCAAGGTCGCTGGCGAGCGTGAGCACATGCGCGCCCAGGCCGCCGATCGCGCCTTCCTCGATCGTCACGGCGACTTCGTGGGTGGTCAGCAGCTTGCGGATCATCGCTTCGTCCAGCGGCTTGGCGAAACGCAGGTCGGCGACGGTGGTGGACAGGCCCTTGGCCTCCAGCGCTTCGGCGGCCTTGAGCGCTTCCTCCAGACGGGTGCCCAGCGATAGGATGGCGACCTGCCGCCCGTCGCGCACGATGCGGCCCTTGCCGATGGCGAGCCGTTCGGGGACTTCGGGCATGGCGACGCCGGTGCCGTTGCCGCGCGGATAGCGCACCGCGATCGGGCCGCTGTCGTGGACGGCGCAGGTATGGACCATGTGGACCAGTTCCGCCTCGTCCGCCGCCGCCATCACCACCATATTGGGCAGGGTGGCGAGATAGGTGACGTCGAAGCTGCCCGCATGGGTCGAACCGTCCGCGCCGACCAAGCCCGCGCGGTCGATCGCGAAGCGGACGGGCAGGTTCTGGATCGCCACGTCATGCACGACCTGATCGTAGGCGCGTTGCAGGAAGGTCGAGTAGATGGCGCAGAAGGGGCGCATGCCTTCCGCCGCCAGGCCGGCCGCGAAGGTGACGGCATGTTGTTCGGCGATGCCGACGTCGAAGATGCGGTCGGGAAAGGCCAGCTGGAACTTGTCCAGGCCCGTGCCCGACGGCATGGCGGCGGTGATGGCGCAGACGGTGGGATCGCGCTGCGCTTCGGCGATCAGGGCCTGCGCGAAGACATTGGTATAGCTGGGCGGTCCGGGTGGGGCCTTCGCCTGCGCGCCGGTGATGACGTCGAACTTCTGGACGCCATGATATTTGTCGGCGGCCGCTTCGGCAGGGGCATAGCCCTTGCCCTTTTGCGTGACGACATGGACCAGGCACGGCCCTTCGGCCGCGTCGCGTACATTTTCCAGGACCGGGATCAGCTGGTCCAGATTATGGCCGTCGACCGGGCCGACATAATAGAAGCCCAGTTCCTCGAACAGGGTGCCGCCCATCGCCATGCCGCGCGCGAACTCGTCCGTCTTGCGCGCCGCATTGTGGAGCGGTCGGGGAAGCTTGCGGGCGAGGCGCTTGGCAATGTCGCGCAGGCCGAGGAACTCGCGGCTCGACACCAGCCGTGCAAGATAGGCGGACAGGCCACCGACCGGCGGGGCGATCGACATGTCGTTGTCGTTCAGGATCACGACCAGGCGATTGCCCGCGGCGCGCGCATTGTTCATCGCCTCATAGGCCATGCCCGCCGACATCGCGCCGTCACCGATCACGGCGATGCCCTTGCCGGGACGATCCTGCATCTTGTTGGCGATGGCGAAGCCCAAGGCCGCGCTGATCGATGTGGAACTGTGCGCCGCGCCGAAGGGGTCATATTCGGATTCGGCGCGCTTGGTGAAGCCGGACAGGCCGCCGCCCATGCGCAGGGTGCGGATGCGGTCGCGGCGACCGGTCAATATCTTGTGCGGATAGCATTGATGGCCGACGTCCCAGACCAGCTTGTCCTGCGGCGTGTCGAACACATAATGGATCGCAGTGGTCAGTTCGACGACGCCCAGACCCGAACCCAGATGCCCGCCGGTCACGCCGACCGCAGCGATCACTTCCTGCCGCAGTTCGTCGGCCAGCTGGTCCAGTTGATCGGGCTTCAGCGCGCGCAGGTCGGACGGCCAGACGACCTGGTCGAGAAGCGGGGTTTGCGGACGATCATTCATGAAAGACTTAGACTCCCCAGGCCGCGAGGCCGTTCCCTGTCGAAGGGACATCCGCAAGGCCGTTCCCCATCAAAGGGACGTGCGCTAGGCCGTTCCGCGCCAAAGCGCAACGCTGCCGGGCGACCATATATCAGGCTGCGCATTTGGCGCAGGTGCCCAGAATTTCGATCACCGGCCGTTCGGGATGGAACCCTTCCTGCACCGCGACCGCCCGCACTTCGTTCGTGACCTTGTCGTCATCGACATGGGTCGCCTGCTTGCAGGTGCGGCAGACCAGGAAGATGCAGTCGTGATGACAGCCCGGATGGGCGTTGGCGATATAGGCGTTGGCGCTTTCCACCCGCATGGCGATGTTGTTCGTCACGAACAGGTCGAGGATGCGATAGACGCTGTTGGGCGCGACCCGCTTGCCGCGCGCCTTCGACACCGTATCGGCGATGTCGTAGGCTGAAGCCGGGCGCTCCTCCGCCGCCAGCGCGTCGAAGATGGCGGCGCGCATCGGCGTCCATTGTTCGTTCTTCGCTTCCAGCGTGATGCGGGCGGCGTCGGCCAGCTTCGTGCCGGTCGGTTCCTGATGATGGTGATGGTCGGCCATGGCGTTCAATCTAGGCTTGCGAGGGATCGGGGGCAAGGGCGCGCTGCGGCAGGCGCTATCGGGTCAGCGTTGCGCGAAGGCCCATGCCGCCCACAGCCACCCTGCGATCATCAACAGGCCGCCGATCGGCGTGACCGCGCCCAGCCATTTGGGACCGCCCAGCGCCATCGCGTAGAGGGTGAGGGCAAAGATCGCCGCGCCGGTGAGCATCAGCGCCGCCGCACCGCGCGCGACGCCCATTATGGCGATCGCCGCGACCGCATGGATCAGCTGGTACATGCCCCCGGTGCGCAGCCATTCGACCGCCTTGGGATCGGTGACGCCATGCGCGCCGAATGCGCCCGCACCGATGGCGAGCGCGGCCGACAGGCAGGCCGATAATGCGATCATGCGTCTTCCCCATCCCCTCGGCTGAGCAGCCGCATGCCCTTGCCGGGGCGATACATCAAGTCCTTCGCCGCGAGCAGCGTGCCATGTTCGGTCTGGAGCGCCAGCCGCTGGGCATCATTTTCGCGATATTGCCGCTCGACTTCCTCGACTTCTTCGTCCGGGACGCCCAGCGCCTGCATCGCCTGCACGCCCATGCAGATCGCCGATTTATAGACTTCGCGGACGACGCCTGCCAGGTCCATCTCCTGCAATTCCATCAATTGCCGCCGGTCGAAGGCGCGGACCATCAGCGCGGCCTGCGGGAAAGCCTCCGCGATCGGCTGGAGCGTACGCGAATCGAGCGAGGGATCGTCGATGCAGAAGGCGATCAGCCGCGCTTCCGCCCCACCGGCGCGGTGGAGCAGGTCCATGCGGGTGCCGTCGCCATAATAGACTTTCATGTCGAACCGGCTCGACACCTCGATCTGCGAGGGCTTCTTGTCGATCAGGGTGACGCCAAAGCCGTGGCCCATCAGCATCTGCGCCACGGTCTGGCCGAAGCGGCCATAACCCACGACGATGGCGGAACCGCGCGGCGCGTCTTCCGGGCCGGGCAGGTCGTCAAGGTCCTTGGGCCTGGCAAATTCGAAACGGCGGGCGAACAGCATCAGGAAGGGCGTCGTCGCCATGGAGAAGGTGACGATCGCGCTGAACAGGCTGGCCGCTTCGGGCGCGATCAGCAGGGCGTTCTGCGCCTGGGCGAAGAGGACGAAGCCGAATTCGCCGCCTTGGGACAGGAGCAACCCCGCGCCCAGCGCCTGTTTCCACGCCATGCCGAACAGGCGGGCGAGGCCGGTGACGATCGCCGCCTTGGTCGCGACCAGGATCGCGGCCATCGACAGGACGAATAGCGGGTTGGCGGCGACGGCGCGCAGGTCCAGCACCATGCCCACGGCCAGGAAAAAGAGGCCGAGCAGGATCGAGCGGAAGGGTTCGACGTCGGCCTCAATCTCGTGCCGGTAGGGCGAATCGGCGAGCATGACGCCCGCGACGAAGGCGCCCAGCGCGGTCGAGAGGTGCAGGCTGTGCATCAGCGCGGCGGCGGCAAGAACGGTGAAGAGACCGACGACGACGAACATCTCGCGCTCGCCCAGTCGCCCGACCAGCCCCAGGAGCGGGCGAAGAATGAAGCGGCCCGCCAGCACGAGGCCCGCAATGGCGGCGACAGTGTAGCCCGCCATCATCCATCCGGGCGGTCCGCCCGCGTCGGCCGGGTTGCGCGACAGCGCGGCGACGATGGTGATGAGCGGGACGATCGAAAGATCCTGGAACAGCAGGATCGAAAAGACTTTCTCACCGAAGGGCGAGTTGATGCGGCCGCTGGATTTGAGGCCCGGCAGCACCTGTGCGGTGGAGGACAGGGCGAGCGGCAGGCCGAGCGCGATGGCCGCGCCCCAGGTGAAGCCGGTGAAGTAGAAGATGATCGCGGTCAGCATGCTGCCGCACAGCACGACCTGCGCCAGGCCTAGCGCAAAGATATCGCGCTTCAATCGCCAGAGGCGGGCGGGGTGGAGTTCGAGGCCGACGAGGAACAGCAGCAGGACGATACCGATTTCCGCGATGGCGAGCTTCGATTCGCCGCCGCCGACCAGGCCCAGGCCCTGCGGCCCGACCAGTGCGCCCGCGACGAGATAGCCCAGCACCGCGCCCAGGCCGAAGCGGCGGAAGAGCAGGACGAAGAGGACGGCGGCGCCGAGCAGGATGACGCCGTCGCTCAACAATATGTCGGTGGCGCTGATCGGGACGGGCGGGACGGATGCGGGCGCGGCGGACATCAGGCGTCCGCCATCCGCGCGGCTTCCGCGATCGCTTCGAAGCCGAGGCGGATCGAGGCGTGGCGGGCGGGATAGCCGCGCGCCGGGGCCAGCACGGCCAGGCCTGGCCAGAAATCCAGGTCTTCGCTCGTCCCCGCCAGATAGGCGGCCAGCTTGTCGCGCGCTTCGGCCAGTTCCTGCGCGGTCAGGCCGATCGCATGGCCCGCCATCAGCGCGGCGGAGGCCTGGCCCAAGGCGCAGGCCTTCACGTCCAGGCCCATGTCGGCCAGGCGACCGTCCGCCATCCGCGCATCGGCCGTCACCCGCGATCCGCAGGTGGGGGAGCGCCTCTCGACGCTGGCCTGGGGATCGGGCAGGCGGGCATGGTGCGGGATGCCGGCGGCTAGCCGCAAGATGTCCTTGTTATACAGGGGAGCGCTCATATTCGCCCATGTAGGGCAGGATCGGCACGGGGTGAAGGCGGGGAATGGTCCTGGGGGAAAATAGAGGAAACAGATTGCTGTATAAAGCCCACAAAGGACGGGAAGAGGCATTATCCGTTCCCCGGCGCAGGCCGGGGTCCAGTTCCACGGTCTGAACTGGGGCCCGGCCTGCGCCGGGGAACAAGCCGTTGGTTGGGCCACGCATTATATTTGCCATCAGCTATTCGTCGTCCGACCATTGTCTCGACCGGCCCCACGGCCTATCGCCCCCACCCATGAAGATATTGGTCGATGCCGATGCCTGCCCCGTGAAGGAGGAGATCTACAAGGTCGCCTGGCGGCATGACATCCCCGTGACGATCGTGAGCAACAGCCCGATCCGCATTCCCGCCCATCCGCTGCTCGACCGGGTGGTGGTGAGCGACGGGTTCGATGCGGCGGACGACTGGATCGCGGAACGGGCGGACGCGGCGTCGATATGCATCACCGCCGACATCTTGCTGGCCGACCGGTGCCTGAAAGCCGGGGCGGTCGTCATCGCGTCCAATGGCAAGCCCTTCACCCATAGCTCGATCGGGGCGGCGATCGCGACGCGGGCGATCATGGCGGACCTGCGCGCGGGGGAGAGCAGATCGGCGGACCGCCGCCCTTCGGCAAGGCCGACCGATCGCGGTTCCTCCAGGCGTTGGATGAGGCCGTCGTGCGTTTGAAGCGGGGGCGGTAATGGCTCATTACGACGCCATCATATTGGGGGCGGGCGCGGCGGGGATGATGTGTGCCAGCGTTGCCGGACAGCGAAAGCGACAGGTATTGCTGGTCGACCATGCCGAGGCTGTGGGTAAGAAGATCCTGATTTCCGGCGGTGGTCGCTGCAATTTCACCAACATCCATAGCGCCGCCGATCGCTACCTGTCGGCCAACCCCCATTTCGCCAAATCGGCGCTGGGGCGCTACAGCGCGCAGGATTTCATTTCGCTAGTGGAACAATATGGCATCGCCTGGCACGAAAAGACGCTGGGGCAGCTCTTCTGCGACGGGTCGGCCAAGCAGATCGTCGCGATGCTGGCGGAGGAATGCGCCAAGGGCGACGTGACGATCATGCTGGGCCAGAGCGTCACGGACATCCAGCGTGGCGACGGGATGTATCGCGTGACGATCGGCGGGGTCGAGCATCGCGCGCCGGCGCTGGTGCTCGCCACCGGGGGACCGTCGATCCCGAAAATGGGGGCGACGGGCTTTGCCTATGACGTCGCCCGGCAGTTCGGCCTCAGCATCATACAGCCGCGCCCGGCGCTGGTGCCCTTCACGCTGGGGCCGGAGGAACAACTGTTTCAGTCGTTGTCCGGCGTGTCGGCCGATGTCGTCGTGCGCTGGAACAAGACCCGCTTTCGCGAGGCCGCCTTGTTCACCCATCGCGGTCTGTCCGGCCCGGCGATGTTGCAGATCAGCAGCTATTGGCAGCATCGCACGCCGATCCAGGTCGATTTCCTGCCGGACCGGGCGGCCGACTGGCTGCTCGCGGAAAAGCGGGAACGGCCGCGCACCAGCCTGCGCAAGGTGCTGGCGCAGGCGCTGACCGAGCGGCTGGCCGACGCGCTGCTGGAGCGGCTCCAAGTGCAGGGGGAAATGGGCAATCTGTCGGACAAGGCCCTGCGGCAGACGGCTGCGCGACTGGGCGACTGGCCCTTCGCCCCCACGGGCACGGAGGGCTATGCCAAGGCGGAGGTGACGGTAGGCGGGATCGCGACCGCCGGCCTGTCGTCGCGGACGATGGAAGCGGCCAAGGTGCCGGGGCTCTATGCCATCGGCGAGGCGGTGGACGTGACCGGCTGGCTGGGCGGCTATAATTTTCAATGGGCCTGGGCCAGTGGCGTGGCGGCGGGGCAGGCTGTCTAACGGTCAAGACACGGGTTCCCCGGCGTAGGCCGGGGTCCAGTTCTTGAGGGCGGGCCTGGACCCCGGCCTTCGCCGGGGAACAGTCTGGTCTAGCCGCTACCGCCCGGTCATCGCCCGCGCATTGGCGAGGAAGGTGCGGCCGATGCGGATTTCGCCATTGTCGGCCAGCGCCGCGAACCAGACGCCGCTGCCGTCGTGGCGCAGGCGCGCGATATGGTCGCGGCGGACGATGTGGCTGCGGTGCAGGCGGACGAATTGCTGCGGGTCCAGCCGTTCCTCCAGGCTGCTGATGGTCTGGTGCAGCAGATAGCTGTGACCGCCGACATGCAGGCGCATATAGTCGCGCTCCGCCTCTATCCGGTCGATCTGGTCGGTGGCGATGCGGATCAGTTCGGACCGGTGCGGCACCCAGAATTCCTCCGCCCATTCGGGGCTTGGCGCGCTGGTGACGGCGGTCGTGTCGCCGGGCGTCTGGTTGCGCAGCGCCACTTCGACCCGGTCGATGGCGCGGGTCAGGCGATCATGCGCGACGGGCTTGAGCATATAGTCGACGGCGGCCAGGTCGAACGCCTCGACCGCGAAGCCTTCGAATGCGGTGACGAAGATCACCGCCGGGCGGATGCCCATGCGGCCCACGGCGCGGGCGACGCCGATGCCGTCGAGCAGCGGCATGGCGATGTCGAGCATGACGAGGTCGGGCTTCAGCCCCTCGATCAGGCGCAGCGCGGCTTCGCCATCGGTGGCGGTGCCGACGAGCGCGATGCGCGGTTCGCGCGCGCACAGCATCTGGAGGCGTTCGACGGCGAGCGGTTCGTCATCGACGATCATGGTGCGAATGGACATGGGCGTCAGCACCCCTTGCGGATGATGGGTAGGGTGAGGAGGACGGAAAAGCCGTGCCCGTCGCGCGGGCCATAGGCGATCCGCCCGGCGTCGCCGAAGCGCGCGGCCAGCCGATCGCGGACATTGGGCAGGCCGATGCCGCTGCCGCCGTCCGCGTCGTGGGGCGGATTGTCGCCATCGTCGGTGACGGCGATGTGGAGCAGGTCGCCATCCTCCCGCGCGGTGATGGTGATCGTCACCGGGCTGGAGGTGCGCGAGACACCATATTTGATGGCGTTTTCGACCAGTGGCTGGAGGATGAGGCCGGGGACGCAGGCGTTCATCAAGGCAGGCGGGATGTCGATCACCGTAATCAGCCGGTCGGGGAAGCGGACCGCTTCGATATCCAGATAGAGTTTCTGGAGATCCACTTCTTCCTCCAGCGGCACGTCGTCCAGCGGGTCGCCGGTCAGGCTGGTGCGGTAGAAGTTGGAAAGCGACATGATCATCTTTTCCGCTTCGTCCGGGCGGTTGCACATGACCAGGGTGGAGAGCGAATTCAGCGTGTTGAACAGGAAATGCGGGTTCACCTGATAGCGCAGCGATCGCAGTTCGGCCTGTTGGGCGGCCAGTTCCAGCCGGGCGGCGCGGCGCTGGGTGCGCAGCGCTTCGCTGGCGTAGGACAAAGCGAGATAGACGCCGGCCCAGGCCGACAGGAAGAAATAGCGGTTGCTGCTGTCTTCGACCATCTGGATCAGCCAGATATTATGATCGCCGAGATATTTCTTCTGGTCGACGTCGATGAAGGCGTCGATCGGGTAATAGATGTTGAACATGAAATAATTGGCGGCGCCCATAGCGATGGCGAAGGGGGCGGCCAGGGTGAAGGACGCAAGCAGGCGGATGCCGAGCGGCTTGGCGTCGAAACGGCGCAGCGCCAGGTAGAAGATCCAGGTGACGATGATGCCGATGACGGTGACGACCATCCGGCGCGCGGCGATCTCCAACTGGGCGTCCATGCCCATGGCGAAGGCGCGCATCGATGCCCAGACGGCGTAGAAGAACCAGAAACCGAGAATGGAATAGAGCGCGATCGACGGCGCCACGCCGCGATCGCCGTCTTCGGGAAGATCAGTCATCCCGCCATCCTACGCCGCCTGCGTCCAAAAGTCTGCATCGGGCGCGGTTGCTGGTCGAAGCGCGAAGACGTTAGTCGAAGCGGGCTGGGCCGCCTAACGGAACTCCGCTGCCGCGCCGTCCGTTAAACCTGTCATAGAGCAGGAGAGATATGATGACAGACCCCGACAAGACAGACGCCCGGACTCACAGTCGCGAAGATGCCGGCGATGCGCGCGAGAGCGACACGCAGGATCATGTGCTGCATCATGACGAAAAGCGCGACGAAAGCCTGAAGGATTCGATGGACGCGTCCGACCCGCCATCGACCAGCAAGCCCGGCGATCGTGGCGATCCGGTGCCGTCCTCCGGCTTCAAGGAAGATTAGGGCCGATAGATCGGCCGCTCGCGATATGCTATTGCGGGCGGCACAAGCGCGCAACACGCCGTCCATCATGAGAGAGGAGTGCAGCATCCATGCCGACATCGACCACCCCCGCCATCGAACGGATCGCCCGCGTTCTGGCCGGTCGCCAGTTGAGCCTGAATGGTGGCGGTCATGATCCGCATGCGGCGGGCGCGGTGGATGCGGCCTGGCCAGATCATGTCGATGACGCCTATGCCATTTTGCACACGCTGCGCGAGCCGGATGCGCAAATGGCGCAGGCAGGCGATGTCGGCGTGTGGCGCGCGATGATCGGCGCGGTGCTGGAGCGACGCGCCGGGGCATGACGCTGTCGGCTGCTTGGCCGGGACGATCGGTTATGGCATGACCGGCCAGGCGATGCTGAAGATCAAGATCCAGATATATTGCGGCGACCAGATCGCCATGGGGCCGGGCAAGGCCGACCTGCTCGACGCGATCGCGGATGAAGGATCTATCTCTGCGGCTGGCCGCAAGCTGGGCATGAGCTATCGGCGTTGCTGGCTGCTGGTCGATATGATGAACCGATGCTGGGCGCAGCCGCTGGTCGCGACGTCGAGCGAGGGCGCGCAACTGACCGACGCAGGCCGTGCGATCCTGCGCGACTATCGGGCCTTGCAACAGGTCGCCTCCGGCGCGAGCGAGGATGCATGGCCGCTGCTGGAGCGGCACTTGCGCGCCGCGCCGCTGGAGGCGCAGGCGCAATCCTAATCTTTCGGTAAGGTCGATCGGGCATGGGGGAGCGCGGGAGGCCTGCGCCATGTACGACATTGAATTCCGCCACGACATCAATCTGTTGGATATACGCTGGCACGGGCTGTTCAGCAGCGACGGGGTCGCGGCCTATGCCCGCGAGGTCAAGGCCCGATTCGTGCTGGAGGGCTTTGCCCCGGGCTATTTGTTGCGCATGGACATGACCGACAGCGCGGTGCAGCCGCAGGACGCGCTCGCCGCTTTCCGCGAGCATCTGGGCGAAGGTAAGTTTCCGCGTGCGTCCCGCATCGCCATCATAACGCCCAGCGCCATCGCCAAATTGCAGGTGCGCCGGGAAATGACGCAGGAGTATCTGCGCATCTTCGCGAGCGCGCAGGAATTGCTGGCATGGCTTTTGGAGCCTGTATTGGTGGCTGGGTGACGAGTTGGTCGGTTCTTCGGCGCGGCTTGGGGTCCAGAGAAAAACGGCCCGTCGCAGTCACATAAGTTTCATGTTGCGCCGCAAAAAGAAATCTGGTCCGTTGTGAACAGCGGTGGAACAGGCGCTTAAGCCTTCGGTAACCATAGAGGGCGCATGTTTCATCCTACGACTTCAAGTCGGAGGGCATGAACATGGGTACGAGTGCAAGACCGGCGGACGGGGCTGTCACCTTGGCGGAACTGCGTGAATTCGCGAGTTTCCCGTCCTCCACGCAACGCTATATCCGACGATCGCTGGATATCGGGCTGCATCGCCGCGACGCGATGAAGCTGTGGTCCCGCGACATGGTCGAGGAAGCCTCCATCCGGGCGCAGGCGCGCATCTATGGGCGGCTGGACGAGATCAAGGCGCATGTCCCCGACGACAGCGGGCTGGAACAGGTGGAGCCGTTCATGGCGCCGCTGGTGACGATTTCGGCCTTCGATCTGGGGCAGGATCGGCTGAGCAGCTTTTCGGCCTATCGTTTCCTGTACGAACGGCTGCTGGGCGCGGGGGCGCGGCCCTGGTTGCCGGGCGCCTTCTGCGCGGCGGCCAGCCTGCCGCACCTCCACCCCGAAAAGCGGCGCGCTTTGCTCCAGTCGATCAGCGAAGCGGCGGCGACCGCCGTGGGCTGGTCCAATCGCGAGCCGACCTTTTACCCCGAATGGGTGGAAAAGGTGGACCTTTCCAAGGCGAACTGAGCGGGTGACAGCGCGTTTGACGAAAGGCCGCGCGAAGCGGAGCGGGAGCTTCGCGCGGCCTTTTCCTGTGCTGGCGTCTAGCGCCCGTGCAGGTCAGCGGCGGCGGTATCGGAAGTACCAGACTTCGTGGCCGATGCGGCGGGCCTTGGCTTCGTAGCGGGTTTCCGGCCAGCCGCCGGGGCGGGTCTGAAAATCCTTGGGGTCGCTCGCCAGCCAGTCGAAATCGGGGTGGCCGTTCATCACCATCAGCGCCCAGCGCAGATAGACCGGATGGTCGGTGCCGAAGCGGAACTCGCCGCCGGGCTTGAGTTTTTTCGCGATCATCGCGACCGGGCCGGGGTTCATCATGCGGCGCTTGGCATGGCGCGCCTTGGGCCAGGGATCGGGATGAAGCAGATAGACGAAGCTCAATGATCCGTCGGGGATGCGGCTGAGCACGTCGAGGGCATCGCCCATGTGGAGGCGGACATTGCCGAGCGCGCCGTCGCGGACATGGCCGAGCGCCTGGACGACGCCGTTGAGGAAGGGTTCGCAGCCGATGAAGCCATGGTCGGGCAGCATGTCGGCGCGATAGGCCATATGTTCGCCGCCGCCGAAGCCGATTTCGAAATGGAGCGGGCGGTCATAACCAAAGAGGTTGGCGGCGGTCACTTCGCCTTCCGCAGGCACTGCAATGGCGGGCAGGAGGGTGTCGACCAGTTCCTGCTGGCCCTTGCGGAGCTTTGGCCCCGACTGGCGGCCGTAAAGGCGGTTGAGGGTCGTGGGGTCGCCGGATTTATGCGCTGTCATGGGCAGCGCCGATAGCGGGACGGGGCGATCGGAGCAAGCGGGGAGCGCTCAGGTGAAGGGCGTCATTGCGAGGATCGCATGGTGGGTCGCCGCGCTGCACCCCCCATGTGGAGGGATGACGAGCGCCCCGCTCAGGCGCTTATTTGCACTTGATGAATTTGCCCTTCGCATCCTTGCAGGGGGCTTTCTTCACCGGAGCCTTGGGCGGGCATTTGACGAACTTGCCCTTGGCGTCCTTGCAGGGGGCGGCATAGGCGGGGGCGACGCTGCCGGCGATCAGGGTAAGGCCGAGCAGGGCGGTGGCGATCATCTTGGTCATCTGGTGCCTCTATGCGTGAGAGGGGTTGCCGGGTTCGACAGGGGTGGCAAACCCGGCAACCCCCTTATGCGACGGCGCGTGGGGCTTTGCTAATGAACTTTTCGTCATGTTCGCGGAACGTGGGAAGGGCGCCGAAGCTGGTGGTTGGGCGCCCTTTTTTGTTGGTCGATTGTTTCGCCGTGCCCCGCTGCGACTAACGCGCTTCGCGCGCAAGTCTCGCTGCCCCTCCCGCAGGCGGGAGGGGCATAGGGTCAGGCCAGAGCGGCCTTGAGCGCGTCGACCAGATCGGTCTTTTCCCAGGGGAAATAGTCACCTTCGGGCGTGCGGCCGAAATGGCCGTAGGCGGCGGTCTTCTGGTAGATCGGCTTGTTGAGGCCCAGATGGGTGCGGATGCCCTTGGGCGTCAGGCGCACCAGCGTCGGCAGGACGGCCTCGATCGCGGAGGCTTCCACCGTGCCGGTGCCGTGCAGGTCGACATAGAGCGAGAGCGGTTCGGCGACACCGATCGCGTAGCTGAGCTGGATCGTGCAGCGACGGGCGAGGCCAGCGGCGACGATGTTCTTCGCCAGATAACGGGTGATGTAGGCGGCCGAGCGGTCGACCTTTGTGGGGTCCTTGCCGCTGAACGCGCCGCCGCCATGCGGGGATGCGCCGCCATAGGTGTCGACGATGATCTTGCGGCCGGTAAGGCCTGCGTCGCCGTCGGGACCGCCGATTTCGAACAGGCCGGTCGGGTTGACGTAAATGGCTTCGTCGCCCGGCAGCCAGCCTTCGGGCAGGACATCGGCCATCACACCCTTGACGTAGGCGCGCAGCTTGGCGCGGCTGTCGTCATTGTCCATATCCTTGGCGTGCTGGGTCGAGACGACGAGGGCGGTCGCGCGGACCGGCTTTTCGTCGATATATTCGAGCGTCACCTGGCTCTTGGCGTCGGGTTCGAGGAAATCGACGACTTGTGCGTGGCGGTCGGCCGCCATGCGCTCCAGGATCTTGTGGCTGTAATAGAGGGTGGCGGGCATGAGGTCGGGGGTTTCGTCCGAGGCATAGCCGAACATGATGCCCTGATCGCCTGCGCCTTCATCCTTGTTGCCGCTTTCATCGACGCCCTGAGCGATGTGGGCGGACTGGCCGTGGAGGTTGTTTTCGAAGCGGAAGGTCTGCCAATGGAAGCCGTCCTGCTCGTAGCCGATGCGCTTGACGGTCGCGCGGACGGTGGCTTCGATCTCTTCCTGCGCGCCGGGCGCCCAGGCGCCATTTTCATAGACGCCCTTGCAGCGGATTTCACCGGCCAGAACGACCAGCTGGGTAGTGGTCAGCGTTTCGCAGGCGATGCGGGCTTCGGGGTCTTTCGACAGGAAGAGATCGACGATCGAATTGGAAATCTGGTCCGCGACCTTGTCGGGATGGCCTTCGGAAACGGATTCCGAGGTGAAGAGGAATTGATTGCGCATGAGACTCCCGTAAGACGCTTGGGCGGATGGCGATATAAAGAAATGTTTATGTCGCTATTAGCTTTTGCCTCTGCGGAGCGCAAGGGTGGTGCCCAGCAGCAGCAGCAGCATCAGCAGGCCGGACGCCCAGTTGCCGAGCCGCGCGAAGAGCGTGGGCGGGAGCGCGGGCGGCAGGCCGGAGTCGAGGAAACCGGCGCGGTCGAGGCCGAGCGCATGGACGACATGGCCGCGCGCGTCGATGATCGCGGAGACGCCGGTGGGGGTCGAGCGGATGATGGGGATGCCCTCCTCGATCGCGCGGAGGCGCGCCTGGGCCAGATGCTGGACCGGTCCCCAACTGCCGAACCAGGCGTCGTTGGAGGGGTTGAAGAGGAAGGCGGGGCGGTTGGCGGCGTCGACCACATGGCCCGAGAAGATGATCTCGTAGCAGATTTGCACGCCCATCTTCAGGTCCGGGCGGCCGAGCGTGGCGGGAAGCGTCAGGCTTTGCGGGCCGGGGCCGGGCCAGAAATCGGCGTCTCCGGGGACGAGGCGGGAAAGGCCGATCGGCTGGAGGAGCGCGCGCATCGGCAGATATTCGCCATAGGGCACCAGATGCGCCTTGTCATAGCGGCCCGCCAGGCGCGCGTCGGGGGTGACGATGAACAGGCTGTTGTTGGCGCCGGCCAGTTTGGATTCGCCCGTGGCGCTTTGCGGGTCGGGCTTGAAATAGACTTTGGTGGCGCCGGTCATCAGCAGGTCGCCGGGGCCGAGCAGACCCGCAAGGCGCGCGCGCCAGTCGGGTTCCATGTCGAGATAGGCGGGGATGGCGGCTTCGGGCCAGAAGATCAGGCGCGGGGCGGGGCGCGGCGTGCCGGACAGGGCGGCGAGATTGCGGAAATGGGCCTGCTCGAGTTGGGGCGAATATTTCTCGTCCTGGCCGATATTGGGCTGGACGACGCGGATGCGCGGCGCGCCGGGCGGGGTCTGTGGCGCGGGGGAGAGGAGGCCCCAGAGCGCGAGGGCGAGCAGCGGCGCGGCGATCGTGGCAGCGGGGCGGAACTGGCGTCGCAGCGCCAAGAGGAGCGCGGCGGCGGCGAGGATGGTGAGGGCACCGAGGCCATAGGTGCCGATGAGGGTCGCCGCCACGCCGATACCGGTGGGCAGCAAGGTCGCGCCGAGCGGGTTCCAGGCGAAGCCGGTGAAGAGGGTCGCGCGCAGATATTCGCTGGCGAGCCAGGTGGCGGCGAAGAGGAGAGGGAGGAGCATCGGCGTAGCTTGGTCCCGCGCAGGCGGTAACCCGGTCGAGGCGGGGGGACTGGGCTCCCGCCTGCGCGGGAGCAGCGGGCTTTTGGATAGCCACCATGCGCCCAGCGTCGCCAGCCCCGGATAGACGGCGAGATACAAGGATAGCAGCACCACCGCGCCATAGCCGAACCAGTGCGGCATGCTGTCCTGAAAGGTGAAGGCGTGGGCGATCCAGTTGAGGCCCAATGTGAAATGACCGACGCCGAACAGCCAGCCGCGGGTGAAGGCGGCGCGGCGATCGGGCGCGCGCTCGATCAGGAGGATGAGCAGCGCGAGGCAGGCGAGGGTGACGGGCCAGAGGTCCAGCGGGGCGAAGCCGGTGGCGGAGGCGAAACCGGCCAGCAGGGCGACCAGTTTTGGGCGGGTAACGAGCAACGCGCGCATGGGCGCTAGCGGCCGATCGTCGCCATGGTGGCGTGGCTGCACGTGTCGTCCTTCTTGCCGCCGCCGGTCAGCATCGAGGCGGCGAGGAAGCCGCCGACGAGCAGGACGACGAACAGGATCGAGAGCAGGGCCAGATATTTTTCGATGAACGCCTTGATGGGCCGTCCGAATTTCCAGAACAGGAAGCCCACCAGCATGAACTGGAACGCGCGGCTGACGATGCTGGCCCACAGGAAGGTGAAGAGCGGCAGGCCGATGAAGCCCGCCGTGATGGTGATGAGCTTGAACGGGATGGGCGTCGCGCCCTTCGCCAGGATGATGAGGGCGGCGTTTTCCCGCAGATAGCAGGCCGCGACCGGGAATTTGGCGGCGAGGCCGAGGGCCGAGAGGATCTGCTGGCCCACGGCTTCATAGAGGAAATGGCCGATGGCGTAGCCGAACAGGCCGCCCAGGACCGACGCCAGCGTGCAGATGAAGCCGAAGCGGAGCGCGCGTTCTGGCCGGGCCAGGCACATGAGGCCCAGCAGCGGGTGCGGCGGGATCGGGAAGAAGCTGGATTCCATGAAGCTGATGGCGAACAACCACCGTTCGGCATGGCGGTGCGCGGCCTTCGCCAGCGTCCATTGATAGAGCTTGGTGAGCATTGCGGGCGGACCTAGCCGAGATCGTTTCGGGTCGCCAGCGATTTTGCCAGTACGACCATGGCCAGCGGGGGATCGCGCGGGATCGGGAAGGGGCGGCGTTCGCCGGTGAGCGCGTAGCCGCGGCGCTGATACCAGGCGATCAGTTCGACCCGGCTGTCGATGACGGTCATTTCCATGGCGGACGCGCCGAACAGGCGGGCGGCATGCTCTTCGGCCGCGGCGATGAGACGGCGGCCGAGGCCGGCGGACTGGCGCACCGGATCGATGCAGAGCAGGCCGAGATAGGCAAGGCCTGCGCCTGCCCTGTCGCTGATCTGGACGCAGCCCAGCGGCGCGCCGTTCGGGTCAAGGGCGATGAGCAGGCGGTCGGTGGGGCTGTCGAGGATCGCGGCCAGGCTGGCAAGGTCGGTGCGCGGCCCGGTGAGCAGGTCGGATTCGAAGGTCCAGCCCGCGCGCGCCGCGTCGCCGCGATAGGCGCGCTCGATCACCGGATGGAGCAGGGGCAGGTCGGCGGGTGTCGCGAGGCGGATGGTCATGATGAGGGGCTTTAGCGCGGTGGCGATGGCTTGTGCAGGGGGGATTGGGTGTTTGCGCCTCTGGGCTGAAGTCCTGCGGATTGTTCGTGCGCCTCCGGGCTACAGCCCCACGGATTGTTTTTGCGCCTCCGGGCTACAGCCCTACGGCGTTGACTGTCTCGCGTCGTCTGGGCATGACCCCCCAAACCATCCGGACCGGTCGTCGCATTTGAATATCCCTTCTATTCCTTGGTCCAAGGTGCGGCAGCGCGCGGGTGGGCTGGCGTTCGCGCTGGTGCTGAACCTGCTGCTGCTGCTGGCGCTGTTCACCCTGTCGCCCAAAATGGAGCCGCCGCGAGTCGACGACCGGATGCCGGTGACGTTCGACGTCGAGACGGGCGAGAAGACGCAGCAGGAACAGGCCAAGGCGGAGACGGCGGAAAAGCGTGAGCAGGACAAGGCCGCGCCGCAGAAGCAGGCTGACCCGGTGGTGCGGCCGCCGGTCCCGGTCGAGAAGCCAGCAGAGCAGCCGCCATCCCCCTTCCCGTTCATCACGATGAACCGCGAGCAGATGGCGGCGGCCGATATCGGCACCATGCCCAAGGGCGCGCAAGCGGCCGGATCGGGCAAGGGCGACAGCGCGATGGTGCAGGGACCGGGCGAAGGGCCGGGCGGCGTGCAGCTGTTCGAGGCGGAATGGTATCGGCGGCCGACCCATGCGGAACTGGGCAGCTACCTGCCCGCCAACGCGCCCGCGCGGGGCTATGGCCTGGTGGCGTGCAAGACGATCGACCATTATCATGTCGAAAATTGCCAGACGCTGGGCGAAGCGCCGCTGGGGTCGGGCTTTGCCAAGGCGGTGCGGCTGGCGGCCTGGCAGTTCCTGGTGCTGCCGCCGCGCGTCAACGGCAAGGTGATGGTGGGCAGCTGGGTGCGGATACGGATCGACTATACGCGCACGACGGTGTCGGGCGGGGCGGGGGCTGGGGCAGGGGCCGGGGCCGACGATGGGCCTGAGCCGGGGTCTGGATCCGACGCCGGGGCTGGATCGCGGCCCGAGCCGAAGAGGCTGGGGCCGGGGGTTTCCGGGCCGCAATTCTGAGCAGGGCCAATGGCGCGTGAGCGGATCGCGCGGTCGTGGTCGTCCGACCCTATAGAGGCGCTTTCAATGGCGGGGTGTGGCGATGCGGGTTGCGGTTTTGACGTTCGACGGATTCAACGAACTGGACAGTTTCGTGGCGTTGGCGCTGCTGAACCGGGTGCCGGGCTGGCAGGCGGAGATATGCGGGCCGGGCGAGCGCGTGACGTCGATGAATGGTGTCACGGTCGACGTGCAGCAAGATATGGAATTTGCAGCGGAAGCCGACGTGGTGCTGATCGGCAGCGGCGTGCGAACGCGTGAAGTCGTTTCGGATGCGAAACTGATGGCGCGGTTGCGGTTGGACCCCGCGCGGCAGATCATCGGGGCGCAATGTTCGGGCGCGCTGATCCTGGCGCGGCTGGGACTGATCGGCGACCTGCCCGCCTGCACCGACATGACGACCAAGCCCTGGGTGATCGAGGCGGGAATCAGGGTGATCGATGCGCCGTTCGTGGCGCATGGGAATGTCGCGACGGCAGGGGGATGCATGGCCGCGCATTATTTAAGCGCCTGGGCGATCGCGCGGGGTGCGGACGACGCGGCGGCGCGGGCGGTGATAGACTATGTCGCGCCGGTGGGGGAGGAGGCGGCGACCGTGGCGCGGGTGATGGGCGTGATCGCGCCGTTCCTGCCGGTCGAGGCGGAGGGCGTATAAAAGCATTGCATTGCACTGCCGGGTTGGCATCGTGCCGGTCCCCACCTGACGACAGGAGAATGGCATATGATCATCCATGGCGCGCGGCCGTCACCCTTCGTGCGCAAGGTCATCGTCTTTGCCGCCGAAAAGGGGATCGATGTCGAGGTGCGGACGGCCGGCTTTGGTCGGGGCGCGGAGGGCTATCTGAAGGGGTCGCCCTTCGGCAAGATACCGGCGCTCGAAGATGGCGATTTCCTGCTGTGCAATTCGACCGCGATCGTCACCTATATGGATGCCCTGCACCCCGAACCGAACCTGATCCCGACCGCGCCGAGAGCGCGGGCGCGCACGATCTGGTATGAGGAGTTCGGTGATACGGTGGTGCAGGCGGCGGGGCAGATGATCTTCTTCAACCGCGCGGTCGCCAGGCGGCTGAAGCGGGAGCCGGACCTGGCGGCGGCGGACCGCGCCGAGGCGGAGAAGATGCCGAAAATCTACGATTATCTGGAGGATGTGCTGCCGGATGGGGGGTGGCTGATCGAGGATCGTTTCACTTTGGCGGACCTGGCGGCGGCCAGCCCGATCATCAATGTGGGCTATGTTTCGGATGGGCTGACGGCGGATCGCTGGCCCAAGACGGCGGCCTGGATCGCCCGCGTGAAGGCGCGGCCGAGCGTGGCCGAGGCGCTGGCCGAGGAAGCGCCGATGATCCAGGCGATGACTGAAAAATAACCTATATGGAACATTTTGGTTGACATCGTCACGCTCATCTGGCAGAGATGGGCATAGTGGAAAAATGTGAGTCGCCAGCGAAGCGGTGACGGCATCGACGGCATAAGGGCTGGTCCGAAAGGATCGGCCCTTTGTGTTTTGGGGCGGGATCGGGGCGGCGGGGGACAGGGGCATGGCGGGGAAGAAGGCGCAGTCGGGTGCGGGGGCCGACGAAAAGAGCACGGCGCTGGTGGCGCAGCGCCAGCGGGTCGGCGGGAAAAGCCGCGCGCAAAAGCGCCGTCCGCGCGCGGATGGATGGACCAAGGCGAAGGAGAAGCTGTTTCTGGAGACGCTGGCCGAGACCTGCAACGCGAGCGAGGCGGCGCGGGCGGCGGACATGTGCCGGGCGAGCGCCTATCGCCGCCGCAGTGCCAATGCCGCCTTCGCCCAGGCATGGGACGAGGCGCTGGACGTGGGCTATGCCGAGATCGAGGCGCTGTTGATGCGCGAGATACTGTTCGGCGGCGAGGTCGAGGAATTGACGCTGGATGGCGAGGGTGCGGTCAAGGGGCGCAAGGTCAAGCGGACGCGCAACCTGACGGTGGCGCTGCGACTGCTGACGCTGCACCGCGATCGGATGGAGAAGCGGCGGGCTGCGCAGTTGGCGGGCGCGGGGCCGGACAGTGCGGACGCGAAGGCGCGGGTGGCCGATGTGCTGGGGGCGATCGGGCGGCGGCGCGGGGAGAGTGAGGGGTGACGGGGCGCCCAAAATAGCCCTCTCCCCCTTTCGCGGGAGAGGGCTCGCTCTCACCAACCGCCCTTGCGACTAGCCCGCTATGATGCCAACCACGCCAACCATGGCCATCATCCTCTATATCGGTGCGGCGATCGCGGAGATTGCGGGGTGTTTCGCCTTTTGGGCGTGGCTGCGGATGGGCCGGTCGGTCTGGTGGGTGGCGCCGGGGGTTGCGTCCCTGTGCCTGTTCGCCTGGCTGTTGACGCTGGTGGAGGCGGATCATGCGGGGCGGGCCTACGCGGCCTATGGGGCGATCTATATCCTGTCGGCGATACTATGGCTGTGGGCAGCCGAGGGGGTGCGGCCGGACCGGTGGGATCTGGTTGGGCTGGGGCTGTGCCTGGCCGGCGGGGCGGTGATCCTGTGGGGGCCGCGATCGGCATGAGAGGCAGGCGCGGCCATCATGTCCCAATCATGTCCACATTATTGCCCACGTTTCCGGAGCGGAACAAACTATGTTCATGGCCGTTCCAAGCCCACCAAGGTGGAGGAGAGCCAAGATGGTTGAAGTTCGTAACGATCCCTATGACGATCGTGTCGTCGTGCGCAAAAGCAATGGTGGCCGCACCATCGCGATCATCCTGATCGTGGCGCTGGCCGTGGTGGGCGTATTGTTCGCCACCGGGTTCTGGAAGGCGGATGTCAGTGGTGGCGACGTGCCGGAAGTGAGCGTCTCGGGCGGTTCGCTACCCAAGGTGGACGTCGATTCCAAGGCGGTTGTCGTTGGCACCAAGAAGGAAGTGGTGGAAGTGCCGACCGTTGGCGTGAAGGATAATGGGGAAAAGTAAGTCCCCCGATCCATGGCGTTGAAAATGTCGTGAAAAAAGGCTCCCGTGCGAAAGCGCCGGGGGCCTTTTTTGCAGGCGCCTATGGTGAAGGCGATAGCCCACAAGGGCCGGGATCGATAAAGGGCATCGAAAGGGTGGGCCGACGCCCGCACGGGATGCGGGGTTGCAGGATAGAGGAACGAGGACCATGCGGCGAGCGGTGATAATGGGATTGGTGGGCATGCTGGCCGCGTGCGGCGATGGCGGGGCGGATCGCGAGGCGGTCGCCCAGGTCGAGGGGCCGGAGACGGGCGCGGCGGCGCAGGTCGCCAAGCTGGACGTGGATTTGCGCAACGGCGTGTTCGAAAAGGCGATCCGCGACAGCGGCGCGGCCTGCCCGGACGTGACGCAGTCCGACCGTGCCGAGATCCGTGCTGGCGTGCGGGGATGGAAGGCGCAGTGCAATAACGGCACCGCGCATCTGATCCAGATATTGAGCGATGGCACGGCGAAGGTGACGAGCCGCACCCACTGAGGTGGGGCTGCGCCTTTGCAGGCCCCATGGTTTTGCAGGCGCGCGGCTTTACAGACAGGCAAGAGGCGGTAGACCGGGGGCATGAGACATATGATCCTGCTGGCCGCTGCCTCCGCCCTGTGTTCCACCATGGCTGTTTCGGCCCCTGCACAGAGGCGCGCGCCCGATCCGGCGCGGTTGAAGGCGGATGTCGAAAAGCTTGTCAGTTTCGGGACGCGGCATACGCTGTCTTCGGCGACCGATCCCAAGCGCGGGATCGGCGCGGCGCGGCGATGGGGCGCGGCGGAGTTTGCGAAGATCGGCAAGAGCTGCGGCGGGTGCCTGACCGTGGAGACGATCGCGGATCGCTTTACCGGGCCGCGCGCGCCGGACGGGGTCGAGGTGGTCGACGTGCTGGCGATCCAGAAGGGGACGGGTGATCCTAACCAGGTGGTGATCGTCGCGGGGCATATCGACAGTCGCGTGACCGATGTGATGAATGTGACCGGGGATGCGCCGGGCGCGAACGACAATGCGTCGGGCACCGCTTTGGTGATTGAGGCGGCGCGGGTGCTGGCGGGCGAAACGTTCGACGGGACGATCGTCTATGCGCTGTTGTCGGGTGAGGAGCAGGGGCTGTGGGGCGGCAAGCTGCTGGCCGCCACGGCCAAGGCGCGCGGCTGGCAGGTGCGGGCGATGCTGAACAACGATATCGTCGGGAATACGGTCGGCCAGAATGGGCAGGTCGTTGCCGACCGGGTGCGGGTCTTTTCCGAAGGGATGCGCGCGGGCGACGACGCCAAGGCGAGCGCGACGCGGCGGGCGATCGGCGGCGAGGATGACGGGCCGTCGCGGGCGCTGGCCAAGGCGATCGACGGGATTGCCGAGGGGAATCCGCAGATCGGGCTGGATGTGTTTCCGGTGCGGCGCTTCGATCGGTTCGGGCGGGGTGGCGACCATTCGCCCTTCCTGGACCTGGGCTTTCCGGCCGTGCGCTTTTCGGTGGGGATCGAAAATTACGATCGGCAGCATCAGGATCTGCGCACCGAAAACGGGCGGGTCTATGGCGATACGGTCGAGGGGATGGACTTTCCCTATCTGGCGAAGGTGACGGCGCTGAATGTCGCGACTTTGCGGCGGCTGGCGGATGCTCCGGCGGCGCCGGCCAGCGTCTCGCTGGATGGGGCGTTGTCGATGGATACGCGGGTCTTCTGGGACGCGGTGCCGGGGGCGAGCGGATATAAGGTCTATTGGCGACGCGCCGATGCGCAGGACTGGACCGATAGCCGGGACGTGACCGGCGCGACCGAGGTGGTGCTCAAGGATATCGTGGTGGACGATCATTTCATCGGCGTCGCGGCGGTCGGCAAGGATGGCGCGGAAAGTCTGGTGACGTTCGGGGGGATGGCGGCGCGCAAATAGGTTTTTTGCGCGCAGAGGCGCAGAGGACGCGGAGTATCCCGTTCGCAGGCGGGTTGCTGCGCGGCGCAGTCGGGGAGAGTGTCTGGCCGCCTTTGGGCGGCCTTTTTCGTCTCTGCGTTCTTTGCGCCTCTGCGCGAACCCATAGGGTGGTTCAGTTTTCACGGGGGCGGGCGATGCGGGTTTCGGATCAGGAGTGGCTGGCCGGGGAGAGCAGCCGGGCGCGGGCGGCGATCCTGAAGCGGCTGGACCAGGCGGCGGCCGAGCGGCTGGCGCATGAATGGCTGTATCTGGCGCGGCCGGGGCAATTGCCGCCCGCGGGCGACTGGCGCATCTGGCTGATGATGGCGGGGCGCGGCTTCGGCAAGACGCGGGCGGGAGCGGAATGGGTGCGGATGGTGGCGGAGGCCGATCCCACGGCGCGGATCGCGCTGGTGGGCGCGACGCTGGGCGAGGCGCGCAGCGTGATGGTGGAGGGGGCGTCGGGGCTGTTGTCGATCGCGCCCTGGTGGAACCGGCCGGCCTATGCGCCCGCGCTGCGCAAGTTGACCTGGCCCAATGGCGCGATGGCGACCCTGTTCGGCGCGGCCGAGCCGGAGAGTTTGCGCGGGCCGCAGTTCAGCCATGGCTGGGCCGACGAGATCGCCAAATGGGCCGACGGCGAGGCGGCCTGGCATAATCTGATGATGGGATTGCGGCTGGGGAGCAGGCCGCGCGTGCTGGCGACGACGACCCCGCGCCCGGTGCCGCTGGTCCGGGGGCTGGTGGCGCGGAACGGCGACGATGTGGTCGTGACGGGAGGGCGGACGGCGGAGAATGCGGCGCATCTGGCGGAGGGCTTTGTCGACGCCATGGCGGCGAGCTATGGCGGTACGCGGCTGGGGCGGCAGGAGCTGGATGGCGAACTGATCGCGGAGGTGGAGGGCGCGCTGTGGACGCGCGATCTGATCGAGCGGTGCCGGGCGCGCCATGTGCCGGGCGTGTTGACCCGCGTGGTGGTGGCGGTCGATCCGCCCGCGTCGGCTGGTGGCGACGCGTGCGGGATCGTGGTCGCGGGCACCGGGGGCGACGGGCGCGCCTATGTGATCGCCGACGCCAGTGTCGCGGGGCAGTCGCCCGAAGGCTGGGCGCGGGCGGTGGCGGCGGCGGCGCTGGTGCATGGGGCCGACCGGGTGGTGGCCGAGGCGAATAATGGCGGGGCGATGGTGGAAAGCGTGCTGCGCGCGGCGGAGGAGGACATGCCGGTGAAGCTGGTTCATGCGAGCCGGGGCAAATCCGCGCGGGCGGAGCCGGTGGCGGCCCTGTACGAGGCCGGGCGGGTGGCGCATCGCGGGGCCTTTCCCGAACTGGAGGACCAGATGTGCGGGTTGATCGCGGGGGGTGGCTATGTCGGGCCGGGACGGTCGCCGGATCGGGCGGACGCGCTGGTGTGGGCGCTGAGCGAGTTGATGCTGGGGAAGAGAGGGGCGGCGCAGGTGCGGGTGATGTGAGGGGGGATGGGCGCGCTTCGCGCGCCTACCCACCCCCAGCCCCTCCCTATGAGGGAGGGGAGTAGAAGGCGCGCATTCCAGGTGTCTGCAGACGTTGTGATGTTTCGCGCGTCCAGGCTGGCGACTTCGCGTGAAGCACCGACTTGGAAATCATCGGTTTCGATATGGAATCTTTAATTTCCGGTCCGGGGCTTTACATGCGGGCGTCACGCGCCTGGCCCATTGGCCGGTGCTTCATAATTGCGAGGACGTGCCCATGCTGATCGACCGTTTGAACTGGCGCTATGCCACCAAGAAGATGAACCCGGACAAGAAGGTCCCGCAGGATGTGCTGGACCGTATCCTGGAGGCGGTGCGGCTGGCGCCGACGTCGAGCGGGTTGCAGCAGTTCGAGGTGATCGTAGTGACGGCCAAGGACGTGCGCGAAAAGATCCGGGCGATCGCCTGGGACCAGGCGCAGGTCGTGGATGCGTCCTATCTGATCGTCTTTGCCGCGTGGGACAATTATACGGCCGATCGGATCAACCATATGTTCGACCTGGTCAATGACGAGCGCGGGTTCCGCAACGAAGGGTTCGAGGCCTATCGCCAGCAATTGCTGGGCAGCTATCCGCAGCGTGATGCGCAGACCAATTTCGAACATGCTGCGCGACAGGCCTATATCGGCCTGGGCATCGCGCTGACCGCGGCGGCCTTTGAAGAGGTGGATGCGACGCCGATGGAGGGCTTCGATCCGGATGCACTGGACGAGATTCTGGACCTGCGCGCGCGCGGGCTGCGGTCGGTGGCGATCATGCCGCTGGGCTATCGCGCGGATGAAGGCGACTGGCTGGCCGACCTGAAGAAGGTGCGGCGGCCGATGGACCAGTTCGTGTCGCACGTGGATTGACGATGCGGATCGCCCCGTCGGTCGGGAACCGGCGGACGGGGCGGGTCGTTTCTGCGCCATCATGTTTTTTTAATGGAGTAGTGACGATGAAGATGGCCAAATTCTGCGCGGCTGTCGTGGGCCTGTCGGTGATGGCGTCTCCGGTTCTGGCGGCGAGCCTGAACAGCAAGGATCGCGCGCGGGTGGCGCGCGCCGCGCCGCGCGATCGCGACGATGTGCGCTACTGCCTGCTCCAGGGCAAGAAGGGCCGCGACAAGGGCACGCTGATCGGCGCGGCCGGTGGCGCGGGCGTCGGCGTGCTGGCCGGTGGCAGCCTGGGCGAAACCTTGCTGGGTGCGGGCGCGGGCGCGCTGGCGGGCCGGGTGATCGGCAAGAGCGAAGGCACGAACAGCGTGTGCGACCGGGTGCTGGCGCGCAATCGGTGATTTGATTTGAGGGGGAGCGACTCCCTCTCCCAGCTTCGGTAGGCGGCCTACGCCGCCAACCTTCGCTATCCCTCTCCCCGTGGGGAGAGGGTTTTTTGTTGTGGGGGACAATGCATGAAATGGTTCGGGACAAAAGCGGCGCAGGCGGATGCACGGCCGGTGCTGGCGCGGGCGTGGGGGACGGGCGCGGTGGCGCTGGGGGAGTGGCCTGCCAGTTACGAGGCGCAGTTGCGCGCGGGCGTGATGGGCAATGCGGTGGCGCAGCGGGCGATGCGGCTGGTGTCCGAAGGGGCGGGGGCCTGCGCCATCAAGGTGCGGGGCGTGGAGGATGCGGGCCGCATATCGGCGCTGGTCGGGCGGGCGTCCGCCGGGCAGGGGTTGGTGGAGACGCTGGCCTGCCATCTGCTGCTGCATGGCAACGCCTATGTTCAGGTGATTGCCGGGGCGGACGGGATGCCCGCCGAACTTTATGCGCTGCGGCCCGAACGGGTCAGCGTGGAGGCGGATGCGCGGGGATGGCCTGCGGCCTATCTCTATCGCGTGGGGGAGAGCGTGACCCGCCTGTCGCCGCAGGACGGCGCGGGGCGCACGGGGGTGCTGCACATCAAGGCGATGCACCCGCTGGACGATCATTATGGGCTGGGCTGCACCGGCGCGGCGGCGGGCGCGGTGGCGATCCACAACGCGGCGAGCGTGTGGAACAAGGCGCTGCTGGACAATGCGGCGCGGCCGTCGGGCGCGATGGTCTATGATCCGGGCGACGGATCGGTGCTGTCGCCGGAACAGTTCGAGCGGGTGAAGCGCGAGATGGAAGTGGCCTTTGCGGGCGCGGCCAATGCGGGGCGGCCGATGCTGCTGGAGGGGGGCTTGAGCTGGCGGGCGATGAGCCTGACCCCGGCGGAGATGGACTTTGTGGGGCTGAAAAGCGCGGCGGCGCGGGAAATCGCGCTGGCGTTCGGGGTGCCGCCGATGCTGATGGGGCTGCCCGGCGACAATAGCTACGCCAATTATCGCGAGGCGAACAAGGCGCTGTGGCGACAGACGATCCTGCCGCTGGTGGCGAAGATTGCGGGTGCGCTGGCCCAGGGGCTGGACGATTGGTGGCCGGGGCTGAGCCTCGAGGCGGACCTGGACGCGGTGCCTGCGCTGTCGGACGAGCGGGCGGCCTATTGGGAGCGGGTTGCGGCGGCGGATTTCCTCTCGGCGGAGGAGAAGAAGGCCTTGTTGGGGATTTGAGGCGCGCGGAGGCGCGGGGACGCGGAGAAAAGGGTGAGGGGCCGCCTTTGGCGGCTTTTGTGTTGCGCCGGGTTTTCCGCTGCTCCGAGAAATTTCAGATCGGCGGCTGGGCCAGGGAATCGAGGCGGCAGAAGCCGGTGTCCCAGTTCCAGCGGCCGCCCTGGATCAGGCAGTCGCCTGCGCGAAACAGGGCGAAATGCCAGGCGATGGCGCCGAGGATGATCAGGACGAGGACGATCAGGATTTTGCGATGGGTGCGCTTCATGCGCGCACAGATAGGCGCGCAGTGCGCCCGAGGAAAGGTGGGGCGATGAAAGAAGAGATGCTGGCGCGGCTGGTGGCGCAGGCCGAGGGGCGCGGACTGCCCGGTGGCGACATGATCGTGATCCGCGCGCTGATCGAGGAAGCGAGCGACCTGGGCGCGGGCCGGGCGCTGGAACGGTTGGGGCTGGCCGACCGGCGGGCGGAGGAGGACATGCGCGAGCTGCGTGAATTGCTGTCGGCCTGGCGCGACGCGAAGAAGGCGGCGCGCGGGGCGGTGATCGGCTGGGCGGTGCGGATCGTCCTGGCGCTGGTGCTGCTGGGCGTGGCGGTGAAGGTGGGGTTGCTGGGGCTGGTCAGGGCATGAGGGGGGATGTGCGGTTTGCCGGTTATGCGGCGGTGTTCGATCGGGTGGATCGGGGCGGCGACGTGGTGCGGGCGGGCGCGTTCGGGCCGATCGATGCGGCAGGTGTGCCGCTATTGTGGCAACACGGGCCGGGGAGCGTGATCGGGCGGATCGAGACGGCGCGCGAGGACAAGCGCGGGTTGCGGGTGATCGGGCGGGTGTCTCGGCGGACCGCTGCGGGGCGGGAGGCGGCGGCGGCTTTGGCGACGGGGGCGCTGGATGGGCTGTCGTTCGGCTATCGGGTGAAGGCTGCGCGGGGGGCTGGGCCGCGCGAACTGCTGGGGCTGGAACTGGTGGAGGTCAGCCTGGTGACGCATCCGATGCAGCCGCTGGCGCGGGTGATCGGGGTGGAGGATCAGACGCTGAGCCATTCCAGGCCAGCTGGCAGCGGATCGGCACTATAATCCAGTTGCAGGACGCGGCGATGACGCGGGTTGGACGCAGCCTCAGACGCATGGAGGATTGGTGTCGCGTAGAGCCAGATATCACCCCGTGTAGCGAGACAGGCATGGGTTCCATATCGGGTGACGAGGGAAGCGATATCGTGTTCGGCGACGCGACCGTGCCTATGGGAGCCAGGCGCGATCAGTAGCGGGGCATTATCGGCGTCGACCGGATCGAGGTGGATGCGCAGGGTCAGCATCCGATCAAGCAACGGTTGCGGCGGGGCGACATGCTGGATGCCGGACTTGACGGTCCATGGTCCAAAACCAGGTGTGTCGATCCGAGCAGCTACGGCGATCGTACGGTCCTGATGCCAGCCCAACGCCCAGTTGGTCGTTTCGCTTTTGTCGAACAGGATGGCGCGCACCGGGCGGGCATCGTCTCCCATATGTGCGGCAGCATGGCATCCGATCGCGCCGACGGGCTTGAGCAAAGCCTCAAGCGTGGGAAGAGCGGAGAGGCGTATACCAGCACGTTCTGTCGGCTGGATTGAGAGGGCGGCTTCGATCGTTGCGAGTGCCGTGGTGTCGAGCGCGGCGGGAATATGTTGGGCGCCGTCGGTAGCAAGGTTGAAGGACATAGTGGCTTTATGGGCAAGGGGTTGAGCGGCGGCAAGGGCGCTGTTCCTCTCTCCAACTTCGCCTGACCGGCTTGGCCGGTGAGGCATCGTATCCGCTCCTCCAAGGGGGGAGAGGACAATATGGGCGGTCCGTTGGGGCCGCCCTTTTTCGTGGAGACAGGTATGACGGATCAGGTGACGGACGCACTGGACGCGCGTTTCGATGCGGTGTTGCAGGGGGAGCGGATCGAGGGATTGGAGGGCGAGATTGCGGCGTTGAAGGGGGCTTTGCTGGCGCAGCAGCGGCCGGCGCTCGACGGGGTGAAGGGCGGTGCGGTCGATCCGGCGCGGGCGGCGTTCGTGGATCGCTATCTGCGGCAGGGGCATGAGGCGGGGGTCGAGCTGAAGAGCTTTTCCGGCGCGAGCGGTGGCGCGGGCGGCTATGCGGTGCCGCGCGAGATCGACCAGCTGATCGGGTCGACGCTGAAAGCCATTTCGCCGATCCGGGCCATCGCCAATGTGGTGCGCACGGGCACGGCGGGCTATCGCAAGCTGGTGACGGCGGGCGGGATCGTGTCGGGCTGGGCGAGCGAGACGGGCGCGCGGGCCGAGACGGGGACGCCGACCTTCAACGAAATCGCGCCGCCCGGGGGCGAACTGTTCGCCAATCCCGCCGCATCGCAGGCAATGCTGGACGATGCGCAGTTCGATGTCGAAGCCTGGCTGGCGGGCGAGATCGCGCATGAGTTTGCGGCGGCGGAGGGCGCGGCCTTCGTCAACGGCAATGGCGTCAACAAGCCCAAGGGCTTTTTGACCTATGCCACGACCAATGAGGGCGATGCGGCGCGGGCGTTCGGGTCGCTGCAATATGTGGCGTCGGGCGCGGCGGGCGGCTTTGCCGCGACGCACCCGCAGGACCGGTTGATCGACCTGGTCCAGAGCCTGCGTGCGCCCTATCGCCAGGGAGCGAGCTTCGTCATGAACGGCGCCACGCTGGCGGCGGTGCGCAAGATGAAGACGAGCGACGGGGCGTTCATCTGGCAGCCGGGGCTGAGCGGTGGACAGCCTGCGACGCTGCTGGGCTATCCGGTGGTCGAGGCCGAGGACATGCCCGATATCGCCGCGAACAGCCTGTCGATCGCCTTCGGCAATTTCCAGGCGGGCTATGTCATCGCCGAGCGGCAGGAGACGAGCATCCTGCGCGATCCGTTCAGCAACAAGCCGTTCGTGCATTTCTATGCGGTCAAGCGGATCGGCGGCGCGGTGGCGAACAGCGAGGCGATCAAGCTGATGAAATTCGCCGCGTCCTGATCGGACCGGACGGGTGGCGGGGCTTGGCGCCCCGCCACCTTTCGCATGGATGCGGGCGGGGAGCGCGGACGAGATGGTGGAAGAGTTGGAGAGCGGCGGGCTGGCCGCGCCGCTGGAGGAATTGAAGGCCTATCTGCGGATCGAGACGGGGGGCGATGACGCGGTGCTGGCTGGATTGCTGCGCAGCGCGGCGGCGCTGTGCGAGCGCTTTACCGGGCAATGGCTGGTGCGGCGCGGGGTGCGGGAGACGGTGGCGGGCGGCGGCGGCTGGCAGAGGCTGTCGGCACGGCCGGTGATCGCGATCGAGGGCGTGGACGTGGTCGATACGGCGGGGGTGGCGCAGGCCTTGCCGGTGAGCGCCTATGCGATCGATATCGATGCGAGCGGTGACGGCTGGGTACGGGCGACCCGGGCGGGGGACGATCGGCGGTTGCAGGTGCGCTATCGCGCGGGGCTGGCCGATGCGCTGGAGGGCCTGCCCGAGCCGTTGCGGCAGGGGGTCGTGCGGCTGGCCGCCGATCATTTCCTGGCGCGGGGGACGAGAGCGCCGCGCCGCCCGCCGTGGTGAGCGCGCTGTGGCGGCCCTTCCGTCGGATGCGGCTGGCATGAAGGCGCAGTTGATGGCGCTGCTGGAAGCGCGGGCGGCGTTGCGGCGGGCACGGATCGCGGCGGCTTTGGGGGACGAGGGCGTGACGGCGGGCGTCGAGGGCGAGGCCGTGCGCGCGTCCGCGCCGCGGCTGAGCGAACGATGGTGGCGCGACCTGGCGCTGCGGGAAGCGGGGAGGGGCAGGCCATGAGCGCGGAAGTGGCGGCGCGGGCGGCGGTGATCGCGGCCCTGCGCGCGGATGCGGTGTTGATGGCGGGCCTCAACGGCTTGTTCGACGGCGAGCCGGGGCGGGCGAGCGCGCCCTATGGCCATGTCGGCGAGGCGATCGGCGCGGACTGGGGCGGCAAGGATGTCGCGGGGCGGGAGGTGCGGCTGACGATCGGATTGCGCAGCCCGGACAAGACGCCGGGGCGGCTGGGCGCGATGATCGCGCGGATCGATCCGGCGCTGGCGAGCGCCCCGATGCAGGACGGGTGGCGGATCGTGACTGCGCGGCTGATCCGGTCGCGGGTGGCGCGCGAGGATGGGCGCGCGCCCATGGGATGGCGGGCGGTGATCGATTATCGGTTGCGGGTCGTGTGGGAGGGGTGAGAGGTGTGCCGGTGAGGCGCGGATTGGCATCCATCAGTTCCCCGGCGCAGGCCGGGGCGCAGGCCGGGGCCCAGGCCGGAGGTCAGAACTGGGCCCCGGCCTTCGCCGGGGAACGGGGAGGGTGATGTTGGGTGGGCGTGATTCTGCGCGGAGTGTGAAGCTGGGCCCCGGCCTGCGCCGGGGAACGGTGTGGTGCCGTGTCCTGTGGCGGGGACTGCCCCCTCTCAACTTCGGCCAGGCAGCAAGCTGCCAAGCCTTCGCATCTCTCCCCGAGGGGAGAGATGGGGGGCCTTCCGCGAGGGAGAGAGGAAGGTTCTGCGTGGGTGGGGGTGCGTCAGCTGGGGCGGCTGCTTTCTTCATATTCGCTGGTGATCTTGTCGACATATTCGGAGATCTGGTCGTCGGCGTCGCTGTTGGCCGCGGCGTCGGACATCTTGTCGCCCTTGTCCGAGGCCACGATGGCGGCGCGGAAGGCGGCTTCCTTGTCGGCGCAGGTCTTTTTCAGGGCGGCCTGGAAATCGCCGGCAGACAATTTCTTGTCGAGCGAGGGCTGTACCTGGGCGCTGAGGCACTTGGAAAATTCCCTGCGGCCGGTGCCGACGGGGTCGGCCGACGGGGCGGCGGCGAGCATCATCACGAGTGAAGCAGCAACAATCATCATAACCTCTCCATAAGCGGCGGCGGGCCGCTGCGACCCGATGGTCGAACACCATCCGAGTCTCTTAATTTATCGCGATTTTCCGGGCGGAAGCAGGGTGCTTCGCGTGTCGGCATCGCTTGGCTGGAGAATGCGCCATGGGCGTCGAAAAGGGAAGTGCGTTTCTGTTGAAAGTGGGTGATGGCAACATGCCCGCAACATATGCGACGGTGGCCGGGATGCGCACGACGCAATTGTCGGTGAACGGCGAGGCGGTGAACATCACCAGCAAGGATTCGGGCGGGTGGCGCGAATTGCTGTCGGGCGCGGGGGTGCGGTCGGTCAGCGTGTCGGCGGCGGGGCTGTTCACCGGCTCTGCGGCCGAAGTGCGGATACGCAACCACGCGCTGTCGGGCACGATCGACCAGTATGAACTGAGTTTCGAAAGCGGCGAGCGGATGCGCGGGCGCTTTCTGGTCACGCGGCTGGACTATGCCGGGGATTATAATGGCGAGCGTAATTATGCGCTGAGCCTGGAAAGCAGCGGCGCGGTGGTGAGCGAATGAGCGCGCTGGTGAATCCGGAGCGCGGCGAGGCGGCGCTGGTGCTGGGCGGCGAGACGCTGGCGTTGCGGCCGAGTTTCGCGGCGCTGGTGGCGGCGGAGGCGGAACTGGGGCCGCTGTTCGATCTGGTGGAACGGGCGGCGGACGGCAAACTGTCGCTGGCCGATCTGGTGGCGCTGTTCTGGCATTGCCTGGTGGACCGGGAACGGCTGAGCCGCGAGGCGCTGGGCGAGGCGGTGATCGCGGTGGGGCTGGCGAAGGTGACGCCGGTGCTGAAGGCCATCTTGCAGCAGATATTGGCGGGGAAGTGACGCGCTTTGCGGACGGCGCGGGGCGGCTGGCGGGGGTGGCCGGGTGGCTGCTGGGCTGGCGGCCGGACGAGTTCTGGCGCGCGACCCCGGCGGAACTGGCCGCGGTGCTGCGCGTGGGCAGCGGGGAGGCGGCGCCGGACGAGGGCGTGGATGGAGCGGAGCTCAAGCGGTTGATGGGGGTGATGCCGGATTAGGCGCAGCGTTCCAGCTGCGGCGAGTCGAAGCGCCGCCAAAAAAGAAAGGCCCTTCGACAGGCTCAGGGCGAACGGAACTCATAGGGAGCCATGGGACATGGACGAGGAAATCGAGACTTTGGTCGTGCGGGTGCGGGCCGATCGCGAGGGGTTGAGCCGCGATGTCGAGGCGATGCGGGCGGGGCTGGAGGGGCCGCTGGCCGATGGGGCCGACCGGGCGGGGCGGCGGATCGAGCAGGGGCTGCTGCGCGCGGTGCGGACGGGCAAGTTCGGCTTCGAGGATCTGCGGCGGATCGCGATGAGCGTGCTGGACGAGATTGCCGCCAGCGCCTTGCGATCGGCGGTGGGTGGCGGCGGAAGCGGCGGCGCGGGCGGGCTGGCGAGTCTGGGCGCGTCGCTGCTGACGTCCGCGCTGGGACTGCCGGGGCGAGCGACGGGCGGGCCGGTGGCGCCGGGGCGGGCCTATATGGTCGGCGAGCGCGGGCCGGAGATGTTCGTGCCGACGAGCAGCGGACAGGTGATGGCGCATGGCGGCGGTGGCGGGCGCGACGTGCGGGTGAGCATCGCGGTGAACGGGGCGCTGGGCTGATGGGCAGGATCGATTACTGGCTGACGGACGCAAGGCGCGGGCAGGAGACGCGTTGGGTGAAGCGCTTTGCCGCGACGCACTGGACCGTCAATTTTCCGCGGCCAATGATGGCGAGCGTGGTGACCAGCGCGGCAGATGCCCCTTCGACAGGCTCAGGACAGGCTTTGCGGGTGGATGCGGTCTTCTATGGGTCGGGGGATCTGGCGGGGCTGATCTGGGACGCGCAGGACCGGTGGAGCCATCCGCTGCTGGCTTATGAGACGGACCGGGATTTTCGCGACTGCGTGCTGTCGTTCCGTTGGCGCAGCGGGGGCTTGCGCAAGCTGGACGAGACGCATGGGCCGACGCTGACGATCGAGGGGCGCGATGCGGCGGGAATCCCGCGCGCCTGGTATGTGCGGCTATGGAACTATGCGCGCGGTACGCCGGAAGATGCGGAGATCAGGCTGGATTTCGCTGCGCTGGAGGGGGGCTTTCGCCTGCCGGACGAGAGCGATCCGGTGTGGGCCGGGGATGTCGATCGGATGTTCATATCGCTGGTGCCGCCGGGCTATGACGAGGGCGATACGCCTTTTGCCGCGGCGGTCGAGGGGTGGGCGGAACTGAGCGGGATCGCCTGCGACGGGGCGGGATCGGTGCTGGCTATGGGTGACGTGATGCTGCCTGAGCACGGGCTGTCGATGGCGACCGGCTATGACGATTGTTTCAACCAGACGCCCGAGCGGGTGGTGAGCGCGATCCATGCGTTGGGCTATCGCGGGGCGATCAACCATTATGTAGGGATGAGCCATTATTTTCGGCTCGAACGCTTGGGTGAGGGGCTGTACGTCAGCCTGGGCGGCGGGGCGTTGAACGCGGCCTGTGCGGCGTGGCATCGGGACTTTGCGGCGCGGGCGCAGGCGTTGGGGTTCGACCTGATCTGGTCGCTGTCCTATGAATTGTTCGACGCGCATTGCTGGAACGACTGGAAGCAGCGGGCGGAGAATGGCGATCCGGCGCTGACCGGATGGGCGCCGCCGTCGACTTTGCTGTCGCCTGCGCATGGCGGGGCGATGGCCTATTTGCAGGCGATCGCGACGGCCTTTGTTGCCATAGGGTTGGAGGCGGGATTGCCGATCCTGTTTCAGGTCGGTGAACCCTGGTGGTGGGTGATACCGGGCGACGGGCGGATATGCCTGTATGACGATGCGGCGCGGGCGGCGCTAGGCGCGAGCATGGTGTCCATTTCCAGCATCTGGGGGCCGAAGGATACGGCGCAACGCGCGTTGCTGGATGCGGCGGGGGCTTTGCTGGCGGCGTCGACGGCGGCGCTGTGCGCGGCGGTGAAGGCCGCAGCGCCGGGGGCGGTGACGCATCTGCTGGCCTATCTGCCGACCATTCTCGACCCGCGCGCGCCCGACGCCAAGCGGGCGAACATGCCGGTGGGCTGGGCGTCGCCGGCCTTCGACGTGCTGCAACTGGAAGATTATGACTGGGTGACGGAGGGGCGGCGGAGCCTGACCGGGCGGGGGATCGCGCTGGCGACCGAGCGGCTGGGCTATCCGGTGGCCGAGCAGCATTATCTGGCGGGGTTCGTGCTGTTGCCGGAACAGGCGGACCAATGGGCGCGGATCGCGGCGGCGGCGCAGGCGGCTGTCGCGCGGGGCACGGCGCAGACCTTCATCTGGGCGTTGCCGCAGGTGTGCCGCGACGGCTTCACCTGCTTCAGGATCGATGGGGAGGATGATGTGCAAGCCTTTGACGATATAGTCTTTCCGATCGCGATCGGGCGGGAGACGAGCCTGTCGCCGAGCTTTTCGACGCAGATCGTCGAAAGCCCATCGGGGCATGAGCGGCGCAGCAGCGACTGGGCCGATGCGCGCCTGTCCTTCGACGCGGGACCGGGGGTGCGGTCGGACGCGGACATCGCCGCGCTGATCGCATTTTTCCGGGCGCGGCGGGGCGCGGCGCGGGGGTTCCGCTTCACCGATCCCTATGACGATCGCAGCGGCGCGCCGGGGGATGCTCCGGGGCCGATCGACCAGCGGCTGGGAATCGGCGACGGTGTGCGGGCCGAGTTCCCGCTGATGCGCTATTATGGCGAGGGGGAGGATGCGCAGGCGCGGGTCATCACCCGGCCGGTGGCGGGCAGCATCCGCGTGGCGGCCGATGGCGTGGAGTTGCACGAGGGGTGGAGCCATGCCGGGCTGGGCGTGATTGCCTTCGACGATGCGCCGGATGCGGGTGTGGTGCTGACGGCGGGCTACCGGTTCGACGTGCCGGTGCGCTTTGCCGAGGATCGGCTGGATATCAACCGCGCAACCTTTGCAGCGGGCGAAGCGCCGTCGGTGCCGTTGGTGGAGATACGCGAATGAGCGTGGAGGCGATGAGCCAAAGTGAAGAGCTGGGGCAGCCGCTCAATACGCTGGCCTTTTGCTGGCGGATCGAGCGGCGGGACGGGGTGGCGATCGGGCTGACCAGCCATGATCGCGACCTGGCGATCGGGGGCCTGACCTATCGCGCCGCGCCGGGGATGACGCCGTCTGCCGTGCGCAGCGGGATCGGGCTGGACGGCGAGGATAGCGATGTGGCGGGCGCGCTGTCGAGCGATGCGATCGGCGAGGTCGACCTGATGGCCGGGCGATGGGACGGGGCCGCGCTGGAATTGCGGCTGACGCAATGGGAAACGCCGGGCGCCTTGTGGCTGCTGCTGGCGAAAGGCGAGATTGGCGCAGTGGCGCGCAAGGGGGGCGGCTTTACCGCCGAACTGCTGAGCGCGGCGGCGGTGTTGAGCGCGCCGGTCGCGCCGTCGACATCGCCCGATTGCAGGGCAAGGCTGGGCGACGGGGCGTGCCGCGTGGATATGGCCGGGCGGCGCAGGATCGTGGCGGTGGACGGCGTCGCGGACGGCGCGGTGGCGGTCAGCGGGCTGGCGGCGGGGGCCTATGCCTTCGGGACGTTGCGCTGGCTGAGCGGGGCGAATGCGGGGCTGACGCAGGGGGTGGTGGACAATGGTGCGGAAGGGGTGACGCTGGCTGATCCGCCGGCCTTTGCGGTGGCGGCGGGGACTTTGGCGCTGTTGACGGAAGGGTGTGACCGGCAGTTGGGAACTTGTGCGGGGCGTTTTGGCAATGCGGTCAATTTTCGTGGGGAACCCTATCTGCCGGGGATGGACCTGCTGACCCGCTATCCCGGCGCATGAGTGTCATTACGCGCGCGCGGGCGCTGATCGGGGTGCCGTTCCGGTTACATGGACGGAGCGCAATGGGGCTGGATTGCGTGGGGCTGGCGGCGCTGGCGATGGGGCGGGACGCGCCCTGCGCCTATGGGCTGCGCAGTGGCGATGTCGGGCGAGCGGAGGACTGGCTGCGGGCGGCGGGGTTGCGGCCGGTGGACGTGGGGCGGCCGGGCGACCTGGCGCTGGTGCGGCCGGGGCCGTTGCAACTGCATCTGATGATCGCGACGGGCGACGGCTTCATCCATGCCCATGCGGGGTTGGGGCGCGTGGTGGAGACGCCGGGGGTGTCGCCATGGCCGGTCATCGGCTGGTGGGCATGATCTAGCCAGTTGTTGGATACATTTGTTTGGGGGAGCGGGATATGGCGACGGTAGTGCTGACGGCGGTGGGCACCGCGCTGGGCGGGCCGATCGGCGCGGCGATCGGCGGGTTGATCGGCAATGTGTTCGACAGCCAGATTTTGTTCCGGCCCAAGGGGCGGGAGGGCGCGCGCCTGTCCGAATTGCAGGTGCAGACGTCGACCTATGGGACGCAGCTGCCCCGGCTGTTCGGGACGATGCGGGTGGCGGGTACGGTCATCTGGGCGACCGACCTGAAAGAGGTCAAGAATAAGAGCGGCGGCGGCAAGGGGCGGCCGAGCGTGACCAGCTATGCCTATTCGGCGAGTTTCGCGGTGGCGCTGTCGGCGCGGGCGATCCGGTCGGTCGGGCGGATCTGGGCCGACGGCAATCTGCTGCGCGGGGTGGCAGGGGATTTCAAAACGGAGCTGTCGGGCTTTCGCCTGCATGCGGGCGGGGAGGACCAGCCGGTCGATCCGCTGATCGCGGCGGCGGAGGGCATAGCGCTGACCCCGGCGCATCGCGGTGTCGCCTATGTCGTGTTCGAGGATCTGGCGCTGGCCGATTATGGCAATCGCATTCCGTCGCTGACGTTCGAGGTGGCGGCGGATGACGGGGCGGTGCCGATCGGCGCGCTGGCGATGGACCTGAGCTGTGGGCGGCTGGATGGCGGGGGGCTGGCCGAAGTGGACGGCTATGCCGCGAGCGGGGCGGATGTGCGCGCGGCGATCGCGCCGCTGGTCGAGGCGCATGGGCTGGCGCTGCGGTCGGATGCAGGGGGCATGCATTTGGTTGCGGCGGGCGCTGCGGAGGGCATGATCGACGCGCAGGCGTTGGCGCGGCGGGTGAACGGCCGGGCGATCGATTCTGTGGAACGATCGGGCGGGGCGGCCGATGGCGTGCCGGTGGCGCTGAGCCTGCGCCACTATGATGCCGCGCGCGACTATCAGGCCGGGGTGCAGCGGGTGACGCGGCCGGGGCCGGGGCGGCAGGAGCAGGGAATGGAACTGCCCGTCGTGATGGCGGCGGATGCGGCGCGGGGCCTGGTGGCGTCGCGGTTGGCCGAGGCATGGACCGGCCGGACGACGATGACGCTGCGGTGCGACTGGCGCAGCCTGGCCTTTGCGCCGGGCGCGGTGGTGACGGTGGCGGACGTGCCGGGGCTGTGGCGGATCGAGGAGCGCGAATGGGAAGCGATGGCGGTGCGGCTGGCGCTGCGCCGGGTACCAGGCGCGGGCGGAGCGTTGCCGAGCGGGGCGTCTTCGGGCGCGATCGTGCGGCAGGCCGATGCGCCGCATGGTGTGACGACGCTGATACTGGCCGACCTGCCGCAGTTGAAGGACGGTGCGGCGACCGCGCCGCTGCTGGTCGCGGCGGCGAGCGGGGGCGAGGGCTGGCGCAGTGCGGCGCTATTCATGATGAGCGGGAGCGGGGAGGCGACGCCGGTCGGCCGCAGCGCGCCGCGCGCGATCATGGGGACGACGCTGGGCGCCCTGCCGGTCGGGGGCGGGACGCTGGTCGATCGGCGGCATAGCCTGTCGGTGACGTTGCTGGCGTGGGACATGGTGCTGGGCGGGGCGGATGACGCGGCGCTGGGGCAGGGGCGAAACCTGTGCCTGGTGGGGCAGGAACTGGTGCAGTTCGAAACGGCGGTGCGGACCGGGCCTGCCAGCTATCGGCTGAGCGGGCTGCATCGCGGATTGCGCGGCACCGAATGGGCGATGGCGGCGCATGGCGTGGGCGAGCCTTTCCTGCTGATCGAGGAGGAACGGCTGGTGGCGCTGGGGATGGTCGGGGAGACGGGCGCGCCGCTGCGGGTCGCGGCGGTCGGACTGGGCGATGTCGAGCCGGTCGAGGCGGGACTGGTCATCGGCGGGGCGGCGTTGACGCCGCCGTCGCCGGTGCATCTGACGGGTCGGGCCGAGGGCGGCGGGCATGTCTTCGGCTGGGTCAGGCGCAGTCGTGCGGGATGGCGGTGGAGCAATGGGGGCGACGCGCCGCTGGGCGAGGAGGTCGAGCGCTATCGCATCACGGTGATGGATGGGGAGCGGATCGTGCGGAGCGCGGAAACGGGCAGGCCGCAATGGACCTATGACGGCGCGATGATCGGCGCGGACGGGACCGGCGGCCAGTCGCTGGTGCTGGAGGTGCGCCAACTGGGCACATGGGCGCAGGGACGTATCGCACAGATTGGCTTCATCGCCTGACGGCGCGTTATAGAGAGGGAGAGACGATTATGGATGGGACGCCGCGTTGGGCCTTGCCGCTGCTGTTTGCAGGACAGGCGCAGAAGGAAGTCTATCATAATGAGGCGTTGGCGCTGATCGATGCGCTGTTGCACGGGCGGGTCGAGAGCGCCGACCTGAGCGCGCCGCCCGGTGCGCCGGTGGTCGGGCAATGCTGGATCGTCGCGGCGGGCGCGTCGGGCGGCTGGGCCGGGCAGGCGGGCGCGATGGCGCTGTGGACGCAAGGAGGGTGGCGTTTCGTTCCGCCGCGCGCGGACCTGCGCGTCGCCGTGGCGGACCGAGGCCATGACTTATGTTATGACAGCGGCGAATGGCGGCCGGGTCAAATCAGGGAAGACGGCTTCTATATAGACGAAAAACGGGTCGTCGGGCCAAGGATGGCGGCCATCCACGCCCCAAATGGCGGAACCGTGATTGACGCGGAGGCACGCTCTACCGTCGCAGACATTCTGGTCGCCTTGCGCACCCACGGCCTGATCGAGAGCTAATATTACGTTTTTGTGTTTTTGTTGTTGCAGCTGTGATTCATTAGTCTAATTAATGGCATTATTAGCTTGGATACCTCATTAAAGCCGGGCTAGTGCGTTATTTTTGCAACGGTTTCACTAATTGTGGACTTGCTATGAAACCTTCTTGCGGATACAGGGTTTCAGCAGTCCTTCGTGACACTCTTGAAAGGGGAATTCAAATGCGGAAGCTTGCCCTCGCGGCTGCGCTTGCGACCAGCGCTCTGGCCACTCCGGCCTTGGCGCGTGACAACAGCTGGTATGTTGGCGTCGACGCCGGCGTCCTGCTGGTCGAAGACCAGAACCTGACCTTCCCGGGCGCAACCGCGCCCCGTAACCGTGCCGTTCCCGGCATCGATTACCATAAGGGTTATGACTTCGACGCCAATATCGGTTACGATTTCGGTGGTTTCCGCCTGGAGGCTGAAGCAGCCTACAAGCGCGCCAAGATCGACCTGGGCGACACCGGCTTCGGCGGTGCGGCCTCGGCTCTTTCGTTCATGCTGAACGGTTTGCTGGACTTCGGTCCCGATGATGGCCTGCAGGGCTTCGTCGGCGGCGGCGTCGGCGTATCGCGCGGCAAGCTGGCTTCGGACATCGTCAACGACAGCGACACCGGCTTCGCCTGGCAGGCTATTGCTGGCGTCCGTTATCCGGTCACCAACAATGTCGACGTTTCGCTGAAGTATCGTTTCTTCAACCAGGACGATATCAAGCTGATCCCGGCTTTCAACAGCGTCTACACCGGCGCGGGCGTCCAGGGCGAAACCAAGCTGCGTACGCATAGCGTCCTGCTCGGCCTGACCTACAACTTCGGTGGTGAACCGGCTGCTCCGCCGCCGCCCCCGCCGCCGCCCCCGCCGCCCCCGCCGCCTCCCCCGCCGCCCCCGCCGCCGGTTGCTGAATGCAACCCCGGACCGTACATCGTGTTCTTCGAATGGGACAAGTCGGACATCACGCCCGACGCTGGCACCATCCTGGACAACGCGGTTTCGGCCTACAGCAGCTGCGGTAGCGCACAGGTCATGCTGGCCGGTCACGCTGACCGTTCGGGTGCCGCTTCCTACAACGTCGGCCTCTCGCAGCGCCGCGCTGACTCGGTCAAGGCCTATCTGGCCTCGAAGGGTATCCCTGATGGTGTGATCACCACCCAGGCCTTCGGTGAATCGAAGCCGCGTGTCGACACCGCGGACGGCGTTCGCGAAGTCCAGAACCGTCGCGTGGAAATCAGCTACGGTCCGGGTTCGGGCATGTAAGCCGATTTCCATTCCTCGGAATGGAAACAGAATTGGGGGCTGGTCTTCACGGACCGCCCCCTTTTTCTTTGGGTATCGTTGGCGGCCGGTTGATGGCCAGATGCGCCTGACTGAAGCGAGCGGTTGACGCCAGATGACGGCATTAGCGGCTGGTCAGGACGATCGTGATTTGCCTGCCGAAAGCCGGATTCTGGTCCATCCTTTTCGTCGGCTGCTGAATGGCTCTCAAGGCCACCGATCGACGTAGACGGCGATGGCAACGCAGTATGTCCTGCCAGTGCGCCAACTGCGCGACGTGTTGCTATCCTCAAGTGCGACAACGGTGGCCTGATTGGAGTGGGGAAGCGTTATCCTAGCGGTGCCGCGCTTGAGTGTCTGCGGCGGCGCGTCGATGATGATCGTATAGGGCGGCCCCTTGGGCTTGGATTTCCGGCCCGCCATCTAATATTATAATGCGATGATGCTGACCCATAAGGCAGTTCCCCGGCGTGGGCCGGGGAATACTTCTGAGCGCGGGACTTGACCCCGGCCTACGCCGGGGAACAACTGGCTATAGGTTCCTATCAAGGCAACCTGGTATAATAGCGGCAAGCCCTTTACGCTGCTTCTGGCTCAGCGAATGATGTGGAGGAGGTGGTCGGCTTTTTCTTCATCGATCGGGGGCGAGAGGCTAACCTGCGCGTCGCTGTTATGGTCCGTTGCGTGCGAACTGCTGCATTTGGAGGTGCTGGCGGTGAGGAGGCGGGAGCGGAACTGTGACGCAGTTTTGCTTCTTGCGAACGCCTTTCAAAAGATCGATGACAAATCGGTGCGGATGAGCAACAAAAGGCATCCAGCGGCGTTTGCCCTTTATCTTCGCCCTTCCTTGGGAGCCTATCCATGAAATTTTTTCCGCTTTTTGCTGCCCTGCCGATCGTGTTGGCGGGGTCCGCTTGCGCGACCGCATCCGAAACGGCCAAGGCTGCGCCTACCGCTACGGCAAAGCTGGCGGCGGCCGATGGCGCTGCGCGCGGCACGGCGATGGTGACGCAGGCGGCCGACGGTCTGCACGTCGTCGTCAAGGCGCAGGGACTGACGCCTGGCATCCATGCCGTCCATATCCACACCACCGGCCAGTGCGCCGCGCCCGATTTCGCCAGTGCGGGCGGGCATTGGAATCCGACTGCGCGCAAGCATGGCAAGGATAACCCGGCTGGCATGCATATGGGCGACATGCCCAATATGACGGTCGGGCCGGATGGCACGGGCGCCATCGAATATCATGTCGCCGATGCCGCTATCAGCGGGGGGCTACGCCGCTGCTCGATGCTGATGGCGCGGCGGTGGTCGTGCATGCGCAGGCGGACGACAATGTCAGCGATCCGGCAGGCAATGCCGGTGGACGCGTGGCGTGCGGGGTGCTGTCTGCGGGGTGAGCGTTGCGGTGAGGGCTGACGCCGGGCGTGATCCCGTGGGATCGGCCTTGGCAGTTGGTCATCAGCTTTGTGATCGGCGCGGCGTCCGGGTGGACACCTGCCAGCTTAGGTAATGAAAAAAATGCCCCGGCCCATGAGGTTCGGGGCATTTTGTCCGATCGGCAGGCTGCGAATAACGGTCTATCCTGCGGCGGCGGATGGTTCCGTTGGGCAACCCATCGTTCGATCCCATGGATCATGCCGCATTACAGGTCGACGCGGCCTACGAAATCGCTGCCGTTACCGGGCGCGGTTTGTACGCGGTAGATCCGGCATGGGCTAGAATGGCAGTGGCGATCCTATCATAGCCGATGACGACGGGCCGGTCGGCGCGGCGCATGGGGCGTATAGGCGAAGAGCGCTTAGCCGTGCCCACCATGTTTTTCAGCTGGGTGAGAGGCTGTCGAACAGGCGCTTTGCGACCGACGCCCAAAGCCCGGTCGTTCAGGATCACAGCTTTTTTCGATCTGGACGATGGAGAGCGAAGGGTTTTCAATCCCGGTGCGGTTGGTGCATTCCATCGGCGGCATAATGGTCCACTGCATGATAGATGGCGCCATCATGACCGAGATGGCTTTCGAACAGCGTAAAGCCATCGACGCGGAACGGTGCGTCGGTCAATGCAGCATGACGGGCGAGAAAGGGCTCTATCAGGCCGCCCGACCGGCCGAAGCGGGCGAGGGTGATGTGCGGCAGGTAGGCGCGGCTTTCGGGCTGCAACCCGACAGAGACGCAGGCCCGGTCGATCTTGCGATGCAGGGCCGCGAGCGGATCACGCGGCTTGACGCCTGCCCAGAGCGTATCGACCACGCCCTTGCGATGGAAAGCGTCGACGCCCGACAGATGCACGTCGAACGGCGTGAAGCGGATGGTGGCCAGCGCGTCGGCGATATCGTTTGCGCAATGGCGGTCGACCTGGCCGATGAAGCGCAAAGTAAGGTGCAACTGGTCGTCATCCTGCCATCGCGCCATGTCCACGCCGGTCATGAGCGACAAGAGCCGGGCGCGCTGATCGGTGGGCGGGCGTATGGCGACGAACAGGCGGTGCATGGGTTGGATATAGAGCGTCGTGCGCGATCTGCCACGGATCATGCGGGTTTGGCTTGAAACGCAGGGCCGAAGCGCCGATAATAGGGAAGTCGGCGATAGACGCCGGTGAAGGAGACGATTTTCATGGCCAACTGGTCCGACCCCCGTTCCGACATTGCGGGCTTTGGCGGTGCCACCGCTGCGCGCGGCGAGGCGTTCGACGCCGGGCTGCGCCGTTATATGCTGTCGGTTTACAATTATATGGCGAGTGGCGTGCTGCTGACGGGCGTCGTCGCGTTGCTGTTCGCGTCGAGCGGCCTAGCCTATCAGGTGCTGGCTGGTCCCGGCATCCTGAAATATGTCATCATGTTCGCCCCGCTGGTGTTCGTGATGGTGCTCAGCTTCGGCATCAATCGCCTGTCGACAGCGGCGGCGCAGGGCCTGTTCTGGGCCTATGCGGCGGTGATGGGTCTGTCCCTGTCCTCGATCTTCCTGGTCTATACGGGCACCTCGATCGCGCAGACATTTTTTGCAACGGCGGCGGCCTTCGCGGGGCTTAGCCTGTTCGGCTATACCACGAAGAAGGATCTGTCGGGTTTCGGCACCTTCCTGATCATGGGCGTGGTCGGCCTGCTGGTGGCGAGCCTGATCAATATGTTCATGAAGTCGAGCGCGCTGGACCTGGTCATCAGTGGCGTCGGCGTCCTGCTGTTCGCGGGTCTGACCGCCTATGACACGCAGAAGATCAAGAGCATCTACGCGCATGTCGCGGGCACGGACATGATGGGCAAGTCGGTGGTGATGGGGGCGCTGAACCTCTATCTCGACTTCATCAACATGTTCCTGTTCCTGCTGCGCCTGTTCGGCGATCGTCGCTGATCGCAGCGTTTTTAGGATAAGCGAAAGGCCCGGTGGAGCGATCCGCCGGGCCTTTTTCTTTGGATTCCTATGAGAAGACGGTGGAACTGGACCCCGGCCTGCGCCTGGGAACGTCGCCTGGATGTGGGCCTGGACGGTTGGAGCATATCTGTCAGGCCCGTCAGCCCTGCTTCTGCATCTGTGCGATGAGCGCGCCGTCGATGGCCTTTTGCTGTTTGTAGGCTGGGCGTTCGCGCAGCCGGGCGGCGTAGGATTCGAAGGCGGGGCGGCTGGGAATGGTCTCGAAGCTAAGGCCCCAGTCGATCTGGGCGCCGACATAGACGTCGGCGGCGGTGAATTGATCGCAGCAGATCCATGGCCCATTGGACAGCGCGGTTTCGAGCGCGTCGATGGTGGTATCGAAGGTGCCGTAGCCTGCCGATCGTTCCTTTCCTTCGGGGACGACGAAGCCCATCGCCTTGTTGGTGATCGCAGATTCGAGCGGTCCGGCGGCGAAGAAGAGCCAGCGATAATAGGCATGGCGATCGGCGGGCGCGGGCGCCAGATGGGCGGCGGGGAAAGCGTCGGCAAGATAGGCGCAGACCGCGGCGCATTCGGTCACCACCTTACCGTCATGGACGATGGCGGGCACCTTGCCCATCGGGTTGATCGCGCGATAGTCGGCGGCCTTCATGCCGGTGTCGCCATAGTCGAGGATCACCGTGTCATAGGCTTCCCCGACTTCCTCCAGCATCCAGCGGGCGATCTGCCCGCGCGACATGGGGTTGGTGTAGAGGGTGAGAGTTTGGGGCATGGGACATCTCTCCTTGAGGGCCATGGGGCGGAGATTGGCGCAAGAGGCGGGAGATCGCCAGACCTAGATTTATCGAGGCGCTTTTTGGGCAGGGGGGACTTGGCTGGGGCGCGGTCGACTTTCTAGCGGGGGCGGTAAATCTGGGTGGGATGCGGACGTTCGCTCCTTGGACACCGATTTGGACACCGTTCGCCCTGCGCTTGTCGAAGGGCCTTTCTTATCGAATAAGTAAGGGGCTTCGACAGGCTCAGCCCGAACGGATTTTTTTATGTCGACAAGTGGCCGCAACCTATGCGGAGGGTGGTGGCAGATGGCCATGGTTGGGCAGGTTCGATGTGCCGCCTCGGCATTTGGACCGCGTCGCAACGGATGAGGCATGAAGAAAAAGGGCGGCCGTTGCGGGCCGCCCTTTTCATCTTTGCGATAGTCAGGCGCTTATTTCGTGCCTGCCGATGCCTTGGCCTTGCCGCCCTTCTTGCCCTTTTTGGGAGCCGCAGGGGTGATCTGGAAGGCCAGCGCTTCGTCCTTCATATGGACATGGACCTCGCCGCCATGGACCAGCTTGCCGAAGAGCAGTTCCTCTGCGAGCGGCTGCTTGATCTTTTCCTGCATCAGGCGGCCCATCGGACGCGCGCCATAGAGCTTGTCATAGCCCTTCTTCGTCAGCCAGGTCTTGGCATCGTCGTCCAGGGTGATGTGGACATCGCGGTCGGCCAGTTGCAGCTCCAACTGGAGCACGAACTTGTCGATGACGCGGGCGACGACTTCGGTCGGCAGATAATCGAACGGCACGATCGCATCGAGGCGGTTGCGGAATTCGGGGGTGAAGAGTTTCTTCACCGCGTCTTCCTGCACATCCTCTCGGGTGAACTCGCCGAAACCGATCGACTCCTTCGCCATGTCCGACGCACCGGCATTGGTGGTCATGATGAGGATGGTGTTGCGGAAATCGACGGTCTTGCCGTGATGATCGGTCAGGCGACCATTATCCATGACCTGCAACAGGATGTTGAACAGGTCGGGATGCGCCTTTTCGATTTCGTCCAGCAGCAGCACGCTATGTGGATTCTGATCGACCGCGTCGGTCAGCAGGCCGCCCTGATCATAGCCGACATAGCCCGGAGGCGCGCCGATCAAACGGCTGACCGAATGGCGCTCCATATATTCGGACATGTCGAAGCGCTGGAGCGGGATGCCCATGATCGAGGCAAGCTGGCGCGCGACCTCCGTCTTGCCGACGCCGGTGGGACCGGAGAAGAGATAGTTGCCGATCGGCTTGTCGGGATCGCGCAGGCCCGCGCGCGACAGCTTGATCGCGGAGGACAGCACTTCGATCGCCTTGTCCTGGCCGAAGACGACGCGTTTCAGGTCCGTGGTCAGCGAACTGAGCACGGTCTTGTCGTCGGAAGACACGGTTTTGGGCGGGATGCGGGCCATGGTGGCGATGACCTGCTCGATCTCTTTGGGCGTGATCGTCTTCTTGCGCTTGGAGGGGACCACGAGCATCTGCATCGCGCCGACTTCGTCGATCACGTCGATCGCCTTGTCCGGCAGCTTGCGGTCGTTGATGTAGCGCGCCGACAGCTCCACCGCCGCCTTGATCGCGTCGGGGGTATATTTGACGTGGTGATGCTCCTCGAACGCGGTCCGAAGCCCGGCGAGGATCTTGATCGTATCCTCGACCGATGGTTCGTTGACGTCGATCTTCTGGAACCGGCGCAGCAGCGCGCGGTCCTTTTCGAAGTGATTACGGAACTCCTTGTAGGTGGTCGATCCGATACAACGGATCGTACCGCCCGACAGAGCGGGTTTCAGGAGGTTGGACGCATCCATTGCGCCGCCGCTGGTCGCGCCCGCGCCGATCACGGTGTGGATTTCATCGATGAAAAGCACCGCGTGCGGCATCTTTTCCAATTCGGTGACGACCGCCTTCAAACGCTCCTCGAAATCGCCGCGATAGCGGGTGCCGGCCAGCAGCGCGCCCATGTCGAGCGAGTAGATGACCGCTTCCTTGAGGACATCCGGCACTTCGCCTTCGATGATCTTGCGCGCGAGGCCTTCGGCGATCGCGGTCTTGCCCACGCCCGGATCGCCCACATAAAGCGGGTTGTTCTTCGAGCGGCGGCACAGAATCTGGATGGTGCGATCCACCTCCGCCGTGCGGCCGATCAGGGGATCGACCTTGCCGCGACCCGCCTTTTCGTTGAGGTTGACGGTGAACTGGTCGAGGGCACTGTCCTTCTTGGCCTTTCCGTCCTGCACCTTTTTTTCCTCCTCGGCGGCGCCCTTCGTCTCCTGACGCTCGGGCGTGGGCGTGCCCTTGCCGACGCCGTGGCTGATGAAGCTCACGGCATCGAGACGGCTCATATCCTGCTGTTGCAGGAAATAGACGGCGTAGGATTCGCGTTCGGAGAAGAGCGCGACGAGCACGTTGGCGCCCGTCACTTCATCCTTGCCGGACGACTGGACATGGAGGATGGCGCGTTGGACGACGCGCTGAAAACCGCTGGTGGGGGAGGGGTCGCTGGCCCCTTCGACCTTCAGGCTGTCGAGTTCGGTGTCGAGATAATGGGTGACGGCGTCGCCCAGCTCGCCCAGCTCCACGCCGCACGCCTGCATCACCTTTGACGCATGTTCGTCATCAATCAATGCCAGGAGGAGATGCTCCAGCGTGGCATATTCGTGCTTGCGCTCGGACGCGTGCGTCAGAGCGTTGTGCAGCGTGGTTTCAAGAGCGGGTGCAAATGAAGGCATGTCTGTTCTACTCCTGGCCCCAAAGAGGGGCGGTATCGAACCATATGTCGGCATTGCTCGACGCAGGATCAAGATGCGCATGTCGCGCGGCCCGACCAGCGGAATTGCCTGACTGCCAAAGCCCGGTGGAGCCGATCACGGCGCAGGGGGCATGGCGCGGGTTCATCGCCTGAATAACGCCTCGGCACTTGCCTTATGGTTAACGGCGTTTTCCTTCGTCCGTCTGGTCCGCGCCATTTCCGTTTCCAGGGCGGCGATGCGGGCATCCAGTTCGGCTACGGACAATGGCCCCAGATCCTGTTGCAACAGGCGGGTCAGCGGATCGTCGCCCTTGTTCGGCAGATCGTCATCCAAGTCCATGACGGCAATGTTGACCCTGCGGGCCACTCTGTCAATAAGGGCGCAAGCTCCGTCCGTCGATTTCTGGTGCGGTGCAATATAGTTAACGACCGGGGGCGGTATTATGTCTGATTTGGGCGCACTTGCTGGCGAGATGACGGCGATCGGGATTCCGGTGCCCGGCGGGCCGGACGCGCTGGTGGTGCAGCGGCGGTCGGTGCCGGTGCCGGGCGAGGGCGAGGTGTTGATCAAGGTGGCCGCAGCGGGCGTGAACCGGCCCGACGTGCTGCAACGACAGGGCAAATATCCGCCGCCGCCGGGGGCTTCGGACATTCCGGGGCTGGAGGTGTCCGGCACTATTGTTGCGGCGGGCGGCGGCGCGGACAAGCTGGTCGGGCAGAAGGTGTGCGCGCTGCTGGCAGGCGGGGGCTATGCGGAATATGCGGTCGCGCCTGCGGGCCAGTGCCTGCCGCTGCCCGACGATTATGATCTGGCGGAAGCGGCGGCGTTGCCCGAGACGCTGTTTACGGTTTGGACGAACCTGTTCGAGCGCGCCTATGTGGTCGCGGGCGACACGGTGCTGGTCCATGGCGGCACCAGCGGCATCGGGACGATGGCGATCCGGCTGTGCAATCTGTTCGATATCCGGATCATCGTGACCTGCGGGTCGGACGAGAAATGTGCGCAGGCCAAGGATTGGGGCGCGGATCATGCGGTCAATTACAAGACCCAGGACTATGTCGAGGAGGTGAAGCGCATCACCGGCGGGCAGGGTGTGCAGGCCGTGCTGGACATGGTCGGCGGCGATTATGTGCCGCGCAATCTGAACTGCCTGGCCGAGGATGGGCGGCATGTGTCGATCGCCGTGCTGGGCGGGGCGAAGGCGGAGATCTTCATTCCCGCGATCATGCAGAAGCGGCTGACGATCACCGGATCGACTCTGCGGGCGCGATCGGTGGGGTTCAAGAGCCTGGTAGCCGATGAGTTGATGCGCAATGTCTGGTCGTTCGTGAGCGAGGGCAAGCTGCGCCCGGCGATGGACCGGCAATTCGCGCTGGCGGACGCGGCCAAGGCGCATGCGCGGATGGATGCGGGCGAGCATTTCGGGAAGATCGTGCTGGTGGTTTGACGGGGTGCTTCATTGCCTGTCACCCCAGCCTTCGCCGGGGTGACGGGGCAGTGAAAATCCCGCAAACCGTAGCATTTCCGTCATATTCTCTGCGGTTTTGTAACATTGTCACGCTAGAGAATTGGTCCCGAGGACACACGTCTTGGGGATCGCACCATGAATGCCATCACGCGCCTGCCCTTTCTGAGCGATTTGGAAGAGGGCGTCGACGACCGCTTTCACATTCCCGAGCGCGAGGGGAAGCGGCGCCGCTATCGCACGATCTGGATTTCGGACATTCATCTGGGCACGCGCGGCTGCAACGCGGCGATGCTGATCGATTTCCTCGACAATGTGGACAGCGACACCATCTATCTGGTCGGCGACATCATCGACGGTTGGCGGCTGAAGAAGCGCTTCTACTGGCCGGCCAGTCATAATGACGTGGTGTGGCGGCTGATGAAGCGGGCCAAGCGGGGCACGCGGGTCGTCTATATCCCCGGCAATCATGACGAAATGTTCCGCCAGTTCACCGGCATGAATTTCGGGGGTGTGGAAATCCGTCGCAAGGCGATCCACCAGACGGCGGACGGGCGCAAGCTGCTGGTGCTGCATGGCGACGAGTTCGACACGATCATGCTGGCGCATCGCTGGCTCGCCTTCGTGGGCGACGCGGCCTACACGACGCTGATGCAGCTGAACGTGGTGGTGAACGCGGTGCGGCGGCGCATGGGCCTGCCTTATTGGTCGCTGAGCAAGATGGCCAAGCACAAGGTCAAGAACGCCGTGTCCTTCATCTCCCGCTTCGAAGAAGTTGTGGCGCATGAAGCCGGGGCGCGGGGCGTCGACGGCGTGGTGTGCGGCCATATCCACAATGCCGAGATGCGCGAGATCGAAGGCATCGACTATTATAATGACGGCGACTGGGTGGAAGGCTGCACCGCGCTGGTCGAGCATGGCGACGGTCGGATGGAAGTGCTGCACTGGGCCGATGAGATCACCAAGCGGGAAGAGGCGGAACAGGCCGAACGAGCGCGGATCGCGGCCTGAGGTGAAGACAATGGATGATCGTCATGGCTTCGCGCCGCGCGCAATGACGGATGAGTGAAAGGCTATTCTCATGCGCATAGCGATCTTCACCGATGCCTGGACGCCGCAGGTCAATGGCGTGGTCCGCACGCTCCAGACCATCCAGGGCGAACTGGAGCGGATGGGGCATGTGGTGAAGATCATCTCGCCCGATCTTTACGGCTCCATTCCCTGTCCGACCTATCCGGAAATCCGGCTGGCGCTGGTGCGGTCCGCCACAGTGGGGCAGGCCATCGCGGCGTTTCGGCCCGATGCGGTGCATCTGGCGACCGAAGGGACGCTGTGCCTGGCGGCGCGGCGCTGGTGCCTGCGTAGCGGAGTGCCGTTCACCACCGCCTATCACACCCATTTCCCCGATTATGTGGCGCAGCGCACAGGGCTGCCCGCTGCCTGGTTCTGGCGCTATATCCGCTGGTTCCATGGTCCCGCGCAGGCGGTGCTGGTGTCGACCCGATCGGTGCGCGAGCAGTTGCGCGCCCATGGGCTGCCCAATGTGCGGCCATGGGGCAGGGGGGTGGACCTGGCGGCCTTCACGCCCGATGCGCCACCGCCTGAACAGTTCGCCGATCTGCCGCGCCCGATACAGCTCTATGTCGGTCGCGTGGCGGTGGAAAAGAATCTGGAGGCTTTCCTGGCCACCGATCATCCGGGGACGAAGGTCGTGGTGGGCGATGGGCCGGCGCGCGCGGCGTTGGAGCGCGCCTATCCGCAGGCGCTGTTCATGGGGCCCTTGTTCGGCGAGCAGCTAGCGGGCGCCTATGCCGGGGCAGACGTCTTCGTCTTTCCCAGCCGCACCGATACGTTCGGCCTGGTGATGATCGAGGCGCTGGCGTGCGGCACGCCGGTCGCCGCCTATCCGGTGACGGGGCCGATTGATATCGTGACGGCGCAGAGCGGGGCGCTGTCGGACGATCTGGGGCAGGCCATCGCGCAGGCGCTGCGATGCGACAGGGATGCGTGCGCCGACTATGGGCGGAGCTTTAGCTGGGAACGGAGCGCACGCGAATTTCTATCAGGACTGCATGCCATTGCGGCGTCGCTGATCGAAAGCGCGGCCTGACGCGCCACCCTATGCTATTTTCTTGCCGGACGCGGCGGGATGCTCTATCTCCAAACGGTCGCGGCCGCCCTGATTGGGCGGCCCTTATCGTTTTTACGTGCCGGAGAAACCCCGTGTCCCAGCCCCTTATGCCCCATGCGACCGCCAGTTGGCTGGTCGACAACAGCGCTCTGAGCTTCGACCAGATCGCGGAATTCTGCGGGCTTCACATCCTGGAAGTGCAGGCGATCGCCGACGATACCGCCAGCATCAAGTATACGGGCCGCGACCCGGTGCGCGCCCATGAAATCACCATGGACGAAATCCACAAGGGTGAGAGCAATCCCGACTATCGGTTGAAGATGCTCAAAGGCCCCGAGCCGGTTCGCCGGACCAAGGGCCCGCGCTACACCCCGGTCAGCAAGCGCCAGGACAAGCCGGACGGCATCGCCTGGATCCTGCGCCATCACCCCGAAATTTCGGACGGGGCCATCGGCAAGCTGATCGGCACGACGCGCACGACCATCGCCGCGATCCGTGATCGCACCCATTGGAATATCTCCAACATCACGCCGAAGGATCCGGTGACGCTGGGCCTGTGTTCGCAGCGCGAACTGGATGCCCTGGTGGCAAAGGCCGCGAAGAAGGCGGGCATCGAGGCCCCGACTGATTCGCGCCTGGATGGCGACCGCGAGGCGCTGATCGAGGAACTGCGGCGTGAGCGTCAGGACACTTTGCGTCGCGCCGAGGAAGCGTTGAAGAGCGAAACCGACCTGATTTCCGCGACCGCCACGATCATCGACCCGTTCAGCAACAACAAGGGCGAGGTGTGATGCCGTAGCGTCATCGGCGGCTTATGCTAAGTCGCTGCGATGCAGCATTTTTAAGGGCCGCGTGGCGCACGTCACGCGGCCCTTTTTGCTGTGCTTGACGCTTGCGTAAAGCGGGCCGTGCCCATACACTTCGGGCATGGAGAGCATAGAAAAAACCTGGAGAGAGCGGTACCAGCACCCTACGGTCTGGGACCAGACATTCCCCCCGCTGTCGATGGGCGACATGGTCGTGAACAGCGCGACCGCCCATCCTGACGCGCCGATGATCGACTTCATGGGGCGGCGTTTCAGCTATGGCGCGATGCTGGAGCAGATACGCTCCGTCGCCTGCGGTTTGCAGCAGAAGGGCGTGCAGAAGGGCGACCGGGTCGGCCTCTACCTGCCCAACACGCCCCATTATGTCGCGGCCTATTATGGCGCGCTGATGGCCGGTGCGATCGTCGTCAACTTCTCCCCCCTCTACAGCGCCGCCGAACTGGAGCATCAGGTCGAAGATAGCGGCACTAAAATCCTTTTCACCCTGTCGGCGAAGGCGCTGCTGCCCACCGCGCTGGAGGTGCTGGAGGACAGTACGCTCGAAACCCTGGTGGTCGGATCGGTCGCCGAAGTGCTGTCGCCGGTGAAGTCGCTGCTGTTCCGCTGGTTCAAGGCCAGCGAGAGCGTCGCCCTGCCGGACGATCCACGCGTGATCCGCTACGACCGGCTCATCGCCAATGCGGGCGCCTGTTCGGTGCCGGAGATCGATCCGGTCAACGACGTGGCGTTGCTGCAATATACCGGCGGGACAACCGGCACGCCCAAGGGGGCGATGCTGACCCACCAGAATTTGACCGCCAATGCGCGGCAGGCGCAGGCCATCGACCCGCATGCGAACGAGGCCGACCGGATCATCGCGGTGCTGCCTTTCTTCCACGTCTTCGCCAATACCTGCACGCTCAACCGCACGGTCATCAACGGCGGCGAAATGGTGATGCTGCCACGGTTCGACGCGGCGCAGGTGCTTGCAGCGGTGCAGCGGGTGAAGGCGACGTCGCTGCCGGGCGTACCCACCATGTTCCAGGCGCTGCTGGATCATCCCGCGATCCGGAACATCGATTTTTCATCGCTGCGCGCCTGTATTTCGGGCGGCGCGCCGCTGGCGCTGGAACTGCGGCAGAAGTTCGAGGCGGCGACCGGAGCCAAGCTGATCGAAGGCTATGGCCTGACCGAAACCAGTCCGATCGTCTGCTCCAATCCCTATGAGGGGTTGAACAAGACCGGGACGGTGGGCCAGCCGGTGCCGGGGACGCGCGTGAAGCTGGTCGATCGCGAAGATCCGACCCGTCCCCCGCCCGAAGGCGAGCCGGGCGAACTGCTGTTCGCAGGGCCGCAGATCATGAAGGGCTATTGGAACAGGCCGGACGCCGATGCGGAAGTGTTTATCGGCGAGTTTGTGCGGACGGGCGATGTCGGCCTGATCGACGAGGACGGCTATGTGAAGATCGTCGATCGGTTGAAGGACATGATCGCGGTCGGCGGGTTCAAGGTCTTCCCCAGCCAGGTGGAGGCGGTGCTCTACCACCATCCCGCCGTCAAGGAGGCGTTGGTGATCGGGGTGCCCGATCATTATCGGGGCGAACAGCCCAAGGCGTTCGTGACCCTGAATGAGGGGGCGGAGATCGACGGCGCGGCCTTGAAGGACTGGGCCAACCCGCAACTAGGCAAGCATGAGCGGGTCTGCGAAGTGGAAGTGCGGCTGAACCTGCCCAAGACGTTGGTCGGCAAATTATCGCGCAAGGAACTGGTGGCCGAGGAGCGTGCGAAAGCGGATGCGGCGCGGCAGCAGGCTGGAACCGACGCCTGATCCTTCCTATCTGTGTTGGCAACATGGATAAGGACATGAATATGGCGCAGGAAATCGCGACGCTGGCTGGAGGATGTTTCTGGTGTACCGAGGCGGTGTATCAGAACCTCCGGGGTGTAGAGGGTGTGGAGAGCGGCTATATCGGCGGGGAGAGGCCCAATCCGACCTACGAGCAGGTATGTTCGGGCACGACCGGACATGCCGAGGCGATCCGTATAACCTATGACCCGACGGTTATAACTTATGCCGATCTGCTCGACATTTTCTTCGCCACGCATAATCCCACGACGCTGAACCGCCAGGGCAACGACGTCGGCACGCAATATCGGTCGGCTATCTTCCCGCATTCGCCCGAGCAGGAGGCAGATGCGCAGGCGGCGATCGAGCGGGCGCAGGCGGATCAGAGCGATCCGATCGTGACCACGATCGAGGCGGATGCGCCCTGGTATCCGGCCGAGGATTATCATCAGAAATATTGGGACCGGGTCGGCGACCAGAACCCCTATTGCATGGCGGTGATCCCGCCCAAATTGGCCAAGTTGCGCAAGGGCTTTGCCGCGCGCATCGAGGACTGATTTTTCCACCGACTTTTGTGTTTCGCGCCGTCCTTAGTGGGCGGTTCATCCGTCCCATGCTAAGGACGCGCGAACGCACAAGTCGGGGATGAACCATGAAGATGAAGTTGTTGCTGGGCGCGCCGTTGCTGCTGTTGACGCTGCCGGGCTGCGTCCGCACGGTTGCAAGCGTCGTGACCGCGCCGGTGCGCGCGGGATCGCAGGTCGTGGACTGGTCGACCACCAGCCAGGAAGAGGCCGACCGCAACTATGGGCGCAAGATGCGCAAGCAGGAAGCGCGCGAAGGCAAGGAACGCAAAAAGGCGGACGAGGCGCGACGTCGGCAATGCCGCGATGCGGGCTATGATAACTGCCGGTGAGATAGGGGGCAGGGCTGACGGGTGCTTGGCCCTTTATGGGCGTTTGGGCGGGAAGTGGCTCGACCATTGCATGCCGTTCGCGCCGAGCCTATCCTGAGCGCCTTTCTGGCAGGACAGTCAAAGGGTGTCTCTCTTACTAAAAGAGTAATGGGCTTCGACAAGCTCAGCCCGAACGTATGTTTGATGTTGGTAACTACCGAAACCACCAATCCCGTGCTCAAGCCGCCGCGCGTTTCAACCGGTCGTTAATGGCCGCGCCGATCCCGTTGTTCGGGATGGGGGCGACCGCGATGCGGGCGGCGGCGCTGGCGTCCGCGACATGCAGGGCCGCGAACAGATGAGCGGCGGCTTCCTGGATGTTGGCCTCCTGGCTCAGGTTGATGTGGCAGGGCATCAGGCCGAAGCCGATCAGATATTCGTCCTTCTCCGCTCGCAGCGCGTTTAGCCGCACCGGTTTTGACGGGGCGTAATGGCTTTCGAGCTGGCCCGGCGCTTCGATCTTTGCGTCATCGCCGACGATGACGGGCAATCCCGTCGCGTCCTCCAGCATGGCGGTGGTCACCGGACCGGGGCGGAGCAGGCGGATGCGATCCGCTTCAGGGGCGGCGATGGTGGATTCCAGCCCCTCGCTGGTCGGTCCTTCGTCCAGGATCATGCGGATCTTGCCGTCCAGGCTGGCCAGCACATGCTCGGCGCGGGTGGGGCTGATCGATCCGCTGCGATTGGCGGACGGGGCGGCAAGGGGGCAGCCGCTTGTCCGAATGAGCGCGCGCATCGCCGGATGGGCGGGCAGGCGCAGCGCGACGGTCGGCAGGCCGGCGGTGACAAGCGGGGACAGGCCGCTGTCCGCGCGGACCGGCAGCACCAGGGTTAGAGGCCCCGGCCAGAAGCGGTCGGCCAGAAGGTCCGCCACGGTAGAAAAATCGGCCAGCCGCCCCGCCATGTCGCGATCGGCGACATGGACGATCAGCGGATTGAAGCTGGGTCGCCCCTTTGCGCTGTAGATGGCGGCGACGGCGTTGGTGTCAGTGGCGTCGGCGGCCAGGCCATAGACCGTCTCGGTCGGCACGGCCACGGGTTCTCCCGCACGGATGAGCAAGGCTGCTTCCCGCAAGGACTCTGTGCCATAGCGGCAGGATCTGGTGGAAAAGACTGGATGAGCGATAGTCACAACCCCCGCGATATAGACCCCCATGTCCGCGAGTAAAAGGCCATTGCGTCAGGGGCATGACATCAGCCGCAGGCGCTAGTCCCGCCGCACCTTGCCGCCGACCCTATCCATGGCTAATCCCCCGGCATGACCGACGCACTTCTGACCCGTATCGCCGAGGCGCTGGAGCGGCTCGCGCCGCCGCCGCCCGTGTCCGCTGACCTCGACGCGTTCCCGGCCTATGTCTGGGACGGGCGCGCGATCCAGGCGGTGGAGGCGTTCGCGCCGGTGGACTATGCGCTGTTGGCCGGGATCGATGCGCAAAAAGGCGCGCTGCTGGACAATAGCCGCCGCCATGCGGCCGGGCATGCGGCGCATGATGTGCTGCTATGGGGCGCGCGCGGGACGGGCAAGTCGGCGGCGGTCGCTTCCGTCGTCGGTCTGTTGCAGGGGGAAGGGCAGGACATCGCCCTGATGCAGTGCGCGATCGACGAACTGGCGAGCCTCCCCGCGCTCTTTTCCTTGCTGCGGGGCACGACGCGGCCCTTCATCCTGTTTCTGGATGACCTGGGGTTCGAGGAGCAGGGCGTGGGCGACGCCCGCGCGCTGCGATCGCTGTTGCAGGGCGGGACGGCGGCGCGGCCGACCAATGTCCGGCTTTATGTGACGTCCAACCGCCGCCATATCGTGCCGCGCCACCTGTCGGAACAGGACGACCCCATCAATCCGCGTGACGTGGTGGACGACAAGATGGCCTTGTCCGACCGGTTTGGCCTGAGCCTTGGCTTTCATGCGCTGGATCAGGACGCCTATGTCGCGATCGTCAGCGGCTATGCGGGCAGGCTCGGCATCGCGTTCGACCCGTTGGAAGCGATCCAGTGGTCGACCCAGCGCGGCAGCCGATCGGGCCGGGTCGCGTGGCAATATGTCGTGGAACTGGCCGGGCGGAATGGGCTGACGCTTTAAAGCCGCCCGCCCGGCCCCGATTATTGCCCCTTCGTCACGCGCCAGATCACGCCGCCGACATCGTCGCTGACCAGCAGCGCGCCCTTGGCGTCGGCGGTGACGTCGACCGGGCGGCCATGGGCATCGCCATCCTTGTCGAGGAAACCGGTCAGCAGGTCCACCGGCTTGGCCTTGCCCGCTTCGCCATCAGCAAAGCCGACATAGACGACCTTGTATCCGGCGGCAGGCTTGCGATTCCAGCTGCCATGCAGGCCCACGATCGCGCCGTCGGTGAAGGGTGCGCCCAGTTGCAGCTTGTCGGCGAAGGTCAGGCCAAGCGGGGCGACATGATTGCCTAGCGCATAATCGGGGCGCTTGGTATATTCGCGAATTTCGGGGCGCTGCGGCTGGACGCGGCGGTCTTCATACCCGCCCCAATAATTCCAGGGCCAGCCGTAGAAGGCGCCGAATTCGACCCGGGTCAGATAGTCGGGGACGAGGTCTCCGCCCAGCATGTCGCGTTCGTTGACCACGCCCCAGAGCGCGCCGCTTTTGGGTTCGAAGGCCAGGCCCACGGGATTGCGCAGGCCCGAAGCGAAGATGCGATAGCCGTTGGTCTTGGGGTTCACTTCCAGCACCAGCGCGCGGTTGGCTTCGCTCTCCAACCCATTTTCGCCGATATTGCTGTTGGAGCCTACGCCCAGATAGAGCAGCCCCTCGGGGCTGGCGGTCAGGCTTCTGGTCCAGTGCATATTGGGGGCCTGGGCGGGCAGGTTCAGGATCTTGCGGCCCTTGGCCGTGATCGCCGTTTCGCCCGCCTTATAGGGGAAGGCCATCAGCGCATCGGTGTTCGCGACGAAGAGCGTGTCGCCAATGAGCGCCATGCCATAAGGCGAATTGAGACCGGTGAGGAACGCCGTCTTGGTTTCGGCGCGGCCGTCGCCATCGGCGTCGCGCAGCAGGGTGATGCGATTGGCCGACGGGACGCCCGCGCCCGCCTTGTTCATCAGATAGCCCATCACCTTGTTCACGATGCCGCCCTGCGGGCGGGGCGGGCTGTTGGTTTCGGCGACCAATATGTCGCCATTGGGCAGGCGCAGCATCGAACGCGGATGGGCAAGGCCGTTGGCATAGCGCGCGACGACCAGCCCCTTGGCCGCAACCGGCTTTTCGTTAGCGGTCCACGGCTTCACGTCGGCGATGTTGACGGTCGGAAACATCTCGTTGCGCGGGGTCGTGAACACCGGCTCCTTGCCCGTATCCGCGCCCGGGGGCAGTTGCGCGGTATTGCCCTGCGCGAGATACAGGAAAATACCGCCGCCGATCAGGAGGAGGATAAGGGCGAGGGCCAGGATATGCTTCTTCATGCGCCCACATCTATGCGGAGCCATGGCTGTGGGCAAGGCGGTCTCGGCGGCTTATTTACCGCGTTCGCGCAGCCATAGCAGCAGCGCGATCAGCACGCCCGCGCCCGCGCCGACCAGCAGCCCGATGCTGGGCTGGCCCAACAATCCACCGCCGATCGCGCCGCCCAGAATCAGGAAGGCGATGATCGCGCCAGCGCCGGTCGGTTCTTTCTTCCCCTTGGTCATCACCGCCCCTTGCCATGGACCGGCGAACAAGGCTAGCGCCTTGGGGCGTGATGCGCCTGTCACGGGCGATGGCCCGTTTCGGGATCGATCGTCCCGGCGCGGGACCGATGTGTCATATCGGGATTTGGCTAACGACCGATTCACCCTGTAATCCGGCCAGTGCCGCCAAAGCCCTGAAATGGCACGGCGATTGAAGGGCATGCTTCATAATAAGGTCGCCAAATAAAAGTCGGGGTTTGCTATGCAGTTGCCATATCTTTCGGGTCGAAAGAGCTATGATGATGCGGCCGAGTTGATCGCCGCTTTCGGCGACGACGCCGGCTATGAAGCCGCGGCGCGGGCCGACCGCAGCCTGGACATGGGCAATCACATCCATTTCTGCCATTGGCGGCAAATAGAGCGGCTGATCGTGTTGTTGACCCACGATCAGGCGCTTGGCACCATTCACTGAAAGACGCGTTAGAGGCGCAGGCCCGCTATTTCGGGCAGGCCCGCCAGGATGTTGAGATTCTGAACCGCCGCGCCTGCCGCGCCCTTGCCCAGATTGTCGAGGGCGGCGACCAGTCGCGCCTGACCGCTTGTCTCGCTGCCGAACACGAACAGCGCCAGCCGGTCAGTTGCGCCGACATGCTCCAGCGTTACCTGGCCCAGGGCCGCGCTATCCTCCAGCGACGCGACGCTGACGATCGGCGACCCGGCATAGGCAGCCGTCAGTGCGGCGTGGACGTCGGCGACCGTCGGCGAACCGTGCATTGCGCTCAACTGGAGCGGCACTTCGACGATCATGCCGCGATAGGCGTTGGCGACCGCCGGGGCGAACAGCGGCGGATGCGACAGGCCCGAATAGCGCGTCATTTCCGGCACATGCTTATGTCCCATCGACAGGCCATAGGGGCGGAAGGCGCTGGGCGCGCCACTGTCGCCCTCATATTCGGCGATCATCGCCTTGCCACCACCCGAATAGCCCGACGCGCCCGATACCGTCACCGGCCAGTCGACCGGTAGCAATCCGCCCAGCACAAGCGGACGGACGAGCGCCAGAAAGCCGGTCGGCCAGCAGCCGGGATTGGCGACGAAGCGGCTGTTCGCCAGAATGTCGCGATGGCCCGGCTCCAGTTCGGGGAAGCCATAGGTCCAGCCATCGGCCACGCGATGCGCGGTCGACGCATCGATGACCCGGCTATGGTCGTTGTCGATCAGGGACACGGCCTCGCGTGCAGCGTCGTCGGGCAGGCACAAAATCACGATATCAGCGGCGTTGAGCGCATCGCGGCGAGCGCCTGCATCCCGGCGCTGTGCTTCCGCCACGGTGAGCAGCGTCAGTTCAGGGCGACCGGCCAGCCGGTCGGCAATTTCGATGCCGGTGGTGCCATGACCGCCATCAATGAAGACGTTGATGCTCATGCGCTGATCCTCCGCCGCGCGATGATGGGCTGCGGATGGCTGTCGGCCAACCGCGCGACGACGTCGGCCAGAGGCTCCGCCACCACCGCCATCCAGTGGGCATTGGCGTGCAGCAGGGTCTTGGCGTCGGCCATGATGCCGACATGGCCGGAGAAGAAGATCAGGTCGCCGCGCGTGAGCGCCGCGTCGCTGTCGATCGGCATGCCAATGCCTTCGCATTGCAGATCGGTGTCGCGTGGGACGGCCATGCCTGCCTGGCCCAGCGCCACCTGCACCAGTCCCGAACAGTCGATGCCGCGATGGCCGCGTCCGCCCCAGATATAGGGCTGGCCCAGATAGCGTTCCGCGATGGCGACCCAGTCGGCTGGCTTGCTGTCGACCGGTTCGGCATGGCGGGCATGAATATAGCCTTCGGCGCAGGCGATGAAGGCGCCCTGCGTTTCGCCGGAGAACAAGGCACCGCTCGGCCAATGGTCGGCGATGGCAGACTTGATGTCCGGCGCGCTGAACAGCGGCGCGCTTGCCACCTTGATGCGGTGGTTGTGCGGCTCCAGCAGATCGAGCGCGTCGCGGCGGATATAGCCGACATAGCCGTCATGCCCGCAAAAGCCCCAGGCCCATTCGGTCATGACGTCGAGCGCGTGGAACGTTTCGCCGCGCAGTAGCTCGCTGACCGCTTCGGCCGTAGGCGCAGCGGCCGACAAGATAGTGGTGCCCGCCGCGACGCAGGTCAGCGGCACGGCGCGGGCATAGTGGGCGGAAAACAGAACCCCGGCGAGCGACAGATCGGCTAGGTCGCCGCGCGCGGCATGCGTGCGCCGATCCAGCGCGACCGAACGGCCGCCCAGTTCGAAACGGGTTCTTTCAGGCGGTGCGTTCCGCGCGGATGTGATCGTGCCTGTCATCGCGGGCGGTTCCTGCGATGAAATGGTGAAAGGCGTCAAGAAATTCCGCCCCTTTTGGCGTTCGGGTGATAAAAATATTGCGACGATCCGCCGCATCCCGCTCGCGGCGAAGATAGCCGAGCGCCGAAAGCTTGTTCAACGCGCGGGTGATAACGGGCTTTGACACATGCAGCGCTTCGGCCAGGCCGCGCACCGTATGCGGCCCTGACACTATATAGACCGTCATCATCAACGCCATCTGGCGATTGGTCAGATCGGGTTTTCCCGACCGAACATAATCGACGAGAGTGCGCATCCATTGGCCAATGGATTGAAGGCCGGAGCGATCGGGTTCGGTGGCGGAAAGCGCGTTCATGCAAGCTCTAACGCACGATTCACAATCCGGTTGCGTAACGGATAGCGCGCAAATTTCCCCGCTTATCCGGTACGTCCGTACCGATCCTGCAAGAGGCGGAAGACGGCCCGCAGCCCCAGCGCCTCGCCGCCCTTGGGACGGCCCGGCCTGGACGCGGGACGCCAGGCGAACGTGTCCAGATGCAGCCAAGGCGTATCGTCGGGCACGAAGCGCTTGAGGAAGAGCGCTGCGGTGATCGCGCCGGCAAAACCGCCTTCCCCGGCATTGTTGATATCGGCCAGGTCGGATTTCAACATATCGGCATAGCCATCCCATAGCGGCAGCCGCCAGCTCGGATCGTCCACGGCGCTGCCTGCCGCCGCCACATCGGCCGCCAGCGCGTCGTCATTGGCGAACAGGGCGGGCAGATCGGGGCCGACAGCGACGCGGGCAGCGCCGGTCAGGGTCGCGAAATCGATGATGAGGTCCGGCTTGTCTTCGCCCGCGCGGGTCAGCGCGTCGCCCAGAACCAGCCGCCCTTCGGCGTCGGTATTGCCGATCTCCACGCTCAACCCCTTGCGGCTGCGCAAAATGTCGCCGGGGCGAAAGGCATTGCCGGCGATCGCATTCTCCGCCGCGGGGATCAGCAGGTGCAGTCGCACCGGCAGGCGCGCCGCCATGACGAGCTGCGCCAGCGCCAGCGCATGGGCCGCGCCGCCCATATCCTTCTTCATGATGCGCATGCCCGACGACGGCTTGATATCCAGCCCGCCGCTGTCGAAGCAGATGCCCTTGCCCACGATCCCGATGCGCGGCGCGGTGGTGTCGCCCCAGAGCAATTCTATGAGGCGCGGCGCGAAGCTCTTGTCGGCAGCCTTACCCACGGCGTGGATCATGGGATAGCCCTGCTCCAGCGCATCGCCGCGCGTCGTGGTGACGCTTGCCCCGAAAGCCGCGCCGACCTTTTCCACCGCCGCTTCCAGATCGGGTGGCCCCATGTCGGCAGCGGGGGTGTTCACCAGATCGCGGACCAGCGCGACCGCCTGCGCCAGTTGCACGGTGGGGGCGATGCGGGCGACGTCTGTGGTCAGCAGGATGCGCGGGCCGACAGGGCTGTCATCTTTGCGATAGCGGTCGAAGCGATAATGGGCGGTCAGCCAGCCCAGCGCCGCCGCGCCCACCGAAACATCCGCTAGCCGATAGCTGCCCTCCGGCAGGGTCTCGGCCAGCCGCGCCAGGCACCAGGGGCCAAGCGCGTCGCGCGCCGCGACGCCCGCAACCACCAACCAGTCGTCGCCATTCTCACCTGGCAGGATCGCATGTTCGTGCGGCTGTCCCTTGAATTTCTGCGCCGCGATCATCGCCCGCACCGGCGCCGGTCGGCTCCCTAGCCAAACGTCATAACCCTTGGCGTCGATCAGTTGGATCGTTCGGGCTGGCTGCTGGTTATCGGCTTTGAGCAGGTCGGAAAAATCGGTCATTGCGCGGGTGTAAGGGAAAGGCGTCGGTCATGGAAAGCGCAATTTTTTCATCGCTCAACCGCCACGCCCGGCCCTGTCTCCATTTGCACCGTGCGTTTGCCGGGCCTACTCTTGATAGCATAATGATATAGGAGATGGACGATGACCTTAGGTAATGATCGCGGCCTTCAGGCCGCCAGGGCGCGGGCCTACACGCTCGCCGAAACCGGCAAGTTCGACAACAGTAATGCGGTGCAGCAGGCGCTGATCGCCGAAGGCTGGTCCAATGCCGGCGCGGCGCTGGATAGCGACTATGCGCGCAAGGCGATCGGCGAACGCTGTCGCGCTGCGCAGGCGCATTGATGCGAGGCAGGCAATGGATTCCGGCGGCGGCGTTGCTGTTTGCTGCCGCCTGCGCACCGTCGCAGGATGGTCGCAGCGACGCCGCTGGCAACAACGCGGCGGCAACTCGCTTTGCGGAAAAGATGACGGGCGCCGAAGAACCGCTTCCGCCCGCCAAGCCCTTTGCCGAGAAGGACAAGAGCGCTCTTCTCGAACAGGCCTATTCCTACCCGGCGCAAGCGGCGGCGATCCCGTTCCTGGTTGCCAAGTTCGACAAGGCGCGGGCGGCGGACAAGGCCGATGCGCTGAAAATGGCGCGGGAAGACAGTGCGGCCGCGAAGGAAGCGGGCTTTCCTTTCCGTCCTCACAGCCTGGAAACGGAATGGCACGTCACCGCCGACACGCCCCGTTTCCTGGCGCTGCAATCGCAGACTTATGTCTATACCGGCGGGGCGCACGGCATGACCGCCTATGATGCGCTGCTATGGGACAGGGCACGCAAGCGCGAGACGAGCATGAAGGCGCTGATGACGTCGCCCAACGCCTTCGCCGCTGCGATCGGTGATCGCTTCTGTGCGGCACTGGACAAGCAGCGGGCGGAAAAACGCGGTGCGCCGGTGGTGCGCGGCGACGACGAATTCACCCAATGCATCAACCCGATGGAACAGGTGCTGGTGCCGACATCGAAGGACGGAAAGCTGATCGACAGCGTGACCGTGGTCGTAGGTCCCTACAATGCCGGGCCTTATGCGGAAGGCAGCTATGACGTGCCGGTGCCGGTGGACGCGGCCATGCGCAAGGCGATCAAGGCCGAATATCAGGATGCTTTCGTGAAGCCTTGAAACAAAGCCCGTTCGCCCTGAGCTTGTCGAAGGGCCTTTCTTCTGAGCAGAGAAGGGCTTCGACAGGCTCAGCCCGAACGGGGGCTAGCTAAACAGGCACCCCGTACAGGTCATGTTCGTCGGCATCCTCGATCACCACGTCGAAGATGTCGCCCGCCTTGCGGCCTTCGCCGACATCGCGCAGGAAGACGCTGCCGTCGATTTCCGGTGCGTCGGCCTGGCTCCGCGCGGTTGCGCCGATGCTGCCGTCTTCCTCGTCCGGCTCGCCCACTTCGTCGATGATGACGGGCAGGACGCGGCCGACCTTCGCCTGCAACTTGGCCGCGCTGATCGCGGCGGTCTTTTCCATGATGCGCTGGTAGCGTTCTTCCTTGACCTCTTCGGGCACCGCACCGTCGAGCAGGTTCGCCGCCGCGCCTTCTACCGGTTCGAACCGGAATGCGCCGACGCGGTCGAGTTGCGCCTCGTCCAGCCAGTCGAGGAGATATTGGAAATCCGCTTCCGTCTCACCCGGGAAACCGACCACGAAGGACGAACGGATCGCGATGTCCGGACAGATATCGCGCCATTTGGCGATGCGGCTCAACACCTTGGCTTCGTTGGCGGGGCGCTTCATCGCCTTCAAAACCGACGGCGCAGCATGCTGAAACGGGATGTCGAGATAGGGCGTCAGCAGTCCCTCGGCCATCAGCGGGATGACCTGATCGACATGGGGATAGGGGTAGACATAGTGCAGCCGCACCCATGGCGCGATGCCCTCGGCCGTGCGCAACTGCCCCAGTTCGCGCGCCATGTCGGTCATGTGCGCGCGGACTTCGCGGCCCTTCCACATGCGGGGATCGTGGCGCGTATCGACGCCATAGGCCGACGTGTCCTGGCTGATGACCAGCAATTCCTTCGTGCCCGCCGCGACCAGCTTTTCCGCTTCGCGCAGCACCGCGTCGATCCGGCGCGACACCAGGTCGCCGCGGATCGAGGGAATGATACAGAAGGAGCAGCGATGGTTGCAGCCTTCGCTGATCTTCAGATAGCTATAATGGCGCGGCGTCAGTTTCAGGCCGCCCTCGGGCACCAGGTCGACAAAGGCGTTGGGCACCGGCGGTGATGCGTCATGCACCGCATTGACCACCTGCTCATATTGATGCGCGCCGGTGACGGCCAGCACCTGCGGGAACTTCGCGCGGATCAGTTCCGCCTCGTCGCCCATGCAGCCGGTGACGATGACCCGGCCATTTTCCGCCATCGCCTCGCCAATGGCCTCCAGCGATTCTTCCTTAGCGGAATCGAGGAAGCCGCAGGTATTGACCAGCACGACGTCGGCGCCGGCATAGTCGGCGGACATCAGATAGCCGTCGGAGCGCAGCTTGGTGAGGATGCGTTCGGAGTCCACCAGGTTTTTGGGACAGCCGAGCGACACCATGCCGACTTTCGGCGCTTCGGGAAATTTGGTTGCCATGATCGCCGCGCACATAGGGATAAATGCGCCAAATGTCACGTGCCGCCATCGACGGCGTCGATTCAGTCGGACGGCTGTGTCTTTGCCGCCCCGTCCCCTTCGGTCACTTCGATGATGAGGTCGCCGGTCTGGAGCGTGGCCGCGCCCGCTTCCCAAAAGCCGATCGGCTGATCCTGGCGATAGATGCGCAAGCCGATGCCGCTCCTGATCGCCGACAATGGCCTGCCGATTTCCTCCGGCATGACGGGGCGTTCGTTGAGCTTCACCCGCCCGCCCGACGCGGCGAGATCGGTCATATAATCGGCGATATGCCGTCCGCTGGTGCTGCCCGCCAGCAGCAATCCGGCGAAGCTGGTCGGGTTGATGACCGTCGTCGCGCCCGCCTGCCGCGCGGGCAGTTCATTATCCTCGTTGCGCACCACGATGCTGATCGGCAGGCGCGGGGCCAGATGCCGCGCCGTCAGCGTGATGAGGATGGAGGTGTCGTCGCGCCCCGCCGACACGATCATGCTGCGCGCGCGATGGATCGCCACGTCCTTCAGCGTCTTGTCGCGGGTGGAATCGCCGCACAATATGTTGCACCCCTGCGCTTCGGCCAGGGCGAGCGCCTTTTCGCTGCCGTCGATGACGACGATTTCGCGCGGGTCGGTGCCGCGCGCCAGCAGTTCGTTCACCGCTTCCTGCCCGCTTGTGCCGAACCCGGTGACGATGATGTGATTGTGCAGATCGGCCTGAATACGTGCCATGCGCCACCTGTAGAGGATGTTGCGGAGAAAGAGATTATAGGCCGTGCCCAGGAAGATGAGCCAGACGAACAGTCGGATCGGTGTGACCAGCAATGCTTCGAACAGGCGTGCTTCCGGGCTGACAGGGACGATGTCGCCGTAGCCGACCGTCGTCACCGTGACCGTGGTGAAATAGAGGACGTCGACGAAGCTGATCTTGTTGTCGAGATTGTCTTTCAGGCCGTCGCGCCCGACCCAGTGGATCAGCAGCACCAGTGCGATCAGGCCGAACACCACCCCGACCCGCCAGACCAGATCGACCCAGAGCGGCAGCGACGACCGCCGTCGCAGGAAGCCCGCCGTCGGCGACGCGGCGGTCGGCTGGGCGACCCTCATGTCGGGGGCAACTGGCCGATCGGGTTGACCGGCACACGGTCCTTGCGCAATTCGAAATGCAGCTTGGGTTTGCTGGCATAGCCGGTGTCGCCGACCAGGCCGATGACCTGCCCCTTTGTCACCTTCTGCCCGCGCACCACATCGACGCGCGACGCATGGCCATAGGCGCTGACCCATGCGCTGCCGTGGTTCAGCAGCACCAGTCCGCCGAACACTGCCACCTTGTCACCTGCATAGGCGACCACGCCATCGGCCGCCGCGCGGATCGGCGTGCCGGCGGGCGCAGAAATATCGATGCCATTATTCTTCGCGCCGCTTTCACCGGGGCCGAAGCGCGACAGGATCGTGCCCTTGACCGGCCAGGCGAAGCTGCCGGTCAGCTTGGTCGGCTGGGCGATCGGCACGTTGGAGGGGAGGGGCGTCGGCGCGCGCGATGCGACGGCCTTGGGCGCATGTTCGGCGGCGGCGGGCTGGCCGCCGGTCAGCACGTCGTCGATGTCGATGCGGAAGGCGGCGGCGCGCTGCTCCATATTGGGTGCGCGGGCAGGGGTGTCGCCGGGCAGCAGCAGCCGTTGCCCGCGCCGCAGGGTATAGGGTTCCTGCAATCCGTTGACGTCGACGATCTGTCGCCATGGCACGCCATAGGCCGACGCGATGGCGATGCCCGTCTCCCCCTCCGCCACCAGATGATAGCGGCCGCCGGGGATGGAGAGGCTCTGTCCGGCGCGGACGCTGTAGGGCGGCGTCAGGGCGTTGGCGCGCGCGATCGCCTCCGATCCCGCGCCGGTGCGATTGCCGATCCCGCGCAATGTGTCGCCGGCCTGCACGACGTAGGTGGATGCGGCCACCGTGCGCGCATTGGCGACGACCTGCTGCGCGGTCCAGACCGGCTGGGTTTCGGCCAGTTCCACGGTTCCGGCGTCCGCCCCCATCTGCGGCGGGGGCGTCGCAGCAGCGGCGGGCGGTTCGGCCTGATTGGGAATGCAGGCCGCCAGCAGGAGCGAGCCAAGCGGCAGCATCAGAAGAGACAGGCGCATCATCGCGCCGTGTGTATCCGATCCATCCATGGTTTCCAGCATTTTCAGCCTGAGAGCAGGTACAGTCATGCGTTTCGACTGTCGCGTTCGCTGTCTCAAAACCCCGTTCGTACGCGTTGTTCCCCGGTGACGGCTTCGATGAATCGCTTATGACAAAGTCCGGCAAGGATAGCGTCATGCAACTTCAGGCATGCGCGCCCGCATGGGCAGACGCTTATTTCGGCGTCAGCCTAGTAATCCCGCCCATATAGGGCGCCAGCACAGCCGGCACGGTCACGCTGCCATCGGCCTGCTGGTAATTTTCCAGCACCGCGACCAGCGTCCGGCCCACGGCCAGCCCCGACCCGTTGAGCGTATGCAGGAAGCGCGTCTGCTTCTCCCCCTCCGGCTTGTAGCGAGCGTTCATCCGCCGCGCCTGGAAATCGCCGCAGTTGGAAACGGAACTAATTTCCCGGTAGGTCTTCTGGCTGGGCAGCCAGACTTCCAGATCCCATGTCTTCCTCGCGCCGAAGCCCATATCGCCCGTGCAGAGCAGCATCTTGCGATAAGGTAGCCCCAGCGCCTGCAATATACCCTCTGCGGCCCCCACCATGCGCGCATGTTCCGCATCAGACTCCTCCGGTGCGCAGATCGCGACCAGTTCGACCTTCTCGAACTGATGCTGGCGGATGAAGCCGCGCGTGTCGCGCCCGGCGGAACCCGCTTCGGACCGGAAGCAGGGGGTCAACGCGGTCAGCCGGATCGGCAGACTGTCCGTCGGCACGATCTGCTGCGTGACCAGATTGGTCAGCGACACTTCGGCGGTCGGGATCAGCCAGCGGCCATCGGTGGTGCGGAACAGATCCTCGGCGAACTTGGGCAACTGCCCCGTGCCGAACAAAGCCTCGTCGCGCACCAGCAGCGGTGGGTTGGTTTCCTCATAGCCGTTCACGCCAGACTGAGTGTCCAGCATATATTGCGCCAGCGCGCGGTGCAGACGCGCCATCTGCCCGCGCAGCGCGGTGAAGCGTGCGCCCGACAGCGTCGCGCCGCCTTCGAAATCCAGGCCCAGCGCCGGACCGAAATCGGCATGGTCTTGAGCCACGAAATCGAAGTCGCGCGGTGTGCCCCAGCGGCTCACCTCGACATTATCCGCCTCGTCCGTACCCTGCGGCACATCGTCGGCGGGCAGGTTGGGGATGGCGGCCAGCATCGCCGTCAGCGCGTCGCCGACTTCCTTGTCCTGCGCCTCCAGCGCGGGCGTCCCTTCCTTGAGCGCTGCGACTTCGGCCTTCAAAGCTTCGGCTTTGTCCTTGTCGCCAGCGGCCATCGCCTGGCCGATCGCCTTGCTCGCCTCGTTGCGGCGAGCCTGCCCCTGTTGCAGTTCCGTCTTGAGCGCGCGGCTCTTCTCATCGATCGCCAATATCTCGACGGACAGCGGCGCCAGCCCGCGCCGGGCGAGGGCGGCGTCGAAAGCGGCGGGGTTTTCGCGGATGAAACGGATGTCGTGCATGGGGCAGTCCTATGCCGTCGCGCGACGGGCTGCGCAACCCTGTGCGCCGCCAGTTCGTTAGGCCTGAACCAATCATAAAGAAAAGGATCGAGCGATGCAGATCGAACATGACGCGATGGTGCTGGTGGCGGATGGCCGCAAGATGCTGTTCTTCCGCAACAAGGGTGACGAGGCCTATCCTCAACTGGAAGCCGAAGAGGTAAAGGTGCAGGATAATCCGGCCGACCGCGACCAGGCGTCCGATGCGGCGGGTCGCTCCTCTTCGCCCATAGGCGGTCGTCAAAGCTCGATGGAGCAGGTGAACTTCCACGACCTGGAAGAAGCCCGCTTCGCCACCGAAGCCGCCGACCTGTTGAAGCGTCGCGCCTTTGCGCAGGATTATGAAAAGCTGATCATCGTCGCGCCGCCGACTGCGCTGGGCGAGATGCGCAAACATTACCACAAGGAAGTGCAGAGCCGCCTGGTGGGTGAGATCGCCAAGGATCTGACCAATCACCCGGTGCTGGAAATCGAAAAGATCATCGCCGCCGCATAAGCCAGCGACCCAGGTCAAAGAAAAGGGCGACCCGGATGGATATCCGGGCCGCCCTTTTTCATGCGTGGCGCTGCACTTAAGCGGCGGCCTTCACCTTACGTTCGGCAAAGCGACGGCGGGCGACGAGCGCCACGGAGGCCGCGCCGAAGAGGAGCACCATGGGCGGCGCCGGCACGTCGGTGCCGCCGGTGCTGCTGCTCGAGCCCCCGCTCGAGCTGCTGGACGACGAGCTGCTGCTCGAAGAGGAAGAGGACGAACTGCCGCTCGATCCGCTGCTGCCCGACGAGCCACTGGAACCGCTCGACCCGGAGCTGCCGGTGGACCCGTTGCTGCCGAAGCTGGACGACCCGCCCGAAGACGAGCTGCTGGAAGAAGACGAGCCGGACGAGGACGAACTGGACGATCCGCCATCCGAGGACGATCCGCCGCTCGAGCCGCTGCTGCCGGACGAGCCGCTGGAGCCGCTCGAACCCGAACTGCCGCTCGACCCGGAACTGCCACCGTTCGAACTGCCATGGCCCGGCTTGTCCGGCTTGCCGCCGCTCGATCCGCCCGAACTGCTCGACGACGAACTGGACGAGGAGGAGGAAGAACTGGAGCTGGACGACGAGGAGGAACTGCTGACGCCCGAAGAGGTCGAGACGTTACCGCTCGACGTCGAGACATTGCCCGACGAGGTGGACACGTTGCCGCTGGAAGTCGACACCCCACCGGTCGAGGTCGACACCCCGCCCGTCGACGTGGAAACGCCGCCTGTTGTCGAGCTGGTCGAGCTGCTGATGCCGCCGGTCGAACTGCTGGTCGAAGAGATCACGACCGATCCACCGCCGCCACCGCCACCGCCGCCGAAGAAGCCGCCGATGAATCCGCCGCCGCCAAAGCCGCCGCCACCGCCCATCACGACCGGCACGGCCCCGCCGCCGCCCGACATCATCGGCATTTCGGCCATTGGCGCGGGCAGGGGAATGGGGGCGCCCTGGGTCGTGACGGTCACCACCTGCGGCGCGGCCGCCGTCCTGACGGTCTTGACCACCTTGCGCTTCACGGTGCGGACGGCAAGCCGCTTCTTGGGCGCTGCCTTCATGCTCTTGGTGCTCAGCACCACTGCGGGCCGCGCATTTTCGGCGACATGGACAGCGCCACCACCGATAATCGCCCCGCCGCACGTACAGGCGCACAATTTCGCCAAAGCCATCCGAACCGACATAGGATATTCTCTTCTCTCGTTACCCCCGTACCCGCAACCGGATGATATCCTGGAGCGGGCTGACGGGAACTTCCTATGCATATGAACGCAAAAGAAAGGGTTAACTGCAATCCCGTTAACCTTCAATATCAGGTTCAAGTCGCAGGAAAAGCTACTGTTTGTTGAAAGGACATGGTTAACGTCCCACTATGAAACGGCTGGCGGGGCAGGTCTGAACAACATGGTTGGAGAGCTGTATGGAAACGGCGCATATGAAGGCGTTGTGCGGCGCACGCTCTTTCTGACGAAAAAAATGGCCCGGATCAAGGCGAAAGCGGCATATTGCCCGCTTGTATCGGCCTGCGGCCATGGCTATGAGGCGGTCATAATCCAGTTTGGGCGCCCGGATCAATAAAGCGCCGGGGCCTTACGAGTTGGAGAGCCAGATGGCATCGGTCCTGAATCCCGATAAAGACGGCGTAAAGCCGCCCAAATCGACTGTGACGCTTCCCGCCGACTATCGGCCGTCGCCTGACGAAGAGTTCATGAACCCGTTGCAGCAGGAATATTTCCGGCTGCGCCTGTGGGACTGGAAGAAGCAGATACTGGCGGAAGCCGAAGGCACGCTCGCCGTCTTGCAGAACGAACCGCTGCGCGAACCCGACCTCAACGATCGCGCATCGAGCGAAACCGACTGGTCGATCGAACTGCGCACCCGCGACCGTCAGCGCAAACTGATTTCGAAGATCGACGCCGCGCTGCGCCGAATCGACGATGGCGAATATGGCTATTGCGAAGTCACTGGTGAGCCGATCTCCCTGGGCCGTCTGGAGGCGCGGCCGATCGCCACGATGACGGTCGAAGCGCAGGAGCGTCACGAGCGCCAGGAAAAGATTTCGCGCGACGATTAACGATTTTGCCATCACCTTGCGGCTAGGATATCGGCGTGTATCGCTATCTTAACCGCGGGTTTTTTCATGGACAAGAAACAGGATATCTCTGATCGGGGACCGGCACGTGCCGCGCCGCGCGACAGTCTGTTCCTGTTGACCACGCTCAGCACGCCCGAAGGCGCGCAGTTGGGCAAGGCCCGCGTCCGCAACCTCTCGGCCACCGGGCTTATGGCCGATTGCGAACGGGCCGTGCCCGCGGGCATCCAAGTCATCTGCGATCTGCGCGGCATCGGACCGGTGACGGGGACGATCGCCTGGTCGCGCGATGACAAGGTCGGCATCGCCTTCGACGCGCCGATCGATCCGCAATTGGCCCGCAAGCCGGTGGGTGTCGCGTCGCAGCAAAGTCTGGTGCCCGATTATCTGCGGGACCATCAGAGTGTCGTGAAGCGTCGTTAATATCTGTTGGCCGGGGCCGGTAGGGCTATCGGCAAATGCTGGTTTCGGTGACGACAGGCGCGCCACAGCCTATTGAATTCGGAGGGGACGGGTCGGACTGGCGGTCTGCGCCGCCACGTCCTGACCTCCTCCCAGAAAGACTAGGGTCAGCGCTTAATGCTGCGCCGACATTTCCTCTTTCAATCGCAATTTCTGCTTCTTGAGTGAGGCCACCAGAATGGCGTCGGGCATGGGCCAACTCGTTTCGGCCTTGAGTCGCGCATCAAGACCGGCATGCTTGGCCGAAAGAGCTGAAATATGGCTATTTTCCATGACATTCTCCTTACGAGGGCGATGGACAACCAAATAAATCATGATTCGCATGGCTTGTCTCGCGGCGATTCGCGCTTTGCGGTGGACTGCGCATAAATTTGCGATGGTCCGCATGGCCCCGCCGCGTTATCAGACGCTGATTGGACGTCTAAGTGGAGGCAAGGGGCGCAGTGAGCCGGGAAGACATCATGCGCCGACTGGAACTGCTGCGGGTCGAGCATCGCGATCTGGACAGCGCGATCGCCGCGCTCGTCATGGCGGGCGGCGGCGATCAGATGCAGGTGGCGCGCCTCAAGAAACGCAAGCTGCGTTTGCGCGACGAAATATCGATGCTGGAAGATGCGCTGGTGCCGGACATCATCGCCTGAGCCGATCGCCAACCGGAAATTTCGATTAACGCTGCGCTAACCGATCCAAAAATGGACAGGCGGCATGCAAAGCGGTGCAACGGGACTGACAAGGTTGCGAAAATATGGCAGCTAAATGCGATGCAAAGTCCCGCCTTTCTCGATCCCGGCCTTCATCGCCGACTGGTGGACGGCCTCTATATGGAAGCCATGGTCATGGCGGACGAGGCGCGATCCTATTTCGACGGCCGGGCTTCGCTGGACGATGGGGTGGACGATCCGTTGCGCCGCGTCGCGTTCGCCTGCGAATCGTTGAAGGTCACGACCCGGCTGATGCACATCATCGCCTGGCTGCTCAGCCAGCGGGCATGGCAGCGCGGCGAGATCGAGCAGATCGACCTTTCGGACGAAAAATATCGGCTGGGTCGCGCGTCGCACACCGATGAAGGCCTGGCCGCCAGCTTCCCCTTCGCCGCCCGCGCACTGATCGACGCCAGCCAGGAATTATACCAGCGCGTCGCACGGCTTCAGGACCGGCTGGACACGATGAGCAGCTCCGCAGCGACCGCCGTCGCCAGCCCCGCGCGCGCCCTGCTCGACCGGTTGAACACGGCATTCTGACGATTGACCGGCAATAGTCGGCAGTCCGGCTTTTCTAGGGCTGGCCTTTGCGCGTGAATCTGGTCTAGACCGGCCGCATGACCGATGGTTTGCGGACCTTACGCCGCTCTTCAGGCTGCCCGCATGCCGCCCGGCTTTTTCTTGCGCCGCTGCTGCTGGCCGCGCCCTGTGTGGCGCGGGCGCAGGACGCGCCATCGCAGGCTGTCGCCCAGCCCGAAACAGCCCCCAATCCGGCGACTGAGACGGCACCCGACCCATCGCTCGACGCCATGCCCGATATCGGCGTCGCCTGGCCGGACATGGGCCAGCCCGACAGCATCGCGCCCTTGCCGGAAGACCCGACTGACGGCCAGGCCCAGGCGAACGATCCCACCGCAAGCCTTGGTGCGGACGCCGCCATCGTGCCGACAGATGGCGTCGATCAGGCCCTGCCGATCGAAGATGCCGCCAGCTTCGCCGACGCGAGCGAGGAACGGCGCTACACCGTCCAACTGAACGGTATCGACGCGATTGCCGACGCGCAGTTCACGCAGCGCTTCGACGAATTGTCGGTGCTGCGGCAGGGGCAGGGCAAGCCCGCCAACCTCGCCCAGATCAACCGGCGCATGAAGGAGGATGGCGAACTGCTCGACCGGCTGCTGCGCGCGAAAGGCTATTATGCCGCCCGCATTCGCAGCGCAGTGGGCGCGCCACCGTCGGGCAGCGATCGATTGTCCGTCCGTTTCGACATTGTGCCCGGCACGCAATATCTGCTGGAATCGGTCGATGTCACCGGCCTCGCCGAAACCGGCGAGCGCGAGGCGAAGTTGCGCGCCGCCTTTCCGCCCAAGGTCGGCGACCCGGTGGACGCGGACAAGATCCTGGCCGGGCGCGACACGCTGGCGACGGCGCTGTCGGAAAGCGGCTTTCCGTTCGCGCGCGTGGACGAGCCGGAGGTGCGGATCGATCATGAGGATCGCAAGGGCGATCTGGACATCATCGTCGCGCCCGGCGGTTTTCGTCGCTTCGGCGCGATCCGTATGACGAACGACCGGCTGTTCGACGCGCATCATGTGCGGGAAATCGCGCGCTTCGATCCCGGCGACACCTATATGGCGTCGGATGTCGAGGATCTGCGCCGCGCCATCGTCGCCACTGGCCTCGTCTCCTCGGTGGCGCTCAAGCCGGTCGACGCGGGCGATGGCGAGCATGTCGATCTGGACGTCGACCTGCGTCCCGCACCGCTGCGCACCATCGCGGGTGAACTGGGCTATGGCACGGGCGAAGGCTATCGCGCCGAAGTCAGCTGGCAGCATCGCAATTTCTTCCCACCCGAAGGAGCGGTAACGTTACGCGGCGTCATCGGTACGCAGGAACAGACCGCGTCCTTCACCTATCGCCGCAGCAATTTCAAACGGCGCGACAATGTGCTGACCGGGCTGCTGTCCGTCAGCAACATCCGGCGCGACGCCTATGATGCGCGCACCGTCACCCTGTCGGGCGGCCTGGAGCGGCAGACCAGCATCCTGTTCCAGAAGAACTGGGTGTGGCGCGTCGGCGCGGAACTGGTCGCGTCGGATGAAGCCGACGCCTTTTCCGGCGGGGCAAGGCGCACATTCCTGATCGGCGCGATCCCGCTCAGCCTCACCTATGATGGCAGCGACGACCTGCTCAATCCTAGCAAGGGGTTTCGCCTGGGCGGTCGGATCAGCCCGGAACTCTCCTTCCAGAACAAGACCTTCGGCTATGCCAAGGTGCAGCTGGACGGCAGCCTGTACCAGCCGATGGGCGAGAAGGTGGTGGTCGCGGCGCGGGCGCGATTCGGCACGATCCTGGGATCGACCGTCGAGCAGATCGCGCCGTCGCGGCGCTTCTATGCCGGTGGTGGCGCATCGGTGCGCGGCTATGGCTATCAGGCGATCGGCCCGCGCTTCGGCGAGAATGACGATCCGGTCGGGGGCAAGAGCCTGGCCGAATTCTCGCTCGAAACCCGCATCCAATTCGGCAATTTCGGCGTCGTGCCCTTCGTGGACGCGGGCAATATCTCGACCAGCTTCCTGCCGCGTTTTCGCGACCTGCGGATCGGGGCGGGCATGGGCCTGCGCTATTACAGCAATTTCGGGCCGATACGCGTCGATGTCGGCACGCCGCTGAACCCGCAGTCGGGTGATCCCAAGATCGCGGTCTATGTGTCGCTGGGGCAGGCCTTCTGATGGCCGACGAAACTCTGCCCCGGTCGTTCCGCCGCCGCCTTCCCCCAGCCGCGCCATCGCCGCGCTTGGGATGGCCGCTGGCAGCGCTGGCTGGCCGGATTGCTGGCGACGCTGCTGCTGATTATGGTCGCCACCGTCGCCTGGCTCGACACCAGCGCTGGGCATCGTTTCCTTGCGAGCCGCATCGCCGCGATCAAATCGTCTTCGGGCCTGCGCATCGATGTCGGCGGGATCGAGGGCAGCATCTATCGCAAGGCGGTGTTGCGCAACCTGACCCTGTCCGATTCCAAAGGCAAATTCCTGGAAGCACCGCGCGTCGAACTGGACTGGTGGCCCTTCGCCTGGCTGTCCAACCGACTGGACATCGACCGGTTGGTCATTCCGCGCGCCACCCTGCACAAATTGCCGCAGTTCAACCCGACCCAGCGGCGCGGGCCGATCCTGCCCGGCTTCGACATCCGCCTGATGCAGTTTTCGGTCGGCCAACTGGATATCGCGCCATCCATCACCGGGCGAATGCAGCACGCGACCCTGTCTGGCGATGCGGACATTCGCGGTGGCCGCGCGATCATCGACCTGTCCGCGCGGACGCTGGACGGCAGCGATGCGCTGACCGTCGCGCTCGACAGCCGACCGGACCAGGATCGCTTCGCGCTGGACGTGACGGTCAACGCGCCCAAGGGCGGGATATTGGCCGCGATGGCCGGGCTGAAACAGGACGGCAATCTGCGCATCGATGGCAAGGGCAGCTGGCGCAAATGGGATGGCCGTCTGTCTGCCACGCTAGACGCCGCGCCGGTCGCCGACTTCGTCCTTGCCGCGCGCAGTGGCGCTTATTCGGCGCGTGGCACTGTTGAAGGGAATGCGATCGCCGGCAATGGCCTGCTTCGGCGTATGGCTGCCCCGCGTCTGGCCGTGCGCGCAGATGGTACGATGGTGGACCGGGTGATCGACGGGCGGCTTTCGTTGCGGTCGGCCGCGCTGGATCTGGTCGGCGACGGGGCGATCGACCTGCGCAACAATGCGCTCGACAATATGCGCGTGGACGTGAAGCTGGCCCGCCCCGAAGCGCTGCTCAAGAATATGCGGGGCCGGGAGGTGGTGGCGAAGATCCGCCTGGACGGTGCGCTCCCGACGCTCGGCTATGAATATCTGCTCACCGCACGGCAGATCGCCTTCGACAAGGCGGTCATCAGCGACGTACGGGCGGAGGGCAAGGGGCGCCGCGCAACGCGTGGTCCCGCGCTCATCCCGCTACGCCTGCGCGCCCGCCGCCTGGACGGGCAGGGCGATCTGGTCGAAGGGATCGTGCGCAATTTCCAGCTGGACGGCGTGTTGCAGGTGCAGGGGCAGCAGATCGTCAGCAATCCCATGCAGTTGCGGTCCGACAAGCTGCGCGGCAAGCTGGCGGTCATCGCCGACCTAGCGACCGGCCGCTATGATGCGGGCCTGGACGGTCAGATCGTGGGCCTGTTCATCCGGGGCCTGGGCGTCGTCGACCTGACGTCCAAGCTGCGCGCGGTCCCGCGATCCGATGGCGGCTTTGGCCTGTCGGGCAATGCGCTGGCGCGGGTGCGGCGGCTGGACAATGATTTCCTGCGGACATTGGGCGGCGGCCTGCCAACCCTGCGCACCAGGCTGGACCTGTTGAAGGACGGACAGGTCGCTTTCACCGACATGCGGCTGGAATCCCCGCTGCTCACCTTGTCCGCGCATGGCGTGCGTCACCGAGACGGATCGCTTCATCTGGAAGGCAGCGGTCGGCACGGCCGCTATGGCCCCGTCACCCTGACGCTGAATGGCATGATCGAACGGCCGGCAATCGACTTGGTGCTGGCCCGGCCGATGGATTCGCTCGGCCTGCGCGATGTGCGGGCGAAGCTGACCCCGAATGCCGAGGGCTATAGCTATACCGCCGATGGCGGATCGACGCTTGGCCCCTTCACCGGGCGCGGTGTCATCCTGTTGCCGCAGGGCGGGCAGGCGGTCGTACGCGTCGCCAACCTCGCCGTGTCGGGCGTCACTGCCAGCGGCGACATCCGGCCGGTTTCGGGCGGCCTTGACGGGCAACTCGCCGTGGTAGGGCCGGTGACGGGCTATATCAGTTTCAAGCCGGTGGACGCCAATCAGCAAATCCAGCTGAAGCTTGCGGCAAACGACGCCAGCTTCGAAGGGCCGACCGTCATAGAGGTGCGGCGCGGCACTTTGGACGGCACGATCCTGCTCGATCCGGCGGGCACCACCGTCAATTCGACGGCGCAGGCGCGGGGCTTACGCGTCGGCGGCGTGCTGCTCGGCCGCTTCGCCGCCAATGCCGAACTGGTCGATGGCAAGGGGAAGATACGCGGCAGCCTGTCGGGCCAGCGCGGTCGCCTCTTCGACCTACAGGGGGAGGCGCAGGTCGAACCCGACCGTATCCGCCTGACGGCCGGCGGCACGATCGACAAGCGCTCGATCCGCCTCACCCGGCCTGCCGTCCTGACGCGCGCCGACGCTGGCTGGCGGCTGTCGCCCGCGACCATCGCCTATGCGGGCGGATCGCTGCAACTGGCGGGCGAACTGGGCGGGGAGGCCACCCATATCGAAGCGCGGATGCAGAAGCTGCCGCTTGCCCTGCTCGACATCGCTTATGACAATCTGGGCCTGGGCGGGATGGCGACTGGATCGTTGAGCTATGCGCAGCCACGCGGCGGCGCGCCGACCGGCAAGGCGGAACTGCGTATTCGGGGCCTGTCGCGGTCCGGCCTGTCCTTAAGCTCCCGCCCGGTCGATGTCGGCGTCAACGCGGTGCTGACCGGCGAACGGCTTGCCACGCGCATGGTCTTCGTCGCCGATGGCAAGACGATCGGCCAGGCGCAGGCGCTGCTCAATCCACTGGGGACGGAGGGCGGCCTTGCCGCGCGTCTCAACCGTGCGCCCTTCTTCGCCCAGTTGCGCTTCAACGGCACGGCCGACACGCTCTGGCGGCTGACGGGGGTGGAGATCGTCGATATCGCGGGGATGGTGGGTGTGTCGGCCGATATGCGCGGCACTTTGGGCCAGCCGGTCATCACCGGCACCTTCGCCACGGACGACGCCGCGATCAATAGCCCGGTCACGGGCATGCGGCTGAAAGGCGTCAAGGCGCGCGGGCGCTTTTCCGGCGCGCAACTGGTCATTTCCAGCTTCGCCGCGACTGCGCAAAATGGCGGGAGCGTCAACGGCACCGGCCGCTTCACCTTCAACGGCATCGCCGGGGTCGGCATGGACCTGGCGCTCCAGGCCGACAATGCTGCCTTGCTGGATCGCGACGATATCGCCGCGACCGTCACCGGTCCCATCACGCTGAAATCCGATGGCGTGGGCGGCACGATCGGCGGCGACCTGGTCCTCAACAAGAGCCGCTTCACCATGGGCCGCGCCGCCGCCGTGGCGCAGATCCCCGAACTCAAGGTGGTGGAGGTCAACCGCCGCGGCGACGAGATTGAGCGGCCGCGCACCAACGTCCCCTGGGCGCTGGCGATCAAGGCGCGGGCGCGCAATCGCCTGACCGTGACCGGCCTTGGCCTCGACAGCGAATGGCGCGCCGATCTCGACATCGGCGGCACCGTCACCAGTCCCGCCATCGCGGGCCGGGCGCAACTGGTGCGTGGCGGCTATGAATTTGCCGGCCGCCGCTTCGAACTGCGCGAAGGCAATATCCAGTTCGATGGCAGGACCCCGGTCAACCCGACGCTCGACATCACGGCGGAGGCGGACGTCAGCGACCTGTCCGCGACCATCCATGTCGGCGGCACGGGCCTCAAACCCGACATCACCTTCAACAGCGTGCCCGCCCTGCCGCAGGATGAACTGCTGTCGCGCATCCTGTTCGGCACGTCGATCACCAACCTGTCCGCGCCCGAAGCGCTGCAACTCGCCTCAGCGGTGGGATCGCTTCAGGGCAATGGTGGCCTCGACCCGATCAACGCCGTGCGCAAGGCGGCGGGCCTCGACCGGCTGCGCATCATCGCCGCCGACCCGACCCAGGGGCAGGGCACGTCGATCGCGGCGGGCAAATATCTGACCCGCAAAACCTATGTCGAACTGATCACCGACGGGCAGGGCTATAGCGCCACCCGCATGGAATATCAGGTCACGCGCTGGCTATCGCTGCTGGCCGCCATCTCCACCCTGGGTCGCGAAAGCGCGAACGTGCGGGTTTCCAAGGATTATTGATGTGACGAAAAGCCGGATCGACGCGGCCGCCGCGATCAGCGTGATGGACCTTTTCACCATCGGCATCGGCCCGTCCAGCTCGCACACGGTGGGGCCGATGCGCGCTGCATTGATGTTCATGGACACGCTGCCGCAGACACCGGTACGGGTACAATGCGAATTGTTCGGATCGCTGGCGCTGACGGGCAGGGGCCATGCGACCGACAGCGCCATATTGCTGGGCCTGTCGGGCTATCGCCCCGAAAGCGTCGATCCCGATGCGATCGGATCGATCCTGGCCGCGATCCGCACCGACGGTCGCATCCGCGCAGGCAGCGCGGTGGATCACTGGGTGCCGTTCGAGGAGGCACGCGACCTCCTCTTCCGCATGGGCGAATTTCTGGAAGCGCATAGCAACGGCATGCGCTTCACCGCCTGGCTGGACGGGCGCGACGAACCGGTGGTGCGCGACTATTATTCGATCGGCGGCGGCGCGGTGTTGCCCGGCACCGTTCCGTCTAGCGACGCTGCACCACTTGGTCACAATGTCGTCCAGCCGCACCCCTTCTCCTCCGGCGCGGAAATGCTGGCGCAGGGGGACGCGACCGGCCTGTCGATCGCCACGCTGGTGCTGCGCAACGAAGGCGCATGGCGGGTCCAGAGCGAGACGGACGCCTTCCTCGACAGCGTCATCGACGCGATGACCGCCTCGATCGACCGGGGGTTGGAACAGGAAGGCCTGCTGCCCGGCGGCCTCAAGGTGCGCCGCCGCGCCCGCGCCATCCACCAGAGGCTGCGGTTGCAGCAGGATGCGTTGGGACCAGCACAGATTTTCGAATGGGTCAGCCTGTTCGCGCTGGCGGTGAATGAGGAGAATGCGGCGGGGGGGCGGGTCGTCACCGCGCCGACCAATGGCGCGGCGGGCGTCATCCCGGCGGTCCTGCACTATTATCGCCGCTTCGTGCCTGGCGCGGATCGTGATGGCGAGCGGCGCTTCCTGCTGACTGCCGCCGCCATGGGCTTCCTCTACAAGAAGCGCGCCTCCATCTCCGCTGCCGAAATGGGCTGTCAGGGGGAAGTCGGCGTCGCCTGCTCGATGGCTGCCGCCGGGTTGGCGGCGGTGCTGGGGGGCACCAACGGACAGATCGAAAATGCCGCCGAAATCGGGATGGAACATAATCTGGGGCTCACCTGCGATCCCATCGGCGGCTTGGTGCAGATCCCCTGTATCGAACGCAACACGATGGGCGCGGTGAAGGCGATCAACGCCGCCTATCTCGCGCTCCAGGGCGACGGCCGCCATATCGTCAGTCTGGATGCGGTGATCGAGACGATGCGCCAGACCGGCGAGGATATGGCGAGCCGCTACAAGGAGACCTCGCTGGGCGGCCTGGCTGTCAATGTCGTGGAATGCTGAAAAAAAAGATCCCGGCATTTCGTCGTCCGATCTGCACGGCAGCCGGGCGAATGGAGCCGATTTCGTGACATTAATGGCACATAATCAAGCGTTTATCTCCGGTTCATGAAACTATTGCGTTGGTGCGGGCTTCATCGCCTCACCCCGTGAGAGGGGCATGAATGAACGGAGAATAATCATGCGTAAGTTGATGGTCGCAACCCTTCTGGCCGGCGCTGCCGTCGCTAGCCCCGCTCTGGCGCAGGATGTCGGCCCCACCTTCACTGGCCCGCGCGTCGAAGCCATCCTCGGCTATGACCGCACCGGTGCAGGCAGCGATGTGGATAACGACAATGGCAATGACGATCAGAAGATCGACGGTCTGCTCTATGGCGTCGGCGCTGGTTACGACGTGAACCTCGGCAGCGCGGTCGTCGGCGTCGAAGGCGAATATACCGACTCCACCGCCAAGAGCAGCCGCCGCGACTTTTCCGACCAGTTCGGCTTTGGCCGCGTGAAGCAGGGCCGTGACCTTTATATCGGCGCGCGCGCCGGTATCCTCGCTGACCCCGCCACGCTGGTCTATGTGAAGGGCGGCTACACCAACACCAAGCTGGACGTGCTGGCCGGTGACAGCAACCAGGAAACCGACACCAATTTCAAGCTGGACGGCTGGCGCATCGGCGCGGGCGTGGAACGCGCGATCAACGCCAACACCTTCGCCAAGATCGAATATCGCTATTCGAAATATCAGGACGCCCATATCGACTTCGCCAATGGCGCGAACAGCGACGAATTCGGCATCGACACCGATCGCCATCAGGTTGTCGGCAGCGTGGGCTGGCGCTTCTAACGGTTAGTCGGGGAAAGGGGCCGGTTCCTGGGATCGGCCCCTTTTTCCATGCCCCCTGTTGGATTGCGGGCATAGCTGTTATTAACATCGCTGTGAGTAACGCGATTCCCCATAGCTTTCCGATCGGCATCGATCCGACCGACATCGACTTCATGGGTCATGTCAACAATGCCAGCTACCTGAAATGGGTGCAGGAAGCGGTGCTGGACCATTGGCGCGCCCTGGCGCCTGCCGAAGCGGTCGCCCAGCATCTTTGGGTCGCGCTCAAGCATGAAATCACCTATCGCAAGCCCACGTTCCTGGACGACGACGTGATCGCCACGGTGCTGTTGGAAAAGGTACAGGGCGCGCGCGCCTTCTACGAAACCATCATCAAGCGCGGTGAGGAAGTGTTGGCCGAAGTCAAGTCCAGTTGGTGCTGCATCGACGCCAGCAGCCTGCGCCCGGCCCGATTGACCCGCGATGTCATCCAGCATTTCTTCGCCGGGGATGAGGGCGAGGCGAAGCCGTAGGTTGCTTGTTTCCAAGGCCTCCGGTTGACCGCGATACCACTATTGTCATGCTGAACGTGTTTCAGCATCCATCGGGCGGCAACAAGCTATTGCTGTATTCCGAGAAATGGACCCTGAAACAAGTTCAGGGTGACGATGAAGTATAGAACAGAAGTTATACCAGAATGCGATGATGCTGACCCATAGGGCAGTTCCCCGGCGAAGGCCGGGGTCCAGTTCTGGGCGCGGGACTGGGCCCCGGCCTTCGCCGGGGAACAACTGGCTATAGGTTCCTATCAATGCATCTTGATATTACTTGATGCAGGTGGCGCGCCTCCTACAAGGTCGCCTCGATCTCCCGCGCCGCCAGATCCGGGTTCTCCGCCAGGCTGATCGGCCGCCCTACCACGAGTATCGACGCCCCCCGATCCAGCGCCTCACGCGGGGTGACTGGGCGTTTCTGGTCGCCCACCGCACTACCGACCGGCCGCACGCCCGGCACGACGAAGAAACCATCGGACCACTGTTTCTTCACCGCCGCGACTTCCTCGCCCGAACAGACGATGCCGTCCAGCCCCGCACTCTGCGCCAGATCGGCCAGGCGACGGACCTGATCCTCCGCTTTACCCCCAACGCCGATGTCCAGCAGGTCCGCATCGTCCAGGCTGGTCAGCATGGTGACGGCCACGACCTTCGTATGGATGCCGGCCGCCGCCTTCGCATCTTCCAGCATCGCCCGGCCGCCAGCGGCATGGACGGTCAGGATCGCAGGTTCCAGCATGTGCAGCGCCTGCACCGCCTTCGCCACAGTGTTGGGAATGTCGTGCAGCTTGAGGTCCAGGAAGATCGGCAGGCCGAACTTCGTCATTTCATGCACGCCATGATGGCCATGGGCGCAAAAAAATTCCAGGCCTAGTTTCAGCCCGCCGACATGGTGCCGCACCTGTCCGGCGAGCGTCTGCGCCTTGCCAAGGTCGGGCGTGTCGATGGCGACATAGATGGGGCTGCTCATGCTGGTCCTGTTGGATTGGGCGTGGGGTTAGGGACGTCGGGCGAAACACTGGGGGTGATGGCAGGCGCTGCGGGCGTATCCGGGAACGCCGCGCCCGGCGCCAGCGTCGGCGGCGGCGCTGCGGCGGCGGTGGCGACCACCAGAGCTTTTTCCGTGCTGTGAAGCCGACGCTTCAATCGCCAGCGCGTCGCCCGCGCCATGATCCAGAAGGGCAGCGCGCCCAGCAGGAACGCGCCGATCAACAGCACGGGCAGCTTGGTTTCCATCACCATGTCGCCCCACAGGCGCACGGTCACGGGGACGTAGTTCGCCATGCAGAAGAAGGCGAGACCCACGGCGATGACGACCCAGAAGGCTGTCCGCAAAAATTGCATAGGCTGAACCCTTTATGCTGTTTGGGACAGCTTAGAGCATTTTAGCGCCAAGTGGAAACAGCTGGTCGTCAGTAAATGCGCAAATCATGTGTCGACGGCCATAGCTGTCGATGATCGCCTATCGCGCCCGGTCGATGGCGATGGTCATCGACAGCCGCGCCGTGTCACCCGCCGCCAGAATCGGCATGCCGCCCCGATGGATCGCGTCGGGCATATGGCTGACCGGCTCCACGCAGAAGAACGCTTCACCGGGCGGGCGATAGACGTGCAGCCAGTCGGCACCGGTCGCCGTCAGCGTCAGGCGCAGGCCATCGCCGCGTTCGATCGTCGCTATGCCGTCCCAGTCGCTATAGGGATTGTCGATCAGGCTGTCCCCGCGGACAGAAGCCAGACGGGACCAGTCGCCCAGCGCGTCGGCGCGCGCTTCCCGGTCGGGCAGCATGTCGGGCGTGGACAGCCAAAGGCTGTGCGCGCCGAACTGGAGCAACGTCTCCGAATCCGCCAGGAAATAGGGGTGAAAGCCAAGGCCGATCGGCATCGGCGCATCGCCGACATTCGTCGCGGACAGCGACATGGACAGTTGTGACGGCGTCAGCATGACGCGCTGTTCGGCGCGATAGGGCCAGGGCCATCCGGCGTCGCCACCATGCTCGTGGACCAGCAATGCCGCCGTTTCAGCTGTCTCACTCGCTGTCCATGACGTCTGCCAGCCAAAGCCATGGATGCTGTGCGGGTGGTCGCCGAAATTGCGCGGCAGCTGATAATCCGCCCCGTCGAAAGTGAAGCGCCCGTCCGCGATGCGATTGGCATACGGGACAAGTGGAAAGCTCGCCATCGCCAGCGGATCGATGGCGTCGTCCGGCGCGCCCCGCATCAACTCCACGCCGTCCAGCGACAGCCGTAGCAGCGACCCGCCGACAGCGGGCGACAGGGCCGCTTCCAGCCCGCCCGCCCGCATCAGGATGATGTCGTTACTCAGCCTTCCATATCCTCAAGCTCGCGCCCCTTCGTTTCATGCACCATCTTGCGCACGAAGAAGAAGCTGATCGCCGCGAACAGTGCGTATCCGGCATAGGTCACGACCAGGCCCGGCGACACGGCGAGCGCCGGGAAGCTGACGGAGATCGCCGCATTGGCGATCCACTGCGCAAAGCCCGCCACGGCCAGACCCGACCCGCGAATCTGGTTGGGGAACATTTCGCCCAGCATCACCCACATGATCGGACCCCAGCTGAGATTGAAGAAGATCACATAGAGGTTCGCCGCAACTAGCGCCATCAGGCCGTTATGGCCGGGCAGGGTGACCGCGCCGTTCGCGCCCGTGACGGCAGTCGAGAAGGCGTAGGCGACTACCGCCAGCGTCACGGCCATGCCGGCCGATCCGACCAGCAGCAGCGGCTTGCGGCCGATCCTGTCCACCAGCATGATCGTGCCCAGGCACGCGCCGATCGACAGGACGCCCGACAGGATGTTGATCTGCAACGCATTGTCTTCGGAAAAGCCGACCGCTTCCCACAAGGTCGCGCCATAATAGAAGACGACGTTGATGCCGACCAGCTGCTGGAAGACGGCCAGGCCGATGCCGGTCCACACGATCGGGCGGATCTTGCCCGTGGTCTTGCTGATAAGGTCGGACAGTTTGGGGCGGTGATGGTCGGTGGCCAGGCTGGCGCGGATTTCGGCGACCTTGCGCGCCGCTTCCTGCGGTCCGAACAGGCGGGTCAGCACCACCAGCGCGCGATCGTCATGGCCGCGCGCGACCAGATAGCGGGGGCTTTCGGGGATGACGAGCAGCGCCAGGAAATAGATGGCGGCGGGGATCGCCTGCAACCAGAACATCCAGCGCCAGGCGGGGAAGTCCAGCCATAGCGGCGCGGTGGAACCACCGGCATAGCGAGCCAGCACGAAATTGGCGACGAACGCGCCGGTCAGACCCGAAATGATCATGACCTGCTGCACGCTCGACAGGCGCCCGCGCACATTGGCGGGGGTGACTTCGGAGATGTAGACGGGCGAAATCACGCTCGCCGCGCCGACGCCCAGGCCGCCGATGATCCGTGCGATGATGAAGATTACCGAGGAACCGGCCGCGCCCGCGACCAGCGCGCTGACCAGGAACAGGACCGCCGCCAGCATCATCACGCCGCGCCGGCCGATGATGTCGGCCATGCGCCCCGCACCGAATGCGCCGATGGATGAGCCCACCAGGATCGCACCGACATTGATGCCGATGCCCAGCTTGCCCAGGTCGAAGGCCGCCTCCAGCCCCTTCTGCGTCCCGTTGATGACGCCCGAATCATAGCCGAACATGAACCCGCCGATCGTCGCTACGGCGACGATGGCGGCGATAAAGGCCATGTTGACCCTTTCCGCGCTCCCCTCAGTCATCTCTCTTTCGTCCTTCCTGCTTTTATATCGTTGCGACATGCCCTGGCAGCCCGGCCACGCCGGGGTCGAAGGCGAAGAGATCGCCCGCCAGAGGTTGCTGTTCCAGTGCTGCGCTGTCCAGCCCCTTGCGCGCGGTCGTCGCATAGGCCGTGGTCAGGGCGTCGCCGCCAAAGGCGATCTTTGTGATGTTGGCGACAGGGAAGCGGATGTCGCGCATCAGCTTGCCGGCCGGATCGTAGCGGCGCACCGCCCACCCGCCGAACAGGCCGGTCCACAGGCATCCTTCGGCATCGACCGTAGGACCGTCCGGATAGCCCGCGCCATCCTCTATCTTCGCGAACAACCGGGTGTTGCCGACTGCGCCGTCGTCGGCCAGGTCCGTGCGCCAGATGCGCTTGCCCAGCGTGTCGGTGTGGTACAGCGTCCGCCCGTCGGGCGAGAGGGCAGGGCCATTGGTGATCGACACGGCAGGCAGGCCGCTTTCGACGCACACGCCCTTGTGGAAGCGATAGAAATAGCCGCTATCGGCTTCCTCCGCATCGTCCATCGACCCGAACCAGAGCGCGCCGTCGGGCGCGACGGTCGCGTCATTCTGCCGGTTGCCCGGTAGGTGCGCTTCGGGGGCATGGAGCAGCGCGAAGCTGCCCTGCTCGGGATCGAAGCGATGCACACCCGATTGCAGGCCCACGGCGAACAGCCCGTCGTCGGTCGGCACGATCCAGCCGACCTGGCCCGGCGCGGTCCAGCTCCGCGCGACGTCCAGCGCAGGATCATAGCGATGGATGCGATGACCCTTGATGTCCACGAACCACAGGGCAGCCTCGCGCGCGACCCAGACCGGCCCTTCGCCCAGCGTCGCGCCGACCGACACTATGCTTTGCGGATCGGCGGTCAGCATGTCATCGCCAGCCCGCGTCGATGAAATAGTCATGCGCGGTGCAGTAACGCGCATCGTCCGACGCCAGGAACATCGCCAGCGCGGCAACATCCACCGGCAGGATGCGGCCGTCCAGGCATTGCGCCGCCACGATCTCCGCTTCGCCTTCTGGCGTGTACCATTTTTCCTGGCGCAGCGTCTTCACATTGCCCGGGATGATGGTGTTGACGCGGATATTGTCGCGACCCAGGTCACGGGCCAGGCTGCGGGTCAGCCCCTCGATCGCGGCCTTGGCGGTCTGGTACAGCGTCAGTTCGGGCAGAGCGAGGTGCCAACTGATCGATCCGAAGTTCAGGATCACGCCGCCGCCCGCGCGCTTCAACGCGGGCACCGCCGCCTGCGCCGCGAAGAAGAGGTGGCGCAGATTGACCGCCATCCGCTCGTCCCAATAGGCCGGGGTCACTTCCGCGATCGTGTGGCGATCGTCATTGGCGGCATTGTTGATCAGTATGTCGATCCCGCCCAATTGCTGCTCGACCGTGCCGATCATCGCCTGCACCGCGTCGATATCCCGCAGATCGACGGGGTGGAAGATCGGCGTGAAATCCGCGCCGGACAGGCGGGCAACCAATGCCTCGCTCGGTTCCACCGCGATATCGCAGAAGGCGACATGCGCGCCCTGCGCCACGAATCCTTCGACCAGGCCCTCGCCGATGCCGCTGCCGCCACCGCTGATGAAAACCCGCTTGCCCTTCAGGCTGAGGTAGATGGCACGGCTCATGCGGTTTCTTTCTCTTGCACGGTCAACAGGCCGCGCGCTGCGAGATTGGTCATCAGGGCGGTGAGGCCCCAGGTCCAAGGCGCAGCGTCCTTCGAGGTGACGACCCTGTTGACCAGCTTGCCCAGGCGGGGGGTGGAGATGGCGACCACGTCGCCGACTTTGTGCGTGAAGCCGCGGCCCGGATCGTCGCGATCCTGCACCGGCGCGAAAAGGGTGCCCAGGAACAGCGTGAAGCCGTCGGGATATTGATGTTCCGACAGCGTCTGGCGCACCAGTTCCAGCGGATCGCGGCTGATTTGGTTCATGCTGCTCGCGCCCTCCAGCCGATAGCCTTCGGGGCCGTCGATAGTCAGCTTCACTTCGGCATTGCGCACGTCATCAATCGTGAAATCGGCGTCGAACAGGCGGATGAGCGGGCCGAGCGAGCAGGAGGCATTGTTATCCTTCGCCTTTCCCAGCAGCAGCGCGGAGCGCCCTTCGAAATCGCGCAGATTGACGTCGTTGCCCAGCGTTGCGCCAATGGCTTGCCCGGCGGCATTGACGATCAGCACGACTTCGGGTTCGGGGTTGTTCCAGGTGGAGTCGGAGCGGATGCCGATGTCCGCGCCCAGGCCGACGGTCGACAGGACCGGCGCCTTGGTGAAGACTTCCGCGTCGGGACCGATCGCGACTTCCAGATATTGCGACCAGAGGCCGTCTTCGATCAGCGCGGCTTTGAGGGCGGCGGCTTCGGGCGAGCCGGGGACCACGGCGCGGATCGATCCGCCCACGCGTTCCTCCAGGCGGCCGCGAATCTCCGCCGCAGCGCTCGAATCGCCGCGTGCGCGCTCTTCGATCACGCGCTCGATCGCCGACAGGGCGAAGGTCACGCCGCACGCCTTGACGCATTGCAGGTCGACCGGGCTGAGCAGCGGCAGCGTCAAGGTGTCGAGCGGGCCGAGCGCCTCGCCCACGTCACTGGCGACCGGCAGCTTTTCGACAAGCTGGGCGACCGTTGGCGCGACCGCGCTCATATCATGGGCGATGCCGTTGCGCACCAGGACCGGGCTGGGACCGGCGGCCGTGAGGATGCGGCCGACAAACAGGCCCGTCCGCCAATCGGCAGGCAGGCAATCAAGCAAGGAGAAGTCCCCCGGCATCATCAACTCCTAAAACAATGGTTGTTCATTGATAGCGCTACCAACATGGATAGGGGCGCTGAGTTAAGAGGGGACCGCAAAATGCAAAAGCGCAGGCGTACGACCAGTTCCGGCTTTTCCCCGCGCCCGCTTTGGGGCATAGCTATAGGGGTCATGAGCAAGACCGAAAACAGTCCGTCGGATACCGACGCAGCCGCCCCCGTCTCACCAACGCCCGCCACCGACAAGGGGCCGGACAAGAGCGGAACGCAGGATAAAAGCAAAGTGGATCTCGCCACCGCCGCGATAAAATCGGCAGGCAAGGGTGTGTGGGCCGGTGCGGCCGTGGGCATTGGTTCCGCCGCTATCGTCGCCGCGTTGCTCTACACGCGCAAGAAGGGCTGAACGGTCCCGCCTGATGGAAGCGGCGGGCGGCCTGTTCCGCCGCGCACCTGCGCCAGCGGCAAAACAACCCCACAAAGAAAAGGCGGCATGGCCTTCGCTCCATGCCGCCTTTCCGGGTGCGACCCCAGGCTCTACGCCCCGCCTTCGTGACAGGAGGGGATAGGTCTTCTTACCCTGCGCCGCCGCTCAGATAGCTGACCAGTTCAGGCTTGCTGATCGACGTGCTTTTATCCTTGTCGGCGGTCGCGAATGCGCCATTGGCCCAGGCCGTGACCTGCTCTGCGGGCAGGGTGGATCCGGTGGCTTTCATTTCCTGCCCCTTCAATGCGACCATCCAGCGGGTAAATTCCGGCTGATCCAGCTGCCCGTCGCTGTTGGCGTCATAAGCGGGGAATTCGCTGTCGACGATGGTGGCGACCGATGTCGCGGGATTGGCGGGTGTCGCCGGGGTTGCCGATTGCGGCGCGGTCGGCGCTGCGGGAGTTGCGGACTGCGGCGCGGCGGGCACCGTGCCCTGGTCCGGCGCCATGGTCTGCGCCATGGCAGGCGCGGCGACCGCTATGGCAGTCGAGAATAGGAACGTGCGGATCATGATAATCTCCTGACGCCGTGAATAGGTCGGGACGTCGAGCGCCCGATGAAGTCGTTATGATAGGATAATAATGAACCGGAACTGGCAATGTTCCTGAACATGCGTTCATGTGGGCGCATTCGTCTTGAAAACAACGTCGGTTCATCGAACTTCTTCATAGTGGCGGGAAAAAATAGCCGCCTGCGTCGATCGGTCTGCACTGATTTGCCCCGAGAGGGCGACGCTGCTAGGCGCGCGGCAACATTTCTTCTCCAACCGCAGGATTCGCTCATGGTCCCCCGCTATTCTCGCCCCGCAATGACCGCGCTCTGGGAACCGGAGGCGCGGTTCAGGATCTGGTTCGAAATCGAGGCGCACGCGACGCAGAAGCTGGGCGAACTGGGCGTCGTGCCGCCATCGGCGGCCAAGGCGTTGTGGGACTGGTGGGCGACGAACCCCGCCATCGACGTACCGGCAATCGACGCGATCGAGGCCGTCACCAAGCATGACGTCATCGCTTTCCTGACCTGGGTCGCCGAACAGGTAGGCGACGAAGCGCGCTTTATGCATCAAGGTATGACCAGCTCCGACGTGCTCGACACCTGCCTGGCCGTGCAACTGGCCCGCGCCGCCGACATATTGATCGACGACCTCGACAAGCTGCTGGAGGTCATCAAGCGCCGCGCCTTCGAACATAAGCTGACGCCGACCATCGGCCGCAGCCACGGCATCCATGCCGAACCGGTGACGTTCGGCCTCAAGATGGCGGAAGCCTATGCCGAGTTCAGCCGCTGCAAGGCGCGCCTGATCGCCGCGCGCGAAGAAATCGCCACCTGCGCCATTTCCGGCGCGGTCGGCACCTTCGCCAATATCGATCCTGCGGTCGAAGACTATGTGGCGGAGAAGCTGGGCCTGGTCGTGGAGCCGGTTTCCACCCAGGTGATCCCGCGCGATCGCCACGCCATGTTCTTCGCGACGCTGGGTGTCATCGCCTCGTCCATCGAGCGCCTTGCCGTGGAGGTCCGCCACCTCCAGCGCACCGAAGTGCTGGAAGCGGAGGAATATTTCTCGCCCGGTCAGAAGGGCAGCAGCGCCATGCCGCACAAGCGCAACCCGGTGCTGACCGAGAACCTGACCGGCCTCGCCCGCGTCGTGCGCGCCGCCGTCGTCCCCGCGCTGGAAAATGTCGCCCTGTGGCATGAACGCGACATCAGCCATTCGTCGGTGGAGCGCTTCTTCGGTCCCGACGCCACGATCACGCTCGACTTCGCGCTCGCCCGCCTGACCGGGGTGATCGACAAGCTGCTCGTCTATCCCGAACGGATGATGAAGAATCTCGACAAGATGGGCGGCCTCGTCCACTCGCAGCGCGTGCTGCTGGCCCTGACCCAGGCGGGCGTCAGCCGCGAGGACAGCTATCGCTACGTTCAGCGCAACGCGATGAAGGTGTGGGAATCGGACGGGAAACTGTCGCTGCTCGAACTGCTCAAGGCTGACGCAGACGTCACCGCCGCGCTGCCCGCGCAGCAGATCGAGGAGAAGTTCAACCTCGATTATCATTTCCGCCAAGTCGACACGATCTTCAAGCGCGTGTTCGGCGAAGCGTAACACTATCTTTTTAAGCCCGTTCGGGCTGAGCCTGTCGAAGCCCTGCTCTTCCTCAAGAAGTGCGGCCCTTCGACAAGCTCAGGGCGAACGGGTCCGATCCCGGGCGCGGCCGCAAGCGTGGCGCGGCGTCCGACTGTCGCCGGATCAGCGCATGGTCCAGCACCAGATGCTCGGCCGCGTCGGCGGCGCGCCCGCGGCGGCTTTTTACCTGTCGCACCAGCACTTCCACCGCCGCGCGCGCCATGGCGCTGATCGGCTGGCGTATCGTAGTCAATTCCGGCCATATCGTGGTGGCAAGCGATGTGTCGTCGAACCCGCACACGGTCAGGTCGCCCGGCACGTCCAGCCCGCTGCGATGCGCGATCGCGACCGTGGCGGCAGCCATATCGTCGTTGCTGGCGAAGATGGCGGTCGGCGGATCGGCCAGCGCCAATATATGTTCGGCCGCATCCAGCCCCGATCGATAGGTGAAATAGCCCTGCGCGATCAGCTCGTCATCTATCGCCAGGCCAGCTTCCTGCAACGCCGCCACATAGCCTTCGAACCGCCTTGTGCTGGCGCTCTGGTTCGGGTTGCCCCTGATGAAGCCGATGCGCACATGACCCAGCGCGATCAGGTGCCGCGTCATTTCATAGGCGGCCTGTCGGTCGTCGATGCTGACGGCGGACAAAGCGGATGGTGGGCGTCCGGTGGCGACCGCGACGGCGGGAATGCCCGCTGCGTCCAGCGCCGCCACCATTTCGTCCAGGTCGCAGAGCGGCGGCGGCAGGATCACCCCGTCGATCCGCCCACGCTGCAAGTGGGCGACGACTGACGGGATCGACGTTTCCTCGTCCCATTTTTCGACGACCAGATCGACGCTGCTGCGGCTGGACTGGTCCAGGCTGCCGACCAGAAATTCGCTGAGATAGGAAGAGGATGGGTTGGAATAGAGCAGGCCGATCCGCGTTTCTTCCCCACCCGCCAATGTCCGCGCGGCGGCGCTGGGCGCGTAGTTGAGCGCGGCGATCGCCGCCTCCACCTTTTCCCGGGTGGCCGCGCGCACGACCTGCTCGCCATTGATGACGCGCGACACCGTCATCGGCGACACGCCCGCATGGCTGGCGACGTCGTTGATGGTGGGCGCGTTACGCTGGCGGCGGGCCGATCGGGTGTCGCTCAATGCGGCTATGCTTTCGCTGGGATGATGTCGGTGCCGAAATGGGTGCGACATCATCCTGTAAAATTAAAGCAAATAATCAATTATGGCCCGGTGCATAGGGGAATTTCTGCGCCTTGTACCAGTTCAAGTCATGCGCGGGCGCGGCCGATCCGGCGGGCAGGGGGCGTTGCGACACCGACTGGAAATAGGCGATGCTGGCGTCGCGCCACCATTGGGCCTCGCGATGCTGGATCGTCAGGAACGTCTGCGTCTGCGCGAACCGTTCGGGGTCGACATAGGGTTTGAGCGACGCCCATGTCGTCTGCATGTCCGCGACATGGGTCACGCCCGCTTCATAGCGATGGACCAGGCCATTCCACAGCGTCTCGCCTGATCGCAGGCGATAGTCCCAGGGGACATGATGGAACCAGAGCAGGTTGCGCTCCGGCGTGGTTTTCACATTGGCCCACATATTGGCGATCGGCGGCGCATATTGGCTGACGGCGTCGCTGCCCGTTTTCGTGCGGTCGAAACCGATGCCGTTCGCATCCGCCTTATGATAATAGACCGGGTTCCATTCGGGCCGCGCCAGATCGGCGACCCATGGCCCCGGCCCATAATGGTGGCCGGTGTCCATGACATGGGCCAGCCCCAGCGGCGTCATGTAGTCGACCGCCGCCTCGCGCGAACCCATCATCATTTTGACCACCGGCTGCACCAGCCTGGGATCGGGGGAGAAGGTCATCTCCGCCCATTCCTTCGCGATTTCCTCCGCCGACAGGCTGGTGTCCCAGGCAAGTCGACCGAAAGCATACCAGTCCGCCTGATTGAAGATCGACCCGCTCCAGTCGCGATCCACCCCGATATTGGCGACGCCCGCAATGCCGGTCAGCCTGTGCCCGTCCAGCGATCCGTCGATCACCTTGGCGACCGTCGATCCTTTGCCTTTCGCGTAAGTATCGGCGTCCAGCGTCTCCTCGAACAGCGGGCCGAGATAGGTCAGGTGTGTCGACTGGCCCAGATATTCCTTGGTGATCTGGAATTCCATCATCAGCGGCGTCTTGGGCATCGCGCCGAACAAAGGATGGAAGGGTTCGCGCGGCTGGAAATCGATCGCGCCATTCTTCACCTGCACGATCACATTGTCGGCAAACTGCCCGTCCAGCGGCTTGAAGTCGCTATAGGCCTGCTTCGCGCGATCGTCGGGATTGTCGTGCGCATAGACGAAGGCGCGCCACATCACGATGCCGCCATGGGGCTTCACGGCCGCCGCCAGCATGTTCGCGCCATCGGCATGGGTGCGGTTATAATCCTGCGGCCCCGGCTGGCCCTCGCTGTTCGCCTTGACCAGGAAGCCGCCGAAATCGGGAATCGCCTTGTAGATTTCGTCGGCCTTCGCCTTCCACCAGGCCGCGACGGACGGGTCGAGCGGATCGGCGGTCTTGAGGCCATCCAGTTCCATCGGCGCGGTCCATTTGACCGAGAGGTAAACCTTGATGCCATAGGGGCGGAACATATCCGCCAGCGCCGCCGCCTTGGCGATATAGGGCGCGGTCAGGCTGTCAGACTTGGCGTTCACATTGTTGAGGACGGTGCCGTTGATGCCGATCGACGCATTGGCCCGGGCATAGTCGGTATAGCGCGGCCCCTTCCAGTCGGGCAGCCGCCACCAGTCCCAGATGGATTGCCCCGCATAACCGCGCTCCACCGTGCCATTGAGATTGTCCCAATGGTTGAGCAGGCGCAGGCCGATCTTCGGCGCGCTGCGGATGTCGAGCCTGTCCAGGCTCGCGCCGCTCTGCGCCAGCCGCAGCCAGTGATAGGCGCCATGGAGCAGGCCGATATCGCTGTTCGCAGCGATCAGCGTCACCGCCTTGCCATCAACGATGGTGGAGCGAATCGCATAGCCCTCCGCGCTCAGCCCTTCGGTCTTGACCGGTAGGGCAGGGGTGGACGTAGGGGTTGCGAGCCACAAGGCGCCCTGCTGGACCGTCGGCGACACAGTGGGCGACGTGCCGGTCATGCCGCCTATGCCGCGCTGCAATTCCCGGGTCGCAATCGCCAGGGTCGGGCTGTTGTCGGCCGCCACGATTCCCGTGGCGTGCGCCGCCAGCGCGGCTGCGCGCGATGAGTCCGCCGGGGCGTAGCGCAGCCACAGATCATAGCCGTCCTCGGCCTGCGCCATGGGGGCCGCCAACGGCGTCAGCGCGGTTCCGGCCGCGGCAATCATCCAGCAAAACAGGCGCGCTTTCACTTCCGTCCTCTCCCTTGGTCCCGACGGTCAAAGCCCATGCAACGGGCATTGACAAGTCTCTCTTATCGCATCAATGGTAACGTTATCAGTTGTAAGGCGGCAAGCGGAAAGATCGTCGCACGGTAAAAACTTGTGGAGAGGGGCCCCGTGATCCGTACCAGTAAAGTCCTCGCCGCCGCGTCGGTGCTGGCGCTTGGTTTCGCCTTGCCGATGGCCGCCGCCCAGTCCGCGCCGTCCGCCGCCGCATCTGCCAAAGCCGTCTATAAAGACGCCGGTGCACCGGTCGAAGCGCGCGTGGACGACCTCCTGTCACGGATGACGCTGGACGAAAAGATCGCCCAGATCACGACCGTTTGGACCGACAAGGTCAAGATTTTCGATGACCGGCTCCAGCTTGATCCGGCAAAGCTCGCCGCGCAATATCCCCATGGCCTCGGCCATTTTACTCGGCCCTCCGATGCGAAGGGTGCTTTCAGTCCCCGGGTTGCGCCAGGACGCAATCCGCGCCAGACGGTCGCGCTGGTCAACGCCCTGCAAAAATGGGCGACGACGCAGACGCGGCTCGGCATCCCGATCCTGTTTCATGAGGAAGGGCTGCATGGCTATGCGGCCGTCGGCGCGACCAGCTTTCCTCAATCGATCGCCATGGCGTCTTCCTTCGACACCGCCATGCTGCGCGACGTGAACAGCGTGATCGCGCGCGAAATCCGGTCGCGCGGCGTGCCGATGGTGCTGTCGCCCGTGGTCGATATCGCCCGCGATCCGCGCTGGGGCCGGATCGAGGAAACCTATGGCGAAGATCCCTATCTGGTGGGCGAAATGGGCGTCGCGGCGGTCGAAGGCCTGCAAGGCGTCGGCCGCAGCCGCACCCTGCGCCCCGGCAAGGTGTTCGCCACGCTCAAGCATCTGACCGGCCACGGACAGCCCGAAAGCGGCACCAATATCGGCCCCGCGCCGGTGTCCGAACGCGAACTGCGCGAAAATTTCTTTCCGCCTTTCGAACAGGTGGTGAAGCGCACCGGCATCGAAGCGGTGATGGCATCCTATAACGAAATCGACGGCGTCCCCAGCCACGCCAATCGCTGGCTGCTGGAAAATGTGCTGCGCGAAGAATGGGGCTTCAAGGGCGCGGTCGTGTCCGACTATTCGGCGGTCGACCAGTTGATGAGCATCCATCATATCGCCGCCAATCTGGAAGAGGCGGCGATGCGCGCGCTGGATGCGGGCGTCGACGCCGACCTGCCCGATGGCCTGTCCTATGCGACGCTGGGCAAGCTGGTGCGCGAAGGCAAGGTGAGCGAGGCGAAGGTCGATCTGGCCACCCGCCGCATGCTGGAACTGAAATTCCGCGCGGGCCTGTTCGAAAATCCCTATGCCGACGCCGCCGCGTCGGAAAAGATCACCAATAATGCGGACGCCCGCGCGCTGGCGCTGAAGGCGGCGCAGCGATCCATCACCCTGCTCAAGAATGACGGCATGCTGCCGCTCAGGCCCGAAGGCACGATCGCCGTCATCGGGCCGAGCGCCGCCGTCGCACGTCTGGGCGGCTATTACGGCCAGCCGCCCCACAGCGTCTCGATCCTGGAAGGAATCAAGGCGAAGGTTGGGGGCCGCGCCAATATCGTCTTCGCGCAGGGCGTGAAGATCACCGAGGATGACGACTGGTGGGCGGACAGCGTCACCCAGTCGGACCCCGCCGAAAACCGCAAGCTGATCGCGCAGGCGGTCGAGGCGGCGAGGGGCGTGGACCGCATCGTCCTGACGCTGGGCGACACCGAACAGTCGAGCCGCGAAGGCTGGGCCGACAATCATCTGGGCGACCGCCCCAGCCTAGACCTGGTCGGCGAGCAGCAGGCACTGTTCGACGCGTTGAAGGCGTTGGGCAAGCCGATCACCGTCGTCCTCATCAACGGCCGCCCGGCATCGACCGTCACGATCAGCGAACAGGCCAACGCCATATTGGAAGGCTGGTATCTGGGCGAGCAGGGCGGCAATGCCGTCGCGGACATACTGTTCGGCGATGTGAACCCCGGCGGCAAGCTGCCCGTCACCGTGCCGCGATCGGTCGGGCAATTGCCGATGTTCTACAATGTAAAGCCCTCGGCCCGCCGTGGATATCTGTTCGATACCACCGACCCGCTCTATCCCTTCGGTTTCGGCCTCAGCTACACGAGCTTTGCCCTGTCGCCGCCGCGACTGGCCGCGACGACGATCGGCACCGGCGGTAAAACGACGGTCTCGGTCGATGTCCGCAACAGCGGTGCGCGCGAAGGCGACGAAGTCGTCCAGCTCTATATACGCGACAAGGTCAGCAGCGTCACCCGTCCCGTCAAGGAATTGAAGGGCTTCCAGCGCGTGACGCTGAAACCCGGTGAAGTACGTACGGTGACATTCACCATCGATCCCGACCGCCTCCAGATGTGGAACGACGCCATGCATCGCGTGGTGGAACCGGGCGATTTCGAGATCATGACCGGGAACAGTTCGGTCGCGCTCCAGTCCGCCACGCTGACGGTGACGCCATGACGCTCGCCCGTCGGCAGGCGCTGGGCCTGCTCGCCTCCACATCCTTTCTCGCTGCCGCCCCGGCGGTCGCGGCGAAGAAGGACGGCCCGCTCTACAAGGATGCGTCCGCCCCCATCGACCTGCGCGTCCGCGACCTTCTGGGCCGCATGACGCTGGAGGAAAAGGTCGGCCAGATCATCGCGCTCTGGGCGACCAAGGCCGACATCATGGACGACCTGACCTTTTCGCCTGCCAAGGCGAGCGCGGCCTATCCACACAGTTTCGGCCAGATCACGCGCCCGTCCGACCGGCGCGGCGCGCCCAACGGTTCCAATCAGGCGGGTGGCGTCGGCGCGCGCTGGCGCACCCCGGCCGACACGGTCGCCTTCATCACCGCAGTCCAGACATGGGCGACGCAGGAAACCCGCCTCGGCATCCCCGTTCTCTTCCATGAAGAATTGCTGCACGGCTACATGGCGACCGACGCGACCATGTTCCCGATGGCGATCGGCCTGGCGGGCAGTTTCGACCGCCAGTTGATGCACGACGTCCAGTCGGTCATCGCCCGCGAAGTCCGCGCGCGCGGCGTCCATCTGGCCCTGTCCCCGGTGGTCGACATCGCCCGCGATCCGCGCTGGGGCCGGATCGAAGAGACGTTCGGCGAAGATCCCTATCTTTGCGGCGAGATGGGTGTCGCGGCGGTGCTGGGCCTGCAAGGGGAGGGCAAGCAGCTCGGCCCCGACAAGGTGATGGCGACGCTTAAGCATATGACCGGCCACGGCCAGCCCCAGAGCGGCGAGAATATCGCGCCCGCGCCCATCAGCCAACGCGAATTGCGGGAGAATTTCTTCCCGCCCTTCCGCGAAGTGGTAAAGCGCACCGGCATCGCCGCCGTCATGCCAAGCTATAACGAGATTGACGGCGTCCCGTCGCATCAGAATATATGGCTGCTCGGCGATATCCTGCGCGGCGAATGGCATTTCGACGGCGCGGTGGTCAGTGATTATGGCGCGGTCGAGGAACTCGACACCGTCCACCATGTCCAGCCCGACCCGCAGGCCGCCGCACGCGCGGCCCTGCGCGCCGGGGTCGATTGCGAACTGCCCGATGGCAAGACCTATCGGACGTTCGTGGAACAGGTCCGCAGCGGAAAAGTCCCCGTCGAGGCGATCGACATCGCCTGCACGCGCATGTTGACGCTGAAATTCCGCGCGGGCCTGTTCGAAAATCCCTGGCCGCGCAAGGATTATGACGCGCTGACCGGCAACCGCGAAGCGCGCGCGCTGGCGCTCAAGGCCGCGCACAGGTCGATCGCGCTACTCAAGAATGACGGCACGCTGCCGCTCAGCCCCGGCGCGCACAAGCGGGTCGCGGTTATGGGTCCCAACGCCGCCATCGCGCGACTGGGTGGCTATTCGTCCATCCCGCGCCAGAGCGTTTCCCTGCTGGAAGGCGTTAGGGCCAAGCTGAACGGCAAGGCGGAGGTCGTCCACGCCCAGGGCGTCTTCATCACCCGTAGCGAGGATCGGTCGGTGGACGAAGTGCTGCTGGCCGACCCGGTGAAGAACCGCCAGCTAATCGCCGAGGCGGTGGAGGTGGCGAAGGGCGCGGACATCGTCATCCTCGCCATCGGCGATACCGAGCAGACCAGTCGCGAAGGCTTTGCCAAAAACCATCTGGGCGACCGCACCGACATCGATCTGGTCGGGGAACAGAATGATCTGTTCGCGGCGATCAAGGCGACCGGCAAGCCCGTCATCGTCTGCGCGATCAACGGTCGCCCGCCCAGCTATCCGGCCGTGGCGGACGGCGCGAACGCACTGCTGAAATGCTGGTATCCGGGGCAGGAGGGCGGCACCGCCATGGCCGACATCCTGTTCGGCGATGTCAATCCGGGCGCGAAGCTGCCCGTCACCGTCGCGCGCGACGCGGGGCAGGTGCCGATCTTCTACAACCGCAAGCCGTCGGCCCGGCGCGGCTATCTGTTCGCGGATAACGCACCGCTTTTTCCTTTCGGATATGGCCTCAGCTACACGCAATTCGACATTGGAAAACCACGGCTTTCTTCCGCGCGTATCGGCGTCGGCGGCACCGTGACGGTGCAGGTCGAGGTCCGCAATGTCGGGAACAGGGCAGGGGACGAGGTCGTCCAGATCTACGTCCACGACCAGACCGCCAGCGTCACCCGCCCGATCAAGGAACTCAAAGGCTTCGAGCGCGTCACGCTTGCCCCCGGCGAGACGAAGACCGTGCGCATCGACATCGGCCCCGACGCCTTTTCCTTATGGAATCTCGACATGAAGGAGGTGGTCGAACCCGGCCTCTTCGACATCATGGTCGGGCCCGACAGCCAGAATCTTCAGACCATCACGCTCGAAATCATCTGAACAGGACTGCACATATGCCTAAAATCATTGATGCAAAAGTTATCGTCACCTCGCCCGGCCGCAATTTCGTCACGCTCAAGATCATCACCGAAGACGGTGTGTACGGCCTGGGTGACGCGACGCTCAACGGCCGCGAACTCTCGGTCGCCAGCTATTTGCAGGACCATGTCATTCCCTGCCTGATCGGCCGGGACGCGCACCGGATCGAGGATATCTGGCAGTATCTCTACAAAGGCGCCTATTGGCGTCGCGGCCCGGTAACGATGTCGGCCATCGCCGCCGTCGACACCGCGCTCTGGGACATCAAGGGCAAGCTGGCCGGCCTGCCGGTCTATCAGCTGCTGGGCGGCGCGAGCCGCGAGAGCGTGATGGTCTATGGTCACGCCAACGGCACCACGATCGAGGATACGGTCAAGGTCGCGCTGGAATATCAGGCGCAGGGGTACAAGGCGATCCGCATCCAGTGCGGCGTGCCGGGCATGGCGTCCACCTATGGCGTGTCGAAAGACAAATATTTCTACGAACCGGCCGACGCCGACCTGCCGACGGAAAATGTCTGGAACACCAGCAAATACATGCGTGTGGTGCCCGAACTGTTCAAGGCTGCGCGCGAAGCGCTTGGCTGGGACGTGCATCTGCTGCACGACATCCACCACCGCCTGACCCCGATCGAGGCCGGTCGCCTGGGCAAGGATCTGGAAGAATATCGCCCCTTCTGGCTGGAGGACGCGACGCCCGCCGAAAATCAGGAAGCCTTCAAGCTGATCCGCCAGCACACCACCACGCCTTTGGCCGTGGGCGAAATCTTCAACTCAATTCACGATTGCCGCGAACTGATCGAAAACCAGCTGATCGACTATATCCGCGCCACCGTGGTCCATGCGGGCGGCATCAGCCACCTGCGCAAGATCGCGAACCTCGCCGACCTGTATCAGGTGCGTACCGGCTGCCATGGCGCGACCGACCTGTCGCCGGTCTGCATGGCCGCCGCGCTCCATTTCGACCTGTCGATCCCGAATTTCGGGGTGCAGGAATATATGCGCCACACGCCCGAAACCGACGCGGTCTTCCCCCACGCCTACACCTTCGCCGACGGGGCGATGCATCCGGGCGAAGCGCCGGGCCTGGGTGTCGACATCGACGAGGAACTGGCCGCCAAATATGAATATAATCGCGCCTTCTTGCCGGTGAACCGGCTGGAAGACGGCACCATGTTCAATTGGTGATCGGGGTGATTGGGGCGTCCGTTGATCTGTCGTTTTTCACGGCATCCATATCCGTTCGTGCTGAGCCTGTCGAAGCGCGCGCGCGCCCTTTGGCAGGCGCAGGGCGAACGGATATGGGTGGTATGGGCGGGTGACTGAGCCAATGAATAGCGCCATCCCCAAACCCTCCGGCAAAATCCGCTGGATCGTCTGCGGCCTGCTCTTTGCCGCGGTCGTGCTGAGCTATGTCGACAGGTTGGTCCTGCCGACGCTCAAGCCCGACCTTCAGTCCCGCTATAACTGGAGCGAGAGCGGCTATGCCGACCTCGCCATCTGGTTTCAGGCGGGCTACGGCATCGCCTATGTCTTTTTCGGCCGCCTGATCGACCGGATCGGCGCGCGGGCGGGCTATGCGCTCGCCGTGTCGCTATGGACGATCGGCCATATCGCGCACATCTTCTTCACCTCGACGGCCGGGATGCTGATCGCCCGCATCCCGCTCGCCATGGGGGAGGCGGGGACGTTCCCCGCCGCCATCGCCGCCACCAACGAATGGTTTCCCAAGAAGGAACGGGCGCTCGCCATCGGCATCTTCAACGCGGGGTCCAATGTCGGCGCGATCCTGACGCCGCTGGTCGTGCCGATCATCGCGGTCACGCTGGGCTGGCGTTGGGCCTTCATCCTGACCGGGTTGTTGACGGTGGTGTGGCTGGCCGCCTGGCTGACCTTCTACCGCACCCCGCGTGAGAAGAAGAACCTGTCGCCCGAGGAACTGGCCTGGATCGAAACCGATCCCGTAGAACCGCAGCGTCCCGTCAAATGGGCGACCCTCTTCCGCCATCGCCAGACCTGGGCCTATATGTCGGGTCGTTTCCTGATCGATCCGGTCTGGTGGACCTTCCTCTTCTGGCTGCCCGATTTCTTCAACAAGCAATATGGCGTGAAGATGCTGGACTTCGGTCCGCCGCTGATCGCGGTCTACCTGCTCGCTGATGTCGGATCGGTGGCGGGTGGCTGGGCCTCGTCGCGCTTCATGGGGCGGGGCTGGAGCCTCAACCGCGCGCGCAAGAGCGCCATGTTCCTCGCTGCACTATGCGCCGTGCCGATCGCCTTCGCCGCCCACGCGCCGTCTATGTGGATCGCGGTCGGCCTGATCGGCCTGGCCTGTGCGGGGCATCAGGGCTTCTCCGCCAATCTCTATGCCTTGCCCGGCGACGTCTTCCCGCGCTGGATGGCCGGGTCGGTCGTCGGCCTTGGCGGCCTGTCCGGTGCGATCGGCGGCATGATGATGGCCAAGTTTGCCGGCATGATCCTGGAAACGGTCGGCAGCTTCGGCCCTATCTTCATGGTCGCTTCCGTCGCCTATCTGATCGCGCTCGGCGTGATCCACCTTCTCCTGCCGCGCTACCAGCCGGTCCTCGCGCCTCTTCCTGGAACCCCCGCATGACAAAGCCCCTGCATCTGCACCCCGATCGCCTGTTCCCCTCGGACCCGGCCACGCGCGACATCGCGCGCAGGCTCTATGCGAGCGTCAAGGATCTGCCGATCGTGTCGCCGCACGGCCACACCGATCCGCGCTGGTTCGCCTATGACGAACCCTTCGCCAATCCCGCAGACCTGCTGATCGTGCCGGATCATTATGTGTTCCGCATGCTCTACAGCCAGGGCGTGAAGCTCGACGACCTCGGCGTCCCCACGGTCGACGGCAGCGCGACGGAAAGCGACCCGCGCGCCATCTGGCGGCGCTTTGCCGAGCGCTATCATCTGCTGCGCGGCACGCCATCGCGCATGTGGCTGGACTGGGTGTTTGCCGAAGCCTTCGGCATCGACGTGCGGCTGGAAGCGGCCACCGCCGACCATTATTACGACATCATCGACGCGGCGCTCAAGACCGACGCCTTTCGGCCCCGCGCCCTGTTCGAACGCTATAATATCGAAGTGATCGCCACGACCGAAGGGCCGCTCGACCCGCTCGACCATCATCGCGCGATCCGCGCGTCGGGCTGGAGCGGCAAGGTCGTCACCGCCTATCGCCCCGACCCGGTGCTGGACCCCGACGATCCGCGCTTCATCGATAATGTCCAACGCTTCTGCGCCATGGCCGGTGAAGATCCCGCCAGCTTCGACGGATACCTGCGCGCGCACGAAAAGCGCCGCGCCGATTTCCGCGAAGCGGGCGCAACCTCGACCGATCATGGCCACCCCAGCGCCTTTACCGCCAACCTGCCGCGCGCGGATATCGAGGCGCTCTACGCCAGGGTCACGACCGGCCCCGCCACCGCGCGCGAAGCCGAACTGTTCCGTGGCCATATGCTCACCGAAATGGCGCGCATGTCGATCGCGGACGGCATGGTGATGCAGCTCCATCCCGGCGTCCACCGCAGCCATAACGCCGCCGTGCTGGCCCGTTTCGGCAAGGATAAGGGCGGCGACATCCCGACCGCCGGGGAATTCGTGCAGGCATTGAAGCCGCTGCTCGACCTCTATGGCAACGACCCGCGCCTGACGCTGATCCTCTTCACCCTGGACGAGGATGTCTATTCCCGCGAACTCGCTCCGCTGGCGGGCCATTATCCCGCGCTGCGCCTGGGGCCGCCCTGGTGGTTCCACGACAGTCCGGAAGGCATGCGCCGTTTCCGCGAGCGCACCACCGAAACCGCCGGCTTCTACAATACGGTCGGGTTCAACGATGACACCCGCGCCTTTCTGTCGATCCCGGCGCGCCATGATGTGGCCCGGCGCATGGATTGCGGCTGGCTCGCCCAGCTGGTCGCGGAACATCGGCTGGAGGAGGACGAAGCTTTCGAGGTCGCCAGCGCGCTGGCCTATGATCTGGTCAAGGCGGCCTACCGACTGTGACCCGCCTGTCCACCGCCACGCTGGCGGCGCTGCCCGCCGACATCATTCGCCCCGCCTATGATCGCGCCACCGTCACCTGCGGCGTCGTGCATATCGGCATCGGCGCTTTCCACCGCGCGCATCAGGCGGCGGTGTTCGACGATGCGCTCAACGCAGGCGACCTGCGCTGGGGCATCGTCGCCGCGTCGCTGCGATCGCCGGGCGTGCGCGACCAGATGGCGCTGCAGGACGGCCTCTACACCATACTGGTGCGCGACGGTTCGGCAGAGGAAGCGCGGATCATCGGCGCGGTGCAACGTGTCATCGTTGCGCCGGAAGACCCGCAGGCGCTCATCGCCGCGCTGGCCTCGCCCGACACCCATATCGTCACCCTGACCATCACGGAAAAGGGCTATAAGCTCGATCCCGCCACCGGGGCACTGATCGCGGGCGATCCGCAGATGGCCGCCGACCTCGCGTCGCTCGACAGCCCCCAGACGGCGCCCGGCTATCTGGTCGCGGCACTTGGCCTTCGCCGCGCAGCGGGCTTGCCGCCCTTCACCGCGATCAGTTGCGACAATCTGCCGCATAACGGCGCGCGTCTGCGGGGCGCGGTGCTGGCACTGGCGCGCCGTCATGACGCCGCCCTTGCTGACTGGATCGCGCAGCATGGCGCGTTCCCGCAAACCATGGTCGACCGCATCGTGCCAGCGACCACGCCCGAAGACATTGCGGCGCTCTCAGCGCGCATCGGTGTCGAGGATCAGGCGATGGTGAAGACCGAACCCTTCCTGCAATGGGTGATCGAGGACCGTTTCTGCGGCCCCCGCCCCGATTTCGGCGCGGGCGTGCAAATCACCGCCGCCGTCGCGCCCTGGGAGGAAGCCAAGCTGCGTTTGCTCAACGGCGCGCATAGCGGCATCGCCTATCTCGGCGGCCTTGCCGGGATCGACCATGTCCATGAGGTGCTGGCCTTGCCAGAAGCGCGCGCGTTCGTGGAATCGACCTGGGACGAAGCCCAAACCACGCTGTCGCCGCCCCCCGAACTCGACGTCGCCGCCTATCGCCACGCCCTCATGGCCCGTTTCGACAATCCCACGCTCCGCCATCGCACCCGCCAGATCGCGATGGACGGATCGCAGAAGCTGCCGCAGCGCCTGCTGGCCCCCATCGCCGCGCGGCTGCAGGCGGGGCAGGGGATCGACGCCCTGTCGCTCGCCGTCGCCGCCTGGATCCACTGGCAGGGCGGCCGGGACGACCATGGCGCGTCCTATCGGGTGGACGATCCGCTCGCCACGCCCATCGCCGCCGCCTTGGCCGATAGCGCAAACCCGGCCGATCGCGTCGCGGCGATTCTCCGTTTCGAAGCGGTCGTGCCGCCCGCGCTGGCGCAGGACGACGTGCTGCGGGCGTCGCTCGAACGTTGGCTCGGCATATTGGAAACCCAGGGCGCGCGTGGCGCTCTGGCCGCTTTCCGGGACTGACAACGTAGTCACCTATATCGTTACCATCTTCCTCCCTTCGATGTCTTGACAAAGTCGATGCCGGGTTTATTGAAGTCTTAGTGATAGCGCTACCAGTTACCGCCCACCGGATAGTCGGGGGCTGCGCTCAGGAGAGGGGTTTGTTCATGTCTTCACGCACCCATATTTTTCGTGCCGCCTTGTTCGCGGCGTCCGCGATCGGCTCGCTGAGCCTGGCGCAGGCCGCGTTCGCCCAGGACGCAGCGGCCCAGCCCGATGCCGCCACGGCCGCCGCGCCGCAGGATGGCGACGTCGCCGACATCGTCGTGACCGGCATCCGCGGATCGTTGCAGAGCGCTACCAACGCCAAGAAGGCCGCCGTCGCTTTCGGCGACTCGATCTTCGCCGAAGACATCGGCAAGCTGCCTGCGACCAACCTCGCCGAAACCCTGAACCGCATGCCCGGCGTCCGCCTCAACCGCGACATTACCGGTGAAGGCACGCAGGTCGCGATCCGTGGCCTTGGTCCCAGCTTCTCGAAGGTGCTGCTCAACGGTTCGCAGATCGCGGTCGCGTCCGACGGCGGCACGACGGGCGGCGGTGGCGGCAACCGCGAAGTCGATCTGGACTTCTTCCCGTCCGAACTCTTCACCCGGCTCGATCTTGCCAAGTCGGCGACCGCGTCCACGATCGAAGGCGGCATCGCGGGCACCGTCAACCTGCGCAATGCGCGCCCTTTCGACAAGCCGGGCACGCATGTCACGGTCGTCGCGCAGGGCCAATATACCGACACCAATGATCGTATCGGCCCGCGTGGCGCGCTGGTCGCCAGCCACACCACCGACACGTTCGGCATCCTGCTCGGCGTCGCAGGCGTGAAGACCAAGACCCGCGTCGACGGCTTTGAATTGGTTGGCTGGACCGACGGCGATCTGGGCACCGTCAATGGCGTCCGCAACGCTGGCGGCAACAATTTCAGCTACGCCTCGGTCGTGCCGCGCAACACCGGCCACGGCCTGGTCGCCGGACAGCCGGTCGATGTCGTCGCGACGTCGGGCCTTACCCGCGATCAGCTCAGCACCGCGCTGATCCCGCGTCTCGGCCGCAACACCCTGACGCAGGGCGATCGTTCGCGTATCTCGGCGCTGGCTTCGGTCGAATGGCGCCCCAGCGACGAACTGCACTTCGCGATCGATGGCATCTGGGCCAAGTCGAAGCGCGATTATAGCAAGGTCAACATGAACTGGCAGGTCCGCAATTCCGGACCCGGCACCAGCCCGCAATCGACCGGCGGCATGGTCCCGATCGGTCTGACCGTGGACGAAAACAATGTCGTCACCAGCGGCACCTTCGCCAACTCGTCCTTCTTCCTGGAATCCAGCCTGTTCAAGCAGACGACCCATTTCTGGAACATCAACCCCAGCGTCACCTGGCAGCCGACCGAAAAGCTGACGGTCGTCGCCAACCTCAACATGTCGAAGAGCCGCTTCTTCCGCGAACAGCCGACCTGGGGGTTCCAGACCACGCCGCAATCGGGCGTCGACGTCTATTATGACAATAGCGACGGCTATTACCCGTCGATTACGACGAATATCGATCTCAACAGCCCCGCCGCTGGTTGGCAATGGTATCGCCAGAACGTCCAGAACGTCCGTCGCAAGACGGAAACCCAGGGCGCGCATCTGGACCTGACCTATGGCGACGAATATCTGAACGTGAAGCTGGGCGGGGCCTATGACCGCGCCAAGCGTTTCGTGCGCGCCTTCGACAACAGCGCAGCCTATCAGCTGACGGTGTGCGGCACCAACTGCGCGGGTCTCACCGGATCGATCACCAACGCGCAGGTCTCGCAATATCTGCTGCCCATGTCGGTCAGCAACTTCGGTCATCTGGCGAGCGGCGACATCGGCTATACGTCCTTCATCCGGCCCGATTTCCAGAAGATCATCGACGCCACCAACTATAACCAGTTCCGCGACAATGCGCCCGAAGCCCGCGGGGCCGTCACCGGCGGCGCAACGGGTGACGTCGATGAAAAGGTCTGGGGCGCCTATTTCGAAGTCAACGGCAAGACCACCTTCCTGGGTCGCGATCTGGATGTGAATGCGGGCATGCGCTACGCCCGCACCCAGCAGAATGTCGTCGGCCCGAGCCAGGTCGGCACCGCGATCGTCGATATCGTGGCCAACTCCACCTATGAAAATTTCCTGCCCGCGCTCAACGTGACCTGGAGCGCGATGGACAATCTGAAGCTGCGTTTCTCCGCATCGCGCACGATGACGCGGCCGGAAGCGGGCAACATCCTGCCCGGCGTCACCTTCTCCGATCCGTCCGCGCTGGAGGCGGCCGCCGGCAATCCGGGCCTCAAGCCCTTCCTGTCGGATAATATCGACATTGGCGGCGAATATTATACCGGCGGGATCGGCTATGTCGGCGTGACGGGGTTCCAGAAAAATATCGATGGCTTCACACAGAACCAGCTTAGCGTCGTCAATTTCGGTTCGCTCAACATTCCGCTGGAGAGCCTGCAATCGACGCAATTGGGCGCATTGCGTGATCGCGCGACGCGAACCGGGGTAGCGATCGAAAATCTGCCGATCAACGTCAATCGCCCCGTCAATCTCCAGGCGCTCAGGCTGCGCGGCCTGGAAGCGACCTGGGTCCAACCGCTCGATTTCCTGGTGAAGGGCTTGGGCTTCTCGGCCAACGGCACCTATATCAAGCAGTCTTCCAATTCGTTCCTCAACGGGGTTCGGCTGGTGGCGACCGGCGTTCCGAAATGGTCGTACAACTTGCAGGGCTTCTACGAAAATGGCGGTCTGTCCGTCAGCCTGAACTATGTTTGGAACGACAAGACGGTAACGACCGGCCCGAACCAGAACGGCATCAGGACCGCAGCCCTGGGCAGCGACGCCCGTGGCCAGCTCGATCTGTCGGCCGGCTATCAGCTACCCTTCTTCAACAAGGCGCTGCGCCTGACGGTCGATGTGCTCAACATCACCAACGAGCCGATCCGCACGATCTTCGCCTACGACAATGCGGCCTATTCCATCTTCTATCCCGGCACCTCGGTCCTGGCCGGTATCCGGGCGAACTTCTGATCCTCCCCCAAGGACACCTCATGGGGTCGGCGGCGACGCCGACCCTTTTCTTGGGTGGATCGCCGGATGCAGGGTGAAGATTGCACCAGAAAAACCTTCCAATGTTGGATTTAATTTGGTCAACCCTGGCTATGAAACCGCATGTTCGCGGCGCCGCGTGACGTGAGTGGCGCGTCGGCGTGACCCGGGTGGCGCGTCATTGGTGCGTCGCTGTGGCGTAACAGGCGCGCAAGCGGTGCGTCGCTGGCGCGTCCCCGGCGCCTGTCATGGGAAAATGGCCGGGAAAGGCAAAGCAGCGACGGTGTGAACTTTCAACCCGTGACCCGACCGTGACCCTGATGAAAGCCAACGCGATGATGCGTCTCTCTCTCCTGTCCTGCCTCCCGCTCGCGCTGATCGTCACGCCGGTGCAGGCCAGGACCTGCGCGCCCGTCTGGGTCGCGGGCTGGGCCTCCGCACAATTTCAGCCCACCGGCGACGCGGCGCTGCCCGCAGGCACGCTGGCCGACCGGACGCTGCGGCAGATCGTGCGGCCCTCCATCGCCGGCAATCGCCTGCGCGTACGCATCTCCAACTTCGCCGGAACCCGGCCGCTGGCGCTGGCGGGCGTCAGCATCGCCAAGGCGATCGCGCCGTCGTCCGCCCGGATCGATCCCGGCACGCTGATATCGCTGCGCTTCGACGGGAAGCCCGACGTCATCGTGCCTCCCGGCGCGGACTATCTGTCCGACCCCGCCTCGCTCCCCGTCGCGGCGCTGGACGATATCGCCATATCGATCCGCTACGACGGCGACCCCGAACAGACGTCGCATCCCGGTTCGCGCGCGACATCCTGGCATCTGCCGGGCGATCACCTGACCGACCTGGCGATGGACGGCGCGGCCAGTTTCGACCATTGGTTCAACCTCGCCGCGCTGGAGGTCGAACGCTGCGCGCCTGCGAAACTGATCGTGGCTATCGGCGATTCGATCACCGACGGCAAAGGCTCCACCACCAACGGCAACGACCGCTGGACCGACATTCTCGCCCACCGCCTCCAGAGCGATGCCCGGCATCGCGACACTGCCATCGTCAATCAGGGCATAGGCGGCAACCGGCTGCTCGACGATGGCCTTGGCCCCAATGCGCTGGCGCGGCTGGACCGCGATGTGCTGGCCGAGCCGGGCGTCACGCATATGATCCTGCTGGAAGGGGTCAACGATCTGGGCATGCTGACCCGCGACGCGCCGGTCGGCGCGGCGGCGCATCAGGCGCACGTCGCCCGCATCATCGGCGCCTATCGTCAGATTATCGCCCGCGCCCATGCCCGGGGGATCAAGGTGATCGGCGCAACCGTCATGCCCTTTGTCGGCAACGGCTATTATCATGCCGATGCACAGAATGAAGCGGATCGGCAGGCGGTGAACGCGTGGATCAGGACGCCCGGCCATTTCGACGCGCTGATCGATTTCGACCGCCTGACCCGCGATCCCGCCCGGCCCGACAGGCTGCTGCCCGCCTACGACGGAGGTGACGCCCTGCACCCCTCACCGATCGGCTATAGGGCGATGGGGGAATCGATCCCGCTGAGCCTTTTCGACTGACATCGAAAAGTCATGATGCGCACTTGCCTTTCCGTTCCCCGGCGCAGGCCGGGGCCCAGTTAGGAGCGTGGGACTGGACCCCGGCCTGCGTCGGGGAACGCATCCCAAGAGGCTATTTCCCCCGCATCCGCCGGTGCCCTGCCTCCAGCACCGTCTCCATCGCCACGAAGGTCGATGTGCTGGCGACATGGGGCAGGGCGCTGATCTTTTCGCCCAGCACTACCCGATAACGCCGAATGTCCGCCGTCCGCACCTTGAGCAGATAGTCGAAATTGCTTGCCAGCATATGGCATTCCTCGACCTCCGGGATGCGCCGGACCGCCGCGTTGAACTCGCCGAGCGCCTTCTCCCGCGTGTCGCTCAGCTTCACTTCGGTAAAGGCGATATGGTCCATGCCCAACTTCGCCGGATCGACGATGGCGCGGAACCCGCGAATGACGCCCGCCTCCTGCAATCGCTTGAGCCGGACCTGGCAGGGCGTCTTGGACAGGCCGACCTGCGCCGCCAGGTCGGTGACGGTCATCCGCCCGTCTTCGACCAAAGCGGCCAGGATACGACGGTCGAAGTCGTCCAGTTCGACTGTTATCGGCTTGTTTTCCATCCAGATGAACTAGCAAAGTCCGATTAATAAGTCACTCCGTCCAGAATAGTGGCTGTCATAAGGCGGAACGATAAAGCGATGTGGATTATTCTGCGATCATGACCGACCAGCCCTTCGTCCGCTTCGCCCCCGCCATCCGCCAGCCAACGCCCCTGCGCGAAGCGATCACCGCCGCCTATCGCCGTGACGAGGCGGCGGCGCTTGCCCCCCTGATCGACGCGGCGACGCTGCCGGACGACACGCGCACCGCCATCGCCGCCACCGCCCGCACCCTCGTCACCGCGCTGCGCGCCAATCACAAGGGCAGCGGCGTGGAGGGTCTGGTGCAGGAATATGCGCTCTCCAGTCAGGAGGGCGTGGCGCTGATGTGCCTGGCCGAAGCGCTGCTGCGCATCCCCGACACCGCCACCCGCGACGCGCTGATCCGCGACAAGATCGCCGATGGCGACTGGGGTTCGCATCTGGGCGGCGACAAGTCGCTGTTCGTTAACGCCGCCACCTGGGGGCTGGTCGTCACCGGCAAGCTGGTGGGCAGCGTGGATGACCGGGGCCTGGGCGCAGCGCTCACCCGCCTGGTCGCCCGGGCGGGCGAACCGGTCATTCGCCGTGGCGTGGACCTTGCCATGCGGATGATGGGCGAACAGTTCGTCACGGGCGAAACGATCAAGGACGCGCTGAAACGCGCGAAGGAACTGGAAGCGAAGGGATTCGCCTACAGCTACGACATGCTGGGGGAGGCCGCGACGACGGCCGCCGACGCGGCGCGCTACTATGCCGATTACGAACAGGCGATCCACGCCATCGGCAAGGCGTCGGCCGGGCGCGGCATCTATGCCGGGCCGGGCATCTCGATCAAATTGTCGGCGCTCCATCCCCGCTATGTCCGCGCGCAGGCCGACCGGGTGATGGGCGAATTGCTCCCCGCCGTAAAGCGCCTCGCCTTGCTGTCGAAGGGCTATGACATCGGTTTCAACATCGATGCGGAGGAGGCCGACCGGCTCGAACTCTCGCTCGACCTGCTCGAAAGCCTGGCGACCGACCCGGACCTTGCCGACTGGAACGGTCTGGGCTTCGTGGTGCAGGGCTATGGCAAGCGCTGCCCGTTCGTCATCGACTGGATCGTGGACCTGGCCCGCCGCGCCGGTCGCCGCATCATGGTGCGGCTGGTCAAGGGCGCCTATTGGGACGCGGAGATCAAGCGTGCGCAGGTCGACGGCCTGCCCGGCTTTCCCGTCTATACGCGCAAGGTCCATACCGACGTCGCCTATATCGCCTGCACTCGCAAACTGCTGGCCGCCCCCGACGCGGTCTTCCCGCAATTTGCGACCCATAATGCGCAGACGCTGGCGACCATCTACCAGCTTGCCGGACCGGACTTCGCCATCGGCCAATATGAGTTTCAGTGCCTGCACGGCATGGGTGAGCCGCTGTACGAACAGGTCGTAGGAGCGGCGAAGCTGGATCGTCCCTGCCGCATCTATGCGCCCGTCGGCACGCATGAGACGCTGCTCGCCTATCTGGTCCGCCGCCTGCTTGAAAATGGCGCCAACAGCAGCTTCGTCAACCGCATCGCCGATCCCGACGTCTCGATAGAGGAGATGATCGCCGATCCGGCCGATGTGGTGCGCGCCATGGCACATCCCGGTCATCGGCACGACCAGATCGCGTTGCCTGCGGACCTCTATCCCGACCGGCGCAATTCCGATGGCCTCGACCTCAGCGACGAAACGACGCTCGCCATGCTGGGCGAAGCACTGGCGCACAGCGCGACTTTGGACTGGACAGCCGCACCGGCGGGTGGTGGTGGAGAGGCGCGGCCGGTCCTCAACCCCGCCGATCATCGCGATATCGTCGGCACCGTCTGGGAAGCAACGGTCGACGACGCCCGCGCCGCCGCCATCCGTGCGGCGGAATCCCGCTGGCCCAACACCTCGGTCGCCGATCGCGCCGCTGCACTGGATCGCGCCGCCGATGCGATGCAGGCGCGCATGCCCATACTGCTGGGCCTCATCGTCCGCGAAGCGGGCAAGTCGCTTCCCAACGCCATCGCGGAGGTGCGCGAGGCGATCGATTTCCTGCGCTATTACGCCGCGCAGGCGCGGTCGACCTTCGGCCCGGTGCAGGTCGCGCTCGGCCCCGTCACCTGCATCAGCCCGTGGAACTTCCCGCTCGCCATCTTCACCGGGCAGGTCGCCGCCGCGCTGGTTGCGGGCAACCCCGTGCTTGCCAAACCGGCCGAGGAAACCCCGCTGATCGCCGCCGAAGCCGTCCGGCTGCTGCATGAGGCGGGCGTGCCTGCCGACGCGCTGCACCTGCTGCCCGGCGATGGCAGCATCGGCGCGGCGCTCGTCGCGGCCCACGAAACCGCCGCCGTCATGTTCACCGGATCGACCGAAGTCGCCCGCCTGATCCAACGCCAGCTTGCCACACGGCTGTCGCCCGCCGGTCGGCCCATCCCGCTGATCGCCGAAACCGGCGGCCAGAATGCGATGATCGTCGACAGTTCGGCGCTGGCCGAACAGGTGGTGGCCGATGTCATCGCGTCGGCTTTCGACAGCGCGGGCCAGCGCTGTTCGGCGCTACGCATCCTCTGCCTGCAAGAAGAAGTCGCCGACCGTACCTTGACGATGCTGAAGGGCGCGCTCGCTGAGCTCAGCATCGGCCGCACCGACGCGTTGAAAGTCGATATCGGGCCGGTCATCACCGCAGAGGCGCGCGACGGCATCGCCCGCCATATCGACGCGATGAAGGCGCTGGGCCGCCAGGTCGATCAAAGCCCGCTGCCGCCCGAAACCGCGCTGGGCACCTTCGTCGCGCCGACGATCATCGCGATAGACAGTATCGCGGAAGTGAGCCGTGAGGTTTTCGGCCCGGTGCTCCACGTCCTGCGCTTCAAGCGGGATCGGCTCGACGCGCTGGTCGATCAGATCAACGCCACCGGCTACGGCCTGACCTTCGGCCTGCACACCCGACTAGACGAAACCGTCGCGCGCGTGACGCGGCGAGTGAAGGTCGGCAACATCTATGTGAACCGCAACGTCATCGGTGCGGTCGTAGGTGTGCAGCCCTTTGGCGGTTGCGGCCTGTCGGGCACCGGTCCCAAGGCGGGCGGGCCACTCTATCTTGGTCGCCTCGTCGCGACGCCGCCGGTCTTCGCCGCCCGCGTCAGCCATCTGCGCTCGCCGCTGCATGGCTTTGCCGACTGGCTTGACGCGCAGGGAGAGGGGGAGGCCGCCGCCCAAGCTCGCCGCACTGGCGACGCGTCGGCGCTCGGCGTGCAATTGGCGCTGCCGGGACCGGTGGGGGAAAGCAACCTCTACGTCTTGCACCCGCGCGGGCGCATCCTGCTACGCCCGGCCACGCGCCAGGGCCTGTTCCGTCAGATGGCGGCGGTGCTGGCGACCGGTAATCACGGCGTGGTGCAGGGAATGATGATCCCGCCGGGGCTGCCCGCCGATGTCGCCGCCTGTTTCAGCACGGACGCCACCGGCCATTATGGCGCCGCGTTGGTGGAGGGGGACGCGGCCAAGGTCGTGGCGACCGCCCAATGTGTGGCGGATCTGCCCGGCCCGATCGTGTCGGTGCATGCCGACGATCGCGGTCATGGCTACTGCCTCGACTGGCTGCTGGAAGAACAGTCCCTGTCCGTCAACACCACGGCGGCAGGCGGCAACGCCAGTTTGATGATGATCGGATAGGCGGTCGCTCAGTCCATGTCGGACAGGTCGTGGAGCGGCCTGATTTCGATCTCGCTGGGGCCGGGCATGGGATTGGGGCATCGCTTCACCCAGGCGATGGCCTCATCCATGTCCTTGACCTCCCAGAGCCAGAAGCCCGCGACCAGTTGGCGTGGCTCTGCGAAAGGCCCGTCGATGACTGTGCGGTCAGATCCGTCGAACGCGACCCTCTTGCCTTGGGACGAAGGTGTCAGGCCGTCGGCCATCACCAAAATCCCGGCCTCTTCCAGCGCGTCGTTGAAGCGGCCCATCGCCGCCATCATCGCGTCCGTCTCGGGCGAGCGATGATAGCCTTTTTCGCTATCCTCGGTCGCCTTCACCAGCACCATCACCCGCATCGCATCCCTCCTTTGACGGCGAAATAGTCAACGTAGCGGCGAAGATCGTTGCGCCTTCGCGTCCGATGCAGCGCGCAGCAATGCATGCGCCGTACCTTCTGCGGCTTCCGGCGTCATGCTGATCGCTATCCCGTCCGGCCCGTCGAGCATGACCTGTCCCTGCTCGGCAACAGCCTTGCCAGCTTCCTCATAGACGCCTTTCTCGCGCATCGTTCATCCTTATATTTGTCGTTCGCAGAGGGACGCGCGGCTGTGCGCGCGGTTCCGTCATTCTTCGATAAACAGATAGGATGGGTCGAATTCGCACAGTTGACGCAGTGCTGGCAGATTATCGATCGTCACTTTCGCCCGCTGAACGTGCAGCAGTTCTCGCTCCCGCAGTTCCTTCAACATGCGATTGATGTGAACGGGGGTCATGCCGCACACCTCGCCCAGATCGGTCTGGGTCAGGGGCAGGTCGAAGCTGCGACCATCGCTGCGGCCTACAGCGCGCAGCTTCGCTTCGATCTCGCAGAAGAAATGCCCGAGTTGCGAGACGCCATCCAGCCGCCCCATGCGGAATATCCATTCGCGATGCATCGCGGCATCCAGCAAAGTGCTGAACCACATCAGCTTGGTCAAATTAGGTCGCTCGTGCAACAACATGTCGATCGTTTCGTGGCGAACCAGCGCCACCTTGCATGTTCCCAGCGTGGCGACGTCATGATCCAGCCGGCCCAGCGGATAGCCATGAAGGTCGACGAAATCACCCGGCACATGCACCGCAACAAGCTGACGACCGCCGTTTCGGTCGTCCATATATCGGCAGATGAAGCCGTCGATCAGATAGGTGCTGACGCCGATCGGTTTCCCGGCGATGGCAAGCGGCTGGCGCGGCGCGACCGTCCGCACGTCGGCGACGGCCTGCTCCAGCGCCGCCAGGTCGCCGTCGGTCAACTGTTCGCGGCGGCGATTACGCAGGAAATCGGTAAAAATCATCTATTGGCCCCCGTTTGTGAAGCGCATCGGTTTGCGCTCCGAACACATGAGAGGCACCCCATGGGTCGGTCGGATCGGATATGTAATGATCCTCGGCCCGCATGGTTCCCCTGGCTTAGAAGGCTGGGAGCACCGCGCCCTTGTAGTGATCGGCCATGAAGCGCTTCACATCGTCGCTTTGCAGCGCCGCAACCAGCTTTTCGACGCGTGGGTCCTTCTCGCTGCCGGGCTTGCCGACCACGAAATTGACATAAGGCGATTTGCCATCCTCGATCGCCAGCGCGTCGCGCACCGGATTAAGCTTGGCGTCCAGCGCGTAATTGGTGTTGATCAGGGCCAGGTCGACCTCACCCAACGTGCGGGGCAGGGTGGCCGATTCCAGTTCGCGAAACACCAGCTTCTTGGGGTTGTCGGTCACATCGCGAATGGTCGACAGCGGGTTGGTCGGGTTCTTCAGCTTGATCATCCCCACCTTTTGCAGCAGCAGCAGCGCACGGCCGCCATTGCTCGGTTCGTTCGGAATGGCGACGGTCGCGCCATCGGGGAGTTGGGCCAGACTCTTCCACTTGCGCGAATAGGCGCCCAACGGCTCGATATGGATGCCCGCGATCGGTTTCAGACTGGTGTGCTGCGCCTTGTTGAACTCGTCCAGATAGGGGCCGGTCTGGAAATAGCTGACATCGATCTGCCCCCGTTCGACCTGCAGGTTGGGCTGCACATAATCGTTGAAGACGCGGATGTTCAGCGTCACGCCCTGCTTCGCGAGCGCCGGTTTGATATGGTCCAATATTTCGGCATGCGGCACGGCTGTAGCGGCGACGCTCAGCGTCGCGCCATCGGCGGGCGCAGCCTTGTCCTTCGCCCCGCCGCAGGCGGCCAGCAGCAGCGCAGGAAACAGGATGAGAAGCGAGCGGCGCTGCATGGGCGAAATCCTAACGATGGTCGATCCGGCGGGCAAGCCAGTCGCCGGACCATTGGATGAGTTGAACGAGCAGCACAAGAAGCACGACCGTCACCAGCATGACGTCGGCCTGAAAGCGCTGATAGCCGTAGCGGATGGCGAGGTCGCCCAGCCCGCCTGCGCCGACCACGCCCGCCATCGCCGTGAATGACACGAGCGCGATGGCGGTGACGGTCGCGCCCGACACCAGGCCGGGAAGCGCTTCGGGCAGCAGCACCTTGCCGATGATCTGGAGCCGCGTCGCGCCCATCGCCTGCGCCGCTTCTATGGTCGCGCGCGGAATGTCGCGCAGCGCGGTTTCGACCAGGCGCGCATAGAAGGGCGCGGCCCCCGCCACCAGCGGCGGGATCGCCCCCGCGACGCCCAGAGAGGTTCCCATGACCAGCAGGGTGAAGGGGATCATCATGATCAGCAGGATGACGAAGGGGATGGAGCGCAGGATATTGACCACCACGCCCAACACCCGGTTGAACGCCACGCTTTCGCTCATCTGCCCCCGGTTCGTCAGAAACAGCAGCACGCCCAGCGGAATGCCCAGCAGCAGCGTCAGCACCAGCGAAGCGCCCAGCATGAACAGCGTGTCCATCGTCGCCTGCAGGATGTCGGGCCAGACGATATTCTGGAAAAAGCCGTCCTGCATCAGCCGTCCTCCCCCAGCAGGGCCAGTGTCGCCTGCTCGCGCGATCCTATAAATATGCTGTCGACCGGGCCGGTTTCGACCAGGCGGCCCTGATCCAGGACGGCGACATGATCGCAGATCGCGCGAACGACCGACATTTCGTGGGTGATGAGGATGATAGTCAGCCCCATCTCGCGGTTGAGATCGGCCAGCAGCGCCAGCACCGAACGCGTCGTTTCCGGGTCGAGCGCGCTCGTCGCCTCGTCGCACAGCAATATGTCCGGCCGGGTGGCCAGCGCGCGGGCGATGCCGACGCGCTGCCGCTGTCCGCCGGACAGGCGCGCAGGATAGTCGCCAGCCTTGTCCGCTATCCCGACCCGGGCCAGCAATTCCGCCACCCGCGCGTCACGCGCCGCCTTCGCCACGCCCGCCAGTTCCAGCGGCAGGGCGACATTGCCCGCAACGCTGCGGTTGGCGAGCAGGCCGAACGCCTGGAAGATCATCCCGATGCGCCGCCGCAAGCCGCGCAGATCGGCCGCCTTCATCCCCGACAGCGCGACACCGTCGATCGCGACGTCGCCGGCGCTGGGCCGCTCCAGCCCGTTGATGAGGCGCAGCAGGGTCGACTTGCCCGCGCCGGACCGGCCGATGATGCCGAAGATCGATCCTTTGGGAATGGAAAGGCTGACGTCGGTCAGCGCCGCCGTCCCATCGGGAAAGCGTTTGGATATGGATGTCAACTCGATCATGCCGTGCCCATAGCCTGTATGGTGAACCGTTCCATCCCTTCTTCCTGCGGACTCATGCGAAGCAGCAGCAGGTCGAGGCCAGCCGCCTCATATTCGGCGATCCGTTCGCGGATCTGTTCGGGCGTGCCGATCAGGTTGGGGTTAAGACCGCGGTTGGATACGGCATATGCCTGCAACGGGAGATCGCGTTCCAACTGGGTGCCCGACAGCCACTGGTCGAAATTGGCATAGCCCGTTTCCAGCCGCGCATAGGCCATACCGCGCCTGTCCGGCGCGTCGAAAAGAGGGGCGAACCAGGGCGGATGTTCATGGAGAATGGCAAGGTCGGTCACGATGGCCGCGACGGTAAACGCTATTGTCGACCGATCAAGTAGGGAATGGCCATTTCGGCATCCTTGCTCGTTTGAAGGCAAAGCGCTCTCCATTTGCAGAACTCATCGCCTCGCATTATTTCCTGTGGAGGCCAAGCAAATTGGTCTTGAGCAGGCGAGCGCTGCGAGCGCATGAGCCGAAGCGTCATAGCGACCCAGGTCGGCAGGCTAAATTTGGGGGGTTACGGCGCCCACCGCTACGCTGTAATCGGCCGACCCAACGCTCGATCGAACAATAAGCAAGAGAGACACACATGCCAACACCGCCCTTCCGTGCCGATCATGTCGGCAGCCTCCTGCGTCCCCGGGGTATCGCCGACGCTCGCGCAGCCAAGGTCGGCGATGCCGAACTGCGCGCGGCCGAAGACCGGGACATCCCCGGGCTGATCCGGATGCAGGAAGACGCTGGCCTCAAGGTCGTCACCGACGGTGAAGCGCGCCGCGCCTTCTGGCATTTCGACTTCATGGGCATGCTAGACGGCATGGACATGGAAGTCCGGGGCGAGGGCGTCCAGTTCCACGGCACGCAGATCCCGCCGGTCCATCCGGTGATCAACGGCAAGCTCGGCTTTCCCAAGGATCATCCGATGCTGGAGCATTTCACCTTCGTGAAGGATCACACGTCGGTCTGCCCGAAAATCTCGATCCCCGGCCCGTCCTGCGTCCATTTCCGCACCGATCCTGCGGACATCAGGCCGGCGATGTACCGGGATCCCGACCTGCTGTTCGCCGACATCGCCCAGACCTACAAGGAGGCTGTGCAGGCCTATTATGATATCGGCTGCCGCTATCTCCAACTGGACGACATCTTCTTCGCCTATCTCGGCGATCCCAACCAGCGCGAACAGCGCAAGGCGATGGGGCAGGATCCCGACTGGCTGATCGACCGCTATGCCTGGATGCTGAACGAAGCGATCAAGGATCGCCCGGCCGACATGATGATCGGCATGCATATGTGCCGGGGCAATTTCCGGTCCACCTTTGCCGCGTCGGGCGGCTATGATGCGGCCGCCGATGCAATTTTCAACAAGACCGACGTCGATATCTATTTCATGGAATATGACACCGACCGGTCCGGCGGGCTGGAGCCGCTCAAGCTGCTGCCCAAGGGCAAGAAGCGCATCATGGCGGGCTTCATCACCTCCAAGACCCCGGAACTGGAATCGATGGATTGGCTGACGCGCCAGTTCGAGGCGGCGTCCGCCTATGTCGACATGGATCAGCTGGGGATCGCGCCGCAATGCGGCTTTGCCTCCACCGAACATGGCAATGCGCTCACCGAAGATGACCAGCGGCGGAAGCTGGAACTGGTCGTCGCTACCGCCGAAAAGCTGTGGGGCGAAGCCTGATCCAACGCGGAGCGGGTTTTCCGTAAAAGCGACGGCGTGGAGAATGCGTCCACGCCGTTACTTCAATGGCCGATATAGCGGCCGGGTCGGTGATTGACGATCAGCACCGCATTCATCGCGGCGGCGGACAGCACCGACAGGCCGAACCGCTCGAAACTCAGCAACGGCAGCGACGACAGCAGGATCGCGATATCGCACAGCATCTGCGTGCGCCCGGCGTTCCACCCGCGGGCCCGTTGCAGGATCAGCGCCACGACGCCGACGCCGCCCACGCCCGCACCGTGGCGGGCGATGGCCAGGATGCCGAAGCCGATGATCGAGCCGCCGAACAGGGCGGCGAACAGGGGGCTGATCCTGGCGATCTGCAACGCAGTCGGCATGGCCAGCCCTGCGCCCATGATCGCTATATTGGCGAACAGGGTCTTAAGGCCGAACGCGACCCCCATGGCCCGTCCGGCAAAGAGGAAGAAGGGGATGTTGATAAGCAGGAACAGGGCCGCTGGCGACCAGTGAATCAGATAGGATAGCAGCAGCGCGATCCCGGCCATCCCGCCCGTCACCAGATTGGCCGCCTTCAACAGCATCAGCCCCATGGCGATGAACGCACAGCCTATCGCAATGGCATAGCCGTCTTCGGCCAGGCTATGGGGGCGGGGCGGCGGTATCGGGATGGTAGCGGCAGGCGGCATGGGCGAAATCCGTGATGAGCAACGCCCCGGCCATCCTCCTGTTATTTAATTACCTATTCTTATAACGACATTACGCGGTGCTGCAAAGGCTTAGGTGGAGACGACCCGATCGGATCAACGACCGATGATGCCTTATTCCGCCGGGGCGAAGGCGACCGTTGGCCGCCGCCGCTCCAGGCTGATCGCGACCAGAAAGACCGCAAGGCCCGCCAGCGCAAGTGCGCTGCCGATCCAGCCGGTCGACACCAGCCCATAACCCGCCGCGATCGCCAGGCCGCCCAGCCACGGGCCCAGCGCATTGGCGAAGTTGAAGGCGCTATGGTGCAACGCCGCCGCCAGCGTCTGCGCATCGCCCGCCACGTCGATCAGGCGCGCCTGCAACGGCGTGCCCAGGCCCCCGCCGATCCCGATCAGGAAGATGTTGAGGCCCAGCGTCCAGATATTGCCCGCCATCAATGGGAACAGCGCCAGCGACACCGCGCTCCACAACAAAACGCCGATCACCGTGCGGTTACGCGCTTTGTCCGCGGCCCAGGCGGCGACCAGATTGCCCAGCGTCAGGCCCACGCCGAAAATGACCAGCACGAACGGGACGTAGGTTTCCGAGACATGGGTCACGTCGATCATGGTCGACGCGACATAGGTGTAGACAGCGAACATGCCGCCGAAACCGACCGCGCCGGTCAGCAGTGTCAACCACACCTGCGATTTGCCCAACGCGGTCAGTTCGCGCATCGGGCTGGCCTTGGCATCGCCCGCGTCGCGCGGGGCGTAGAGCGCGACCAGGGTCATCGTCGCCACCGCCAGCGCGGCGACGACGAAGAAACCCGACCGCCAGCCCAGGACCTGCCCCATCCAGTTGGCGACGGGCACGCCGATCACCGTGGCGACGGTCAGGCCGGACATGACCTTCGCGATCGCCAGCGTCCGCTTCTCGAACGGCACCAGATTGGCGGCCACCAGCGCGGCGACCCCGAAATAGGCGCCATGCGGCAGGCCGCTCAGGAACCGGAACAGCAGCATCCAGTGATAGCTGGGCGACAAAGCGGACAGGCCGTTGGCGATGGCGAACATCGCCATCAATCCGATCAGCAGCGTCCGGCGCGGCAGACGCGCGCCGAAGGCAGCGATCACCGGCGCGCCCGCGACCACGCCCAGCGCATAGGCGCTGATCGCATGGCCGGCCGTCGGCACGTCGATGCCCAGGTCGCGCGCGAAAAAGGGCAGCAGGCTCATCGACGCAAATTCGGTCGTCCCGATGGCGAAGGCGCCGACCGCAAGGGCGAACAGGACGAGCGCGGGATTCGCGGTCTGGGGGCGGATGCCCATGGCAAGCTCCATGCTGCGATGCAGAAAAATACGGAAGCCCGCCAAATGGTCCTGGTGACAGCGCTGGTCAAGGCGTGCGGCAGATTTGCCGGTTGCAAATGACGCCCCGCTACGTGCGCCCCGTGCATGTGCGAAAGCTCGAAATCATGGTCGACGCGCCGATGCGCGGAATAGCTACAGGCTAGCCCCGCGCCGGTCGCGACCATAGTAGCGTCGCTGTTTGCAGCATGAACTGCTGGGCCTCGTCATCCAGCGCGTTGAACAGATTGACCAGTTGCTCCTCGTCGGTCGCCCCGCCATTGCCGACCCGGGTGGCGCTGCCTTCGCCGGTGATCAGCCATTCGGCATCGACGTCCAGCACCCGCGCCACGGTGAAGAGATGACGCGCCTCGGGTAAGGACTCGGCATTCCGATAGCGGCTGATCGTGTTTCTGGGCAGGCCACTGCGCCGCGACAACTCCGCATCGTTCAAATCCAACCTTTTGATGAGAAAGGACAAACGTTGCGCGAAGGCAATTTTTTCGCCTTCACGATCTTTTCTCGATTGAACTGTTCCGAATTTGGAACTATTGATCCGTTTATGGGATGATTCAGATTGTGCCATTATTGTCTGTGGTTGGAGTGCGGCTCAGCATCGATCGAGGACATGAAATTGGTGTGAGAGTTAATGGTTTAGGCGCGGTTTTGCTCCTGCTCGGCCCAACCTTTTGATTTAGCCTTGAGCCATGGGTTGATTTTTAAGCCCTTCACGCAACAATTTGCCGAACGCAATTGCTATCATCCTCTGATAGCCAGTTCATCAAGATTTTAGGTTTCAAACCACACCGGGGGCCGTTTGCCTGATGAAAGTCGCCACGACGACGCGTCCATAACGCAAAGCCCCGAGAAGCAAAGCGTCACGCCGCCGTTCGAATTGCTTGGTATCCCGTTGCCGGTAATATGGTCGCGCTGGTCCCGGTTCGTCGACACGCGCCTGCGCAGGCGCGTTCAGGCGTCGGCGGAGGGTGAGCGCTTTGCCGCCGCGCTGGTTCTTGGCCTGTGCATATCGACCCTGCTCTGGATCGCGATCCTGGCTGCGGTCTATTGGTTGTTCTGGGGATAGCCAGCCTCAGCCGACTTGGGCCTTGCTGACGTCCAGCATCTTGCCGTCGGTAATCACCACCATGTCGCCCAGCTTAGTGACGCCGAACAGCTTCTGGGCAAATTCCTTCGGCACGCCGATGCAGCCATGGGTGCCGCGCCCCCATTGCACGTCGCTGCCATGGATGAAGACGCCGTCGCTGGTCAGCCGCTGTGCGAAGGGCATGGGCGCATTATTGTAGGTGCGCGAAAAATAGTCGGCATGTTTCGCCATGATCGGGAAAGCGCCCTTGGGGCTGGGCTTGTCGGTCGCGCCATAAAGGATCACCGCTGCGCCGATCTCGTAACCGTCGCGGAACACCGATAGCGTCTGCGCGCGCAGATCGACGGTGATGATCACCGGCCCCGTCTTGGGCGCGCCATTTTCGTCCCAGGCATAGTCGCCATGGCGGAACGGCCCGTCGATCTTGAGCACGCGCTTGACGCGCAGCGCAGCCGGATCGATCGCCATCCCCTGATCACTGCGGCGCTCCACCGCCTTTGCCGGGGCAGGGGGCTGTGCGGCCGCAGGGGTCGTGGCGGTTTCCGTGGCCGTTTCGGGGGCGGCCTGTCCTTCGAACGCCGACCGATCGATCGACGCGAATATGATCAGGCCGGTCATCGCCACTATGCCGCCGATCGCCAGCTTCGGCCCAAAGCCTTTCAGGAAACCCGCCATTGCTATCCTCATGCCTCCACGCCCGATCAGCATAGGGATGAAAAGTTAAGTTCAGCCTTCGCGCGCGACTTCCGCCGCTGCGATCGCGGTCAGGTTCAGAATGCCGCGCGACGTGACGCCCGGCGTCAGCACATGGATCGGCTTGGACAGTCCCATCAGCATCGGGCCTACCGTGGGCGAGCTGGACGACGCCGACAGCGCCGTCAGCGTGATGTTCGCCGCGTCCAGGTTCGGCATCACCAACAGGTTCGCCGGCCCCTCGAACCGCGAATCAGGGATCAGCCGTTCGCGCAATGCCTGGCTTAGCGCGGCGTCCGCATGCATTTCGCCATCGACCGCCAGGTCGGGCGCGGCGTCGCGCACGATCTTGAACGCCCGGCGCATCTTGCGCGCGCTGTCCGTATGCGACGCGCCGAAGTTCGAATGCGACAGCAGGGCCGCCCGTGGCGTCAGCCCGAAATGCTTGAGTTCGGCCGCGGCGGCCAGCGTCATTTCAGCGATCTGTTCGGGCGTCGGGTCCGGCACCATATGGGTGTCGGTGATGAACAAAGCGCCCGCGTCCAGGATCAGGCCCGACAGCGCATAGACGCGGCTGTGGCCCGGCACCCGGTCGATGATGCGCAACACATGTTCGACCTGGCCCCAATATTCGGACCGGCCACCGACCAGCGCGGCGTCGACGCGGCCGGTCTGCAACAGCATGGCGGCGGTCACGGTGGGGCGGCGATAGACATGCCGCAATATTTCGTCGGCGGGCACGCCCCGGCGCGATGCGACCGCGCGATAGGCCTCGACCAGTTCGCCCATCACAAGATGGTCGGTTTCCGGATCGATCAGTTCGACATCCTTGTCGAGGTTGAGACTGAGACCCAGTTCGGGCAATTTCTGTTCCAGGATGCGACGACGCCCGACGATGGTCGGCCGCACGATCCCTTCGTCCAGCGCGTCGCGAATGGCGCGCAGCACGCGGTCATCCTCGCCCTCGCCATAGGCGATGCGGCATTCCGTGCCGCGCGCGGCTTCGAACACCGGCAGCATCAACTGACCCGACCGGGCGTTATGGCGCGACAGGCGGCGCCTATATTCGTCCAGGTCCAGCATCTTCTTGGCGACGCCGCTGTCCATCGCCGCCCGGGCGACGGCGACCGCGATCTCGCCGATCAGGCGCGGATCGAACGGGGTGGGGATGATATAGTCCGCGCCGAATACCAGCCTGCGTCCGCCATAGGCCTGCGCGACGCTGTCATGCGCGGGCATGCGGGCGAGCGCCGCGATCGCGTCGGCAGCGGCGACCTTCATCGCCTCGTTGATCTGCGTCGCGCCGACGTCCAGCGCGCCGCGGAAGATATAGGGGAAGCACAGGACGTTGTTGACCTGGTTGGGATAGTCCGATCGGCCGGTCGCGATGATCGCATCGGGGCGCACCTCGCGCGCGGCCTCCGGGCGGATTTCCGGCTCCGGATTGGCCAGCGCGAAGATCAGAGGATTGGGCGCCATCAGCGGCAGCCATTCGGGCTTCAGCACGCCCGGCGCGGACAGCCCCAGGAACAGGTTCGCGCCCGGCAGCACGTCGGGCAGCGTGCGCGCATTGGTGTTGCGGGCATAGCGCGCCATGTTGGGCAGCATGCCTTCGCGACCCGAATGGATGACGCCATCCTTGTCGGTCATGGTGACGTTTTCGATCGGCAGGCCCATCGACACCAGCAGGTCGACGCAGGCGAGCGCCGCCGCGCCCGCGCCCGATGTCACCAGTTTCGCGTCGGCCAGCGTCTTGCCCTGCAACACCAGCGCGTTGCGGACGGCGGCGGCGACGACGATGGCGGTGCCATGCTGGTCGTCATGAAAGACCGGAATGTTCATCCGTTCCTTCAGGCGACGCTCGATCTCGAAACATTCGGGCGCTTTGATGTCTTCCAGGTTGATGCCGCCGAAGGTCGGCTCCATCAGCGCGACGGCGTCCACGAACGCGTCCGCATCGGTCGTGTCGATTTCGATGTCGAACACGTCGATATCGGCGAATTTCTTGAAGAGGACCGCCTTGCCCTCCATCACCGGCTTCGACGCCAGCGCGCCGATCGCGCCCAGGCCCAGCACGGCGGTGCCGTTGGAAATGACAGCGACCAGATTGCCGCGCGCGGTATAGTCCATCGCCTTGTCGGGATCGGCGGCGATCTCGATACAGGGGGCGGCGACGCCGGGCGAATAGGCCAGCGCCAGGTCGCGCTGGTTCACCATGCGCTTGGTCGGCTCGATGCGGAGCTTACCGGGCTGAGGATAGCGGTGATAGTCGAGGGCGGCGCGGCGGGTGTTATCGTCCATGCGATGCGCCTTAGTGACTGCGTTCCGTCAGGGCAACCCAATGTGGTCCCAGGGCGGCGTCGGGACATAAAGTGTAACAAGAAAATCGATGAAGGCGGTGATCGCGGCGGGGGGATTATGCTGCGGCAATTGCACCGCGAACAGGCCGACATCGGCGGAACCCCCATAATCCGGCAATATCTGCCGAACTGCTCCAAGGCCAAGCGCCTCGCTGATGTCCCAGAGCGACCGCAGCGCGATGCCGCCCCCCGCCAGCGTCAATTCGCGCACGACTTCGCTGCTGTTGGTGCGGACATGGCTTTGCCCTTCCACGGCGACGGGACCCTTGGGGCCGACCAGTCGCCAGGGCATCTGCCCGTCGGCAGCCAGCAGGCGATGGCTTTTGAGATCCGCGACCCTTTGCGGTGCCCCGAAACGGTCGAGATAGGCGGGGGAGGCGCATAATATCCGTCGATTGGTCGCCAGCCTCTTGGCGGTCAGCCCCGGCCCCGGATCGGCGGTGATGCGGATGGCCAGATCCGCGCGGCTGTCGATCAGATCGGCGAAATCGTCCGACAGGTCGATGCGCAGATCCACCTTGGGATGCGCATCGATGAAGCGCTGGAGATAGGGCGCCAGGTGCATGCGGCCGAACGATGTCGGTGCGGTGATGCGCAACACGCCCGATGGCACCGCCGACAGCCCGGACACCCGTCGTTCCGCATCGTCCAGCGCCGCCAATATGCCGCGCAGATCGGCATGCAGCCGCTCGCCCGCCGGGGTCAGCGCCAGCCGTCGCGTGGTGCGATGCACCAGCTTCGCGCCCAGCCGCTCTTCCAGCCGTGCCAGACGCTTCGACATCATCGCAGGCGATATGTGCAGCCTGCGCCCTGCCGCCGCCAGTCCACCTTCATCCACTACGGTCACGAACAATTCATGGTCGGGGTCCATCATATTCGTTCACCACAAGAATGACTATCTTCGCATAATAGCGTCTACACCGCATAATGGAAAAGGTCTACAAGGTGCGTAATCAAGGAGTGGACCCATGAACGACCGCATGATCGAAAAGGCTGGTTTGCACGTCGCGCAAGAGCTGGCCGATTTCATCGACCATCTCGCGCTGCCCGGCACCGGCATCGCGCCCGAGGCCTTTTGGGCTGGCACGGCCGCCGTCTTCGCTCGTTTCGCACCGGAAAACGCCGCCCTGCTGCGCAAGCGCGACACGCTCCAGGCGCAGATCGACAGTTGGCATGAGCAGCGCCGGGGCCAGCCGCATGACGCCGTCGCCTATCAGGCGTTCCTGCGCGACATCGGCTATCTGGCCCCCGAACCCGCGCCGTTCCAGATCGCCAGCGAAAAGGTCGATGATGAAGTCGCGCGCCTGGCCGGGCCGCAACTGGTCGTCCCGATCCTCAACGCCCGCTTCCTGCTCAACGCCGCCAATGCGCGCTGGGGTAGCCTCTATGACGCGCTCTATGGCACGGACGCCATTCCGGGCGCGGCCTCCGGCAAAGGCCATGACGCAGCGCGCGGCGCGCAGGTCATTGCCTGGGCCAGGGCGTTTCTGGACGATGCTATCCCACTGGCGCGTGGAAGTTGGAGCGATCTGAACAGCGACGAGATCGTTCTGGCCGATCCGGCGCAGTTCATCGGCACCAGCAAGAAGGGCAGGCTGTTTCGCCACAATGGCCTGCATATCGAGGTCATCTTCAATTCGACCCACCCGATCGGCGCGACCGATCCGGCAGGCATCGCCGACGTCATCCTCAAATCCGCCCTGACCGCCATCTGCGATCTGGAGGACTCCGTCGCGGCCGTCGACGCGCAGGATAAGGTCACGGCCTATGCCAACTGGCTGGGCCTGATGCGCGGCGATCTGACCGACACGTTCGAGAAGGGCGGCGCGATGATGACCCGCGCCCTCAACCCCGACCGCAGCTATACCGCGCCCGACGGCAGCGCCTTCACCCTGCCGGGGCGCAGCCTGCTGTTCGTCCGTAACGTCGGCCATCTGATGACCAACCCGGCAATTCGCCTGCCCAATAGTGACGAAGCGCCCGAAGGCATATTGGACGGCATCGTCACCAGCCTGATCGCGATCCACGACCTGCAACGGGGCGGCGGCAACAGCCGCGCGGGCAGCGTCTATATCGTCAAGCCCAAGATGCACGGCCCCGACGAAGCCGCCTTCACCAATCGCCTGTTCGATGCGATCGAAGACATGCTGGGCCTCGCCCGCCACACGATCAAGGTCGGCGTCATGGATGAGGAGCGCCGCACCTCGGCCAACCTCGCCGCCTGTATCAAGGCGGTGAAGGACCGCATCGTCTTCATCAACACCGGCTTCCTCGACCGCACCGGCGACGAAATGCACACGTCGATGCAGGCCGGCCCGATGATCCCCAAGGGCGAGATGAAGACGAGCGACTGGATCGCCGCCTATGAGGATCGCAACGTCCAGATCGGCCTCGCCTGCGGGCTGTCGGGCCGCGCGCAGATCGGCAAGGGCATGTGGGCCGCGCCCGATCGCATGGCCGACATGCTGGACCAGAAGGTCGGGCATCCCAAGAGCGGCGCCAACACCGCCTGGGTGCCGTCACCCACCGCCGCGACCCTGCACGCAACCCATTATCACCGCATCGACGTCTTCGCCCGCCAAGCGGAGCGCCAGGCGGAGGGGGTCGCCCCGCTGGAAAAACTGCTGACCATCCCCGTCGCGCTTGGTCGCAACTTTTCCGAAGCGGAAATCGCGCAGGAACTGGACAATAATGCGCAGGGCATCCTTGGCTATGTCGTGCGCTGGATCGATCAGGGCGTCGGCTGCTCCAAGGTGCCCGATATCCACGATATCGGCCTGATGGAGGACCGCGCGACCTTGCGCATTTCGTCCCAGCATATGGCCAACTGGCTGCTGCACGGCGTCTGTACGGAGGCGCAGGTCGACGCGGCGTTCCAGCGCATGGCGGCCAAGGTCGATGCGCAAAATGCCGACGATCCGCTCTATCAACCGATGCACGGTCGGGAAGGGGAGAGCCTCGCCTGGCAGGCCGCTCGCGCCTTGGTGTTCGAAGGCGTCGAACAGCCCAACGGCTACACCGAACCTCTCCTTCACGCCTTCCGCGCGAAGGAGAAGGCGCACGCGCTGGAAGACGCGTAACTAGATGTTCCCCGGCCCTGAGCGCCTGCCTTGGCAAGCAGTCGAAGGGCCGGAGAACGTCAGCCGCCTTGGCAACCTTCCCATGCTGCGTTAGCCCTGTACGCCACGCAGCATCGGAGCCGCCATGACCATCATCGTCCATCATCTGAACAACAGCCGATCGCAGCGCATCCTCTGGCTGTTGGAAGAACTGGGCGAACCCTATGAGGTCCGCTGCTACGAACGCGACGCCAAGACGATGCGCGCGCCCGCCGCACTGCGCGCCGTCCACCCGCTCGGCCGCTCCCCGGTGGTGGAGGTGGACGGCCACCGCCTGATCGAGACCGGCGCAATCATGGAGCATCTGGTCGCCCGCGCCGGCAACCGCTTCGGCGCGCCCGCCGATGCCGAAGGCGCGATCCGCTATCGCCAATATATTCACTATGCCGAAGGATCGATGATGCCGCCGCTGTTGGCGCTGCTCATCATCGGCAAGCTCGGCCTGCTCGGCCGTCCCGCGCGCCCGACGGTGCAGCGCATGCTGGACGACCATCTCGACTGGCTCGAAACCGAACTGGCGTCGCGTCCCTATTTCGCGGGCGATGCCTTCACCGCCGCCGACATGATGATGAGCTTCCCGCTGGAAGCCTCCCGCGCGCGCGGCGGCCTGGACGAATCGCGCCCCAACATCATCCGCTGGCTGAGAGAAATGCATGCGCGCCCCGCCTATCAAGCCGCACTCAAGACCGGTGGCACCTATGCTTACGCCTGACCGCCGCACATTGCTGCGCTACGCCGCCGCGACCCTCGCCACGTCGCTCGTCACTCCGCGCCTCTTCGCGCAAGAGAGGGCGGGAGAGGCGCTGAAATCTCTCACCACCACGGCCACCCCGATCGGCAAGGCCGAACGCGCCGACCGCCTCACCCGCGCGCAGGCCATGATGCAGGCCCAGGACATCGACGCATTGCTGATCGAGCCGGGAGCCAGCCTCATCTATTATACCGGCATCCGCTGGCGCCGCTCCGAACGCCTCACCGCCGCGATCATCCCCGCGACCGGCGCGCCGCTGATCGTCTGTCCCTTCTTCGAGAAACCCTCGATCGACGAATTGCTCGCCATTCCCGCAGAGGTGCGCGTCTGGCAGGAGGATGAAAGTCCCTACGCCCCGATCGCCGATTTCCTGACCGCAAAGGGATTGGCGACGGGCCGCATCGGCATAGAGGAAACGGTCCGCTATTTTGCGGTCGACGGCATCAAGGCTGCGCTCCCTGCGGCGACCCTCGTCAAAGACCCCGTCACCCGGGCCATCCGCATGCGCAAGACGGCGGCTGAAGTCGCCCTGATGCAGGTCGCCGCCGACGTCACCATGGCCGCCTATCGCTGGACCTACCCGCAGGTGAAGGCGGGCATGACCCCAGCCGATATCGGTGCGTTGATGAGCGCCGCGACGAAGCAACTGGGCGGGCAGGTCGAATTCAACCTCGTCCTGCTCGGTGAAGCGGCAGCCTATCCTCATGGCTCGGGCAAGCCGCAGGCCGTCCGCACGGGCGAAGTCGTCCTCATGGACTGCGGCTGCACGGTCGAGGATTATCAGTCCGACATCAGCCGCACCTGGGTCCATGGCGCGACCCCCACCGCCCAGCAGCGCAAGGTCTGGAACGCGGTGGCGGAAGGGCAGACAATCGCCTTCGGCAACGCCATGCTGGGCGCGCCTGCGGGCGTGGTCGATGGCGCGGTCCGCAACTATTATCAAAAGCTTGGCTACGGTCCCGGCTACGCGCTCCCCGGCCTGTCCCACCGTACCGGCCATGGCATCGGCATGGAGGGGCACGAGCCGGTCAACCTGGTCCGCGGCGAAAAGACGAAGTTGGACGTCGGCATGTGCTTCTCCAACGAACCCGGCCTCTATCTGCCGGGCGTGATGGGCATCCGTTTGGAAGACTGTTTCCACATGACCGCGCAGGGACCGGCCTGGTTTTCCAAGCCGCCCGTGTCGATCGAAGAGCCTATCGGTTAACTCGCTTCATCTCCGCCGTTCGGGCTGAGCTTGTCGAAGCCTCTTTCTTCTTCGTGGCGTCGGAGAAGACAGAAAAGCCCTTCGACAGGCTCAGGGCGAACGGATCGAGAGGAGAGTGAAAGATCATTCGTCACCTCCCGGTTTCAATCGACCAAATCCCCCGCTTGTGCGGCGGGCCGCTTCCCACTAAATCGCCCCCATGACCTCGACCAACGACATTCGCCGCTCTTTCCTCGACTATTTCGGGGCCAACGGCCACACCATCGTCCCGTCCGCGCCGCTGGTGCCGCACAACGACCCGACGCTGATGTTCGTCAATGCGGGCATGGTGCCGTTCAAGAATGTCTTCACGGGTCTGGAAACGCGCCCCTACAAGACCGCGACGTCATCCCAGAAGTCGGTCCGCGCGGGTGGCAAGCATAACGACCTCGACAATGTCGGCTATACCGCGCGCCATCATACCTTCTTCGAAATGCTGGGTAATTTCAGCTTCGGCGACTATTTCAAGGAACAGGCGATCACCCACGCCTGGACCCTGCTGACCAAGGAATGGGGCCTGCCTGCGGACAAGCTGACGGCGACCGTCTACCATACGGACGACGAGGCGTTCGACCTGTGGAAGAAAATTGCCGGCCTGCCCGATCACCGGATCATCCGTATCCCCACCAAGGATAATTTCTGGGCGATGGGCGACAGCGGCCCCTGCGGCCCTTGCTCGGAAATCTTCTACGACCATGGCGATCATATCTGGGGCGGCCCTCCGGGTTCGCCGGAGGAAGATGGCGACCGCTTCGTCGAAATCTGGAACCTCGTCTTCATGCAATATGAGCAGGAAGCCAACGAGATCGTCTCTGAACTGCCCAAGCCCAGCATCGACACCGGCATGGGTCTGGAACGCATCGCCGCCGTCATGCAGGGCGTGCATAACAATTACGACACGGACACGTTCAAGGCGTTGATCGAGGAATCCGCTGCGATCACCCGCACCGCCACGGATGGCGAGTTCCAGGCCAGCCACCGCGTCATCGCCGATCACCTCCGCTCGACCAGCTTCCTGATCGCGGACGGCGTCCTGCCCGCCAGCGAGGGGCGCGGCTACGTACTGCGTCGCATCATGCGCCGCGCCATGCGCCACGCGCACATCATCGGCGCGAAAGACCCGCTGATGTACCGTCTCGTCTCCAGCCTCGTCTCCGAAATGGGCGGGGCCTTCCCCGAACTCGTCCGCGCCCAGCCGCTGATCGAGGAAACATTGCTGCGCGAGGAAACCCGCTTCCGCAAGACGCTGGAAAACGGCCTGCGCTTGCTGGACGAAGCGACCACCGGCCTGTCCGAAGGCGCGTCCCTGCCGGGCGAAACCGCGTTCAAACTCTACGACACCTATGGCTTCCCCTATGACCTGACCGAAGACGCGCTGCGCACCCAGGGCCTGTCGGTCGACCGCGCCGGTTTCGACGCCGCCATGGCCGAACAGAAGGCCGCCGCGCGCGCCGCCTGGAAGGGGTCGGGCGAAAAGGCGTCGGATGAAATCTGGTACGACATCGCCGAAACATTCGGCACGTCCGAGTTCGTCGGCTACGCCTCCACCCAGGGCGAAGGCGAAGTGCAGGCCATCGTCAAGGACGGCGCGCGCGTCGATAGCGCCACGGTGGGCGACACGGTCGCGATCATCACCAACCAGACGCCCTTCTATGGCGAAAGCGGCGGCCAGAATGGCGACGCGGGCACGATCACGTCGCTGGGCGGCCTGACGGCGCAAGTGTCGGACACCGCCAAGCCGCTCGGTCGCCTCCACGCCCATCAGGCGACGATCAGCGCAGGCAGCATCAAGGTCGGCGACACCGTCCAGCTGACCGTCGACGTCGAACGCCGCGACCGCATCCGCGCCAATCACAGCGCTACCCATCTGCTCCATGCCGCGCTGCGCAAAGAACTGGGCGGCCATGTGACGCAGAAGGGCAGCATGGTCGCCGCCGAGCGCCTGCGCTTCGACTTCTCCCATCCCGAAGCCCTGACCCACGCCCAGATCGCGAAGGTGGAGGCGGACGTGAACGCGCAAATCCGCCATAATGAGGAGGTCACGACCCGCCTCATGACCCCGGACGACGCGATCGGTGCAGGCGCGATGGCGCTGTTCGGCGAAAAATATGGCGACGAAGTCCGCGTCCTTTCGATGGGGAAGGGGGACGACAATCATTATTCGGTCGAACTGTGCGGCGGCACCCATGTCCGCGCGACCGGCGACATCGCCCTGTTCAAGATCGTGTCGGAAAGCGCCGTCTCCAGCGGCGTCCGCCGGATCGAGGCGCTGACCGGCGAAGCCGCGCGCCTGTGGCTGATCGATCGCGACGACAAGCTGCGCCAGACCGCCGCTGCGCTCAAGACGTCGCCGGACGAGGTCCCCGCCCGCATCGCCGCGCTGGTGGAACAGAGCCGCAAGCTGGAGCGGGAGCTCGCCGACGCGAAGAAGGCGCTGGCCCTTGGCGGCGGATCGGGCGCGGCCCCGGTCGGCCCCGAACAGGTCGGCGCGGTCAGCTTCCTCGGCCATGTCATCGATGGCCTCGACCCCAAGGAATTGCGCGGTATCGTGGACGGCAACAAGAAGACGCTCGGCAGCGGCATCTCCGCCGTCCTCGCCGTGGTGGAAGGCCGCGCGACGATCGCGGTCGGCGTGACCGACGATCTGGTCGCCAGCATCAGCGCGGTCGATCTGGTCCGCGTCGGTGTAGAGGCGCTGGGCGGCAAGGGCGGCGGCGGCCGTCCCGATATGGCACAGGGTGGCGGTCCCGACGGCGACAAGGCGCAGGCCGCGATCGATGCAGTCAAGGCGGCGCTCGCCAGCGTCCCGGCCTGACTGCGCAGGGTAGGCGCATGGCCGATGCGCCCTCCCATCTCGCCACCGCCCATGATGCGATCCTTGTCTTTGGCCCTGATCGGCCAGCTCTGCGTCACGGCGCCTGCCATCGCGGCCGATGCGCCGATGGCCGTGACGGTGACGTCGCCACAGCCTCTGCCAGCGACCCATGACCGCGCTCGCCTGTTCCTCGGCGGCAGTATCGACATGGGCAAGGCGTCCGATTGGCAGCGGGACATGATCGCCGCCCTTGCCGCAGAACGTGTCACCATCCTCAACCCGCGTCGCCCGGACTGGAATCCGGCCTGGAAGCCGGAGGCCAGCGATCCCAACTTCCGCAGCCAGGTGGAATGGGAACTGGCTGCGCTGGATAGCGCGGACATCATCATCCTTTATTTCGCGCCGGGATCGCAAAGTCCGGTCAGCCTGCTAGAAATGGGGTTGCACGCCCGTTCGGGCAAGCTCGTCATCTTCTGCCCGGACGGCTACTGGCGGAAGGGCAATGTGGATATCACGGCGGAGCGCTACGGCGCTAAACAGCTGTCATCCTTCCGCGCATTGATGGTGGAGGTTCGGTCGCGTATCCATGGCATCAATCGCGCCCTGGTGGCGGATTGATGGGCGTCGGTGCGTTCGGCCTTTTGCGAAGGGGGATTACATGACCGGCATTGCATCGACAACGCAAGCGAACGCGCTTGCGCCAGACCGTTATGAAAGGTTCCTGACCGTCTGTTCGATCATCCTTCTGGCGGTCGTCCTGACCGCCATGGGACGGGGCTACGGGCAGTGGTCGCATGTTCACCCCGTCATCTGGCTGCATCTGCTGACCATATTGGTGGCGCTGGGACTGACACCGATCATCCTGTCGGGCCGACGCGGGGACAGGCTGCATCGTTGTCTGGGCTGGATATGGAGCGCGTCGCTGTTTATGACGGCGATAGACAGTTTTCTGCTGCGTGCGCCCGGTGGCGGCTTCGGTATCATCCATCTGCTGTCGGTTTTCACCCTGATCCAGGTGCCCGTCATCATCATCAGCGCACGGCGACACAATGTGAAGCGTCATCGCCGCGCCGTGCGTGGCATGGTGACGGGCGCCTTGCTGATCGCCGGATTTTTCACCTTTCCGTTCGATCGACTGTTGGGCCATTGGCTGTTTTCCTGATTGCGGCTTAAAGTCGGCGGCATGGACCTTGCGCATGTGATCGAAGACATCGTGGCCGCCATCGCGCGGCAGGACGACCGCGGCACGGTGGCGAGCTACATTCCCGAACTCGCCAGCATCGATCCGGCCCAATTCGGCATCGCCATCGCAACGGCGGATGGCCGCCTCCTGACCGGTGGCGACGCCGACACCGGTTTTTCGATCCAGTCGGTGTCGAAGGTGTTCGCGCTGACCCTGGCACTGGGCAAGGTCGGCGACCAGCTATGGAGCCGCGTCGGGCGCGAGCCGTCAGGCAACGCCTTCAACTCGATCGTCCAGCTGGAGCGGGAGGAGGGCATCCCGCGCAACCCCTTCATCAATGCAGGGGCTATCGTGGTCGCGGACGTCAATCTGGGCGGCCATCAGCCCCGCGTCGCCATCGGCGAGATGCTGCGCTTCGTCCGCTATCTGGCGGGCGACGACACGATCGCCATCAACGAAGATGTCGCCGCATCCGAAACTGCCACCGGCTATCGCAACATGGCGCTCGCCAATTATATGCGCGCCTTCGACAATGTGCGTCATCCCGTCGATCTGGTGCTGGGCAATTATATCCATCAATGCGCGATCGAGATGAGCTGTCGGCAACTCGCGCTCGCCGGTCGCTACCTGATGCTGGATGGCCGCCATCCCGATGGGGGCAGGGTGGTGTCGCCCAGCCGCGCCCGCCGCATCAACGCGCTGATGCTGACCTGCGGCCATTATGACGCCTCGGGCGACTTCGCCTTTCGTGTTGGCATTCCCGGCAAGTCCGGGGTGGGCGGTGGCATCCTCGCCATCGTGCCCGGCCGCGCGTCGATCGCGGTCTGGTCGCCGGGCCTGAACGAAAATGGCAACAGCATGCTTGGCACTCAGGCGCTGGAGATATTGGCGCGCCGCACCGGCTGGTCTGTCTTCAGCCCGCCGGAAGAGGGAGATTAGAGGCCGCTCTAGGGCACCTCGTCCGCTCGCAACCGCCGCAGCTTGGGCGCGGTCTCCATCTGCGCCGCATCCTTGATGCCCACGCGCAGATACTCGCGCATCTGGTGGATCGACGCGATCACCGGTCCCATCGCCACGCCCAGGTCGACCAGCGCCGTCTCCGCCAGTTGCAGCGAGCTTTCCAGCGTCTCGGGCACCGCATCGCTCGCGCCCGCGCGGTAGAGTTGCGCCGCATGGTCGGTGTCGCGTGCGCGCGCGATGATCGGCAGGTCGGGCACCCAGCCGCGCACCCGCTGGGTCACGCGCACCGACAGGACCGGATCGTCCATCGTCAGGATCAACGCCCTGGCATGGCCCAGACGCAAACGGTCCAGCATCTCCGCCCGCGCCACGTCGCCGAACAGGATCGGATAGCCCAACCGCCGCGCTTCGGCGACGATGTCGGGGTCCGATTCGACCACGACGAAGCGCTGCTTGTGCGTCTTGAGCAGGTCGCACACCATGCGGCCCACCCGGCCGAAGCCGATGACGACCGCCGCCGCTTCGGTATGTTCCTCCGCCGCTTCGATCCGCTCCTCGCCGATCGCCATTTCCAGTCGCCGGGCGACGTCGTGGCCGATCCGCGCCAGCAGCGGCGTGATGGTCAGGCCAATGGCGGTCACGATCTGCCAAAAGGCGGCGGTGGACGGCAGGATCAGTTGCGCCGCCGCGGCGGTCGATAGCACGATCAGCGTGGTTTCCGACGGGCTGGACATCAGCACCCCGACCTCCAGCGCCACCCCCTTGCGCACGCCCGACAGGTAGAGCAGCGTCGATGTCACCAGCGTCTTGGCCAGCACCACGCCGACCACCGCCATCACCAGGCTGGGCCAGTTGGCCAGGATGACGCGAATGTCCAGGCTCATGCCCACAGTGATCAGGAACACGCCCAGCGCCAGCCCCTTGAACGGGGCGGTCATCACTTCCACTTCGCTGTGATAGTCCGTTTCGGCGATCAATATGCCCGCCAACAGGGCACCCACGATCGGCGACAGGCCCGCGATCGACGTCGCCAGGCTGGAAACGATCACCACCAGCAGGCTGGCGGCCAGGAACACTTCCGGGCTTTTCGTGCGCGCCGCCTGGCTGAATATATGGGGCAGGACGATGCGGCCCAGCACCAGCATCACCGCAATGGTGATGCCGCCCTTCAACAATGTATTGGCCATCTCGCTCCATGCGCCGTCGGGACTGGCGGCCACAGACGGGGCGAGCGCGCCCAGCATGAAGATGATCGGGACCAGCGCCAGATCTTCGAACAACAGCATGGAGAAAGCCGCGCGGCCGACCGCGCTCTGCGTGCCGACCATCGGCAGCACCACCGCCGTGGACGACAGCGCCAGCGCCAGGCCCAGGCCGATCGCGCCGGCCGTCGGCTGCCCGAGCAGATACAGCCCCATCGCGATCAGCAGCGCGCCGCCGATCAACTCGGTCGCGCCCACGCCAAACACCTGCGCCCGCATCGTCCATAATCGCCGGAAACTCAGTTCCAGTCCGATGGAAAAGAGCAGCAGGATCACGCCCAGTTCGGCGAACGGCTCTATCGCCTCGCCGTTTGAAATGGTGACATGATAGAGCCAGGGATATTGCCCGACGAGCGACCCCAGACCGGCCGGGCCGACGGCCAGCCCGACGAGTATGAAGCCGATGACCGGGCTGATCCGGAAACGCGCGAAACCGGGGATGACAAGCCCCGCCGCGCCCAGGATGACGAGGGAGTCGCTGAAACTATTGGGATTGATTGCACCGGCCATGCCGCATCATCGCGGCAACCGGTCGCAATATCCAGCCTTTTGGCAGAAAAAAGCTTGCATATCGCCTTGGTGCGGACGGCGGGACTTGAACCCGCATTTCCAGGGGAAGGCGGATTTTAAGTCGATATTTGGAGCATTCCGGATGATGCCGGATAGTTCCTATTATTGCTTATTTTCAGTATCTTACGGCAAAATCGTTTTTGCCGAATTGCCGTAAGGTACCTGCCTTTTCTGGCTGTTTCCCTGTGCGATTACACAGGAATTACACAGGCGAGGAGGCATCTCCATAATTTCTGGAGGCCGATTTCATCACCTTCGCGAGGTTCGATTCAAGCTGATTGGTCGCTGCATTGAAGGGATGGGAACACCACGGTGCCGGAACTCCTCGTCTTGAACTTTCTTCCTGAAGTGGACTGTAAAGCGACGACATATAATCGAAAAAGGCTCTTACCCGCGCTTTTCTCAGGCGAACCTTTTTAACGACGTCTCTCTCTGAGTAAATTTCAGATGTCTGCGCCTTCAATTCATTCCAAATATTTTCATCTGGAATGAACGTATCCATCATGACATTTTCAAGAAACATCATATCGCTTAGAAAATATCTAACTATGTACCCACCCAGTCTGCTTACGATATAATTAGACTCATAAGATGGCTTGTTATGGGATGTGGTGTGGATAAACCTGAACCTACAAAGATCCGATAGAACCTGCATTGTTATTGCATCGCCGAAACCAATATTCCGCAACACCTTCTGTATTTCGCTTCCTTCCACATATCGGAAACTTAAATCGCTGCTCATGTTAACCATAGCGGACAGAATATACAGGCGAAGCATTTGAGCCTCGGTCTTGGCGATCCTGCTATCGAATGGATTCGCTAGGACGGAATGGCTCTCAAAATATTGCTGTTGTGTACCAAGCATAATTGCTCGGAGGGCTTCATGCGGGGGCATGACGTATTTTCCGGTCCTTTGGAAAATGCTCAAAGCTTTGCCGGAGGCAGTCCATCCTGATTGAAGAAATTCACGCGTCATCCGTAAGGCTAAGCGGATATCAGATGTAGCTAAAACTTCCACTAATGTGCCTATAGACGTTCCCAAGACTGATGCCTGAACCATGTCGATAATTCGAGCGAGATTATCCACTTGGACCTTGGCACCGTTTTCTGCGGTAAAGGAGCCGGATTGATCTTCTAGCATCTGTTTTGCCACGAAGAAACGCCGTGATAAAACGGCGTCCACTTTCGGAGGCTCTATCGCGATTGGATCGAAGTCAAATGCATCAAAAATCGGACTGTTTCGATGATGAATATAAGTTGCTTCACGCATCGAGCAAATTAAGTTCGCGCCGACCTTGCGCGCTATCGCCATCGAACTCGAGAAAATTTCTGACTGAATTACATCGTCTTCAAATTGATCTATGTTATCTATAACCAGAAATATTGAAGCGTTGTTTGACGCGTAACTCAATAGCTTCTCGACGTAGGGCTGCTTCTTAACATAGTCTGCCATGAGCATTTCTGTGGCGCGACGCTTCCGCTCGGTTTCGTCGCCAGCCAAAAGATGCATCGGGCCTCTGAACAGGGCATCCATTTCATCTTTATAAGCATGGCGAACGCATCGGTCATAATCAGATAAGAAACCGTCTAGCGATATCGATTGCAAAAGATGGTCTATGATGAATTCAAATGAGCTTTCTTCTTTTGAATACGAGCGGAAATCTATATAGAACCACTGAGGGTATGGTTTGCTATTATCTGGTTTGAATACATCAGCAGCAGTGATCTTTCTCACATGCTCGAGAAATGTTGTTTTTCCCGCACCAACCTGACCAAGCACTAGCATAGCCAAGGGCTTTGCTCTTTTTCCGGCTAGAGATATTAAGCTTTTGACTTCCTTTTCGCTTTTCTCTCTTATGCCACGAAGAGGGGATTTGGTTGAAACCCCTTCTCTTTTTAAGATGTGCATATTGACACGCTGATCAAATCTTATCCGATCCGGCGTTTTCACATAAAGTTTTTCAAGTAAATATGGGTCAGAATTAACAATATTCTCAGAAAATGCTGTCACAATTGCATCCTCTATTAAAGGATATAAACTATGACGGCTTATTCTTGAGAAGCCTCGTGGGTAGAAACGATTAAGCCGCCTTTCTTCCGTTTGATTTTCTACACGACCTAACAAATCGTTCTCTAAGCTGCCATTAATTACAGCTTCTCGCGATAGTAAGTCGTAGAATTCAGCATAATCATCTTCAAGAACTGATTTTATGCTGGGAAATATTATGGCAGAAGAGTCGGAGAATTTTACCTGATCCGTCCTTGTTGCAGGAAATATAATCCAAACATTACCGTTAGTGATAACCGAAAAGGGGGTTGCTAATTTTCTGGCATAATCACGGGCTTGAATAATTGCCGATCCGGTTTCGCCAGCCATTATCTTGCCTCTTAGGGCAGACCTTCTGGTATCGGGGACTTCAGAAAATGGAATGCCAACCTTCTTTGCTTCGATTACGACAGCGGTCATGCCCGTTTTTAACGTGTAATCAGCCCATGTCGTATTGCCGTCTTCCGACACGCGTTCTTCAACGCTCACATCTGCGTGCGTCCAGCCCAGAATATGGTAAATTATATCATTTATCACCTTAAGCCTGGTTTCGGCCTCGTTGGCGCTAGCTTCAACCAAAGCAGCGTATTGAGCGAGAATGGTCTGCGGAGTCGGGGCTTCGATTTCATGCATAGTTCCACCATATTGCCTAAGCGGACCCTAAGATAAAGAAGTGTCGTGTAGGGCTCGAATTCGACCCTTTGCGATCCGTCCCGACCATCTGTATCTGAAATTAGGCTAAGCCATCCTAGACGGGATCGCATTGCCGATGCACAATTTTGATACGAAGATGGGGAGGGCAATCGATGAACGAACAGTTTGTGCGTCACGCAGAGCGGATGCCATCACTCTACAAGCTGTTGATGCAGAGCGATGAGCTTCCGTTAGTGCCGCAGGCCTCATGGAAGAAGCTAGGTGCAATCTATGTGTTCTTTCATAACAAAAAAGCTGAGCATGTGGGCCGCACCCGGAACCTTCAAGCGAGGATAAGGGGACATCTGGCTGCGAGCCACTATTCGGCATCTTTTGCTTTCAAAAAAACTCGTTCGATTATGAATGCTAAGGCCACATATAAGCCGGAAGGATCGCGGGCGAAGCTCTTTGCCGATCCAGATTTTAGAGCGGCTTTCGATGCTGAGCGTTTGCGATTAAAAGGCATGACGATGCGCTACCTCGCTGTGAGTTCACCCGTCGACCAATATTTGTTGGAATTGTACGCCGCGATGGAGATGGGCCTTCCATTAGACGAGTTCGACACTCACTAGGCTAAAGCGCAGTATCGCTTGACCGTAGCGTCAGACAAACCGAACTGTGCTGCCGTCTTACTGATGCTAGCCGCGTTGTCTTTGCGCCACGTTGCTACAGCAGCAGCATCAGCAGCCTTGGGTCTGCCCATACTTACCTTGCCTCTATGGGTGCGCCCTGTGGCTTTTAAGGACGCCCTAGCGGCGCTTCTGCCTGCATCACAGCGCTCTTTGATCCTACCTCGCTCCATGTCGGCAATCTGAGCAAGTACGGCGACAATCAGTTCGCCTACTCCTTTGCCGATGGGGCCAAGGCCGAGAACATCGACCGTTACGCCACGCTCGATAAGCTTGCGGACGGTAGATTGGACATCAAGTGCATCGCGCCCAAGGCGATCGATGGCGGCTATATAAAGAGTGTCGCCTTCACGGACGTAATTGAGCAAGGAGGCAAAGCCGGGCCTCTCTGCTGCCATGGTCGCACCTGATACGCCCTCATCGGCAAACTCTTTATCGAATGGACCGGCAAGGGTCTGGCGCTGGGCTTCGATGCTCTGCCCGCCCGTTGATACCCGGTAATATGCAATGCGGCTCATATCTGCCCCTCGACTCGCTCAAAAGATATAGCAATATTTATGATCTAGATCGAAATTGAGTCAATATATCTTTTGATCTATTCCGGCTGGACTTCCGATGGGTAGGCCTAAAGCTACAAGTTTTGAGCCGTGCCATGCTTCCTTGTGATGATGCAGGTATGTCGAGCAGTGCGCCACGGCGGTAGCGGTGAAATTCCATTCCCTGATAATGTCGAAGTCCTAGAAGATACCGGAATACGTCAGTCTATCCCATGCAGTCATAAGTGAATTAAAAGACGTATCCTCACACATGACAAATCAGTCAATTAAGCCTATGTCTATCAAACTCTATAAAATGGGACGCAAATGAATGACCGACGAAACTGCACAAAATGAACTTCTAATCACTTTAACCAGTGATATCGTTGCGGCCCACGTTGCCAACAACAGTGTATCGGTTGGCGATGTCGCCAATCTCATCACCAGCGTTCACAGCGCACTTACCGGTTTGAATGCTTCGGTAGAACCTGTTGATGAGAAGCCCAAAGGGGCAGTTTCGGTTCGGGCTTCGATAAAGCAGGACCATCTTGTGTCGATGATCGATGGCAAGCCCTACAAGATGCTCAAGCGCCATATCCAGCAGAATGGATATACACCGGAAAGCTATAGGGAGACTTTTGGCCTTCCGAAAGATTATCCCCTGACTGCCCCGTCCTATTCTGCGCAGCGGAAGGAACTGGCTGTTAAGATTGGTCTTGGTCGCAAGCCGGGACAGAGCAAGAAAGCCGATGCGCCAGCGCCCAAGGTGTCTGCAAAGAAGGCTGCTTCCAAGCCGGTAACTCCCGAGTAATATGGAACAGGATCATGTCGTTTGGGGAGCCGCCTTCATGCTCCTTAAACGGCATGAGGATGGTGCGCCTGCCGTGGTCGCGGCCCGGATCGGCGAACTTGCATCAGCTGGTGACATGGAAGGGGTGGAAATCTGGAAATCCATCGCTGCTTGCATGGGCCAGCTAATGCGCTCGCCTGATGGTAGCGTGAATTGATACCCCGCCCGAAATTGGTTGAGGTTGAATTCTTCCTGCTGGCAGCATTGTCGTTACCACTAATGTTATGGGGCATCGGGCAAGCCATAAGAACGCTGACAGGGCTATGGTGAAATCCCATCAAACAAAGACCCCGCCAGCGGGGGGGTGCTGACGGGGCCGTTATAGGTTATCGAACGCTTGATGCGGGGGGCAAAAGAATGCGTCCGATGTAAGCCTAACGACCATTTCAGCAGACGGTTCCATCTAGCGCCCGCAAGCGATAGGTACGCTGCCCTTCCGCTAACGACCAGAAATGGACGATCGCAATTCAAAGATAGATGCCTACTTGCGGACATGCAGGAATATGTAGGAGGCTGCGAACATGAGGCCTTATTTAACCCTCCCAGCGATGCTTTTAACAGTCGGTTGCACATCATCCGAGCAACAACGGCATTTAGAAATTATGGATGCCATTGAACATGCTGTTCAAATCCCTTCAGGGGCGGGGCCGATGAGCCAGTTTGCCCGAACATATAAATATGCTTCACCTACTCGCGTGGCAGCTTTTTATTTTATTCCAGATGAAACGACCGATAAGCTTTTTTGCGAGGGCGCTAAAGAAGGCGGGCCAAAAAACGGACAAGTATTGTTAGGCTGCCCACCTCCTGATGGGATGAAGGCAGGGGAGCGGCGCTGGTTGAACAACGACGTTTTTCTGCCAGACGTTAATGATGGAGGATGTAATTACATAGACATTGAATATGATCTGAAATCGAAATCATTTATTCGTGCGGAATGCCACGGCGAAGCGTAGAGTGTCACTCTGGCAAGTTTCCTTTAGAAAGCTGCCATTCCGCTTATCCCCACTTTTGCCTGAAACCGGACCGTCGCCTACCCACCCGTCGCCGCCGTACCCGGCGCATATATCGATCCGCGCACCCACTATGCTGCCCGACCGGTTCCGGGTTGGATAGCTGTCCGGCATCAGGCGACCAATTTTCGCCATTCAAATAATTATAGCACATGCTTGCTAGCGGACATCCAAAGTTTGCCTTAAGCTACTGGCTGGAAGGATTGCCATGATGAAGTCGATCATCAGATGGATGGATCGAGATTGGGCCGTCCGGCGCTACAACCCCGTCTTTGCGTTTGCTCAGCGGTTCGTTTGGGGCGTTCCGGTCATGTTGAGCATCGCGCTAATTGAGATACTTGAGATCATCGGCTTGCCTAGCGATGGGCCAATTTCCACGATCATTTTGGTCCTAGGGGGGGCGGCATGTTCGTCGTCATGCTCGTCTCAATGTATCGTTGGGCCAAAGGTTACGGTCAGACAAGTTTTCAAGAGGGGCAAGCGAACACCCACGGTGACAAATTGTCGGAGCGGTAGGCATCGATCCGAAATTGGATTTGGCCAAACGGCAGCTAACCCCGATTTTTCGCTCACTGCCGGACATTCCGCCATCCACCCGTCTGCATTTTCCATGGTGCCGATCGCCGCTAAGCGTTCCCAGCAGCGTACGCATCCGATAGCCGCCGCGAGTTGTCGCGGTACCGTGGTTCAGGCGGCGATTTCTTCGGCGGCCTGCTGCTGAGCAGCTTTCCAATGCCAAGGGAGGAGTTCGTGAAGGCGGTTCTGTGGGATGTCGGCGATCCGGGCGAGGACGTCGGTGAACCAGGCGAGCGGATCAACGTCGTTGAGCCGAGCCGTGCCGAACAGGCTGAACATCATCGCGGCGCGCTGGCCGCCGCGATCTGAGCCCACAAACAACCAGGCTTTTCTTCCCCGAGCAACGCTGCGCAGTTGGCGTTCCGCGGCGTTGTTCGAGAGGCAGATCCGGCCATCGGCGAGGAATGTGGTGAAGCCCGCCCAGTCGTTCTGAAGGTAGGCGATGGCCTTGGCCACGACATCGTGACGAGAGAGCTTGCTGCGCGTCTCGTGCATCCATGCCTCCAGTTCGGCAACGATCGGAGCGGACAGCTCCTGGCGAACGGCCAGGCGCTCGGCGGAAGGCTTGCCGTTGATGTCGCGCTCGATGGCAAAGAGCCGATCAATGATCTCGAGCGCCTCGGTCGCCAGCGGCGAGATGAGCGGCGCGGTGCCCTTTTTCTTGTTGCGCTTGAGCTGCTGCCGGATGTCGACGAGCTTGAAGAATTCCCGGCGTGCATGAACCCAGCAATTTGCGCGCGTCATGGGCTTATCGGCCCAGCCTTCCTCGAACAGGGCATTGAAGCCGGCATACCTGTCGACCTGGAGAATACCGGTATAGCCGGCCAGGTGGGCGCGCGGATGCTCGCCCCTGCGATCGCTGGAGTAGTAGCACAGCGCCACTGGCGGCGCCGGGCCGCCGAACGGGCGATCGTCGCGCACATAGTCCCATATCCGCGCCACGCTGGTTTTCAGTTTGGCCAGAAGTGGAACGGTGGTGTCGTCGGCATGCAGGCGGTCAGCGGCGAGCCCATGAGCCTCCAGCAGCAGGAACAGGGGTTTCACCGCCACGCAGATCGCGCCGATCTGATCCGCGAGCGTCGAGAGGCTCAAGGGGATGCCTTCGGCCTCGAGCCGATCACGCTGGCTATTGAGGGGCTGGTGCAGACCGTACTTCTGGAAGGCCAGGTTTGCCAGGAAGTGCGGCCCGAACATCCCGCGCGGCGTCACGTGGAAGGGTGCCGGTGGGTGGCTGATCTTCTCGCACTTACGGCATGAGACCTTTTCCCGGACCGTCTGGATCACCTTGTGGCGGGCGGGAACTCTCTCGAGCGTTTCGGTGATCGCCGGGGGCAGATGGCTCAGATCGTCCGAGCCGCAGCACGGGCAAAGTTCTGGCGCCGGGATAACGACCTTCTCGCGCGGCACGTCGGCCGGGAAGTCGCGGCGGGTGGAACGCTTGCGGGTGAACGCTGCCACCGTGCTGGTCTTGTCGGCTGCAATTTGGCCAAGCAGTTCGGCCTCGCTGGCATTGGCCTCGAGTTCCTCGAAGGTGAGTTCGAGCTGACCCAGCAGACGCCGGCTGCGCTCGGAACTCGCGCCGTATTTGTCGCGGCGCATCGTCTCGTTCATCAGTTCGAGGTGGGCGTTGCGGGCCAGCAGATCAGCGTTGATCGCCCAAACTTTCGCGACCTCGGCCTCGGCTACGAACAGCTTTACCTGGGCCTGCTCGGCCCGCTCCCGAACGACGGCAACCTCAGCGCGAAGCTGGACGAGCTCGTCGGATGGGTCGCTTTCGGCCATGCTCTTTTATAGCACGAACTTGCCGAAAACCCCAGGATTTAAGCCAGTTTTCCAGCACATTTTGCCCGCCAAAGTACCCGGACAGGTGCGCTTTTTCTCACCTTGATTGACGCCGGGGATCAGCCAACCTGTGTCGGGCGCCAGGTCTCCTGAGGGTTACGCCAGTCTATGCCCTCGAGCAGGCAAGCCATCGCTGAAGCCGAGATCGCGACCGTCCCGTCCTTTGCGGCGGGCCACACAAAACGCCCTTTTTCCAGACGTTTTGCGTATAAGGACATCCCGAGGCCGTCATGCCACAGAATTTTGCAAAGCGACCCGCTCCGGCCCCGGAAGACATAAAGGTCACCAGCATGGACGTCCTTGTTCAGCGACTGCTGAACCTGCAAGGCCAGCGACCTCATTCCCCGGCGCATGTCTGTATGCCCTAGCGCGAGCCAGACCTTACCGCCGCTCGGGACCGGGATCATCGGATCAGCGCCTTCAGAACAGCAGCAGCCACATCCGGCGGCGCCGAGGCGAAGATGTTCACGCGTCGCCCGCCAGGCAAATCCACCACAACAGCTGGCGCAGATGACAACTGGTTGCCGTCTGCCTCGTCAAGCACGACAGCTTCGACGAAGCCGACCTCCGCCGGCGACGCAGCGGCCTGCACTTCAGCTTTGCGGCGCCAAGTGTAAACCAACGCCGTCGACACATCATACTGCCGGGCTATCCGTGCCACGCAGGCACCCGGTGAGAATGCCTCGGACAGAATCTTCGCCCGCTCGTCCTCACGCCAGCGTCGCCGACGCTCAGGCCCGCCGAAAACCGTGATCTGACCCACAAAACCGCTCCTACGACCGCTCTCAAGAGCGAACTTAAGAGCGGTCCATCACGCCCGGGGGAAGGCGACTCTCAACGGAGGCGTACCCAGCAGCGGCCTGTCCGCTTACAGCCGTAAAAGCTGCCCGGCGCGACACGACCAATGCAGGTCATCTAATTTGCCTTTCTTCGCACTCCGAAGCGGACACAGATCCAAAACACCTGACTGTCGGCAAGCGAACTGTCTGGACTATTTTCGATACCCGACAACTATACGGACGCCCGGTGCCTCGGGCGTGCCAGTCGTTGCCAACTCAACAATATGCCCTTCGGGAAACCAGTACGCAGGAATAGCTTTGCCATCTTTGCCTCTACGGGCGGTCTTGAGGGCACTGTCCATAGCGCCTACGATTTGACGTAGAGCAGGAACATTTGGAATCTTCGCCATAATGGCACATATCGGCGTAGGCGTCCCTCCTTGCTGAACTAGTAGCAAATTTCCTTTAGAGAATATGGGCATTGGGGATGGTACTGGCTTCCCATCCTCCGACGCCGACATTGCAGCCCATCCATCAGCCCGTAGCTTCTCTGCATCGACTCCCATGCTGCTCGTCACTGCAAGGCAGGATTCAACACCAGAAATGATTTCTGTTGTTCCTGCCGAGGAAAGAGGTGCGGCGAACGCAGAGCCTGAAAATATACTGGCGATCAAACACACATATAAAATTTTCACGATTGCTCTTCCTCGCAGCACGAACGTCGGCCTTCGTTTCTTTTCGTCTGAAAGCGGCCTGTCCGCAAGCCACACACCCGTCGCCGCTGTACCCAGCGCATATTGTGGCCCTTGCCCCGACATGCTGTCCGTCTGGTTTCGGGTCGGATAGCTGCCCGGCATCAGGCGACCATTTTTGACATTCCACCGCTAAATGATGGTCACCAATTGCGGACATTCGGGTGAGGCATTAGCGTCAACGCATGGCCCCTGTTTTTCAGACCGTTTTCGATCTCACCGGCCAACCCGATATCATCCGCCCGGCATATTGGTTCATCGCCATTTTTGTAACAGCGGGCATTGGTCTTGCTGGCCTTGCGTGGTTAGCATTCAGAAAACGCTGGCGCTGGCGACGCTCACTTCCGATTTTTGCAGCTGCATGGATCGGTATCTGCGGTTATGCGATTGCGACAGACGTTCGCGACACAGCCCATATTCGCGCAGCCGTTAAATTAGGACACGTCGAAAAGACGGACGGCTGCTTGACCTATTTTCGTCCCGGCTATCCGACCGGAACTAAAACCACGGCAGGGAATGAAGAGTGGAGCCTCAACGGTCTAGTGTTTAGCTATGGGGCAGGAGAGGTGCGTCCGGCTTTTCATTCAGTTTCAACAGGTGAAGGTCCGGTACGAGGGGACTCGCGCGTGCGTGTCTCTTTTGGTGTGAGCCCTGCATATGGCCGACGCGAGATCGTTAAGCTCGAACTTGCCCCTCACGCTTGTCCAATGGCACGTCGTGTTGATACGTTCGATCAACCGTAACCTGCCGTTCCGCTATCCACCCTGATCCGCAATTGAGCTTTTCGATTTTTCAACGGTGCTATATCAACCCAGCATGAAGCCTATTGTCCCCATTGCAGCGATAGCGGTGGCTTGTTTAGGTGCGGCTGCTGGCTGGACATTGCGGGATCATGCCGAAGGCAAAAAATGTTCGTATTTGGCTGACGGATACCGGCCCTTTGCCGGTGAATATTATCGACTACCAGCGTTTTCTGACGATCAAATTCCTGATGCAATTGTTGCGAATGTTCAACAATGCTGGGCCGCGCACCCTTATTTCGGGCCTCACCATTCCATTCAAATGGTGGATGCAAGAAAGGTGTCCGAGACCCGTTACTATCTGGCCTTTGAACCTGCCGGAATAACTGACATTAATCTCGTGTTTTTGGTCGACAAGGATAATGGCGTAATTGACGCGCTACAGCGGAGCACGATGTGATCGGCCAGCGGAACGTCTGCTAATCGGCAACCGCTCCCAAAAACCGGACAGTCCGCCTTCCACCCTTGCCTGGCGACGGGTGGGCGGTGAAGCGTTTGCCGGAAGCGGACCGGGCAAAATCGACCATTTCTTGCCAGTCGTCTCGTGTGCCGTAATTGTTGATTGCCGACGTTCTGTGCATAGTTCAAATTCAGATAATGGCCGATCTGTCTAAATCTGAGCGCATGGAACTGCGGCGAGCGGTGGGAAACCGAGTTGTTCATGAGCCATATGTGCCGCCTCGGTATCGTGGCCCGGAATGCCTTTGGCCACATGCTTGCTTCGAATGCCGGAAGTCATGGAAGTTGGCAGAGGAAGCGAGCGCCATATGCCCGGAATGCAGGGCTAACCTCCATTGGATGGGGCGTGCATTTAAGGTGCCTCGAAAATCAGACGTTGAACAATGGGCCAAGGTCCAAGCGCTCTGGAACGCGGGATTTCGCTTCATCAATCATACGCGATGGCGAGATATCGAGGCTATGCCAGAGCGGCTACGCGACGTTGAAGATTTCATTCTGCGCAATCCCCAGCATCCGTTCCGAGTAAGCGGGTAACGTCTGCTATCGGTGAATTTCTCCGAAAACCGGACTGTCGCCTGACCACCCGTCGCCGCTGTACTGGGTGCATATTTCGATCCGCAGAGCCGATATGCTGTCCGTCCGGTTTCGGGTCGGATAGCTGCCCGGCATCAAGCGACCATTAGCGGACGTTTTGAACGCGCCTCGCCAATAAGAAAGTCGAATACCATGCGATTGTCCACAAAACGCCTGCTAAAACGCCGGGAAGCACTCTGTCGAAATTGGTCAGGCCCAAACTATCAATATGCATTGCAGTTACTAAGCCACTGAACATCAGTCCGGGGACCGCTATCTGAAAGGGCGCTCTGTCCCCATAATTTCGTTCTAGAGCTAACAGAATTGCGGTCAAAATAGCTCCCGGAATTGCTCCGAAAAACACAGCATATCCTAGCGCGAGCAAAAAGTTCTGCATGTCGTGGCCACCGGCAACGAGAGAAGCGCAAAGTAGCAGAATTCCGGTTAGAAATACCCATCTGCAAATGGTGAAAGCAATCCGCAAAAATCCCCCTCTCGCGAACAGACGCAATCGGCTTGATGTGCTCAATTGAAAACATCCTAATCAAAAACCGGACTGTCGGCTACCCACCCAAGGCAGACGAAAATACCTTCGTAACGCTGTCATTCGACAAAGCGGATGGGGTGGCACATGAAATATGCGTTTCTAGGCGATTGAAGGTACCGTACAGCGCCAATAAATAAAAATATGTAGTTGGGTAGCCAAATAATTTTTAGGCTCTTCACGGGGCTTAAAATCAAATAAATTGATAATAATCGATTCTGGCTGTGTCTCTATCTTCTTACTATTTAGCCTCTTCTTTCAATTTATACTACCTTCTATTCCTAATTCTGGAAATAGCGGCATGGGTTGCGGATCGGCTGGCTCCACTACATTTGCGTCATAGGCTGATACCGTAGCCCATTCGATGCCCCTCCATTCAACCACTGCTGCGCCCTTCTCGATCTTGACGAACCCAGCGCCATAACGGGCAACGTCGAACTGGCATCGCAGGTCTTCGTCATAATTGCCGACAAGTAGGGTGCCATCAGACAGGCCAATCATAAACCTATCATCGTCATCATATGGAACGGCGATGGTTGTTTCTACATCGCCCGACACACGAAGCCGAACACTTTCAGGGATGGATTCAATTTTGACGCCCACACCAAAATCCTTTCCTACACCGACTCAAGAAGAACATATGGGGAACATAAATTGGAACGATGGAGGCTGGCAATGGGTAATATCGGTGCGCCGACCCTTATGGGTATGGCTGCAATCTTGAACGCTGTTGCTGCCATTATCGGCGCGCTGAGGGCATGGAGGCGGTAGGAATGCCTTATGAGATAGCGTCCAAGACTTTCATGCTGACATCTAAGGTGCGAGCGATGTCCACAAATTCAACGACATCTAAACGGCGTTCGCCTGTTTCGTATCGGGATACAAACTGCTGATGGCGACCAAGAGTTTTGGCTAACCCCTCTTGGCTTAACCCTTTTTCTTTCCGCGCTTGGACCAGTTTGTCGATCAAATCCTTATATCGTGGATCGTGGGCTTTTCCGCCCTTTGCCGACTGTATTGCGCTCATGACAAGTCATTCGGACGCCTTGCCTTTTACACAAAAACCGTGTGAATAATTCAACACGGATTCTGTGTATTTTTTGGATAGGGCGGCATGAAAATCAATCGGTGCATAGCAATCGGGCTATCAATCGCCTTTGCGGCTGGCCTTTCATCCTTGGCTTATGCTCGCGCCAAGGCGGTTGAGCGCTATCAAGCAACGGTAGATAATCAGGGCTTCAAGATCATCCGTTACGACAATGGCAGCGCCAAGGTTTTACAGTCGGGCATGTTTGGCGACGGTATTAGTTTCAACCTTCGGGATCGTATGCGTCGGGCGGCAAAGCAAGCAACCGGATGCGATATGGCTGATGATTTTTGGCTGGACGGAAAACTTGTCGGCACCCTTGTTTGTGATGCCGCTGCGCCGGGGGCTTCGTCATGAACGCGGACGAAAAGCTATGCCCGGCTTGTGCTGAAACAATCAAAGCCGCTGCAATTCTATGTAAGCACTGCGGCACCAAGCTTGATGTAGGAGCCGATGAGGCCCAGCCCACATCATCAGCCTACCACGAAGCACTAACCCAATCTGGTCCACCCAAATGGGCCATAGCGGTAGGGTTGATCGCTGTAGCCTTAGTTTTGGTGGGCGTCATGGTCATGCGGACAACAAAACTGAAAAGTGAGCATGACGCACCTATTGCTGCCGAAAACGAAGAGAAGTCCAAAGCTGAAGATGTGGCCCGCCGCTATGTCACCAAGGACTTCCTTGATCCAAAAGGCGCTGAGTTTCGCGGCGTGAGCGTTCTCTCAACCTGCGTCACAGGGGAGGTCAATGGTAAAAACCCGTTTGGAGCTTACACCGGGTTTGTTGGGTTCTACTACTCTGTTAAAGATAAAGTTGCCGGTTTCGATCCGGGTCATTCCACTACACCGACAACAGCGGAAAATCTTAAAAGAGAATATAAATTATCCGATGAGTATCGGCAGCGATTGAACAACTGCATCATGGGCAAGCCGTTGGATACGCCTGAACTGACGGCGGCGACTTCCAATCCCTGATAGGTTTTGAAGTGCCGCCCGAAAGCTCTTTATGAAGGTGTGATGCGAACAAACCGATAGGTTTCGATGTCGATGCCCTCTGCCTTTAGTCGTTCCCTGACTCCAGGAATCCTGAGCAAGTTTGACATGGTGCCTTTACTGCCTATGGCACTGAGGACTTCGCTCTTTGGCGCAATACCATGGCTACCGGCTGGCAGGCGGCACAGTACCTCTTCTACTAGCCGCGCAGCCTGCCCTTTTAATGCTTTTGTCACTGGCGACCAGTGTTTGACTACGGCACCCGGAAACATCTCTTCCATAGAGGCTTTGGACGCCTGATTGATAGGTGCAACGATGTAGACCTGAGCGACGCCACAAATTCCCGTGATGGGATCGGCATTGCGCACGTAGGATCGGCATATGCCCTGTAGATAATGATCCATATGCTCGCCCTGCCTGATCTGGGCCAGTTGCGTCTTATCAATATGTCCGCCCATGACGCCGGTGCAAGCTCGATACAACGCCCTGTATGTCCCATGGGTGTAGGTGTAGCCTCCGATGACCATCACCTTCTTAATATGGGCAAATTCATTGGTGGCTTTGTGCTTGCCCCAATGAGTAAATTCGAGCCTGTGGGGATTTAAAACCTGATCTTCGATTTCACTCCTGAGTAGATAGCCATATTTTGCTGCATTATCTTTCCGATTGATAATCAACCACTGATCTTCATCAGCATTAATGATTTCGGAAATGCAACGAATTGTTTCTTCCCGATAAGCGGCGTTATCAAGCGCCTTCTTGCCCGCCGACCGCTTCCACAGGTTTATCTCTAGGTTGGCATAATCATGAACGCACGGTGGCAGGCGCATAAAGTCTGGCCGCGACTTTTCCAAAACCTTGTAGGCATGTCGGACCCTAGCCGAACCATCCAAGATAACGGCTGGGGCGAAATCGTCCGGCAACGGTCTTGGGCAAGCAACAATGCACAGCCCTTTGTCGTCGTCATCAGCGATTTCCACCTCCAGCCCTTCCAAGGTGGCAAGGTGCCGTAAGGTAGCAATTTCATCATCGGTGATAGCCGGTATCCGCGCCTTCAATTCCGACTCATTTGGATATCCCATTCCATTAGGAAACCGGACCACATCTCCATCAGCAGCCGTGTATGCGGGTACAGCCCCTTGAAGCGCTACAACTAGACCGGGATATTTAGGACGGAGTTTTCCGTAAAGCCCAAAGATATCATCCAAAGGCACACAGACAAATTCAGAAGGCAAAAATCCTTCATCAATAACTTTAAGAGTGCGAACGCTACCCTTATAAAAGAAATCAGACGATAGGTTGAAACTTAATCCAGCCCTTCGCCGGATCATTTCATGGGTTGTAAAAAGAACCCTTGCCTCATTAACTTTTCTATCAGTGAGTCCGAGTTCAGAAATCCTGTTATCACTGCATAATACAGCATAATCAGAATTTGATAGACCGGACTGTGTAGAGAATCTTCTATCTCACTGAGGTTAGGAAGAATGATTAGCGCCCCCTCATCAGGGGTAAATCCCGTATCTTTCCATGCCTTTATATAGCTGAGGAGGGTAGTAGACTTCCCAACTCCGGGATCATATGAAGCTATATAGAAATATGGATCAGATGATTTATTATGGATTGATTTTAATTTATCTAACAAAGATTGTTTTGATAGAACTGATAGAAGAGAAATGGATCTTGAAATTTCTTTATATTCTTTATCAGATTCATTAAATTCAAATTTATCAGACGTTAAATTAAGTTTAAATAAGTTTACTAAATTCATATAATAAAATATCTCCTATGTAAGTTGGTAGGAGATTCTTTGAAGAATATACTTTCAAACTTTGTCCTACCAGTAAGTTGAGGTGGTGATGGATAATGAGTTGGGGTTCCAATGTCAATCCATCAAAAATCCCCCAGAAAACCGTCGATTTTACAGATATTCCCGGATGATTGAGTGGTTCTGCTTCACGAGTTCGAGTTAATTATTAATGACATATGTAAGGGGATGAGACGTTGATTTACATAGTCCTATGTGGAATCAATTTATCTTAGTGAGATAGTTTAAAGGGATAGTCTTCGGTTCTGAGATAATTTTTCTCAGGAACTCATTCATCGTCCGGCCTGCTCCCTGATGTAGGCCCGTAGATCAGCGACATAGTAGAAGCATTGCCCACCCAGCTTATGGGAGGGCGGCCCCATGCCTGCGCTTTTCCATTCAGCAAGGGTCTTGCTGGTAACGCCAAGGTAGCGCCCAGCGTCGGTTCGATTGAGTCTGCCATCTGCTCCTGCGGCAGCGGCATCATAGGATATGCGTGGCATTTATGGCCCTCCAAGTGATTGAGGGGCAGCCACATAGACGATAATCGTCTTGATGCAACAACAAAATTATTAGAAAAGCTTTAAACTAAAGTACTTGTTAAAGATACTATTGTATAAGAGTTATTTCGTAGAATTAAATTATAGTAGATATGTCGGATAGGATAGGAAAGCTGGCAAAATCTGCTGATATTGACTCCGTATCGCTTAATGTAATACTTTGGTGGGCTATGGAGTCGCCAATGATCATCACCAAGCCCCTTAACGGCAAAAACATCCGCGCCCTGCTCAAGGGGCAGAAAATTACCAAGAAGGGCATCAAAGCCGAGAAACTGACTGATGGAGCCGAAGGCGATGTTCGGTACAGCATAAACGTCATGGTGGACGGAGAGCGCCATCATCGGATCATCGGCAAGGCGTCTGACGGCGTAAAGCTCACGGATGCGCACAAGGCTCTGGAAACGCTGCGTACGAGGGCGAGGGAGGGGCGCTTGGACCTTCCTAAAGGGCGTAAAACCCATATGTCTTTTGCGGAGGCTGCTACGTCTTATTTAGATCGTTTGGTGAAAACGGGCGGCAAGGGAATACACGACAAGCGTAGGCATCTGGAATTACGGTTGATCCCATACTTCAAAAATTCGAGATTGGATCGAATCAGCGAAGTGCAGGTGCAGGAGTATGTTCAGGCGCGATTGGCGGCTGGCATAGCCCTAGGAACAGCAAACCGTGAATTGGCGACCCTTAGTCATTTCCTTCGTCGTGCGGCGGCGTGGAAGTGGATCAAGCGAGACGACATACCTACGATTACCAAGGCAGCAGAACCGCGCAAAGCGATTACAGTTCTGTCTGACGAAGAGGCGACGTTATTAATGGAAGCCGCTCAAGAAGACTTTGATGATCTTTTGCCGCTGTTCGTATCATTCGGGCTAAACACCCCTATGCGTCATGGGGAGATTTTGTCTGTTCGTTTCGAGCATATCGATTTCGAATCACGTAGAATTTTTATCCCGCAAGCTAAGGCCGGTGAGCGCGAGCAGGTCATAACGCCTTCGTTGGCAGCGGCGCTTTTAACGAGGCGTGATCAGGTCGGCAGAACGGAAGGCTGGGTATTCCCTGCCAACGGCGCAGCTAGGACCGGTTCAAGGCGCTGCATGTGGAAGCAGTTCAAACGTACAGTTGAACGTGCGGGCCTCTCTCCGTCGCAAATCACTCCGCATGTAATGCGCCACACTGCTATTACGAACCTTGTTCGGGCGGGTGTTGACCTGCCCACCATACAGAAGATTAGCGGGCATAAGACGTTAGCCATGGTGCTGCGCTATACGCATGTCCATGGCCCTCATCTGGATCGCGCAATCGCGGTGCTAGATCGAACTCCGGCAGTAATTACACAGAAATTACACACGATTAATTCGGTGGACGAAAGTTACATCGCATTATGCTCGTAACCCATTGATTTTGTTGGTGCGGACGGCGGGACTTGAACCCGCATTTCCAGGGGAAGGCGGATTTTAAGTCCGCTGCGTCTACCGATTTCGCCACGTCCGCCCGCATGGCAGGCAGCGCTTTCACTGACGACCGACGGCCATCAGGTCAAGGTCGATTCAACTTGGGTTCAATCCTTCGCGTTCAACCGCTCGCGCATTTCCTTGCCCGGCTTGAAATAGGGTACGCGTTTGGCGTCCACCGGCACCTGCTCGCCCGTGCGCGGGTTGCGCCCCGTGCGTGCGTCGCGCGCGCGTGTCGTAAATGCCCCGAAACCCCGCAATTCGACACGGCCGCCGGTGGAAAGGCGATCGACGATCTCCCGGAAGAAAAGATCGACGATCTTCTCCACTTCCGGCAGGCTCAGCCCCGGATTTTCGTCGGCCAGTTTCTGGATCAGTTCCGAACGGATCATAGCTTCCCCAGCCCCCTCTGCCGTACCCCAACACATTGCATAGAGCGTCCGCAAGGCGTTGACAATCGGGCAACATCAATATCGTTACGTTTACAAAAGGACGGGCATATCGGAGCCCAAGAAAAACCCGCCGGACATCGGTCCGGCGGGTTTCCTATGCATTCGAAGCTGAGGAAGGCTCAGCCTTCGGTCTTCGCCTTGAGCGCTTCGCCCAGGATGTCGCCCAGCGACGCGCCGCTGTCGGACGAACCGTATTGCGCCACGGCCTGCTTCTCTTCGGCGATCTGCATCGCCTTGACCGAGAAGGTCGGCTTCTTGGCGCGGTCGAAACCGGTCACCATCGCGTCGAACTTCTGGCCGATCTGGAAGCGTTCCGAACGCTGCTCGTCGCGGTCGCGACCCAGGTCGCTGCGCTTGATGAAGCCGGCCGCGCCGTCTTCGCCAGCCTGGACTTCCAGGCCGCCGTCGCGGACTTCAAGGACGGTCACGGTGACGATCGCGTTCTTGTTGAGGCCAGCCGATGCTGCGGCGGTGCCGCCAGCGGCCGGGCCGCCACGCTCAAGCTGCTTCATGCCCAGGCTGATGCGCTCCTTCTCGACGTCGATGTCGAGAACGACGGCCTGAACGGCCTCACCCTTGCGATGCAGCGCCAGCGCGTCTTCGCCCGAAATGCCCCATGCGATGTCGGACATGTGGACCATGCCGTCGACGTCGCCGTCCAGGCCGATGAACAGGCCGAACTCGGTCGCATTCTTGACTTCGCCTTCGACGGTCGAACCGATCGGGTGACGTTCGGCAAAGCTGTCCCAGGGGTTCGACTGGGCCTGCTTGAGGCCAAGGCTGATGCGGCGCTTTTCGGGATCGACTTCCAGCACCAGGACTTCGACTTCCTGGCTGGTCGACACGATCTTGCCGGGGTGGACGTTCTTCTTGGTCCAGGACATTTCGCTGACATGGACCAGACCTTCGATGCCCGCTTCCAGTTCCACGAACGCACCATATTCGGTGATGTTGGTGACGCGGCCCGACAGCTTGGCGCCGATCGGATATTTGGCGGCGGCGCCTTCCCACGGATCGCTTTCCAGCTGCTTCATGCCGAGCGAGATGCGCTGCGTGTCGCGGTTGATGCGGATGATCTGCACGCGAACCGTGTCGCCGATGTTGATCATTTCGTTGGGGTGGTTGATGCGCTTGTACGACAGGTCGGTGACGTGCAGCAGGCCATCGATGCCGCCCAGGTCGACGAACGCACCATAGTCGGTGATGTTCTTGACGACGCCTTCGATGATCTGGCCTTCGGCCAGCGTCTGGATGAGACCCGAGCGCTGTTCGGCGCGGGTTTCTTCCAGAATGGCGCGACGCGACACGACGATGTTGCCGCGACGACGATCCATCTTCAGGATCTGGAAGGGCTGCGGAATGTCCATCAGCGGGGTGACATCGCGCACGGGGCGGATATCGACTTGGCTGCCGGGCAGGAACGCCACGGCGCCGTCCAGGTCGACGGTGAAGCCACCCTTGACGCGACCGAAGATGACGCCTTCGACGCGGGCGCTTTCGGTGAACTCGGCTTCCAGCTTGTCCCAGGCGGCTTCGCGACGGGCGCGGTCACGCGACAGCATGGCTTCGCCATGGGCGTTTTCGACGCGGTCGACATAGACTTCGACTTCGTCGCCGACCTTCAGGTCAGCCTTCTGGCCGGGAGCGGCGAATTCGCGCAGCGGCACGCGGCCTTCGGACTTCAGACCTACGTCGATGACGGCCAGGTCGTTTTCGATGGCGGTAACGGTGCCCTTGACGACGCGGCCTTCAAAGCCGCCGTCCTCACCACCGAGAGAATCATTGAGAAGCGCGGCGAAATCGTCGCGCGTGGGGAATGCCGTAGAGGCCATGGTTAGTCCTTCACTCATCATTGCTGGCCAACCGGTTGTGTCCGATGGTCTTTGGCCAAAGCACGTTCAGGACCGAATATCCTGAACGTATCCCGCGCGTTAGAGAACAAGGGAACGCGCGGCTTTGAAAAGCGAAAAGGGCGCGCGGAACAACCGGGCGCCTTGACGGGTCAGCTTATGCAGCGACCTTCAAGCTGGGCGTCCACAAGCGCAACAGCCCGCTGGACGGCCGCGTCTATAGTCAAATCGCTGGTGTCTAGCAAGTCCGCGCCGTCGGCCTGCTTAAGGGGGGCATGGTCGCGGCTCATGTCGCGCGTGTCGCGCGCCTGGATGTCGGCTATTAGGCTGTCCATGTCGGGATGGCCGCCATGGCTCAGCGCATCCTTGAACCGGCGCTCGGCGCGGACATGGACGCTGGCCGTCACGAAAATCTTGGCGTCGGCGTCCGGCGCGATTACCGTGCCGATGTCGCGCCCGTCCAGGATCGCGCCGCCCGGTTGCGTGGCGAAGTCCCGCTGTCGCGCGACCAGCGCGTCGCGCACGCTCTGATGCACCGACACGCGCGACGCCAGGCTGCCGACCGCCTCGCTGCGCAGCGCCGGATCGGCCAGGATGGCATCCGCGAACCCGGCAGCGGCCAGCGCGTCGGCCTCCACATCCGGGTCGCCACCGGCCTTCAGCACCGACAGCCCGACCGCGCGATACAGCAGCCCGGTGTCGAGTACGGGCAGGCCATAATGGCGGCCCAGCGCCTTGGCGATGGTGCCCTTGCCCGATGCGGCAGGGCCGTCGACCGCGATGATCATGCGATCGCCCCCAGCGACCGGAGCAGCGGCACGAAGGTCGGGAAGCTGGTCGCCACCGGGCGCATGTCGTCGATGGTGACGCCGCCCTTCGACACCAGCCCCGCCACCGCGAAGCTCATCGCGATACGATGGTCCAGCCGGGTTGCGATCGGCCCGCCACCGGCCAGCGGCGCGCCGCCCGTCCCCTCGATGACGATGCCGTCCTCCAGTTCCTCCACGGCAACGCCGATCGCCCGCAATCCTTCGACCATGGTGGCGATGCGGTCCAACTCCTTGACGCGTAATTCCTCCAGCCCCCGAAACACGCTGCGTCCCTGCGCGAAAGCAGCCGCGATGAAGGCGACCGGATATTCGTCTATCATGCTCGGCGCGCGCGCCGGGTCGGGCTCCACCCCTTGGAGCGCGGAGGCGGTGACGACCAGATCGCCGACCGGCTCGCCGCCGACTTCGCGGGCGTTCACGACCTCGATCGATCCGCCCATTTCACGCAACAGGTCGATCAGGCCCGCGCGCGTGGCGTTCAGCCCCACATTGGCGATCGTCACGCGCGATCCGGGCACCAGCAAGGCCGCGACCATGGGAAAGGCGGCAGAGGAAGGGTCGCCCGGTACGACGATATGCTGCGGCTGCAATTCCGCCTCGCCGACCAGCGTGATGATCCGCGTGCCGTCCGCTTCGACCTTGACGGTCAGGTCCGCGCCGAATCCTTTCAACATGCGTTCGCTATGGTCGCGGGTCGGGATCGGCTCGACCACGCGGGTAATGCCGGGCGTGTTGAGGCCCGCCAGCAGGATCGCGGACTTCACCTGCGCCGACGCGACGGGCAGGCGGTAGTCGAGCGGCACGGCGGGGCAGGCGCCCTTCATCGTCAGCGGCAGGCGGTCACCGGGGCTGCTGGTGAAGCTGGCCCCCATGCGCGACAGCGGCTCGGTCACGCGCGCCATCGGCCGCTTGCTCAAGGATGCGTCGCCCACGAAGGTCGCGGTCAGGTCATGGCTGGCGAGCAGCCCCATCAACAGCCGCGTCGACGTGCCGCTATTACCCATGTCCAGCGCCGTCTCAGGCTGGAGCAGTCCGCCCACGCCCACGCCATGGATATGCCACACGCCATCGGCATCGCGCTCGATCTGCGCGCCCATCGCCCGCATCGCGGTGGCGGTGGCCAGCACATCCTCGCCCTCCAGCAGCCCTTCGACCCGGCTTTGCCCGATCGCCAGCGCCGACAGCATCAGCGATCGATGGGAAATGCTCTTGTCGCCCGGCACGGTCACGCTGCCCGACAGGGGCGGTGCGGCGGTGAAGGTCATCGGGGCAGGCTGATCGCTATGCTGTGTCACGGGCTATCCGTTGTCATGAAATCGAAAAAATGCGCCCGGCTTTTGACAGCGCGATCCCGCTATGGCAAGGCGCGCCACGTTTCGCGGGCAACAAGCGTTGCGCCGTGTTATTTTACGTTTTGAGCATCGAATAAAGGAACAGGCCGGACATGGTGAAGGCTGAATGGGGCACGAAGCGGACCTGCCCGAAATGCGCGACTCGTTTCTACGATCTGGGCAAGGACGATCCGGTAACCTGCATCAACTGCGGCAGCGCCTGGGAACCCGAGCCGGTTTTGAAGTCGAAGCAGCCGCTCCCCTATGAGGAAGCAGCGCCCAAGAAGGTGATCGAGACCGCCGATGGCGAGCTGGAAACCGCTGATGACGATCTGGACATCGACGTCGACGACGACGGCGATTCGCCGGATAACGACGTCGATCTGGGTGGCGACGACGACCTCGGCGTGGAAGCCGCGAGCGACGACGACAACGACGACAACTAAGTGAAATTTATGCTTGCCAAGGAGATCGCTGCCACCTAATGGCAGCGACCTCCGAAGCGCCGGACCCAAGCGGCGCTTCAATGGTGACGGGGCCTTAGCTCAGCTGGGAGAGCGCCTGCATGGCATGCAGGAGGTCAGCGGTTCGATCCCGCTAGGCTCCACCAGTTTTGCCGATCAAAAAGCTGTCCGGGGGACGGCTTTCGGCAAAACTCCCAAGCGTAAGCGAAGGGGTGTCGGGAGGCTGGAAATGACCTCTCATGATGCGCCCTGAATGTACGCAGCGGACATGACATATGGCCGACGGCATAGCCGGACATGGCCCGATCCATTGGGACGCGGCCAGCCCGTAAACGATGGGGCCTTAGCTCAGCTGGGAGAGCGCCTGCATGGCATGCAGGAGGTCAGCGGTTCGATCCCGCTAGGCTCCACCAATTTCGCCGGAAGCCGTCCGGGGGACGGCTTCCGGCGAAATTCCCCGAGCGATAGCGAGGGTGGCACAGCCCCGATATCCGGGACATCTGCAACAAGCGCCCGCCCAGCGCGCCGACATCACCCCATGTCCAACCTACGCTTCGCTCTCTATTCACGGCCCACGCTGCGGACTCGCCAAAACCATCATTTCCTGCCATGAGAACGGCATGAAGGACGAATTGGCCGCCCAGGCCGCTGATGAGGGCGATGACGACGCGATCCGCGCCATTCTGGCCCAGCTATGCGCCGTTACCCAGATGGGTTTCGCGGCGGTCGCGCGCGTGACGGAGGATCGCTGGATCGCCTGCCAGGTGCTGGACAAGATCGCCTTCGGCCTCGAGCCCGGCGCGGAGCTTGAGGTGCAGATGACGATCTGCAACGAAATCCGCCAGACCGGCGACTATGTGGTCATCGATCATGTCGACGCCGACATCGGGTGGCAAAAGCACCCGGTTCCGATCTTCTATGGCTTCAAAAGCTACGTGTCTTTCCCGGTGATACTCGCGGACGGCAGCTTTTATGGCACGCTTTGCGCCATTGATCCTGCGCCCCGCCTGATCGACAACGCCGAAACGATCGCCCTGATCGAAAGCTACGCACACGATATCGGCGCGCTTCTCTCCGCCCGCATTCTCGCGCACCCGGCGTCGATCGCCGGGTTGAATGCAGCATCGCAACACCATCAGGCCGGCTGAACGAAGCTGTCCATCACCCGCTTGCGCCCGGCCGTCTCGAAATCGATTTCCAGCTTGTTGCCCTCGATCTCCGCCACCGCGCCATAGCCGAATTTCTGGTGGAACACGCGCAGGCCGACGTGCATGTCGCTGCGCCCCTTATTGCCCAGCGACACGGCCGACGCCCGCGCTTCCACGATCCGCACCGGTTCGCGGTTGAACTGGCCGGTGGACTGCGCCCGCTGCCAGCCCGGCCCACGGCCCGTGCCACGCGCGACATCGGCGAAGGGATCGTCGCGCTCCGACCAGTTGGCCCGCCATAGCGACGCGCCGCCGCTCATGCTGCTTTCCGATTCGACATGCTCGGGCGGCAATTCGCCGACGAAGCGCGACGGGATGCTGCTGGTCCACTGTCCATAGATGCGGCGATTGGCGGCATGCACGATGGTGCACCGCTTGCGCGCCCGCGTGATCGCGACATAGGCCAGCCGCCGCTCTTCCTCCAGACTGTTGAGGCCGCCTTCGTCCAGCGCGCGTTGCGACGGGAAGATGCCTTCCTCCCAGCCCGCCAGAAACACGGTGTCGAACTCCAGCCCCTTGGCCGCGTGGATGGTCATGATCGTCACCTTGGCGGTTTCCGCCTGCGCCTCATTGTCCATGACAAGGCTGACATGCTCCAGGAACGCGCCCAGCGTCTCATATTCCTCCATCGCGCGCGCCAGTTCGGACAGGTTCTCCAGCCGCCCGGCGCTTTCGGTCGTGCGTTCCGCCTGCAACGTCGCGGTATAGCCGCTTTCGTCCAATATCTGCCGCGCCAGTTCGGCATGGGGCAATTGCGTCGCCCGATCGCGCCAGCGCGCCAGATCGCCGATGAAATTACCCAGCGATCGCCGCGCCTGCGGCGTCAGTTCGTCGGTGTCCAATATGCGCGCCGCCGCCATCGCCAGCGGTATGCCTTCCGCCCGGGCCAGCCGATGCAGCTTCTCCACCGCCTTGTCGCCCAGACCCCGCTTGGGCACATTGACGATCCGCTCGAACGCCAGGTCGTCGGCCGGTTGGTTGACCAGCCGCAGATAAGCCAGTGCATCGCGGATTTCCGCGCGCTCGTAGAAGCGAAAGCCGCCCACGATCCGATAGGGCAGGCCGATCTGGATGAAGCGGTCCTCGAACTCGCGGGTCTGGTGCTGGGCGCGGACCAGGATCGCGACTTCATCGATCGACCCGCCATTGCGCTGGACGGCCTCGATATCGTCGCCGATCCGTCGCGCCTCTTCCGGTCCATCCCAAACTCCGACGACCTGCACCTTGTCGCCCACGTCTATGTCGGTCCACAACGTCTTGCCCAGCCGATTGCCATTTTCGGCAATGACCCCCGACGCCGCCCCCAATATATGCGGCGTGGATCGGTAATTCTGCTCCAGCTTGATGATCCTAGCGCCAGGAAAATCCTTTTCGAACCGCAGGATATTGGCGACCTCTGCGCCGCGCCATGAATAGATGGACTGGTCGTCGTCGCCCACGCAGCAGATATTCTTGCGTGTCTGCGCCAACAGCCGCAGCCACAGATATTGGCTGCTATTGGTGTCCTGATATTCGTCCACCATAATATAGCGGAACCGCTGCTGATATTGCTCCAGCACGTCACGATGCTTCTTCAATATCGTCAGAACATGTAGCAGCAAGTCCCCGAAATCGCAGCCATTCACTTCCCGCAAACGCGCCTGATAGGCGGCATAGAGCGTCTGCCCCTTGCCATGGGCATAGCCCTCGGCCTCACCCGCACCGACATCGTCGGGCGTCCATCCCTTATTCTTCCACTGGTCGATCAGGCCCGCCAGCTGGCGCACCGGCCAGCGCTTCTCGTCCACGCCCTCCGCCTGCACCAGTTGCTTGAGCAGTCGCAACTGGTCGTCGGTGTCGAGGATGGTGAAATTGGATTGCAGCCCGACCAGTTCGGCATGGCGGCGCAGCATCTTGGCGGCGATCGCATGGAACGTGCCGAGCCAGGGCATGCCCTCCACCGCGTCGCCGATCATCCGCCCGACGCGCGCGCGCATTTCCCGCGCCGCCTTGTTGGTGAAGGTGACCGCCAGGATTTCCGACGGCCAGGCCCGGCGCGTCGCGATCAGATGCGCCAGCCGCGCGGTCAGCGCCGCCGTCTTGCCCGTTCCTGCGCCCGCCAACACCAGCACCGGCCCCTCGGTCGTCAACACCGCCTCCCGCTGGGGCGGGTTCAGGCCGTCGAGATAGGGCGGGTCGTTGGGGGTGGGCACGGATATGGTCATGGCTGGACAACTAGGCATGGGGTGGTTCGGGGGCAAGGGGCGCACCCTCTTGCAGCGATGGCCCTTCTATGAGAACAAAAGGCGAATCATGCAAGGGAGCAAGGGTGATGGCGACAGGCCGATGCCAATGTGGTGCAATCCGTTACGAAACGACCGGCGATCCGGCCTATAGCGCCGTCTGCCATTGCAAGGACTGCCGCGCCAGCGCGGGCGCGCCAATGGTCGGCTGGGCGCTTTTTCCGGAGGATGCGGTGACGATAGTGGGGGAGGCGGCGCGCTACCAGTCGTCGCAAAACGCCACGCGCCATTTTTGCGGCACGTGCGGAACGGGTCTTTTCTACACCAACTCGGTCAGTTTCCCCGGCATGATCGACATCCAGACTGCCACGTTGGACGATCCTGCCGCCTTCCCGCCGCAGGCGCAGATTCAGATGGACGATGCGCTGCCATGGATCGCCGATACGCATGCACTCCCCACATTCGCCCGCTATCCCGAGGGGCCATAGGCGCTAGCCAGCACTCGGCTGGCCGCGCTATCGCCACGCCTCGTCTTCGTGACGGAACGGGGGCGTCATCAGTCCGGTTTTTCCCGCGCCCATCTGAGAAATGGGCGACCGAACGGTCGAAGAACAGTGGAAAGGATGTCCCATGAAATCCATCATGCTTGCAGGCGCTGCATTGCTCAGCTTCACCACCATCAGCGGCATGGCCGTGGCGCAGGATATGCCCGCGCCCGGCAGCCAGCCGCCCGGTGGCGCCATGACCCCGCCCACGGAGCCAGCCCCGCCCGCTGATCCGGCGGCGACGCCGCCTGCTGCGCCCGTGCCCCCGGCCGCCCCCGCCGCACCGGAAACCGACCCCAATGCCGGACAGCCGACCGGCGCGGTGCCGGCCGATCCGGGCATGGCACCCGCCCCCGCAGGCGTGCCCAAGGATCCGGCCGCGCCTATGGGATCGTCCGCCAATCCCGTCACCATGGGTGGCAACATGACGCCTCCGCCGACCGAAGCGAAGGATTACCCCATCTGCACGCGCACGGTGCAGGATAGCTGCATCAATCGCAGCGAAGCGCCGAAAAAGCGCAAGCGCTGAATATCCTACATGCCCGGCGGCGCGGCGCTTAGCGTCGGCCGCCGGGCATGTCTGCGCATCATTTTACGCAGAAATGCGATACAGCGCCACTCTAGAAAATATCTAAGTATTTGAAAAATATATATAAAATCAAACGCGATACGCAAAAACGCCTTACAACTGTCTACTTCGCTGTCTCATTGTCCGGCCGAGAATGCCTGGTCTTCCGCCCGCAGCAGCGTGATCCGCGCCTTGCCGACATCCCGCACCGCGTCGACGGCAAAACCCTTTACCGCCACATCCTCGCGTCGGTCTGTCTCGATGCTGATCCAGGTCGCGCTACCGGTCCAACCCAGCCGCCCCAGCTTGTCGAGCGCCACTTGTCCCGCGCCTGTTCCATAGGGCGGGTCCATGAAGATGAGGTCCAGCGGCTTGGGCGCGGACCCCAGCGACAGGACGCTGGACGCGCGCACGTCCGGCCGGATGCCCAGCCGATCGCCATTGGCGCGGATCGCGTCCAGCGCCGCCTTGTCCTGCTCCACGAACAGGCAGGACGCCGCGCCCCGGGACAGCGCCTCGAACCCCAGCGCCCCTGACCCGGCGAAGAAGTCGGCCACGCTCAACCCCTCGAACGATCCGATCCGGCTCACCAACATGGAAAACAGCGTCTCGCGGGTCCGGTCGCCGGTCGGTCGCGTCGCGTCGCCCTTGGGTGCGGTCAGCGGCCGCCCGCGCCATTGGCCAGAAATGATCCTCATGCGTCCTTGTTCTTTCCTGCGTCCTTCAAGCTCTTCCGGAAATAGGCCAGGTCATGCTCGCGCACCTCCTCGACCGCGCCGACCGGCAGTTCGCCCAGAAGGAAAGGTCCATAGCTGGTCCGGATCAGCCGGTTGACCTTCAGGTCCAGATGTTCGAGCACCCGCCGCACTTCGCGGTTCTTGCCTTCGGTCAGCGTCATCTCGATCCACTGGTTGCGCCCGGTGCGCCGTTCCAGATTCGCCTCGATCGCGCCATAGCGGATGCCATCGATCTCCAGTCCGTCGAACAGATCCTCCAGTTGCTGCTGGCTCACCTCGCCAAAGGCGCGGGCGCGATAGGTGCGCGGCACGCCGGTCGCGGGCAATTCCATCGCGCGCTTGAACTCGCCATCGGTGGTCAGCAGCAGCAGCCCTTCGGTATTCATGTCCAGCCGCCCGATCGGCATGACGCGCGGCAGGTCCGCGGGCAGCCGGTCGTAGATGGTCGGTCGCCCGGCCGGATCGCGCTCGGTCGTCAGGAAGCCGGCGGGCTTGTGAAACAGGAACAGGCGCGTGGGCGCGGGTGCTGCCACAGCGACGTCATCCACCGTCACGCCATGGAGCGACGTCAGCAGCGTGGCCGGCGTATCGATCACCACGCCATCCTTGGCGATGCGGCCATCCTCGATCATCCGCTCGATCTCGCGGCGGGACGCCACGCCTGCGCGCGCCAGCAGCTTGGCGATGCGTTGCGGCTCGCCCTTGCCGTCGCTCGCCGTGGCGTGCGCCGGATGCGGATTGGTGGTCGGGGTCGGCCCTTTCCCGCGCGGCCGACGCGGCGGATAGATTTTGGCCTCGTTATCACGCGGGCGGACGGTCCGGCTCCGCTCCGGCCGTGCGCCGTTCGGGCGAAAGCCATCGCTACCGGCGCGCTCGCTTTTGGGACGCTCGGCGCGGACGCGGTCGGTGCGTTCGCCTGCGCTGCGGGGATTATGTGGTTTGGCTGTGGCATCCCGCGACCCCGCGCCGCGGGCCGGGCGCGCACCCGGTGCACTGCCCTCGGTCCTGCCTCGATCGTCCCGCGCGCGGCTCGTTCTGCCCGGCTCGCCCTTGTCGAACCGGGGTTTGCCGTCGCCGTCCCCAGATCGCGGCGACACGCCCCGTCCAGCAGGCGCGCCCGGACGCTTTCCCGGGCCACCGGGGCGTTTTGGACCGCCTGGTCCTGCCCGGCGGGGCGGTCCTGATTTTTTCGGCGGTTCCAACGGTCCGTTCCTTTTCGTGGGCACCGGCTATTCCCATATGAGATAAAAGCCAGCAACAGGCTGAAATGTGCCGCTCCGGCGCTTGGGCGAGGTGGACTGATCGTCCATCGGGCAACCCGGTGCGGGGGCGCGGCGTTTCATCGGGTGCATGGCGGAATCAGGGCGGATCGGCAAATGTTTTTCGGGCTGGTGAAAGAGGCAGACGCGCGTACCACGCGCCGCAAGGCGATCCGCACCGTGCTGGTGGTGGAGGATGAGCCGCTTGTCGCCTTCGACAATGAACATGCCCTGGTCCAGGCCGGCTATCGCATCGCCGCCACGGTCGACGATCACGCCCATGCGGTGCGCGTCATGGACTATGGCGGCGTAGACCTGGTGATCGCTGATGTCGCGCTGCATGGCGACAAGACCGGAATCGACGTCGCCCGCCACGCTGCCTCGTGCGGGTTGCCAGTCCTGTTCGTAACCGGCCACTGCCCTGTCGAAGCGCGGACATTGGCAGTGGGATGCCTCGCCAAACCCTATGCCCCGCGCGATCTGGTCGCCGCGATCGGCGTGGTGGACGCCGTGCTGCGCGGCGCCCGCCGACCCAAATCGCCGCCCGGCCTCAGCCTGTTCGTGCCAGAAGGCTGATTGCCCCATAGCAGACTTGCGCCGCGCCCATCTGGCCATATGGTGGCGCGCTATTCGACGCCACCCGGGGGACGCGCGCACTTATGACCGATGCCATTCAGGGCAGCCGCAAATGGCTGGACGCCATGAAGCCTTATGGACAAAAAGGGCCTCTTGCCGCCTTCTTCCTGGGGGTTTCGTCCGGCTTTCCCTATGCGATGATCGGCGCGACGCTGACGACGCGGCTCGCGCAGGACGGCATCGACAAGAAGGCCGTGACCGCATTCACTCTGGCTTTCCTCGTCTATAATCTCAAATGGCTCTGGGCCTGGGTCGTGGACGGCGTCCGCCTGCCGATCATCGGACGTCTGGGGCAGCGCGTATCCTGGCTGCTGCTGGCGGGCATTCTCGTCATGGCGGCGGTCGCCAATCTGGCGCTGGTCGATCCGACATCCAGCCTATTGCAGACGGCCTATGCCGCCATCCTCGTCGGCGCGGCCGGGGCGACCTATGATATCGTGATCGATGCCTATCGCATCGAAACATTGAAGCCCGAACAACTGGGCGTCGGATCGGGCATGTCCCAATATGGCTGGCGTATCGGATCGGTGGCGGCCGGTTCCCTGGCGCTCATCCTGGCGGCCCGGATCGGCTGGCAGGGCGCCTATCTCGCCTGCGCGGTCTTTGCGCTCCCGGCGATGCTCACCGGCCTCATCCTCGGCGAACCGGAACGGCATCGCGATCCCATCGTGCGGCGTGGTGTGGGGGAGGTGATGGCGTCGATCACCGGGCCGCTGGTCGAGTTCTTCCGGCGCAAGGGCGCCTTTCTCGTCCTTTTGTTCATCCTGCTGCACAAGATCGGCGACACGCTGGCGAACCTGACTTTCCGCCTGCTGTTCGATGACATGGGGTACACGAATGACGAAATCGTCATCTATGATGTCGGCATGGGCTTCTGGGCCTATCTGGTCGGCATCTTTGTTGGCGGCATCCTCTACGCCCGCATGGGCATGAAGCGATCCGTGCTGCTCAGTCTCGTCCTGATGGGCGTGTCCAATTTCAGCTTCGCCGCACTCGCTGCCTTGGGAAAGAGTAATTGGGGCATGGCAGGCGCGATCGGGTTTGAGAATTTCGCCAGCGGCATCGGCGGCGTCACGGTTGTCGCTTACTTTTCCGCCCTGTGCGACCTGCGCTTTACCGCCGCCCAATATGCGCTGATCTCGGCCGCCGCCAGCATCGTCGGGCGCTTCCTGACCGGCACGACAGCGGGTAGCCTGATCGAACGGTTCGGCTATGTCGATTTCTACCTGCTCACGACCGCATTGGCGGTGCCGGGCATCCTGCTCTTCTGGCTGATGATGCGCGCGGGCCTGATCGACGCCAGCGTGGGGTCGGCCGCAACCGACCCCGGCGATCAGCCCCCCGCGTAGAGGTCCAGCGGACGGCCCAGGTCGCTATGCGCCTGCGCCACCGCCTGCAAACAGGTGAGCGCGCCCAGCGCATGATCGTTGCCCAGCAGTTCGCTCACCTGATCATAGGCGGCATTGGGATCGCGCAGCGCCTCGCCGGTCGCCTGCATCATCAGCGCCTCGTCGGCGGTCATGCGCGCGCAGCAGCAGGGGGCAACCAGTATCTTGCGGCTCGACGCGCGCGCCAGTTCCAGCATCATCGCGCGCATCAGCACCAGCGGGCGGCGATAGCTGCGCCCGAACGCGCCCAGCATCGCATTGGCGGCATGAGCGTCGTTCACCCCTGCCGTCGCCATGCGGCGCATGACGAACAGGAACAGGCGGTTGCCATATCCGCCCGGAATGGGCCGGGGCAGGTCGAGGGGGGAGGTCTCTCCATATGCCATAGATTCGCGCCTTCTGCGGTGGTTCGAGGCGCCATGGTACGCTATTGCGAGTCAGTCGCAAGTTAAATCAGTCCGGTAATTGATCGTTCAGTCGCAAAATTTCGCCTGCCAGATAGAGCGAGCCGCCGATCAGCAGCTTGGGCGCGGTGTCGTCGATCGCGGCGCATCGTGCCGCTATGGCCGCGATCGCGCCGTTGACGTCGTCATGGGCGGTGCAGCCGATGCCCCATTTTGCCGCTATGGCGGCGAAACGCTCGGCGGGATGATGCTCGTGGCCTGGCACCGGCAGCGCATGGATATGGGCGATCTTGCCCGCGAAGGGGGCGAGGAAGGCGTCCACTTCCTTGTTCGCCAGCATGCCGATGACCAGCTGGAGCCTATGCCCTTCCAGCCGGTCGGCTGAAAAATAGGCGCCGATCGCTTCGCCAGCCCCTGCATTATGCCCGCCGTCGAGCCAGGCCGTGGTGTCGTGCGGCAAGGGCGCCAGCAGCGGACCATGGTCCAGCCGTTGCAGGCGGGCGGGCCAGTGCGCCCATAGCGGCGCGGCTTTCAGCGCCGCTTCGGACAAGGGCACGGCGTCCTGATGCCGCAACATGGCAAAGGCTAGCGCGGCATTCTGCACCTGATGCGCCCCGGCCAGTCGCGGTAGCGGAGTTTCCAGCCGGCCCAGATCGTCGCGATAATGCAGCCGGTCGCGATAGACCGCCGCGTCCCACGCGTCGCCCTGGCCGATCCAGCGCGTCGGTGCGCGCGCAACGGCGTCCATGATGACGGGGAAGAGCGATTCGGCGTAACGCTGCGTCACCAGCGCCGCACCCGCCTTGGCGATGCCCGCCTTTTCCGCCGCGATCTGCGCCAACGTGTCGCCCAGGAAGGCCTGATGATCGATGCCGAGTTGCGCGATGCCGCACACCGCCGGATTGGCGATCACATTGGTTGCATCCAACCGCCCGCCCAAACCAACCTCGATGATGCAGGCATCGGCTTCATGCTCGGCAAAGGCAAGGAAAGCGGCGGCCGTCGTCACTTCGAAGAAGCTGGCGTTCACGCCCTCCGCAATGTCCAGCACCCGTTCCAGATAGCGGGCGAGTTGCGTGTCGGACACCAATTGTCCCGCGATCCGGATGCGCTCGTTGAAGCGCACCAGATGGGGCGAGGTGAAGACATGCACGCTCTTGCCGTCCGCCTCCATAGCCGCACGCAGGAAGGCGCAGGTCGATCCCTTGCCATTGGTTCCCGCCACGTGAAAGACCGGGGGCAGGGCGCGATGCGGATCGCCCAGCCGCTCCAGCAGGCTGGTGATGCGCTCCAGCCCCAATATGTCCGCGCCGGGCGACAACGACCAGAGCCGGTCGAGTTGCGCCTGGACTTGCGGATCATCCGAAACGGCGTGGTCGGCCATGGCGCGCTTTCTCCCCCTGCCGCGCGACTATATCTGGGTCAGTCCGCCGCGCGCGGCGTCAGATAGCCGATCACCCGCGCCAGCGTATCGCGCAATGCGTTGCGATGGACCACCATGTCGATCATGCCATGATCCAGCAGATATTCGGCGCGCTGGAACCCTTCGGGCAGCTTTTCGCGGATCGTGCTTTCGATCACGCGCTGTCCGGCGAAACCGATCAGGGCGTTCGGCTCGGAAATCTGGATATCGCCCAACATGGCGTAGCTGGCCGTCACGCCGCCCGTGGTCGGATCGGTCAGCACGACGATATAGGGCAGGCCGGCCGCATGCAGCTTCTGGATCGCGACGGTCGCGCGCGGCATCTGCATCAGCGACAATATGCCTTCCTGCATGCGCGCGCCGCCAGCAGCGGTGAAGATGACATAGGGGCATTTGTGGGCGATCGCATCATTGACGCCCTGGATGAAGGCCGCGCCCACAACCATGCCCATGGACCCGCCCATGAAGGCGAAATTCTGCACGCCCATGACCAGCGGCACATCGTCGATCGCGCCGCGCGCGTTGATCAGCGCATCCTGGTCGCCGGTCGCGGCGCGGGCGGCCTTGATCCGGTCGGGATAGCGTTTGCTGTCGCGGAATTTGAGCGGGTCTTCCTGCACCTGCGGCGTGGGCAGCAGGATGAACCCGGCGTCGAGTATCTGTTCGAACCGTTCGGACGGGCCGATCCGACCATGATGGTCGCAGCGTGGGCAGACGGAGAGGTTTTCCTCCCACTCCTTGATGAAGATCATCTCCGTGCAGGACGGGCATTTGTGCCACAGCGTTTCGGCGGTGGTTTCCTTCTTGGTGAAGGGCAGGGCGTTACGAACGCGGTTGATCCAGCTCATGCGGCGGTCTCCCGAATAGAAAGGGCGTCGCGCAGGGTGGCGACGAAATCCTGGACGAAGGGGGCGGAGGCGTCGCCATGCGACCCGATGATATCGACGATGGCGGAGCCGACGACCACGCCGTCGGCGATCCGGCCGATGGCTGCGGCCTGTTCGGGGCCACGCACGCCAAAGCCCACGGCGACCGGCAGGTCGGTGGCGGCCTTGAGTTTCTCGACCGCCATGTCGATCGACGTCTGGGCCGCCTGTTGCTTGCCGGTGACGCCTGCGACCGAAACATAGTAGAGGAAACCGCTGGCCCCGTTCAGTACCGCAGACAGGCGCCCCGCATCGGTGGTCGGGGTGGCGAGGCGAACGAGATGCACGCCGACCGCGCGCAGGGCCGGACCGACCTCGGCATCTTCCTCCGGCGGAATATCGACGCAGATCACGCCGTCGACACCGGACGCCTTGCACTGCGCGGCGAACCAGTCGCCGCCGCGGATCAGCATCGGGTTGGCATAACCCATCAGCACCAGCGGCGTGTCAGGGTGGCGCGCCCGGAAGTCGGCGGCGAGCGCGAAGATGTCCTTCGTCTTCGTGCCCGAACCCAGGCTGCGCAGGTTCGCCAGTTCGATCGCCGGACCATCGGCCATCGGATCGGTAAAGGGCATGCCCAATTCGATGATGTCCGCGCCGCCCGCGACCAGCGCGTCGAGGATAGCGGGCGTCGCGGCGACATCGGGATCACCCGCAGTCACGAAGGTGATGAGCGCGGCGCGGCCCTGCGCCTTGCAGGCGGCGAAGCGAGTGGAAAGGCGATCCATACTCACATCTCCACTCCCAGCGCGTCGGCGACGGTGAAGATATCCTTGTCTCCCCGGCCGGACAGGTTGACGACGATGATCTTGTCCGCGTCCAGCGTCGGCGCGACCTGCTCGGCGGCCGCGACCGCATGGGCGGATTCCAGCGCCGGGATGATACCCTCCAGCTTGCTGAGCGTCTGGAAGCTGGTCAGCGCCTCGTCATCCTTGATCGGCATATATTGGACCCGGCCGATTTCGTGCAGCCAGCTATGTTCCGGCCCGATCCCGGGATAGTCGAGGCCAGCGGAAATGCTGTGCGCTTCGGTGATCTGACCATCCTCGTCCTGGAGCAGATAGGTACGGTTGCCGTGGAGGATGCCCGATGCGCCCCCTGCCAGCGATGCGGCATGCTTCCTGTCCAGGCCTTCGCCCGCCGCCTCGACGCCGATCATCGCGACCTCTGGGTCGTCCAGGAAGGGGTGGAACATGCCGATGGCGTTGGACCCGCCACCGACCGGCGCGATCAGCAGGTCGGGCAGGCGACCCTCCGCTTCCAGCATCTGCGCGCGGGTTTCCTTGCCGATGATCGACTGGAAATCGCGCACCAGTTCGGGATAGGGGTGCGGCCCGGCCGCCGTGCCAATGATGTAGAAGGTGTCATGCACGTTCGACACCCAATAACGCAGCGCGTCATTCATCGAATCCTTGAGCGTGGAAGACCCGGAATGGACAGGGATGACCTCGGCACCCAACAGCTTCATGCGGAAGACGTTGGGCTTCTGCCGCTCGACATCCTTCGCGCCCATGAAGATCTTGCATTCCATGCCGAACAGGGCGGCGACGGTCGCGGTGGCGACGCCATGCTGGCCCGCCCCGGTTTCGGCGATGACCTTCTTCTTGCCCATGCGGCGGGCGAGCAGCGCCTGGCCGATGCAATTGTTGATCTTGTGCGCGCCGGTATGGTTCAATTCTTCGCGCTTCAGGTAGATTTTGGCACCCTTGCCCGGCTGCGCCTTGGCGCGCAGCGCTTCGGTCAGCCGCTCCGCATAATAAAGCGGATTGGGGCGGCCGACATAGCTGCGCAGCAATTCGGCAAATTCGGCGTCGAAGGCGGGATCGGCCTTCGCTTCCTTATAGACCCGCTCCAGTTCCAGGATCAGCGGCATCAGCGTTTCGGCGACGTAGCGGCCACCGAACGCGCCGAAATGGCCGTTGGCGTCGGGCTGGCTGCGCAGGCTGTTGGGCAAGGTAGGGGTATCGGTCATGATGTCGGTCTTTCCAGGACAAAGTGGGGCGTTCGCTTCGACAAGGGGAGAAGCGATCAGCGCCATCGTTGTCCGATGCGCATGGGACGGGGCTGGAACGTCTGCGTCAACATGGCTGAACCGCTTTGCAGAAGGCCATGATCTTGTCCACACTCTTGATGCCGGGCGCGTCCTCCACACCTGACGAAACATCGACCAGTGGCGCGCCGGTGACGCGGATCGCCTCGGCCACATTATCGACGCCCAGCCCGCCAGACAGACCCCAGGGCGCGGCGATCGACACGCCTTGCAGCAACGTCCAATCGAACCGCAGGCCCATGCCGCCGGGCAGCGCCGCGCCGTCGGGCGTCTTGGCGTCGAACAGAAGGAAGTCGGCGGCCCCGGCATAGGCATTGGCCGCATCGATATCGGCGCGGGTCTTGACCGATATCGCTTTCCAGACGGGCAGTTTGAACCGCGCACGTACGGTGGCGACGCGTTCGGGCGTTTCCTTGCCATGCAATTGCAAGGCGGTGAGCGCACCGGTCGCGACAAGTTCGCTCAGCATCTCGTCCGCCGGATCGACCAGGATCGCAACCCGCTCGACATGGGATGGCACCAGCGCGGCCAGCGCTTTCAGTTTGCCCACTTCGACATAGCGGGGACTTTTGGGGAAATGGTTGAGGCCCAGATGGGTCGCGCCGCCCATGATGGCGGCGCCGATCGTATCGGGGGTCGACAGACCGCAAATCTTGATACCGAGTCGTGACATGGCCGAGCCTTTAGACCGTTCGATGGGCCAAGTCACACCCGGCCGGACACGGGATCGGTCAGGTCCATGTCATGCAGGCCCAGCCATTGGTCGGCATGGGCGATGCAGGCGTCCCCGAGGAAGCGGTCGAGGACGGCGACGATCTCTTCGTCACGCATCGTCGCGGGATCGAGCGGAGGATGCCAGTGCAGTTCGAAATGCGGGCCGCTGGTGCGCAGGAGGTAGAAGGGCAGGAACTTCGCCCCGACCTTGCGCGCCAGGCGCAGGGCGATGGACAGGTTGCCCGACGGCTCGATCGTGCGCCCGAAGGTCGGGAACCACACCTGTCGCTCGCGCCGTTCGTCCGCCAGGATATAGAGCGTCGCCCGATCCTTTTGCGTCAGATGCTTGAGCACGCCGCGCGCCGCGCCGCCGCCGCCGATCGCTTCGCCCATATAGCTGGATCGCGCTTTCTTGAGTTGCGCGGCGATCTTGGGATCGTCGGGATCTTCATAGACGCCAAGGCCGGGCCGGTCGGTCGACCATTTGATATAGGCGGCCAGCAGATCCCAATTGCCCAGATGGCAGGTGAAGGCGACCATCGGACCCGGGCCGTCCAGCACGGCCTTATAGCCCGGCTGATCGATCACCGTCACATGGGCGTCGTTCACCAGCCGGTCGATATTGGCAAGTTCGCCCATGGTGCGGCCGATATTGATCCAGCGTCGGGTCAATAGGGCTTCCCGTTCCGCCTCCGGCAGGTCGGGGCGCAGCAGGGCGAGATTGGCGCGCGCGCGGGCGTCGCGCAGTTTCATGTTCCGTCGCGCGACATGGGCCGACAGCACGCCGCCGGTCCAGGATGCGACCGGCGCGGGAAGGACGCGCATCAGGAAGAAGAGAAAGGGGTTGGAGAGCATCGGCCAAGCGTCATACAGCAGCGGCCGAGACGGTAAAGAGGGTGCGCGCGCTTGTGATGATGCTTTGGGTCTGGTTCGGGTTGCAGGCGCTGACCGTGCTGGGTGTCGTCAACTATTGGCGCAACCTGCCGGCCGATCGCAGACAGGAAGCGCCCGATGGCGTGGTCGTGATCCTGAGCGTTCGCGATGATTGGGATGGCGGCGCGGCCCTGATCGCCCGATTGAAGGCCCAAAGCGTGCCCTTTCGCCTGCTGATCGCGACATCGGGGGCCTGCCCGGCGGCGGATGCGCTGGCGGGGGGAGAGGGGGACTGGGTGCAACGCGTCGCGGCGGGCGTGGCGCAGGATGAAGGGCAGAAGGTGCATAAGCTGCGCGCTGCACTGCGCGCCTTGCGGCCGGACGATCGCTATCTGCTGTTCATCGACGCGGACATTGAGCCGCCCGTACGACTGGTTGGACGCCTGCTCTTCCCGCTGGTGCGCGGGAAAGCGGATATAGCGACAGGCTATCGGCTGTTGCTGCCGGGGCCGGGCGTTATGGCGGCGCTGGTCGGCGCGGTGGAGATGCAGTTGGCGACGCTTCCGCGGTCCGCCAGCGCGACGATGCCCTGGGGTGGCGCGATGGCGCTGACCCGCGACGTGGCGGAGCGGCTGGACCTGGACGAGGCGCTGGCGGGTCGATTGTCCGACGATATGACGATCGGCCTGGCCGGATGGCGGGCGAAGCTGCGTCTGCGTCCCGTGCGCGACCTGCTGGTCGCCAGCCCGCTGGCAGGATCGACGGGCGATCTGTTGGGCTTCGGTGTCCGCCAATATCGGCACATCGTCACCAACAGTGTCGGCATGTGGGCGCTGGCGACGGTTGTGGTGGCGGTGCAGGCGGGGGCGTGGCTCTGGGCGCTGGGCTGGGGTGGCTGGGGCGGCATCGCGATCGGCTATGGCGCGGCGTGGAGCCGGGCGCTGGTGCGGCGGCGGATCGTTGCTTCGGTGCTGGAGTCGGAGCAGGCCGAACGCGCAGGGCGATCGCTAAGCTGGGATATCGTCGCGCCGTTCGCGGTGACATGGGCGCATCTGGCGGTGCAACTGATGGCGGCGACATCGAACCGCATCCGATGGGGCGGATGGGACTATCGGGTCAGGCGTGGCAGGGTGGTGAATATGGCGCGATGCCGCCTGTAGATGACGCCGGTTTGATCTTTGGCAGACGCCCGGCGGTGACGCTTAACTTCACACATTTCCCGCACATTTTGAAATTTCGAAACAAAAGTAGGAAATTTTCTAACGAGTCGCTGCGTGTATAACGAGACTGTCAGGGTCTATCCTGCTTCCCGCCAGTAGGACAGGCACCGCAGAGCGAGCTTTCGGTCAAAAACCCGCCGGGAATAGATGCCGACCATCGTCGCCGATACGCAGCACGACCTTCCCGGCCACCGCACGCATCGGCAGATCGCCATAGAGGTGCGGGAAGAGCGCACCGCCGCGCGACTCTTCCCATTTCACCGCATCGCCAAAGGGGGCGAGATCGATCATCAGCATGACCAGCCGGTCCTGTCCCGCGAAATGCTTGGCGACCGTTTCGGCCGCCTGATCGCGGGTCGACATATGGATATAGCCGTCGCTCAGGTCGATCGGCGCGCCCTGGAACACGCCGTCGGCCTTGAACTGGTCATATTGCGCTGCCGTCAGCACCTTGTAGGCGAATAGATCGCTCATGCCTCGGGCGGGGTTTCTGCATCGGGCGCGTTTTCGCTTTCGTCGATCCGGGCGGCGCTGACGACATGCTCGTCCTTGGCGACGTCGAACAGGCGGACGCCCGCCGAATTGCGGCTGATGACGCGCAGGCTGTCGAGGCCCATCCGGATCAGCTTCGCCTGGTCGGTGACCAGCATCAGCTGATTGGCCTGCGTCGCGGAGAAGCTGGCGACGACTTTACCGTTGCGGGCGATATTGTCGATGTTTGTGATGCCCTGACCACCACGCCCGGTGCGGCGATAGTCATAGGCGGAGGACAGCTTGCCATAGCCGTTGGTGCAGACGGTCAGGATGAACTGCTCCGCCGCCGCAAATTGCGCGGCCCGTTCGGCAGGCAGGGTCGATTCCGCGTCATTATCCTTCCACGGCGCGGCGCGCAGATAGGCTTCGCGCTCGTCCGGGGTGGCGTCGAAGCCCTTGAGGATCGACAGCGAAATCACTTCGTCGTCGTCCTTGAGCGTCATGCCGCGCACGCCGGTCGACGTGCGGCTCTGGAACTCGCGCACGTCGGTGGCGGCGAAGCGGATCGCCTTGCCCTGCCGCGTGGCGAGCAGCACGTCGTCCTCTTCGGTCAATAGCGCGACGCCGATCAGGCGATCGTCGCTGCCTTCGTCGAAGCGCATCGCCAGCTTGCCGTTGCTCGGCACATTGGCAAAGGCGTCCATGCTGTTGCGACGCACTGTCCCGTTCGCTGTCGCAAACATGACGTGCAGGTCTTTCCAGCTATCCTCATCCTCGGGCAGCGGCAGGACGGTGCGGATGGTTTCGCCCGGACCCAGCGGCAGCAGGTTGACCATCGGCCGACCGCGCGTCGCAGGACCACCTTCGGGCAGGCGCCACACCTTCATGCGGTAAACCTTGCCGGCGGTGGAGAAGAACAGCACCGGCGTATGGGTCGACGTCACGAACATTTCGGTGACGGCGTCCTCATCCTTGGTCGCCATGCCCGACCGCCCCTTGCCGCCGCGCGCCTGGGCGCGGAAGCTTTCGAGCGGGGTGCGCTTGATATAGCCCTGCACCGTGACGGTGACGACCATGTCTTCGCGTTCGATCAGATCCTCGTCCTCGATCCCGTCGGCGGCGGCGGTGATCTCCGACAGGCGCGGCGTCGCAAATTCCTTTTCGATCGCCTCCAGCTCTTCGCGCATCACCGCATAGAGCTTCACCCGGTCGCCCAGGATGGCGAGATATTCGGCGATCGCCTCGGCCAGTTCGGCCAGTTCCTTGCCGATCTCGTCGCGGCCCAGCGCGGTCAGGCGATGCAGACGCAGGTCCAGGATTGCGCGAACCTGAATGTCCGACAGCTTGTAGACGTCGCCATGGACATCCGTCTCGATCGCTTCGACCAGACGCAGATAGGGGGCGATTTCACCGATCGGCCATTCGCGGGCCAGCAGCTTTTCGCGCGCTTCGGCGGGGCTGGACGACCCCCGGATGATCTTGACCATCTCGTCCAGATTGCTGACGGCGACGACCAGACCCAGCAAGATATGCGCCCGGTCGCGCGCCTTGTTCAGTTCGAACTTGGTACGGCGGGTAATGACCTCTTCCCGGAACTTGACGAAGGCCTCGATGATCTCGCGCAGGCCCAGCAGTTCGGGGCGGCCGCCACGGATGGCGAGCATGTTGGCGGGGAAGCTCGATTGGGCAGGCGTGTTGCGCCAGAGCTGGTTGAGGACGACTTCCGGCGTCGCGTCGCGCTTCAGGTCCATGACGATCCGCACGCCTTCGCGGCTGGATTCGTCGCGAATGTCGCTGATGCCCTCGATCCGCTTGTCCTTGGCGGCTTCGGCGATCTTTTCAACGAGGCCGTTCTTGCCGACCTGATAGGGAATGGCGGTCAGGACGATGGATTCACGGTCACCGCGTCCGCTTTCGACCACATGGCGCGAACGCATCATGATGGAGCCGCGTCCGGTGTGATAGGCGCTGCGTGCGCCCGACTGGCCCAGGATCAGCGGCGCGGTGGGGAAATCGGGGCCGGGGACGATGGCGATCAGTTCGTCCGTCGTGATGCCGGGATTGTCGATATAGGCGAGGCAGGCGCGCAACACTTCGCCAAGGTTATGCGGCGGGATGTTGGTCGCCATGCCCACCGCGATGCCGCCAGCGCCATTGACCAGCAGGTTGGGGAAACGCGCGGGCAATACCTGCGGCTCGCTCTCCGACGCGTCATAGTTGGGCGTGAAGTCGACCGTGTCCTTGTCCAGGTCGTCTAGCAGCGCGGTCGCGACCTTCGCCAGGCGCGCTTCTGTGTAACGCATGGCCGCTGGCGGATCGGGGTCCATGGAACCGAAGTTACCCTGACCGTCGATCAGCGGCACGCGCATCGACCAGTCCTGCGTCATGCGGGCCAAGGCGTCGTAGATCGAGCTGTCGCCATGGGGGTGATATTTACCCATGACCTCACCGACCAGTCGGGCGGACTTGCGATAGGGGCGGTTGTAAACGAAGCCCGATTCCTGGGCGGAGAAGAGAATGCGGCGATGGACCGGCTTCAACCCGTCGCGCACGTCCGGCAGGGCGCGGGCCACGATGACGGACATGGCATAGTCGAGATAGCTGGCCTTCATCTCGTCGACGATGGAGATGGGGCTGATGTCCGAAGGGTCGGCGAGGACAGTCTCGTCGGTCAATGCGATTCTCTTTTTCAGGATGGATTTCTGTTGCTCAACCCCTAGCCGAGCGAAACAAATCTGTCACCCCTCGCGCAGGCACACGGGCCCGCACGTGCAGCGCAGGGGTTATGCCGCCGGGATAAGTTCGCGAACGGAACGAACCGGGCGCATGAGGGTTGCAAATTCCGACGATTTAGGCTGTTCAATGCCCGTTCACGCGCCGCCCCCTAATCGGCGCACAACCGCGAAACGACGCCTGTTGTTGCCCAGCAGGCGCGCAAAGGAGATAAGGATCATGCGTTTTGTTACCCCGGTGGCGCTCGCTTTGGCTCTGGCGATGACGAGCGGCGCCGTTTGCGCCCCCGCCTTTGCCGCGAAGAAGGAAGAGAAGAAGGCCGGACCGAAACTCAACGTCTCGCCCGACGTCATCAAGGCATTGCAGACTGCGCAGAAGGCCGCAGAAGCGCAGGATTTCGCCGGCGCCAAGGCCGCCCTGGCGGAAGCGGACAGCAAGGCGACGTCCAACGACGACAAATATCAGATCGGCGCGATCAAGCTGAACACCTCGATCGCATCGAAGGACACCGCGCTGCAAGGCGAAGCGCTGAACCAGATGCTGGATAGCGGCCTGACGCCGCCCGAACAGGCTGGTCAGTTCAACGCGATCGCCGCCGACCAGGCGATGGCCGCCAAGAATTACGACGTCGCCATCCAGCGTGCCGAAGCGGCCCTGGCTGCTGGCTACAAGGCGGAATCGGTGCAGCCGACTTTGGCCCAGGCCTATTTCGGCAAGGCGGGCACTGCCAACGGATCGGCGGAACCGGCTCGTGGCTTCAACCAGAAGGGTCTGGCCGCGTTGAAAGCGGGCGCGGACGCCATGAAGGCGGCGGGCCAGCAGCCGCCGGCCCAATGGTATGCCATCGGCGTCAGCCGCGCGGAAGCCGCCAAATTGCCCGAAGTCACCGAATGGGCAAAATGGGCCTATCAGGCGGAACCGAGCGGGCAGAATCTCCGTACGCTCGTGCGCCTGTTCCAGCGCGCGAACCCCACCATTTCCAACCGCGAGAAATCTTGACGTGCTGCGCCTTCTGGGTGCCTCCGACGGTCTGGTGATCGCGGCCGACTATACCGAATATGCTGAGATGGCGTCGAAGACCGGCATCTATGGCGAAGTGAAGTCGGTGATCGACAAGGGCCGGTCGAAGGGCGTGCTGAACGCGAGCGCCGGTGGCGACATATATCAGCCTGCGGTAGCTAAGATCGCGGGCGACAAGAGCACGCTGGGTGCGGCCGAAGCCGACGCGAAGAAGGCTGCCAATGGCAAGATCGCGGCGGCCACCGCCGACGCTTATCTGGGCTATGGCGATTATGCCAAGGCTGTCGCCATGTTCGAACTGGCCAAGCAGAAGGGCGGCGTCGACGCCGACGAAGTCAATAGCCGCCTGGGCATCGCCAAGACGCTGGCTGGCGACAATGCCGGTGCGAAGGCTGCGTTCGAAGCAGTGCAGGGCGGATCGCGCAAGCAGGTCGCTGGCCTGTGGCTCGCCTATCTCAGCACCAAGGGCGCCTGATCGCCTGAACCTGTTGGCGCGGAAGCCCCTGATGTCGGGGGCTTCCGCCTATTTTTTTTGAAGATTTGTTTTGGGGGAGGCCGGGGCGGCCATGCGTATCAATATGATTGTTTCTCGTTTGCCGTTGGCGGCGCTGGTGGTTGCGGTCGCCATGATCGCCGCGCCGGTTTCCGCCAAGAAAAAGCCCATAGTCGTAGGCCCGCCGATTGCGTTGGCGGATGGTTTCCGGGCGGACGTCCAGGCGGCCGAGGCAGCGCTCAAGGCGCGTGACACGGCCACCGCCAGCGGTCGTATCGCCGCCCTCAATCCCACGACAGATTTCGAATCCTATATCGCCGCTGGCCTGCGGTTCCAACTCGCGGCGCAACGTCGCGACGTACAGGCGGAACGGGTCGCGCTGACCGACTTGTTCAAGACATCCGCGCTGCCGAAGGGCGAAGCGCCCAGGCTGCGTTTCATCGCGGCCTATCTGTCCTACACGGTCGGCAATTACCAAGATGCGACGGCGCAGCTCGATTACGCCAAGACGCTCGGCTATGACGGCGTGGACGCCACGATGCTGCGCGCCGACATCGCCCTGCGCCGCAACAAGCCCAAGGAAGCGCGTCCCTTCGTCCAGGCGGCGATCGCGCAGCAGAAGGCGGCCGGACAGCCCGTGCCGCTCGCCTGGACCGATCGCGCCATTTCCATGGCTTATCAGGCTGGCGACTGGACCGAGGTCGGGCAGCTGTATCGGGAACGGCTAAATCAACAGAATGGCAAGGAACAATGGCGATCGGCGCTGGTGAATTACCAGTCGGCCGCCGAATTGGAGCCGCAGCTGCAACTCGATCTCTATCGCCTCCAGGCGGCGAACGGGGCGATGGCCAGCGAACGCGACTATCAGAATTATGCGCAGGCGGCTGAGAAGTCGGGCTATTATGCGGAGGCGAAGGCGATCATCGAAGCGGGGCGGAGCGCCGGCAAGCTGACGCCGACGCAAAGCGTGACGAGCCAGTTGCTCAAGAGCGTTACGCCCAAGGCGACCAAGGAAATCGCCGCCTTGCCCGCGCAGGCCAAGAAGGCGGCCACGTCCAGCAATGGCAAGGACGCGCTGGCCGTAGCGGACAGCTATTTCTCGCTCAGCCAATTTCCACAGGCGGCCGAACAATATCGTTTGGCGCTGGCCAAGGGCGGGATCGACACGGGCCGCGCCAATGCCCGGCTGGGCGTGGCGCTGGCGCGGTCCGGTGACCTGACCAATGCGCAGGCCGCCTTGGCGCAGGTGACCGGCAACTGGACGGCGATTGCCGGCTTCTGGACCCTGTGGGCCAATCATCAGGACCGCAAGGCAGGCTGAACCGGGAAGACCCTGCCTGTATGTGTCAGACGGGCAGGGGAACGCCGGGCAGATTTTTCGACGTGCGAATGGTCAGCGATGTCTTGACGCTCACGACATTGGGCGCAGGCGTCAGGTGCGATGTCAGAAATTGCTGGAAGCTTTGGAGGTCAGGGGCGACCACCTTCAGGATGAAGTCGATTTCACCGTTCAGCATATGGCATTCGCGCACTTCGGGCAGGGACGCGACATGGTCCTGGAACGCCTTGAGGTCCGCTTCCGCCTGGCTCTTCAGGCTGACCATCGCGAACACCGTGATCGTATAGCCCAGCATCGCCGGGTCCACGACGGCGTGGTAGGATTTGATCGCCCCCGCTTCTTCCAGCGCGCGAACGCGGCGCAGGCATGGCGGTGCGGTCAGTCCCACTTTGCGCGCCAATTCCACATTGGTCATCCTGCCGTCCTGCTGCAGTTCGCCCAGGATATGCATGTCGATATCGTCGATGTTGGGACCGGCCATTATTTCGCTTATTTCCTGTCTTGTTTGTACGGGTCATCATAATAATGTTTCAGAGCATTGCAATTGTCCCACTATGCGACGATTGCTTTCGTTCGCGGGATGGGGGCCTTTTCCTTTCGGCGCCAAGCGCCTATCGATGATCCCGACGGCTTCGACATCGTGTCGATCACCAGCTTTCAACCCGCATAAATTGGGGATTTTCGTGCGTTTCAACGATCTCTTGCAGACAGTGCTGGCGGCCGATGACCGCAGCGGGCTGGGCGCGGTGACGTTGTGGCGGCAATGCGTCGACCTGATGGCGCAGCGGGACAGGTTCGACCAGACGATCATGACCGTTTCGGAGCGGGGCGCTCTGCTCGACCGCTTGTCGCAACTGCGACCGCAGTTGAGCGAGACGCAGCGAATCGCGACCGTCGTGGAATTGGGTGGCCGTTTGCGTTCGCCCGGGCTGGTCGCTTTCTTCGCCAATGATCGCCCTGCCATCGCTGCGGCCGCGACGGCGCGCGCGCAACTGCCCGACGCGGCCTGGGTCGACCTGCTCCCGCATCTGACGCCGACCGCGCGCGGCGTATTGCGCGGGCGGCGCGATGTCGGCCCGGCCACGCGCAAGGCGCTGGAGGCATTCGGCGCGCACGACCTGGTCCTGTCCACCGTGCGGCGCGACATGGTCGGCGACGACGACATGATCCTGACCCCGGACATGCGAGCGGACGCCGACACGGGACCGGTCGAGGCGGCTGCGTCCGCGACGGTCACACTGCTCCGCACGCAACCGGCGGACGAAGGGCAGATCCGCAATCTGGTCGATCGGATCGCGCGCTTCACGAGCAATCGCAAGCCGCTGGAAGCGGCGAACTCCGACACGGACACCCCGCCAGCGCCACGAGAATTTGCGTTCGAGACCGATGCCGAAGGCGTCATCCTCTGGATCGACCAAGGGCCGCGCGCCGCTTTGATAGGCCTGTCCCTGGGCGATGTCGCGCTGGAAGGCGGCAGTGGGCCGGACGCCCATGTCACAGGCGCCTTCGCGCGCCGCAGTGCTTTCCAGAACGGTCGCTATACCATCGTAGGCGGCGCGATGGCGGGCGAATGGCGGTTATCGGCAACCCCCTATTTCGATAGCCGCTCGGGCCGGTTCCAAGGCTATCGCGGGCAGGCCCGTCGTCCCTTCCTGCATGAAGTCGCCAGCGAACCCCGGCCCTCATCCATGGCCATTGCGGGTCTGTCGGCAGATTCGCTGCGCCAACTGGTGCATGAACTGCGGACGCCGCTGAACGCCATATTGGGCTTTGCGGAAATCATCGAACAGGAATTGTTCGGTGCGGCGGGCGTCGCCTATCGCGACATGGCGGGAAAGATCGCCGTCGACGCGCGCCACCTGCTCGCGGCCTTCGATGATCTGGACCTGGCGGCAAGGGTATCGCGCGGCGACGGCGCGACCGTGCCGCAACTGATCGACCCGGCCCTTCTGGTCACGCAGGTCGCCACGCGCTTTGCCGAGCAGGGCGATATAGGTGTCGACATCGCTGTCGCACCGGGGTTGCCGCAGGTGCGGATAGACCCGGTCCAGGGCGAACGAATGGTCCAGCATCTGCTGCGAACCGCCATTTCCGTTACGCCGCCGAGCGACATCGTGACCGGGGCCTGCTGGTTCCAGCCGGATGGCGCGGCCGGGCGCGTGGCGTTCGCGATCGATCGCCCATCCGCCCTGTCCGGGATGGACGAGGCGCAATTGCTCGATCCGGGTTATGACGCCAGCGGCGACTGGGTCGATGGGCCGCTGCTGGGCCTTGGCTTTTCCCTGCGGCTCATCCGGGGATTGGCGGCGACCTGCGGCGGTGGACTGGCTATCGAGCCTAACCGCCTCCTGCTCACCATTCCGGCGGTTGCGGCGGTTGGCGATATCGCCGATCAGGCCTGACAGGCAGGGAAACCCTATCGCAACCATTGCGCGATAGGGACGAGGCATGACCGCATCTCATCATGATGGCAATCTGCTCCTGCCACCACTGCCGCAGGACAGGATCGTTCTCGACGCGTCCTTCGGCACGCGATTCATGCTGTTCGTGGATACGGAGGAAGAGTTCGACTGGGACGCGCCTTTCAGTCGGTCCGACCATGGGGTAACCGCCCTGGCGGGCATGGCGCGGGGCCAGGCCTATTTTGCGGCCGCAGGGGTCAAGCCCATATATGTCACCGACTATCCGGTGATCGACAGCGATGCCGCCGCCGCAATGATGGGACAATGGGCCGCCGATGGCGCGGCGGACATCGGCGCGCATCTTCACCCATGGGTCAATCCGCCACATGTCGAAGCGGTCAATGCCGCCAACAGCTATGTCGGATTTCTGCCGGAGGAGGTCGAACGCGCCAAGATGGAAGCCTTGTGCGCGCGGATCGAGGCGCGGTTCGGACGCAGGCCGATCGCCTATCGTGCGGGGCGTTACGGGGTTGGCCCCAACAGCGCGCGCTTGCTGGAAGAATCGGGCTTCCGCCTCGACAGTTCGGTGCGCAGCCGGTTCGACTACAGCCATCAACACGGGCCGAATTTCCAGGGCTTGCCGCAACATCCCTACTGGGCGGGGCCGACGCGATCGCTCATCGAATTGCCACTGTCCACGGCCTTTGCCGGATTGTTGCGGGGCGGCGGCGAGCGGCTGTATCGCGCCGCCCAGGCCATGGGGCCATTGGCCGGCGCCCTGTCGCGGGCCAGGCTGCTCAGCCGCATACCGCTCACGCCGGAAGGCGTCACTTTGGCGGAGGCTATCATCGCCATCGATGCCCTGATTGCTGAGGGCGTACCGGTGCTCAATTTCAGCTTTCATTCGCCCACATTGGAGCCGGGGCACACGCCCTATGTGCGGGATGAGAGTGATCGAACGGCGTTCTATCATTGGTGGGATGGGGTATTGACTCATTTGGCCCATCGCGGCGTGTATGCCGCCACGCTGGATCAATTGATAACCGCCGTTCCAACGCGCGTAGAGGCTTGCAAAGCGGCTTAATGCTGCCTATCGGCAGCGCAGGTGGGGCCTGTAGCTCAACTGGTTAGAGCTGTCCGCTCATAACGGATAGGTTGCGGGTTCAAGTCCTGCCGGGCCCACCAAAACCACCATCCATGCTATCGTGCGGATCATCGTGCTCGGATCACGATTGTGACCGTTTCGACATTGCCCTTGCCGACGCTCCGGAAACGCCAACGCGATTGCATACGTTCATTTCGAAGCGCAGCTTAAAACGCCACGCTGTATAAGAACCAGCCGACTATAAGCAGGCAGGTTACAGAACAAATACGGTCACCCAATAGATCGACGCGAGACATGCCAGTTCTCCTTCCCCAAAAGAGCGGTTTTCCGCAGGTCACGAGCAGATAGGATTCGCACTGACCCGGCCAGGAAAGTTCTATTCCATCCGACTGTCGGATATTCGATGGGGGTGGGATGCATTTGCCGATAGGTATTGAAGGCAGGAACGCGTCCCAACATGCAATCCGTGACGCCTTGATGGCGAAGGGGGCGTTATCCGCATGCCGGATAGTATCTTACCCGACATCGTGGGGTGCCAAAACGCCGTTCAAATGCCAGGATGTCCCTGTGATATAATGGTGAAAAATGGCTGCTTCTGAACATATCGTGATCGTTGGCGGCGGGATCGGCGGGATGACCGCTGCGACCGCGATCGCCAGGGCCGGGTTTCCCGTCACCCTGCTGGAAGCAGCGCCCCAATTCGGGGACATAGGGGCGGGCGTCACCTTGTCGCCCAATGCGATGAAGGGGCTGGACCATATCGGCATTTGCGAAGACGTCGCTGCGGCGGGGGTCGAACCGACGCGCCAACGCATCCAGCATTGGGAGGATGGCCGCACACTCATCCCGATCAATCGGGAAAGCCAGCGGGGAAAATACGGCGCACCCTATGTCACCGTGCACCGGGCCGACCTGCACGCGCTGTTGCTCAAGGCGGCGCGTGATGCTGGCGTCACGTTGCGCAACGACGCGGCGGCCGTATCCACGGAGGGGGCCAGCGTCATCCTGAAGGACGGAACGCGGATCACCGGGGACGTGATCGTGGGCGCGGATGGCGTGAAGTCGGTCGTGCGCGAAAGGTTCGAAACCAGGCCTGCCCACTTTACCGGCCATGTGGCGTGGCGGGCGCTCGTCCCGGCGGAAGGCGCCGTGAAGCCGCTGGCGGACTATCCAGGGATCCATATCGGGCCTGGGCGGATGGTCACCCGCTACCCGGTGCGCGGAGGCAAGTTGCTCAACATCGTCTTTTTCGCGCGGCAATCGGGCTGGACCGATGAGGGCTGGACCATCCCGGCAAATCCCGCCGATCTGGGGGCGGTCTTTGCCGGTTGGTGCGAAGACGTGCAGGCGTTGATCGGGGCGGCGTCGCAGGTGCCGCTGTTCAAATGGGCGATCAATGCAAGAGCGGCGTTGCCCGACTGGATAGTCGACGGCAATGTGACGCTGCTGGGCGACGCCGCGCATGCCATGACGCCGTTTCTGGGGCACGGCGCGGCCTGCGCGATCGAGGACGCCGTCGTTCTGGCGCGCGCGCTGGCGGCGGGCGGAACGGTCGAGGAGGGCTTGCGCCGTTACGTCGCGGCGCGCCATGACAGGGCAAGCTTCATCCAGGCCGAATCCAATGCCAATGCTGACCGGATGCAGGGTCAGGAAACCAAAAATTTCGGCCTGGGTGAGATGCGTGATGAGGAGTCTCTCGGGTTGTTCGATTATGATTGCAGGACGGTGCCGGTATGAATGACCGCGTGAAAGCGTTCGACGGCCACGCGATCGCGCCGGAAACGACAGCGTTTTTGAAAGGGCCACACCAACTGCTGATCGACGGGCAATGGGTGGACGGGCAGGGCGGCACGCGCGTAACCACCGACCCCGCGACCGGCATGCCATTGGCGACGGTACAATTAGGGGACGCGTCCGACATCGATCGCGCCGTCGCGGCGGCACGGCGCGCGTTCGACGGGCCGTGGCGCCGCATGACCGTGGCACAGCGAACGGCTCTGCTGTTTCGCCTGGCGCGGGTGATGGAAAGCAACAGCCAACTGCTCGCAGAACTCGACGTGCTCGACAATGGCATGCCGATGTTCATCGCGGGGCTGACGGTCGCCAACTGCGTCGAAATGGTCGATTATTATGCCGGTGCGATCATGCGGATCGAAGGGACGACCATCGCCCCACCGCGCCATGTCGCGGCCGAGACGGAGGCGCTGACCTATACGCTGCGCGAACCGGTGGGGGTGGCAGGACAGATCGTGCCGTGGAACGTCCCGCTGTCTACCGCTATCCTGAAGCTTGCGCCTGCCCTGGCGGCCGGATGCACCGTGGTGATCAAGCCGTCGGAGGAAACACCGCTGTCGATCCTTGCGCTGGGCGCGATGATCGGGGAAGCCGGCTTCCCCGACGGCGTGGTCAATATCGTCAATGGCCTGGGCGCCACGGCGGGCGCGCGGCTGGCCGAACATCCCGACGTGGACAAGATCAGCTTCACCGGATCAACCGCCACCGGCAAGCGGATCGTGCAGGCGGCCCTTGGCAATCTCAAGAAGGTATCGCTTGAACTGGGTGGCAAGTCGCCGGTGGTCGTCATGCCCGATGCCGACCTGGCGCTGGCCATCCCCGGCGTCGCGCTCGCTACCTTCTTCCTGCAGGGCCAGAACTGCATGGCGGGTACGCGCATCTTCGTGCACGAATTGATACATGATCAACTGATCGAGGGACTGGCTGCCTTTGCCGGGTCCATGGCGCTGGGCCACGGCCTGGCGCTGTCGACGCAGCAGGGGCCGATGATCTCCGACGCGCATACCGCCAAGGTGATGGGCTATATCGAAGGGGCAGTCGCCGCGGGCGCAAGGCTGGTCGCGGGGGGCAAGCGGCTCGACCGGCCGGGCAACTTCATTCAGCCGACGATCTTCACCGACACGACCCCCGACATGGCGGTGGTGCGTGAGGAGATTTTCGGCCCGGTCATGGCGGTGCAGCGCTTCGCCACCACCGATCTGGACGCCATTGCGGCGCTCGCCAACGATACGCCCTTCGGCCTGTCGGGCAGCGTATGGACCCGCGACCTGTCGACTGCCCACCGGCTGGTCGCGCGCATCCGCTCCGGCCATGTGTCGATCAACTGCCATGGTGCTGTCGGCACCAATATCCCGTTCGGCGGCTATGGCCAGTCTGGCTGGGGCCGGGAGTTCGGCAAGGAAGGGCTGGACGCTTATCTGGAAACGAAAGCCGTTACCGCTCGGCTTTAGACCTGCTGCAACCTCAACGAAAAGAGCCTGCATCCGACGCGAATGCAGGCTCTTTTCGTTTGGCGAAGGAAGACCTCAGCCTCCGATCAGTTCGATTGCTTTCGCTTCGCTCACCACTTCGGCATATTTGGCCTGAAGGTCGAACAGATTGGCCTCATGCGGGGCGGGGTGACGGTCGCCACAGGCTTCGCGCACCACGAAGGGCACGAACCCGTGCTGAAGCGCATCCAGAGCCGTCGCGCGGACGCAGCCGGATGTGGAGAAGCCGGTAATCAACAGCGTGTCGATCCCCTGCGCCGCCAGGGTAGAGGCGAGCGACGTGCCGAAGAAGGCCGACGCATATTGTTTCGACACGATCGTATCCGCATCGGCCGGTTGCAACGTATCAGGAAATGCGCCCATCGCCGACCCGCGCTGGAAGGCGGACAGGGCGGGCACCTTGCGGTAGAACAGCCCGCCGTCCGCGCCGCCGGGTTGATAGACGACATTGGTGAAGATCACCGGCATGCCCGCCGCCCGCGCTGCCGCGACCAGCCGTTCGTTGGATTCCAGCGCCACCTGGAACGCCGGGTCGTAGAGCGGCGATCCGGGCGTCAGATAGGCGACGACCACATCGACGATCAGCAGCGCGGGCTTGCTGCCGAAGCGGAGCGCGCCGTCAAACGCGCCCCGGTAGTTTTCATTGAGATCATCGGCCATGGATCACTCCGCCGCGATGGCTTCGGGAACGGCCCACAGGCGCTGGCGCGGCGCGGGGAGGCCGGTTTCCGCTTCGCAGTTGGCGCGCAGCTTTTCGATGTCCGGTCCGAAGTCGAACAGCATGTCGGGATCGCGCAGGTTGGACGCGACCATGCTGGAACGCAGGGCAGCGGTTGCCCCTTCGTCCACCTCGCCATCGACGATGACGACGCCGTAGACGCGCGCGCCCTGCACCGTCACCAGGCCCTGGCGGACTTCCTTCGCCACCAGTGCCGGGTCGCGCTTGAGCGGATCGCCCCAGCCGCCGCCGCCCCAGGTGATGAAATGGAGGATATCGCCTGCCTCGACCTCGAAATCCTCCAGCTTGTTGCCCAAGATCGTCTGGGTGCCATCGGGCTTTTCCAGGATCTTGCGCGCGCGGGCGCCCGGATGGCCGCCATTGACGCCCCATGGCGGCACGAACCAGCGGTCGTCATGGATGGCGATCGCGCCGGGTTCCAGGAAGCGGTAGGACATTTTGATGCCGTTTCCGCCCCGATGCAGCCCGGCGCCGCCCGAATCCGCGACGGTCTCGTAATTTTCGATGACCAGCGGAAAGTAACGCTCCAGAAACTCGTTGGGCACATTGGTGAAGCCCGGCCAGAGCGAATGGCCGTCCGGCCCGTCACCCAGCGGTCGGCCCGGAATGCCGCCGAAGCCGATCTGGAACAGCTGGAAATATTTGCCGTTCCTGTCCGTGCCCGAATAGAAGAGATGCGGCGAGGACGAGAAGCCGGCGGCGTTCAGGAATTCCGGCGTCTTCTGACCCAGCAGTCCGCCCAAAATGTCGAAGATGCGGCCCAGCGCATGGGTGCGGCCCGACAGGGCGGCGGGGAAATCGGGCTTGAGCAGCGACCCTTGGGGAATACGGACGTCGATCAGTTCGTAGAACCCGTCGTTGAACAGGATCTGCGGATCGAACACCATGATCATGTAGATGCCGAAGAACATCTTGAGCATGTTTTCGTTGAGGAAGAAGTTGATGGATGCCGGGCTTTGCGGATCGGTGCCGTCGAAATCCAGGATCACCCGCTCGCCTTCGCGCCGCATGGTGCAGCGGATGCGGTAGGGGCCGTAACCCATGCCGTCGTCGCAGATATAATCCTGGAAGCTGACCGGTTCCTCACCCACCGACGTGGCGATCAGATGCTTCATCGCGCGATAGTTGCGGGCGAGCAGTTCGTCGGTCGCCGATACGAACACATCGTCGCCGAAGCGTTCGGCCATTTCCACCACCCGGCGCGCAGCCACGCGGCAGGAAGCGATCAGCGCGTTCAAATCCGCCGAGCACCATTCGGGGGTGCGGACCTGGGTCATGATCAGCTTGATCAGATCGGCATTATATTCGCCGCGCCGATAGATTTTGATCGGCGGAATGCGCACGCCTTCCTGGAAGATCGAGGTGGCGTCGATCGGCATGGAACCGGCCACCTTGCCGCCGATGTCGGACTGATGCCCGAACATGGAGGTATAGGCGATCAGGCGCCCATCCTTGAAAACGGGCAGCAGGACGAGCCAGTCGTTGCAATGGCTGATCGCGCCGCCGACCGAATAGGGATCGGACAGCATGATCATGTCGCCATCCTCGATCGTGCCTTCGAACCCTTCCAGGAACGGGCCGATATAGGAGCCGAACTGGCCCACGATCATGCGCCCCTTGTGATCGGCGATCAGGGGGAAGGCGTCGCCCTGTTCGCGGATACCCGGCGACATGGCGGTCCGCACCAATGTGGCGTCCATTTCGACGCGGGCGTTGCGCAGGGCGTTCTCGATCACCTCCAGCGTGACCGGGTCGATGCGACCCGGGTTGAAGGGGGCGTCGTTGCTCTGAATGATGGTTGCAGGCATCGCTAAATCCTTCAGGCCTGGGTGGTCGGGTTGATGAGGATGTTGCCGACGCGGTCGACGGTGGCGGTGCAATCCGCCTCGATCAGCGTGGTGGAGTCCATCTCGGTGACGATGGCCGGGCCGGGGATGATGTCGCCCTGGCGCAGCTTGGCGCGATCGTAGATAACGGCAGGCCGGATTTCCCCGTCGATCCAGAGCTGGTGATCGCGAATCTTAGCGTCGATCGGGTCGCCATTGCCGACCGGCAGTTCGGCGGCCGGCAGGTCGAGCGCCTGACCCAACGCCACGGCGCGCAGGTTCACCAGTTCGTGCGCGGAGTCCATGTTGAAGGTGAACAGCCGCTTATGCTCCGCGTCGAACCGTGCGGTGATGCCAGCCAAGCCGTCCTTCGCCAGCGTTTCCGGATCGATCGACAGTGGCACTTCGAAGGCCTGGCCTTCATAACGCACGTCGATTTCGAACAGGCTGCTGATTTCCGATTCCGGCACGCCGTCCGCGATCAGGGCTTCGCGGGTCTGCGCTGCCATCTCGTCCAGGATGGTGCGGACTTCGGATTCCTGCGTCTCGCTGAACCGGCGGGAGAAGGAGCGGGCGGTTTCCGCGCGCATCTGGGTCGTGGCGTCGCCCAGCGCACACAGCACGCCGGGTGATACCGGCGATACGGCGGGCCAGCTGCCCATCAGGCGGGCGACCGCGTTAACGTGGATCGGACCGGCCCCACCAAAGCCCATGAGCGCGAAATCGCGGGGGTCATAGCCTTGCTGCACCGAGATCATGCGCAGCGCGCCGAACATATTCTCGTTCACGATGTCGATGATGCCGCGCGCGGCTTCGTAAAGGCCGATGCCCAGCGCGTCGGCGATGGTCTGTACCGCCTTTTCCGAACCGGCCTTGTCCAGCTTGAACGTGCCACCCAGCAGCGCTTCGGGCAGATAGCCCAGCACGACGTTGGCGTCGGTCACGGTGGGCAGCGTGCCGCCCTTGCCATAGGCGACGGGACCGGGCACCGCGCCCGCCGATTGCGGACCGACACGCAGCGCCTTGGTCAGTTCGGGCACATAGGCGATCGACCCGCCGCCCGCGCCCACGGTCTTGACGTCCAGGGCGGAGGCGCGGACCGACAGATGGCCCACCTCCGTCGTGCGAACGCGGCGCGCTTCCAGATTTTCGATCAGCGCCACGTCGGTCGATGTGCCGCCGACGTCTAGGGTCAGAATATTGCGGATGCCCGCATTCTTGCCGACCCAAAGCGCGCCGGTGACGCCGCCTGCCGGGCCGGACATGAGCAGCGCAACCGGTTGTTCTTCCGAGCTTTCCGACGACATGAGGCCGCCGTCGGACCGCAGCAGCGACAACTGACCCGCCATGCCGGAGTCACGCAGGCGGTCGCGCAGGTTGCGGACATAGCGGCTGACGACCGGACGCACCGATGCGTTGGCGACCGTGGTCAGGGTCCGCTCATATTCCTGCATTTCCGGCAGGACGATATGGCTGAGCGAGATCGGAATATCGGGCAGGATTTCGGCCGCCAGTTCGCCCACCCGCTTTTCATGCGCGCCGTTGATATAGCCGTTGACCAGGCTGACGGTCAGCGCTTCGACGCCGCGCGCCTTCAGCGCTTCCAACACGGCGCGAATGTCGGCATCGTCGATCGGGCGCAGTTCGTTGCCCTTCGCGTCCATGCGCCCCTTGATCTCGAACGTGTCCTCCAGCGCGGCGAGAGGGACGGGCTTGGGCCATACGATCCAGCCCGCCAGGCCGCCGGGGACGAAGCTGCGTGCGATCTGCATGATCTGGCGATAGCCTTCCGTCACGATCAGGCCGACGCGCGCGCCTTTGCCTTCCAGGATGGCGTTCGTCGCGACGGTGGTGCCGTGCAGGAAGATCTCGATGTCGGCTGGCGTGATGTCCGCCTTTCCGCAAATGGCGGTGACGCCATTGAGGATGCCTTCGGAACTGTCATGCGGGGTCGATGGCGTCTTGTGCCGCCAGAACGCGCCGCTTTCCTCTTCGAACAGCAGCAGGTCCGTGAATGTCCCGCCCACGTCAACGCCCAACCGATAGGCCATAAGCACCCCATATCAAGCGGCCACCGGATAGGGGCGTCATCCATGACAAGGATGCAGCGCTATACCGTGAGGCCGGATTACCGAAATCGTCGCGGTCCCGTGGGACCATCGCCTGAGCACAACCGACTGCATTGTCAGGGGCGGAGCCAGTGTCCGGCGATATTTGACCGCCATGCGAGCAGGCGGGGCGATTTGACGCAAGAACGCAACGGCCCGCGCCCCTGTAGGAGGTGCGCGGGCCGAAGATGGGACTCTAGTCGCCGGGGTTCAGATGACGGCGCAGACGGTCTTCCACTCCAGATAGCTGTCGAGCGCTTGCCGTCCGCTGTCGCGTCCCCAACCGGATTGCTTGATGCCGCCGATCGGCAAGGTGGCGTCATACATGGCGTGGCAGTTGATCCAGACGGTCCCGGCATGGATCGCGCTGCTCATACGGTGTGCCGTCGAGAGCAATTCGGTCCACACGCTGGCGGCCAGGCCATATTGGCTGTCGTTGGCCGCCGCGATCACTTCGTCCGTGTCGTCGAAGCTTTGGGCGACCAGCACGGGGCCGAACACTTCTTCCTGCACGATCGCCATGTCGGGGCGGACATCGGTAACGAGGGTGGGGGTGATGAATGTACCTGCGTCGCCCAAGCGCTCGCCGCCCGTCACGATGCTCGCCCCGTCCGCGCGGGCGCCGTCGATGAAGCCCGCCACCCGTTCGGCATGGCGGGCCGACACCAGCGGCCCCATCTGCGTCGCCGCATCCAGGCCATGGCCCAACGCCAGGCCTTTTGCATAGGCGGCGACACCCTCGATCACCTGATCCCGGATGCTGCTATGCACGTAAAGGCGCGATCCGGCGATGCACACCTGGCCGCCATTGAAGAAGATCGCGTTGGCGACCCCGGGAATGGCGAGGCTGAGGTCGGCGTCGGGCATGACGATGGTGGGGGATTTGCCGCCCAGTTCCAGCGTCACGCGCTTGAAATCGATCTTGGCCGCGTCGAGGATCGCGCGGCCCGTGGCGGTGGAACCCGTGAAGGCGATTTTGTCGACGCCCCTGTAGGTGGACAGCGCCGCGCCGGTGGTGGCGCCAAGGCCGGTGACGATGTTGAGCACGCCCGCAGGCAGGCCCGCCTCCATCATCAGTTCGCCCAGCCGCAGCGCGGTCAGCGACGTGTCTTCCGCAGGCTTGAGCACAAGGGTACAGCCTGCGGCCAGCGCCGGGGCCAGTTTCATCGCGGTCAGCACCAGCGGGGAGTTCCATGGCACGATGGCGGCGACCACGCCCACCAACTCGCGCACGGTCCAGGTCGACACCTGCTTGCCCTGCGGCTGATAGTCGATCGAACTGTTGAGCGTCTGCCCCTCGATCGCCATCGCCTGTCCTGCAAAGAAGCGAAACTGGTTCACGGCGCCGGGGATCTCCGCCCAACGGCCTACGAACAGGGGTTTGCCCTGATCCAGCGTCTCCAGTTCCGCCAGTTCGTCGATATGCGCTTCGATCAGGTCGGCGATGGCCCAGAGGATGCGTGCGCGCGCGACGGGCGTGGTGGCCCGCCACCCCGGCAGCGCCTTGCGCGCGGCCGACACGGCTTCATCGACGTCGGCGGTCGACGCATCGCTGATTCGCGCCAGTTCCTTGCCGGTTGCGGGGTCCAGCGTAGCGAGCGTGCCGCTCCCTTGGGCGTCCCGCCAGCTGCCGTCGATCAGCAAGCCGCTGCCCGCACCGCGTCGCGCAAGGAAGGCCTCTGTATCGGGGCGTAGGGCCGGGCGGGAAATGTGCAGCATGATCATGTCCTTGCAGATGGGGCGGAGATCGCGGTGGAGACTGCAACAGCTAGACGGACAGCCCGCCACCCTCACGCCATGCGTTGCAGAGCTTCGGCAGGCGAACAACGCTGTTGGTTCCATAAGGCGGCGACAAAGAGACAATCTATCCGACAGGCGGATAAACGTTGCCGCACTATCCGATCTATGAGAATTTCATGATCCCTTATCTGCAACGGAAATGTCATACGGGAGTCGCATATATGGAAAAGGGTGTCCCTATCCGGTCTATCAGCCGGTCCATTTCAGCGTTGCGGGCCATCAATCAGCATGGCTCGCTTTCCATGATGGAAATTTCTCGCGCATCCAAAGTGCCTTATCCCACCGCATGCCGGATCGTGCAGACCTTATTATATGAAGGTCTGATCGAACAGGAGCCATCGCGTAAACGCTATCGCGCCACCGCCATGGTCCAGACATTGGCGCAGGGTTTCCAGCATGGCGACCATCTCGTCAACATCGCCCGCCCGCATATCTTGGCGCTGACGCAGGAGGTGGGCTGGCCGATTTCGATCGCCATTCGCGTGGGCCGCCGCATGATGCTGCGCGACAGCACCCACGCGAACACGTCGCTCACGTTCGAAAATTACTATCCCGGCTTCACCTTGCCGATCCTGGACAGTGCGTCTGGCAAATTGTCGCTCGCCTTCGCACCGGATGAGGACCGCGAAATGATCCTCAACTGGATGCGCGTGTCGCAGGATATCGACCTTGATTATCTGAGCACGGCAGAGGCTAGTCTGGACGTGGCGAAAATCCGGCAGAATGGCTTTGCCGTCCAGGGTCGCAATCATTTCAACCGCACGCCTGGCAAGACCAGTTCCATCGCCGTGCCGATTTTCTGCGACGGCGTGTTCGAAGCGGCGATGACGATGGTGTTTTTCGTGACCGCCATGAAAATCGATGCCGCGCTGGAGAAGTATCTGCCGGTGCTGACATCCTACGCGGCGGCCATCAGCCGCGACCTGAGCGAACCGACAGGGCTGGCTTAAGGGCGCGGCCGCAAGCAGTGGTCGCCTGCCGGACAAGCGCCGCTTGCCACTATGGCCGGTGCGTCGCCCGGATAGGTTGCCGATCATGAGCTTCGACCGTTCCCGGCGCGAGATTTTGGCGGCAACCATCGCCAGTCTCGCTTATGCGCATCCCGCGATTGCGGCGTCGACCGCTACGGCCAGACAGTTGACGCTGGATGGCCCGGATGGCAGGGCGATCCCGCTTTGGCACTGGACGCCGCGCGGTCGGCCGATCGGCACGATCGCCTTTTCCCATGGCGCTGCATCCGCGCCTTGGAAATATGATCGGTTGATCGGCCCGTGGGTCGAGGCAGGCTATGCAGTGTTCGCGCCGCTTCATGTGGATTTAACCAACCATCCCCGCACCGCCGAATTCAAGGGACTGGCGAGTTGGAAAGCGCGGATCGAGGATATGCGCGCGGTGTCGCGTCATATCGGTGGACCCTATATCGCGGCGGGCCACAGCTATGGCGGGCTGACCGCTCTTACCTTGGGCGGCGCGGAAGCGGTGGTGCCGGATGGCGTAAAAGCGCCCTTGCGTGATCCTTCGGTCATGGCGGTCGTCGCCTTCTCGCCGCCCGCGCCCATTCCGGTTCTGATCACGGCGGCAGGCTATGGGGCCTTGGCGGTGCCCGCGCTAGTCCAGAGCGGGACCGCCGACTTCCTGCCGGGTATGGATCAGACCGGCGAGGGATGGCGCGGACATCTGGCGGCTTATGATGCAGCGGCGCCGGGCGGGAATCGCTATGCGATGGTTCTAGACGGGGTCGACCATTATTTCGGCGGTGCGATCTGCGAACCCGATCGTCCCGGCCCGCCCAAATTTCGTGAAATAGCGGATGCCGCCCAACTGTCCGCTTTGTTCATGCAGGCGTTCGGCAACCGGTTGCAGCCCGCCCGACGCAAGCTGGATGCGCGGATCGGGCGGCGCGATGGCATTGAAATCAGTCGCAAATAGCGGGCTTTTCTGCCCGGATCGTTTCATGTGAGTAGGGGAATATAGACCATGACAATGGATGGAATCACGCGCCGCCAAGGCTTAGGTCTGGCGGCTGTCGCTGCCGGTGCAATCGCCGCACCGCGCGTCGCTGCCGCGGCAAACTCAGTGCCTTCGTTCGTGACGAAAATCGATTTCAAGGATCCCATCTGGAATCGCGACACCTATGCCCGCCTGGACGGCGATCTCGATCCGTCGAAGGAGAAGATCGGCTGGCTCAAGGGCAAGGCATGGGGCGTGCGCGACAATGAAAAGGTCCGGCCGCTGTTCGGCGTCGAAGGGTTCAGCGTCGTGCGCGTCAAGAAGCTGGAAGACGGCGGATGGCGACGGATGCTGCGCGAGATCGTCTTCTATCGCGATCTGGAAAGCGGCGAAATTCTGAAGACCTGGCGCAATCCCTACACCAATGAAGACGTTCGGGTCGTTCCGATCGCCAACGATCCGTTCAACTTCACCATCAGCGAATTCGTGCCAGAACCGCCATCTTATGGCGGGTTGCAGAAGGGCGCGCCTGTCCGCAAGCCGTTCCTGCTCGACTGGAGCACCGGACCGGACGATACGCTGGTGTGCCAGACCGGCATCGACATGATGTATCCCAACGCGCTCCAGCCGGACAAATGGCCGCGCGAAAGCTCGGGCGTCATGAACCGCGTGTCGGAACAGTTCATCTATTCGGTCAAGCGCGCCGACGTGCTCAACCCCCGTTTGACGCATCTGCCGCATGTCGGCGCATGGCAACGCATTACCCCCTGGCTGCCATGGATGCTGATGGGCCAGGCGCCGGGCCATATCAGCTACCTGACCAGCTTCGGCACCATGCCGTCCATCGAATCGCTGCCCGCCGATCTGGTGGCCACAGCGCGGGCAATGGACCCCAAATGGCTGTCCGCGCCCACGACCGATTACGGCCCGTCCCTGTCCAGCCTCGAAAACTACGCGCGCGAACAAAAGCCCGCGCCCGTGCCCGCCGGCTGGTCGCCGCCGCAGCCACCCGCCGCACCTACAGCCGGTCCGGGCGCACGATGACCGGCGCGGCCGCCATTGAGGGGATCACACCTGCCGGGAAAAGCGAAAACGCGCTCGGCCTTGGCGGCCAGCTGGCCTATGGCGCAGGACAGGTTGCGGGGCAGGTGTTCCGCGATCTGCCTTCGCTCCTGCTGTTATTTTTCATGACGACGGTGCTGGGTATCCAGCCCGCCGTTGCCGGAGCGGCGATCTTCGTGCCCAAGATGATCTGGGGCATCGGCAGCGACATCGCCGTGGGTGTCCTGTCCGATCGCTGGCAAAGACGCATCCACCGACGCTGGTGGCTGCTGGCGGGCGCGCTGGGCGCCCCGGTCGCCATGCTGCTGCTGTTCCATGTGCCCGAAGGCTCCACCAGCCTGCGCATCGCCTATGTCGCTGCCACGTTCAGCCTCTACATGATCGTCTTCGCCAGTTTTTCAGTGCCCTATCTGGCGCTGGCGGGCGAACTCACCGCATCGCCACGGGAACGCAACGTCCTGATGGCGTGGCGGTTGGTCTTCACTGCCGTTGGCGTCATGGTGTCGGGCGGATTGGCGCCCGCGCTGGTCCAGCATTGGGGCGGCGGGCAGGCGGCCTATGAATCCATGGCGCTGGTGCTGGCCGTGATCTGTCCGGTCGCCTTGCTTTGCGCCTTTTTCGGCGCTAGCCGCGCTGCTCGAATACAACGCAATGCCCCGCCTTCCGCGCCGCGCATTCGGTTGACCGTGCGGGAAGCGATGACGGTGCTGTCGCACCGGCGCTTCTCCGTACTGCTCTCGGCTAATCTGCTGCAACTGATCGGGCAGGGCATGTCCTATGCCTCGATGCTCTATTTCCTGTCCTACAATATGGCGCGAACGGATGCGCTGACGCTGATCGGCGGCTTGGTCCTGACCGCTTGCGCCGGGATCGTGGTCGCCCAGCCGATCTGGGTCGCAGCCGCGGCGCGTTTCGGCAAGCCGCGCTGCTATGCCGCTGGTGCGATCATCCATGGCGCTTTCTACGGGCTATGGGCGTTGGGCGCGCATTGGGGCGCGGCGGCGGCGCTGTTCTTCTCCTTCGCGTCCGCCATCGGCAATTCGGGCTGGGCGATGCTCGGCTTTTCGCTTGTCGCGGATATTTCGGCGGAAGATGAGCGCCATGCCGGTCTCTATTCCGCCGTGTGGATCGCGGCCGACAAGATCGCGTTCGCGCTGGGCGGCACCCTGTTGACCGGGCTTATCCTGTCGGGCTTCGGCTTCGACGCGGCGCGCGCGGTTGCCGGACTGCCGCAATCGACCAGCGCGTTGACGGGCGTCATGATCGCCTTCGGCCTGCTGCCCGCTCTTCTCAATTTCAGCGGTGCGATCATCATGGGTCGTTCGAGCCTTTCGCGCGCCGTTTGAGGCGCGCTCCTTTCATCCTGATATTTCGGAGACTGGCCATGGCTGGCATGATCCCTCGCTTGGTGTCGTCCTGTGCGCTCGGCGCGCTGCTGTTCGCGTCCGCGCATGCGCAGGAGGTGGGGCAGACGCCCGATCAGCGCGCCGAGGCGGCGCTGAAGCAGATGACGCTCGATGAAAAGATCGCGATGCTGCACGGCAATTTCGGGTCGGTCTTGCGCAAGACGCGGCCGGACGAAAAGCGCATCGGCGCGGGCTATGTGCCGGGCGTCGCGCGTCTGGGCGTACCCGAATTATATGAAAGTGATGGTGGCCTGGGCGTCGGCAACGGCGGATCGATGCGGCCGGGCGATGTCGCCACGGCCCTGCCGTCGGCGCTGGCGATCGGCGCAAGTTTCGATCCCGCCATCGCCCATGCGGGCGGTGCGATGATCGGTGCAGAGGCGCGGGCGAAGGGTTTCAACGTGCTGCTGGCCGGTGGCGTCAATCTGACGCGCGACGCCTGGGGCGGCCGCAACTTCGAATATTTCGGCGAGGATGTGTTGCTCAGCGGCGTCATGGGTGGCGAAAGCATCCGCGGCATCCAGTCCAACAACATCATCGCCACGGTGAAGCATTTCGCGCTCAATTCGCAGGAAAGCGGCCGCTATGTTCTCGACGCGCGTATCGGCGAAGCCGCGCTACGCGAAAGCGACCTGCTCGCCTTCCAGATCGCGATCGAACGCGGCCAACCCGGTTCCGTCATGTGCGCCTATAACAAGGTGAATGGCGATTGGGCTTGTGAGAACCCGTTTCTGTTGACTGACGTGCTGCGCCGCGACTGGAACTATCCAGGCTTCGTCATGTCGGATTGGGGCGCGGTTCATTCGACGGTCAAGGCCGCCAAGGCCGGGTTGGATCAGCAGTCGGGACAGGAGCTGGACAAGGCCGTCTATTTCGGCCCTGCGCTGAAGACCGCCGTCGAAGCGGGGGATATCTCGCTGCCGACCATCGATACGAAGGTTCGCCGCATCCTGCGCACGATGTTCGCCAGCGGGATCGTCGATCGTCCGGCACCTACCACGCCGCAACCGATCGACTATGCCGCCCACGCCGTCGTAGCCCAGCGCGCGGCCGAAGCGGGGATCGTGCTGCTGAAGAACGACCGCGATACGCTCCCGCTCGCCCGTAACGCCAAGAAAATCGTCGTCATCGGCGGCCATGCCGATATCGGCGTTCTGTCGGGCGGCGGATCGTCGCAGGTGCAGGCGGTCAGCGGATCGCCACTGCGCGTGCCGATCCCTAACGGGCCGAAGAATTTGAGTTTCATCAAGACGACCTATCAGGGCAACGCCCCGCTCGCCGCGATCCGCGCGCGCCTGCCGCAGGCCGATGTGATCTATCTGGATGGCCAGGACATCGCCGCTGCCGCTGCCGCCGCGCAGGGGGCCGACGCTGTGCTGGTCTTTGCCGAACAATGGCGCACCGAGGCGCTGGACATCGAAACGCTGGCGCTGCCCGGCAATCAGGACGCGCTCATCAAGGCCGTCGCCGTCGCCAACCCGCGCACGACCGTCGTCCTGCAAACCGGGGGCGCGGTGCTGATGCCGTGGCTGGGCCAGGTCGCGGCAGTAGTCGAAGCCTGGTATCCCGGCGATCGCGGCGGCGAAGCCATCGCCCGTATGCTGCTGGGCGAAGTCGATGCTTCAGGCCGCCTCCCGCTCAGCTTTCCTGCGCATGACCGGCAGCAACCGCGCCCGGACATACCGGGTCTGGCGAACGTCAAGGCGGCGATGATAGCCGAAGCTAGCAAGCCGCCGACGCAGGGTGCGACGACCATCGACATCAGCGGCGGGGTGGAGGGCTTCCCGGTCGATTATGCCGAGGGTGCGGATGTGGGCTATCGCTGGTTCGAGCAGAAGGGGGAAGTGCCGCTTTTTGCCTTCGGTCATGGACTGTCCTACAGTCGCTTCACCTATTCCGGTCTGACGGTGAAGGGCGGTGCGCAGCCGACATTGCGTTTCACCGTACAGAATGTCGGGAAGCGCGCCGGGATCGACGTGCCCCAGGCTTATGCCGCCGTTGCCGACGCTGATGGCAAGTCGATCCGCCGACTGGTAGGTTTCGAACGGGTGAAACTCGATCCAGGCGAGCGCCGTACGGTGACAGTGGTGGTGGATCCCCGGCTGATCGGCCATTTCGATGCTGACGCCCGGGTCTGGAAGATCGGTGGGCAAGCAGTGACGTTTAGCATCGGGCGCGACGCGACGAGCATGGTCCTTAATCGCAGTATCAAAATCCCTGCATTCACGCGTAAACCCTGAACCTCGATAAGGCGTTTGCCTGCATGAAAAAGGGGGAGAGCCGGTGGTCCGGTTCTCCCCTTTTTCGTCTCGCCGGAACAGGCCGGTCGCGCCAAACGATGCGACATCTCGTCCGGCAAGGCTTCAACAAACAAAGGAAAGGGCGCGGCTGCTTTCGCAACCGCGCCCGTCCTCCTGCGATTATGCTTATATCTTAGAACTTAAACTTCGCCTGCACACCGGCAGTCCGCTTTTCACGCAGACCCACGATCACCGCAGAGAAGGTGCTGGTATATTGGAAGCTCGGCGTGAACAGGAACTGGTCGCCGATCGAGGTATAGGCATCGTTGTTGAGCGCGTTGTTGACGAACGCTTCCAGCGAGAATGCGCCGATGGTCACCCCGGTCCGCAAGTTCACATTATAGAATTTGGGCGTGCGAACGATGTTAGCCGCGTTGGAATAGACGCCTGACTTATAGACATAGTCCGCACGGGCGAACCAGGTCGAGGCGTCCTGACCGCGAATGTCGCCGCCAAACTGGATGCCGGCGCTCGCCGACCATTTCGACGTGTTGGGCATCTCATTGCCGCTATAGTCGAAAATGCCCGACAACTGGCTGACCGTCGGCGAGACATAGTCGTTCAGCTTGGAGTCGTTGAGCGAGCCTGCGCCATTCAGGGTGATGAGGTCGTTGACGGCGAAGCTGCCCTCGAACTCGATGCCCTTCATGTCCACGCTGCCGGTGTTCGCCGTACCCTGGACCAGCTGGGGCGTACCCGTGTTGGGGTCCAGAATAGCAAGGGCGATCGAGTTGATCTGGTCCTTCCATTTGGCGAAATAGCCGTCCAGCGCGTAGCGAATTCGACCGTCGAGCAGCTTGCCCTTGATGCCGATCTCGTAGTTGGTGACCTTCTCAGGCTTGACCGAAACGCCGATGCCAGCGGCGATGGCCGCGTTGACCGTTGCGGTTGGCGCAGTGAGGAAGCTGGTATTGAACCCGCCCGGGTTCACGCCCTTGGCCCAGGAAGCATAGACCATCGTGTTTCGATCAAAGTCATATTGGGCGATGAGGCGGGGCAGGAAATTCTTGTAGGTGCCGCTCAGCAATTTGTCGCCAAAAGCGTAGAAGCCTGGAGGGGCGATCGCGGCGTTGGTGACATTCAGACCGGTCGGCTGGGCATAGGCATAGAGCTTGTCGATCTGGTAACGGCCTTCGGCGTTGATCGTCAGCTTGTCGAAGAATTTATAGGACAGGGCAAAGAAGGCGCCCTTGGTCCGCGACTGGGTCTTGCCTGCCGTGCTGGCGACGACATTGGTCAGCACACCGGCATTGCCGCCCAGGTCGCTCGTGACCCAGTTGTTCAGATAGCTGGCGCCGATCGTTGCGCGCAGCGGGCCGCCATTGTCGAAGGACAGACGGCCTTCCTGCGAGAAGTCGCTATTCTTGCGTTCGATCAGGAACGGGAAGTTCCAATAGTTGACGCCAGCCGCTGCCGCTGTTGCCGTCGCTGCCGGAGTGGCGAAGTTGACCTGATCGGAACCCCAATTGTCCAGATCCACCAGCGTGCTGTAGAGTTCGCGGTTCATCGACGTGATCGACGACAGCGTCAGGCCGGTGTCGCCAATTTCATAGTCGGCGGCCAGATGCAGATGGTAGAATTTGCGGTAAAGGCCGAAATTCTGCACGCCTTCATCGCCATCAAGGATGCGGCCGGTCGATTTGGCGAGCCAGCTCTTGATGTTGGGGGTCAGTTCGTTGTTGATCGCCGGACCGGTGGCGCTCAGCTTGGGCGTAACGCCGCAGATGAACGGACGGTTGACCCGAATGCTGGCGCCCGCCGATCCGACGGTCCCGGACTGCACGCCGCTGATCGTGCAGTTGGATTGGTTGGTCACGACCGTCCTGCCGTTCTTGTCGGTCAGGCCATAGGCCGCGATCAGCCCCTGTGCCGCTGGACCGTCATGATCCTCCGAATAGAGGCCGAATGCCTTGATGGTCAGGCCGGTGACCGGCTTTGCGACGATCAGGGCGTTGATGCTCTTGCTGGATTGGTCGCCCAGCGTGTTGGTCTTGACCGGACCGTTCCGGCTGCCATTATATTTGTTGGTGTAGGATCCGTCCTTGGCGAACTTGTCGGCGCCGATGCGGAAGGTAAGGGCTTCGCCAAAGATCGGCCCTTCAAGGTCGGCATGGAAACGATAATTGCTGCGCGTGCCGCCCATGGCCAGGATCGACCCGTGCCATTCGCCGGTCGGTTCCTTGTTCACCACATTGACCGCGCCGGCAAAGGTGTTACGGCCGAAATAGGCGCTCTGCGGGCCTTTGAGGACTTCAATACGCGCCGGGTCGGTGATCGAGCTGAAGGCGGTCGGCGACGATACCGGCGCGCCATCGATGAAGGTCGATACCGTTGTCGACAGCGATGTCGAGGGCGTGAAGCCGCGGACGATGATCTGCTGGAAGGAGCGATCGGCCCGGCCCGAACTATTGTTGTTGACGTTCATGCCGGGGGTGTTGGCGGCCAGATCGGCGACCGACGCGATGCCCTTCTTGGCAATGTCCTCGCTGGTCACGACCGACACGGCGACAGGCGTCTTCAGCACGTCTTCGGACCGCTTGCGCGCGGTAACGACAATCTCACCGGCTTCGGGGGCGTCAGCGGCCACCTGTGCCTGCAGTGGTGTCGTCGCGCACATCAGTGCCATGGCCGAGCACATCGTAGCTCGGATGACCGACTTCTTCCCCATCTCAATCATTGCCTTCCCCTTATGGAATACGAATAGAAAATCGAAAATTATGAATGCACCAAATTTGTCCTGATGCCGTATTCGATACCTAATCGCGCTAGCCATTGCTTCGCGCCCGTCGCGTCCATGATTCCTGCTCGGGCCGACATGTCTTTGCACATCTGTTCCCGCATATGAGATGCAGGTTTTTGACCTGTCCCATATATCCGTTGGACGTGAGGCAAGACTTTAGGAAAGGCAGGCTGGCGGCAATTTGCATCCCCTGATTCTCCGCCACGCGGACACAGGTATCGGCTCGTACAGCGCGTCATGATCGCGTAACATTGCCATGACGCAACCGGCCCCGACATCGGGTTGATGACGGGGCCGGATATAAGATAGGCGCGTATGAATCGCCGCGATTATCTGCGGGTCGACAGGCCCAGATGATTACGCAGCGTGGTCCCTTCATAGTCGGTGCGCAGCAGGCCGCGCTGCTGAAGCAGCGGCACGGTATGATCGACGAACAGGCGCAATTCCTCCGGCATGAACCCAGGTTGCAGGGTGAAGCCGTCGCACCCGCCTTCATCGATCCAATGGCCCATGCGGTCGGCCAACTGTTCGGCCGTGCCGACAAAGATGGCATGGCCGCGCGGCTGGCGCGCATAGCCACGGCAATAATCGGCGATCGTTTGGCCGCGTTCGACGCCTGGGGTCAGCATCCGCCGAATGTCCTCGGCCGGGAATTCGCATTCGGCGACGATGGTATCGATCGGGATCAGGTCCGACGCCGCGTGACGGGTCAGGTCGTAGCCGATGGATTCGCTCAGATATTCGATGCACAGGCCATCGTCCGCCATTTCCAGCAGTTCGCGCTCCTTGCGCTGCGCCGCCTCTTCGGTGTCCGCCAGGACGAAGGCGAGGCCGGGCATGATCTTGACGCCATCGGGATCACGTCCGGCGCGCGCCACGCGTTCGCGAATATCGTCGCGGAACGCCTGGCCCGCTTCCAACGTGGCGGCGGGGCAGAAGATCGCCTCTGCGGTACGTGCGGCGAAATCGCGCCCGTCGCCCGACTGACCGGCTTGCACCAGCACGGGTCGGCCCTGCGGAACATAGGGTGTGTCGAGTTGCCCTTCGACATCGAACCATTCGCCTTTGTGGCGAACGATCGGACGCGCCGGATCATCCACGGCATCCCATAATTGCGTCGTGACGTTCACGAACTCTTCGGCGCGGCGATAGCGCAGACCTTTTTCCATCAGGTCGCGTTCGCCGAAATTGGGTGCCGCATTGGGATGGGCGGTGGTGACGATGTTCCAGCCCGCCCGGCCGCTGCTGGCCAGATCCAGGCTGGCGAAGCGTTCGGCCACGCCCATCGGCGCATTGTAGGTCGTGGAAACGGTGGCAACCAGCCCGACCCGCTCCGTCACAGCGCCCATGGCCGACAAAAGAGTGAAGGGGTCCAGCGTCGGAATCGCCAGCCGTTCGGGCGTGCGCCCGGCCGCGTCGCGTCCCTGCAACTGGTCGCCAAAGACGATGGCGTCGAAGCGGCCCCGTTCGGCGAGGCGGGCGACATCCTCATAATAGGCCCGGTCGAATACCGAGCGGGGCTGCGCCAGTGGATGGCGCCAGCCGCCGGGATAGAAACCGATGCCTTGTAAGAAAGCCCAGATATGCAATTCGCGCGCGGGTTTGCTCATGCTGCGATGCTCCTGTTCGCGCTATGGGGCGTAGCCGGGACGGCCAGCGAAAGGCGCTCTCGCAGGGTCGCGCCGGTCGGCGGTGTGCCGGACGGACGCAGCGCCGCAAGGGCGGATGGCGCGTCGGCGGCGATGACATGGAAGCCGTCGGCGCCGATGATGGCGCCGGCCTGATCGATGGGACAGGCGCCTGCCACGACAGCGCTCGCCACCTTCGCCAGGATGCGCCCGCTAAAACCCCGCTCGCGCCAGGCGGCGATCGCTGAAGAAGTGCCGACTGCATCGTCGCCGCCGACCAGCAACAGGTCGGGCCGATAGTCCGGCGCGCGCAGGATGGCGTCCTGTTCATCAGCGACCAGTACCGGATAGCCTTGCGGAGGGCGCGCGGCGTTGAGCGGTCCCATCACATCGAAATGGGTGCCGCGATAATCCACGCGCCGCACCCGGCTCGTGTCCAGGTAACGGCCCGTTGCCTTGTCGATCACCAAAGCGTCGCCGTCCCAGCTGTCCCACAAGGCTTGTGTCGCGCGCACCATGTCGGCGGCTTTGGCCGGGATGTCGCTTGCGTCGATCGCATATTCCGCGCCGAAGCCGGTCGTGCGCAGCGATGTCGTGACCGCGCTGGGCAACCAGCCCATCGTGCCGCCCGTCAGGAAATCGGCTGCGGAGAGACCACGCGCGACATGGAAGGGCAGGCTGAACAGCGTCGGCAGCACCGCGACCAGCGCGACACCCTGCGCATCTCCCGCCAGGCTGGGCGCGCCGATCAGGGCGTCCAGCCGACCCGGCACGACCAGCGCGCCGTCCTGTCGCCCGAGCAAAAGCATATCGGCGCCCGCAGCCTTGCAGGCGGAAAGGTCGGCGCGCAAGCGCGCCATCAACTGGGGACCGGCGACGTCGGCGGCCAAATCTAGGCAAGTGGATAGGATCATAACAGTGTCCCGGTTCAGACTGTGACCAGATGGTCGGAAATGCTGTGGATCGGTTCGGCGCCATCGGCCGTGATAAGCATCAGGTCTTCGACATGGGCCGATCCGCCCAGTCCGGTTTCGACCACGGGGCAATCGACGCTCAGCACCATATTGGGTTGCAGCACCAGATCGTCCTTGCGGTAGAAGCCGCCACCGTCGAGCGATGGCTCGTCGGAATGCATCAGACCCACACTATGCGGACCGAAACCGATCAGATGGTCGAAGCCTGCCTTGCGCACCGCGTCAGCGCCGATCGCCACAATTTCTGAATAGCGCATGCCGGGCCGCAAGGCTTCGCGGATCGCCTGCCAACCGGTTTCCACCGCTCCCGCCGCCCGCCGCGCACTGGCCAGCGGTTCGCCCACGAAGACGGTGCGCGCATAGTCGCCATGATAATGCTGGAAGTGCCCCACGCCGTCCAAGAACAGGGTCTGGCCGTCGCGAACATGATCGCCGTCGATCAATTCGGTCGATACCCGATCGACGGTCATGAATACCGCCTGATTGTCGCGCCGCGCGCTTTCGATCGCAAACTGGCGACGCAACTCGCCATAGCCAGCGCCCGCCCGCACGCTGGCCATCACCGCGTCGACGGCGTCGGCATTGGCCTGGGCCGCGCGCCGCATCAGCGCGATCTCCAGCGGAGACTTGATGATCCGTATCTCGCGCAGGATGGTGTCGGCCGGACCGTAAGTGCCGGGCCGACCATGCCGATCGCATACCGCGGCGATCACGTCATGATCGATCGCGATCCGTCCGTCCCAAAGGCCCAGTTCGCGCATCGCTCCGGCCAGCGCGCCGCCCGCATTGCGGAAACGGCGGGTCGCGCCCACGCCGTCCATCCCGGCACGTCGCCGCTGTTCCACGTCGCCCCCGGCCTGCTCGCGCCGGTCGGTAAAGCCCCACATCGGCTGGAGATTGACCTCCGCCGTCCCGTCATTGTCGGTATCGGCGAACAGGAACGGCTGGAGCGCCGGTTGCAGCGCGCCATCGGCAAAGCTGTAATAATAGATGAAATCCGACGTTACGATGGCGGTCGGCCGCGCCGGATCGCGGGGCAGCAGGGCGAAAGTCGTAGGCGGATGACCAAGCTTGGTATTGGCGATCTGCGGCCAATAGCCCAATATGTGGAAGACGTTGATGGCGTCCCCCACGACGATGCCGTCCAGCCCGTGCCGGGCCATCACGTCCCGCGCGCGGTCCAGATTGATCGGGCCGCCATGCCGCAAAGCCATGCGCAGAGCCTCGTCGCCCGGATAGCCGATCGCGCTGATGGAAGCCATGATGCGTCCCGTTTCCTTCGCCATTTTTCCGATCCGTCCTGGATAGACCTGATCGCCCGACCCGCCGAAAGCGCCATCGTCGCTATCCGCCTGTCGGGAATCGGGGTGTGAAGGGCTGCGATAGGCTTTGCGGCGTCGCACTGTGTCAGCATGCACGAAATGGGAGCAGCATTGCAGTGAGCCAGCCGGTGGACAGGGCGTTTGTTCGCATTGCCGAAGGGCAGGTGCATCTGCATCGCATCGACGCGCCGGACGCGGACAAGCCGCCGGTGCTGCTGCTGCATGCCTCTCCCGCCTCGTCGCGCTTCATGGTGCCGCTGATGCAGGCGCTGGCCGACAGCCGCCGCATGGTGATCGCGCCCGACACGCTCGGCAATGGCGACTCGCCAGCACCGGTGGGCGATGCGCCCGATATCGGCTATTTCGCGAACAGCATGATCCGGCTGGCCGATGCCATGGGGATCGATCGCTTCGACGTCTATGGCAGCCATACCGGCGCGCGCATCGCGTGCGAACTGGCCGCCGCCTATCCGGACAGGGTGCGGCGCGCGGTGTTTGACGGCATTACCGAATATGATTCGGACGTGCGTCAGCGCATATTGGACAATTATGCCCCCACGGTCGCGCCGGATGATTATGGCCAGCATCTGGTCTGGGCCTTCAACTTCGTGCGCGATCAGGCGCTCTATTTCCCCTATTTCGACCGTCGTGCCGAAAACCGGCTGCCCGGCGACATTCCGCCGGCCAGCGTGCTGAACGATGTGGTGATCGATGTGCTCAAGGCGCTCGGCACTTATCACAAGCCCTATCTGGCGGCCTTTACCTACCCCGCCTTCGAGCGGATGAAGGCGATCGAGCGGCCCGTGCTCTTGCTCCGGGCGGCCAAGGAACTGGCGGTTTTGAACAAGGCGATCACCACCGCGCTGGAATCGCTGCGCAACGGCCGCAGCGTACCCGTTGAGTCGGACGCGGCGGCCAAAGCGGCCGCCATGCGCGAATTTTTCGATGCGGCCGACTGATTGCGGCCTACGATCGATGGCAAAGGACGAACAGGATTTTTATGACGCGCTCCACCAAAAGGCTGATGCCGATCCCCGGCCTCGACAAGGCCGACGAACAGACGATGGCGATGATCGTCGCGCTCACCAGCGAAGTCACCGTGTTGCGGGCGAGACTCGACGCGTTCGAGCGTATCGCCGAAGCGGCGGGACTCGTCAGCCGGGCCGACATCGACGCTTTCACCCCGGGGCCGGAAGCCGATGTCGAGCGCGCGGCGCAACGCCGCCGCACCCTGTCGCGCGTGTTTCGCGCGCTGCGCGAAGCGGGCGAGGCGGATCTTGCCGCCCAGCAAGCCGTTTGATCCTTTGCCTCTCCAGGAGCGAGCCATGAACGCACCCCACCCGATGATCCCCGAACCTTCGCACGACGAAATGGCCGAACAGCTGTTCGTGCGCGACCTCAAGCTGTTCGTCATGGGCGATCTTGAGCCGGTCCAACGCGAGATGGCGATGCAGGTCGCCGACGCCGTCGATGTCCGCGCCACCAACGATCCGGTCGGCAATCTGCGCAGCGAAATGATGGAGCGGCCCAGCTTCCGTCAATGGCTGGGCCTGCGGCGCGAATCGCAGCGGTTGCTGTGGGACGTGGTGGGCGACAGCCTCGATCGCCGCGCCGGTGAACTGGCCCAGCGCGCCGCCATCGCCGAACCCAAAGGATCGGTCCGCACCAACCCTGATTTTCGCGCGCCCGGCTATCTGGTCGATGGCGACGTTCACCTGATGCCCGGCGGCTATGAAGCCGATCCCGGTGAAGGATCGGTGGCGCAGGGCGCGCTGATGGACCGTGGCGGCGCGATCTACATGTTGGGGCGCAACGGCGGCTATCTCAACGACTTTCGCGGCCAGACGGCGATGGCCCATGTGCTGACCTGCTATCCCGATCTCGATCCCAAGCGGATCGTGGAACTGGGCTGCGGCGTGGGGTCGAGCACCGCGCCGGCCGCCGCCTGCTTCCCGGACGCAGAGGTGCATGGCGTCGACGTCGGCGCGTCGATGCTGCGCTATGCCCATGCCCGGTCCGAACGGCTGGGCGTGGCGGTCCATTATTCGCAGCAGAATGCGGAAAGCACCGATTTCCCCGATGGCAGCTTCGACCTCGTCTACACCTGTGCGGTGCTGCACGAAACGTCGCAGTCGGCGGTCATCAACATCCTCAAGGAAAGCCGTCGCCTGCTGCGGCCCGGCGGCGTCGCGGTGCATCTGGAAGTGCCGCTGCTGATGACGATCGGCTCGCTCTGGGACGAATTGTCGGCGGAGCTGGAGGCGGATTATAATAATGAGCCCTATTGGCGCGGTGCACTGACGGCGGATTATGAGGCGCTGATGCGCACGGCGGGTTTCGCTGAGGTTCGCACCGGCTACCAGCGCGCATCGATGGGCGCGGCGCGCGACGCCAACCTGCATTTCGGTCCCGACAGTGAAGGCGTCTTCCGCAGCTGGTTCGTCGCGTCCGGCCGAGCGTAACGATCACAGTATGATGTAAAAAGACCCGCCCTCTCGATAGGAGAGGGCGGGTCTTTTTATGCCATAGCCATCAGCGCGTAACGCGGTGGCACACCGTATAGAGCAGCGCCGAAGCGATGAAGGCCGGCACCGCGACATAAACGATGGCCGGACCGACCATCGTGGGATCGGCGAAAAGCCGGTCGGTCAGCAGCGCCACCAGCAATGGTCCCAAAGCCGCGCCGATGATGGTGTTCAGCAGCCCCGTCGCGGATACAGCGACGCCACGCATGTCGGCGGGCATCGTCGCCTGGAGCCAGGCCAGCGTCATCGTCCCCATGATCGCTGCCGCGCCGCCCAGCGTGCCGACCAGCAGGACGCAGGTCCACAGCGATGGCAGGGCGACCGAAAGGCAGAAAAGCAGGCCCAGCAGCGGGGCGAAGCGCAACAGGGACAATATGCCCCGCGTGCCATCCCGCTTGACGGCGGCATCGACCAGCGCGCCGCCGACCAGCGGCCCGGCGATCCCGAAGGCGAGCGATACTGGGCTGAGCATGACGGCGACGCTGGCGGCATCGACCGCGAACCGCCGCGACAGCATCACGACCTGCCAGCCGAATGCGGCGTAGGAGCCGAGGAAGAAGAGCGCGAAGCCGCCGTATAGCGACGCCAGCGACAGGCGATGCGCATTGAAATGGCGCGCGACCCCGCGCAACTGGCTGGTGTCGGCGGCGACGGCGACGCCCTTGCGCCTGGGTTCGCGGACGGTCAGGCAAGCCAATACCACGACAATGCCGGACAGACCGCACAGCACGAACATGGTGCGCCAGGGCGCAAGGCCGTCCAGCACGGGCACCCCGGCAAAGCCGTCGGCACCGGCATGTTTCAGCACCATGCCGGCGATCAGGAAGGACAGGCCCTGCGCGATCGACTGCCCCATCAGATAGACGCCGATCGCCCTGCCGCGCTTGGCCGAAGGAAACAGGTCGGCGATCAGCGAAATGGCGGCCGGCGCCAGCGCCGCCTCGCCAAGGCCCACAAGGATGCGGCACAGGAACAACGCGCCGAAACTATGGGTGAAGCCGCTGGCGGCGGTGGCGACGCTCCAAAGAGCGATGCCCGCCGCGACGAGGTTGCGGCGCGACATGCGGTCGGCGATGAAGCCCAACCACACGCCCACGACCGCATAGAACAGGCCGAACGCCAACCCCTGCAACAGGCTGATCTGCACGTCGCTCAGGCCGATGTCGGCTTTCACCGCATCGACCACGATCGACAATATGCCACGGTCGACCACCGACAGGATGGACGCGACGAACAGCAGGGCGACCGCCCACCAGGCGCGGGCGGGGCGATAGTCTTCCACGCCATGGGCGGTCGTCGCATCCATCATGCCGCTCATGCCCTTACAGCAGGCCCAGCGGACGGGCGCGCGACTTGATATAGTCGGACAGCCAGTCCATTCCCTGGAAGCGCAAAGTCCCCCGACCGACGGCGTTGGACGAATGGGCCATGCCCGCAACCAGGCGGAATGCCTTGGCCAGCAGGAACAGTTCCTTGCTTTCCTTTTCGCGCGCGCTGAACGGACGGACGGTGTCGTAGCCCGCCTCGAACGCTTCGCCATAGGAAGGGGAGAAGCCGTAGAACAGGTTGCCCCAGACGAAATTCTGCACGTCCTGCATCATATAATCCTCGCCCAGACCATCGAAGTCTAGGAAGGTCATGCTGCCGTCTTCGGCGACATGGATGTTGCTGGGGTGGAAATCGCAATGACAGATGCCCATCGGCACGTCGTCGCCCTGAATCTCGCGCAGTCGCTCAGCCAGGGTGCGACCGATGATCTCATAATCGCGCCGGTCGTCGGGCCGGTCATAGGTGAAGTCGAGCAGCGCGGGCACGGTCACCTGGAAACGCACGGCATTGTCCGTGGTGAAGACATGGTCGGGACCGGCATATTCCAGGCCCAGCAGGTGCATCTTGGCGAACAGCGCGCCCATGCGATGCGCGGTGTCGACGTTCAGGCAGTTGCCGAACTTGGTACCTTCCGCCCAGTCATACAAGGCGACCGCGCGCTCGCCCTCCGGCGCGTCCAGCTTGAAATAGAGCGATCCGTCGCGAGCGTGGATCGGCGTGGAGGCGGGGAAGCCGCGCTGCCGCAGATAGTCGAGGAAGTTCAGTTCATAGCTGACCTCGTCCGCGTCGCGATAATCCTTGCGCCATACGCGCAGGGCGTAGCGGGTGTCGGCGGTCTGGATAATGTAGACGTCGTTCATGCCGCGATAGAGCAGCAGGCCGGTGACCGGCCCCTTGATCGGATAGCGTTCGGCGACTTCGCGCGCCAGGAAGCTGGCGTCGACGACGGAATGGGCGATCTCCGCCCGAACTAAGGTAGTGGTCATGCTTGGACTCCTGATGAAAGAGGGTGATCGAGATAACGACGCATCGCCACGGCGATCGCGGCGACGCTGTCGGGAAGGTGGAAGATGTCGCGGTCGAACCCGGCCAGTCGCTCGACCAGTGCGGACGGGATCAGGCCCGCCGCCGCGATTGATGCAGCGGCGATCTCCTCATCGGGCTGGAGCAGCAGGACGGGATGGGCGACCATCGGCAAGCGCGCCTGATAGTCGTAGCTCCAGACGCCCAGATAGGCCCAGGCCGCACGGTCGAGGGGTTTGAGCTTGTCGACCCACAGGGCGGCCGCCTCGTCGAGCGTCACGCCCGGCCGCCGCGCGGCCACGACATAAGCCCAAAGCTTGGTTGCAAGGTCGATCGCGACTGTGCCGTCCTCGTCAAGCGGTGCGAAATCCTGCGCGGCGCGATAGCGCTCGGCCTGTTCCTCGGGCGGCCGCATGGGAATGCCCGACAGGACCAGGCGGCGTATCTGATGCGGCGCCGCCAGCGCCAGTTCCAGCGCCAGCAAAGTGCCGGTATGATAGCCGTAGAGATCGAACGGGCCGGGCAACAGGGGGGCGAGGGCATCGATCGCATCAGCGAAGCAGGCCGCATAATCCGCCATGCCGACCGGCGCGGGCGGCGCATCGGACATGCCATAACCCGGCGTATCGAACGCCAGCACCGTGCGGTCGCTGCGCATCGCGTCGATCAGATGGCGATATTCCAGGCTGGACGACGGGTTCTGGTGCAGCAGCAGCAAAGGCGGCAGCGCGCTGTCCTGCGCTGGACGGGACAGGCGATAATGCAGCTGGCCATAACGCCCCGGCACATAGCCGCGCTGGGTGTCGTGAACGACGAAGGGGACGCCGGACATACCGACGGATAGGCCATGGGCCATGGATCAAGGCTCCGTTGGAGCGCGGCCAAAACGGGACAAGTCCCACCGCGTTGTTAAAAGCCTATGACAAGACCGGGAGCGGGCAATTGAGCACCGCACCCTATCCGTCAGGCGGATAACGGTGCGTGATGACGCCAGGCTGCAACTTCCACGATGATCGCGCAGCGGATAATGATGGGGCCGCCGATGCCGTCGCTCTGCGTGCGCAGCACGATCCGCTTTCACGGGAGGCCCAAGACCAATGATGAGATCCGCCATTTCGACCCTTTTGATGGCGCTGGCCATCGCCCCTGCCGCCCATGCCCAAGGCGCGTCGGCAGCGGGAGCGACTGCTACCGAAACCGTGCCGCAGCGGCTTTCGCTGGCTGAGCTGCGCAAACGCTATCAGAAGCCGGGCGACCGCTATATCGATGTCGGTGGCGTGGAACTGCGCTATCGCGACGAGGGCAAGGGGCCGGTACTGCTGCTGCTCCACGGATCGCGCAGCACGCTCAATGCCTGGGACGGCGTGACGGCGCGGCTCAAGGACCGCTACCGCATCATTCGCTATGACTTCGCGCCGACCGGCCTGTCCGGCCCGGTCAGCGATGCGGCGCTCAAGGCGATCGGTGCGCCGGAGAATGTGCCGCTGGGCATCCTCGACAAGTTGGGGGTCGACAAGGCGATCGTCGTCGGCGTGTCGAGCGGCGGCACGCTCGGCTATTATCTCGCGGCCGCCCATCCTGAACGGGTGAGCGCGCTGGTGCTGTCGAACACCCCGTCCGATCCGGTGCCGAACCTGAAAGTCGAGTTGACCCCTGCGCTTCAGGCCGCAGTCGACAAGTTCAAGCGCACCGGCGTGGAGGGCATCGATTTCTGGACCGAATATCTGCGCGGCCTCTATGGCGAGCCTGCCCGGGTAAAGCCGGGGCTGGCCGAATATTATTACACCATCAATCTGCGCCAGAAGGAGCCGAACCAACTGAGCCTGCTGGCGCTGACCGCCAATAATGAAAAGACGATGGCCAATTTGCGGGCGGTCAAGGCACCCACGCTGATCCTGTGGGGGATGCGCGATCATGTGTTGAAGCCAGAAAACGGGCAGGCGCTTTACGGTTATTTGACCGGTGCGAAGAGCCGTTCCTTCGTCGCCCTCGACGATGTGGGGCATTATCCGCCGATGGAATCGCCTGAGCGGATTGCCGATCTGATCGATACTTATCTGCGCGATGGCTTGAACCTGTTCAAGGCGGCGAAGTGATGCGCAGGGCGTTGCGCTTTGTCGGCCTGTTACTCGGCGTCGTGCTTGTGGCGTTCCTCGGCTGGTTCGGCGCGGCGAAGGCGGGCTGGCTGGATAGCGACCGGGCGGAAATGGTCGCCCGCTATGCCGCGCCGCCATCGCGCTTCATCACCATCGATGGCGTGCCGATGCATGTGCGAGAGGAAGGGCGGGGCTTCCCCGTTCTGATGCTGCATGGCTCCAACCAGAATATGCAGCAATGGGACCGGGTGGTGGAACGCCTGCGCGGCCATTACAGGATTATTCGGGTCGACTGGTCGCCCTATGGCCTGAGCGGTCCCGATCCCAAGGGCGACTATAGCAATGCCCGCGCCGCGCAACTGGTGGGCGGCGTGCTGGACGCGCTCAAGGTCGACAAGGTTGCCGTCATTTCCACGTCGAACGGCGCGAATGTCGCGTTGCAGCTCAACGCCGATCGACCCGACCGCATCGCCGCCCTATCCTTTTCCATCCTGCCGCTGGAACGTCCAAGCCAGACGCGCAAGATCGACTGGAAGATACGCTGGGCGCTCGCCTTTCACGAAAATCTGCTGCCCTATCACCACCCCAAATTCTATTATCGCTGGATATTGGAGGACACGTCCCATCCCGGCTGGCAGGTGCCCGACGATGCCGTTCAACTGGCCTATGACATGGCGAACCTGCCAGGCGCCATTCCCCGGCAAAAGGCCTATATCGCGTCCAACGTGAAGCTGTTCAAAACGACCGATGTCGGCGCGATCGCCGAAACGGTGAAGGCCCCGACCCAGTTGATCTGGTGCGAACTGGATACGGTGATATCGCAGGGACCCGAAGCGACGACGCGCCGCTTCACCAATACGAAGGTCGATGTCGTGCGCTATCCCGATGTCGGTCACTGGCCGATGTGGGAACAGCCCGAACGGTTCAGCAGGGATGTGAAGGCGTTTCTGGACCGCACCGTCGGCCCTGCCGCGCCGGTTCAGGCGGGCAGATAGACCCAGGGGCGGCGGCCAGCGTCGGCGGCGCGGAACGCTTCGATCTCGCCGCGTCGCTTGAGAGTCAGTTCGATGGCGTCGAGGCCCTCCATCAGCATTTCGCGCGGCTCGTCACCCAGCGCGAAGGGCCAGGATGCTGCGCCGACTAAGACATGCAGGGTGGCGAGGTCCACGGTCACATCGGTGTCGAGCGCGGCGATCCGCGCGATGGCCTCTGGCGGAAGAACGACCGGGGCCACCCCGTTGCGGATGCAATTGCCCTGGAAGATCGGGTTGAAGGACGGCGCGATGATCGCGCGAAACCCATATTCGGCCAGCGCCCACACCGCATGTTCGCGGCTGGACCCGCACCCGAAATTGGGACCGGCCAGCAGGATTTGCGCGTCACGATAGCGCGGCTGGTTCAGCACGAAATCCGGGTTCGGTTCGCGCCCGCCGACGGCGGTGTAGCGCCAACCGGCGAACAGCCCATCGGACAGACCCGTCTTGGACACCGACGTCATTTCGCGCGAGGGGATGATCGCATCGGTATCGATATTCTCCCGCAGCAGTGGCGCGGCGATGGCGGTCAGGCGGACGAGCGGTGTCATGCTATCGTCTCCAGCATGCGGGGATCGGTTATGCGCCCGGCCAGCGCCGACGCGGCGACGGTTTCGGGCGAGGCGAGGTGGGTGCGCGTGTTCGGCCCCTGGCGGCTCTCGAAATTGCGATTGGTGGAACTCACGACGCGGTCCTGCGGCCCGAAGCTTTCGCCACCGGCAAAAAAGCACATCGAACAGCCCGATTCCCGCCATTCGAAACCCGCGTCGGTAAAGATGCGATCCAGCCCCTCGGCCTCCGCCGCCAGCTTGACCTGTGTCGACCCCGGCACGCAGATCGCGCGTATGCCCGGCGCGACCTTGCGCCCTTTCAGGATCGCGGCGGCGCGGCGCAGGTCGCTGATCCGGCTGTTGGTACAGGAACCGATGAACGCGGCGTCGATGGCCAGATCTGCCAGAGGCGTGCCCGCCTCCAGCGCCATATAGGACAAGGCCCGGTCATAGGCGTCCCGGCTGTCGCGCCCGGTCGTGGCGAAGTTGGGGACGCAGGCGCCCAGCGGCACGGCATGTTGCGGGCTGGTACCCCATGTCACCATCGGCGTCACCGCAGCCGCGTCGATCACATGCTCGACCGCGAAGACCGCGCCATCGTCGCTGCGCAAGGTGCACCAGAGCGCGACCGCCTGCTCCCATACAGCGCCCAAAGGCGCGTAGGTTCGCCCCTTCAGATAGGCGAAGGTCGTGTCGTCGGGCGCGATCACCGCGCCGAAGGCCGCCAGTTCCGTCGCCAGATTGCACAATGTCATGCGCGCTTCCATGTCGAGCGCCTCGACCGCCGACCCGGCGAACTCCACGACATGACCCTTCGCGCCCGCCGACCCCAGCGCTGAAACGATATGCAGCGCCAGATCCTTGGCCGTGACGCCCGGCGACAGGCGATTGTCGACGCGAATACGCATGTCATGCGGGCGGGCGACGCGCAGCGTCATCGTCGCCAGCGCATGTTCCGCCTCGGTCGATCCGATGCCCCAGGCGAGCGCGCCGAACGCGCCCTGCGTGCAGGTGTGGCTGTCGGGACAGACCAGCGTCAGGCCGGGCAGCACGATGCCCTGTTCGGGCGATACGACATGCACGATGCCCTGACGCGGATCATGCAGATCGAACAGGGTAATGCCCGCCGCATGCGCGGCCTCGCGCGTGGCCGTCAGAAACGCGGTGCCGGTGGGCATCAGCGTCTTGTCGGACCGGCCGGGCAGGGTGTCGACGATATGATCCATCGTCGCGAAGACCTGCTGCGGGGCCATGACGCTACGCCCGGCATTCGCCAGGCTCTTGAGCGCGACACCGCCGGTGCGTTCGTGGAGCAAGATGCGATCGATCAGCAACAGGTCGGTGCCGCCGTCCAACTGCGCGACGCTATGCGCGCGCCAGAGCTTTTCGGCGAGGGTCAGCGGTGACGCGGGGGAGGTCATGCCGTCGCATCCGCCTGCGCCGCGCCGATTACGCCGCTGGCGCGCAGCGCGTCGATCTCGGCCGCGTCCATGCCGATGCCTGCCAGGATCGCCGCCGCGTCGCCGCCCGCACGCGGCAGGCCATGGGTGCCATGCGGTCGCGCGCCGTCCATCTCCAGCGGCAGGGCAGGGAGGCGGGTGCGCGTGCCATTCTCCAGCTCCACATCGACCAGCCCACCGCTCTGGTTCAGGTGCGGGTCGTCGAACAGATCCTCCGGCCGGGCGATCGGGGCGAAGGCCACGCCGGATTCTTCCAGCCGGGGCACCAGCGTTTCGCGCGTGTGCCGCGCGAACAAGGCGCGGACCACCGGAAGGATGATGTCTCGGGCGCGCACCCGGTCGTTATTCTTCGCATAGGCCGGATCGCGGCCGATCTCGCCCAGGTCGAACGCCTTGACGAACGACGCCCATTGCCCGTCGCTCACTACGCCCACAAACAGTTGCTCGCCCAGATTGGCGGTTTCGAACACGTCGTAGATCGCCCAGGCGGAAATGCGCACCGGCATGGGCTGCGCCGCGACGCCCGTCACGGCCATCTGCGCCATATGCTGCCCGACCAGGAAAGCGGTGGTTTCATAGAGCGAGGATTTGACCGCACCGCCCACGCCGGTGCGATGGCGGCGCTCCAGCGCGGCCAATATGCCGATGACGCCGAACATGCCGCCAGCGACGTCGATCACGGACGCGCCCGCGCGCAGCGGCCGTCCGGGCGGACCGGTCATATAGGCAAGCCCCCCCATCATCTGGGTCACTTCATCCAGCGCGGTGCGCTTTTCATAGGGGCCGGACAGGAAACCCTTGGCCGAATAATAGATGAGGCCGGGATTGCTCTCCCGAAAGCGATCGACGCCCAGGCCGATCTTTTCCAGCGCGCCCGGGCGGAAATTCTCCACCAGCACATCGGCCAATTCGACCAGCCGAACAGCGAGTTGGACACCTTCTGGCGTTTTCAGGTCGATGTAGATGCTCTGTTTGTTGCGGTTGAACATCGGGAAATAGCCCGCGCCCGATCCCAGCAGCCGCCGGGTCTGGTCACCGCCGATCGGTTCGACCTTGATGACCTCCGCCCCCAGATCGGCCAGGATCACGCCGGTGGACGGTCCCATCACCATATGGCTGAATTCCACCACGCGGATACCGGCCAGCGGCAGCTCCCCATTCGTTATCATAGCGTCCAACCTTGTCTCGACAGATATAGCATAATTGGTATATCAATATATCAAATGAAGCAAGCAGGAGCGAAGACGCGATGACGGACGTGCTGATTAGCGAGGTCGGGCCGCGCGACGGATTGCAGAGCATCAAGCGGATCATGGCGACCGCCGACAAGAAGGCGTGGATCGACGGCGCGGTCGCGGCAGGCGTGACGGAGGTCGAAGTGGGCAGCTTCGTACCCGCCAAGCTGCTGCCGCAGCTAGCCGACACGGCGGAAGTCACGGCCTACGCTGCGACCATCCCCGGCCTGACCGTTGCCGCGCTCGTCCCCAACCTCAAGGGTGCGCAGGCCGCGATCGAAGCGGGGGCGCACAAGATCACGCTGCCGCTGTCGTGCAGCGAAACCCACAGTCTCGCCAATCTGCGCCGCACGCATGATCAGGTACTGGCGGAGGCGAAGGCGATCGGCGACCTGATCGCCAGCCTGCCGCCCGAACGCCGCCCCCATTTCGAGGGTAGCCTGTCGACCGTCTTCGGCTGCACGCTGGAGGGCGCGATTCCCGATGCGCAGGTCGCGCGCCTGGCCGAAGCCTTGATGGCGGCGGGCTGCGACGAAGTGGGGCTGGCCGACACGACCGGCTATGCCGATCCCCGCGCTGTGCGGGCGATCGTCGGCCTTGTGCGCGGCGTGGTGGGCGATGCAGCGCTGACCGGCATCCACCTGCACAACACGCGCGGCCTGGGTCTCGCCAATGTTTTGGCCGCGCTGGATGCCGGGCTGACGACATTCGACAGTTCGCTCGGCGGCCTCGGCGGCTGTCCCTTCGCGCCGGGCGCAAGCGGTAATATCGTGACCGAGGATCTGGTCTTCATGTTCGAAGCGATGGGCCTGCGCACCGGCATCGACCTCAATGGTCTGTTCGCCGTTCGGAGACTGGTGGCCGCCGCCCTTGAGGACGAGCCGCTCTACGGCTTCACCCCGGAGGCGGGCCTGCCGCTTGGCTTCCACCCGGCAAGCGCCCCCAGCGAAGGAGTAGCGGCATGACGATTATCGGCACCCATATGGTCAGCGACGGCCGGACGGCCCGCCAGATCTTCGAAGATGTGATGGCGAACCCCGCCCGCACGAAATTCGGGTTCGGATCGAAGCTGGCCATCGTCAATGTCGATTTCCAGAACGCCTATACCCGGATCGACGCCTACAAGACCGCCTATGAAACCGATCCGCGCCAGATCGAGCACACGAACACCATCTCTCGCCTGGCGCGCGAGAAGGACATGCCGGTCATCTGGACGCATGTCGGCTATATGGACAATGCCGCCGATGCGGGCGTGTGGGGCACACGCACGAATACGCCAGACTCGCTCCAGAACATTAAGGTGCCCAGCGACCGCCACGCCTTCGACGATCGCTGCCAGATCGATGCGTCGGTCGACGCCATCTACGTCAAGCGCATGCCGTCGGCCTTTTTCGAAACGCCGCTGAACAGCTATCTGCGCTGGCATCAGGTCGATACGGTGGTCGTCACCGGCGGATCGACATCCGGCTGCGTCCGTGCGACCGCCGTCGACGCCTTGTCCTACGGTTTCCGCACGATCGTCCCCATCGAAACCTGCGCGGACAAGCATGAAAGCTATCATTTCGCGAACCTGACCGACCTTCAGCTGAAATATGCCGATGTGGAGCCGGTGCAGACCGTGATCGACTGGCTGGAGGCGCGCTGATGCGTGAAGGCGCCGCCGATCCCGGCCTCTATCCCTACAGCCCCTATCGCGGACGGCCCAAGATCGAATGGCCGGACGGCAAGACGGTCGCCGTCTGGATCTCGCCGAACCTGGAATTTTACGAACTCGATCCGGCGGTCAATCCGCATCGCAAGAGCTGGGCGAAGCCGCATCCCGACGTGGTCGGCTACAGCCACCGCGACTATGCCAATCGCGTCGGCCATTGGCGCATGGCGGAGATGATGGAGAAGCATGGCTTCAAGGGATCGGTGTCGCTCTCCGTCGCCCTGTGCCAACATGTGCCGCAGGTGGTGGAAAGCGCCAACCAGCTGGGCTGGGAGTTTTTCAGCCACGGCATCTACAACACCCGCTACAGCTACGGCATGGATGAGGCGCAGGAACGCGCGATCATCGAGGATTTCGATCCGCACCGTGCGCGAAGCGACCGGTCAGACGATCAAGGGCTGGCTCGCCCCTGCATTGACGCACACGCCGCGCACGCTGGACCTGATCGCCGAATATGGCCTGACCTATACGTGCGACCTCTATCATGACGACCAGCCGGGGCCGGTCTCGGTCGCGCAGGGGCGCCTCATCTCCATGCCCTACAGCCTGGAGGTGAACGACCATTATGGCTTCTTCATCTACAATATGAGCCCACGCGACTATGCCGAAACGCTGATCCGCCAATATGATCGGCTGGCCGAGGAAGGCGAACAATCCGGCACGGTCATGTGCATCCCGTTGCACAGCTATCTGATCGGCCAGCCCCATCGCATCGGCGCGTTCGAACGGGTGCTGGAACATATCGCGGCGGACGGCCGCGCCTGGATCACGCGCAGCGGCGACATCGCCGACCATTATCTGGCCCATTATTATGACGCGGCGGAGGCGCAAAGCGCATGACCCTGGATCCCGCCTATCTGGACTATCCGCATCGCAGGGAAGGGATGGACCATGACCTCTATCGCTGGTCCAACATCTTCACCCGCCCGCCGGTGCAGTGGGCCGACGGCAAGCGCGTCCTGACCTGGATCGTCGTGGACCTCGAATGGTTCCCGATCACGCCCGCCGACAAGCCCTTTCGTGCCCCCGGCCATATGCAGACCGCCTATCCCGACTATCGCCATTACACCGCGCGCGATTATGGCAGCCGGGTCGGCATCTACCGTTTGCTGGACGCCGCCGAAAAGGTCGGCGCGCGCATCTCCGTCGCCGCCAATGGCGCTATCGCAGAGCGCTATCCCCAACTCATCCGCGACATCGTGGCGGGCGGGCATGAGATCATCGCGCATAGCACCGACATGAACGGTACGATCGCGACCGGTATCGGCGAGGATGCCGAGCGTGCGCTGATCGCCGGGGCGCTCGACGCGATCGAGGCGGCGGCGGGCGCACGGCCGACCGGCTGGCTCTCCATCGCCCGGTCGCAAAGCTTCGACACGCCCCGGCTGCTGGCGCAAGCGGGCCTGTCCTATATGTGCGACTGGGTGAATGACGACCTGCCCTATGCTATGCAAACGGCGGCGGGCAGCATCCTCAACCTGCCGCTCAACCACGAACTGTCCGACCGCCAGATATTGACCGTGCAACAGCAGTCGGTGGACAGCTATGGCGAGCAGATTCGCGACGCCTTCCACTGGCTGGATGGCGAGGCGAAAGCGCATGGCGGGCGCATGCTGCCGCTCAACATCACCCCCTATATCATAGGGCTGCCCTACCGCATCGACGCGTTCGAGCGGCTGCTCGGCTGGCTGGCGGCGCAGGACGGCCATGGCTTTGCCCGCGGCGACGATATCGTCGCGCAGGTGTCCTGATGGCGCGCACGCTCTATGACAAATTGTGGGACGCCCATGTCGTGGCGCAGGGCGCGGACGGCCAGACATTGCTCTATGTCGACCACCATCTGCTCCACGAAGTCAGCACGCCGCAATCCTTCGAACTGCTGCGTGAGGATGGCCTGACCGTCCACCGGCCCGCGACCCAGCTTGCGGTGGCGGACCATAGCGTGCCTACGCATGACCGGGACGCGGCGATTGCCGATCCACAGGCCGCCGCCCAGGTCGCGCTGCTGGAAAGCAATTGCGCGCAGTTCGGCATCGAATATCTGTCGCTGACGGGGCAGGGCCAGGGCATCGTCCATGTGATCGGCCCGGAACAGGGCTTCACGCTGCCCGGCATCACCCTGGTCTGCGGCGACAGCCATAGCGCGACCCATGGCGCGTTCGGCACGCTCGCCTTCGGCATCGGGGCCAGCGAATGCGGCATCGTCATGGCCTGCCAGGCGCTGTGGCAGACGAAGGCGCAGCGGATGCGCGTCACCTTCACCGGTGCGCTGCAACCCGGCGTCACGGCCAAGGATATGGCGCTCGCCCTGATCGGCAAAATCGGCGCATCCGGGGCGGTCGGCTACGCGATCGAGTTCACCGGTGAGGCCGTGCGGGGCCTCTCGATGGAAGGCCGCATGACTTTGTGCAACATGGCGATCGAGGCCGGATCGCGCACCGGCCTGGTCGCGCCGGACGACACGACCTTCGCCTATCTCAAAGGCCGCCCGCGCGTGCCGCACGGCGCGGACTGGGACGCGGCGCTCGCCTATTGGCGGACGCTGCCCAGCGACCCGGACGCGCCGTTCGATGCCGAGGTCATAATCGCTGCCGACAGCATCGCGCCGCATGTCACCTTCGGCACCAGCCCGGATCAGGTCCTGCCCGTCACCGCCATGGTCCCGGCGGGCGAGGCAAAGCTGACCAAGGCGCTGGCCTATATGGCGCTCACCCCCGGCGATGCGATCGACGGCCTTGCCATCGACCATGCCTTTATTGGCAGCTGTACCAATGGCCGGATCGAGGATCTGCGCGCCGCCGCCGCGATCGCTGCGCGGGGGCATGTCGCCCCCGGTGTCCGCGCGCTGGTGGTGCCGGGGTCCGGCGCGGTCAAGCGGCAGGCCGAAGCCGAAGGGCTGGACCGCATCTTCATCGATGCAGGGTTCGAATGGCGCGATCCGGGCTGTTCGCTGTGCGTCGCCATGAACGACGACCGACTGCCGGCGGGCGCGCGCTGCGCCTCCACCTCCAACCGCAATTTCGAGGGGCGGCAGGGCGCGGGCGCACGCACCCACCTGATGAGTCCCGCCATGGTCGCCGCCGCCGCGCTGGCGGGCCATATCGTCGATGTGAGGGTATACGCATGACGCCGCTCGTCACCGTCACCGGCCAAGCGCTGTCGCTGCCCGACGCCGATGTCGATACCGACATCATCTATCCCGCGCGCTTCCTGCTGATCACGGAGAAGAAGGGGCTGGGCCGCTACGCCTTTCACGATCGCCGCGACGCGCCGGGCTTTCCGCTCGCGCCCGGTGTGGAAACCGCGCCGCCGATCCTGATCGCCGGTCCCAATTTCGGCTGCGGCTCCAGCCGGGAACAGGCGCCATGGGCGCTGGCGGGGCTGGGAATCCGCGTCATCATCGCGGAAAGTTTCGGCGAAATCTTCTTTTCCAACTGCTTCAAAAATGGCCAGCTGCCCATATGTTTCGATAGTGAAACAATAGAGAGGCTGCGAAGCGCAGCCGATGCAACTGTCCATTTCGCTGTCTCACTGGACGCGAAAACCGTGACGGTGGGTGACGCTGCACCGATCCCGTTCGAGGTGGACGACGGGCGGCGCGAAGCGCTGCTCAACGGTTGGAACGACATTGCGCGCATCCGCGCGCTGCACGGGCACGACATCGCCGCGTTCGAAGCGGCGCAGCAGGCGAGCGCCCCCTGGCTCTGGACTAAAGGATAGATACATGACCGACACCCGCCTGCGCGACAAGCTCGCCGCAAAATCCTTCTTCGTCGTGCCCGGCGTGCAGGACATGATTGCCGCCGTGACCGCCGACCGGGTCGGCTTCGACGTGATCTACGGCACCGGCTACTGGCTGACGGCGTCCGCCTACGGCCTGCCCGACGCGGGCATTGCGGGCTATTCCGAGATGATCGATCGCATGGCGACGGTGAAGCGCACGTCGAAGGCGGCGCTGATCGCTGACGCCGATACCGGCTATGGTGGCCTGCTCAACGTCCATCATACGGTCAAGGGCTATGAGGCGGCCGGCATTTCCGCGATCCAGATCGAGGATCAGGAATTTCCCAAGAAATGCGGCCACACCCCCTATAAGCGGGTCGTGTCATCTGAGGATATGGCGCAGAAGGTTCGCGTGGCGGCCGACGCGCGCGAAGAGATGCTGATCATCGCCCGCACCGACGCGCGCCAGTCCGAAGGGCTTGACGGCACGCTCCGTCGCCTCGAAGCCTATGCGAAGGCGGGGGCGGATGTGCTGTTTCCCGAAGCGCTTCAGAGCGAGGAGGAAATGCATCTGGTCTGCAACGCCTTCGACCTGCCGGTGATGGCGAACATGTCCAATGGCGGCCTCACCCCGCCCCTGGCGGGCAATGTCCTGTCGGATATCGGCTTCGCCTTCGCCATTTACCCCTCGCTCACCAGCCTGGTCGCGGTGACGGCGATGGAAAAGGCGCTCATCCGCCTGAAGGAAGAAGGCATCGGCGAACCCGACGCGTCCGAACTGTTCGACTTCAAGACCTTTTGCTCGATGATCGGGTTCGAGGATGTCTGGGCGTTCGACAAGAAATGGGGGCAGGCCGGCTGATGCGCATCACCGCCGCCGTTCTCGATCGTTCGGGCGACAATGTGCGCCCCTATGGCGATACGCCGCCGCTGCGCCTGGCGGAGCTGGAGCTGGATGCCCCGCGTCCGGGCGAACTGCTGATCCGCATCGATGCGGCGGGCCTGTGCCATTCGGACCTGTCGGTCGTGAATGGCGATCGGCCCCGCCCGATGCCGATGGCGCTGGGGCATGAAGCGACCGGCATCGTCGAGGCGCTGGGCAGCGCGGACGACGCGACCTTCGCCGTGGGCGACCGGGTCATCCTGGCCTTCCTGCCGTCCTGCGGCGAGTGCGTGCGCTGCCGGTCGGGCGAACCCTATATGTGCGGCGTCGGCGCGGCCGCCAATGGCGAGGGGCGGTTGTTGAACGGCGGTCGCCGCCTGCATGACGGCGGCTGTGAGGTGCATCATCATCTGGGTTGTTCCGCCTTCGCCACCCATGCGGTGGTCGATCGCCGGTCGGCGGTGAAGGTCGATCGCGACCTGCCGCCCGAAATCGCCGCCCTGTTCGGTTGCGCGGTGCTGACGGGTGCGGGCGCGGTCATGAATTCGGCGCAGTTGCGGCCGGGCGAAACGGCGTTGATCTATGGTCTGGGCGGGGTCGGGCTGTCGGCGCTGCTGGCGGCGCGAGCGAGCGGGGCCGCGACGATTCTGGCCGTCGATCCCTCCGCGGACAAGCGCGCCATCGCCATCGATCTGGGCGCACAGGCCTGCGCGCCGGAAGAGGCGACGGCGATGCTGCCGGATGTGTTTCCCGATGGTGGTCCCGATATCGTCATCGAAACCGTGGGCAAGGGCGTCGTCCTGAAGGCCGCATGGGCCGCCGCCCGTCGCGGTGGCCGCATCGTCACCGTAGGCTTGCCCAACCCGGCCGACATTTTCGACATTCCCGCCATCTCCCCCGTCGCCGACGGCAAGACGCTGATTGGAAGCTATATGGGATCATCCGTGCCCGCCCGCGACATCCCGCGCTATATCGCATTGTGGCGAGCGGGGCGCCTGCCGGTGGAAAGGCTGCTCACCTCCGTCAGTCCATTGCGCGACATCAACGGCCTGCTCGACACGCTGGCCGATGGCCAGGCGATCCGCCAGGTGATGGTGCCATGATGCGCCGTGGCTATGTTGATGGCCGGTTCGGCCAGATCCACTATCAGGCGGCGGGGGCGGGGCGACCGCTCGTGCTGCTGCATCAGGCGATCATGACGTCGGACCAGTTTTCCAACGTCTTCGCGCCGCTGATCGCCCACGGCCTGCGCCCGATCGCGATCGACATGCCAGGCTTTGGCATGTCCGATGCGCCCGACGCCCCTCCGACGATCGCAGACTATGCCACCTGCGTCGTGCCGGTGCTCGATGCGCTGGGGATCGATCGCGCGGCGGTGGCGGGGCATCATACCGGCGGCCTGGTTTCTACCGAAGCCGCGATCGCCCATCCCGACAGGATCGACGCCGTCATTCTGCACGGCGTGATGATCATGGAAGAGGCGGAGCGCGAAGCGCTGACCGCCGACATCGTCGCGCGGGAAAAGGCGTTCAGGCCGCTGCCGGGCGCGGCGCATATGGTCGAGATCGCCCGCATCCGCGATCATCTGTCGAATGGCGAACTGGGGCCGGAACGGATCAGCGACTATGTGGTCCAGGCGATGATGGCGTGGGATCGCGGCGCCTATTGGTACGGCCATGCCGCCGCCTTCGCCTATCGGCACGAAGAGCCGCTGCAACGGATCACCCAGCCGGGCCTCATCCTGACGAATACGGGCGACATGATGCACCAGTCCGCGCTGGCGGCTCATGCTCTGCGACCTGATTTCGCCTATGCGGAAATAGCGGGTGGCGGGATCGATATCTGCGATCAAGACCCGCAGGGCTGGGCCGACGCGATCGCCAGCTTTCTGGCGACGGTCGTTTGAAGACGGGGGCCGTGTTTGCGGCCCCCGCTTGTCATCAGGCCGGATCGACCAGCAGACGGCTGATCACCGTACCGGCGCCTTCGCGCAGCTTGGCGCCTGCCAGATATTCGGGCGACTTGGCATAGCCACGCGCGGCTTCGGCCGTCGGAAAACGGCTGACGACGATGCGTTCCTCGGCGTCGATGTCGCCTTCCAGTACCTCGAACACCTTGCCACGCACCAGATATTCGCCGCCGTGCGCTTCGGACAGACCGGCGATGGCTTTGACATATTCCCCGAATTTCGCGGGGTCGTCGATCCGCACGGTGGCGACGATATAAGCGGCCATAGAACACTCCTCATGTTGGGATGATGTGACCGGGAACCTAACCGGTCGGACGCCATCGCCACGCGGCCCTTCGCGCACGACCGTCAGTCGGATAGGCAGGTGGTCGCTGCTCGATCCATCGGTCCTGCGTCTATCCTGTCGCGGAAATCCAGACAGGAGAGCCGCGCATCATGCCCGTCGAAATCAATGGCTTGCTCAACCACAATCTTGGCAGCGAATTATCGCCGATGCCGGTGTCGCATTTCGACATGGAGGCGATCGCGACGCAGGCCCGCCTGCATGACGAGGGCGGCTATGACCGTGTGCTCATCGCCAACGCCGCTACCATGCCGGACAATATCAGCATCGCCGCCTATGTCGCGGCGATCACGCAGCGGCTGGGCGTCATGCTGGCGCACCGTCCCGGTTTCATCGCGCCGACCATGGGCGCGCGCGTGCTGGCGACGCTCGACCATCTGCTCGAAGGGCGGCTGGCGGTGCATATCATCAGCGCGGCAAGCGATATCGAGACGCAGGCCGATGGCGATTTCCTGACCAAGGCAGAACGCTACGCCCGCAGCGGCGAATATATATCCATCCTGCGCGGGATCTGGGGCAGTGAAGCACCGTTAGACCATGACGGCGCCTTCTACCGTTTCCGTGCCGGTTTCGCCGAAGTGAAGCCGCTGCAAAAACCGGGCATTCCCGTCTATTTCGGTGGCATGTCGCCTGCGGCGTTGGCCGTCGGCGGGCAATATGCCGATACCTTCGCGACGCTCAGCGACACGGTCGAGGGGATGACGCAGGTGGTGAACACCGTTCGCGCCGCCGCTGCCCCGCATGGCCGCGACCCTGCGTTCCTGATGTCGATCCGGCTGATCGTGGCCGACACCGAGCAGGAAGCCTGGGCGCGCGCGGACAAGGTGCGCGAACAGATCATCGCCGCGTCGCCCCGCCTCGCCCAGAATGTCGCCGCGGCGAAGGCTGACGGCTTCCAGCGCACCGCCGAACTGGCGGCGCGAGGCGATCGCCTGGAAAAATGCTTCTGGAACGGCATCAACCAGCTGCGCGGCGGTCAGAGCAACAGTGGCACGCTGGTCGGCGATCCCGAACAGATTGTCGATGCACTGATGGATTATTATGACGCGGGCGTCGCCAAGTTCATCCTGCGCGGTTTCGAACCTGTGGACGACACGGTGCTGATCGGTCGCGACGTCATCCCGCTGCTGCGCGCGCGCGTCGCGGAGCGTGATGCCGAGACGGTCGCCGCCTGATGCCGTGCGAGATCGTCGGCCTGCATTTCTTCGCCAATTCCTCCGAAGTGCATCCGCTCAAGGGCGTGTTCGATCCCGCCTTCATCCGCGACTACGCCATCGCGCATGAAGAGGCGGGGTTCGATCGCATCCTGATTGGCCAGACCGCGACATGGCCCGATGGCCTGGCGACCGCCGCGCATGTCGCCGCCGTCACCACGCGGCTTAAATTCATGGTGGCGCATCGCCCCGGCTTCGTCGCGCCGACCATGGCCGCGCGCATGTTCGCGACGCTCGACCGGATCAGCAACGGGCGCGTCGGCGTCCATATCATCACCGGCGCCAGCGATGTCGAAACCCAATGCGACGGCGATTTTCTGACGAAGGACGAGCGCTATCGCCGCAGCCGCGAATATGTCGATATCCTCCGCGCGATCTGGACCGGCGCGGCTCCGATCGATCATGACAGCGACCATTATCGCTTGAATGGCGGCTATGCGGAGGTCAAGCCGGTGCAGGACGCGATCCCGATCTTCTGGGGCGGCGCGTCGGACCTCGCGATCGAACTGGGCGCACAATGCGCGGACGTCTATGCCGTAGGGCCGGGCACGCTGGCGCAGACCGATGCGCTCGTCTCCCGCTTCAAGGCGGAGGCTGCGCGCCATGGCCGCAATCCCGGCATCTCCATGTCGATGCGCGTCATCCTGGGCGATAGCGAGGAGGCCGCCTGGGACAAGGCGGCGGCGATCCTGGAAACCGTCACCGGTATCCAGGCGGGCGGCACGGTGATCGGCCGCGACAAGGGAGAGGGCGATAGCGGCACACAGGGCGCGCTGGACCTCGCCGCGCAGGGCGCGCGCGTGGACGAGCGGCTTTGGACGGGAATCACGCAGGCGACCAAGGGGCGGCTTCACGCCACGGCGCTGGTCGGCACCGCTCGGCAGGTCGCCGATGCGCTGCTGTCCTATTATGATATCGGCGTCGATCGCTTCCTGCTGAACGGCTTCTACACGATCGATGACGCGCGGCTGTTCGGCCGGGAACTGATCCCGATGATCCGCGCCGGCGTGGCCGATCGCGACGCCCGGCGCTGAAAAAGCATCCGTCCCGGCCCCATATCGGCCGGGACGGTGGAGGCATCACGTCACGCGCTTCAGCGACAATTCGCCCAGCGTATAGCGGCCATTATAATTGAGATAATGCCCCTGCGCGCCGTCGCCCGCCGCATCGAATACATAGCGCACCAGCCCGAAGAAATCATGGCTCGCCGTCCCTTCATGCGTGGGGTCGGCGATATAGTCGTACAGCAAAGTCGTCCGCCCGTCAGGCATGGTACGCACCTGCGCGCCTGCGCTGATGGCGCGGGATTTGGAATGTTCCGAATCCACCGTCATCTGCACGCTGCCGTCGCCGTCCGGTTCGATTTGCACGCGCGCGTCCCAATCATAAAGCAGCGATCCGTCCTGATTGAGCGCTTTCGCGGTCAAGGTCCAAAGCCCGCAAATATCGCTCATCGCGCCGCCCCTGCATGGACACGATCGAGAAAGGCTTCCAGGTCCTGCCCGGTCTTTTCCGGCAGTTCGATCATCGGATAATGGCTGACGTCGGGATAATGGATCAGCGTCACCGGTGCATTGCTGAACTGCGCCACAGCCTTGTCGGCAAGCGGGGCCGCCAGCACGGGATCGCGATCGCCCCATTGCAGCAGCACCGGCACCGTGATGGAGGCGGCTTCCTTGCCCGCGCCCTTCGACCAGACGGCTTTCTGGTTGGCGGCATAATATTCCCGCACACGGGCAAAGCCGCCTGGCAGGTTGTTCGTCTCATAATACCAGTCGACGGTTTCGGGCTTCAGCCGCGACGGTTCGCCATAAAGGCTAGCGAGAACGGCCGAATAATAGAATTTGGGATAATAGGTGGGCACCAGCTTTTCGTGCGTCCACGTCATCGCCATTTCCCAGCGCGAAAATTTGGTGGGTGGCGGTGCGGCCAGGGGCAGGGTGGACAGCGCCAGCGCCTTCACCCGATCGGGATGCGCGGCGGCATAGAGAACCGACAGGGTCGCGCCACTCGAACTGCCGATCAGGGTGAACTGGCCCAGTTTCTCCTGATCGACGAAACGCTCGACCAGCTTTACGACGCCATGCAGTCCCGTCGACGGCTTGGGATCGATGCTCAGGCCATAGGGCGGCCAATCCAATCGAATGACGCGATAATGGCTCTTGAGCCGATCGGCATAGGCGTCCCAGATGCGCAGGTTGCTCATCGAACTGTGAAGCATCAGCAGCACCGGACCCCGCCCTTCGTCGCGCACATGCAGCAATGTGTCGCCGACCTTCACGAATTTGGATGGGGGCGTCGCCTGCCGCGCCTTCACCGTTTCATAGCTGGGGTTCCACAGGCCAAGCCGCATCGACCCCAGCCATAGCGCCAATATCAATAGTAGCGCCCCGATCCCCAGGCCCGTCCATCGCAAGATCTTCATGCCGATGCTCCCCAATATGTGATGGCGCAGACTATGGCGCGCACCGCATGGAGCGACCGGCTGTCGGCGTCTCCCCGCTTGCCGGATAAATCGCAAGCCGCGCGCGGCACGCCGTGTCGCTGTGCCAGCCTGATGATCAGAAAATGGCGGGAGCATCGGCATGAGCGGGACATTTCAACAGGGCGCCGGGCGGACAGCGCCGCTGACGCGGCCCAACTGGTCGTTGCGATTCGGGTTCATCCTCATTCCGATCAGCCATTCGGCGGGGATGAACATCATAACCCTGCTCGCCTTTCGGTTCCTGACCGACAATCTGGCGATTTCCGCGGGTGCGGCAGGCATCATGTTCGCGCTGGTCAAAATCTACGACGGCCTGCTCGATCCGGCCCTGGGCGCCTGGAGCGACAATGCGCGCACCCGCTGGGGCCGTCGCCTCCCGTTCCTGTTTGCAGGCGGCATAATGATGCCGCTGGGCATCGCGATGGTGTTCAACACACCCGATTTCGGGTCGATCATCGCCGCGCAGGTCTTCGTGACGGTGGCGCTGATGCTGCATGCCAGCGCCTATACCGCGCTTACCATTCCCAGCATTGCGATGCTGGTGGAGGCGTCGGACGATTATAATGAGCGGACCACGCTGATGGCCTATCGCGTGTTCGGCAATTCGCTGGGCGTGCTGATCGGTTCGACATTGCCGGCGATGCTGCTGGGCCTGTGGGGCGCGACGCGCAGCGGCCACGCGGCGATGTCGCTCGTGGTCGCGGCGATCACCTTGGTCATGGGCCTCACCGGCATATGGTTGCTGCGCAACGCGCCGCGCACCGCGCCCGAACAGAGCGACGGCCCGCGCAAGCGCTACAGCATGATCGACCAGGCCAAGCTCGCCTGGGCGAACCGTCCGTTCCGCATCCTCGCCATCGCCCATATCTTCGTTCTGTTCGGCACCGCCGTCACCTCGATCGGCAGCGCCTATTTCAGCAAATATGTGCTGTTGCTGCCCGATGGCTGGCTTGGCACCTATTATATGATCGCGACGGTTGGATCGGTCGGATCGATGCCGCTCTGGGTCCGTCTGTCGAAGCGGATGGGTAAGAAATGGGCCTATATCGCGTCGATGACCGCCTTCGGCCTGTTGCACCTTGCCTGGTTCACTGCGCTGCCCGGTGAAGCGGACTGGCTGCTGTTCGCCCGCGCCATTGCCATTGGCATATCGTCGGGTGGCGTCATCCTGTGCGCCTATTCGATGATGTCGGACGCGGTGCGCTACGATTACATCCAGACCGGCCTGCGGCGGGAAGGCGCCTTCGCCGGCTTCACGACCCTGTTCGACAAATTGTCGGCCGCCGCCGGTATCGCCATCATGGGCGCGTTCCTCAGCGGCATGGGCTATGTCGCGTCGACCACCGGCAAGGTGCAGCAACCCCCAAGCGCGATCATGGCCATCTACATCTGCCTTGCCATCGTGCCGGCGCTGGCGATGCTCTGCGCGATCATCGCGTTGACCCGCTACGATCTGGATGAAGCAAAGCTGGTCGAACCGATCTGATGCGCGCCGGACCAGCAATCGCGCTGGCGCTGATGCTGGCGGATGCGACGGGGGCATCGGCGCAGGACGGCGCGATCCGTTTCGGCCTGACAGGCGACTATCCGCCCTATGCGCAGCGGCTTCCCGATGGCTCGTTCGAGGGCGCGGATGTCGTGACTGCACGCGCCGTGGCGAAGCGTCTGGGTAAGCGTGCGATCTTCGTGCCGACCAGTTGGCAGACGTTGTCCAGGGATTTTATCGCAGGCCGGTTCGACGTCGTGATCGGCGGCCTGACCATCACACCGGAACGCGCCGCCATCGGCACCTATTCCTTCGCGCTGGTGGACGATGGCAAACGTCCCTTGGCACGCTGTGCCGACCGGCACGCCTATGCCAGCCTGCGTGCCATTGAGCGACCGGGCGTGCGGGTGCAGATCAATACAGGTCAAACCATCGGCGCCCTGGCGAAGCAATGGTTCAGCAAGGCCAACGTGACCATCAACCCGGACGACGCCGATCTGCCGCAGGCGCTGCTCGACGGACGGGCCGATGTGTGGATCACCGACGGGGTGGTGGTGGACCATATGGCGCGGCGCTATGCCGGCCGCCTGTGCGCGACGACGCGCAAGCCCTTCACCCATCAGGAAAAGGCGTGGCTCATCCGGCGCGACGCCGGGCTGGTCGCGGCGGTCAATGCCGCGCTGCGTCGGGAAAAGGCGGGGTGGGAACGGGCGTTGCGCGCCGTTCCCTGATCGGTCAGGCCGACAGCAGTTCCAGCACGGCGCGCTCCGAGGATTCCAGCGCGCCTTCCAGCCCGCGATTGCTGGTCGCGGTATGTTCGCCGCAGAAGTGCAGGCGTCCGGCGGGCGCCGCCATCGTCTGGCCGAAACTGCTCACCTGACCCGGCGAGAAATAGGCCCAGTCGCCCCCGTTGAACGGCTCCAGCCCCCAACTGTGGAAGGCCGCGCCCGTGACCAGTCCCCTGGACGCCTGACGGACCCGCTCCAGTTCCTCGACCACCAGTTTCAGCACGGCGTCCTTGCCCAGCCGATCCCAATATTGCGCCAGTCGCCCGCGTGCGAAGAGGCTGAGGCCGGTCACTTCCGAAACCGTCTCGCCATAATGCTGCGCCAGCACCGTGCCCATCGGCCCATCGGTCCACATCGACGCGGGCAGTTGATCCTTTTCCCAATAGGGTTCGCGCACGGTCAGGAAGGCGATGGAGAGCGGCTGATAGGGCAGGGTCATCACCGCCTGCGCCTGCGGCCCGGTCAGGGCGGGGGTCAGGCTGATGTTGCGCAGGGTTGAAAAGGGCAGGGTGGACAGAATCTTGCCGCCCCTGAACCGGCTGCCGTCGCGGCAGGTAACGGTCGCGCCACCCGGACCGCTTTCGATGCCAACCACTTCCTTGCCGCGCAGCAGGTCGCCCTTGACCATGGTCGCCATCGCGTCGGTCAGCTTCTGGTTGCCGCCTTTCACCGCGAAGCTTTGCGGCCCGATCTCGCCCTGCGCCTTGGCCCAGCCGAAATTGAAGTCATAGTTGAGCGCGGCGGAATCATAGGCATTGGTGCCGGCATAAGGCGCGGTGTCGAACACCAGTCGGATGGCGGCATCGTCGAGGCCCTGCGCGGTCAGATAGGCCTGCACCGAGATATCCTGCGCCGCCGTGGCGCGTATCCATTCGTTCCAGTCGGGCAGGCGCGGCGACTTCATGAACAGCGATGGCAACACTTCCCACGGCATCATGCCTTTCATCGCGGCGGGCAGGGGGTTGCGCGGCGACGCCTTCCACTGTTCGGGTGTGAAGCTTTCGCCGCCCAGCACCAGTTGTTGCCGCGGATCAGCCAGATATCGCGGCGTGACATCGACCAGTTCGACGCCCGCGCGCTGCGCTGCGTCGATCCCCCGGCCATAGCCGGCCGCCATCGAATTGAAGCCCATTTCAGGGTAGCCCGGCTGATCCATCAGCGTCAGCACCCGGCCGCCGACCCGCTGCCGCGCTTCCAGCACCAGCACCTTGGCCCCTTGCTGCTCCAGCAGCCATGCGGCGTTGAGGCCGGAAATGCCTGCGCCCAGGATGATGACGTCGGGGTCGGACGGACCAGCGGCCTTTTTGACCGCAGCGCCCAGCGGCGACGCGGCAAGGCCCGCCAGCGCGGCTCCGGCCATCATGTCACGACGATTGATCTGCATGACTTACCCCTTTGTCGGTCTTCTTCTGATGGTGCGATCATGGCGCAGGATGACGGGCTATGACAGTCCTGCGCGCCAATGTCCGACTTGCGGTCATCCGACCTTGATGAGCACCTTGCCGACATGCGCGCCCGAATGGAGATAGGCATAGGCCTGCGGCGCTTCGTCGAAGGAGAAGGTGCGATCGATGACCGGCTGGATATCATTGGCCTCGACCGCACGGATCAGCCGCGCCAGCATCGCCCGGCTGCCTTCCGCAATGCCCTTGAGCACCAGATTCTTGCCGATGATCGCGCCATAATTGGCCAGGCCGTCGCCGTTGGCGCCCGCCAGCGCGCCGATGATGACGATCCGGCCATTGACCGCCGCCGCCGTGATCGACTGGCTCAGCGTCGCCTGACCGCCGGTTTCCACGACGATATCCGCGCCCTTGCCGCCCGTTTCCTTCAGCACCTGCGCTTCCCAGTCGGGCGTCGTGCGATAGTTGATGGTGATGTCCGCGCCCAGCGAGCGGGCCAGCGCCAGCTTGTCGTCGCTGGACGAGGTGATGACGACACGCGCGCCATTGGCCTTGGCGATCTGAAGCGCGGCGATCGATACGCCGCCCGTGCCCAGCGCCAGAACCGTGTCGCCCGCCTTCACCTTGCCGACTTCCACCACGGCATGCCACGCAGTCAGCCCGGCGGACGCCATCGGTGCGACCTGTTCATCGCTCAGAGTTTCGGGGACGGGGACCAGCGCGGCGGCGGGCACCTTGACCTGCTCCGCCAGCCAGCCGTCATGGGTGATGCCCAGGTCGTTGCCGAACGCGGCGGGTGAAAAATCACCGTCGATCCAGGTGACGAAATGGGCGAAGACGGCGCGATCGCCGATCTTCACAGTGTTGACGCCTTCGCCGATGGCGATGACCTCGCCCACGCCTTCCGACAGGGGGATGCGGTCTTCGGGGCGGCGGGGACCGTAGCGGCCTTCCAGCACCAGCATGTCGCGATGGTTGAGGCAGACCAGCTTGACCTTCAACACGACTTCGCCAGGCCCGGCGACGGGGTCGGGCCGCGTGGTCGCGGTCAGGGAGTCGAGGCCGGTCTGCGGTCCGATCTGATAGGCTTTCACGTCTGTCTCCCGACGGCTTGGTCTGGCGAATATGCTCTGCCACAGGGCAAAGCCCGGACCGCGCCGTCAGGCAAAGCCTCACCCGATCTTGTTCGCACAGCGAGCAGGCCGGGTATGGAAGGCTGCGATATTATCGGTGCGACAGATCGAGCCGCACATGGAACCGGTCCGACCGATAATGGGCGAATGTCAGCAGGATCGGCGCGCCGGTAAGGTCATAGCTGGTGCGCGTGATGCGCAGCAGCGCTGCGGGTGGCTCGATACCCAGCGCCTGCGCCATGGCGCTGTCGGCCAGCATCGCGCCGATCGTCTGTTCGGCGGTTTCCGCCTTGTGCCCCGCCTGTTCCAGCAGGCGCAGCATCGGCGTGGTCGCCAGCGCGTCGGCATCGACGACGTCGGCCAGACGGGCGGGGACATAGCTCAACACATAGCCGAGCGGCATGTCGTCCAGCGACCGGACACGCACCGCGCGCACCACCTCATCCCCAGGCTCCAGACGCAGGGCGTCGGCGACACCGGGCGGGGCGGCTTCGCGCGCGACCGTCAACACGGTCACGCTGGTATTGTCGCCCAGCGCCAGCAGCGAATCGAGCGCCTGATCGATATTCGCCTCGATCGGGCTGGCCGGGGAATGGAAGGTGACGGTGGTGCCGATACGCCGCCTGCGCGCGACATAATGCTGACGCGCCAGATCATCGAGCACCCGTCGTGCGGTGATGCGCGACACGTCGAACATCGCCGACAGATCCAGTTCGGTGGGCATCAGGCTGCCGTGAGGGCGCTGTCCGCTCACGATTTCGTCCCTCAGCTGAAGATAGATTTGATGATAGAGCGGCATTGCCGCTGCGCGATCGACCAAGGCGGCCCCTTCCTGTTCATGCCTGGGATCGTCGTAGAGCGAATGCGGTGCCTGCTCAACGCCCGCATGCCGGTCGACACCGCCTTGCGTCAGGGAAAAGCCGTCTGCCGAACAATTTCGTCTCCGGTCGCGTCATCGGTCTGCCCGCCATGTTCATGAGGATAGCGACGCGGCGAATCGCCGCTGGAGACTGACGACCATGACGATCCGCCGTGCCTTTCTCGATCTGCCGGATGGACAGATTCACTATCGGCAGGCGGGTGACGGCCCGCCGATGCTGCTGCTGCATCCGTCGCCGGGCAGTTCGCGCCAGATGGTGGGACTGATCGACGCGTTGAAGGGCGATTTCCGCCTGATCGCGCCCGACACGGCGGGCAATGGCGACAGCACGCCGCTGGCGATCCCACAGCCCGACATCGCCGATTATGCCGCGCGCCTGCCTTTCCTGCTCGACGCGCTGGGGCTGGACCGCGTGGTCGCCTATGGATCGCATACCGGTGCGGCCATAGCCTGCGATCTGGCGATCCTGCACCCCGACCGCGTGAGCCATGTGGTGCTGGACGGGATCGGCCTCTGGTCGCCCGAGGAGCAGGCCGAACTGCTGGAGCGCTACGCTACGCCCTTCACGCCCGACGTCGAGGGCGCCTACCTCATGCGGGCCTTCCATTTCTGCCGCGATCAATATCTCTTCTATCCCTGGTACGACCGCAGCGCCGCCGCACGGCGCGATGGTGGCGTCCGGCCTGCGCCGGACCTTCACGCCTGGTTCGTGGAAGTGTTGAAAGCTGCCGAAACCTATCACCTCGCCTATCGCGCGGCCTTTTCCTGGGACGCGGCGGGCCGTCTGACGCAGGTGCCTTGCCCTGCCTTGCTGATGGCCGCGCAGGACGATCCGCTGTGCGCCATGACCCGCGCGGCGGCCGACCTGCTGCCCGATGGCCGCTTCGCGCCGTTGCCGCATTTCGGCGCACCCGACTTTTCGGCCGTTCGCGCGGCCGCCATCACCCGATTTTCAAAGGACTGACTGTCTCGTGGCCATTACCCTGCTGACGCTCCTTCATGTGCTGGTTCTCGTCTATTGGCTGGGCGGCGACCTGGGCGCTTTCTACGGCTCCAACTTCATGGTCGATCCCAAGCGCACCGTGGTGGAGCGAAGGATGGCGCTGACGATCCTCAACAATATCGACATGGCGCCGCGCACGATGCTGATCCTCGCCTTGCCGACCGGCCTGGCGCTGGCCTGGGTCAAGGGCTGGCTGGACCTGCCGACCTATGTGCCGGTGCTGGTGGGCGTCGCCAGCCTGGGATGGCTCGTTTTGGCCTGGGCGGTGCATCTCAACCATGGCGGCGGCGCGGCCATCAAAAGGATCGACATCGCAATCCGTTGGGTCGTGCTGATCGCCCTCTATGGCTTTGGCCTGGCTGGCTTTTTCAAGGCCATCGAACTGCCGCTGTTCATCGCGCTCAAGATGATCGTGCTGGCGACCTGCATCAGCCTCGGCCTCGTCGTCCGCAGGCAGTTGGTCCCGCTCTTTCCCGCCATTCGGGAGATGATCGCCACCGGCCCCACGCCGCAGACCGATGCGACCATCGCCCAGGTCAACAGCCGCGCCCGTGTATCGGTCGTCACGCTCTGGCTTTTGTTGCTGGTCGCCGCCTGGCTCGGCATCGCAACCCCGGTCTGATATCGTAAAAGGCCCGCGATCCTTCCGGACTGCGGGCCTTGCGCATTACCCCTCCATCACTTCCAGCAGCGCGCCTTCGGGCGTCTTCAACACGCCGACCCGCCGCCCGGCATAGAGCGGACCGTCCCGCACCACCGGCGCTGTAAACCAATCGGCATCCAGCGCATCGAAATCCGGGTGGAACAGGGTGCAGATCGACACGCCCGGCGGCAGTGCGCCTTCATGGGCCGGACGCGACACCGTACCTTGCGGATATTGGTCGAACTCCAGGAAGACGTCGCCCTGATATTTGGCGGTGACGATCTCATGCAGGTCGCTGATCGGCAGGCCGAAGGCGAGCGAGATCATGGAGTATCGGATCGCCATCGGGCTGGTCATGTCGAGCTTCAGCGTGCGGGCGAACCAGTCCGCCGTCGCGCGCATGTCGGGGCAGGCCAGCACCAGGATGAACAGCTTGTCGATCAACGATCCCGCCCTGGGCAATCCGCTGTCGGGGGCGTCGGTCAATATCTGGGTGAAGTAGAGCGTTTCCTGATCCGGGCCGCGCACCTGCATAGGATAGATGGTGTCGATGCCCGCGATCTTCGTCGGCGGACCGATGACGGGGAAGGGGGCTTGGGGCGACAGCATCCGGTCGTTCACCGCGAGCACATCCTGCACGCAAATCTCTATCGCCGCCCAGCCATAGCTGCGGATCGGCAGATAGTCCGACACCGGATCGCCTTCCACGAAGCGCAGGAAGACCTCCGCCCCCGATGCGGGCTGCATCACGGCATAACGCCGCCCGGCGCTCGCCGGCGCGCCCCAGGCGGCGGCCAGGTCGGCGGGAACCGTGCCTTCTTCGACGACGGCATAATCCAGCCATTGGCCAAAGCGCGCCTTGGCGGCATCCAGATCGACCACGCTATGCGTGGCGCAACGCAACAGGTTCATGCTGTCTCCATGTCTTGAGAGGAAAGGGAAAATGGCTGCTGTGCGGACAGGTGCGTCATCACCGGTCGATCAGTCCATCGGCTCTGTCACCTTTGCGGCGATCCCATTCGCACGAAAGGCAGACGATGCAGCATCGGACCATCACCGGCAAAATCCTCTACACATCGCGTAAACCCGAGCGCATGGGCGAGGAGCGCGGTCGCGAAAATTTCACCTTCACCGTGCATGCCGACGGCAAGCGCATCCTGCGCGCCCAGTGCGAGATCGAGGAACCCAGCCCCACGGTATTGCGCGACATTACTTATGCGCTGGACGAAAATGACATGCCGATGGACTGCTTTGTCCGCCTGACGATTGGCGACCGCTTCATGGGCGCTGGCCTGTTCATCATCCGCGACGGCTATGTCGAGTGCGAAAGCTATGGCCCCTCGATCGGTCGTCTGTCGCAGACGGTGAAGATCGTTGGCGACTATGACGGGTTCGGGACCCACCCCATTCAGGGCGACGCCTATATCACCAAGAAGGTCGACGTCTCGAAGGGGCCGCATACCCATCAACTGCGCACCTTCCTGCCCTCCACCGATCATCGCGGCGCGACCCCGCCGATCATCGCCGAAGCGAATATGCAATTGGCCTATGTCGGCGAAGAAACCGTGACGGTTGCGGCGGGCACCTTCGCCTGCCGCCATTTCCGCTTTACAGACGAACATGGCGGCATGGCGTCGGACAAGGGCGCGCATCCCGACTACGACCTGTGGGTCACGGCGGACGAAGACGCGATCTTCGTACAGGGGGGCGTGGGCGGCTATATGCAGACCTGGTACGAGCTGGTCGAACTGACCCGCTCATGATCGGGCGCGGCATCGGGCGCATGGCGGGGCTTTGGCTGGGCATGGCCTCGGCAGGCCTTGCCGCTTCGCCAGCGGGGGCGGACGACCCGCTGCTCCGACCGGTCGCGCCGGACCTCGCCCCGCTCTGGCTCGACCGGCAGACGCCTTTGCGCGTACATGGCACGACCTGGCTGGTCGGCTTCACCCGCATGAACATCGTCCTGATCGACAGCGGGGCTGGCCTGATCCTGATCGATGCAGGCCTGCCGCAGGGCGTCCCGTTGCTGGAACGCACCATCAAGGAGGCGGGGTTCGACATCCGCGACGTCAAGCTGATCCTCAGCAGCGAGCCGCATTACGATCATGCCAGTGGCCTTGCGGCTCTTTCCCGGGACAGCGGTGCGACCGTGCTGGCAAGCCAGGCGGGCGCGACCGTGCTGCGGGCGGGACATAGCGGGATGGACGATCCGCAGCGCACGACCCTCTTCGCTTATCCGCCTGTATCCCATATACGGGCAGTGCGGGACGGGCAGGTGGTGCGGCTGGGCCATGTTCGGATCACGGCCCACGCGTCGCCGGGGCATACGCCCGGCAGCATGAGCTGGTCATGGCAATCATGCGACGCCGTGCGCGGCTGCGCGTCGATGCTGTTCGCCGCCAGCCTCAATTCGCTGACCGACGGTCACTATCGCTATGTCGCCCATAAGGATGTGGGGCGCCGCTTCCGCCGCACCTTCGCCACGATCCGCGCGCTGCCGTGCGACATGCTGCTTACCGGCCATCCCGAACATTCGGACGGGGCGGCGAAACGCGATGCCCTGGCGGCGGCTCCGAACGGCGACGCATTCCGCAGTCCCGACGCCTGTCGGAAACTGGCCGATCGCTACGAGGCGGCGTTCGACGCGCGCCTCGCGCAGGAAGCGCAATGATCCATCGGAGAGCCGCGCCAATGGCCCCGGCTCTCCGACTATTCAAACGTTCGGCATGCCGGGATCGACGAAATTCCGCCAGTCGCGCGTCACCAGCGTCTCGTCGATCAAGGTGCGCTGATAGCATTCGCCGTTGCGGAACCATTGCCATGTGCGGGCGCGCTTGGTGCGATCCTCGTTCACCTGGATCATCTCGTAGAGATAGATGTCGGGTTCGTCGTGGCGGGTCCAGTTGAGGCAGGTGGACCGGTTATAATCGTCCGGCTGCATCGCGGCCGCCCACCCCTTGATCAGGTCATTGTCCCACCAGATGCGGCCATTTTCGTACCAGGCCGGAAAATCGCGGACATCGGTACGCCCATCGTCCCAATAATAATGGTTGGTCTGATGATATTCCTCATGCCCCGGCTCGCCGATCAGGCGGCAATAGAGGCGCGAGCGATGCTGATCGGTCAGCTGCCCGGTCTTCGCGTCATAATAGCGATACCAGCCTTCCCAGACGCCCTCGTTGCTGACCAGCAGCGGCATGGCTTCCCGGATGCCCGGCTGAGACGGTTTATGTGGCATATCTATCTCCCGAATTGGCGCAATGTTTCAAAGGTCCACGACGACCTTGCCCATCGACTGCCCCGACAGCAGCCGTTCCACCGCGTCATAAATACCAGGTAGACCTGCGAATGGCCTATCATCGAAAGTGACCGCGATGCGGCCATCGGCATAAAGCTGGAACAGGCGCGCGCGCGCGTGGTCCCAATGCGGCGTCAGCAGGCCGTTCATGAAGCCCCGGACCGACGCGCCCTTATAATAGATGCTGTGCGCGATGCGCGGCGCGGTCACGACTTCGGGCCGTCCTTCCAGGTCGGACGCAGCGCCGCCCACCACCAGACGGCCATGATAGGCGATGTTGGCGAGGAACGCGTCGAAGATGGCGCCGCTCACCGTGTCGATTGCGACATCGATCCCCTTGGGATATTCCGCCGCCAGCACGGCGCCGACATCCTCGCTGCGATAGTCGATCACGCGCTGCGCGCCCAGCGACGCCACGAAGTCGCATTTGCGCTTGCCCCCGCATACCGCGATCACATGGCATCCACGCAGCAGCGCCAGTTGCACCAGCATATGGCCCAGCCCCCCGGCCGCAGCGGAAATCGCCACCGTCTCGCCATCCCTGACCTGCCCGATCTGCTCCAGCGCCAGCAGCGCCGATACCCCTGTGGAGGCGAGCGCCAGATAGTCGCGACTGACCGAAGGGGCCTTCGCAAACTGGCTTTCCGGTCCGATATTGGCTTCGCGATAGCCACCGGTGAAGCGCACCGTCACGGCGGCGTCGCCGACCGCAAAGCCGGTGACGCCGTCGCCCACGGCGTCGACCAGCCCGATCGCCTCGACCCCGGTAAAGGTCGGCAGCGTGATCGGCACATAGTCGACCGCGTTGCGCGCGATCTGGGTGTCGAAAATGCCGTTGATGCCGCAATGGCGATTGCGCACGCGGATTTGGCCCGGCCCCGGCTCGGTCAATGGCAGGTCCACGATATCGGCGGCGGCGCGGAAACTCTCGGCGATGCGCTCCAGTCGGATCGCGCCATAGGTTTCGCTCATGCCGGAAAGCCCAGCGCACCGGGGTTGAACTGCCGCGCCGGATCGACCAGCGCCTTGATCGTGTCGAGCAGCGCCTTGGACGCCTCGTCCCGGCTGTCGCGATAGGCATAGGCGCGGCCGATCTGGAAATGCGCCGCGCCATAACGCTGCGCGATCGCCTTCACGCCTTCGCGCGCCGTCGTTACCACTGCGGTCGCTGCGGGATTTTCCGGCAGCAGCGGCAGGCGCGCCAGATGGGCCGGCTCGACCATGGAAGCGTGGACCGGGCGATAGCCATGCGGCCAGAAGAAGACCGGCTCGATCGTGATCGCATTGGTCGACAGCGACGTGAAGAGGAAGCCGGTGTGAATCTTGTGGAACGCGAACTGGTCCGCCATTTCGGCGAACAGCGCCTGGATGTCGGCGAACATGGCCGGGGCATTGGACAGCGACACATGGCCATGCACCGGCACCCAGCTTTCGCCCTCCGGCCCCAGCATGGAATTGGGGGCGGGGAAGGGCATGGCGCGGATCACCTTGGCGATCGTATTTTCGATCTCCGTGCCGTCATACTGCCTGGCGATGGCGCGGGCGCTCGCCATGTCGGCGGCGACGCCTTCCTTCGACCGGCCCTCCGCCGTCATGTGCAGCGGATAGTCGTCCGGCTCGATGAAATCGCGCCCGCCCAGCGCGATCTTGGCCGCCGCCATCAGCCCCTTGCCCAGCGACTTCTGCTTGGTGATGACCGCGCCCAGTGTCTTGACGTCGCTCATCAGCGACAGGCGCTTCATCCGCACCTTCGTCAGGCCCGGATCGAAGGCGCAGGTTTCCGCCGCGATCCCCGCTCGCGCCATTTCCGCCAGCGCCTTCAGCATCGCTTCGCCGCTCTTGAAGGAGAAGGACGCCGAATCCTCATGCGCGGGCGTCCGCATCAGCCGCATCGTGACTTCCGCCTTGATGCCCAGCGTGCCGCCATCGCCGCAGAAGAGTCCGGCCAGATCCGGGCCATAATGGCGATAGAAGGGGGTGTCGCCATCGGGACCGCGCGCGCCGGTCCGCAACAGCTGGCCATCGCCCAGCACGACCGTGAGCGCGATCACGCTCTCGCTCGACGTGCCATGATGGCCCGCGCCGAACATGGCGTTGAGGTTGGACAGGCCGCCCCCGATGGTCGAGTAGATGCCCGACATCGGTCCCCAGAAGGGCGTGCGAAGCCCGTGGGGCGCCAGCGCCTCGTTCAGGGCGAGCCAGGTGCAGCCCGCTTCGACCGTCACCGTCATGTCGTCCGGGCTGACGCGCAGCACGCGGTTCATCCGCGCCATGTCCAGCGTGATCGTGCTGTCGGTCGCGGGTAGGTAGCCGCTGGTATAGCTCATGCCCGCGCCGCGCGGCGCCAGTGCGACGCCTGCCTCGTGCGCTGCGGCGATGACGGCGCTCAGTTCCGCCGTCGATCCCGGCGCGACGATCAGCATCGCGACATGGGCGCTCGCTTCCCAGACATCCTCGCTGAACAGCTTGCGCCGGTCTTCGTCGTCGCTGACATGATCGACGCCGACGATCGCCTCGAACCTGGCCTTGAGCTGCAAGGCGGCGGGATGGGTCGGGACGGTCTGGGCGTCGGCCTGCATTGCACTATCCTCCTGTCACGGCCGTGGCCGCATCATCGTGGGCCCGGCTATGACAAAAGAGCGCGGTGCATCCTGCCCCGTCGCATCCGTCTATCCGCCCTGCGGATCATGATCCGGCTCGGGTTGCAGGCAGCCTGCGGTCCGCGCCCATTCACGGTCTGTCAGGGAATAAGGAAGCGTATCGATGGACCTTGCCGTGGAGCAACCACAGGGCCGCCCGGCATCGGGCTATGGCGAGTTCCGGCGCGGCTGGCAGGTGGTGCTGGCCTCTCTGCTCGGCATTGGCCTGGGGTTGTCGCCCATGCCCTTCTACACCATGGGCATGTTCGCGCCGCATCTGGCGCGGGAGTTCGGCTGGTCGATGGGCCAGATCATGGGCGGGATCAGCGTCACCACCATCATGACCCTGTGGGCGGGGCCTGCCGTTGGCATATTGGCGGAAAGGCTGGGCGTGCGCCGGGTGGCGATGACATCCCTTGTCCTGTTCGGCCTGGCTTTCATGTCGCTCGCCTTTTCCACCGGGTCGCTGGTGCAATATTATCTCAGCTGGGCGCTGATCGCGTCCCTGGGGGCCGGCACCTTGCCGATCACCTGGACAAAGGCGGTCAATCACTGGTTCGACCGGCGAAAGGGGCTGGCGCTGGGCCTGTCGCTGATGGGGACGGGTCTGTTCGGGATATTTTCCAAGCCCTATCTTGGCTGGCTGATCGCCGATTTCGGTTGGCGGGGGGCCTATATCGGCCTTGGCCTGCTGCCGCTGCTGATCGCGCTGCCCACCGCCTATTTTCTTTTCCGCGACACGGACGAGCATCCCGATGCGATCGTCCGCACCACGACCCCCGGCGGGTTGACGTTGCGGCAGGCTTTTCGTGAATGGCGATTCTGGTTGCTGGCGCTTTCGCTGATCCCGATTTCCTTCGCCCTGGGCGGGCCGGTGCCGAATATGGAAGTGATCCTGACCAGCAAGGGCGTCGCGCCCGACATGGTCCTGTCGCTGACGCCGATCATCGGCCTGTCCGCGCTGACGGGGCGGATCGCGGGCGGCTGGTTGCTCGATCGCTTCTGGGCGCCTGGCGTGTCCTTCATCATCCTGGCCGTGCCGGGCCTGTCCTGCTGGTTGCTGACGATGGACGGCATCAGTTTCGGAGTGGCGGCGCTGTCCATCTTCCTGATCGGCTTCGCGCTGGGGATCGAATATGACGTGATGGCCTATTTCGTCGCTCGCTATTTCGGCCTGCGCAGCTATGCCGCGATATACGGCATCCTCTACGTCTTCTTCGCTATGGGATCGGGCTTCGGTCCGCTCGGCTTCGGCTGGGATTACGACCTGCATGGCAGCTACGATCTGGCGCTCAAGGCGTCCTTCGTCATGCTGCTGCTGGCGGCTGCATCCTTCCTGCTGCTGGGCCGCTATCGCGACTTTGCCGACGAACCGATCGTAAAATAAGCAATCAGGCGGGCGTCGTGCCCGCCTGCGCCCGCACCTGCGCCGCCGCCGCTTCGCCTGCAACCCGGCCGAGCGTAACGGCGGTGCAAAGCCCCATGGCGGGGAGATAGCCCCAGCTCGACGGCCCCGACACGCTGCGTGCCGATCCGCCACCGGCAAAGACGTTGGGCAGCGGGCTGCCGTCCGCGCGCAACACGCGCGCCGATCCGTCGATCTGTAATCCGCCCTGGGTGTGAAAGATCGCGCCGACCACCTTGAGCGCGCGTAAAGACCCCGATGGCGGCATGTCCGCGCCCCAGTCCCGGCCGAACCGATCGGGCGTCCCGGCCCTTTGGGCATCATGCGCCTGCGTCAGCGTCTGCGACAGCGCCGCCGCATCCACGCCGATCGCCTGCGCCAGGGCCACGACCGTATCGCCGCACTTGGCCGCATTCAATTCCATCAGCGCCTGCGTCTCGGGAATATAGGCGCAGCGCGCTTCGATCGCGGCGTCGAATATCACCCAGCAATGCGTGCCCGGCTGCGCCATCACCGGATGGCACATGCCTGCAATGTCCGCGCTTTCATCGGTGAAGCGTTCGCCCGCCATGTTGACGATCATGCCGCCCTCGACCAGCACACCGGGCGGCACGGGAATGCCCTGCGGCTCGGTCAGCATGGCGTAACCCTGATAGGCGCCCATGTCGCCCAGCGCAGCGCCGATCCGTTGGCCCAGCTGCACGGCGATACCCTGGCTGCGCTCGTGACCGTTGTTCCGCGCGTTCGCCACGGCGGGCATGAAATGCGCGACCATCGCATGATTGGCCGCAAAGCCGCCTGCGGCAAAGATGATCGTTTCGCATCCGACACGATCCTGCGATCCATCGGGACGCTCCAGCACGACGCCTGATACCCGGCCGTTGGCGTCCGCGACGACATCGATCAACCGCGCCTCCAGCAGCACGTCGATACCTTCCTCGGCCAGCTTCTGGTGCAGCAGGTCCACCATGTCCTGCCCGCCATGGCCGCGCCAGCCATGGACGCGGAGCCGGCTGTTGCCATAGACGGGGCGGAAGCCGGTATCGACATCCCAGGGCAATCCATGGCGTTCGACCATCCAGTCGATCGTCGGGCCCGATTGCTCGGCCAGCGTCCGCGCGATCACCGGATCGGTCTGGCCATGCGTCTTGGCCATGATGTCGGCGAAAAAGGTGTCGGCATCATCCTCAATCCCCAGCGCGGCCTGTGCCTGCGTGCCCGCGGCGCAGATCAATCCCTGCGACATGCCGCTCGACCCCATCGGCCGGGCGTCCACCTCGATCAGCAGCGGATCGACGCCCGCATCCTTGGCCGCCAGCGCGGCGATGCAGCCGCATGCGCCACCGCCCACGACCAGGACGGGCACAGTGAATTCGAAGGTCTCGCTCATCACCGGATCACCCCTGGGCCGCGATCTCGTCGCCGACATCGCCCGACGCCATGTCACCTCCGGCGACCGCCGCCTCATTTTCCTGCTGCACGATGCGCAGGATGCGGGCGATATATTCCTGGTTCCACATGGCGCGTTCGGCCGCCTCCTGTTGCGACGGCGAGAAACTGTCTATTTCGCTGTCCGCCAGCACGCCCTTGGCCACCAGAAGCCGCTCCAGCGTATCCACCCGCTGCCGCGCGACGGCAAGTTCCTGCGCGATCGTCATGGTGATCGCCAGCACCCGTTCGACCTGCGGTTCCAGGAAATAGGGCCGCTTGCCTGCGGGCTTCGCGCCCGCTTCGTTCAATGCATCCGCAAAGCTCATCAGACCATCGCCCCGATCACGTGCCAGGCCGCCTTGCGACCATAATCCTCGGTGTCATCCTCCTGCGCGTCGGGGAACAGGTCGCGATCGACCACGCCCGTCACGCCGCCATGGATCAGGCTGTCGGGATCGAACCCCGCCGCGACCATCGCCGCGTCCAGGTCCATCTCGTGCATCCGGCTCCAAAAGGGTTCGTTGTTGTAGAAGGCGTCCCAATCGCGCATCGCCTGTTCGAACAGCGGCATGTCGGCCGCATATTGCGGCTGTTCGACATGCAGCACGATGCCGCCCGGACGCAACAGCCGCCGCGTTTCGGCAAAGATGTTGCGCAGCGCGCTGGTCGACAGCTCATGCAGGAACATCGTCGTCTGAACCCAGTCGAAGCTCTGGTCGGGAAAGATCGACAGATCCTCCCCGCTGGCCTGCACGAAGCGGATATTGTCGACGCCCAGCGACTTCGCCCGGCCTAATCCATAGCGCAGCATCGGCGCGCCCAGATCCGCGATCGTCATCTCCGCGTCGGGGAAGGCCTGCGCCAGCGGCAGGCTGCTATGGCCTACCGTTCCGCCAATTTCCAATATGGCGCGCGGCTGGAAATCGGGCAGGTTGCGCTTCACCCATTTGACCACGGCATGCCCACCGCCATCCGAATATTTGCCGAGCAGCCCGCCGGTCGTGACGAAGCCTGCATGATCGTAATTCGCGCCGTTGGTGACGTCGCCTTCGAAGGCCTGCTGATGATAGCTGCCGGGCATGCAGTGATGATCGACCGCCGATACATAGCGCGGGATGGGCAGCGCGGGATCGAGCGACAGCCTGTCGTCCGCGTTCGTCAATGCGTCCGCGATTTTCGCCAATCGTTCGCGCTGGCGGATGGTGGTCCAGCGGCCTGCCTGTTGCCGCTGCTCCATCGTCATGCGGCGCAGCGCCGACCAGGTCTGGAACGCGGGATCGCGCAGCAGCGCCTTGCGCGCTTCATGCCGGTCGCCGATCGGGCGGCCCTGTTCGGCCTCGAAGCGGGGCGCGACGCGCTGGTCATAGGCCGCCTTCACGCCCGGCACGACGCGCGCGGCGAGGTGGCGGTTCATCTGCGCGAGGAAGTTGATCCGTTCGATCTCATCATGGCTGGTCTGGGGAAACAGGGCATGGCGGCCGACGACGCGATAGTCGGGCGGGCCGTCATATTGGGCTGCGGGATCGTTGCTGCGGCTGTCGTCCACCACGGTTTCCTCACTCTGGCAGGGCAAGATGCAATTCTGCGCACAGGCATGATGGTGGACAAGATGCGCGCAGACATCTGCCCGCTTCGCGGACAAAAGCGGCGGGGATGCTGATCGTGACCGCGCGCTCGCGCTAGCCCATCGGCTCCATCCCTTCGCAAGGAAGACGCCATGCGCCTCATCGCCCTGTTCAACCTGAAGCCCGGCATTTCCGTCGAAAGCTACGAGCAGTGGGCGCGCACCGTCGACCTGCCCACGGTCAACGGCCTGTCGTCGATCGAGCGGTTCGACGTGTTTCGTGCCACGGGCCAGCTGGGCAGCGACGCGCCCGCGCCCTACCAATATGTCGAGATCATCGACGTCGCGGACATGGACCAGTTCGGCCAGGACGTGGCGACCGACGCGATGCAGGCAGTCGCCGCCGCCTTTCAGGACATGGCCGACGTGACCTTCCTCACCACCGAGCAGATCAAGCCATGAGGTTCGCGGGCAAGACGGCGGTCGTAACCGGATCGGGCCGCGCGGGCGGGCTGGGCGAAGCGATCGCGCGACGGCTGGCGGCGGAAGGTGCGGCCGTCGTCATTTCCGACATCGGCGCTTCGCGGGACGCCGCCACGCCAGATGGCATGATCGGCGGCACGGAAGAGATGCAGAAGATCGCGGCCTCGCTCGATACGCCCGGCTCCACCTTCGCCTGCGACGTGCGCGATCCCGATCAGGTTCGTGCGCTCGCCGCCCACGCCCAGGCCACCCACGGGTCGCTGGATATATGGATCAATAACGCAGGCATCGGCTACATCATGAAGCCGATGATGGACGTGTCCGCCGACGATTGGCGCGCGGTGATCGACGTCAACCTGACCGGCGCCTTCTTCGGGCTTCAGGCGGCGGCGGAAATCATGATCGCGCAGAGCAAGGGCGGACGCATCGTCAATATCGCCAGCCAGGCGGCCAAGTCCGGCTTCCCCCACGCGCAGGCTTACACCGCATCCAAACATGGGCTGGTCGGCCTGGTCCGGTCGGCGTCGATCGAACTGGGCGGGCATGGCATCACCGTCAACAATGTCTGCCCCAACCATGTCACCACTGGCCTTGGTCAATGGCAGAACGAACATTTCGCCGCCTTGCAGGGCATTTCGGTGGAAGAGTATCTTAAGCGTATGGCTGGCCGCATTCCCATGGGCCGCCCCGGCCTGCCGGAAGACACCGCCAGCGCCGTGGCTTTCCTCTGCTCGGACGAAGCCGTCTATATTACGGGCGAAAGCATGAACGTGTCGGGTGGCGAGGAACCGCATTGAGCGTTTCGGCGACCCTGATCGACCATGCGCTGGGCATCGAATGGGCCAATGTCCCCGGTGCCGCGCAGGACGCCACCCGCATCTTCCTGCACGACAGCCTGTGCGTCGGTGTCGCCGGGCGCAACGCCGCCCATGCCGACGCCGTGCTGGCGATGGCGCAGGGTTGGGGAGAGGGGGGCGGCGCGTCGTTGCTGGGCCGTCCTGGCATCATGCTGCCCGCCGCATCGGCCGCCTTCGTCAATGCCTTCCAGATCCATGGCCAGGAATATGACTGCGTCCATGAACCGGCCGTGCTGCACCCGATGGCGACGGTCCTTGCCGCCTTGCTGGCCGAAGCGGAGCGCGGCGCACCCGTCAGTGGGGCGGATTTCCTGTCCGCCATCGTCGCGGCCGTCGATATCGCGGTGACGCTGGGGCTGGCCGCCACCGGTCCGCTCAGCTTCTTCCGCCCCGCCACAGCCGGTATCTTCGGCTGCGTCGCCGCCATTGCCCGGCTACGCCGCATGGATCGGGAGACGGCGATCGACGCGTTCGGCCACGCGCTGGCCTTCGCGTCTGGCACCATGCAGGCCCATGTCGAGGGCAAGCCCGCCTTGCCGGTGCAGGTCGCCAATGCCGCGCGCGCGTCGCTCGTCGCGGTCGATCTCGCCCGCCTGGGCATGCCCGGCATCGCCGCGCCGATCGAGGGGCCATTCGGCTATCTGGCTTTGCAGGAAGTCAGTCACGATCTGCCTGCCGCGCTCGCCCTGCTGCAACAGGGGCATCGGATCACCGACGTCAGCTGGAAACCCTTTCCCACCGGGCGAGCGGGTCATGGCGGGATCGTCGCGACCCAGCGGCTGATGGAAGAACAGGCTGTCCGCGCTAACACGCTGCAAAGACTGGACTATCATGCGCCGTCATTGATCCACCGTCTCGTCGGGCGTCCGGCCAAGCCCGGTATGGAGCCGGGCTATGCGCGCCTGTGCCTGCCCTGGCTGATCGCCGTGACGTTGACGCGCGGTAAGGTGTCGCTGGCCGATTTCCGACGCGAAAGCCTGGACGATCCGGCACTGTTGGCGCTGGCGGCTCGCATCATGGTAGTGAACGACGGCAATCCCGACCCGGCGGCCTTCGTGCCCGCACGAGCGGTGGCCCGGCTGTCTGATGGGCGCAGCGCGGACATCGCGATCGACGCCCAACTGGGTTCGCCGCAATGGCCGCTGACCCGCGAGCAGCATGACGCCAAGGCGTTGGGCTGCCTCAGCTTCGGCGGTCTGGCCGCCGCGCATCAGCCGCTGATCGACGCGATCGCCGGGCTGGATGACAGCGCCGACGCAATGACCAGACTGCGCGCCACCGGCATCATGGGCGCGCCATAAGAAAGGGGAGCATCGCTGCTCCCCTTTGTCCGGTTCAGCCAAGCTGGCCGGGAATATGATCCTCATGATTCTGGAGATACCATTCGGCGATCTCCTCGCGCGTCGCCCACCACACGCCGGGTAGCGACTGGGCATGTTCGATGAATTCGCGGATCGCCCGGATGCGATGCGCGCGGCCCGACACATGCGGGTGCAGGCCGACATTCATGATCCGCCCGCTGGTCGCGCCTTCCTCGTACAGCACGTCCAGTTCCTCGATCAGCGCCTGGGCGAACTGGTCGGTCGTGAAATTCTTGCGCGTGATGAAGGTGAAATCGTTGATCTCGTTGGAATAGGGCACCGACACGATCGGCCCATGCGGCGTCTTCAGCAGATAGGGCTGATCGTCGTTCATGATGTCGCAGTAGAAGGTCGCGCCATATTCGGCGAGGATGTCCGCCGTCTGCAAAGTCCCACGCAGCGACGACGACAGCCAGCCCTTCGACTTGCGGCCGGTGAACGTCTCGAACTGGTCGAGCGTGCGCATCACGATCTCGCGCTCCTTGGCCGGATCGCCCGCGAAATTGGTGAGCAGTTCGCCCTGTTCCCAATTATGTGTCAGCAATTCCCAGCCGCGTTCCAGCACCGCGTCGGTCATCGCCTTGCGCCGCTCGAACGTCACCGCGTTGGTGGTGCAACTCGCCTTCGCGCCCAGCTTGTCGAACAGGTCGAACAACCGCCAGATGCCGACGCGCTGGCCATATTCGCGCCAGGTGAAGTTGGGGAAATCGGGAATGTTCCCCGGTAAAATGTCGGGCAGAATCGCCGGGCCACCGGCATAATAGGGCTTGTCCGTATCCTTGGTCAGATCCCAGGTTTCCAGGTTGAACGTCAGGATCAGCGCCACGCGCGCGCCGTTCGGCCATTTCAGCGGCTTGCGCTGGGGCAGGGGGATATAATCATAGTCCATGTCGTACGACCCTTATGCTTAGAAGCGGCTGAGCAGCGCGCCGAACCCGTCCATCTGGTCCTGGATGCCCATCGACCGCAGTGCGTGCCAGTAGGTAGCGGTATTGATCGCGATCACCGGCTTTTCCAGCCAGAATTCGGCGATGGCGGCAACTTCGGCGAAGGCCAGGTTGGTGCCTGCCTGGATGATCGCATCGACGCCTTCGGAAACTGCGATGGCAGTGCGTTTCAGCGTCTGCTTCGATTCATGCGCGATCATCATGGGCGACGGCGATTTCAGGCCGATGATATGCACGACCTCATAGCCCTGGTCCTCGAAGAATTTCTTGACGTTCCGGTCGCCGACCGGGGCGTAGGGGGTAAGGATGCCGATCTTCTTGATCGGGCCGGTTTCGCTTTCATAGGCCTTGATCGCGGCATCGACGGCGGTCGATCCCATGATGACCGGTACGCCGCCGGTGCGCTCCAGCATCTTCTTGTGCAGGCGGTCCGCACCCTCCGCACCGTCCCAGAAGGTTTCGGCCGACATGCCCATGATGACGCAGCCCGGCTCCATCGACATCGACACGTCGACCGCGTCGAACGTGGCGGCGCGGATATTTTCCAGCATCACCATGAAGCTGTCGTCATCCGTCACCTTGGTGTCGGGAATGGCGATGCGCGAGAAATGGTTGGTGACGCCGCGCGGCTGCATCAGCGCATATTCCGGCTCCACGCTGGTGTTGGTGGACGGCGCCACCACCGCGAATTTCATGCGGTGGCCAAGCGAATCAGTCATGGGATGAGCCTTTCGGGGTCTATGATCTGGAAAGATTCTGGGATCACGCCATCCGGCGTAGGGGTCGAGAACAGGCGGGCGCGCCCGATACCCGCGATAGCCATGTCACAGGGCTGGCAATATAACGCCGCGCAGGCGCGGTCGATGTCGAACACGCTCCACAGCATTTCGGCCATTCCCGACACGGCATTTCCCTTAAGAACCGGACGCGGGGCGCCCTGCTGACGGGCGAGACAATGGCGGTGCGACGCTTTGCCGGAACACAGAGGCGCGGGGATGCTCGCCTGTCGGTCAGCATTTACAGCAAGGCAGGACAGAAGGGCGCGCCGGTTAGCGTCCTTGCCCATGACCTTTGCACCTGCCCTGTCGCGTCGCCTATCCGGCCGGATCGCCTATCGCGTGGCCGATGGCAGTGAAACCGGTCACGAACATTTCGACCTGTCGTCCCATCCGGGCGGCCATATATTGCGCGCGCTGTGCGTGCTGGACGATGCTGCCTTGCTGCGCGATGTCAGCCTGTCGATGGGGGCGGATTGGCGGCCGCGCGATGGCTATTGCCGCCTGACGCGTGACGGTCGCGAGGAAGCGGCGCTCTGGTTCGACGTGGGTGTTGACGCGGTGCGGGTCGAAGGACGCGTCGCGGGTGCGGCGCTGCCGTCCCACCGCATCGCCACCGACGGCCCGCTCGTCTATCTGGGGCTGCACCCGCTACAGGGCGATGCGCTGATCGTTCAGGCGCGCGGCATCGACCGGCCGGGGACGTTCGTGCCGATCGATGCGATCACCAACAGCATATCGCCCAATGGCGACGAGGCCGTCGGTGCCTGTCCGGTGCGGATCGACGTCGCCTATATCGGGCAGACGGACATCCACGTCACCGCAGGCACCTTCGCCGCGCGTCATTATCAGTTGCGTTGGCGGGACGATTGGCCCCCGGCGGATCTTTGGGTGCGACAACAGGACTGCCTGTTCCTGGCCATGCGCTGGAGCCATGTGCCCACGACCTACGAACTCACCGATTTCGCCGAGGAGCCGCTGCCATGACCGTCCGCCCGGTATCCGCGCTGATCCGTGGCACCATCTTCGTGCGCGATCTGGATCGCGCTGCGGCCTTCTACGCCGCGCTGGGTTTTATCGATGTCTATTATGCGGGCGTCCTGACCGATCCGTCGGCTTCCACCATATTGGGCTTTGCCGACCATGGCCCGCTGGCCGTTCGCATCGTCAAAAGTGGCGGCCCCAATTACGGGATGATCGGCCTGTTCCTGATCGATCCAGCGCTGAGGCCCGATGCCGTGCCCGCCGCCACCGGACCCGCGCGTATCGGCGAAGTTGCCCTGGTTTTCTACGTCCGCTCCATGGACGATACGCTTGCAGTCCTGCGCGCGGCCGGGGCAAGCTGGTCCCCCGAACCGGAATTGTTCGTCATGCCCCACCGCGCCCAGCAGGAAGTCTGCCTGCGCGATCCCGACGGGATATTGATCAATCTGGTCGAAACGGACCCTGCGGAGCAGGAGAGAACGGGGCGAGAAGGGGCCTAAAGCCCCAACCCGCCCGGCGTCAGCCGCCCGTCCGGGTCCAGCGCCGCCTTGATCGCCTTCACCAGCGCCAGCGGCTCAGCGCTCAGCCGCTCTGCATAGGGATAGGCCCGGCCGAGCTGGAAATTGGTCGCGCCATGCGCCACGAACAGGCTCGTCATATCGGTCTTGAGCTGATGGACATAATCGCGCGCTTCGGCATTGGCGGGATAGACCGGCAGGCTTGCCAGATAGTCCGCCGGGACGTTCGCGCGGTGATAGGGCGTGATGGCGTCGGGCCAGTAGATCGCGATCTCATACAGGAAGCCACCGGAATTGACCGTCGCATACATGCCGCCGGTCCAGACGCCCAGCCGCTGCATCTCGGCCGACCGTTCCGCCAGGAAAGCGTGGAATGCCTTGTCGAAGCCCGCCACGGCGCTGTGCGGCAGGATACCGTGCAACGGCACCCACCGTTCCCCCGCCGGACCCAGCGTGTTGAACAGCGGCGCAAAGGGCATGCCGCGCACGACCGCCGCCACGGTCGCGGGTATCTCCCGACCCAGGCCTTCGACCAGCTGGCGCAAGCGATGCAGGCGCGCCTTCACTTCCGCATCGTCGAACCCCTCGACGATATAGTGGGTCATATAGGCCGAACTGCCGATCACCTTGCGCGCGGACAGTCCCGCGCGCACGACCTGCTTGACGCCCGCTGCCAGCGATGGCGAACTCTTTACGATGGACAGCGCCATGTCGAGCGACGCGCCCGCCCGGTCCTGCCGCGCGATCTGCCCTTGGGACAGGGCGGCGTCGAGCGCGAAATGCGTATCCTCGATCCGTTCGATCGCGATCCGCCTCATCGATTTATGCATCGACGCGAAGTCGGTAAAGGCGAAGGAGATCGGCCGATGCGCGGGCCGCCGCCGAATGACGGGCAGGGTGATCCGCGCCTTGATGCCCAGCGTGCCGCAGTCGCCGGTGAACAATCCCGTCAGGTCCGGCCCGAAATGCCGCATGAAGGGGACGGCACCTGCCGTCGCGGTGCCCGTGCGCAGCAATGCGCCATCGGCAGTCACGATGTCGAAAGAGAGAGCCGAGTCTGCCGAAATCCCGTAGGCGCCCGACCCATGGCTGATCGTGTTCTGCGACATCGACCCGCCAATCGTCGCGGCAAGGCCCGAAAACGGTCCCCAAAAGGGCGTGCGCAAATCTTTTGCGGCCAGCGCATCGCGCAACGCCGCCCAGGTGACCCCGGCCTCCACCGTGACATGGCCATTCGCCTCATCGATCGCCACGATCCGGTTCAGCGCGCCCATGTCGATCAGCAACTGGCCTGCATCCCGCCCGATATAGCCATCGGTATAGGATGCGCCGCCGCCACGCACGCTCAGCGGCAGCGCGAAACGCGCCGCGACCCTGGCGACGTCCTGCAACTGTTCCACGCTCTGTGGACGCACCGCCGCGATCGGCAGCGCGCCCTGGCGATAGACGTCGGTGGCGATCGGCAGCAGGGCGTCGCCGGTCAGGACATTGTCCGATCCGACGATGGCGGTGAAGGCGGCCAATGCCGAGGAATCCTGGGTCACAGCGACGGTCATCCCTGTGCGATCTCGTCTATGACCTTGGCATAGCCTTCGCTGGTTTCGCTGGCGGTGGCTTCGTCGGCCTCCTTGCGCATCAGGTAGAACAACCGGCCCAGCATCGCCTGCCGCCGCGCCTCGCGCTCTTCCAGGGCGTCCTGGTCCAGCACCAGCTTTTCCATGCCGCCTTTCAGGTCCAGGCCATTGGCGGCGGCGACCCGCTGCATGCCGTCGATCTGGTCGGCCAGGACGGATACTTCGCTCGACAACACCATGATCATCGACATCATCTGATCCAGGGCGGGCGTTTCGTAAAAGGCGGGGCGCTTGCCACGGGCGCTGCGCTGCATCGGTTGGGTCATTATCAAGTCTTTCCTATGCGGTCCGTTCACGCGGCCTTCTGGGCGATCAGCACTTCCCAACCACCGCCCGGCGCAAATTCGCCTGCGGTGAAGTCGCGCTCGGCGACGCTGTCGGCCGCATCCTGGCTATATCCCGCCGCTTCGCTGGCGGCGAACTCCATCACCGCCATGGGCGCGGTGTCGAACCTGATGGTCTCGACCGGGAAGCCTGCGTCGGTGGCCAGTTTCACCTGATCCATGTCGCGCATCGCGCCCCAGAAAGGCTCGTTATTATAATAGGTTTCGTTATCCAGAATGAACTGGGTGAACGGGTCCATCAGGTCGAAGGGCGGCAAGTCGGCATGGATCATGTAGCCGCCCGGCGACAGCAGGCGGTGACATTCCTTGAAGATCTTCGGCATCGCCTTGCCCGATGTTTCGTGCAGCAGGATGTGGCTGACCACCAGGTCGAAATGACCGTCCGGGAAATCGATGCTTTCCGCGTTCATCTGCGCGAAATTGACGTCCAGGCCCATCGCCCCGGCGCGGGCATGGGCGTAGCGCACCTGCGCGCCCGCCACGTCGACGCCCCAGATTTCGGCGTCGGGGAACAGTTCCTTGTACGGCAGGGTCGAATGGCCGACCGTGCAGCCCATATCGAGGATACGCTTGGGGCTGAACCCGTTCAGCCGCCGCTTGATGTAGTTGCAGACGGAACGGCCCATATCGTCATTGTCCGGCCCGGTATAACCCATCGCATAGAGAAACACGCCCCGATCGTAGAGGGCGCCCAGAGCCGGGTCATTGCCCACGCCATGACCGGCATAGCCGCCCGGCATGCAGTGGATATCAAGGGCGCTGACATAACGCGGGACATCGAAGGCGTCGGGCAGGCGCAATTCGCCCTGGTTGCGCTGCGATGCCGCCTCCGCCCGCGCGCGGAGGCCTTCCGAATCCCGATCGATGCTGTCGATGACGCCATCCCACAGCAATTCCTGGCTGATGCGATTGACCGCCGCATAATGCTGGAAATAGCTGTCGGGCACCATCGCCTTGCGAATGTCGTGCCGGTCCACAGGTGCGCGGCCCGTCTCCCGCTCGAACCGCTGGGTCGCGCGGGTGCGATAGATGGGACCAAGGCCGGGGAGCAGTCCCTGCTGGACGAACTGCTTCAGGCTCTTGGAAAATTCCTGACGCGCGGCTTCGTCCGGTGTGGCCTGGGGCAATGCGGCGTGGGGCGCCTGCTGAAAGGTATTGAGCACGACCATGATCTCCGTTTAGGGCTGGGCAACTGCCCATGGGCTGGGACCAGAGCGTATCGAAGCGCCCGGATCAGCTCTGCAAGGATAGGCTAGATCGCACGCCGTCGCCAAGGCAGACGTGCGCATGGCACTGTTCGGCAGGCGGATAGGCGGCACCAGAAACGCTGACGGATGGCTGACAAGGTGGCGTTCTGATGGACGCAAAGTGCGACGGACGGCGAAGACCGCCGCGCGCGGCAGGCAGGGAACATCCGCAAGGGCATAGGCGCGCACAATCGCAAATGTCCGACACGTCGCTCAAAGGGTCCGCATTCATGTCCTTACATCACACCACCTCGGCGCTCGCCTTGCTGGCCGCCTTCGCCAGCAATGGCGCTTTTGCGCAGGATGGGCAGGCCGACAGCGGCATGCTCCAGGAAATCACCGTCACGGCGCAGCGCACCGGGCAGCGGTTGCAGGACGTGCCCGTCAGCGTCACCGCGATCGGCAGCGAAGCGATCGACCGCTTGCAGATCCAGTCGCCGATGGACCTCAACCGCATGGCGCCCAATGTGAAGTTCGATGGCGTCACCGGCGGAACGGCGGGGCTCAAGCCCTTCATCCGTGGCGGCGGCGTCACGGACGGCGCATTCGTGACGTCCGAATTGGAAGTCGCCATCTATGTCGATGACGTCTATCGCGCGCGCCTGGCCGGTTCGATGCTCGAATTTGTCGAGCTGGAACGGATCGAAGTGCTGCGTGGACCGCAGGGCGTATTGTACGGCCGCAACAGTTCGGCCGGCGCCGTCAACATCATCACCCGCGCGCCAAAGGACGAGTTCGGCGGCTCCGTCCAGCTGGGCTATGGCAGCTGGAACGAGCGCCGGGCCAAGGGCTATGTCACCGGCCCGCTGTCCGCCGACGGACGCTGGCGCGCCTCGCTCAACGGCATGGTCCGCGCACGCGATGGCGGTCGGCAATATAATGCGACGCTCGACCGGAAGGTCGGCAAGGACAGTTTCGAGGGCGTCCAGGGCGACATCGCTTATGTCGGCGATGCGATCGAAGGCCGCCTGACGGGCTATTATATGCATGGCAAGTCGGATGGCCAATATGCCGTGTCCACGACCATAAATGCGGCTGGCGATATCGTGCCGGTCAGCGGTTCCTATCGCACCGTCCTGTCGCCGACGCCTTCGGCGACGCGGCTGGAACAATATGGCGGCACGTTGCGGCTGTCCGCCGACATGCCCGGCGGAAAGCTCACGTCGATCACCGCCTATTCGGAACTCAAGGACAGCTGGACCGAGGATTTTTCGGGCGGCGTTCCGCCTTCCTTCCTTGGCCTGCCCGGCACGACGCCGCTGGCCTTGTTCAATCGGACGGCGGGCGGCAACCAGCATCAGTTCAGCCAGGAATTGCAGGCCACCGGCAGCGCTGCCGACGGGCTGATCGATTATGTGGCGGGCATCTATTATTTCAATGAAAAGGCCGGGCAGACCGTCGATTTGGCGATCTTCTTCACCCCCAGCCGCACCATCTACAATATCGAAACGAACAGCTTTGCAGGCTATGGCCAGCTGACCTTCAACCTGACCGATCAACTCGCCCTGATCGGCGCGGGGCGTTACACGATCGATGACAAGCGTCTGGATTCGGTCATCAACGGTGTGCCGGTGCTGCTCGCCAATCGCTATGAGCGGTTCACCCCGAAACTCGGCGTCAACTACAAGATCACGCCCGACATCCTGGCCTATGCCTCCTATAGCGAAGGCTTCAAGGCGGGCGGCTATAACGGTCTTGCGTCGAACGCCACCGAATTGTCCCAGCCGTTCAAGCCGCAAATTACGAAGGCCTATGAAGTCGGCCTCAAGTCCGACCTGTTCGGGCGCAAAGTGCGGATCAACATTTCCGGCTTCTACAACAAGATCAAGGACAGGCAGCAGCCCTTCAACACCAATGACGGCGGCTTCCTGGTCGAAAACTACAACGCCACGCTCAAGGGGCTTGAAGCGGAACTGTCCTGGCGTGTGGTGCCGGGCCTGACCCTGTGGGGCAATGGCTCCATCAACGACGGCAAATATGACGGCGCCGCCAATGGCGGATCGCTGGTCGGCAAGGAACTGCCCGTCTTCCCGAAATATCAGGTCAATATGGGCTTCGACGGCGACATAGCGGTCGGGCCGGGCAAGCTGATCTTCGGGTCGGACTACAGCCTGCGCGACGCCTATTATTCCACGCCCGACAATGCGATGATCGGCTGGATCGACAAGCAGGACATATTGAACGGCTATGTCGGCTACGAACTGGGTCAGTGGAAGCTACAGGTAACGGCCAAGAACCTGTTGCAGGAACAGGGCTGGCAGACCGGCTTCGGCTTTTCGGTCATCCAGCCGCGTTTCGCCATCGATCCGCGCACCGTTCTGGGGACAATTCGCTACAGCTTCTGATCGCCATCCCGCGTAATGCCGAAATGGGTCTGCCCGCCGGGGCAGGCCCATTTTTTGTTTCTAGAGCAAAGGTTTCGCGGCCTTCACACCCCGCACTCTCCGCAGCGCGGACAAATGGTGCGTCGTGCCCCGCGCCTGAAGGGCTTCGCCTACCTTGCCTCAATGCATAGACAGGGAGCGGGCATGACAGCCGAATTTCGCATGACAGCCGGGGAAAAGGTGTTCCGGGGACCGCGCGCGACGATGCGGTCGGGGGCTTCGGCATGAGCAGTGTCGATCATGTGCAAGTCCTGATCGCGGGGGGCGGTCCATCGGGCATGGTGCTCGCCTACGCGCTGGCGAAAAAGGGGATTAGCGTTCGCGTGCTGGAAGCGGCCGCGACCTGCCTGGAGGATATGCGCGCCTCGACCTTCCATCCGCCGACGCTGGAGATGATGGACGAGCTTGGCCTGTTGCCGATCCTGGAAGAACAGGGGTTGAAGGCGCCAAGCTATACCTACCATAACCGTCAGACCGGAAAGAGCTTCTCGCTCAGCGTCAGCGAACTGGGCGACGTCACCCAGTTTCCCTACCGCCTCCAGTGCGAACAGTTCAAACTGACCCGCCTGGTGGCCGAACGGCTGGCCGATATGCCCCATGCGGAGGTCGAGTTTTCCCGCCGCTTGGTGCATATGGTCCAGGACGACGGCGGCGTCACGGCGACGGCGGAGGGGCCTTTCGACCTCAAAACCTATCGCGCCGACTATCTTGTGGGTGCCGATGGCGCCAATTCGATGGTGCGCAAATGGCTGGGCATCGAATTTGACGGATTTACCTATCCCGAAAGCTTCCTGACGCTGTCCACCGCCTATCCGATCGAAAAGCATCTGCCATGGTTGTCGGACGTCAACTATGTCGCCGATCCGCCGGGCTGGTGCGTATTGCTGCGCGTCCCGGGCCTGTGGCGCATCCTGCTGCCCCAGGCGGACGACGCCAGTTCCGCCGACGTGCTGAGCGACGCGCGCAAGGACAAGGTGTTTCGCGATCTGCTTGGCCCGGACGCGCCGGAGATCCAGACGGAGCATCGCACCGTGTACCGGGTCCATCAGCGAGTGGCGAAAAGCTTCCGTGACGGCCGCGTGGTGCTGGCGGGGGATGCGGCGCATCTCAACAATCCGCTGGGCGGCTTTGGCATGAACTCGGGCATTCACGATGCCTGGAGCCTGTCGCAGAAGCTGTCGGCGATCCTTCTCGAAGGGGCCGATCCCGACGAACTGCTCGACCGCTACGACCGTCAGCGTCGCACCGTGACCACCAGCTTCGTCCAGGCCCAGACCATCGCCAACAAAAAGGCGATGAGCGAGAATTTCGCGGATCGCGAAGCGCATCTGGAAATGCTGGCGGGTGATGAAGAGGCGCGGCGCGACTATCTGCTCACCCAATCCATGTTCAACAGTCTGGCATATGAGGCGTCGATTCCATGATTGCACGCATGATGATCCTGATGGCCGCGACAGTGTCGGCCGCTCCTGCCATGGCCGCGCCGTCGCCGGATGCAGCGAAGGGCAAGATGCTGTTCCTGCAATGCACAGCCTGCCACAGCGTTGCGAAGGGCGCGCCCAACAAGGTGGGGCCCAATTTGAATGGTCTGTTCGGAGCGAAGGCGGGGAGCCGCGCGGGCTTCGCCTTTTCACCGGCACTGGCGAAGGCGGGCTTCGCCTGGGACGAAAAGCGTCTCGACGCCTTCATCGCCAAGCCGCAGGCCGTCGTGCCGGGCAATCGCATGGCTTTCGGCGGCGTGGCCAATGCCGACTCCCGCCGTGCGATCATCGCCTATCTGCGCGACGCGGCGAAGTAGTCCGCCGATGCGCGACGCCCCGCCCGTCGATCGCATCGTCGCTCTCGATCGTCGGGGCTTCCTCGCGCTGGGCGGCGGCCTGGCTGTCGGCGTAGCGATCGGTGGAGCCGCGCGGGCGGAGGCGCAGGGGGCGAGCGGCGCGCTGAACGCCTATGTCGCCATCTCCCCGGACGGCAATGTGGAGATCGTGACGCCCGGCGCGGAAATGGGGCAGGGTATCGCCGACGCCCTGCCGCGCATCGTCGCGGAAGAACTGGATGCGGACTGGAGCCGCGTCACGGTGCGGCTGTCAGGCGCGAGTCCTGCCTTCGCGGCGAAGAACAAGCGCCAGCGCAGCGCCAACAGCGACGGCATTACCAGCTATTACGACCTTCTACGCCAGGTCGGTGCCAGTGCCCGCGCGATGCTGGTCACGACCGCCGCCGCGCGATGGGGCGTCGATCCTGCCACGATCACGACGCGCGACAGCCGGCTGATCCACGCGGCAAGCGGCCGGACCCTGGGCTATGGCGATGTCGCCACCGAAGCGGCGAAGCTACCGGTTCCGACGGGTGTGCCGCTGAAAGACGCCGACAGCTTTCGGCTGATCGGCAAAAATTTCCCGCGCAAGGACATCCCTGCCAAGGTGCGGGGCGCCGCGCCCTTCGGCATGGACCTCGTTCTGCCCGACATGCTCTATGCCGCCGTGCGCCATGTGCCGGTCGCGGGCGGCACTCTGGCCCCCTTCGCATCGGAACCGGCGCTTGGCATTGCGGGCGTGCGCAAGGTCGTGACGCTGGACAATGCGGTGGGCGTGATCGCCGACCGCTACTGGCAGGCGCACAAGGGCGCGCTGGCGCTCGACCTCGCAGCGCAGCCGGGGCCGCGCATCGATAGCGCCATATTGCGCCAGCGGATCGTCGCGGGACTGGAACGCCAGGACGGCATATTGCCCTTTCCGGTCGGGTTCGACGGCCAGAAGCCTGATATGGGCGCAAGCGCCGACGTCGTGGACGCGGCCCTCGCCGCCGCGCCGATCAAGGTCGAGGCGACCTACGAAGTTCCCTATCTGGCCCATGCCACGATGGAGCCGCTCTGCTGCACCGCGCTGGTGCGGGCGGATAGCTGCGAAATCTGGGGACCGCTCCAGTGCGCCGATGTGGTTGCGCCTGAGCTGGCGAAGATCACCGGGCTTGCCGCCCAGGCCGTCACGGTCAACCGCACCTATCTGGGTGGCGGCTTCGGCCGGAAGAACGAGCGCGACTTCGTGCATCAGGCGGTGCGCCTGGCCATGGCGGTGCCGGGCCGCCCCGTCATGCTGATCTGGCCGCGTGACGAGGATATGCGCAACGATTTCTACCGCCCCGGCTTCGCCGCGCGCCTGACCGCCGGGGTGGAGCAGGACGGCCGGATCAGCGCCATGCGCGGTCGCATTTCTGGTCAGCCGCTATCGACCATGTCGCAATTCCGCTTTCCGGGCCTGGCCGATGGCGCGGTCGCAGGGGGGCTTTTGTCGCCCGATTATCGATTGGGCGCGCAGCAGATAGAAGGCGTCGAGATCGAAGGGCCGGTCCGTACCGGCTATTGGCGCTCCGTGTCCGGGTCGCAGAACGGCTTCTTTTCCGAAGCGATCATCGATGAGATTGCCGCGAAGCTGAAGCGCGATCCGCTCGAATATCGCCTTGCCATAGCCAAGGATGATCCGCGCACGCATGCAGTCCTGAAACTGGTGGGTGAGAAATCAGGCTGGGGCAAGCCGATGGCCAAGGGGCAAGGGCGTGGCGTCGCGCTCGCCACGGGGTGGGGTTCCCGCTGCGCCATGGTGGTCGAGGTCGCGGTGAAGGATAAGGTGCTCCGCGTCACGCGTATCGTCTGCGCGTTCGACTGCGGGCAGCAGGTCGCCCCCGACAATATCGTCTCGCAGTTGGAAGGCGCGGCGATCTTCGGTCTGTCGGCTGCCCTGTTCGGAAAGATCACGCTCAAGGACGGGGCCGTCGTGGAAGGCAGTTTCGGCGACTATCCGGTCGTCCTGATGCGATCCACGCCGCAGATCGAGGTGCATCTGGTCGATAGCGGCGCGCCGGTCGGCGGCGTGGGCGAGGCAGGCGTTCCCGCGATCGCCCCTGCACTATGCGGCGCGATCCACGCCGCGACCGGCCGCCGTATCCGCGCCCTGCCGATCATCGACGCCGGTTTCGAGGTGACTGCATGAAGATCCTTATCCTTGCCTTGCTCGCTGTTTGCGCTTTGGCGCAGTCGCCTGTGCAAGCGAAGACATCCAGCCCCTCGAAGCCCGGCACGATCTTCCGGGACTGCGCCGATTGCTCGCAGATGGTCGTGGTCGGTCCCGGTCGCTTCACCATGGGGGCGGACGGTGGCGAGGCGGGACGCTATGAAGGTCCGGTGCATGACGTCACGATCCGCAAGGCGTTCGCCATCGGCGTCGTGCCCGTCACATACGCCCAGTTCGCCGCTTTCGTCAAAGCGACAGGCCACAAGGCTGCGACCGATTGCATATTGCCGCGCAGCGGCAGCTATGCGGTAGCGAAGGGGGTCGGTTGGGCCGATCCCGCGCTCGGACGCAAGCCGCGCGCCCATGATCCCGTGGTCTGCATCGACTGGCGGGATGCGACCGCCTATGTCGCCTGGATCGCCAAAAAGACCGGCAAACCCTATCGACTGCTCAGCGAAGCCGAATGGGAATATGCCGCACGGGCGGGGGCCAAGTCCCTCTATCCATGGGGCGAGGATCCTGCCGACGCCTGCCGCTATGCCAATCTGCTCGACGCCAGCGCCGCGCCCAGCGCGGTGGTGGAAGGAAAAGCCAATAGCTGTTCGGATGGCTACCCAACGCTGGCGCCGGTCGGCAGCTTCGCGCCAAACGCCTTTGGCGTGCGCGACATGATCGGCAATGTCTGGACCTGGACGCAGGATTGCTATGTCATGCCCTATCCGGCCGTGGCGGTGGACGAACGTCCCTATGAGGCGGGCGCCTGCGACCGGCGTTCGGTGCGCGGCGCAAGCTGGGCCACCAATGTGACCCGCGCCCGGCCGACCTTCCGCGGGCGTGATCCGGTCGACCGCGTCAGCCAGTTGTTCGGCCTGCGCATCGCGATGGACCTGCCATGAGCATCAGCCTGACCGTCAACGGCGTGGAGCGTCAGATCGATGTTCCGGCGGACACGCCGCTCCTATGGGTGATCCGTGACGAGGTGGGCCTGAAAGGCACGAAATTCGGCTGCGGCGTCGGCATTTGCGGCGCCTGCACGGTGCATGCCGATGGCGTCGCGGTCCGCAGCTGCTCGGTCGGCGTCGGCGATATCGGCGAAGCGAGGATCACCACGATCGAAGGGCTTGACGCCGGGCAGGGCGATCATGCCGTACAAGCTGCGTGGATCGCCGAACAGGTGCCGCAATGTGGCTATTGCCAGCCGGGCATGGTGATGGCCGTGGCGGCCATGCTGTCGACAATTCCCAAACCCACCGACGCCGACATTGACGATCAGATCACCAATATCTGTCGTTGCGGCACCTATCCCCGCATCCGCCGCGCCATCCATCGCGCGGCCGCGACCCTTTCATCCTCTTCGGGAGATACACGATGACCAGCGCCACCATCACGGGGGCAGCGGCGGACCGGCTGCCCGTAAAGCTCTGCCTGGGCTTTGGCGTCGGTACGGTCGGCGTGTCGATCATGCTCAATACCGTGACCGCCTATTTCCCCGCTTTCTGTTCGACGGTCCTGGGTAAATCACCGGAGATCGCCGGCTATCTGCTGATGATTTCCAAGCTGTACGACGTGCTGGCCGACATCGCGGTCGGCATGATGAGCGATCGGACGCGCAGTCGCTGGGGTCGCCGTCGGCCCTACCTGTTGGCAGGGGCGCTGGTATCGGCGCTGTCCTTCCTGATGATCTTCGCCCCGCCCGAAATGAGCGATAGTGCGATCACCCTCTACATGCTGGCGGCGCTGGTCCTCTATTCCACTGGCTATTCGCTGTTCAACGTACCCTATATGACGATGCCGTCGGAAATGACCGGGTCGCGCTACGAACGATCGCGGCTGTTGTCCTTCCGCACGGTCTTCGTATCCATCGGCCAGTTGCTGGCCGTCGCCGCGACCGCCAGCATCATTTCGGCGGGCGGTGGTGGTCGCACCGGCTATATGGTCATGGGCGTGGTGATGGCGCTCATCATCTTTTCGGCGATGGTGGCCTGTTTCTTCGGGACGGCCAAGGCCCGCCAGCTCGAAGCGACCCGGCCGGAAATCCATGCCGACGCCGGACAGTGGCGTCTCCTGCTGCGCAATCGTCCCTTCATGCTGCTCGTCGGTGCGAAAATCTTCCAGTTCCTGGCCTTCGCCAGCACCGCCACGACGACTTTGCTGTTTATGCTCAACGTGCTGGGCGTGGGCTATACCGGACAGATGATCTATTCGATGAGCGCCAATCTCATCGTCGCGCTGTCCATGCCGCTCTGGCTGTGGCTGGAACGCCGCTTCGGCAAGCGTAACGCCTATCTGCTCGGAATCGCCGTCATGTGCGCCGTGTCGCTCAGCTGGTTGCTGACCGGCAAAGACGTATCGACCACCGAACTGCTGGTGCGCGGCGTGATCTTCGGCTTCGGGTCGGGTGGCATGATCCTGCTGTCGATTTCGATGCTGGGCGATACCATGGCTTATGATCGCGAACTGACGGGGCAGGGGCGCGAAGGCCTGCTGTCCAGCGTCATCGCGATGATCGAAAAAATCTCCTTCGCCGGTGGCGTCGCGGTGGTGGGCTATTATCTCAAGACCGCGGATTATCTGCCGACCCGCAACGGCGCGCTGGTCGAACAGCCCGCCTCGGCGGTGGCCGCGCTCTATATCTGCTATGCGGTTCTGCCGGTCGGCCTGTTTCTGCTGAATGCGCTGTGCATCTGGTTCTACACGCTGGGCGGCCGCACCCCTGCGCCAGCCGTGATCGATCCAGAACCAGCAGGCATGTAAGCCATGCGCCCGATATGTCTTGCAACCCTGTCCGCCATCGTCCCGCTGACGGCTCACGCGGCGCCTCAACCCGCATGCGTGGAAACGACGCCGCTCCAGCGCCGGCTGGAATATGACTCGGTCGAGGTCGACGGGGATCGCCACGTCCTCTTCCGTCTTTGCGCGCCGCGCGCATTGGCTGTGAAGCTGACCAGCAGCGAACTGCCCACGGTGCCCAACGGCTATGACGGCAAGCCTGCCGGTTTGCCGATGGAAAAGGACGCGCAGGGCTATTGGTCCGTACGCATAGCCACCCCGGTGAAACCTGGCCCCTACCGCTTCGCCTTCAATGTCGACGGGATCGACATGGCCGACCCGCAGGGCAAGCAGTTCGCCGAAGATTTTCGCGGCGTCCGCTCGGTCGTGGACGTGCCGGGCGCGGATGCCGCTTTCCAGGCGTGGCGCGCCGATGTGCCGCATGGCCTCGTCTCGACGCTCGACTACAAATCCGAAGCGCTGGGCATCATGCGACGCGCGCATATCTATACGCCGCCAGGCTATGAAGCATCGGACGGCAGGCGCTATCCGGTACTCTATCTCGTCCACGGCGCGGGCGATAGCGACGATAGCTGGACGTCCATCGGCCATGCGCACCTGATCCTCGACAATCTGATCGCGGCCGGGAAGGCCAAGCCGATGATCGTCGTCATGCCGTTCGGTCATACCCCAGCGCATGCAGGCGTCGAACGGATGCGAAACACGGATTTCGGCGCGGACCTCACCGATACCCTCATTCCCCATATCGATCACCATTTCCGCACGCTGAAAGACCCGAAGAACAGGGCGATGGCAGGATTGTCCATGGGTGGCGCGCACACCATCCATTTCGGCCTGACGCGGCCGGACCTGTTCGGATCGATCGGTATTTTCAGCCTGGGCCTGACCGAAGGCGCGCAGGTGGCGGACTATCGCGCGGCGAACGATGCCGCGCTCAAGGCGCGGGCCAAGGGTCGTCAGCCCGTATTCTACGCCTTCGGCCGCGATGATTTTCTCTTCGCCATGTCGGCCCCGACGCGCAAGCTGATGGACGATTACGGCATTCGCTACGTCTATCGCGAAAGCGGCGGCGGTCATGACTGGCCCAACTGGCGCAATTATCTGACTGAATTTGCGCCAACGCTTTTTCGCTGAACGCTTCGGACCGACGATCGTTGATCGGGCGGAGCGCTTGGCCGCGCCGCCTGCCTTACCCTGCCTAGGATAAACCCATGCCTTTTACCGATTTCCTCAAACAATCCGCCTATATCGATGGACAATGGGTGGCAGCCGATGATGGCGGGACGCTGTCGGTCACCAATCCTGCCACGGGTGAGGAGATCGGGACGGTGCCCAACATGGGCGCAGCCGAAACCGATCGTGCGATCGTCGCGGCGCAGGCCGCCATGCCCGCCTGGGCCGCGCGGACGGCGAAGGAGCGCTCGACCATATTGCGCCGCTTCTTCGACCTGATGATGGCGAACCAGGATGCGCTGGGCGAATTGCTGACCCGCGAACAGGGCAAGCCGTTGGCGGAGGCCAAGGGCGAAATCGCCTATGCGGCCAGCTTCATCGAATGGTTCGCGGAAGAGGCCAAGCGCGCTTACGGCGACGTCGTGCCCGGCCATGCCGCCGACCGACGCATCGTCTGCCTGAAGCAGCCCATCGGTGTCGTCGGTGCGATCACCCCCTGGAATTTCCCGGCGGCGATGATCACGCGGAAAATCGGCCCGGCACTTGCCGCCGGTTGCACGGTGGTGCTGAAACCCGCATCCCAAACCCCCTTTTCCGCGCTCGCCCTTGCCGTTCTGGCGGAAGAAGCGGGGGTGCCAAAGGGCGTGTTCAACGTGCTGACCGGCAGCGCGCGGGCGATCGGCGGCGCTCTGACCGCCAGCCCCGTCGTGCGCAAGATCAGCTTCACCGGGTCGACCGAGGTCGGCCGCGAACTGATGCGCCAGTCGGCCGACACGATCAAGAAATTGAGCTTGGAACTGGGCGGCAACGCGCCGTTCCTGGTGTTCGACGATGCCGATATCGACGCGGCGGTCGACGGCGCGATCGCATCCAAGTTCCGCAATGCCGGCCAGACCTGCGTATGCACCAACCGCTTCTACGTGCAGGACGGCGTCTATGACGCGTTCGTCGGCAAATTGGCTGAGCGCACCAAAGCACTGAAACTGGGCAACGGCATGGAAAGCGGCGTCGATACCGGCCCCTTGATCGACGCCGCTGCCGTCGAAAAGGTGGAGGAGCATGTCGCCGACGCCCTGGCCAAGGGCGCGACGCTGGTGACGGGCGGCGACCGCAGCGCACTTGGCGGCACCTATTTCACACCGACCGTGCTGGCGGACGTGACCGCCGACATGAAGATCGCGACCGAGGAAACCTTCGGCCCGCTCGCCGGCGTCATCCGTTTCAAGGAAGAGGCGGATGCCATCGCCCAGGCCAATGATAGTGAATTCGGCCTCGCAAGCTATTTTTACAGCCGCGACCTGTCGCGCGTATGGCGCGTCGCCGAAGCGTTGGAGGCGGGCATAGTCGGCATCAACACCGGCCTCATCTCCACCGAAGTCGCGCCCTTCGGCGGCGTCAAGCAATCCGGCCTCGGCCGTGAAGGCTCCAGCCATGGCCTGGACGACTATATGGAGATCAAATATCTTTGCATGGGCATTTAAGCCCATGGGAGACGGGGATGCGCCTGATGGCGTCCCCGTCTCGCACTTTATATCGCGTCGGCCTCCCGCAAACGGGCGATCTCCGCATCGTCCATGCCCAGCAGGTCGCGATAGACTTCGTCGTTATGCGCGCCGATCTCCTGCGGCGCGAGCGTACGGATGCCGCCGGGCGTATCGGAAAATTTGGGAAAGCTGTTCTGCATCTTGAAGCGTCCCCAGCGCGGACTGTCCACTTCGACCAGCGCTTCGCGCGCCGCATAATGCGGATCGTCCAGCATTTCGGCGGCGCGGTAGATCCTACCTGCCGGAATGCTATGGTCGATCATCAGTTTTTCGACGGCCTCGACCGTCAAGCTGCGGGTCCAGTCAGCGATTAGATCGTCCAGTTCGCCCTGTCGTTCGCCGCGCGCGACATGGGTGGCGTAACGCGGATCGCTGGCCAGTTCGGGGCGGCCCATCGCCACGCATAGCCGTCCGAAAATCGCATCCTGATTGGCGCCGATCAGATAGTCTCCGTCGATGCAGGGGTAGACGTTGGATGGCGCGACGCCTTCCAGTATCGACCCGGTGCGTGCGCGAACATGGTTCGACACCATATATTCCGGCACCATGCTTTCCATCACCTGCAACACGGCTTCGTAAAGCGCGCTGTCGATCACCTGGCCCTTGCCGGTACGCTCGCGCGCGTGCAGCGCGGCCAGCGCGCCCATGCAGCCATAGGTCGCCGCCAGGCTATCGCCGATGGACACGCCCATGCGACTGGGCGGCCGGTCGGCATCGCCCACGATGTGACGCCAACCGCCCATCGCCTCGCCGATGCCGCCAAATCCAGCGCGCGACGAATAGGGGCCGGTCTGGCCATAGCCGGATACGCGCACGATGATGAGGCGGGGGTTGACCGCATGCAGTTCGTCAGGCCCCAGACCCCATTTCTCCAATGTGCCGGGCTTGAAATTCTCGATCAAAATGTCGGCGCTCGCCGCCAGCCTGCGGACGATGTCCTGCCCTTGCGGAATGCGCAGATTGGCCGACACCGACTTCTTGTTGCGGGCGACCACTTCCCACCACAGCTTTGCGTCGCCATGCCCCCACACACGCATCGGGTCGCCCTGACGGGGCGGCTCCACCTTGATGATTTCCGCACCCATGTCGCCCAGCAACTGGCCGCAAAAGGGTCCGGCAATCAATTGCCCCAACTCGATCACGCGAATACCCGCAAGGGCGCCGTTGTTCGTCGTCATATGCTGTCTTTCGTCAGAGGGGGGTGGCCGACGAGGGGCGCGGGAAAGGCCCGGCCCTGCTCACCATGGCGGGAAGGGGACGCTCCATCCGGCTTTCCAGCCAGCCAGCCGCCTCGATGGTGCGGGACAGGTCGATCCCAGTTCTTATATGGGACCGGTCCAGCATGTAGAGCAGATCTTCGGTCGCGATATTCCCGGTCGCCGCCGGGGCGAAGGGGCATCCGCCGATGCCGCCCAACGCGCTGTCCAGCGTCGATGCCCCCGCCTGCACCGCTGCCCAGGCATTGGCTATGCCCGTGTTGCGCGTATTGTGTAGGTGGACGCGCACCGGAATGTCGCCGATCGCCGCGCGCACCGCTGTCACCAGTTCGAAGACATGGTGCGGCACCGCGACGCCGATCGTGTCGGCCAGCCCGATTTCCACCGGTCCTGCCTCCGCCAGGCGACGCGCCATCGCCACGACATGCGCGGGATCGACTTCGCCCTCGAACGGGCAACCGAAGGCCGCGCCGATCATCACCTGCGCGCTGCGTCCTTCGCCCCGGGCGAAGCGGACGATGTCGTTCGCCACATCCAGAGATTCCAGCGACGTCTGCCCCTGGTTGCGCTGGGCGAAGCTATCGCTCGCGACGCAGACCGCGCCGATCTGACGGATGCCGGTGTCTAAAGCGCGCAGCGCGCCGCGTTTGTTCATGACCAGGCCGATGGTGGTGATATCGGCGGGCAGATCGCCCAGACCCGCAATCACGGCCTCCGCATCGGCCATTTGCGGCACCCGATCGGCGCGCACGAAACTGGCGATCTCCAGCCGTTTGGCGCCGGCCGCCACCATATGGCGGATCAGCGCAATCTTGCTGTCGGTCGGAAAGACCATCTTCTCGTTCTGAAGGCCGTCCCGGGCCGACACCTCGACCACTTCGATAACAGATGGACGCTCCAGCATCAGATACTCCAGCCCCGGCCATATGCTTGCGCGCGACATTGGCCCTTGAAACGGAGGCTATGTGGTCGATCCTGATCCTATTGCTATGGGCTCGGACTTATTTCTCCGTGGTTCGGAGAAAGCGTGCGCGGCTATCCCGTCGCCATGGAGTGTGGGTTGGCGATGCCCCACGCGATCACGCCGCCAGCCTGGGCGCCTCATTGCTGGCTTCGGCCGCATCGACCTCATCGGTGCGCACCTTGAAACTGGTCAGCCATACCGGCCCGAAAGCGGTTGTCAGCGCGGTGTCTGCCGCATCGCGGCCTGCCGCCATCAGGATGCGTCCGATGCGCGGCACCCGATGGCGGGCGTCGAAACTATGCCATTCACCGCTCAGATACACGTCGAACCAGGCATGGAAGTCCATCGCGATATCCACCGGCGGGATGCCGATGTCGCCCAGATAGCCGCTGCAATAGCGCGCCGGGATGTTCATGCAGCGGCATAGCGCGACCGCCAGATGCGCAAAGTCCCTGCACACCCCCACCCGTTCCTGATGCGCTTCGAAAGCGGTGCGGGTGGAGCGCGCATATTGATAGCCATATTGCAGATGCCCGTGGACATAATCGACGATGGCCTGAACCCGCGGCCAACCCGGTTCGATATGCCCGAACAGGGACCATGCGATGTTGGACAGGCGATCGGTGTCGCAATATCGGCTTCCCAGCAGATAGACCATCACGGCGGGGGCAGCATATCGGCCGAATGCTGATCGGCATCTAATGCCTGACGGTCAGGGCGGCCGCTATCGGACACCACGAAGTCGCACGACAGCGTAACCCCGCCGGGCGGAACGGTCATGCGGGTGCAGATATTGCCAAAGCTGTCGGCATATTCCTCCATCGCGACAGGCCTGCTTGTCACCACCTGATGCGATGTTCTGAGATCCGGAACGCGGGAGGGGTGAAGGTTGAGCATGGTGACCATGGGGGTCGCCACATGGGTCATGAATCCGATTTCGTAGCCGGCCCGAATGAACATCCCGGAATCCCTATCCTGCATTGCCGCGCCTGCTTACGGTCTTTCATGATCGGGCGTCGTAACCCTTCCGTGTAAACTGCCAAGGCAGCCCAATGTGGTCACGCAAAACGCTGTCATGATCGTCGCAAACGGCAGTCGTTCTGAAATCGAAAGCGCGGCAATTCGTTCCGTCCAGGTCTGGGAAACACACTAACCTGGATTGCTATCCGGCCATATTTGTTGACGCCGGGACGGCACGTCACCCGCAAAATCGAAATGTGACATTATGGTGACACCGTCGATATATATGTCGGCCTGTGAAACTCCCTATCCGATCGCTGGTTCTGCTGCCGACCACATCGTGGCGACTAAAACGAAATAGGGATTTGAAAATGAAGAAGTTTCTGGCTGCAGCAGCAATTCTCTGCGCTCTTCCGGTTGCGGCAATGGCGCAGGAAACCGCGCCCGATGGCACCGACGCATTCGGCGTCGAGCCCTATGTTGGCGTTCTCGGCGGCTATCATTCGTTCGACCGCGACAGCGAATTTGGGTCGCCCCGTGGCGGCCGCATGAACGGCGCGCTCATCAGCGGCATCGCCGGCGTGAACATCCCGCTCGGCCCGGTCTTCGTCGGGGCCGAAGGCAACGCGACCAAGGGCTTCAGCGACATCGACTGGGAATATGGCGTTCGCGGCCGCGTCGGTGCGCGCGCTGGTGAAAGCGGCATGATCTTCGCATCGGCCGGCTACCAGTGGGTGAACGGCAAGCGCGGTTACAGCGACCAGAAGGACTGGATCTATGGCGTCGGCGTCGAAGTCGGCCCCAAGGACATCGGCCTGGGCGGCGTGACCGGCAACAGCGGCATCCGCATCCGTCTGCAGATGGAAACCTATGATTTCGACAGCCTGCGTCCGATGGGCGGCGTCGTTTTCCACTTCTGATCCGCTAGTTTTCGATCGGACTAAGAAGGCCGCTGCCAGCCATGGCAGCGGCCTTTCTTATGAAACCACTCCCGCAGTTCGCCGCTTAAGCGAATTGCGGCTCGACCGCAGGGGCTTGCGCCGGGGCATCGTCTTCGGACCGGGCTGCGCTGTAGCGATTATCGGGAACCGGCAGGCCCAGATGCGCACGGAAGGTCGCACCCTCATAGTCGGTGCGGAACAGGCCGCGCGCCTGCAAGATGGGAATGACCTTGTCGACGAACAGGTCCAGTTGCCCCGGCAGCGGCTCGAAGATGACGAACCCGTCAGCCGCGCCGCTTTCGAACCAGTCCTGCAACCTGTCCGCGACGGTTTCCGGCGATCCGACGAAGGCGCCGCGCGGTGTCGCAAGCCGTTCCGCCGCCTGCCGCAACGTCAGATTGTTCGCCCGCACATCCGCCAGAATGCGCAGCGTGCTGCTCTGCTGGCTGTTGAGGCCGATATGTTCGACATCGGGGAAGGGCGCGTCCAGATCATATTGGCGGAAATCATGGTCGTTGAAGGTGCGCGAAAGGAAGCCAAGACCCGTGTCGATCGATTCCAGCGCCGCCAGTTCGTTATAACGCGCCTCGGCTTCCTCGTCCGTGTCGCCGACGATCGGCGCAACACCCGGCAGGATCAACAGGGTGTCGGCGTCCCGGCCGAAACCCCTGGCCCGCGTCTTGACGTCGGCATAATAGGCCTGCCCATCCTCCTGCGTTGGCGCATGGGTGAAGATCACCTCCGCCCGGCGCGCGGCGAAATTGCGGCCGTCGTCCGATGCACCTGCCTGGAATATGACCGGCTGTCCCTGTGGCGTGCGCTTGATATTCAGCGGCCCGCGAACCTGGAAAAATTCGCCGTCATGATCCAGCCGATGCAGCCTGTCGGGATCGACGAACTGGCCCGTCGCCTTGTCTGCGACATGAGCGCCGTCTTCCCAACTGTCCCACAGGCCCTGGACGACATCCAGATACTCGCCCGCGATGCGATAGCGCACGGCATGGGCGGGATGTTCGGCCTTGCTGAAATTGGCGGCAGTGTCGCCCAACCAGGATGTCACCACATTCCACCCCGCGCGCCCGCCGCTCAGATGATCGAGCGATGCGAACTGGCGCGCCACGTTGAAGGGTTCGGAATAGCTCACGGTCAGGGTAGCGACCAGGCCGATATGCGAGGTCGTGGCCGCCAGCGCCGACAGGATCGTGATCGGTTCGAACCGGTTGAGATAATGCGGGCTGGACTTTTCCGTGATCGACAGGCTGTCGGCGACGAACAGGAAATCGAACTTGCCGCGCTCCGCACTCGCCGCCTGGCGTTGATAATGGGCCAGGCTGGTGCTGGCGTTCCCGTCGCGATCGGGATGGCGCCAATCGTTCCAGGTGCGTCCCACGCCATGCAGGATGAAGCCAAGCTTGATGTGCCGCTGTCGGGGCATGGAGCGTCCTTTCCATGAAAATTGAAGCCCATGGAATAAAGGCCGACAAACTGGCCGACCAACGCGCACTGTCGTGCCACTTATGATTTAGTCAAATAGGTGAAGGGTTAGACTACAGCCCCTCCGCCTCCACCCAATGGGCACTGGTGATCTGGCGCGCCAGAGTCCAGACCTGTCGCCTGATGTCGGGAACCGCGACGATTTCCCAATGCGCGCCCCGCGTCATCGGCCCGACGACGTACAGCCGTTCCTGGGCCTCGCCATCGGCGGCGATGGCGCGGCACTGGCGATCCACATCGATCCCGATCGCCAGCGGATCGGCCCTGATGTCGCCCCGGTCCGACAGGTTGCGCAACAGCGCGTCGGTCACCCGGCGCAGGTCGCCCAGCGGCCCGGTGCAGTTGATCACGCGCGCGACTGTGATCGTCTCGCTGTCGCTTGCCCCGCGCGGTCGCAGGCCGATGGCCAGGCCGTCGCCATGGGGTATGGCAGTCGAAACCTTCGCCGCGCGTACCTCCAGTCGTCCTTGCGTCCTCAGCGTGTCGAGCCGCGCCGCCACCTGCGGCGCCAACCGATGCCGATGCACATCCCAATAGGGGCGCAGGTGGCGCAGGAAGCGGCTGCGCTCGTCCGGACTGGCGGCGCGCCACATGTCGGGGGTGAAAGGCCGCAGTTCATCGACGGCGTTGCGCCAGCCGATCTGCGCGGCGCGTTCGCGAACGGCGCGGATCAGCGCAGACGCCGACCCCACCGGCCGCTCGTTCCGCACGGCATAGGGCTGCGCGGGCGCATGCGCCTGCGGCATCAGGCCGCGCCGCGACAAGGCGATGATCTTGCCCTGGAAGCCCGCGCTGTCCAGGCTGAGCGCACAATCGACGGCGGTCAGCCCGCTGCCGAGCAGCAGGACGCTATCCTGCGGCCCCAGTCCGGTGGCGATATCGGCGGCCCAGGGGTTGTTCACATAAGCCGGGTTATCTAGCGCGGCAAAGGCGGGCAGATCATGTGGCGGCAGGTTGCCGGGCGCTATCACGGCGACGTCCGCGACCAGCGTATAGCCGGATTGCAGCGCGACGAAGGCGCCGTCCTGCGCCACGACCAGGTCGATCGCCTCGTCGCTGATGACGTGGAACCGGTCCCCGGCCGCCGCGCGCGCGGCATCCAGCATCGCGCACAGATAAGCGCCATAGTCGCGCCGCGTGGCGAAGCTGCCTTCCTGCCCCAATCCCTGCGACGTCAGCCATTCCACGAAATGACCGGGCTGATCGGGCAGCGCGCTCATATTGGCGGCGCGGACATTGAGGATATGGTCGGCCTGCGCCGCGCCATAGGCAAGGCCGCGACCCAAGCGGTCCGGACGCCGTTCCACCAGTGTCACCCGCACGCTGCCATGCCGCAACAGGTTGATCGCCAGCAACACGCCGCTGAATCCGCCACCGATGATGGCGACATGGTCGACCCTCAGCATGGATCAAGCATTTCTAATGGTTCCCCCAGCATTGCTTGTGAGACATATCTCTACTGATAAAATAGATAAATTCCTATCTGTATCGAAGGAAAGACGATCATGACCCTGCTGCGTTCCCTTGGCCAGCGATGGATGCGATTGCGCGCGTCCGCGCAGCGCGAATTTCTGCGCGACCCGAATGTCATCCTGTTCGAGCGCACGGCCGAACCGGTGCGTAACAGCGCGCATGGTCGCTGATCTGCTCTCCCGGCGGCTGTTCATGGGCGCTGGCGCAGCGTCCTGCCTGATACTGGCAGGATGCGGCGCCAATCAGGCAAGTCGCCCGAAACTGCGCGTGTCCATCACCGGCAAGGGGGAGGGCGACACACGCCTGCTGTTCAAGGCGGCAGGCATACAACCCGAAGGCTTCGACCTCGCCTATAGCGAATTTCAGTCCGGCCACCTCGTCGTGGAAGCGTTGAACGGCGGTTCGCTCGACTATGGCGGGATGAGCGAGATCCCGCCGATCTTCGCCGCGGCCTCCACCATCCAGAGCTTCCGCCAGATCGCGGTCGCCCATGGCGACGTCAACAACCAGGTGGTGCTGGTGCCCAGGGGGTCGAAGGCGAAGACGATCGCCGACCTCAAGGGCAAGCGGGTCGGCTATGTCCGCGCGACGACCTCCCAATATTTCCTGATCCGCATGCTGGAGGACGTCGGCCTTACCTGGGACGACATAACGCCGGTGGCAATGGGCGTGTCCGATGGCGCCGCCGCTTTCTCGCAGGGCGCGCTGGACGGCTGGGCGATCTACGGCTTCCCGATCCAGCGGGCCATCGCGACCGAAGGGGCGCGCATCCTCAAGACCGCCTATGGCATCTTGTCGGGCAACTATCTGGTGTCGGCCCATGTCGACGCGCTGGCCGATCCGGAAAAGGCGAAGCTGATCGGCGAGTATCTGGCGCTGGTGCAGAAAGCCTATGGCTGGGCTGCCGCCCATCAGGATGAATGGGCCACGATCATCGCGCAGGATATCGGCGTGCCGCGCGCCTATGTCGTCGACCAGTTCAAGCGCAAGAGCGCCACCTATGAACTGCGGCCCGTCACGGACGAGGCCATCGCATCGCAGCAGCAGGTTGCGAATCTGTTCTTCCGGCAGAAGCTGCTGCCCAGGGCGGTCGATGTGCGCCCCCTCTGGGACGCACGCTTCAACGACGCCATTTCCAAGAGAGGCTGAAACGCATGGCGACCCAGGCAATGCACCGCGACGATGGGCTGCGAGCTTCAACGGGACCGGTCAGCGCTGAGCAACTTGACCGGCTGACCCGGCGACTGGCCGAAACCGCCGAGCGCTATGACCGCAGCGGCGAATTTCCCCGCGCCAACTTCGACCTGCTGGCGGACGAAGGGCTGATCGGCCTCACCGTGCCGCGCGAACTGGGTGGTCGCGGCGCGGGCCTGGGCGAAGCGTTGCGGGTGCTGGGCGCCGTGGCGAAAGGCGAGCCGTCGACCGCTCTCATCCTGTTCATGACCTATCATTACCACGCCACGCCGACCCGCGCACGCACATGGCCCCAGGCCATCTATGAGGAACTGGCGCGCGATGCGGTGGCGGGCAGGGGGCTGATCGGTGGCCTGCGCGTGGAACCGGAACTGGGAACCCCCGTGCGCGGCGGCCTGCCAGCCACCATCGCGCGGCGCACGGCCGATGGCTGGGCGATCAGCGGCACGAAAATCTATTCCACCGGCTCGACCGGGCTGGACTGGTTTTCGGTCTGGGCGAAGACCGACGAAGATGAGCCGCGCGTCGGCAATTTCCTGGTACGATCGGATGCGCCCGGTATCGATATCGAACCGGCCTGGGATCATCTCGGCATGCGTGCGACGGTCAGCCATGCCGTGCATTTCACGGACACGTCGACGCCCCTCGACCATGCGGTCGATATCCGCCGTCCCGAACAATGGGCTGCCGGGGCAGGCGATCCCAGTCTCGCCATCTGGAACGCGCTGGCGATTGCCACCATCTATGATGGCGTCGCCCGCGCGGCGCGCGATTGGCTGCGCGCCTATCTCAACGATCGTGTTCCGACCAATCTCGGCGCATCGCTCGCCACCCTGCCGCGCGTGCAGGAAAAATTCGGCGAGATCGAAACCCTGCTCCAGGTCAACCGGACGCTCATCCGCGATGCCGCCGCGCGACATGAAGCAGGCGATCCGCCCGGCGCGGTGGAGGTCAACAATATCAAATATCTCGCCACCGCCAACGCCATCCGTTCGGTCGAGATCGGCCTCGAACTCACCGGTAATCCCGGCATCAGCCGGAAAAACCCGCTCGAACGCCATTATCGCGATGTGCTGTGCAGCCGCATCCACTCGCCGCAATCCGACACCATATTGGTCGCCGCCGGTCGCGCGGCGCTTGGGAACTGACATGTCGCTCATCATCGCCAGCCAGCTGGACGCAGAATTCAACCGTGGCCTTGGCCAGCATCCGATCGCACCCATATTGATCGACGTCGCGGACGACGAACCGTGGAGCGCGGCCAGCGAAGCGGACGTCCTTCTGGTACGACCGACGCCCGCCTGGCGGCAATCTGCGGTGATGCGTCCACCCGCGTGGCCCGGCCGACTGAAATGGGTCTATAGCGCGTCCGCCGGGATCGACTTCTATCCCCCATGGTTGCTCGACGCGCCGATCGTTACCTGCGGGCGCGGCGTCGCGTCGGACGAGATCGCCGATTATGTCGTCGCCGCTATCTATGCCTATGCCAAAAATCTAGAAGCGATCACCGCGCGGTCCCGTGCGGAATGGATCAACGTCCCGCTCGGCCGTGTGTCCGGTACGACCATCGGCATAGTCGGCCTCGGCGCGATCGGCCAGGCCGTGGCCCGGCGCGGTCTGGCGTTGGGCGCGCAAGTCCTGGGCTTGCGCCGCACCGGCGCGCAGTCGGGGATCAGCGGCGTCGAACATGTCGGTGACATCGAAACGCTCGTGGCGCGCGCCGACCATATCATCATTGCTGTGCCCGCCACGCCGCAAACCTATCGGCTGTTCGATGCCGCCCTGCTGGCGAAGGTCAAACCCGGCGCGCACATCATCAATGTCGCGCGCGGCTCGGTGATCGATCAGGACGCCCTGATCCAGGCGCTCGATGCGGAAGGCGGGCCGGGCTTCGCGACGCTGGACGTCACCGATCCCGAACCGTTGCCCGAAGGCCATCCGCTCTACAGCCACCCCCTTGTGCGATTGACCCCGCATGTGTCGAGCAACCACACGCTGGTGCGCCATCGCCTGCTGGAAAAGATGCGCGACGATATCTCCCGCTTCGCGCGCGGCGAAGCGCCGAGCGACATCGTCGATCCCGCACGCGGTTACTGACAACGGTGCGGGCGGGAAGAATTTAAAGCGCCAGCACCGTTTCCCGCGCCAGTTCGGCCAGACGATGGGCGGCCTTATCCAGTTTCTCGCCGGATCGCAGGATCGCCGCCACGCGCGGCAGCGCGGGCAAGCGTTCATCCTCCAGTGCGGCGCTATCGTCCAGAAACAGATGGGTGCGGCAGGTAATGCCCAGTCCGGCGCCCACGGCTGCCTTCAGCGTCGCCAGATTGGGCGTCTCCACGGTGATGCGCCATTGCAGCCCCGCATCTTCCAGCGCCCGGATCGCCGCTTCGCGAAAACGGCACGGCTCCTCCAGCACGGCCAGCGGAATGATCTCGCGATCGACCAGCGCCGGGTCGCCATACCAGGCCATCGGCGCGACCGTCACGGCATGCGCGTCATTGGGCGCAGCAAAGCCCAGCACTATGTCCAGCTCACGCCGATCCAGCAGGGCCTGCAATTCCGCCGTGCCCGCCACCCGCGCATAGATTTGCGCATCCGGATGCAGTTCGGCGAAGCGCGACAGCAGGCCGGTCAGCAATGTGTCGGCAAAATCCTGCACCATTCCGATACGCGCCGGACCGGCAAAGCGCCCCGCGCTCACCGCGGCCACCGCCTCGTCGTGCAGCAGCAACACCCGTCGGGCATAATCGAGCAGCACCGTGCCCGCCGACGTCAGGTTGAGCCGACGTCCCTCCCGCAGGAACAGCGTCTGTTGCACCAGTTCCTCCAGCCGCTTGATCTGAAGGCTCAGGGCAGATTGCGTCACGAACACCTGTTCCGACGCATTGAGCATCGACCCGGTGTCGACGATGGCGACAAAGCTGCGCAGCAAGTTGGTCGGCAGATTGACCGGCACGATGAACCTCACGGGGTTGAAGGGGGAGGAGCCGATCCGAAGCCGGAAACGGAGAGGGACTTATCGCCCATGCTTATATATCAATCAAAATAGTAGAGATTTGTGAGAGCAAGGAAAAACTTGGCCGAAACGATCGACGCGCGGAAAGCCGCCGGTTTTGGCGTCAATCCGCGCCGCAGCAGCGACGAAATGAAACCTATGACGAACGCTGATAGGTCCGCCAAGAAAAACTTAATTGAATAGGTAGACAATTCATGGTGGCTTGTCCGCAGCTTCATAAAGGGCCGGACATGGCGGTTTTGACGATCAATGACAGTAACGGCGCACCGCGAGTTCGCCCGGCGTCCACGGCGCAGCGTTTCTCCATTTCGCGCTTCGGTGGCCGCTGGCTTTCGCCGGTCCTGCTGCTGCTGCTGTGGGAAGCGGGGTCGCGCATCGGCCTGATCCCCGAACGGACGCTGGCTGCGCCGTCGGCCGTGCTGGGCACGCTGCTTGAAATGGTGATATCGGGCGAATTGCCCTCCAATCTGCTGGTGTCCTTCGCCCGTGTCGCGGTCGGTCTGCTCATCGGCGTGGGGCTGGGCCTGGTGCTGGGCCTGATCGCCGGCCTGTCCCGTTCCGGCGAACTGGCGGTCGATCCGCTGATGCAGATCAAGCGCACCATTCCTGCGTTGGCGCTCACCCCGCTCTTCATCGTCTGGTTCGGCATCGGTGAAACGCCCAAGGTCGCGCTGATCGCCTTCGGCACCATCTTCCCCGTCTATCTCAACCTCTACAGCGGCATCCGCAGCGTCGATTTGCGCCTGCTCGATGCGGCGAAAAGCTTCGGCCTCAGCCGCTGGGAGCAGATCTGGCACGTCGTGCTGCCCTCGGCCTTGCCCTCGCTGCTGGTCGGCCTGCGCTACGCCCTGTCGGTGTCGATCCTGGTGCTGGTGGTGGCGGAGCAGATCAACGCCTCGGCCGGCCTTGGCTACCTCATCAACAATGCTCGCGATTTCATGCGGACCGACATCATCGTCGTCTGCCTCATGGTCTACGCCATTCTCGGCCTTGGCGCCGACTGGCTGGTCCGCACGGTCGAAGCCCGCGCCCTGATCTGGCGCCCCAGCATAGTGGAGCAATAAGCATGGACGCTCGCCTCGGTTTTTCCAAAGTGGACAGTGCTGCCCACCCGTCCCACCCCGAACCCGTCGTGCGCCTGCGCGACTTTACCCGGCGCTTCGGCGCCAACACCATCATCGACGGCCTGGACCTCGATATCGCGCCCGGCGAGTTCATCGCCCTGCTGGGCCGCTCCGGTTCGGGCAAGACCACGCTGCTGCGCACGCTGGCCGGTCTGGACGAAGTGCGCGACCAGGATGTGGAGGTCCCCGACTCCCGCGCCGTCGTGTTTCAGGACGCCCGGCTCCTGCCGTGGAAACCGGTCTGGAAAAATGTCTCGCTGGGCCTGAAGGGCGACAAGGGCCGCGACCGCGCCGAAGCCGCGCTCAAGGAAGTCGGCCTCGGCCATCGCCTCGACGCCTGGCCGCTCACCCTGTCCGGCGGCGAAGCGCAGCGCGTGGCGCTCGCCCGGGCCCTGGTGCGCGAACCGCAACTGCTGCTGCTGGACGAACCTTTCGCCGCGCTCGACGCGCTGACCCGCTACCGCATGCATGATCTGGTGTTGTCGCTCTGGCGCAGGCATCGGCCCGCCGTCCTGATCGTCACCCATGATGTGGAGGAAGCGATCGCGCTGGCCGATCGCGTGCTGGTGCTCGACAAAGGCCGCATCGTCGCCGAAGAACGCATCACCGCGCCGCGCGGCGAGCGCGCGAGCTTCGCTGGCCGCCTGCGGGAAAAACTGCTCTCCTATCTGGGCGGCGACGATCATGGCGAGGGCGTGTTTCCCTTCGCGGTCGCCGCCGAATGAGCACAGCCATCGCCATCGACCGCCCGTTGGCGGCAGCGCCGGACATCAGCCGCCTGCGCGGCTTCGTCACCGCCTTTGCCGACCTTCTCGCCGCCACCCGCGACGAACAGGCGATATTGGAAAGCGGCCGCGCGCTGCTCGGCCGCCTGATCGCCACCGACGACTGGCTACCCGAGCCATTCGCCCGGCCCAATCCCGATCGCTACCAGCAATATCTGCTCCATTGCGACAGCCGCGAGCGGTTCAGCGTCGTCAGCTTCGTCTGGGGACCGGGCCAGTCCACCCCCATCCACGACCATAGCGTCTGGGGCCTGGTCGGCATGTTGCGCGGCGTCGAGAAGGTGGAGCGCTTCCGTCGCCTGCCCGACGGGGCGCTGGTCGAAGAGGGTGAGGAGTTTCTGCACGAAGGGGCGGTGGACGCCGTCTCCCCGTGCATCGGCGACATCCATCGCGTCACCAACGGCCTTTCGGACCGGCCGTCCGTCAGCATCCATGTCTATGGCGCCAATATCGGCGCGGTCGAGCGCGCGACCTACGCTCTCGACGGCACATCCAAAAGCTTCATCTCGGGTTACGCCAACCGCGTGATCCCCAACCTTTGGGACAGATCGAAAACCGCATGACTATTCAGACCCTTGATCGCATCGGCGACCGTATCCAGACCGCCACCCCGCAGGACATCCGCCGCGCCCTGCTCGTCGGGAGCGAGATCGCCATCATCGACGTGCGCGAAGAGCATGAATTTGCGCAGGGCCATCCTCTCTTCGCCGCGCAGATCCCGCTGCGCCGCATCGATGCGGAGGCGCGCTGGCGCATCCCGCGTCTGGCGACGCCGATCATCGTCTACGACAATGGCGAAGGACTGGCGCACAAGGCCGCCATAAGGCTCGAGGGATTGGGCTATACCGATGTCCGCGAACTGGACGGGGGCCTGTCCGCCTGGGCGGCGGCCGGTTACGAACTGTTCGAAGACGTCAACAGCTACAGCAAGGCGTTCGGCGAACTGGTCGAACATCGCCGCCATACGCCCAGTCTTGCGGCGGAAGATGTGCAGGCGCTGATCGACGAAAAGGCTGATATCAAGATCGTCGACGCCCGCCGCTACGACGAATATAACACGATGAGCATCCCCACCGGCACCAGCGTGCCGGGCGCGGAACTGGCGCTGCGCGCGCGCACGATCGCGCCTGATCCCGACACCACCATCATCGTCAACTGCGCCGGTCGCACCCGCTCCATCATCGGTGCGCAGTCGCTGGTCAATGCCGGCGTTCCCAACAAAGTGTTCGCGCTGCGCAACGGCACGATCGGCTGGACGCTGGCGGGTCAGCAATTGGAAACCGGCCAGACCCGCGCCGCGCCCGAAGTCGATAGCGCCGCGATCGAGGAAGCGCGCGTTCATGCCCGCGACGTCGCCTATCGCGCAGGTGTCAAGCGCATCGGCTGGGACGAACTCGCACAGTTCCAGGCGGATACCGACCGCACCCTCTATCTCTACGACGTGCGCCAGCCGCGCGAATATGAAAGCGGCCATCTGCCCGGCTTCCGCAATGCGCAGGGCGGCCAGTTGGTGCAGGAAACCGACCATAATGCCCCGGTGCGTGGCGCGCGCATCGTCGTCACCGACAATGTCGGCCCGCGCGCGGACATGACCGCGTCCTGGCTGGCCCAACTGGGCTGGGACGTGTCGATCCTCGACATCGACTGGTCCGCGGTCGCGCTGGAAAAGGGGCCGGACGGCGCACCCACGCCACGCGGACCGGAGGGGCGCTATAAGCGGCCCTACGAAGGCACGGACAACAAGGCCGCTGCGATGCAGGCCTATCTCGAATGGGAATATGGCCTCGTCGCCCAGCTGGAGCGCGACGGCACCCACGGCTTTACCGTCATCTGAATTTTCAGGAGAATTTCCATGAGCGTCAAGTTCATCGGCTATATCGGTTTCAACAACGGGTCCGAAACGCAGGCTGCCGTGCGCAGCCGCGTGCTCGACACCGACTATGTCAACGCGGCGGCCAAAGCGCAGGAAGAGGGCGGCTTCGACCGCGTCCTCATCCCCTTCGGGTCCAACAGCCCGGAAAGCCAGATCGTCGCGGCGCATGCCGCAGCCATCACCACGAAACTGGGCTTCCTGGTTGCCCATCGCCCCGGCTTTACCCAGCCGACCGTGGCAGCGCGCCAGCTTGCCACGCTCGACCAGCTGTCGGGCGGCCGCGTCGCGGTCCACATCATCACCGGCGGCGCGGATGAGGAAATGGCGCGCGACGGCGACACCAAGACGGTGAAGGCGGAACGCTATGCCCGCACGGATGAGTATCTCAATATCCTTCGCCAGGAATGGACGCAGGCCAAGCCCTTCGACCATCAGGGCACATATTATGACATCCGCCAGGCGTTCAGCGCGATCAAGCCCGACAATCTGCCGGTCTTCTTCGGCGGCTCGTCGGATGAAGCGATCGACGTCGCGGGCCGCCATGCCGATGTTTATGCGCTTTGGGGCGAAACGCTCGAAGCGGTACAGGACACGGTGCGCGCCGTGCGCAAGTCCGCCTCGCGCTATGGCCGCGATCCCGGCTTCTCGCTCTCGCTGCGCCCGGTGATCGCCGATACGGAGGAAGCCGCCTGGAAACTGGCGGCGGAAATCGAGGAACAGGTGCGCGAAAACCGCGTCGCCGCAGGCCTGCCGATCACCGGCCATCGCCCGCCCAATGTCGGCGCGCTGCGCCTGCTGGAAACCGCCAGCGCCAATCGACAGGACAAGCGTCTGTGGACCGGCGTCGCCGCACTGACCGGCGCGGCGGGCAACAGCACCGGCCTGGTCGGCACGCCTGAACAGGTGGCCGACGCCATGCTCGATTATTATGACATCGGCATCGACCATTTCCTGATCCGGGGCTTCGATCCGCTGGCGGACTCGATCCTTTACGGCCGCGAACTGCTGCCCGTGGTGCGTCGCAAGGTCGCCGAACGCGACGCTGCCAGCTTCGCACTGGCGGGCTGATCCATGTCCAAGAAGACCGTCGTCATCCTGTCGGCGTCCCTTATCGCGGTGGCGGGCCTCGGCCTTGCCGCCGCGACCTTTAGGGGCGGCGATGACAATGTCCTGCGCGTCGCGAACCAGAAGGGGCAGGTCAGATCCATGATGATCGCGTCGGGTGTGCTGAAGGGCGCACCCTATAGGGTCGAATGGTCGGAATTTCCGGCGGCCCAGCCCTTGCTGGAAGCCGTAGGCGGTGGCGCGGCGGATCTTGGCCTGGCCGCCGACGCGCCGTTCATCTTCGCCTATCAAAGCGGCAGCCCGGTCAAGGCGATCGGGGTGCAGGCCCTCGCGAAGCAAGCGGGAGAAGCGCTGGCCATCCTCGTCAAGAACGGATCGCCGATCAAAAGCGCGCAGGATCTGATCGGCCAATCTGTTGCCACCACGCGCGGTTCGATCGGCCATCATCTCCTGCTCCAGGCACTGGAGCGAGCGAAGATACCGGCCGACAAGGTCCATGTCACCTTCCTGCCGCCGGGCGACGCCAAGGCGGCCTTCGACAGCGGCTCGATCGACGCCTGGGCCATCTGGACGCCCTATACCAATGTCGCGATCAAGGAAGGCGCCCGCGCCGTGGTCGACGCCAAGGATTATGGCTTGCCGCTTTATATCGACATCGCCAACGCCGATTCCATTCAGCCCAAGCGCGCGCTACTGGCAGATTTTCTACAACGTGAAGCCAAGGCGGTGGCCTGGGCGCGCGCGCATCCCGATCAGTTCGCGCAGGTGCTGGCAAAGGAAACAGGCCTGCCGTTGGATATCGCCCGCGCCAGCTTCGACCGGAACAACCGCATAGCCCAGCCCATCGACGCAAAGATGATCGCGCACGAACAGGCGATCACCGCTCGTTTCCAGAAGGCGGGCCTGACGGACGGCAAGCGCGACGTGGCGCAGGCCTTCGACACCAGCTTCGCCAGCACGCAGAAACAATAAGTTGGCGTAGGCAAAGACCATCTAAAGTTCACTAAAACTCATCGATCGGCGTTGGAAGTCATTTCTCAACTATATAAGTAGAAAATAGATCAAGCCCCAATGTTTCTTGGGGATATATATTCATGAAAACCGTCGCCCGCTATCTTTCCTCTACAGCGCTTGCAGCTGTCGCTTTCGGTGTCGCACCTGCGGCGGCGCAGACCGCTATCGCCCCGCAGGTGGCGGCCGACGCGGCGGCCGACGCCGGGACGATCATCGTCACCGGCGTCCGCGGTGCGCCCCGGACCGTGGCGGAAAGCCCGGCTCCGATCGACGTCGTCGGCGCGGATAAGCTCCAGGCGACGGGATCGGCCGAATTTGGCGAAGCGCTGTCGAAACTGCTGCCCTCGCTCAATTTCGGCTCGACCCATGCCGGCGTCTTTTCGATCGGCCGTCCCGTCACCAATCGCGGCCTGGCCCCGGCCTATACGCTGGTGCTGGTCAACGGAAAGCGCCGCCACAATGGGGCGTTCCTCAGCAATTCGACCGCCGATACATCGGGGTCCAACCCGGTCGATATCGACCTCATCCCGACCAGCGGCATCGACCGGATCGAAATACTCAAGGACAGCGCCGCCGCCCAATATGGCACGGACGCGATCGCGGGCGTCATCAACATCCAACTGGCCGAAAAGGAAGGGCTGAGCGGCGACTTCACCTATGGCACGCTCTATTCGGCCAATGGCAAGCCGGACAGCTGGAAGGGCACGATCCGCTACGGCACGAAGATCGGCGACGATGGCGGTTTCCTCACCGTCAGCGGCGACATCCGCAAGCGCGGCGGCGCGTGGTGGAATCTGCCCGCGACCGACACCAACCTTTATGGCCTGCCCGCAGGCCGCACCATCGATCAGGTCGTGGCGACCAGCGGCCTGACTCGCGCGCAGGTGGAAGCAAACGTCGCCGCCGCAAACGTCCGCAACGCGGCGTGGAACCGCGACGGCGCGCATAATGGCGACCCGCAGATCGAGGCGTTCAACCTGGGCTACAACGCCCAACTGCCGGTGACCGAGAATGTCACCCTCTACAGCTTCGGCACCTATGGTGAGCGCGACGCCCAGATCGGCAACAACTTCCGTCGGCCCAACAGCACCGCCAATTTCACGGCGCTGTTTCCCGATGGCTATTATCCGCTCAACAATATTGACGAAACGGATTTCCAGTTCGTCGGCGGGCTGAAAGGGACGTTGGCGGGCTGGGACTATGATCTCTCCTCCTCCTTCGGCCGCGACGCCAGCCGCCAGTTTTCGAAACTCTCCATCCGCCCCTCGCTTGGTCCCACCAGTCCCACCAACTGGCCCAATCTCGCCAATTTCGAATTTCGCCAATGGACCCATAATGTCGACCTGCATCGGGAATTCGACATAGGCCTGGCCCGGCCGCTCCAGGTTTCGGTCGGTGGCGAATACAGGCTTGATCGCTTCCGCACCTTCGCCGGCGATCCGTTGGCCTATCAACCCGCGACCTACACCTTCCGGCCGGGCGACCAGCAATATGACTGGAATGTCGGCCGTATCGCCTCGCCGGTGGTGCAGGGCGCGATCGTCCTGTCGCCCGCCGACGAAGCCGATATCAGCCGCAAGGTTTATGCCGCTTATGTCGACCTCAGCATCTATCCGCTCGACGCCTGGTATATCGGCGCCGCCCTCCGCGCCGAACATTATAGCGACGGGTCGGGCAGTCCGATCGGCCTGAAGCTCAACAGCCGCTATGAATTCAGCCCAACGCTCGCCCTTCGTGGTACGGTGGGCACCGGCTTCCGCGCGCCCTCGCTGACGCAGATCGGCTATGCCCAGACGGACGGCCGCACCTCCTCCTTCTTCAACGCCGAAACCGGCCAGACCGAACTGCGCCCCACTGTCGCCAAGCTGGTGACGGCGGACAGCACGGTCGGCCAATTGCTGGGCGCCAAGCCGCTCAAAGCGGAAAAGACCTGGAATGCAGGCCTCGGCCTCGTCTTCACGCCGTTGCCTTCGCTCTCCATCACGCTCGACGGCTATTATATCAAGATCAAGGATCGGATCGAACGCACCGGTCGCCTGTTCGGCACCGGCATTTCCGCGATCCTCGCCGCCAACGGCCTGTCGGACATCGAGCAGGCGGAATATTTCATCAATGCCGCCGACACCGAAACGAAGGGCTTCGACCTCGTCGCCGATTATGCGACCGGCCTCGGCGATTTCGGCAAGCTGGGCGTCACCTTCGCCTTCAACTACAGCAGGACGAAGGTCACCGACATCGTCGCCACGCCGTCCCAGCTGTTCGGCGCCAATGGCGCGTCGCTGCTCGGCGCAGGCTCTGTCTTCTTCGGCGGCGACAAGATCGGCGAACTCGAAGTGCTCCAGCCCCGCACCAAGCTGGTCAGCACCCTGAACTGGTCCAGGGGCATCTTCGGCGTCAGCATCACCAACACCCGCTACGGCAAATATACGCAGCGCACCGCCGCGGGCGACGATCGCTATTTCGGCGCGAAGATCATCACCGACGCCAGCATCAGCGCGAAGGTGACGGATTTCGCGACCCTGTCCGTCGGCGCCACAAACCTGTTCGACGTCCGTCCCGAAACCAACGGACCGGGCAATCCCCAAACGGGCCAAGGCTATTATGGCCCGTCGCCCTTCAATCCCGCAGGCGGTTATTATTATGGGCGCATCGCTCTTGCTTTCTGATCGCCGGACGTTCCTTGCCGGCGCCGCCGCGCTGGGCCTCGCCGCTTGCGGCGGGGGCGGGAAGGGCGGCCGCACGAAACTGGTCCTGGGCGATCAGGTCCACCTGCTCCAGTCGAAGGCGGAAGCGGCGGGCGCGCTCAAGAACCTGTCCTACGATATCGAATGGGCCAATTTCGTGGGCGCTGCGCCACTGCTCGAAGCGCTCAACGCCGGGGCGGTCGACACCGCACCAGCGGGCGATCTTCCGGTGATATTGGCGGCGGCGGCGGGCGCGCCGCTCAAGATCATCGCGGGAACACGCTTTTCCACCCGCGATATCGGCATCATCGTGCCCAAGGGATCGAACCTGCGCCGCATAGCGGACCTGGCCGGGCATCGGGTCATCGTGTCGAGCGCGCGCGGCAGCATTGCCCATTATCTGCTGCTCGAAGCGCTCAAGGAAGCGAAGGTCGACAGGCGCAAGGTCGACATCGGCTTCATGTTGCCCAATGATGCCGCCGCTGCCTTCGCCACGGGACGGGTGGACGTGTGGGCGACGTTCGGCACCTATCAGATCGCGGCGGAACTGAACGGCGCGCGACTGCTGCGGGACGGGGATGGCATCAACAGCCCCTACGCCCTGATCGCCGCATCGCAGGAGGCGCTTGACGATCCGGCCAAGCGCGCCGCGTTGCGCGACGTTCTGGCGCGTCAGCAGAAGGCTGCGCTGTGGGGAGTGGACCATGCCGAAGAATATGCCGCGATCATCGTCAAACTGACGAAGGTCGATCCCAAAGTCGCCGCCATCATGGCGCAGCGTCAGCGGGGGATACTCGTCCGGCCCGATGCATCCGTCATCAAACCGCTCCAGCATGTGGTCGACCGCTTCCACGCCGATGGCGAACTACCTGTCCATGTCGATGTCGCACGCATCGTCGATCCCGGCATTTTCCCGGCATGAGCGACACGCGCCCATCCTTCAGTTTTTCTCATTGGGCGGCCCGTCGTCCCCGCATTAGATTTGCCTGCAAAGGAGCATTGCTATGGCCACTGTCCTGAAAGACGATCGTTTCCGTCAGAACGGCATCAGCGAGGCGGAATGGAAGGTCCGCGTCGACCTCGCCGCCTTCTATCGCCTGTCCGCCCTCTATGGCTGGGACGATTTCATCTATACGCATATCTCCGCCCGCGTGCCGGGGCCGGATCATCATTTCCTCATCAACCCCTTCGGCCTGATGTTCGATGAAATCACCGCGTCCAGCCTGGTCAAGGTCGATCTCGACGGCAATGTCATCGGCGAAAGCGACTATGGCATCAACTATGCAGGCTATGTGATCCACTCGGCGATCCACGGCGCGCGCGACGATGCCCATTATATCGCGCATTTTCACAGCGCCGACGGCATGGCCGTCTCCGCCCATGCGGAAGGGCTGTTGCCTTTGAACCAGCGCGCGCTCGCGCTGATCCCGCGCCTGTCCTATCATGATTATGAAGGCGTGGCGCTCAATCTGGACGAGCGCGAACGGTTGGTCGCCGATCTTGGCGATACCAAGGTCATGCTGCTGCGCAACCACGGCACGCTGGCCTTGGGCGCATCGCCGGGCGAAGCGTTCAGCGGCATCTATCATCTGGAGGAAGCCTGCAAGGCGCAGGTCCGCACCCTCTCCATCGGCCGCGACAAGATCCTGATCGCGCCGGAAGAGGCACAGGAGGAAGTCCGCCGCCAGATCAGCCGGGAACGCAAGCCCGTGGAAGGCGGCAAGTCCCATTACGACCTCGTCTGGGAAGCCGCGCTGCGCAAGGCGGCGCGCCAGTCCCCCGGTTTCGACGCCTGATCATCAAGGAATCGCCATGTCCCAACGCCAATTGAAACTGGGCCTGGTCCCGACCGGGGTCGGCGGCCCCGGCGACAGCAATCGGTGGCTCGACACGGATATTCCGGTCGATGCCAGCGTCAGCATAGACTGGTATATCGATGTCGTGCGCCAGGCGGAGGCGGCGAAGTTCGACCTCGTCTTCATCGTCGATAGCCAGTTCATCACCGCGAACTCGCCGCCCCATTATCTCAACCGGCTGGAACCGCTCACCCTCCTGTCGGCATTGGCCGTGGCGACTAGGCATATCGGTCTGGTCGCCACGCTCACCACATCCTACAACGATCCGTTCAACCTCGCCCGCCGCTTCGCCTCGCTCGATCTCATCAGCAAGGGGCGCGCGGGCTGGAATGTCGTCACCAGCGGCGACGCGGGTACGGCAGGCAATTTCAGCCAGCCCGAACATTTCGACTATGACACCCGCTATCGCCGCGCCGTCGAATTTCTCGATGTCGCACGCGGCCTGTGGTCCAGTTGGGAGGAGGGCGCGCTCGTCCGCGACCGCACCACCGGCCAGTTCCTGGACGCGGACAAGCTCCATAGCCTCGACCATCGCGGCGAATTTTTCCAAGTGGCGGGACCGCTCAATCTCCAGCGATCGCCGCAGGGTGAACCCGTCATCTTCCAGGCGGGGGATAGCGACCAGGGTCGCGATCTGGGCGCGACCGTCGCCGACGCCATCTTCACCCACGCCGCGACGATCGAGCAGGGACAGGCCTTTTACGCCGATCTGAAAGGCCGCGCCGCGCGGCAGGGCCGTAACCCGGACAATATCGTTATTCTGCCCGGATTCTTCGTCACGGTCGGCGATACCGATGCGCAGGCAAAGGAGATCGAAAACCACTATCGCCAGCTCGACCAAAGTTTCGATCAGGCGCTGGCGGAATTCGGTCGCCCCTTTGGCTGGCATGATTTCCGACAATATGATCCCGACGCGCCTTTCCCGGTGCAGGCGCTGGAATATGCCAAAAGCAGTTTCTACACCCAGGCCAGGAAGATCACCGAACAGGCCGTCGAGCAGGGATTGACCTTGCGCCAGGCGGTGGAGCGACTGCGTGCCGGGCGCGGCAGTCCCTTCGTCGGCTCGGCCGAAACGGTAGCGAATACAATCCAGCGCTGGTTCGAAGGACGCGCGCTCGATGGCCTCAATGTCCATCTCGGCCATCCGGCGCAGTTCAGGCGCTTCGTCGCGGAAGTCGTGCCGATCCTGCAGGAACGTGGGCTGTTCCGCACCGACTACACCGCTGATACGCTGCGCGGCAATCTGGGGCTGCCTATCCCCGAAAGCCGCCACAAGCCCGCACCCGCCCGACGCGATGCCGCATGATCGGATGAAAATTCTTCCTATCTTTTGATGGCTATATCTTGCCCCGATGCGGCAGCGTCGGGACGGCGTGGGATCGATACCGCACCGCCCCGATCACGGGAAATCACGCTACAGGATCAGGCTGCGGAACAACCGCACTGTCAACCTCGATCCGACGCCGTCCGCCATAGCGCGCATAGAGCGTCGGCAGGACGAACAGCGTCAGCAGCGTCGCGGAAATCAGGCCGCCGATGACCACCGTGGCCAGTGGCTTCTGCACTTCCGCCCCGGCCCCGGCGCCGATCGCCATCGGCACGAAGCCAAGGCTCGCCACCAGTGCGGTCATGATCACGGGGCGAAGCCGCTGCGTTGCCCCGACGCGGGCGGCCTCCATCCGGTCCATGCCCGATCGCATCAGATCCTGGATCGAAGACAGCATGACCAGCCCGTTCAACACCGCGATCCCGGACAGGGCGATGAACCCCACGGCGGCGCTGATCGAAAAGTCCATGCCGCGCAGGAACAGCGCCAATACCCCGCCCACCAGCGCCATCGGCACGCCGGTGAACACGATCGCCGCATCCCGCACCGATCCCAAGGCAAGATGGAGCAGCAGCAATATCAGGATGAAGCAGGCCGGCACCACCAGTTGCAACCGTTCCCGCGCGGACGCCAGATTTTCGAACTGGCCGCCCCATTCCAGATAACTGCCCGCAGGCAACCGAACGTCGCGCGCAATGGCGGCCTGCGCGTCCTCCACCACGCCTGCGATGTCGCGCCCGCGCACATTGGCCTGAACGACGACGCGACGCTTGCCATTTTCCCGACTGATCTGGTTGGGACCATCGATCACGCGGATATGCGCGACACTGGCGAGCGGGACGAAGCGACCGCCCGGCACCGGCATCTGGATCTGGCCCAATGCCGCAATGTCGGCGCGCTGCGCGTCGGACAGGCGGATCACCACCGGAAAGCGCCGGTCGCCTTCGAAGATCATCCCCGACACCCGGCCGCCGATCGTGGCCGTCACCATATCCTGCACATCCTGCGCAGTGACGCCGACGCGCGCCATTGCGTCGCGATCGACCCGAATGTCCAGCATGGGAAGGCCTGCCGTCTGCTCGACCTTCACATCGGTCGCGCCTTCCGTGCGGCGCAGCACGCCCGCAATCTTCGCTGCCGTCCTGTTCATGGCGTCGAAATCCTCGCCGAAGACCTTGACCGCCACATCGCCACGCACCCCTGCGATCAGTTCGTTGAACCGCATCTGGATCGGCTGGGTGATTTCATAGGCATTGCCGGGGAAATGGTGGAGTTTCGTCTCCAGCCGCTCGACCAGTTCCGCCTTGGGCAAGGACGGATCGGGCCACTGGTCGCGGGGTTTCAGGATCACGAACATGTCGGTGGCGTTGGGCGGCATGGGGTCGGACGCCAGTTCCGCCGTACCCGTCTTGGAAAAGACGAAGCGGACTTCCGGCTGCTGGCCGATCATGCGTTCGATCGGTCCCTGCATCGCCTGGCTCTGCTGCACCGATGTGGCGGGAATGCGCAGCGCCTGGATCAGCAGATCACCCTCGTCCAGTTGCGGCAGGAATACCTGCCCCAATGACAGGAAAGCGGCGACAGCAACGGCGCACCCGGCCAGCCCTGCGCCAATCGTCACCTTCGGCCGTTGCATCGCGCGTTCAAGGCCGGGTTCGTATCGGGCCTTGAGCCAGGAGATGATCCGCCCGTCCTTCTCCTCGATCCGCTTCGAGAGCCATATGGCGATCGCGGCGGGCACGGCGGTCAACGACAGCACGAAGGCGAAGGCCAGTGCGATGATGACGGTCAGGGCCATCGGCACGAAGCTTTTGCCCTCGACCCCGGTCAACGTCAGCAACGGCACATAGACGAGCATGATGATGGCCTGGCCATAGACGGACGGGCGGATCATCTCCCGTGCGGCCGTGGCCACGGTATCGAGCCGTTCGTCCGTCGTCAGCAGTCGGCCTTGCCGATGCTGCGCTTGCGCCATGCGGCGTAGCGCATTTTCCACGATGATGACGGCGCCGTCGACGATCAGTCCGAAATCCAGCGCCCCCAGGCTCATCAGGTTCGCGGACACACCGATCTGGAGCATGCCAAAGCCGGTGAGCAGCATCGTAACCGGGATCACCATCGCCGCGATCAACGCCGCGCGCCAGTTGCCCAGCAGGACGAACAGAACGACGATGACCAGCAACGCGCCTTCGGACAGGTTCTTGGCCACCGTGCCGATCGTCGCGTTGACCAGCGCCGTGCGATCCAGCACCGGCTCCACGATGACATCGGGCGGCAGCGACGCGTTGATCGACTTCAGTCGATCGGCGACGGCAGTGGCGACGGTGCGGCTGTTTTCGCCGATCCGCATCACCGCCGTGCCGACGACAACCTCAGTGCCGTTTTCCGAAGCCGACCCCATCCGCACCGCCTGTCCCGTCTTCACGGTCGCGACCTGGTTCAACGTGATCGGCACGCCTTCGCGCGTCGCTACGACGATGCGCGACAACTCGGTCGCATTGCGCACCAGCGCATCGGATCGCACTGCCAGCCCTTCGCCATTCCGATCGATGACGCCGCCGCCCACGCTGCTGTTGTTGCGCTCCAGCGCATTGCCGAGGTCCGTCAGCGTCAGCCCCAGCGCGGCCAGGCGCTGGACATCGGGTATCACCATATATTGCTTGGAATAGCCGCCGATGGAATCGATCCCCGCCAGACCCTTGGTATTCTTCAGCAGGGGCGCGACGATCCAGTCCTGCGCGGTGCGCAGATAGGTCGCCTTGTCGATGTCGGTGGTCAGCCGGTCGCCTTCCGGCGTGATATAGCTGCCATCGGGCTGCATCCCCGGTTCGCCGGGCAGATGCGTGTCGTCCCGGCGATGCTCCAGCCGGACGGTCCACATATAGACTTCGCCCAGGCCCGTGGCGATTGGTCCCATTTCCGGCGCGACCCCGTCGGGCAGGCTTTCGGTGACCCCGCTCAGCCGTTCGCCCACCTGCTGCCGCGCGAAATAGATGTCGGTCGCCTCATCGAAGACGGCCGTGATCTGGGCAAAGCCGTTACGGCTGATCGATCGCGTATGGTCCAGACCCGCAATGCCTGCCAGCGCATTCTCGATCGGAAAGGACACCTGTTTTTCGACCAGTTCGGGCGACAGCGCGGGCGCGCGGACATTGATCTGCACCTGATTGTTGGTGATGTCCGGCACCGCGTCGATCGGCAGGCGATGCAGGGCGAAGCCGCCAATGGCGGCGGCGATGGCGGTCAGCAGCAGGACGAGCCAGCGCCTGCGGACCGCCCAGTTGACGATAGGGGCGATCATCGCTCAATGATCCTCATGTGTCGCTTCGCCCTTGCCGAGTTCGGCCTTGAGCGTGAAGCTGTTGGTCGTGGCGATCCGTTCGCTGCCGCGCAGGCCCGATCGTATGATCACCATGGCGCCGCTCGACTGCCCCAGCGTCACGGGCGTCGCCTGGAAACCACCGGCGGTCCGCACGAAGATCATGGGCTTCCCCTCGACCGTCTGCACGGCGGTAGAGGGCACGCGGATCGCCTTGTCGCCCCCTTCGCCTGAAAGCTGCACGGCGGCCATGACCGGTTCGCCTGCGCGCCATTGGCCCCCTCGGTTGTCCAGCATCGCGACCACGGGCACCAGCCGCGTCTGTTCGTCCAGCACCGGCGACACGAAGCGCACGCGCGCGGTCGCCTGACGCCCCGACGCGGTTACCTGCACGCTGTTGCCCGGCTTCACCTGCCCGGCATCGCCCGGCTGAAGCTGGAGCGAGAGCGACACCGTCGTCAGGTTGGCGATGCGATAGAGTTCGGCATTGGCGTCGACCGTCTGGCCAAGCGCGACGCTGCGCGCAATCACCTGCCCGGCGGCGGGCGCGCTGATACCGATCCGGTTGAGGCCGCCGCCACCGCCGCCCGCCGCCGACAACTGGCCGATCGCCTGGTTGTAGGCGATACGCGCCTCCGCTGCCGCCGTCCGTGCGGCGATCAGATCCTGCTCGGGCGACACGCGCTGCGCGAACAGCCTTTGTTCACGGGCGAGGTTGGAATTGGCCAGCGTCATGCGCGCGCGCGATGCCTCGACCTCGCCCTTCATCTGCGCAGCCTCGCGGCTTTCGATCACGGCGAGCGTCTGGCCGCGACCGATCGTTTCGCCCAGATTGCGCGTCAGCGACACGATGCGCCCCCCGATCGCAGCGGACACGACATGCATGGCCTGCGGATCGCTTTCGATGGTGGCGGGCATTTCCAGCGTGCCGGACCCTCCGATCGTCGGGCCGCCGATCTGGATGCCCGCCGAAGCGATCTGGTCGTCCGTCAGGACCACCTTGCCTTCATCCTCATGGGCGGCGTTTTCGGCATGCTCCTTGTCTTCACTCGGGGCGGCTGTATTGCCCGCATCCCCGCCGCCGCCACAGGCCGCCAGCATCAGGGCAAGGGGCAGCGGCAGCAGGGCCGCATGGATTTTCATCATCGTCATCGATCAATTATCCTGTTGCGGCGCGGGAGCGGTCAGGCGCTCCAACCGGGCCTTGGCATTCTGATAGGCGGCCAGCGCATCGATCGCCGCGAGCCGTGTGTCGGCCAGCGTGCGCTCCGCATCCAGCAGGTCGAGTTGGCCGAACTTGCCCTCGCGATAGCCGATGCGGGCAATCCGGGCGGCCTCCTGCGCGGCGGCAAGGGCAGGGCCCTGCGCGTTGCGGGCCATGGTCGCGCCGATATCCGCCTGCGCCTGCGCATCGGTGATCGCCTGCTCGACATCCAGGGCGGTCATACGCCGCTCGGCTTCGACCTTGCGTCGTTCGGCATGGGCCTGCGCGATGCCCGCCCGACCCGCATTGAAGAGCGGGATCGGCATGGAGATGCTGAACACCGCCGCCACATCGTTGGTCGCGGACAGGCGGCGAACGCCTGGCCCGACCGTCAGGTCGGGGATGCGTTGCGAGCGGGCGAGCCTTATGCCCGCATCGGCCGTCGAAAGATCCGCATCCGCCGCCGCCAGCGCCAGCGTCCCGCGACTGTCCACGGGCGATGGTCCCTGGATCGCTGCGGGAAGTTGATCGATCATATCGGCGTCCAGCGGCGCGTCGATCGGTTGGCCTATTCGCCGGGCCAGATTGGCCTGCGTCGCATCGGCCAAACGCTTCGCCTTGTCCGCATTGGCCTGCGCGTTGAGGCGGGCGACGGCGGCACGCTGTTCTTCGATCGGCGACGCCCGTCCGGCTCGGACCCGCAGCGCGGCGGCGTCCAGCGCATTTTGCGCGATGCGCAACTGGTCGTCGGCAATGGCCACGCGCCTCTGCGCCGCGACCGCCTCTATATAGAGCGCGGTGATTTGCAGGCGGACGTCGGCCTCCACGATCGCCGCGCCCAACCGTGCGCGATGCGCCTGCGCGTCCGCCACCGCCATGCGCGCGGGGCGTTTGCCGCCCAGTTCGATGGGGATGCTGAGGCCAACCGTGGTTTCGGCCTGGCTGAAACCGTCATAGGGGCCAGACCCGGCAATATTCTCGACCTCGGTCTGGACGGTGGGGTTGGGGCGCAGGCCCGCCACCGCGCGCGCGGCTCGGGCGGCGTCTATGTTCGCCTTTGCAGCGTCGGCGGCAGGCGCGCTGGCGCCAGCCGCAGCCAACGCCTGGTCCAGTGTAAAGCGCGCGCGGGCAGGGTCGGATGCCACGGCGGCACCCTCCTGCGCCTGCGCGATGATGACGCAATGCGCAGCGGCCAGAAAGACCGCGATGATTTTATGCATGGATGACATCCTGATCGAATCGCATCGGGCCGCGCCCTGCAAAACAGGCCGCGACCGGTGGAACGTCGATCAGGCGATAGGGGGTCTCAGGTCCGGCCCGGCAATCCAGCGACCCATCGCTGACCTGTCCTGCGGCTTGGCCGGCGTGCTGAGGAAGGCGAGGATATTGGGCGCCACGCTTCTGGCAGGCAGGAAAGCGGCGGCGCCATGGCAACTGCCATGGTGATGCGTGACCGCCCTGTCGCTGTCGCCGGGCGCACGATCGTCATCGGTTTCGCTATGCACATAGCCCGAACATTCGATGTCGAACGCCCCGGCCAGTTCGCGCGCATGAATGGCCGTCGCCGTGGTCAGCGACGCCAGCAGCAAGCAGACAAACAGGAAGGTGCCACGAAACATCGGCCCTGCCCTAACCGATTTGCCGATCCTTGTCATGGTAAACTGCGACGCTTGGCCCATAGGGAATTTCCAACTGGACGCTTGGCAGGCGATGGAACATAAAGGGAACATAGTGAGCGATTCGAGATATGACTGGCAGTTTCCCCATCAACGCCGCGCATCCGGCCGAACGGCATGCGTCGGATATGCAGGCGTCCTTTCCGACGCTTGAGCAGGGATATCTGCATGAAATTCACTGCCGCAGCGAGGATAAGGCCGCCGCGCTCGCCTTTGCCCTGACCCAGGGACAGGCCGTTCGGCCAGGGGCGATATTTGCCCTGCGCGCCTTGCATCGCAAGCGCCTGTCGACACTGTTTTCCGGCGATGGATTGGCCTTGCTGGGTATCCAGCCGGACAGGCTGACGATCGTCGAAACGAAAACCGATGTGGACATGCTGCGCGCCGGGCTGGAGGCGGCGCGCTGTCCGGGCGTGTCCACGGTGCTGATGGAAAGCGAAGGGCGGTTCGCCGACTATGATCTGACGGCCAGCCGTCGGCTCGTGCTGGCGGCCGAAGCATCGCGCGCCTGTATCCTGCTGTTACGGAACGAGGCCGAACCGCGATCCAGCGGCGCGCAGACCCGCTGGGTGATCCAAAGCGCGCCATCGGTCGCCCTGGAAGCCGATGCCCCTGGCTGGCCCGCACTGGATGTCGAATTGCTCCGCTGCCGCAGCGGCCCTGCGGGTGGCCGCTGGCGGCTGATATGGGATGGCGAACATGGATGTTTCAGGGATGCAGACTGGAGAGCGCCTGTGCCTGGCGCTGTGGTTCCCTTTTCTCGCCTGCGAACGGATGCGGGCGACGATGGCGACGGCCGGCGAAAGGTCGCCTGAGGATGGCGCGCAGCCGCTCGCCCTTGTGGCGCGGGTCGGCAATGCGTTGCGTCTGGCGGCGGTGGATGGGCTGGCGGCCGGGCAGGGGCTGTCGTCCGGCATGACGCTGGCCGATGCACGGGCGCGTTGCCCTACGCTGACCACGCGTCCGGCCGATCCCGTCGCCGATGCGGATGCGCTCGACCGGCTGCTGGAAAAGATGCGGCATTTCACGCCCATGGTCGCACTCGACGCCCCCGATGGACTGGTTCTGGACATCAGCGGTTGCACCCATTTGTTCGGTGGCCAGCGCGCCTTGGCGCGACAGGCGCGGGCGATGGCGGGCCATGCCAGTCGGCATGGTTTCGGTCCCAACGCCATGGCAGCGCGGGCGATGGCGCGGCACGGCGGCCGGTCGAACGATGTCCAGGCGTTGCCGGTCGCGGCGCTGGAGCTGGACGATGGCGCGCTTGCCGCCTTGCGCCGTGCCGGACTGCGCAGCATCGGCGACCTTGCCCGACGACCGATGGGGATGATCGCCGCGCGGTTCGGCGAACAGGCCGTCACCCGCCTGCGCCAGATATTGGGCGAAGCGCCCAGCCCGATCACGCCGCGCCGTCCCGTCGTGGCGATCCGCGCCGAAGCCCGCTTCCCCGAACCGATCGCCCGCACCGAGGATGTGATGGACGTGATCGAGGATCTGCTGGGCCAGGCCGTGCGACAGATGGAGGCGCGCAAGCTTGGCGGGCGGCGCTTCGTCATCCGCTTGCTGCGCAGCGATGGCGCGCGGCAGGGGCTGGCAATCGAAACCGGACAACCGGTGCGCGATCCCTCCGCCATATTGCGCCTGCTGCATGAGCGGATCGACACGATGGCCGACCCGCTCGATCCCGGCTTCGGCTTCGACGCGGTGCTTCTGGCGGTGCCACGGGTCGAGCCGATGGTCGAACGGCAACAGGTGATGGAAGGAGAGGAGGCGCAGGCGAGAGAGGATGGCATCGTCGCCTTGATCGACCGGCTCGGCATCCGGCTCGGCCCGGACAATGTGCGCCGCTTGCAGCCCTGCGACCGCCATCTGCCCGAAGGTGCGCAGCAACTGGTCCCCGCGACCCAGGCGCAATCCCGGCCTTGGCCTGCAACGGTGGATCGTGCGCCCCGACCGCTGCTGCTGTTCGACCCGCCCCAGCCCGTATCGGTGATCGCCGGGGTGCCCGATGGCCCGCCCCAGCGTTTCCGCTGGCGCGACCGCCTGCATGAGGTGCGGCTGGCCGAAGGGCCGGAAAGGATCGCGGCGGAATGGTGGCGCAGGCGCGACGGGCATCAGCCGGGAGGGGCCGGTCGAACGCGCGACTATTACCGGATCGAGGATGGCGATGGCCGTCGCTACTGGATGTTTCGCTACGGGCTGTTCGGGGAAGAGGCCGATATCGGCTGGTATCTGCACGGCCTGTTCGCATGAGCGGCCTGCCCGGCCAGATACCGGCCTTTGCGGAGGTCGTGGCCGCGACCAATTTCAGTTTCCTGCGTGGCGCGTCCCATCCTGGCGACATGGTGCGTCAGGCCGCCCATTTGGGCATGACCGGCATCGGCATCGCCGATCGCAACAGCGTGGCGGGGGTCGTGCGCGCGCATCAGGCGCTCAAGGATCTGAAGCCGCTGGGTGTCACGATGCGCCTCATCGTCGGCGCGCGACTGGTCTTTACTGATGGCACGCCGGATATCGTCGCCTATCCCCGCACTCGTTTCGGCTGGGGACGGCTGACCCGCCTGCTGACGCTGGGCAACCGCCGTACGACGAAGGGCGCATGCGCACTCGGGCTTTCCGACCTGATCGACCATGCGCAGGACATGGCGCTGATCGCAATGGATGGCGATCCCGCTCTGCTGGCCCGATTGCGCGCGCTGACACCGCATCTCTGGCTAGCCGCGACGATGGGACGGTCCGGGCGCGACGCCCGGCTGCTGGCGCGGCGCATGACGCTGTCCGCACAAAGCGGCGTGCCGCTGATCGCCACCAACGATCCGCTTTATGCGCAAGCGGCGGATCGGCCGATGCAGGATGTGCTGACCTGCATCCGCGAAGGCCTGACCATCCAGACCGCGGGCCGCCGCCTTGCCCCCAATGCCGAGCGTCACCTGAAACCGCCCACCGAAATGGCGCGCCTCTTTACCGCCTGTCCGCAGGCGATCGCCGCGACGCAGGACGTGCTGGACTGCATCGATTTCACCCTCGACCAACTCGTCTACGAATATCCGCACGAGCCTGTGCCCGATGGCTGGGCGCCGCAGGACTGGCTGGAACATCTGGTGGAGGAAAAAGCGAAAGCCCGCTTCCCCGACGGATTGCCTCCCGCCTATCGCAAGATACTGGATGAAGAGTTTCGCCTGATCCGGCACAAGAATTACGCCTATTATTTCCTCACCGTCCACGACATCGTCGCCCATGCCCGCAGCCTCGATCCGCCGATCCTGTGCCAGGGGCGCGGGTCCGCCGCCAATTCGCTGGTCTGTTATCTGCTCGGCGTCACCCCGATCGACCCGGTCGAACAGAAACTGCTCTTCTCCCGTTTCCTGACCGAAGAACGCGCAGAACCGCCCGACATCGACGTCGATTTCGAACATGAGCGGCGCGAGGAGGTGATGCAATATATCTACCGCCGCTACTCGCGCGAGCGGGCCGGGATCGCCGCGACCGTCATCCGCTACCGCCAGCGCAGCGCGCTGCGCGAAGTCGGCAAGGCGCTGGGCCTGACGGAGGATGTGACGGCGCGCCTGTCCGGCACGGTCTGGGGCAGTTGGGGCGGCGACGAAGTGCCCGAAGCGCGCCTGACCCAGGCCGGTTTCGATCCCGCCAACCCCGAACTCGCCCGGCTGCGCGACATGGCGAGCCAATTGCTCGAATTCCCCCGCCACCTCTCGCAGCATGTCGGCGGCTTCGTGCTCAGCCAGGGGCGGCTCGACGAACTGGTGCCGATCCACAATGCCGCCATGCCCGACCGCACCTTCATCGAATGGGACAAGGATGATCTCGAAACGCTCAGGCTGATGAAGGTGGACGTGCTGGCGCTCGGCATGCTGACCGCGATCCGCAAGAGTTTCGATCTGATGCGCCTCCACGGCCTGGGCGACCTGACCCTCGACACCGTCCCACTGGAAGATCCCGACACCTACGCCATGCTGCAAAAGGGCGACAGCATCGGCACCTTCCAGGTCGAAAGCCGCGCGCAGATCGCCATGCTGCCCCGGATGAAGCCCAAGGAACTCTACGACCTCGTCATCCAGGTCGCGATCGTGCGACCCGGGCCGATCCAGGGCGGCATGGTCCATCCCTATCTGCGGCGACGAAACGGCGAGGAGGACCCCGAATTGCCCGGACCGCCCGGCAGCCCGGATGAATTGAAGGACGTATTGGGTAAGACGATGGGCGTGCCCCTGTTCCAGGAACAGGCGATGCGGCTCGCCATCGTGGCGGGTGGTTTCACGCCCGTACAGGCCGATGGCTTGCGCCGCGCCATGGCGACCTTCCGCCGCACCGGCAAGGTCAGCCTGTATCAGGGACAGTTGATCGAGGGCATGGTGGCGCGCGGCTATCAGCGCGATTTCGCCGAACGCTGTTTCAAACAGATCGAAGGGTTCGGCGAATATGGCTTCCCCGAAAGCCATGCGCAGGCGTTCGGCTGGCTCGCCTATGTTTCCTCTTGGCTGAAATGCCATTATCCCGCCGTCTTCGCCTGCGCCCTGCTCAACAGCCAGCCGATGGGCTTCTACGCCCCCGCCCAGTTGGTGCGCGACGCGCAGCAACATGGCGTCGAAGCCCGGCCGATCGATGTCCAGGCAAGCCTATGGTACAGCAGTCTGGAAGGCGAACGGATACTCCGCCTCGGCCTCAACCGGATCGATGGTTTTCGCGAGGAATGGGCGAAGGCGCTGATCGCGGCGCGGGCGGACGCGCCGATCCGCGACATGGAGGATCTGGCCCGGCGCGCGGGGATGCCCGCGCGGGCGCTCCATCTACTGGCGGATGCCGACGCGCTGCGCTCGATCGGCAGCAACCGGCGCGCAGCGGGGTGGGAGGCGCGCCGCGTCCCGCCCGCCCAATTGCCGCTCTTTGCCGCGCAGGATCTGCCGGAACTGGGGCAGGAGCCGGACCCGGCGCTGCCCACCATGCCGTTGTCCGAAGAGGTCGCCATCGATTATGCGACCCACCGCCTGTCGCTCAAAGGGCATCCGATGCAGTTTCTGCGTAGCCATTTTGCCGAGCGCGGCGCGATCGATTGTGCGTCGATCAATGCGGCCAAGGATGGGACGAAGGTGCGCGTGGCGGGCGTGGTGCTGATCCGCCAGCGACCGGGCAAGGGCAATGCGGTCTTCATCACGATCGAGGATGAAAGCGGCATCGTCAATGCGCTGCTCTGGGCGCGCGAGATGGAAAAACAGCGCCGCGCGGTGATGGCCTCCCGCCTGATGCTGATCGATGGGGAAGTCCAGCGCAGCAAGGAGAATGTCGTCCACCTGATGGTCGACCGCGTCATCGACGCCAGCGCCGCGCTGGAATGGCTGAACGAACAGCCGATGATGCGCGGGGACGAGGTGACGCATCCGGGCCGCCCGCGCGCGGCCCCATCCCCCCGCCGCCATCCGCGCGATGTGCGGATATTGCCCAAGTCCCGCGATTTTCATTGAACGAAGCCGGGATGACCGTCCTCCCGGCGCATGGGGGAATAGTGGAAATGGGCGGACACAACAAAAGCCCCTCCCTTCCAAGGGAGGGGTTGGGGTGGGTGCGAGCGAAGCGAGCGGCGAACCATCCTCTCGCCTCGATTGCTTTCCCGCCCAAAACTGCACAGCAGCCTAATGCCGAAGCGCTATTGTCGATGGCCTGAAGGGGTGGGAAGCAGCTAGGCGGTTTACGGATGCAATTTCCGCATAGCTGACATAGATTTATCGTCACCCCAGCGAAGGCTGGGGTCTCAGGCGGCGGTGCGATACCATGGAATATGACGCAAGGCGGCTACACCTACATCATGACAAACAAGCCGAGAGGCGTTCTTTATATCGGCGTCACAGCCGACATCGTTGTGCGCGCCGAACAACATCGAAACGGCACCGGCTCCGCCTTTTGCAAGAAATACGGGTTGACCCGCCTTGTGCTGGTCGAGCCACATGAAGACATCAGGCTCGCCATCGCCCGGGAGAAGGCGCTCAAAGCCTGGAAACGCGAATGGAAAATCCGGCTTATGGAAGAAGGCAATCCAGATTGGCGCGATATTTCATACGTTATCTTCTGACGCCTGAGACCCCAGCCTTCGCTGGGGTGACGATAAAGGGAATGGCCGCTTCCAAGTCATCGCACAGCATATTCTAGAGGCGACTTCTGGTCGTCATCTACCGAGTGAGAAACCGAGCCAATTGCTCAGATCGCCAATCAAAAGAAAAGTAGCGATCATAGTGAGCCATCCTGCAAAGCCGCCAATGGCTGACCACTTCAATGCGCTTTTGTAGGTTCCCGCGCGACTGCGGAAAATTCTCCACGCTACAAACTGTCCCGCAAAGAACGTGAGTGCCAACACGCAGAAAAGGGAAAAAGTCATAATCGATGTATGATGGGCTATCGTTGAAACGCCAAGAGCCTACGTCTGCTATCAGATGGGACTTCTCATGTCGCGAATGGCAACAAATGGTCGGTGCACGAACCGCTGCGCGGAGTGGCGTTTGCTGTGAGGTAAGGTCAGGCACTCGAGCGCTTCGCCTGGATTGAGCGGTGCAGGTCTTGGGCAGAACATTTCGACTCCTTCAACACGAGGAGTCGAACGATGAACGACCTGATACCCGTTATTGCTGCCAGCCCGCTGCGTCAGCGGCTGATCGACGACATGACCATGCGCCGGTTTTCACGCGAGACGCAGCGCAACTATATCCGCGACGTCGGGCGGTTCGCAACGTGGCTGGGGCGCTCGCCGCATACCGCGACGGCAGAGGATCTTCGCCAGTTCCAGATCGAGCAGCAGGATGCTGGCGTGCCCGCCCCGACGATGAACAGCATCGTCGCGGCGCTGCGGTTCTTCTTCACGCACACGCTCGACCGGCCCGACCTCGCGCGCAAGCTGGTCCGAACCGCGCATGCCCGCAAGATCCCGGTGGTCTTGACGCTTGAGGAGATGAAGCGGCTGCTCGAAGCAACCACGTGCCTGAAGCATCAGGCCGCCTTGTCAGTCGCCTATGGCTCAGGCCTGCGCGTCGCCGAGGTGTCGCATCTCAAGGTCCGCGACATCGACAGCGAGCGCATGCTGCTCCGCATCGAGCAGGGCAAGGGCGGACGATACCGCAACGCCATGCTGCCCGAAGGTCTGCTCGTGCTGTTGCGCGACTGGTGGCGCGCCGGGCGACAGCAGGGCGTGTTGTACCCCGATGGCTGGCTCTTTCCGGGGCAAAGCGCAATGGTGCCGATCAGCACACGGCAGCTGTACCGGGTCGTCGTCGAGGCAGCCGAAGCGGCCGACATCACCAAGCGCGTCGGGCCGCACACCTTGCGGCACAGCTTCGCCACGCATCTGCTCGAGGACGGCGTCGATATCCGCGTCATCCAGGCGCTGCTCGGCCATGCCAAGCTCAACACCACCGCCTTTTACACGCAGGTGGCGACCAAGACGATGCGCGCGGTGACCAGTCCGCTGGACCGGCTACTGCTGCCTGGCGGGGGAACGCCCGACGGTTGAGGGCCGATGCCCGCCATCGAGGTCGCCGACATCTTCCGGGCGGCAGGCCCTGCGTATCGCGCGGCGCACGCCGGGCATCTGAGCCTGCACCAGCTCAAGATCATGTCGGCGGTCGAGCAATGCCGCACCGATGCGATGGGTGGTCATGTCGAGGCCTGCAACGACTGCGGCCATTGGCGGATCGCCTATAACAGCTGTCGTAACCGGCACTGCCCAAAGTGCCAGGGTGCGGCCGCGCGCATCTGGTTGGCCGAGCGCGAGGCCGACCTGTTGCCGGTCGGGTACTTCCATGTCGTGTTCACGCTGCCAGCCGAGATCGGCACCATCGCGTTCCAGAACAAGGCGCTGGTCTACGATCTGCTGTTCAAGGCCGCGTCCGAGACGATGCAGATCATCGCCGCCGACCCGAAGCATCTCGGTGCGCGGATTGGCATCACCGCCGTGCTGCACAGCTGGGGCTCCGCGCTCACCCATCATCCGCACATCCACATGATCGTACCCGGCGGCGGTATCTCGCTTGACGCAGAGCGCTGGGTCTCCGCGCGACCGGCGTTCCTCCTACCCGTGCGGGTGCTCGGCGCGCTGTTCCGTCGCCTGTTCCTGACGCGGTTGATCGCGCTCCATCAGGCCGGTCGGCTTGGCTTCTATGGCAGCATGGCACCTCTCGCCGAACGCCGCGCGTTCCTACGTCACCTGTCGCCGGTGCGAAAAAAACGCTGGGTGGTCTATGCCAAGCCGCCGTTTGCCGGGCCCGAGGCGGTGCTCGCCTATCTAGCGCGCTACACCCACCGCGTCGCCATCTCGAGCAGTCGCCTCATCGGCTTCGACGAGGCGGGCGTCACGTTCCGCTACAAGGATTATCGCCGCAGCGGCACCGAGCGTCAGCAGGTCATGACGCTCAGCCCCGACGAGTTCATCCGCCGCTTCCTGCTACATGCTTTGCCGCGCGGGTTCCACCGCATCCGCCACTATGGTCTGCTCGCCAGCGGCACGCGCAAGGGCAACCTCGAACGCGCCCGCCAGTTGCTCGCGATCGCGCCACCTGCCACCGCCGACATGTCCGTCGAGCCGACAGATACCCGACCGCCATGCCCGTGCTGCGGCGGCCAAATGATCATCATCGAGATACTCAAACGTCGATATCAACCGCGCGCCCCGCCGCCCTTCGTAACCGCAACCGGGAGATCGGCGTCGTGACCCGGCACGGCTCAGTACGGATCGCCCTCGCAGCAACCATGCGTCGGGGAACGGGAGTGCTTGCACCCAACCCGCCCCAAAACGGACGCAGACCCGCCAAAATCGGACCTTCTGCATTTACGCAACGTCATCGCCGTCCAAAAAGCAGGCCGTCCGCTCTCAAATACGTCCGCATTTCGGCAACCCTCACCAGCGCCTCGACCCGCCTAAAACCGAAATCCCCATAGACCACCTCCCGAGGCCCGCGGTTCGGGCATCGCCGACTTTCCGACACCTCACGGCGTCCGAAACCCTAAACGATGCCCGACCGACAGCTTTTCGTCCCATCCCTCCATCACGGACTGCCATCGCCGCCTTCACACAGCCCGCAATTCCCGCCCAAAGTTACCCTTTCAATGTAGGATTTTCTCTGATTTATCCTGGGCGATGACAGCGCGTTCGACAGCCAGCATCGCCGATCCGTGGCACCCCATCCAAATAACCATGCCCCCGGCGCGTCTGCGGCGCGTGGCCGTGACCATGGTGGCGCGTCACTGTCGCGTCGGTGACGCGTGGATGAGGCTTCGCGAACGCATCGCGCGCGCTTTGGGGACGCAAAGGCCGAAAACCGCTGACGACGCCGTGAACTTCGGGTTGCCGCGTCGGTGTGACCTCAAAAGCGGCGCCAGCCTGTCATCCAAGGTCCGCCCGCACCGACCGGCCCGGACCGACGCGCCCGCCTCAGCGCTTCCGCGCAAACCAGATGACGTGGCGCGGCCCCTTGCCATTGTCGCGCGCCTTCACTACGACCTCATCGACATCGAACCCGCTGCTGCGCAGGCGGCGGGCAAAGACGTCGTCCGATCCGGCCGACCAGACCGCCAATATGCCGCCGGGCTTCAGCGCCGTCTTGGCCACTGCCAGCCCGCTAGCCGAATAGAGCCGGTCGTTGGCGGCGGCGGTCAGTCCGTCCGGACCATTGTCGACGTCCAGCAGGATCGCGTCATAGGTCGCCCGTCCCGCAGCGATCAACGGCACGACATCGTCTATGACCAGCTCGACGCGCGGATCGTCCAGGCATCCGGCCATCAAATCCACCATTGGTCCCCGCGCCCACGCGATGATCTCCGGCACCAGTTCGGCGACGGTGACGCGCGCCGATCCATCCAGCACGCCCAGCGCCGCGCGCAGGGTAAAGCCCATGCCGTAACCACCGATCAACAGATGCGGGGCCTTGCGCCCGTGCAGCCGCTCTATCGTCATCAACGCCAGCTGCTTTTCGGACCCGCTCATCCGGCTGCTCATCAACTCGTTGCGGTCCAGCACGATCATATGGTCGTTGCCGCGCCGATAGAGTTTCAGTTCCTGCCCGCCCGGCACCTGCGCCGAACCCAGATATTCGCGGGGGATCATGGTCTGCTTCCTTCCATCTGTCGCACGGCGTTCATCACGTCGCCGTTTATCGGACGGCCCGTCGCGCGGCATGCGCATGGCAGCTTGGCATCCGTCGCGCAAATGCTACAGGCACCGACAACCCCGCGTCATGTCTTTTGGCGCGCTTCACAGGCAGGCAGTTTTCCTCTTCATGCGCTATTTCCTCGACACCGAATTCAACGGCTTTGGCGGCACGCTCATCAGCGTGGCGCTGGTCCCGGAACATGGCGACCAGGAATTTTACGTGACCCTGCCGCTTCCCGACGCGATCGAACCCTGGGTCGAAAAGCATGTCATTCCCTATCTGCGCCATGTGCCGCCCGGCATCGATCTGGAACTCAACCGGGTGGAGGCGGCCGATCATGTCGCCTCCTATCTGGAGGGGGACAGCGATCCGGTCATCATCGCCGACTGGCCGGAGGATCTGTCGCATTTCTGCGCGCTGTTGGTGACGGGGCCGGGGAAAATGGCCGGTGTCGATTTCGGCTTGCGGCTGGAACTCATCAACGCCGCGGGTTTCAGCGCCGCCGCCAACAGCCGCGTGCCGCACAATGCCCTGCACGACGCCCGGGCGTTGCGCGACTTCTACATGGCCGACTGAGGACGCCGCCCCAGCCGCGATCGTTCCAGCCACCACAGCAGGGCGCTGACGGCAAGCCAGGCCAACCAGAAAACCCAGTTCGATCCCGATCGGACAGACACTACTTTCGTGGTGGCCGGGGCGTCGAACTGGTGCAACATAGCTGTCGCCTGCCGGTCACGAGCGCCACGCATGGTCGTCAGCGCTGCGCGAGGCTGAACGTAGAAGGGGCGCAATGCTCGCCCATCACGCAGATAATGCCATCCTGCGGTCACGGGCCAGAAGGCCGCGCAACCCGCCACCGGCAACATGTGGGCCTGTCCGCCATCGGGCGTCTCCACCCGGCTGTCGGAGCCCAGTCCGCACATGGTCATCCGCTCTCCGGCCCAGACCATGTCCGTCACCATGTGGCTGGCCGCCGCCGGTCGAGCCACAGCGCCCAGTATCGCGCTCCACCAGTCGCCATACAGATCGCCACGCCCGGTCAGGCTCAGGCCGTAGCTGTCGATCGCGGTGAACAACGCCACCCGCCCCGAACCCAGGGCGTGCCATGCCGCCAGGCTGGCCCCACCCGCATCCCGGAGCAGAGAGACGGCGTCCGCCCCGCCCGGGATCAGCCCAAGCCGATTGACATCAGGCACCATGTCTTCGGGCGACGCGATATCCACCGGTATGTCTGCGCTGCCTATGCCATGGCGTGTCTGCGCGATCGCCCGGTCCGGCGCCTTGGGCAGGGCCAGCGGAACGACCCCGCCTGGTCCAGCCAGATCGAACCCGATGCTCCGCCACTGCGAGAGCGTAGCCCCATCGATCGGACCGCCAGTGCGTAAAACCAGCCCCATGCCCCCGCGCACTGCCGACAATAGCGGTCCCCGTAGCCCGGGCCAGCGTCGATCATCGACGATCGCCACATCGAACCGGCGCAGGCTGGCCGCCTCCAGCGCGATCGGCGCGTCGCCCAGCGCGATCCCGCCGCCCGCGCTCATCTGGGTCGTGACGTCGAACCCGGCATCGCTCGCCCATCGGCGCAGATATTTGACCTCCGGCCCCGGCGCGCCCGCCACGATCAACAGGCGCGGGCGGGCGCTGTCCGCAACCCAGACCGGCACGGCGGCCTGTTCGACAAGGGCTTTGCCCGACCGCACCTGTAGCGTGAATATGACCGGACCGGCCGCCCGCGCGGTGCCGACCAGCATGAAGCGTCCGTCCTTGTCCGCCGTCCCGCTATCGGTGATCCGTCCCGCCGGGTCCAGCAACGCGACAGTTGCGCCCGGCAACCTGGCCACCGCCCCCCCACAGCGAATTGCGCACCTGGCGCAACGATCGGTGGCGGCGCGATATCGACCATGCCAGCCTGCAAGGGCGGCGGATCGAACCGCACATCCAAATTGCGTGCCGCATCGATGTCGCGGGGACCAAGGCCTTCGCCCAATATGGCGATCGACGTGACGCCGTGATGCCGGCGCAAGGCGGTGGCAAGATCCGGCACGGCTTCGCCCCCGCTCATTATCGGGGCTTCCGGCAGCAGCACCAGCGGCGCGCCGCCATTCGCGCCTGCCAGACGCGATGTCCCGGCCGTAGCCACGCGAAGGGATGTCACATCGTCGCTCGCCATGGGCGGAAACAGGGCGAGGTGGAGCAGCGCCGCACTGACAGGCTGGAGTAGCCCGAGTAGCGCAAGCCGCCGGATCGCTCCCTGTCCCAGTGCCCGCGCTGTGCGATGCCACCGCCATAGCCGCGCCCAGGCCAACAGCGTGGCGAGGCCCAATATCACCGCGATCGCAGCTTGCATGGTCATTGCGCACCGCCGATCGAATCGAGATAGCGCGCACCGATGGCATCGGCCGGGCGACGCCGGGCCAGCCGCGCCGGCCGCTCCATCGCGGTCCACAGCAGCGCACGCAGTTTCGTGCGGCAGGGCTGGCAGGCGGGATCGCTGCGCGGCGTATCGATCGCGCCGATCAACGCCAGCGCATCGGGCAGGCGCGTGGCGTTGCGTCTTACCCAGTCTTCCAGGGCGCCTAGCGCGATGGGTCCGCGGATTGCGTCCGGCCCATCGCCCAGCGCACGCCAGGCGGCCGCTGCCGGACCGTCATCCCCTTCGACTGGCGCGACCGCCAAGGCGCGGCTCTCCAAGCCGTCCCGCTTGCCCGTCATGCGCCGGGTCGCGTCGATCGGCGGCAGCTCTGGCCCGACGCGCGACAGGAATATCCGCGTCGCCTGCTGCACCTCCTTGATGAACCGCAGCGCCTTATAGGCGAAGGGCAGCGCCAAGTCGGGCCGCCCCTGTTTCAATTCCCGTTCGGACTGCCACATTTCATCGACCGCCTGTTTCAGGATCGCCCGCGTTTCAGGGGCCAGGCTCGATGCCGGAGACTTGTCATGCGGATGCCCGAAATCCGCCAGCACATCTTCGGGCGCGCCAAAGCCTGCGCTCGGTTGTGTGGGTGCCCCGCCATGGTCGTGGCCATCACCGTCATGATGACCGTCCGCGTCAGCGGTCGGCAAGTCAGGCTCGCCTTCCTCTTCACCGCCCAGAAACTGACTGTAGCGCCCCCGTAAAATCTGCTGGTCCCCGCCGATCGCGGCCGACCGTGCGACATAGCGGGCCGGGGCTAAGGCGCGTTTCTGCTTGATGAGGGATTCTGCGTCGATGATGATCTGCCGCTGGCTGCGGAAATAGGCGGGCAAGGTGGTGTTGACCATGCCCTCCATCCCGCCGCTTTCAGACTGTTTGGCCGACGGCCAGCGCAGGATCATACTGGGACCGCGCACCTCCTGCGGCGTAGGGGATCGGTTGTCACGAACGATCAGTTGTACCACCATGTCGCCGCCAGCCGCAACACCGAAGCGGGCAAAGTCGAGTGGCGGGGCAAAGCGCCGGTCGCGCGCCGGGCCACTGCCTGATACCGCTATCTCCCGCTCGCTGAAGGTCACATTCTCACCTTCGCCGATCGCCAGCGTCACGCGCAAGCGGGCGGTGGCGGCAACGCCATAATCGTCGGTAGCGGCAAAGACCGGGGTCCAGCTTCGCTGACCAGCCTTTACCATCGACAGGCTGGTCATGGGTGCCACCGCCTTCACCTGCGGCGGCATGTCCGCGATGGCGTCGATACGATGCAGCGGCGGCGTCGTCCCCCGGCCTCCCGGATTGACGCGATAGAGGAAGGACGCATCGAGCATCCGGCTGGCGATCCAGTTGCCTCCGTCGCGTCGCAGGGCCAGCGGCGGCCCCGCGACCATAGCAAGTGCAGGCGCGGTCGCCTGCGGATCGAACCGCAACGTCCACTCCAGCCGGGAACCCTGCGGTGCGCGGGTGTCGAGTGCGGCGGAATCGCGAACCGGCAGGCCGGTATAAGGCGGCGGAATGATCCGCAAATTCTGCGCGACGAGGCGAGGGACGCCGGGCCGGACCGGCAGGCCTTCGCGGCTGGGCGCAAGAGCGGGCGGACCCGCGCCCTGGCGAGGCCACAGCAATGCGGCTGCAACGAGCGTCAGGCCCAAGATGCTGAACAGCATCAGCATCCGCCGCGACCAGCCGGGCGCCATATCCTGCGGGCTGGCCTGATCGAGGCGCCCAGCGATGCGTGTGCGCTGAAGCATTTCCAACGCCGTGCGGGGCGGGTCGTCTGCGAACAGCAGGGCGCTGCTGTCCTCCAGTTCCGGGCGGCTGTTATCCAGGCTGCGGATCAGCCAGTTGCGGTCGAAACGCGCGGCACGTCGGCGGGCGATCAGCAGCGCTAGTGCCACACCCATTATGACCAGTATCAGCGCCGTGACCAGTCCCAGCAGACGCCACCCGGCCACGCCGACCGCGACAAGTAGCGGGAACGCGAGAGCCAGTGTGTCCGCCAGCGCGCGACGCCGCGCAGGCGCGACCCAATGGGCCAGCAAAGCGCTCCCGTTCAAGGCGCGACGCTCCGGCTGCGGCGGGTCGCCATCCAGCGTTCCACGACCAGCAGCACGGCGATCAGGATGCCTAGCCAGTCCTGTAACGAAAGAGGCGGTTGGTCATAGCTGCGCGCGCCGGTCAAAGGGCGATAATCGGACGCTGTAACGCGGGTTGGCGAAGCAACGGGTCGGAGCAATGTCCTGAACTGGTCAGGAAAATCCGCGTCCAGTAATACGGGCATCTGCGCGGGCGACAGCACGCGAGCAAAGCGCAGCATGCGGCCTTTTCCCAAAGTCCCACCCTCGGCCAGCGGCGCGCCCAGATCGTCACGCCAGACCGGCACCGCAGGACGATCTCCGGGCAAGCGCACATCGTTGGCTGCCAGCAACGTGCCGCCTTCCTTCACCCAGCGCAGGACGCTGTCCGGCAAACTCCCGCCGACAAGCCAGACCAATATCCGCTGGCGATTCGGCATTGGTGCATCAGGAGCGGCCGTTTCGATATCCCCGGCGCGTCCGGCCGGTTGCCAGGCGAAGGCGGCTGCACGCAGATAGCGCAATCCGCCACGATGGTCGGCATCGAAGCGGACGGACAGGGCAGGGGGCGGTACAGTCCTGTTGCCCGCTGGCGGCATGGCGCCGCTCGTGATCCGCCAATTTGCTTTGTGTGAGAGATGCAGCCGATCCGCATCGGCGCCGTCGATAACGGCAGGCGTGATGATGGTAAGCGGCGTTCCTGTCGGTAATTCCGCGTCGATCTGCCGGATCAGGCTGGCAATCGGCAGGACGCCGGTGGGTCGCGGCGCGTCGATGGGCGGGAAGCCCGGCGCGATCCAATGCGCACGATCGTTTTCGAACGCCGCCGCGTCGAACTGCGCGCCAGGGACTATAGCGACATAAGGTTCCCGATCGGCCGCGCCGAACAGGACGGGCTGCGCCAGCCACAACGCCGCCAGCGTCAGCAGGGCCAGCCGTACCAGCAGCAAGGGCCATTCGTCGAAACGCAGCCGGGATCGCGGACGGGGCTTCTGCCGCAGCCAACGCAACGCCGCGAAATCGGTCGGGCGTTGCTCGCTCTTGCGGGCGATATGGATGACCAGCGGCACGACCAGTGCAAACAGCGCCACCAACGCTGCCGGGAACAGCAATCCCATGCTCATACATGGTCCGCCGCGCCATGGGCGGCAAAGAGGCGGCGCAGCGGCAGGTCGATCGGCTCGTCAAGCATATGGGCGGCATGGCGGATGCCCGCGCCATCCAGTCGCGCATGCAGTGCTGCGCGCGCCTGCGCGAAGCGGGCGAGAAACTCCGTTCGCAGCGCCGCGCCATCGGCCAGCAATTCCTCGCCCGTTTCGGGATCGCGAAAACGATAACCACCGTCGAACGGGAAGTCCCGCTCGGCCACCGTCAGCATCTCGATCACCAGCACTTCGCGTCCGGCGGCGGCCAGCTTTTCTGCCAGCGCCACCGCCCCTTCATCGAAACAATCGCTCAGCAGGATCACCAAGTCACGCGCGCCGATCCGTTCCCATAACGGACCCAATTGTGCGTCGGCGGCAAAGCCGCGCGCTGGGCTTATGGTCAGCAGGTCGAGCAGCAAACGGTCGCGGTGCCGCGCCCCGGTCGCGGGTGGCAACAGGGCCAGCCCCCCGTCGCTCAGCGCCATGAAGCCGAAACGATCGCCTTGTCGCAAGGCCAGATCAGCAACGGCGGCGGCGATAGCCTTGGCGGCGTCCAGGCGGCAATAGTCGGGTCGCGCGGTATCCGCCTGGCCCATGGAGGCGCTGGCGTCGATCAATATCCACACTGCTACCGGGCTTTCGCGCTCGGCCTCGCGCACGAAGAATTTGTCCGAACGGGCGTAGAGTTTCCAATCGATCTGCCGCAGTTCGTCGCCCGGTTCATATGCCCGATATTGGGCGAACTCCAGTCCCGCGCCGCGGCTGTGGCTTTGATGCAGGCCCAAACCATGCGCCCCCACCGCCCGGCGCGTTACGAGGCGCAGGCCGCGCAGGCGGTTGCGCACATCGGGGGGAGGAGGTCGACCATCGATGCCGAATGCTCAGGCGAGGGGGACAGCGCGGATCAGGGCGGCCACGACGTCATCGGCGCCTCGTCCCTCCGCCTCCGCAGCGAAGGACAGCAGCAGGCGATGCCGCATCACCGGCGCGGCGAGCGCCGCGATGTCGTCGCGCGTCGCGCTCAGCCGACCGTGGAGCAGTGCGCGCGCCTTCGCGCACAGGATCAGTGACTGGCCCGCGCGCGGACCTGCGCCCCATTTCACATATTTGCGGATATCTTCCGGTGCGCCGTCGCCGGGGCGGCTCGCCCGCACGATCCGCGTCACCCAATGGAGCAAGTCGTCGCTGAAATGCACGTCGCGCACCAGCTGCTGGAGCGCCAACACCTCTTCGCCTTCCATCACCATCGGCACCACGCCGACCTTGGCGCCGGTGGTCTGGGCCAGGATGGCGCGCTCCTCTTCCTCGGTCGGATAATCGACCCGGACATGGAGCAGGAAACGGTCGAGCTGCGCTTCGGGCAGGGGATAGGTGCCCGCCTGTTCCAGCGGATTTTGTGTTGCCAGCACGAAGAAGGGCGCGGGCAGGCGATGGGTCACACCGCCATAGCTGACCGTCTTCTCCTGCATCGCCTCCAGCAGCGCGGCTTGCGTCTTGGGCGGCGTGCGGTTGAGTTCGTCGGCTAGCAACAGGTTGGTGAAGACCGGACCTTGCTGAAAGCGGAAACTGCGATGGCCGGTGCCATGGTCCTCCTCCAGCAATTCGGTGCCCAATATGTCGCTGGGCATCAGGTCGGGCGTGAACTGGACGCGTCGGAAATCGAGCTTGAGCGCCTCGCCCAACGATCGGACGAGCAATGTCTTGCCCAGGCCCGGCACGCCTTCCAGCAGACAATGGCCGCCAGCCAACAGGCCGATCAGCAATTGCTCCACCACCTCCGCCTGACCCACGATCGCCTGGCCGATTGCCGCACGCAATGTGGTCAATCGCGCCAGGCGGCTCTGGATTTCGGCTTCGCTGATTTCGGTCATGTCATGTCCCTTGCTGGACGAGAGGCGGGAGTGGGGGAAGGGGCGTCGTCACACCGACAGCGCGTACATCACGATATTGACCGCAAACTTGGTATTATCTTCGGCCAGAAAGCGCTTGTTGCGCCAGTCATAATCCCACTCGCAGCCATAATCCTTGTTGCTGTAGAGAAGGCCGAGCCGCCCGTTCACTTCTATCCCTTTCAGATAGTCGTGGACCAGGTCGTCGCCCCAGCCATTCAGTTCCAGCCCGGTATTGGGCGGCCCATCATCGAACTTGAAGAAGCTGCGGTAGAGGCCATGGCTCTTGGGCAGCGTCTTCAACGCCTTCGGCCCGAAGATCTTGGCCATTTGCGCTTCGAAGGAGCGGGCGAACAGGCCGTCTATGTCATGATTGCAGTCATCGACCATGACGAAGCCGCCATTGCGGACATAGCGCTCGAAATTGCGCCGCTCGGCCGCCGAAAATTCGACCAGCTTATGCCCCGCCATGTAACAGAAGGGGGCGGTCAGCATCCTGGGGTCCGACAAAGCGACGACATGCTCCTTCGGGTCGACCCGCAACGTCGTATAGTCGATCAGCGACGTAATCATGTTCGACGGCATACGCTGGTCGACATCCCAGTCGCCGGAATCGTAACGCAGCCGGGTGAACCAGAAATCATAGCCTCCGGCAGCGGCGAGCGGCCGGGCCAGCAACCCGCTGGCCAGACCACCCGCCATCAACCGAAGAAAGTCGCTGCGCGTCATGATTAGATCGTGAAAAGCTGAACATATGATTCCCCGGCGAAGGCCGGGGTCCAGTTCCAACGCATCAACCGGACCCCGGCCTTCGCCGGGGAACAGTTTACTGGCGCCATCCCTTGGCTCACACCGCGTCCGACAAAGAGGTGAAGGTGAAATCGCGCAGCTTCATCGGCGGGATCACCATGACCATGTCCAATTCGTCGCTCTTCACCCGTACCGGCTTGCCGAATTCCTCGACATTGTTGAGCATGATGACCGGGCTTTCGTTGAAGCGGAAATTCTTCACCGGATATTTGATCTGGCCGTTCTCAATATAGAAGGTGCCGTCGCGGGTCAGGCCGGTCAGCAGCACCGTCTGCGGGTCCACCATGCGGATATACCAGGTGCGCGACACCAATATGCCGCGTTCGGTGGTGCGGATCAGGTCGGCGGTCGACTTGGTGCCGCCTTCCATGATGATGTTACCGAACTGCGCCTGCTGCGGCTTGCCCTGCTTTTGCGCCCAAAAGCGGCTATAGTTCATGTTCGCCAGCTTGCCGCCCTGGATGATGGGCAGCCTGGCACGGGGCAGGCCTTCCTCGTCCCAGGGCAGCACCGCCGCGCCGGGATAGGCCGGGTCGGTGAACATCGTCACCTGCGGCCCGTAAACCTGTTCGCCCAGCTTGTTGCCGCCGCCCTTCTTGGACAGGAAGCTGCGCCCTTCGTCGGCTGATCGCGCGTCGAAGAAGAACATCATGAACGCGACCAGCCCGGCGGCAGCGGCGGGTTCCAGAATCACGGTATATTTGCCTGGTTCTAGCGCCTTGGCGTCGGCTGATGCGCTCGCCTTGCGCATGGCGACGCGGATGTCCTCGCCCGCCTTGAACGTTGCGACATCCTGCACATTATGGCCGACCCAGCCCGATCCGCGCCCATCCTCGGTCCGGACGGTGCAGGTGTAGTCGGAACTGGTGGAGGTCTGGTAGCCGTAATTGCCCTTGCTGTTTAGGAACGCGACGAAGCCTGCCTGATCCTCCAGATAGCCTGCCGCGATCAGCTTTTCGGTGCGGCACGGACCGATCGAATTGGTCGCGACTTTCGCGCGATAGGCGGCGTCGATCCCGGCCGTCGATGCGCTGAACGTGTCGGTGGGCTTATAGGCCTGCTTCGTCACCGCCGGCATGAACTCGGGATTTTCCGGCGCCAGCTTGGCCAGTTCCTCGGCCCGGCGCACGACGCGTTCCAATGCGGCGTCGTCGAACTGGTTGATCGTCGCGGTGCCCACGCGCTTGCCGAACGCGACCTGGACCGACAATTCGATATTGTCGGTGATGCCGGCGGTCGACACGTCGTTGCGCGCGAAGCGCACGTTGCCCCGGATCGCCCCGGTCAGTTGCGCGGTGCATTCGTCCGCCTTGGAAAAGCCCACGACTTTGGTCAGGATCGCCTTGGCCTGTGCTTCGGAAAGGATGCTCATTATTCTTTCTCCCCTAACCGATCAACCGAGCGAACGGGCGGTGTTGATGACGTTGATGCCGTTGAAGCGCGCGGTGGATGACCCATGCGACACGGCGGATACCTGCGCAGGCTGCCCCTTGCCGTCGAAGAAGGAGCCGCCCAGGCGATAGTCGCTGGCGTCGCACACGCCAGCGCAGGCGTTCCAGAATTCCGGCGTGCGGATCTGGTAGGCGACGTCTTCGACTTGCTGGGTGATCTTACCGTTCTTGATCTCGTAGAAGAGCTGCCCGCCGAACTGGGCATTATAGCGCTGCTGGTCGATCGAGAAGCTGCCGTCGCCGATGATGTAGATGCCGTCCTCGACGCCCGCGATCATGTCCGCCACGCTCTGCTTGGCCTTGCCCGGCTCCAGGCTGACGTTGGCCATGCGCTGGAACTGCACGTTGGACCAGCTGTCGGCATAGGCGCAGCCGTCCGACGCGGTCTTGCCCTCGATATGCGCCTGATCGCGGATCGCCTGATAGCCGACCAGCTTGCCGTCGCGGATCAGGTCCCACTTCTTGGTCTTCACGCCTTCGTCGTCGTAGGACACCGCGCCCAGGCTGCCCGGCTGCGTCTTGTCGGCGACGATGTTCACCTTGTCGCTGCCATATTGGAAATGGCTTTGCAGCTTGTCCATCGTGGCGAAGCTGGTCCCGGCATAATTGGCCTCGTAACCCAGCACGCGGTCCAGTTCGAGCGGATGGCCGACCAATTCGTGGATCGTCAGCCAGGTGTGCGACGGGTCGAGCACCAGATCATATTTGCCCGGCTTGACCGACGGCGCCTTGATCTTTGCCATCGCCTGCTTGGCGGCAGCCACGGCGTCTTCCTTCATATCGTAGGACTGGCCGTAGACGACGACGCCATTGGGCAGCACGGTCTTGCCGCTGGCTGCCCCGTCCAGATATTCATAGCCCAGCCCCATCGGCGCGGACAGGCCTTCGCGCACGCGGAACTTACCGCTCGCCTTGTCGACGGCGGTGACTTCCATCGGCGCCCAGATGCGATGCACGTCCTGGTCGATATAGCTGCCGTCGGTGCTGGCGAAATATTTCTGCTCGTTCACCAGGAACAGGATGGAGCGGATGAAGCTGGCCCCGGCATCCAATGCCGCAGCGTTGACGCCCATCAACAGATCGACCTTGTCCTTGATAGGCACGGTCATGCTGTTCTTGACGATCGGCGTGCGCCAGCTGACCTCGCCCACGCCCTTGACCGGGGCAAGCTGGACCGGCGCGCTCTGGCCCGGCGCATTGGCCTTGGCGATGGCGACGGCCTGCGCCGCCGCCTTGGCCACTGCCTCCTTCGTCATTTCATTGGTGGCGGCAAAGCCCCAGGCGCCGTTCGCGATCACGCGGATGCCGACGCCGGTCGATTCGGTGTTTACCACATTTTCGACATTGCGTTCGCGGGTGATGACGAACTGGCGCAGGTAGCGGCCCACGCGCACGTCGCAATAGGATGCGCCCGCGCTTTTGGCCGCGTTCATCGCCGCGTCAGCCAGCGCTTTCTTGACCGCCACGTCGATGGCGCTGTGCAATTCCTCGGCGGCAATCACCTTGCCGAACATGGAGGGAAGGACGAGTTCCCCTACGCCCATGGCCCCAAAAGCCAGAAAATCGCGTCTGTGCAAAGCTTGTCTCCCGCCTGACGATGCCCGCGTGGCGCGGGTCGGATTATGTTTGGATCACGATCCTATGATCGTACCGGTTTGATAAGGCGGGATCATTGCCGCGTGGACGGGCGCGGTCAAACATCTTTTACAGATGCGCAAGAAGCCGAGCGGCCCTTTCGACACATGTCATCTGTCGAAAATCACTGGTCGAAGGAGACTGCACTGACACGAGAAATCGGCGGAAATGGCTAGGCCATCCCGCTGATCAATCGTCATATACGCTATGCAAAATGTGGTCGGGGAAAGAGGATTCGAACCTCCGGCCCCTGCCTCCCGAAGACAGTGCTCTACCAGGCTGAGCTATTCCCCGACCGATGCCGAAACCGCTTTTCAGGGCGGCTCCGTAAGGCAGGAGTGCGCCTATAGAGAGGGGTTTGTAGGCTGGCAAGCGGGCAGTGACGCTTTTTTTGCAGTCGCCCTATCGGCGTCTATAAAAGGCCTGCCGAGCGGAAGCTGAAGCGGGTTTCACCGGCATGGATGATATGGTCGGCCAGTTTCATGTCCAGCGGCCTGAGCCGCCGCGCCAGTGTGCGGGTCAGCATGATGTCGTCCGGGCGGGGTTTGGGGCAGGCATGGACCGGTCTCTGCTGGATCAGCGCCAGCCAACGGCCATCCGCATCCAGCAACCGGCCGAACGCCCCGCGCCAATCCTGCCGCAAGGGGACGATGTTGTAAGGCCGCCAATCCTCATCCAACAGGGCAAGCAGGAGCATGTCGCGATCGGTCATCGCGCGATCTTGGCGTTGCGCCATCGGCCCGCGCCAGCGCAATCGGGTCCATTGCGGCGTCAACCGAACCTGTTGCCCCCATAATGACGGTAACATTGGCGCAGGTGCGGCGCTCGGCTACAGCCGTCGCCATACAAACTCACGATCGCAGGAACCTGCCTTGACCGACATGCCGTCTTCTTCCCCTCATTATGAGCAGCAATATCTGGACCTGATGCGGCACATCTGGCGCCATGGCGACGAACGGGTCGATCGTACCGGTGTGGGCACCCGATCGATCCTGGGCGCGACGATGCGATTCTCGCTGGCCGACGACGCGGTGCCGCTGCTCACCACCAAGCGCGTCTATTGGAAGGTCGCCGCGCGGGAGATGCTGTGGTTTCTGACGGGTGATACCAATATCCGAGAACTGGTGCGGCAGGGCGTCCATATCTGGACCGACTGGCCGCTGGACGCCTATCGCAGGGCGACGGGCGAGGATCTGGATCGCGACACGTTCGAGATGCGCATTGTGGGCGACGATGATTTCGCCCGCAAGTGGGGCGATCTGGGTCCGGTCTATGGCGCGCAATGGGTGAACTGGCCCCGCTACGAAGCGGCCGGTGACGGCCTCTATCGCAAGGCGGAGAAGGGGTACGACCAGATCACGGCGCTGGTCGACGCGATTCGCACGACGCCCGGATCGCGCCGCCTTCTGTTCACCGGATGGAATGTCGCGGAAGTGGCGCAGATGGCGCTGCCACCCTGCCACATGACCTATCAGTTCCAGGTTTCGAACGGAAAGCTCAATGGCCTGCTGTTCCAGCGCAGCTGCGACCTGGGGCTGGGCTTTGCCTTCAACATTTTCGGCCTGTCGATGATCACCCGCATGCTGGCGCAGCAGTGCGATCTGGAGCCGGGCGAAGTGGTCTGGCAGGGGGGGACGTCCATCTCTATCTGAACCATGCCGATCTGGTGGAAGAGCAGATGCGCCGGATCCCCTCGGGCGCCCCCAGGTTGCGGATCAATCGGCGGCCTTCGAGCATTTTTGACTACAGGATCGAAGATTTCGAAGTGCTGGATTACGCCCCCCAAACCCATATTTCCGCGCCCGTCGCCGTATAAAGAGACAGCGAGTTGGACAGTTGAAACGGAAAATCGAAATGGGAATGGGTCAGTAAGGCTTGCCCTTCGAGGCTTTGTAATTTAATAATTGCTTTAAGCAATATTATTGCAATGCATCATAGGAGGCAGGATGAGCGATCCGACTGGATCAGGCGGCATGGAAGGGCAGGCGGGGCGCAACCTGCCGCCGCTTAGACTGCATGTGCCGGAGCCGCCCGCGCGGCCCGGCGAGAGCGCCGACTTCACCCATTTCGATATCCCCGCCGCCGACGCGGCCCCGCGGCCCGACGAAGCGGCCCGGCCCAGCGATATGCGTGACCTGGCCTATGGCCTGATCCGGGTGCTGGATGACGATGGCGCAGCGGTCGGTGCGTGGAACCCCAAGCTGTCGCCCGAAACGTTGCTGCGGATGCTGCGCACTATGGCGCTGACGCGCGCCTTCGACGCGCGCATGTTCCGCGCGCAGCGGCAGGGCAAGACCAGCTTCTATATGAAGTCGACCGGCGAGGAGGCGGTATCGATCGGCGCGGCGCTGGCGCTGTCGCGCGACGACATGTGTTTCCCCAGCTATCGCCAGCAAGGCATCCTGCTCGCGCGCGACTGGCCGCTGGTCGACATGATGAACCAGATCTATTCCAACACCGGCGACCGTTTGAAGGGCCGCCAGTTGCCGATCATGTATTCGGCGCGGGAGGCTGGCTTCTTCTCCATTTCCGGCAACCTCACCACCCAATATCCACAGGCGGTCGGCTGGGCGATGGCGAGCGCCGCGCGGGGGGACACCCGTATCGCGGCGACTTGGTGCGGCGAAGGATCGACGGCGGAGGGCGACTTCCATTCCGCCTGCACCTTTGCCAGCGTCTATCGCGCACCAGTCATCATGAATGTCGTCAATAATCAATGGGCTATCAGCAGCTTCTCAGGTTTTGCGGGAGCAGAAGCGACGACTTTCGCCGCGCGCGCCGTGGGCTATGGCATCGCCGGATTGCGGGTGGATGGCAATGACGTGCTCGCGGTCTATGCCGCGACGCGTTGGGCCGCCGACCGGGCGCGGGCCAATGGCGGGCCGACGCTGATCGAGCATTTCACCTATCGCGTCGAAGGGCACAGCACGTCGGACGATCCGGCCGCCTATCGCTCCGCCGAGGAAAGCAGCCTCTGGCCGCTGGGCGACCCGATCGCGCGGTTGAAACAGCATTGCATCGGCCTAGGCATCTGGGACGAGGATCGCCACGCCGCGATGGACAAGGAACTGGCCGAACTGGTCCGCGACGCCGCGCGCGAAGCGGAAAAGAATGGCATCCTCGGCCACGGCCTCCATCATCCGATGGAAAGCATGTTCGAGGATGTGTTCGAGGAGATGCCCCGGCACCTCAAGGAACAACAGCAACAGATGCTGGATGAATGGAAGGCGGCCGGGCTGTGATGGGGTTCAATCACCGCCTCTCCCCGGCGGGGAGAGGATACCGCAGCCTGACGGCTTGCCGTCTGGCGAAGGTTGGAGAGGGGGCTGCGTCCGCTCGTTCCTCAATCGCTGTTCCCCCTCTCCCAGCTTCGACTAGGCAGCACGCTGCCAAGTCTGCGCAACCCTCTCCCTGCTGGGGCGAGGGAAGGATGTGCCATGACTGAAACGACACATATGAACATGATCCAGGCGATCAACAGCGCCATGGACGTGATGATGGAGCGCGACCTGACCGTGGTCGTGATGGGCGAGGATGTCGGCTTTTTCGGTGGGGTGTTTCGCGCCACCGCCGGGCTGCAACAGAAATATGGCAAGAACCGGGTGTTCGACACGCCGATCACCGAATGCGGGATCATCGGCGTGGCGGTGGGCATGGGCGCCTATGGTCTTCGGCCAGTGCCGGAAATCCAGTTCGCCGACTATATCTATCCCGCGCTCGACCAACTCGTGTCGGAGGCGGCGCGGTTGCGCTATCGATCGGCAGGCGAGTTCATCGCGCCGATGACAGTGCGCTCGCCCTTTGGCGGCGGCATCTTCGGCGGGCAGACGCACAGCCAGTCGCCCGAAGGCATCTTCACCCATTGTTCGGGGATCAAGACCGTGATCCCGTCCACCCCCTATGATGCCAAGGGGCTACTGATCGCCGCGATAGAGGATAATGATCCGACGCTCTTCTTCGAACCCAAGCGTATCTATAACGGCCCGTTTGACGGCCATTATGATACGCCGGCGAAAAGCTGGGCGGGTCACGCGGATGCGCAGGTGCCGACCGGCTATTATCGGATAGCATTGGGAAAGGCGCGGATCGCGCGTGCGGGCGAAGCGCTGACCATCCTCTGCTATGGCACGATGGTCCATGTGGTCGAGGATACGGTCAGGACGCTGGGCATAGACGCGGAGATCGTCGACCTGCGCAGCCTGGTCCCGCTCGACATCGACACGATCGAAGAGTTGGTCAAGAAGACCGGCCGCTGCCTGATCGTGCACGAAGCGACCCGCACCAGCGGTTTCGGCGCGGAATTGATGGCGCAGGTGCAGGAGCGTTGCTTCTACCATCTCGAAGCGCCGATCGAGCGCGTCACAGGGTTCGACACGCCCTATCCGCACAGCCTGGAGTGGGCGTATTTTCCGGGACCGGTGCGTATCCGCGAAGCCATCAACAAGATCATGAAGGACTGACCAGTCATGGCGCTGTTCACATTCAAGCTGCCGGACATCGGCGAAGGCATCGCACAGGCTGAGATCGTCGGCTGGCACGTCCAGGTCGGCGACCGGGTCGAGGAAGACCAGCCGATCGCGGACATGATGACCGACAAGGCGACGGTCGAAATGGAAAGTCCCGTGGCGGGCACCGTGGTCCGCCTGGCGGGCGAGCCGGGCGATCAGATCTCAATCGGTGCGATGCTGGTGGAGATCGAGATGGAGGGTGGGGCTGTCGCCGCGCCGCCGCCGTCGGACGCGGTGATCGAAGCGGAAACGCCGGGGGAGGCGGTGGTTTACGATCCAGTCTCCCAACCCGTTCGCCCTGAGCCTGTCGAAGGGCTTTCCTTATCCTCGCGATCCGACTCCTCGACAGAAGAGGGGGGCTTCGACACGCTCAGCCCGAACGGGGGAGAGGCTAAACTTGCATCTCTCCATATTGATCCCATCCTCGCATCCCCCGCCGTCCGCGCACGCGCGAAGGAACTGGGCGTCGATCTCAGCCAGGTTAAGCCCAGCGGCGACCATGTCCGCCATTCCGACCTCGACGCCTATCTGCTCTACGGTCAGGGTCAGGGCTATCGCCCCGCTGGTCGCGCGCCCAAGCGCGCCGACGAGGCGATCAAGGTCATCGGCATGCGCCGCCGGATCGCGGAGAATATGGCCGCCTCCAAGCGTCATATCCCGCACTTCACCTATGTTGAGGAAATCGACGTCACGGCGCTGGAGGCGTTGCGCGAGCAATTGAACGATCATCGCGGGGACCGGCCCAAGCTGACCATGCTGCCGCTGCTGATCGTGGCCCTGTGCAAGGCGTTGCCGGACTTTCCGATGCTCAATGCGCGTTATGATGACGAAGCGGGCGTGGTGACGCGCCATGGATCGGTGCATCTGGGACTGGCGACCCAGACCGATGCGGGGTTGATGGTGCCGGTGATCCGCGATGCGCAGGATCGCAACGTCTGGCAGTTGGCGAGCGAAATCCGCCGCCTGGCCGACGCCGCGCGCACCGGCAAGGCGAAGTCGGACGAACTGTCCGGTTCCACGCTGACGCTGACATCGCTCGGGCCGCTCGGCGGGATCGCGACCACACCGGTCATCAATCGCCCGGAAGTGGCGATCATCGGCCCCAACCGCGTGATCGAACGGCCGGTCTTTCGGGGCAAGGACATCGTCGCTGCAAAGCTGATGAACCTGTCGATCAGCTGCGATCATCGCGTGGTGGATGGATGGGACGCGGCCAGCTTCGTGCAGGCTGTCCGCAAGCTGCTGGAGGCACCGGCTTTCCTGTTCGTGGACTGAGCGGCTCCTGTATCGGATGGCATCATCGTCACCCGATATCAATAACCTATGCTGCTATCTTATGATCGCGCGATAGCTGAAGCGTCCGGCGCGGCCGGGCTGGGCCATGTCCTGCACTTGCCAACGGATATGGGTCACATCCTCCGGAACGGCACGGCGCACGCCGCCCAGAGGCGTCGGCAGCCATAGCTGGTCGATCCTGCCCCAGTGTGCGCCCCCGTCGATCGACACCTGCATCGTCGGGTCACTCAGGTCCGGGCGTACGCCGCGCGGGACCGGGCGCGTGACGGCGAAGTCGCGTACAGGATGCGGGCCTTCGTTGCGCCAATGGACGATCACGATCAGCGCATCCCCGGGGCCGACGCGGTCCGCGCTCGCCAATGTCCGTCGTGGACGACCGTTGATATCGGTCGACACCCGCTCCACAAACATCTGCGTGCCCAGCCGCATGACGGGCTGAGAAAGGGCAGGCTGGGCCAGGGCGGGCGATATCGCCGCCGTCATGCCCGCCGCCAAAGCCAGCCAAGGCACGATCCTACGCATCATCATCTTACCCCGTCTTTGTCCCCTGAAATCCCGCTAGCAAGGACGCGCAAATATTTGGTTAAGCCTGCCTTTTCCTTTCTCATCAAAGGTTCGACGTCCTTTGTAAATTGACGCTGCGGGGCTGGCGGCGCACATCGGGGTGAACGAAAAGGGAATCGAGCGGGCGTGACAGCGACGGAACAGCAAGAGGTAAACCGGCGGCGCGACCGGCTGCTCGCGTCGATCGCGCTGACATCTGGCATCGGCCTGGCCATCGCGCTGCCCTTCGCCCTGCGCGCCGGGTCGGAATTCTTCCTGCCGCTCACGGCCGCGCTGGTGGTCGCCATCGCTTTGGTGCCGCTGCTCGAATGGATGGAGCGGCGCGGATTGCCTTCGGCCTTCGCGGCGCTGCTCGCGATGGTCGGCTTTCTGCTGGTGGCGAACACGGCGCTGGTGCTGATCGTCGTGCCAGCGACCGACTGGTTCCGCATCCTGCCCCAGCGCCTGCCGCAGATACAGGCGAACCTGGCGCCGGTGATCGACTTCTACGCGAACCTTCAGCGGTTCGTGGATGAAACGGTGCAGATGCTGGCGACCGGCCCGGTGGCCGCTGCACAGACAGCGGCGGTCGATGCGCCCCGGTCGCTGCTGCAATTCGCCGCGACGTCGGCCCCCGCCGCCATCATCCAGATGGTGTTCGCGCTGCTCATCATCTATTTCTTCCTGGCCGGATGGACCCGGCTGCGGCGGCGCACGATCAACAGTCGGGGCAGCTTCGACGGGGCGATGGCGGTGGCGCGGGTGATCCAGAATGTGGTCGACGCGACATCGGCCTATGTCATCACCATCGCGGTCATCAACCTGTGTTTGGGCCTGGCGGTCGCGCTGGCGCTGTGGCTGATCGGCATGCCCTCGCCCCTGATGTGGGGCGGGATCGTCGCACTCCTCAATTTCATCCCCTATTTCGGCCCGATGCTGGCTGCGGCGCTGCTGGGGCTGGGCGGGCTGATGGTGTTCGACGATGTCTATGTCGCGCTGCTCCCCGCCGCGTTGCAGGTGGGCTTTCACCTGGTGGAAGCGAACGCCATCACGCCGATGCTGCTGGGGCGGCGGTTGACGATGAACCCGTTGCTGATTCTCGTTTCGCTCGCCTTTTGGGGGTGGGTGTGGGGGACGCCGGGCGCGCTGCTGGGCGTGCCGCTGCTCATCATCATCCAGACGGTCGTGGCGGCGGCGGGAACCCCGGATATTGCTGGTTTTCTGTTCGAGCAGGGCACGTTGACGGTGGCCCCGCGCAAAGAAAATGACGAGAAAGCGGAAAGTCCCGTTGCGGACGGTTGACAGCATCGCAGGACGCTCATAGACGGCGCTTCCACACCAAACGCGGGTGTAGCTCAGTTGGTTAGAGTGCCGGCCTGTCACGCCGGAGGTCGCGGGTTCGAGCCCCGTCACTCGCGCCACTTTCCTTGACCGGAAGGTGGAAATGGTGTTCCAGACTACATCGTCTGGTGACTGAAAAGTCACGAAAGATGTCGCCCTGCGCGGGTGTAGCTCAGTTGGTTAGAGTGCCGGCCTGTCACGCCGGAGGTCGCGGGTTCGAGCCCCGTCACTCGCGCCACCTTCTCTGACCGGAAGGTGAATTTCTCCCAGATTTCGCTTCGTCTGGCGGCCCCTTGGGGTCGGCAGGGATGCAAACGCCTTACGCGGGTGTAGCTCAGTTGGTTAGAGTGCCGGCCTGTCACGCCGGAGGTCGCGGGTTCGAGCCCCGTCACTCGCGCCACCGCTCAGAGCGGTGGGAATGTGGCGTCAGCGCCAGCGCCCGGTTTCCATCCAGGCAAGCAGCCGCCGCAGCGGCAGTACCCAGATCCATATGATCCCCAGCACGACATAGACCGGCGCCTGCGCCCACATGGGCAGTGCGCCGATCAGGCCCGACAGGCTGCCCACCATCACCGCCCATAAAGCGATCAGCCCGACGATGGCGAACATGCCGACGGGCTTGCGCCAGCTGGGCTGGTGATAATGGCGCGGGTCGATGCTCATGCCATTGGTCCTTCGATCAGTTCGACTTCGGTCATGATGATGTCCAGCGGCAGATCCCACGGGTCGGCGGGCAGGGCGTCCATTTCCTGCGCGGACCAGGCGATGCCCACGCGCAGCGCATCGGGAAAGCGGGCGAAGGCGCGATCATAATAGCCGCCACCCTGGCCCAGCCTGTTCATCGCCCGGTCGAACCCGACCAGCGGCGCGAAGATGACGTCGGGGTTGACAATGCCACCGCTCGGTTCGGGGTGGCTGGTGCGGAAAAGGCCGGGGACAAGCAGTTCGCCATCGTTCCAGGCGATGAAGTCCATGCTGCCCAGCCGGTCGAGCACACGCGGCAAGGCCACGGCCTTCCCCATCGTCTGCAACTGCGCCGCCATCCGCTGGGCAGGCGCCTCGTCATCCACCGCCATATAAAGCGCCACGACCTGCGCATCCTCCATCCGGCGCGCTAGAGGCGAGGGCACGGCCTTGAACGCCAGCCGGTGCGCCAGCGGATCGAGCGCCGCGACGAAGCTGCGCCGCCGTTGCCGCGCGATGTCGCGCAATGTCGTCTTGTCGGCGCCGGGCGTCTCGTCGCTCATGGGAACCTTCGGTGGAGAGGGTTTGAAGGAGGGGGAGGGTGACGGGACCGCCTCGGCCGTGTGCTGGAATATCCTCTGACGCCTCAACGTCAGGTGGGGACCATTTAGAACGGACCGGAGCCCGCCCAGGGACAGCCCCCTTGGATGTGATTATCGCCTCAGGGATGTTCGCTAAAGCTCGTACCGCGCAGTGCCCGTCGCAATCAATCTAGGCGTTCGTGGCCCGTGCGGCAAGCCGGTCGCGCAGCTTTTCTATCCGTCCGGCCAAAGCCTCGATCGCCTGGGCGCCCGGCTCGTCCGCATCGTCCAGTGGCAGTTTCTCCTGCCGACCGGCGATGTCGCGCCGCAGGTCGCCCAATTCGTCCGCCAGGAACAGGGCGGCGAACAATAATGTCCGCACCTCCGTCAGGCCCGGCGTGCTTTGCTGCGCCACCCGCGCCTTTTCCTCGATCAGGGTGGCGAGGTGGCCCAGATGCGCCTCTTCGCCATCGCGGCAGCGTATCTGATAATGGCGACCGGCAATGACCAATGTCGTTTCAGCCATGGGGACGCTCTTTCAACATGTCGATCAGATCGTCGAGCGATCGGAGCGCGGCGCGCGCGGCGCCCTGGTCCATAGCGGGGAGGGGATCAGCCGGGACTGACTGGATCAGCCCCGCCACATCCTGTTCAAGCCGACTCACGGCACGCTCCAGCGTACCAATCGCCTGCATCATGCGGTCGCTTGCCATGGTCCACTCATAGCGAAAGTCGGGGCCGCGCAAAAGCGGTCTTTGGGGGCAGCCGCGGTTGACGCATCGGACTTGACACGACAAAGGATGCGCGACCTCGACTCGTCCGCGCGCGCGGACCCATGTCATAGCCAGTTCAGGAAAGACGCCCGCCCCAGATGACAGTTTCCGAAAAGTCGCTCGCCAACGCCATTCGGGCGCTTTCCATGGATGCGGTGCAGGCCGCCAATAGCGGCCATCCGGGCATGCCGATGGGCATGGCGGACGTCGCCACCGTGCTGTTCAGCGACTATATGAAGTTCGATCCGACGCAGCCCAAATGGGCGGACCGCGACCGTTTCGTCCTGTCGGCTGGCCATGGATCGATGCTGATCTATTCGCTGCTGCACCTGACCGGCTATGCGCGCCCCACGATCGAGGACATCAGCAATTTCCGCCAGTTGCACAGCCCGTGCGCCGGTCATCCGGAGAATTTCGAGCTGGCAGGCGTCGAGGCGACCACCGGCCCATTGGGTTCGGGGCTGGCAACAGCGGTCGGCATGGCAATCGCCGAACGGCACCTGAACGCGCAGTTCGGCGACGATCTGGTCGATCACCGCACCTGGGTGATCGCGGGCGACGGTTGCCTGATGGAAGGTATCAACCATGAGGCGATCGGCCTGGCAGGCCACCTGAACCTCGGCCGCCTGATCGTGCTGTGGGATGATAACAAGATCACGATCGACGGCGCGGTCGACCTGTCGAGCAGCGAGGACGTGCTGGCCCGCTATGCTGCGACCGGCTGGCATGTCGTGTCGTGCGACGGCCATGACGTCGCCGACGTGCGCCGTGCGCTGGCGGAAGCGGTGGCCGATACGCGACCTTCGATCGTCGCCTGCGCGACCAAGATCGGCTATGGCGCGCCGAACAAGGCCGGCACATCGGGCGTCCATGGCTCTGCGCTGGGTACGGACGAAGTCGCGGCGGCCCGCGAATTTCTGGGCTGGGCCGACGCGCCCTTCGTCATTCCCGAAGACATCGCCGCCGCCTGGCGCGCGATCGGTGCGAAGGGCAAGGATGTTCGCGCGGCATGGGATGCCCGCCTTGCAAGCAGCGAGAATAGCGCGGAATTTACCCGCCGCATGGCTGGCGAACTGCCCGCCGACTTCTCGCTGACCGCCTATATCGACAGCCTGATCGCCAATCCGCAGAAGGTCGCGACCCGCAAGGCGAGCGAACTGGCGCTCGGCGCGATCAACGATCTGCTGCCCGAAACGCTGGGCGGTTCGGCGGACCTTACCGGCTCCAACAACACCAAGACGAAGTCGACCGGGCCGCTGACCAAGGACGATTATGCGGGCCGCTACGTCTATTACGGCATCCGCGAATTCGGCATGGCCTGCGCGATGAACGGCATGGCGCTGCATGGCGGCGTGATCCCCTATGGCGGCACCTTCCTGGTCTTCTCCGACTATATGCGTGGCGGCATTCGTCTCGCCGCGCTCCAGCAGCAGCGGGTCATCCACGTCCTGACCCATGACAGCATTGGCCTCGGCGAAGACGGCCCGACCCATCAGCCGATCGAGCATGTCATGTCGATGCGCATGATCCCGAACCTGGACGTCTATCGCCCGGCCGACATTGTCGAGACGGCGGAATGCTGGGAACTGGCGCTGAAGGATGCGACCGGCCCATCGGTGCTGGCGCTGACCCGCCAGAACCTGCCGCAACTGCGCCTGGAAAAGAGCGACAATCTGTCGGCCAAGGGTGGATACCGCCTTGTAGCGGCGACGGCTGCGCGCAAGGTCGTCATCGTCGCCACCGGATCGGAAGTCGAGATCGCCGTCGCCACCGCGAAGCTGCTGGAAGAACAGGGCATCGGCGCGGACGTCGTCTCCATGCCCAGTTTCGCGCATTTCGATGCGCAGAGCGCCGCCTACAAGGCCGACATCCTGCCCGCCGACGCGCTGCGCGTGTCGATCGAGGCGGGCACGACCTTCGGCTGGGAACGCTATACCGGCATTGACGGGCTGCGTTTCGGCATCGACGGCTTCGGCGCGTCGGCACCCGCCGAAGATCTTTACGACCATTTCGGCCTGACCGCCGCGAAGATCGCGCCGCAGATCGCGGCCGCGCTTTAAATTCATAAACAACCGAACAACAACACCTTAAGGAGGCTAGTGCAGTGGCGACGAAGGTAGCAATTAACGGTTTCGGACGTATCGGACGCCTGGTGGCGCGCGCAATATTGTCGCGCACCGACCATGACCTGGAACTGGTCAGCATCAACGATCTGGGCGACGTCAAGTCCAACGCCCTGCTGTTCAAGCGCGACAGCGTCCATGGCAACTGGAAGGGCGATGTCAGCGTGGATGGCGATTTCCTCGTCGTCGACGGCAAGAAGATCAAGGTAACGGCTGAGCGCGATCCCGCCAACCTGCCGCACGCCGCCCTTGGCGTTGAAATCGCGCTGGAATGCACCGGCATCTTCACCACCAAGGACAAGGCGAGCGCGCATCTGGCTGCAGGCGCCAAGCGCGTCATCATTTCCGCGCCCGGCACCAACGTCGATCGCACCGTCGTGTTCGGCGTCAACCATGACGCGCTGACCGCCGACGACATCGTCATTTCGAACGCCAGCTGCACCACCAACTGCCTGGCCCCGCTCGCCAAGGTGCTGAACGACGCCATCGGCATCGAAAGCGGTTTCATGACGACGATCCACAGCTATACCAACGACCAGAACACGCTGGATCAGCTGCATAGCGACATGCGTCGCGCTCGCGCCGCCGCGCTCTCGCAGATACCGACTTCCACCGGCGCCGCTCGCGCGGTGGGTGAAGTTCTGCCCGAATTGAAGGGCAAGCTGGATGGATCGTCGATCCGCGTGCCGACGCCCAATGTCTCGGTCGTGGACCTCAAGTTCATTCCCAAGCGCCCGACAACGAAGGACGAAGTCAACAGCCTGCTCAAAGCTGCGTCGGAATCCGGCCCATTGAAGGGCGTGCTGGGCTATTCGGACGAACCGCTGGTTTCGATCGACTATAATGGCGATCCGCGCAGCTCGACCGTCGACAGTCTGGAAACCGCCGTTGTCGACGGCAAGCTGGTCCGTGTGCTTAGCTGGTACGACAATGAATGGGGCTTCTCGAACCGCATGATCGACACCACCGGCGTCGTCGCGAAGTTTCTGTAATCTAACGAACGGATAGTTTCCGTTCGCCCTGAGCTTGTCGAAGGGCTGTTCTTCTTGAAAAGAAGTGCAGGGCTTCGACAGGCTCAGCCCGAACGGGGCTGGGTAATCAGGGGAGAAGACATGACCAAGCCGTTCAAGACGCTCGACGATATGGGCGACATCACCGGCAAGGTGGTGCTGGTGCGCGAAGATCTGAACGTACCGATGCAGGATGGCGCGGTCAGCGACGACACCCGTCTGCGCGCGGCGATGCCGACGGTGCTGGAACTGGCCGATCGCGGCGCGAAGGTGCTGATCCTGGCGCATTTCGGCCGTCCCAAGGGGCAGAAGAACCCCGAATTTTCGCTGTCGAAGATCACCAGGCCGCTTACCCAGGTGCTGGGCCGTGAGGTGCAGTTCATCCCCGATTGCCAGGGTGAGGCGGCCGTTGACGGTATAGCGGTGATGCGCCCCGGCGACATCGCCATCCTGGAAAACACGCGCTTCCACGGTGGCGAGGAGAAGAACGATCCTGCGCTGGTCGATGCGATCGCGGCGATCGGCGATCTCTACGTCAATGACGCCTTCTCCGCCGCGCACCGCGCCCATGCCTCGACCGAAGGGCTGGCGCACAAGCTGCCCGCCTTCGCCGGTCGTTCCATGGAAAAGGAACTGGACGCGTTGCAGGCGGCGCTGGGCGAACCGGTCAAGCCGGTTGCGGCCGTGGTCGGCGGCGCGAAAGTGTCTACCAAGCTCGACGTGCTCAACAATCTGGTGAAACAGGTCGATCACCTGATCATCGGCGGCGGCATGGCCAACACTTTCCTCCACGCGCGCGGCGTCGATGTCGGCAAGTCGCTATGCGAAAAGGATCTGGCCGACACGGCCGAGGCGATCTTCGACGCGGCGGAAGCGGCCGGTTGCATCATCCATCTGCCCTATGATGTGGTCGTCGCGAAGGAATTTGCGGCCAATCCGCCCAGCTTGCGCACCTGCAACGTGCATGAAGTCGCCGAAGACGAGATGATCCTGGACGTCGGCCCCGCCGCCGTAGAGGCGCTAGGCGATGCGCTCAAAAACTGCCGGACGCTGGTGTGGAACGGGCCGCTCGGCGCGTTCGAGATCGCACCGTTCGACGCTGCGACCGTCGCGCTGGCGAAGACGGCGGCGGCGCTGACCAAGGAAGGGCAGTTGACCTCCGTAGCGGGCGGCGGCGATACCGTGGCGGCGCTCAACCATGCGGGTGTGGCGGCCGACTTCACCTTCGTTTCGACCGCCGGCGGCGCTTTCCTGGAATGGATGGAAGGCAAGGAACTGCCGGGCGTCAAGGCGCTGATGGGCTGACCCGATAGCAATGCGGGGCGTCAGCGCGCGATGCTGGCGCCCCGGTCGAACAGCAGGAAGACGATCGTGGCGACGCCGCCGATCGCGGCCCCCGCCAGCGCGCTGGCGCTCCACCCGCCCGCTTCATACGTGACCGACCCGATCACCGATCCCAATGCGCCGACCAGGAACATCACGGTCACATAGGCCGCGTTGATGCGCCCCCGCGCGTCGGGATCGAGCGAGAAGATCAGTTTCTGCCCGGTGATCTGGCTCATCTGCACCGCCCCGTCGATCAGTACGGCCATGATGGTGAAGCCGATAAGGCTGCCCGCCGCCACGGTCCAGTCGGCGAGCAGGAAACCGATCGTAAGGCCACCCAAGCCGATGAGCGAGGCGGGGCGGGTGAGGCGGCGATCCGCCAGCCACCCTGCGATCGGCGCGACCAGCGCCCCGCCTGCGCCCGCCAGCGCGAAAGCGCCGATCCCGGCATGGCCCAGATGAAATTCGTGGATCAGCGCCAGCGGCGCGGCGGTCCAGAACAGGTTGAACGCCGCGAACATCGCCGCCTGATAGAAGGCGCGCATCCGCACCACCCGATGCTTGCCCAGTTGCGCGAAGGTGGACGCCAGCACCTGTCCATAATGCATGCCGCCCTGGGGCTTGCGCTTCGGGCAGGCCGCGATCAGCGCGGCACCGACCGCCGCCATGACGACCGCCGACAGGATGAAGGTGGCGCGCCAGCCGACCGATCCGGCCAGGAAATTGGCGATGGGCCGCGACAGCATGATGCCGAACAGCAGGCCGCTCATTACCGTACCCACCACGCGGCCCTGTTTTTCCGGCGCGGCGAGGTGCGAGGCGAGGGGGACCAGCACCTGCGCGCCCGTCGCGCCGACGCCGGTCAGGATCGACGCGACCAGGAAGCTCGTCGGGCCATTCGACAGGGCAATGGCGATGCAACCCACTATGGTGGTCGCGATCGACGTCAGGACGATGGTCCGGTTTTCGAACAGATCGGCCAGCGGTACGACAAGGAAAAGGCCCGCGCCATAGCCCAGCTGGGTCAAGGTCGTGATCAGCCCCGCCACACTGGCCGACATCCCGATTTCCGGCCCGATCACGTCGATCAGCGTCTGGGCATAATAGAGGTTGGCGGCCATCACGCCGCACGCCACGGCCATCAGCAGGATGGCGCCGTGGGGCAGGTCGGGACGGTCGGAAGCGATGGCGGGATCGGTCATGTGCTGCCTAATGGGCCGCCGCGCCTACCCTTTCAATCGCCGCCGTCCGATTTATTATGTGGCGCATCAGGTCCGGCCGCCCTTTGTGGCGCCACATGCCGCGAAGCCAGCCATAATGGCACGGTTCCGCCGGGGTCGATCGGGAACGCGTCTTGCAGTGCGGCATGGGACTGGCTAACAGCCCGAAGATCGGCGATCATGATGCCGAGGCCGCACCCGGCGGGCAGGCGATTGGAGCGCCTGCCATCAGTCTATTTTGCCGCCAACGGGCGGCGCCCAAGGGAAGGTATGTGCAGATGCTGGATCAGGAAATGAAGCAGAAGATCGCGACGGGCGAAGGCTTTATCGCCGCGCTCGACCAGAGCGGCGGTTCGACGCCCAAGGCGCTCAAGGGCTATGGTATCGAAGAAGACGCCTGGACCAGCGACGAGGAAATGTTCGGCCTGATCCACGCTATGCGCAGCCGCGTCATCACCTCGCCCGCCTTCACCGGCGACAAGGTGCTGGGCGCGATCCTGTTCGAGCGCACCATGGACGGCACGGTCGATGGCAAGCCGACCCCGCAGGCGCTGCTGGAGCGCGGCGTGGTGCCCTTCATCAAGATCGACAAGGGTCTGGAGGAAGAGGCGAACGGCGTGCAGCTGATGAAGCCCAATCCCGATCTCGACATCCTGCTCCACCGCTCGAAGGCGCTGGGCGTATTCGGCACCAAGGAACGCTCGGTCGTCAACCTCGCCAACCGCGAAGGCATCGCCGCCGTGGTCGCGCAGCAGTTCGAAGTCGGCAAGCAGGTGCTGGCCGCCGGTCTGATGCCGATCATCGAGCCGGAAGTGAACATCAAGTCGCCCGAGCGCGCCGAAGCTGACCAGATATTGCTCGAAGAAATCCTCAAAAATCTCGATGCCTTGCCCGACGGCGTTCAGGTGATGTTGAAACTGTCTCTGCCGACCAAGCCCGGCCTGTTCGATCCGCTGGTCGATCATCCCGCCGTGCTGCGCGTTGTCGCCCTGTCGGGTGGCTTCGCCCGTCCCGAGGCCTGCGTCGAACTCGCCAAGAATCGCGGCATCATCGCCAGCTTCAGCCGGGCGCTGCTCAACGACCTTCGTCACCAGATGACCGACGCGGAATTCGACGCATCGCTGGGCGAAGCGATCGATGAAATCCATGGCGCCTCGACCGCAAAGCAGCCGGTAGCGGCCTGATTGGGAGATGCCGGGCGGATCAAGCCGCCCGGCATTCATCGCTATTTATAACCCCGTTCGCCCTGAGCCTGTCGAAGGGCTTCCCTTCCCCGTTAAAAAGGAAAGGACTTTAACAGGCTCAGCCCGAACGGACGAAAAGTATGGGGCGCATTCGGTCATAGCGCCCTTGGCGTAACAGTCCGAATGGCTATAAAGCGCCCATGACCGATTTCACCGATGAAGAGCTGGCGCTCGATCCGCATTTTGCCGACCAGTTCGATGCGGGCTTCCGCCCCGCCTGCCAGCTTTACCTGATTTCGCCGCCCGCCATCGGCGACGATTTCGTCGAGCAACTCGCGGCGGCCTTCGATGGCGGCGGCGTCGCGGCGTTTCAGTTGCGGCTCAAGGGGCTGGATGATCATGCCATCGCTGCGCTCGCCCCGCCGATCCAGGCGCTGTGCGCGGAGCGGGGCGTCGCCTTCATCATCAACGATAGTATCGGCCTGGCTAAGCGCCTGAACGCGGACGGCGTCCATCTGGGGCAGGAGGATGGCGACCCGCGCGATGCGCGCAAGCAACTGGGTCCGAAGGTCCAGATCGGCGTCACCTGCCACGACAGCCGTCATCTGGCGATGGAAGCGGGAGAGGCGGGGGCGGACTATGTCGCTTTCGGCGCTTTCTATCCCACCACGACGAAGGAAACCTTCCACCGCCCCGAACCCTCGATCCTGGGGTGGTGGACCACCCTGTTCGAACTGCCCTGCGTTGCGATCGGCGGCGTCACGGCGGACAATGCCGGACCACTGGTGGCCGCCGGGGCGGATTTCCTGGCGGTCAGCAGCGCGGTGTGGAACCATCCCGAAGGCCCGAAGGCCGGGGTAGCCGCCTTCGCGGAGGTGCTGGCCAGCAAGCCGCCACCGCCGCGCTGACGCGGCGCGCACCCTTCCGCCCGCTCATGCGTTTCTTCCTCGCTCGAAGAGGGAGAGAATGTCTTGAAAACCCGTATATTGTTTGCGGCTTTGCTGTGCAGCGCCTGCAATGTCAGCGTGACCGACGCCAATAGCAGCGCGCAGCCGAACAGCGCCGCGCCGAGCGATAACGGGGCGGCCGCGGCGGTCGCGGCCAAAAACGAGGCCTATACCTTCACGATAGAGCCGGAACATAACGCCTTTCTCGCCAGCAAATTTCTGCAGGCACAGGTCGCGCTCGACCGCTGGGGCTTTTCCCCTGGCGTGCTGGACGGCAAGGACGGCATGAGCTTCAAGGCGGCGTTGCGCGGTTTTCAAACGGCGCATGACCTGCCCGTGACGGGCGAATATGACCAGAAGACCGCCACTGCTTTGTTGGAGGGCGAAGCGCGACCCACCACCTATCTGGTCAGGATTCCCGAAGATTTCGCGCGCGGTCCCTTCTTCGATATGCCCAAGGGGTTGAACGCCCAGGCGGGCCTGCCCGCGCTGACCTACCGCAATCTGCTGGAAAAACTGGCCGAGCGTTTCCACACGACGCCCGAAGCGCTGACGGCGCTCAACCCGCCGAACACGAAGGTCGGGGCCGGGACGACCATCCGCGTGCCCGCGATCGACAATCAGCCGGTCGCGCAGATCGAAGGGGACGAGCGAGGCTGGGGCGAGACGCTCGCCGGTCTGGGCGTGGCTAAGGACCAGCCGCAAGCCGACCATATCGTCGTCGACAAATCCGAAGGCCTGCTCAAGGTCTATAATGCGGAAAACCGCCTGATCGCGCAATTCCCGGTGACGACCGGGTCGCAACATGATCCGTTGCCGCTGGGCGAATGGACCATCAAGGGCGTCAGCCGAAACCCGGTTTTCCATTATAATCCCGACCTTTTCTGGGACGCGTCGTCCAAGGACGAGAAGGCGGTGCTGAAACCCGGTCCCAACGGTCCCGTCGGCGTGGTGTGGATCGACATTTCCAAGGATCATTATGGCATCCATGGCACGCCCGAGCCGCAGACGATCGGGCGCACGGAGAGCCATGGCTGCATCCGCCTGACCAACTGGGATGCCGCGCGGCTGGCCCAGATGGTGAAAAGCGGGGTCAAGGCGAAGTTCCAGGCATGAGGGCGAGGCCGTGAGGGTGCGGCGATGGGGCGGCGCGGCGCTGGCGGCGCTGCTCTGCGTCGCCTTCGCGCATTTTTGCGTGCGGATCGTCCCGGCCGACGCGCCGGGGTCGGCGCCCGCACCAGCGCCGAATGAGGCCGAGCGGGATCGCCCGGACAATGGCGTCCTGCTGATCCCGGCGGACGGCGTTCCGGCGTCCGCGCTCACCGACACCTTCACCCAGGCCCGCGCCGGGGGCGCACGGCCGCATGACGCGATCGACATCATGGCGGCGCGGGGCAGGGCGGTGCTGGCGGCGACGGATGGCAGGCTGGAGAAAATCTTCTGGAGCCAGGGTGGCGGACGCACCCTCTATCAGCGTTCGAAGGACGGGCGTCTGATCTATTATTACGCACATCTCGACAGCTATGCGCCGGGCCTGCACGAAGGGCAGATGCTGCGGCGCGGGCAGCGCATCGCGACGGTCGGCAGCACCGGCAATGCCGATCCGTCCGCGCCGCATCTGCATTTCGCGATCCACGCCATGCAGGTCGGAGAACCCTGGTATGGAGGCAGGGCCATCAATCCCTATCCGCTGCTGGCGAAGCGCTGACCTGTCCTATGATCGGCCCGTTTGCTATGCCTTGGATATAGCCGATCGTCGGGCACGCCGACTTTCCGAAAATATCCTATTTAGGAAACACAATGTCGCGATCGGCGGGAAAAGTGCGAAGTTAAGGGTCGACCCGCGCCCCCTTGCCCTTGGCGTCGTCCCGCTGTAAAGCGCCGCGCAGCCTCCAAGAGGCCGGCTCTTTTCCACCTTCAGACATATAGGCAGGCTCTTCCCATGGCGAAGATCAGCGGCGTGGACATTCGTCCCGGCAACAATATCGAATATGAGGGCGGCCTGTGGCGCGCCGTCAAGATCCAGCACACCCAGCCCGGCAAGGGCGGCGCCTATATGCAGGTCGAACTCAAGAACCTGATCGACGGCCGCAAGAACAACGTCCGCTTCCGCTCCGCAGAAAGCGTCGAGCGCATCCGCCTCGACACGAAGGATTTCCAGTATCTCTATGCCGAAGGCGACATGCTCGTCTTCATGGACAATGAGAATTACGAGCAGATCAACCTGCCCGCCGAATTGCTGGGCGACGCCGCCGACTTTCTGCAGGACGGCATGGAAGTGACCCTGGAAATGTATGAGGAACGGCCGATCTCGGTCCAGCTGCCCGACACGATCGAAGCGACCGTGGTCGAAGCCGACGCCGTGGTGAAGGGCCAGACCGCCTCTGCCAGCTACAAGCCCGCAATTCTTGACAATGGCGTGCGCGTCATGGTCCCGCCGCATATCGTCAGCGGCACCCGCATCGTCGTGGACGTCTATGCCCGCGAATATGTGAAGCGCGCGGACTGATGACCGTGGACCGCAGCACGGCATCGGCCGCCATCCTCGCGATCGCAACCCTGTCGGCTGCGGTCCCCACACAGGCCGTGGCGCAGACGACCGCGCCGTCCAAGGCGCAACTCGACAGCGCAGCGCATGTGCTGCGCGTGGTGACGACCGCGCTCCAGTCCGACCAGGTCGAACAGCCGGTCAAGAACGCGCTGTTCGAATGCCTCTATTCCAATTCGGTCGCCAAGATCAGCGAAGCGACCGACAAGGTGATCGCCGCCAACGCTGGCAAGGTCGATCGCAAGGATGCGTCGCAGATGCTGGCGGTCATCGCGGGGGTGTGCGGTTATCGCCCCGCCGCCCCGGCCGCCAAGCCCGCCCCCAAGAAATAACTTACTAGACCGCCCTATGGGGCGGCGGAGACACTATATGGCATCGCATTCCGGCCTCCTCACCGTCATGGAGCGCGCCGCGCGCAAGGCTGGCTCGAAACTGCGCCGCGACTTCGGCGAAGTCGAGCATCTTCAGGTCAGCCGCAAGGGGCCTGCCGATTTCGTGTCCAAGGCCGACCAGCAGGCGGAAAAGACGCTGGTCGAAGAGCTTCAGAAGGCGCGCCCGGACTGGGGCTTTCTGGTGGAAGAGGCGGGCGAGATCCCGGGCGATCCCACCAAGCCGCGCTGGATCATCGATCCGCTCGACGGCACGACCAACTTCCTGCACGGCATCCCGCACTTTGCCATTTCGATCGCGGTCGAAGAACCACAATATGGCAGCGGCAAGCGCGAGATCACGACCGGCCTCATCTATCAGCCCGTCACCGACGAAAGCTATTGGGCGGAAAAGAGCCGTGGCGCATGGCGTCATGACCAGCGCCTGCGCGTGTCGGCTCGCCGCGACATGGCCGATTGCGTCATCGCGACCGGCATTCCGTTCATGGGGCATGGCAACATGGCCGAATGGACGCGCATCTTCGGCGCGGTCGCGCCGTCGGTCGCGGGCATCCGTCGTTTCGGGGCCGCCTCGCTCGACCTCGCCCATGTCGCCTCCGGCCGCTACGACGGCTATTGGGAAAGCGGATTGCAGCCCTGGGACGTTGCCGCCGGGCTGTTGCTGGTCCGTGAAGCAGGCGGCTTCGTCAGCGATTTTCGCGGTGGCGATCAGGTCATCGAACGCAAGGAAGTGATCGCCGGGAACGACGCGATCCATTCCAAATTGCACAAGCTTGTTGCTGGCGCATTGCGCTAAAGTCCCATGAGGCCAAGCGGTTCAACCACTTGGCCTTTTTGCGATTCATTCTCACGTCCTTGGGGCCTTGCTTCGCATATGCAGCAGGCCTAAAGCGCGCCCCAAGACACAATTTTCGCCCAGGGGATTCCATTGGTCGATCTCGCCCAATATCTGCCGATCCTGATTTTTCTCGGGGTCGCCTTGCTGCTCTCAGGCACCTTTGTTTTCCTGCCCATGCTGGTAGGTCGCCTGACGGGCGCGCATAAGCCTGATCCGGCCAAGCTGTCCGAATATGAATGCGGCTTCCCCGCGTTCGAGGAACCGCGCAGCCAGTTCGATGTGCGCTTCTATCTGGTCGCCATCCTCTTCATCATCTTCGATCTTGAAGCGGCGTTCCTGTTCCCCTGGGCTGTTAGCCTCGACCAGATCGGCTGGGCCGGCTGGGCGACCATGATGATCTTCATAGCGGAGCTGGTGCTTGGCCTCGTCTATGCGTGGAAGAAGGGAGCACTCGATTGGGAGTAGAACTCTATAACCCTGCGCCCGGCACCTTGCCCCCGCAGGGCACGCAGCCCGACCAGGACTTCTTCAACTCGCTCAACAGCGAAGTGAACGACAAGGGCTTCCTCGTCACCTCGACGGAGGATTTGTTTACCTGGGCGCGCACCGGCTCGCTCTGGTGGATGACCTTTGGCCTCGCCTGCTGCGCGGTCGAGATGATCCACGTGAACATGCCGCGCTACGACATGGAGCGTTTCGGCGCCGCGCCGCGCGCGTCCCCGCGCCAGTCGGACGTGATGATCGTCGCGGGTACGCTGTGCAACAAGATGGCGCCTGCGCTGCGCAAGGTCTATGACCAGATGTCCAACCCGAAATATGTGATTTCGATGGGCAGCTGCGCCAATGGCGGCGGCTATTATCACTACAGCTATTCGGTCGTGCGCGGCTGCGATCGCATCGTGCCGGTCGACATCTATGTGCCCGGTTGCCCGCCGACCGCCGAAGCGTTGCTCTACGGTGTGATGCAGTTGCAGCGGAAGATCCGCCGCATCGGGACGATCGAGCGCTGATATGGCCCATTCCGCACCCAAGATCGCGACCATCGACGGGATTGCCGATGAAATCGGCGCCCTGCTGGGATCGATGCTGATCGAAACCATCGATCATGCCGATGAGCTGACTTTCATCGTCGTGCGCGACGATCTGGTAAATGCCATGGTCGCGCTGCGCGACATGGCGCATTACCAGCAGTTGATGGAAATCGCGGGCGTCGACTATCCCGATCGCGCCGAACGTTTCGAGGTCGCCTACCATCTGCTCAGCGTCACGCGGAACCACCGCATCCGTGTGAAGGTGTCGACCGACGAAGATACGCCGGTCCCCACCGTCACGCATCTCTGGCCGGTCGCAGGCTGGCTGGAGCGCGAAGTGTTCGACATGTATGGCGTCGTGTTCGACGGCAACACCGACCTGCGTCGCATCCTGACCGATTACGGCTTCAAGGGGCATCCCCAGCGCAAGGATTTTCCGCTGACGGGCTATGTCGAGCTGCGCTATTCCGAAGAGGATAAGCGCGTCGTCTATGAGCCGGTGAAGCTGGCGCAGGACTTCCGCAGCTTCGACTTCATGTCGCCGTGGGAAGGCGCGCAATATGTGCTGCCGGGCGACGAAAAGGCGGCCGTGCCGCCGCCGCCTGCCGCCGCCCCCACGCCCAAGGCGACCGACAGCAAGGCTGACACCGGCGCTGGCGAAGCCGCGAACAAGAAGGCGGAGGAAAAGTCGGCAGACGCGCCGACCAAGCCCGCCGCCGCCACCGATGAAGGCAAGGGCGCAGCCAAGCCGGAGGACAAGGCATAATGTCCGACTATCTGGAAAAGCTGGACCATCATGTCGACGCGGCCGACCCGGCCTATGGCGACACGGAAATCCAGAATTACACGATCAACTTCGGCCCCCAGCATCCCGCCGCCCATGGCGTTCTGCGTCTGGTGATGGAGCTGGAAGGCGAAATCGTCGAGCGTTGCGATCCGCATGTCGGCCTGCTGCACCGCGGCACCGAAAAGCTGATCGAATATAAGACCTATATGCAGGCGCTGCCTTATTTCGATCGGCTGGACTATTGTTCGCCGCTCGGCATGGAGCATAGCTATGTGCTGGCGATCGAAAAGCTGCTGAATCTGGAAGTGCCGCTGCGCGCGCAATATCTGCGCGTGTTCTTCGCGGAACTGACCCGCATCTGCAATCACATGCTCAACCTTGGGAGCCATGTGATGGACGTCGGCGCGATGACGCCGAACCTGTGGCTGTTCGAAATTCGCGAGGATTGCCTCAACTTCTTCGAACGTGCGTCGGGTGCCCGCATGCATTCGGCCTATTTCCGGCCGGGCGGCGTGCATCAGGACGTGCCGCTCAAGCTGCTGACCGACATCGCCGACTGGCTCGACACGCGCCTGCCGCGCCTGTTCGAAGACGCGATTAGCCTGGTGGCCGACAACCGCATCTTCAAGCAGCGCAATGTCGATATCGCCATCGTGTCCAAGGAAGATGCGCTGAAATGGGGCTTTTCCGGTCCCATGATCCGCGGCTCCGGCATCCCCTGGGATATCCGCAAGTCGCAGCCTTATGACGTGTATGATCGGATGGAATTCGACGTTCCCGTCGGCACCCAGTTCGACTGCTACGACCGCTTCATGGTCCGCGTCGAGGAAGTCCGCCAGTCCGCGCGCATCATGAAGCAGTGCCTGAACGAGATGCCTGAAGGGCCGATCGCCAGCTTCGATCGCAAGGTTTCGCCGCCCAAGCGCGGTGAGATGAAGCACTCGATGGAAGCCCTGATCCACCATTTCAAACTCTATACCGAGGGCTTCCACGTGCCTGCCGGCGAAGTCTATGTGGCAACCGAAAGCCCCAAGGGCGAATTCGGCGTCTATCTGGTCAGCGACGGCAGCAACAAGCCCTATCGCTGCAAGATCCGCCCGACCGCCTTTTCGCATTTGCAGGCGATGGATTTCATGATGAAGGGCCACATGCTGGCCGACACCACCGCTGTCCTCGGCGCCATGGACATCGTGTTTGGAGAGTGTGACCGCTAATGGCTGACGCAGTGCATATCCCGGACGAGGCCGAAACCCGCGCGCGCTGGGGCGCGTTCGAGTGGACGGCCGACAATGCCGAGCAGGCCAAGAAGGTGATCGCGCGCTATCCCGCCGGTCGCCAACAGTCGGCGGTGATGCCGCTACTGGATCTGGCGCAGCGTCAAGTGGGTGCGGAAACGCAGACCAATGGCTGGCTGCCGGTGCCGGTAATGGAGTATATCGGGCGTCAGCTCGACATGCCCTACATGCGCGTTTATGAAGTCGCGACCTTTTACACCATGTATAATCTGGCCCCCGTGGGCCGCTATCATGTGCAGGTGTGCGGCACGACGCCCTGCATGCTGCGCGGATCGGACGATGTCTTTTCGGCCTGCAAGAACAAGGGGCTGATCAAGGGCGGCACGACGCCAGACGGCCTGTTCACCCTAACCGAAGTCGAATGCCTGGGCGCCTGTGCCAACGCGCCGATGGTCCAGATCAACGACGATAATTACGAAGATCTGACCTATGACAGCATGAGCGCGGTGCTGGAGACTTTGGCCACCGGCGGCCAGCCCAAGATCGGCCCGCAGATCGATCGCCAGACCAGCGCACCCGAAGGCGGTCCCACGACCCTCAAGGAGATGGTCACGGAAAATCACGACTATCGGGGAGAATGGTGATGCCAGAGGCCTCCGCACCGGCACCCGCACCTTTTGTCGGCCCGTTGTCCGACAAGGACCGCATCTTCACCAACGTCCATGGCTTCCAGGATTGGGGCATCGACGCGGCGATGAAGCGCGGCGATTGGGACAATACCAAGAAGCTGATGGAAATCGGCCAGGACGCGATTATCGACACCATCAAGGCGTCGAACCTGCGCGGCCGTGGCGGCGCTGGCTTCCCGACCGGCATGAAGTGGAGCTTCATGCCCAAGGAAAGCAAGGACGGCCGTCCCAGCTTCCTGGTCATCAACGCCGATGAATCCGAACCCGGCTCCTGCAAGGACCGAGAGATCATTCGCCACGATCCGCACAAGCTGATCGAAGGTGCGCTGATCGCCGGTTTCGCGATGCGGGCGCGCGCCGCCTACATCTATATCCGGGGCGAGTTCATCTATGAGGCGAAGGTGCTCTTCGCTGCGGTCGAGCAGGCCTATGAAAAGGGCTTCATCGGCAAGAATGCCTGCGGTTCGGGCTATGATTTCGACGTCTTCGTCCATCGTGGCGCGGGCGCCTATATCTGCGGCGAGGAAACCGCGCAGATCGAAAGCCTGGAAGGCAAGAAGGGCCAGCCGCGCCTAAAGCCGCCTTTCCCGGCGGGCGCGGGCCTCTATGGCTGCCCGACGACGGTGAACAATGTCGAGAGCATTGCGGTTTCGCCGACGATCCTGCGTCGTGGGGCGGCCTGGTTCAATGGCTTTGGCCGTGAGAATAATCGCGGCACCAAGCTGTTCCAGATCAGCGGCCATGTGAACAAGCCCTGCGTCGTCGAGGAATTGATGTCGATCCCGTTCCGCGAACTGATCGACCGCCATTGCGGCGGCATTCGCGGCGGTTGGGACAATCTGCTGGCGGTGATCCCCGGCGGCTCCTCGGTGCCGCTAGTCCCTGCGCGGGAAATCATGGACGCGCCGATGGATTTCGACGGGTTGAAGGCGGTCGGTTCGGGCCTTGGCACCGCCGCCGTCATCGTCATGGACAAGTCCACCGACATCGTCCGCGCCATTTCGCGTCTCTCCTACTTCTACAAGCATGAGAGCTGCGGCCAGTGTACGCCGTGCCGCGAAGGCACCGGCTGGATGTGGCGGGTGATGGAGCGGCTGCGCACCGGCGACGCAGACCTTTCCGAAATCGACATGCTGCATCAGGTCACCAAGCAGGTCGAAGGCCACACCATCTGCGCGCTGGGCGACGCGGCGGCTTGGCCGATCCAGGGCCTCATCAAGCATTTCCGCCCGGAAATCGAGCGCCGGATCAATGAAAACAAGGGTAGCGCCCCCGTCATGGAGGCAGCGGAGTAATCATGCCGAAGGTCAAAGTTGACGGCGTAGAACTCGAAGTCCCGGCGGGCGCGACAGTCCTCCAGGCGTGCGAGCTGGCGGGGAAGGAAATCCCCCGCTTCTGCTATCATGAGCGGCTGTCCATCGCGGGCAATTGCCGCATGTGCCTGGTCGAGGTGAAGCCCGGACCGCCCAAGCCGCAGGCCTCCTGCGCGCTCCCGGCGGCCGAGGGTCAGGACATTCGCACCGATAGCGAGATGGTCAAGAAGGCGCGCGAAGGGGTGATGGAGTTCCTGCTCATCAACCACCCGCTCGACTGCCCGATCTGCGATCAGGGTGGTGAGTGCGACCTTCAGGACCAATCTGTCGCTTATGGCCGTGGCTCGTCGCGCTATGACGAAAACAAGCGCGCCGTCACCGAGAAGAATATGGGTCCGATCGTCAAGACGGTCATGACCCGCTGCATCCAGTGCACCCGCTGCGTGCGCTTTGCAGAGGAAGTCGCGGGGGTACCGGAAATCGGCGCGATCTATCGCGGCGAAAATATGCAGATCACGACCTATCTCGAACATGCCGCCAAGAGCGAGCTGTCGGGCAATGTGGTCGACCTGTGCCCGGTCGGCGCGCTGACCGCCAAGCCCTATGCGTTCGAAGCGCGTCCGTGGGAATTGAAGAAGACCCACGCGATCGACGTGATGGATGCGGTCGGCACCAATATACGCCTCGACAGCCGTGGTCGTCAGGTGCTGCGCGCCGTGCCGCGCATCAATGACGACGTGAACGAGGAATGGGCGAGCGACAAGACCCGGCATAATGTCGACGGTCTGGTCCGCAAGCGCCTGGACAAGCCCTATGTTCGCAAGGACGGCAAGCTGGTGCCTGCGACATGGGCGGAAGCCTTTGCCGCCGTCGCAGCGGTTCAGCATGGCGGCAGCGTAGCCGCGATCGCGGGCGACCTGCTCGATTGCGAGACGATGTTTGCGGGCAAGCTGCTGGTCGAAAAGCTGGACGGTACGCTGCTCGAAGGGCGTCAGACGGGTCTGTCCTACGACGTGTCGAGCCTGTCCTCGGTGAACTTCAACACCACGTTGAACGGCATCGAGACGGCGGACGTCATTCTGCTGGTCGGCACCAATTTGCGCTGGGAAGCGCCGCTGGTGAACACGCGCATCCGCAAGGCGATCAAGAAGGGCGCGAAGGTCTTCGCGGTTGGGCCCGAAGTCGACCTGACCTACAAGGTCGAATGGCTGGGCAACGACGCGTCGCTGCTCGCCGAGCTGCCGGAAGCGGTGATCGAAGCATTCGGCAAGGCGGCCCGTCCCGCGATGATCGTGGGCGGCGGCGTGCTGGCCAAGGACGGCGCGCATGGCGACACGCTGGCGCTGGTCGAGACGCTGGGCCTGATCAAGGACGACTGGAACGGCTATAACGTCCTGCACTTCGCGGCGGCCCGCATGGGCGGCCTGATGCTGGGCTATGCGACGCAGGGGGGCATCAAGGCGGTTGCAGCGGCCAAGCCCAAGCTGCTCCTGTCGCTGGGCGCGGACGAAGTCGATTACGCGGCGTTCGAAGACAGCTTCAAAGTCTATGTCGGTCATCATGGCGACAAGGGCGCGCATGCGGCGGATGTGATCCTGCCGGGCGCAAGCTATGCCGAAAAGGCGGGCACCTACGTCAATCTGGAAGGCCGGGTGCAGTTCGGTGAAAAGGCCGTGTTCGCGCCGGGCGATGCCCGCGAGGACTGGTCGATCCTGCGCGCGCTTTCCGAAGCGCTGGGCGCGACGCTGCCGTTCGACAGCTTCGACGCGCTTCGTGCCGAAATGGCGAAGGCGGTTCCCGCATTGGGTGTCGAGGGCTTGGCCGATTATGGCTGGTCCATCCCCTCGCTGCCCACAGGCGCGACCGGTGAACTGGGTTCGCCGATCAAGGATTTCTACCTGACCAACGCCATCTGCCGCGCCAGCCCGACGATGCAGCAATGTTCGGCCGAGCTGGTCCACGGCGTGACCTACGCGGAGGCCGCAGAGTGACCGCTTTCTTCCAAAATCTGGGCGTGCCGTTCGAAGGCGCCTGGTTCCTGTCGACCATCATCGGCATCCTGGCGATCGCGCTGCCGGTCATGCTGGCAGTCGCGATGATCATCTATGCCGACCGCAAGATCTGGGCGGCGATGGCGCTGCGCCGTGGTCCCAACGTCGTTGGTCCCTTCGGTCTGCTGCAAAGCTTCGCGGACGGTCTCAAGGTCTTCCTGCAGGAAACCATCGTTCCATCGGCGTCGAACAAGGCCCTGTTCCTGATCGCGCCGATCATTACCTTTACGGTGGCGCTGATGGCTTGGGCCGTCATACCTTTCCAGGTCGGCGTGGTCCTGGCGAACATCAATGTCGGGTTGCTCTACATCCTCGCGATTTCCTCGCTGGGCGTCTATGGCATCATTCTGGCGGGCTGGGCCTCCAACTCCAAATATCCCTTCTATTCCGCGATCCGCGCCAGCGCGCAGATGATCAGTTACGAAGTCTCGATCGGCTTCGTCATCATCACCGTGGTGCTGTGGGCCGGCAGCTTCAACCTGACCGCGATCGTGGAGAGCCAGAAGGGCTATTATGGCTTCCTGAACGGCAATGGCTTCAATCCGCTGCTTTTCCCGATGGCGATCATGTTCCTGATCTCGGCTCTGGCCGAAACGGCGCGCGCGCCCTTCGACCTGACCGAAGCGGAAAGCGAGCTGGTCGCGGGCTATCAGACCGAATATTCGTCGATGGCCTTCGCGCTCTACTGGCTCGGCGAATATGCCAACGTCATCCTGATGTGCGCGCTCAATGCGATCCTGTTCTGGGGTGGTTATCTGCCGCCGTTCGACTGGGCGCCGCTCTATCTGGTGCCGGGCATCTTATGGCTGTTCGCCAAGATCCTGTTCTTCTTCTTCGTCTTCTCCTGGGTGAAGGCGACGGTGCCCCGCTACCGTTATGACCAGCTGATGCGGCTGGGCTGGAAAATCTTCCTGCCGACCTCGCTCCTCTTCGTCTTCCTGGTATCGGGCTTCCTCATGCTGACGCGCTATGGAGGCGCACAATGAGCCTCGCTTATTATATCAAGAGCTTCACCCTCTGGGAGTTTGTGAAGGCGCACGCGCTGACCTTGAAATATTTCTTCAAGGCCAAGGCGACCATCAACTATCCCTATGAGAAGAACCCGATCTCGCCCCGTTTCCGTGGCGAACATGCGCTGCGCCGCTATCCCAATGGGGAAGAGCGCTGCATCGCATGCAAGCTGTGCGAAGCGATCTGTCCTGCGCAGGCGATCACCATCGAGGCGCAGCCGCGCGACGATGGCAGCCGCCGCACCACGCGCTACGACATCGACATGACAAAGTGCATCTATTGCGGCTTCTGCCAGGAAGCCTGCCCGGTCGATGCCATCGTCGAGGGACCGAATTTCGAGTTCGCGACCGAAACCCGCGAGGAGCTGATCTATGACAAGAACAAGCTCCTGGAAAACGGCGACAAATGGGAACGCGCGATCGCCGCGAACCTTGCCGCCGATGCCCCCTATCGTTAAGCCGCGCGCGTCAAAGGGAATATGAACCTGTGATTCACGTCCTCGCCTTCTACGTGTTCGCCATCATGGTGGTGAGCAGTGGCGCGCTCACCATCCTGTCGCGCAACCCCGTTCATTCGGTGCTGTGGCTGATCCTGGCCTTCTTCAACGCGGCGGGCCTCATGATCCTGCTCGGCGCGGAATTTATCGCGATGCTGCTCGTCATAGTCTATGTCGGTGCAGTCGCGGTGTTGTTCCTGTTCGTCGTCATGATGCTGGACATCGATTTCGCCGAACTGCGGGCCGGTTTCGTCAGCTATCTGCCCTTCGGTCTTCTGATCGCGCTGGTGCTCCTGGCCGAGATCATTCTGGGCATCGGTTTGTGGAGCGTGGGGCCAATCGAACTGGCGCAGCGCGCAGCGCCTGCTGCGCCTGACGTGTCGAACATCAAGGCGGTCGGTACGCTCCTCTACACGCGCTACATCTTCCTGTTCGAAGCGGCGGGCGTTGTCCTGCTGGTCGCGATGATCGGGGCGATCGTCCTGACGCACCGCGCACGTGGCGGCGTGAAGGGCCAGAATATCGCCAAGCAGAACCGGCGCCGTCCGGAAGATGCTGTGCGCAACATCAATCAGCCCATCGGGCAGGGGGTGGAGCTGTGATCGGCCTTCAACATTATATGGTGGTCAGCGCCATCCTCTTCGTGATGGGGGTGCTGGGCATCTTCATCAATCGCAAGAATGTCATCATCATCCTGATGGCGATCGAGCTGATCCTTTTGAGTGTGAACATCAACCTGGTCGCCTTCAGCGCCTTCCTGGGCGATCTGGTGGGCCAGGTCTTCGCGATGTTCGTGCTGACCGTCGCGGCGGGTGAATCGGCCATCGGCCTTGCCATCCTCGTGATCTACTTCCGCGGTCGCGGCACCATCGCCGTCGATGACATCAATCAGATGAAGGGCTGAGCCAAGTTCCATGATCCAGCTTATCGTCCTTCTACCGCTGCTGGCTGCTGCCATTGCGGGCCTCGGCAACAAGGCCCTTGGCAAGCTGCCGGCCAAGATCGTCACCACCGGCGCGCTGTTCGCAGCCTGCGCCATGAGCTGGGCGATCTTCATTCCCTTCCTGACCGGCAGCGCGGAAGCGCATGTCACGCCGCTGTTCACCTGGATCGAAAGCGGCAGCTTCGATGCGCAGTGGGCGTTGCGCATCGACACGATGACCGCCGTTATGCTGGTGGTCATCACCAGCGTATCGAGCCTGGTCCACCTGTATAGTTGGGGCTATATGGACGAGGAGCCGGATCAGCCGCGCTTCTTCGCCTATCTGTCGCTCTTCACCTTCGCGATGCTGATGCTCGTGACCGCGAACAATCTGCTCCAGATGTTCTTCGGTTGGGAAGGCGTGGGCCTGGCCTCCTACCTGCTCATCGGTTTCTGGTTCCGTAAGCCGTCGGCCAACGCGGCCGCGATCAAGGCGTTCGTCGTCAACCGCGTCGGCGACCTCGGCTTCATGATGGGCATTTTCGGCACCTATCTGGTGTTCAACACCATATCGATCCCGGAAATCCTGGAAGCTGCGCCCGCCATGGCCGGTTCGACCATCGGTTTCCTGGGCTATCGCTTCGATACCATGACGGTTCTCTGCCTGCTTCTGTTCGTCGGCGCGATGGGCAAGTCGGCGCAGCTTGGCCTGCACACCTGGCTGCCGGACGCGATGGAAGGCCCGACGCCTGTGTCGGCACTGATCCACGCGGCAACCATGGTTACCGCAGGCGTCTTCATGGTGTGCCGCCTGTCGCCGATGTTCGAAACCTCGGCGACGGCGCTGACGGTGGTCACTTATGTGGGGGCCGCAACCTGCCTGTTCGCCGCGACCGTGGGCACGGTGCAGACCGACATCAAGCGCGTCATCGCCTATTCGACCTGTTCGCAGCTGGGCTACATGTTCTTTGCAGCGGGCGTCGGTGCCTATGGCGCGGCGATGTTCCACCTCTTCACGCATGCCTTCTTCAAGGCACTCCTGTTCCTGGGCGCAGGTTCGGTGATCCATGCGATGCACCATGAGCAGGACATGCGCTATTATGGCGGCCTGCGGAAAAGCATCCCCATCACTTTCTGGACGATGACGCTCGGCACACTTGCCATCACCGGTGTCGGCTTGCCGATCGTCGGCGTGGGTTTTGCCGGTTTCTATTCGAAGGACGGCATTCTGGAGGCTGCTTATGCCGCTGGCGGCGCTGGCACCGGTGCGTTCATCGTGGGCGTATTCGCCGCGTTGCTGACCAGCTTCTACAGCTGGCGTCTGGTCTTCCTGACCTTCTTCGGAAAGCCGCGCTGGACCCAGTCGGAGCATATCCAGCACGCGTTGCATGACGCGCATGGGCATGACGCGCACGGTCATGACGCGCACGGTCATGACGACCACGCGCACGACGCGCCGTCGCAGGAAGATGCTGGTCATGAGCCGCATGCCCATGCAGCGCATGGTCACGACCATCATCATGCCCATGATGCAGGCGACGGCACGGGTGGTTACCATCCGCATGAAAGCCCGCTGGTCATGCTGATCCCGCTGATCGTGTTGAGCCTGGGGGCCGTGTTCGCCGGCTTCGTCTTCCACGACCAGTTCATCGGGCCGGAAGGCGGCATAGAGTTCTGGAAGGGCGCGCTATCGTTCGACAGCCACCTGATGCACGCGGCGCATGAAGTGCCGACCTGGGTCAAGTTCGCGCCGTTCACGGTGATGCTGACCGGTCTGCTCGTCGCCTGGTTGAGCTACATCAAGAACACCGACTGGCCGCAGCGTTTCGTCGCGACCTTCACCGGCCTCTACACGTTCCTGCTCAACAAATGGTATTTCGACGAGCTGTATAACTTCTTGTTCGTCAAGCCTGCCTTCGCCATCGGCCGCTTCTTCTGGAAGTTCGGTGATGTGGGCTTCATCGACCGCTTCGGGCCGAATGGCCTGGCTGCTCTGGTCGTGCAGGGCAACAAGATCACCCGTCGGCTTCAGTCCGGCTACCTCTACACCTACGCGCTGGTGATGCTCATCGGGCTAGCCGCGGCCGCAACCTGGGCGATGACACGATAATGGACGGCTTCCCCATCCTTTCCCTGATGATGGCAGTGCCGATGGCCGGGGCCATCGCCTGCCTGTTCGCGGGCGCCAACGCGGCGCGCTGGATCGCGTTGATCGCCACGCTGGTGGACTTCGTCCTGGGCATCGTCCTGTGGATGAATTTCGACCAGGGCGGTCTGCAATGGCAGTTCCAGGAATATGCGCCGGTCTTCGGTCGCTTCGCCTGGGCGCTGGGTATCGACGGTATCGCCCTGATGCTGATCGCGCTGACTGTATTCCTGATGCCGATCTGCATCGGCGCTAGCTGGAACGCGATCAACAAGCGCGTCGGCGAATATATGGCGGCTTTCCTGTTCATGGAGGTGCTGATGATCGGCGTCTTCACGGCGCAGGATCTCTACCTCTTCTACATCATGTTCGAAGCTGGCCTGATCCCGATGTATCTGATCATCGGCATCTGGGGGGCGCAGACCGGATCTACGCCTCTTACAAATTCTTCCTCTACACGTTGCTCGGCTCGGTTCTGATGCTGATCGCGATGATGTGGATGGTGCACGAAGCGGGCACGACCGAAATTCCGGTCCTGATGGCCTATAATTTCGATCCCCATGTCCAGACCTGGCTGTTCCTGGCCTTCTTCGCCAGCTTCGCCGTGAAGATGCCGATGTGGCCGGTCCACACATGGTTGCCCGATGCGCACGTTCAGGCGCCGACGGCGGGGTCCGTGATCCTGGCGGGCGTGCTGTTGAAGATGGGTGGCTATGGCTTCATCCGCTTCTCCCTGCCGATGTTCCCCGAAGCCTCGGCGCAGCTTGCGCCGCTGGTCTGGGGCCTGTCGATGGTCGCGGTGGTGTATACTTCGTTGGTCGCCCTTGTTCAGTCGGACATGAAGAAGCTGATCGCCTATTCCTCGGTCGCACATATGGCGATCGTGACCGTCGGTCTGTTCGCCTTCAATCAGGCAGGTATCGAGGGCGCGATGATGGTCATGCTGGGTCACGGCCTGGTGTCGGGCGCACTGTTTTTGTGCGTAGGTGTCATCTACGATCGCCTACATACCCGCGAGATCAGCCGCTATGGTGGCCTCAGCATCAACATGCCGCGCTATGCAACGCTGTTCCTGCTGTTCACCATGGCGTCTGTCGGTCTGCCCGGCACCAGCAACTTCGTCGGCGAATTCCTCTCGCTGATGGGCATCTATCAGGCGTCGAGCTGGGTGGCGCTGGTCTGCACCACGGGCATCATCCTGGGCGCGGCCTATATGCTCTACCTCTATCGCCGCATCTGCTATGGCGATCAGGTCAATGCCGATGCCGCCGCCATGCCCGACCTGTCGGGCCGGGAAATCTGGTTGCTCGCGCCGATCGCTGCCGCCGTGTTGTGGATGGGAGTCTATCCCGAAAGCTTCCTCGCCCCGATGCGGTCCGACATTCGCGCGCTCGAAGCGCGCCTCGCCCCTGCGGCTCCCGCAGGAGATTCCAAGATCAAGATGGGTGCGCCCAAGCCAGCAAGTGAGGGCCATCATGAAGAAGCACCGGCGCACGGGGAGGCGCATTAATGGTTGACTCCGCTTCCCTTCTGGCGGTCCTGCCGGAACTCGTTCTGACGGTGGGCGGGCTTGGCCTGCTGCTCGTCTCAGCCTTTGCTGGCGAGGGTTCGGCCCGTGTCATAAACTGGCTTTCGGTCGTTACCTTAGTGATCGCTGGCCTGACCTTGTCCGTCTCTCTCGCCCATGGGCCTGATGCTTTCGATGGCCTCTATCGTGCTGATGCCTTCGCGGCCTTTGCCAAGGCGTTAATCTATGGCGCCGCCGCGGCGGCCATCCTGCTGGCCCCGCGCTTCTTCGCGGTGGGCGGCAACCCCCGTCCCGAATATCCGGTCCTGATCCTGTTCGCCGCCATCGGCATGGGCATGATGGTGTCGGCGGGCGACATGCTGACGCTGTATGTCGGCCTGGAGATGAACAGTCTCGCCTCCTATGTTCTGGCCAGCTTCATGCGGCAGGACGAACGCTCTTCCGAAGCGGGCCTCAAATATTTCGTGCTGGGTTCGCTCGCCAGCGGCATCCTGCTCTATGGTATCTCGTTGCTGTATGGCTTCACCGGCAGCACCGCGTTCGACGGCATTGCCGTGGCGGTGGGCGATGGCGTGTCGAAGGGTGAACTGTTCGGCTTGGTGTTCGTGCTGGCTGGCCTTGCCTTCAAGATCAGCGCCGTGCCGTTCCATATGTGGACGCCCGACGTCTATGAAGGCGCGCCGACCCCGGTCACGACCTTCTTCGCCAGCGCGCCCAAGGTCGCGGCGATTGGCCTCACCGTACGCGTCGCGATCGAAGCGCTTGGCCCGGCAGGATTGGACTGGCAGCAGATCGTGATCTTCGTGGCGCTCGCATCGATCCTGCTCGGTGCGGTGGCCGCGATCGGCCAGACCAATATCAAGCGCCTGATGGCCTATTCGTCGATCAACAATGTCGGCTTCGCGCTGATCGGCCTGGCCGCCGGCACGCCCGCTGGCGCTGCCGCTACGATGAGCTACATGGCGATCTATGTCGTCATGACGATCGGCGGCTTTGCCTGCATCCTGCAAATGCGCGATGCGGACGGCAAGCCGGTAGAAACGATCGCCAGCCTGGCTGGCCTGTCGCAGTCGCGCAAGGGCCTGGCTGCCGCGCTCGCCATCTTCATGTTCTCGATGGCCGGCATCCCGCCGCTCTTCGGTTTCTGGGCGAAGTTCCTGGTGTTCGATGCGGCGGTGGCGTCGGGCCTGACTGCGCTGGCCGCCTTCGGTATCGCGGCCTCGGTGATCGGTGCCTTTTATTACCTCAAGATCATCAAGACGATATATTTCGACGAACCGGCCATGGCGTATGAAGCGAAGGGCGGCCCGGTCGAAAATGTCATCCTGACCGCCTGCGCTGTCGTGATCGTGCTGGGCTATCTGCTCAACCCCGTGCTGGATCATGCGAGCGCCGCCGCGGCGGCGTCGCTCTTCTGACGCTGCTTCGCTACGTCGAGGAAACCGGCTCCACCAACGCCGACATGCTGGCGTTGGCGGGGCAGGGCGCAGCCGACGGCAGCTGGCTGCGCGCCGGACGCCAGACCGGGGGCAGGGGCCGCATGGGCCGCACCTGGGACAGTCCGGACGGCAATCTCTATTGCTCCACGCTGGTTCGGCTTCTGCCGAACGATCCGCTGCCCCACACACTGGCGCTGGTCGCCGCCAATGCCGTTCACGCGTTGATCGCACCGCTATGCGACGGGCAGGCACGGATCAAATGGCCCAACGATATATTGGTCGACGGCGCCAAAATCGCCGGCATCCTGCTGGAGAGGGCGGGCGACGCGATCATCGTCGGGATTGGGATCAATGTCAGTTATCATCCGATGGGCCTGGACCGTCCGGTCACCAGCCTTGCCGAACAGGGCGCAGCCTATGCGCAGGCGGCAATTCTCTATGATCGGCTTGCCCAGATTTTCGGGCATTGGCTGTCCATCTGGCGCGCGCAGGGCCTCGATCCCGTCCGCACCCATTGGCTGCTGAACGCCCATCCGACCGGCACGACGATGCGGGTCATGCTGCCTGATGGCGGTATGGTGGAAGGCATGTTCGACACGCTCGACCGGCAGGGCATGTTGATCCTGCGCTTGGCGAATGGGCAGAGCCATGCCATTCACGCGGGCGATATCATTCTCAGTTGAGGAACGGGCCATGCTTCTCGCGATCGACGCGGGTAACACCAATGTCGTTTTCGCGCTGCTTGACGGGCGCGATATCAAGGCACGATGGCGGATCGCCACCGATCCGCGCCGCACCGCCGACGAATATGTCGTGTGGTTGAACCAGCTCTTGCAGTTGGAAGGCTATGCCATCAGCGATGTCGATGCAGTGATCATCGCCACGGTGGTGCCCCGTGCTTTGCATAATCTTCAGGTGCTGGCCGACAAATATTTCAAGACGACGGCGCTGGTCGCGGGGCAGGCCCCGGTCGAATGGGGCATCGAACTGGATGTCGCGGAGCCGGGTTCGGTCGGCGCGGATCGGGTTGTAAATGCGATCGCCGCCCACCATCTCTACGACGGCGACCTGATCATCATCGATTTCGGTACGGCAACGACATTCGATGTGGTGGATTATTGCGGCGCGTATAAAGGGGGCATCATCACCCCGGGCATCAACCTGTCGCTCGATGCGCTGGTCGCAGCCGCGGCAAAGCTGCCCAAGATCGCCATTGCGCCGCCGGAAAGCCGGTCAGTGATCGGCCGAACGACGGTCGACGCCATGCATATCGGCGTATTCTGGGGCTATGTAGCGATGATGGAGGGGCTGGTCGCCCGCATGAGGGCGGAGATCGGCCGACCGACCAGAGTGATTTCGACAGGAGGCCTTGCGGTCCTCTTCAATGACAACAGCGATATTTTCGATGCGATCGCGCCGGACCTGACGGTTCAGGGCCTCGCGCTGATGCACGAACGGAGTTTGAAAACATAATGACACCCAAGGATGAACTGATCTTCCTGGCCCTCGGCGGGTCTGGCGAGATCGGCATGAACGTCAATCTTTACGGCTGCCAGGGCAAGTGGGTCATGGTCGACCTAGGCATGACCTTCGGCGACCCCACCTATCCCGGCATCGAACTGGTGCTGCCCGACCTCAGCTTCATCGAAGAACGGCGCGACGACCTGCTTGGCATCGTCCTGACGCACGGGCATGAGGATCACATCGGCGCGATACCCTATCTGGCCGCCGACCTGGGCGTGCCGCTCTACGCGACGCCTTTCACAGCAGGACTTATCCGTCTGAAGCTGGAAGAAGAAGGCCTCTCGAAGGAGGTCAAGCTGCATGTGATCCAGAATGAAGGCAGCTTCAACCTTGGCCCATTCGGGTTCCGCTATGTCCCGCTCGCCCATTCGATTCCCGAAGGCAATGCGGTGCTGATCGATACGCCCTATGGCCGCATCTTCCATACCGGTGACTGGAAACTGGACGAGCGACCACTGCTGGGCCAGCCTTCCACCCCGGCCGAATTGACCGTCATCGGTGATGAAGGCGTGCTGGCGCTGGTGTGCGACAGCACCAATGTCTTCAACGACAAGGCTAGCGGGTCCGAAGGCGATGTGCGCGAAGGGCTGATGAAGACCGTCGCGGACGCCAAAGGCCGCGTGCTGGTCACGACCTTTGCCTCCAATGCCGCGCGCGTTCAGACGCTGGGCGAAGTCGCTGCGGCGACAGGGCGCAAGGTCTGCGTTGCGGGCCGGTCGCTCGATCGCATCATCAGCACGGCCAAGGCCGCTGGCTATCTCAAGGATTTCCCGCCGACGGTCGATTGGGACGATGTGATGCATCTGCCTCGCGACGAAGTCATGATCATCGCCACCGGCGGCCAGGGCGAAGTGCGCGCGGCATTGGCCCGTATCGCATTCGACAGCCATCCGATCAAACTGGCCGAAGGCGACACGGTCGTCTTTTCTTCCAAGCAGATCCCGGGCAATGAAATCGCCATCGGTCGCATCCAGAATGCGCTGGCGCAGAAGAACATATTGATGGTCACCGACCGGCAGGCCGAAGTCCATGTGTCCGGTCATCCGGGCCGTCCCGAACTCGAAGCCATGTATCGCTGGATACGGCCCGAAATCCTGTTACCGGTCCATGGCGAGCGTCGCCATATGGCGGAACAGGCGCGGCTTGGTATCACAAGCGGCATTCGCCATGCCGTCGTGCAGTCGAACGGCGACGTGCTGCGGCTTGCGCCCGGCGCGCCCGCCATCATCGGGCAGCAGGATACTGGACGCCTCGTTCTGGACGGCGACGTCATCCTGCCGGCCGACGGCGCGACGATCAACGAACGGCGCAAGCTGGGCTTGCACGGCCAGATCAGTGTCGCCGTGGCGATCGATCGCAAGGGCAAGCTGATCGGTGAACCGGCGCTGCGGACGCAGGGCGTTCCGGTCGAGGAGGACAAGGCGGCGTTCCTGGCCGAGGCGGCCGATGAAGCCGCGGCTGTCATCCCCAAAGGATCTTTGGAAGATGAAGCGCTGCGGGAACGCGTCCGCCTGGCCGTGCGCCGCACCGCGACGCGCTGGACAGGCAAAAAGCCTATAGTGGACGTTCTGCTCGTTCGAGCGTAATTACGCCGCATGAACCTTTATGCCGTTTTCGCCATCTATTTCCTGATGTGGGTCATCAGCGCCTTCATCATGCTCCCCTTCGGCATACGCACGCCCGATGAAACGGGCGAATTGCTGCTGAAGGGGCAGGCGGACAGTGCGCCCAGCAATTTCCGCCCCGGTGTCGTGATGCTGCGCGCTACGATATTGGCGACGATCCTGTTCGCGCTCTATTACGCTAATTATGTGCAGGGCTGGCTCACCCTGGACATGCTGCCCGGCTATCGCGCCGGTCGATGACCTGGCCGGCAGCGCGGATCGTTCGTGGGACAGCGGTCCATTTGGATCGCTGGTCGCAATTGCGGGCGCTTCTGTGGTCGGATGGAAGCGAAGCCGAACATCGGGACGATATCGCCGCCATGGTCGCGCATGGAAAGGGGCATGTCGCCTTCCTGGCGCTCGACGTTTCGGGGGACGCCATCGGCTTCGTCGAAGCGGCATTGCGCCATGACTATGTCAATGGCTGCGACACCAGTCCGGTCCTGTTCGTGGAAGGCCTGTATGTCGAGCCGGATGCGCGGCGATCAGGCGCTGCCCGCGCATTGATCGATGCCGTAACGGCATGGGGACGGGCGCAGGGCTGTTCCGAAATGGCGTCGGACGCTGATATCACCAACCTGTCGAGCCACGACTTTCACAACGCGCTCGGTTTCCTGGAAACCGAGCGCGTTGTTTATTTCCGCAAGGTAATCGCCTGAACGCGACGACCTGGCTTCATTGCCGGAGCCGCTCGATCGCCTGAGCCAGCGCGACATAGAGTTTGCCCATGTCGGACGACAGGATGGCAACGCCCAGCGCATTGCCGTCGCGCGCGGACAATATGATCCGCAACATCCCTTCGAAATCATGGATGTAGCGGTTCACATGATCCCGGAACTCGGCGTCATTATCATAGTGGAGCGCGATTTCGCGCGATTCGCCTGCGTCCAGCAGTTTCACCGCACGGCGCGTAAACACGCCGCGATCGCCCTTCAAATAGGCGGACCAGGCAGAGTTGGTAACGTCGTTGGACAGGATCTTGGCGACATCGATCGCCGTGCTGTTGAGCGATTCGATCAGCAAGGCCGAACGACGGGCGAAATGATCGCGATCCCGATCTTCCGAAGCCCGTTCGGCTTCCACGATCCGCTGCTCCACATTGGCGCTGGTATCGGCGATGGTCAGCAATTGGCGGGTCAGACGCTCCGACGCCTGATGCGCGGCCTTGACTGCTTCCTCCGCGACCCGAGCAACCTGTTCGATCTGCGCCGTGACCTTCTGGCCGATCACAGCCTGCATCGCCTCGTCGCTGGCTTCGGCCAGTTGTTGCGCGGCGTCGGGGATGGCACGGCCCAGCGCCTGACGCGCGCGTTCCGCGGCCTGATCCGCCGTGTCCTTCACCCGCAAGAGCGCCGTGACCAGCAGCGGGCCTGCCCCTTCGGTGATGCGTGTCGCGTCCTGATGCGCGGCATCCAACGTCGTCCGCAGCTTCTCCACCAGCTGGCGATTGGCTTCCAGTCCGCCCTGCGTGCTTTCCAGCCATTCGGTCAGGCGGCGGCCCTGGCCGCGCAGCATTTCTTCCGCCTCTTCGGTACGACCTACTAGAGCCTCCGATATCGCCTCCAGTCGCTCCATCTCCGGCGCGGCGCTGCCCAACAATGTCCGACTCTGTTCCAGTCGCGCATCGAATTGTTCGAGCGCCGCCGGATAGGTTTCGTCCAATTCCCGCACGCTCGAATCAAGCGCCACGAGCAAGGTTTCCGCACAGCCGATCAGCTTTTCGGCAGTCATGCCTCCGGCGGCGAGCGCCTTGTCGATTCGCTGCGTTTCCTCGGTCATGCGCACCAGAGCACCGGTCAGCCGCTCGCCGCGCGCCAACGCATTGTCCTCCAGCGTTGCGAAGCGTCCTTCGGTCGTGGTGATCGTATCGTTAAGGCTGTCGTGCAGGCTGGACATCAGGCTGCGCTGGCCCTCGATCATGTCGTTGACATGATGCAGGCGGCTTTCGACATCGCTAATCGTATCGCTCAGACCCGCGACAGTCTCGTCGCCGATTGCCGTCAGGCTTTCGCGCGATCGCGCGATCAGGGCATCGAGCGACGCCGTCTGGCTGCTCAGGCCGCCATCGGTAATCGCCAGCGTTTCCTGCGCCCGCTGCAACGCGGCGTCCAGTCGCCGACGCAGGTCGATTTCCATCGCCTCCATGTCGCGTTCGAGCACCGCCAGGGCATTTTCGCTTGCCTGCCCGATCCCCTTTTCCGCCGCAGCGACAAGCACTTCGAGCGCCTCGGCGCGGCGGGACAGGGCTTCGTCGGTCGTCGCCAGCCCGCTCTGGATAGCGCGGTGGGCGCGTTCCAGACGGCTTTGCAGATCGCCTTCGGCAGCATCCAGATCCTGCGTGAGCGTCTGTCGCACCTGCGCGCTGGTGTCGGCAAGCCCGATCTGCGCCGATTCGACCAGCGTCGACAATGCGCTTGCATGGGATTCCAGATCCTGACGGCTGCGGTCCATCGCCTGCCGTGCATCCTGCGCGGTCGCATCGATCCGGCCCGACGCGATTTCGGCCATGCCGGTCACTTCCTGCGACGCGGATCGTGTGGCTTCCTGCAACTGCGTCAATTGGCTAGCCAGGCTCTTGGTCGCCGACATGGTGCGTGCGCGCGCGTCGTCGGACAATTCGCCCAAGGCATGCAGCCGCGCCTCTAGCGTATCGATCCGCTCGGCCAGGGCATGGCCATTATCCATCATCTGCGCGGTCATGCGACCGGTGCGGTCCTCCAGTTCCGGGATCGATCCGATCAGCATGTCCATTCGCGCGACCAATGCCATGGCGGCGCGTTCGGCGGTTTCGGCCTTGTCCGCGGTGGTCTGGGCGCGCCCGGCGATCAGTTCGGCGGACGCTTCCATATTGCTGCTGGCGGCCGCGCCATAGCTGTCGAGCAGTTCTGCCTGATCCTGCATCGCCTGGCGCGCGGTTTCGAGTTGATTGCTGATCCGGGCAAGGCGGAGTTCCAGCACGTCGGCTTCGGTGCGCAGCGCACGCGCCGTATCGAGATAGCGACGCGATTCGGTGCGGCTATTACGGACCAGAAGCAGGTAGCAGACGGCAAGCAGGATCAACGGGATGGTCAGCGTGACAAGGGCATCGGCCCAGGCGGCCGGCCCGGCGGCCAGATCGCCGGACGAGACGATCGCCCAACCGGCAAAGCCCAACCAGGCGACGCCGACCAGCGACAAGGCCCAGCGTATCCGCTTCACCCCGCTTTCGTCGACGCCCTCGACTTGGCCATCTTCGTCTATGTCCAGGACGGCTTGTTTCAAAAGCAAAATATCGTCCATCTGCAACTCGTTGCCGGTCGCGGTTTGTTCGTCTCGCCAGAACTCGACGATGGTGCTGCCCCCTGTCATGCTTCCATCCTAGCATCTTTTCCGCCCGCGGAAATGCCCTGTTACCAAAACTTAACGCAAGCCCGATAGCGTCTGTCGCCATGTCCTATGATCCTGGCGCCCTTCATGCCGCTCTGGCGGCCGCCGTCGGCGAAGACAGCGCACTCATCGCCGATCTGCGCCTCGCCTTTCTGGAAAGCGCCGAACGGCAGGTCGATCTGCTGAGCCGGGCGCGGTGCGACGCGAACTGGGCACTGGCGGCCTGGCGTTTGAAGGGGCTGGCGGCGAGCTTTGGCCTGACCGCGTTGATGGCGCTCGCCGATGAGGCTGCGGCTGCGGCGCCCGGCGATCCACGCGCATTACGCAAACTGCGCGCCGCGCTGGCTGGCCTGGATCAGGCCTCACCGATTTAGGTGCTTGGCGTGGCTTGCGCGAACGGCGCGGCCTTGCGAAAAGGTCGCCCCACAACAACCGGGTCCATTAGCGCCACGACATGAGTTTCGCCGCAATTCTGAGCGCCAATCGCGCATCGGGCGATTCGCCCGCTGGTTTACGTGCGAGCCTTTATTTCGCCGGTCAGACGCTGGTGGAATATCAAGCGCGACAGGCGGTCAGGGCTGGTGCCGATCGCGTCATGATATTGGTCAGCGTCATCACCCCCGCACTATCGCAAGCGGTCGATCGGCTAAGCGCCGACGGAATCGCGGTGGCCTTGGTGCGCGATATGGTGTCGATGGTGCGCGACGCGCCGCGCGACAGCGACATAGTATTGGTGGCGGACGGCGCGATCGTATCGCAGGCGCATGTCGACGCCATCGGCGGGACAGACGGCAATGTCATGCTGGTCACCGACGACAGTCGCGCCAGTGCGCCGTTCGAACGCATCGATGCGGGCCAGCGCTGGGCCGGTCTGGCGCGGATCAGCCCCGATCTGCTGTTCGGGACGCTGGACATGATCGGCGACTGGGATCTGGCGCTGACGCTGGTGCGGACGGCGGTGCAGAAAGGCGCGCGGCGGATTACGGTGCCGCAGGACGACCTGCTGGAAGGGCGTGTTGCCCTGGTGGAAAGCCAGACGCAGGCGGATCTGGTGGCGCAGGCGGTCACGGCGGTCGGCGCGGGGCGGGCGCGATCGCGTGGCGGCATCGAACATTATTTGCTGGCGCCCCTGGCACGGATCATCAGCCCGCCGCTTATGCGGATGCAGGTGCCCGGACTGCAAATCCGGATCGCCGCCATCGCGCTGGGCGCGGTGGCGCTGGTTCCCGTCGCGCTGGGCTGGCCTTTGGCGGGTTTCTTCCTCCTGATTGGCGCATTGCTACTGTCGGAAGTCAGCGACCGGCTGGGCGACCTGGCGTTGCGCGCGCCGGTGAAGGGATGGTTCGGCTTCGTCGCGCCGACGACCATATTGGCGGGCATCCTATTGGCTGGCGGCAGCCCATTGGCGGCCGATCTGGTGTTGTTGCTGGCAATCCTGATGGTCGCCGATCGATGGGGCCGGACCGGATCGGCACGGCCATGGATGATCTTCACGCCGGGTACAGCGCTGTCGCTGTTGATCCTGAGCGGCGTTGCGGGCGTGATGGCGAACGGGTTACGCGTGGCAATCCTGCTGGCGATCGCCTCTGTCGGCGTCATTCTCCTGAAAAAGCCGGATTAAGCGATTTTCGTCCGCACGGTTTAGTGCATTTTAAGGACGTGCGATTATTCTGACCGGTATGAGCGCCCCTTCGTTTTCCACAGGCTTGACCAACAACGGGTCGATGGCGCGCGCCGTGTCGGGCCTGACCGCCGTTCCGCTTAGCCATGCTATCGATCTGGCCTTCTTTTTTCCTGACGAAGGGCAGTCGCGTTCCGACGCGCTGATCGCCGAGACGCGCCGCCATCTGGGTGGTTGCGTCACCGCGATCGAGATCGCCTTGCGCCTGTCGCTCGGCCATGCGCCCGACGTCGCAGCGGCGCTCGACCGCTGGCCCGCGCCGCTGGCCTGGTCGATGATCGCTTCCAACTCCAGTCTGATCGGTCCCGATCTCTTGGCTCATATGCAGATGCGGGCCGGTGTGACGCTGATGCTGCGGCAGTTCGGTCAGGGTGATAGCGAGCAACTGGACGACGGTGACGACGGCGTCCTTCCGCCTGCGGACGACCCCCGACTGGGCGAGGCCGTGTCGGCTCTGGCGCTGGCCGAGGGGCGCTGGCTCGCCACGGGCGGAGAAGATGCCCCGATGAAGCCGGACCTTCCGGCCGAACATTTCGCCGACCTGATGTGGAGCGTCGCTGCATGCGTAGGCGTCGTGGCGGAGCGGACCATGACGGATGGCGGCGATCGGCCGCTGGCGGCGTTCGATCGATCGGGCTGGGCGCTTTTGCGTGACCATGACGAGGCATCCTCGCCGATCATACAGGCCGATCGCCTCGTGCGTCTGATGGGCAGCCAAGCGGATGCGCCAGAATTGCTCGGCGGGTTGCTGGACAGGCGGCGCTTCCTGCTCTTTGCCGCAGTCGCTGCGCGACGGTTGCGCATCGATATCATGCAGACGCTCACTCTGCTGGTTACGGGACCGGTATCGCAACTGCCATCCTTATGCCGGGCCCTGGGGGGATCGGCCGCCGATTACCGCCATCTATTGTTGGCCCTGCGCCCGGTGCGGCCCTTCCTGTCCGACGCGGCGATCATCATCGAGTCGGAGCGCTATGAAACATTGACCGAGGCACAAGCGGACAGCGCCATGCGGGCGTTTCGCACATCCCCCGTCCTGCGCACGAAACTGGATCATCTACGCGGAGTGACGTCCGCATGAACATGCCTGCCCATCCTGCGATCATCCGCGCTGCCCTGTCCAATGACGGTCGCCTGCTGAGCGCCGACGCGCCGCTGCTGGCGTTGCAGCGCGAGGCGGGGGCGGACCTGGGGGCGCCGTTCGCCGTCCCGCAATTGGCGGCGATCGCGCGATTGGCGGCGCGGCTGGGAGTCCTCGTGTCGCGACCGGTTGTCGCGGCGGCGCAGCGTGGCGACATCGACATGTGGGTGCGGGCGAAGCCGGACGACAAGGGCGTCAGCCTGTCGATCGTCGACTGGTGCGAGCGGCCGACGCCGCCGGTAACGGCCGTCGATGGTCGGCGGGAGGCCGATATCGCCGCTCTCGCCGATGGCTGGACCTGGCAAATCGATACGCAGCTACGATTCGAGATGGTGCTGGAAGGAGAGGGCGAGGGCGGTATACTGCCGGACAGCCCACCGGTGCCAGGTACGCGCTTCTCCGCCTATTTCCAGTTGGAAGCCGATAGTGACGGCGACATGGCGATGCTGCGTGGCCTGGCGCAACGCCTTGCCTTTCGCGACCAGTTGGCCATAATGGCGAGTGACGCGAACGCCCGCTATCGCCTGTCGGCCTTCCCGATGTTCGACCATGCCGGACAGTTGACCGGCTATCGCGGCACGGCCTTCCCCATGGAGCGGGCCGTGGCTGCGCCTTTGGTCGAAGAGGCGCCGCTGTCGCTCTATCCTGCGGAATTCGGGCGGAGGCTGGACCGGTCGCTGCGTCAGCCACTAGGGCGGATCATCGCCAACGCCGATACGATCAGCGCCCAGTTGGAAGGGCCGCTACGTCCCGATTATGCAGGCTATGCCCATGATATCGCCGCGGCGGGCCGCCATCTGATGGCGTTGGTCGACGATCTGGCCGATTTGCAGGCGATCGATCGGCCCGATTTCAGCGTCGCGGTGGAAGAGATCGACTTGGCCGACCTGGGTCGTCGCGCCGCTGGCCTGCTGACGGTCAAGGCGCTGGACCGCCGAATCACGATCGTCGCCCCCGCGCCGGACGCCACGTTGCCCGCCATTGGCGAATTTCGCCGGGTTCTCCAGATCTTGGTCAATCTGATCGGCAATGCGGTGCGCTATTCGCCGGAAGGAACGCAGGTCCGCATCGCGACCGAATGGGAAAGCGGCCAGGCGCGCATCGCGGTGATCGATCAGGGCGCGGGCGTCGCGCCGACGGATCGGGAACGCATCTTCGAAAAGTTCGAACGACTGGGCCGCGACGATGCCGGTGGCAGTGGGCTTGGACTCTATATTTCCCGCCGCCTTGCCAGAGCGATGGATGGCGACATTTGTATCGGCGGTGCGCCGGGGAAGGCGCACGCTTCATCCTGTCGCTGCCCGTCGGCGGCTGATCCCGGCTTAAAAAACGGCGCCTGATGGACGCCGTTTTCTGTATTTCAGTATCGGTCAGTTCCGTATCGATCAGCGCTGACCGACCGGAACATAATCGCGCTCGGTCGGGCCGGTGTAGAGCTGACGCGGGCGGCCGATTTTCTGCGCTGGGTCCGAAATCATTTCGTTCCACTGCGCCACCCAGCCAACGGTCCGGGCCAGCGCGAACAGCACGGTGAACATTTCGGTCGGGAAGCCGATCGCCGACAGGATCACGCCCGAATAGAAGTCCACATTGGGATAGAGCTTCTTTTCGACGAAATAAGGATCGTTGAGGGCGATCTGTTCCAGTTCCTTGGCGACATCGAAGACCGGGTCGTTGACGCCCAGCTTTTCCAAAACGTCCTTCGCGGTCTTCTGCATCACGGTCGCGCGCGGATCGTAATTTTTATAGACGCGATGGCCAAAGCCCATCAGGCGGAACGGATCGTCCTTGTTCTTGGCGCGGGCGATATATTCCGGGATGCGATCGACGGTGCCGATTTCGCGCAGCATGTTGAGCGCCGCTTCGTTCGCGCCGCCATGCGCCGGACCCCACAGGCAGGCGATGCCAGCCGCGATGCAGGCGAAGGGGTTGGCGCCCGAAGACCCTGCCAGACGCACGGTCGAGGTCGACGCATTCTGCTCATGGTCGGCGTGAAGGATGAAGATCTTGTCCATCGCGTCCACGATCACCGGATCGGGAATATAATCTTCTGCGGGGACGGAGAAGGTCATGCGCAGGAAATTGGCGGTGTAGGACAGGTCGTTGCGCGGATAGACGAAGGGCTGACCCGCCGAATATTTATACGCCATGGCCGCGATCGTCGGCATCTTGGCGATCAGGCGATGGCTTGCGATACGGCGCTGTTCCGGATCGTTGATGTCGGTCGAATCATGATAGAAGGCCGACAGCGCGCCAACCACGCCGACCATGATGGCCATGGGATGCGCGTCGCGGCGGAAGCCGCGGAAGAACGCAGTCAACTGTTCATGCACCATCGTATGGCGCGTGATCGTGTTGGTGAAATCTTCCAGCTCGCCCTTCGACGGCAGTTCGCCGTTCAACAGCAGATAGCAGACTTCCATGAAGCTGGACTGTTCGGCCAACTGGCCGATCGGGTAACCGCGATGCAGCAGGACGCCCTGATCGCCATCGATATAGGTCAGGCCGGATTCACAGCTGGCGGTCGACGTGAAACCGGGATCGTAGGTGAACATGCCGGTATTGGCGTAAAGCTTGCGCACGTCGATGACCTGCGGGCCGACCGTGCCGTCCATGACGGCATAATCCTTCGCTTCTCCCCCGACGGTCAAATTGGCTGTATTATCCGGCATATTGTTCTCCTTGAGTGCCATCAACCGATTGATGCGTGCCCTACACCGTTCAGTCGTTCCAAGCTCTCCTCTTTCCCCAGAAGGAAGAGGACATCGAAAATCCCCGGCGAGACCGTATGGCCGGTCAGCGCCGCACGAAGCGGTTGCGCCACCTTGCCCAGTCCCAGACCGGCATCCTCTGCCACACGGCGTATCGCGTCTTCGATCGCTTCAACCGTCCAGGACTGAACGGGCTGGAGAGCGTCGGCTGTCTTTTGAACCAGCGCGCGCGCGGAATCATCTAGCAGAGCGGAAGCCTTCTCGTCAAAATCGAGCGGGCAATTTTTGAACAGAAATTCTGCACCTTCCGCAATTTCATTAAGGGTCTTGGCGCGCGGCTTCAGCGAAGCCATGGCCTGTGTCAAGACGGACAGATTGGTATCCGAAAGAGTGATATCAAGCCGTTTTTCCACACGAGGCGCGACAAGCTTCGACAAGCGGACATCATCGGCTTCGCGTAGATAATGGCCGTTCAGATTTTCCAGCTTCTTGATGTCGAAGCGGGACGGCGACCGGCCGACGCCATCGATGTCGAATAGTTCGATGGCGCGAGCGATCGAGATGATCTCCTCGTCTCCATGGCCCCAACCCAGCCGCAACAGATAGTTCAGCACCGCTTCGGGCAGCATCCCCATCTCGTCGCGATAGGCGTCGACCCCCAGCGCGCCGTGGCGCTTGGATAACTTCGCCCCATCCGATCCGTGGATCAGCGGGATATGCGCGTAGATCGGTTCTGCCCAACCCATCGCCTTGATGATGGTCAACTGGCGGAAGGCGTTGTTGAGATGATCGTCGCCCCGGATGACATGGGTCACGCCCATGTCGTGATCGTCGACGACGACGGCCAGCATATAGGTGGGCGTACCGTCGGACCGCAGCAGGATCATGTCGTCCAGTTCGACATTCTGCACGACTACGCGGCCCTGCACGGCATCCTCGATCACCGTTTCGCCTTCACGCGGCGCCTTGATGCGGATGACGAAAGGCGCACCTGCGGGCGCTTCCTCGGGTGCGCGATCGCGCCAGCGGCCGTCATAGCGCATTGGCTGCTTGGCGGCGCGCTGCTGCTCGCGAAGTTCGGCCAGTTCTTCTGGCGTGGCGTAGCAGCGATAGGCGTGACCAGCGTCCAGGAGCTGGTTGGCGACCTCGGCATGGCGCGGCGTGCGCGCGAACTGGAACACGGCAGGCTCATCGCCGCCCAGGCCCAGCCAGTCCAGTCCGTCGAAAATCGCGGCCACCGCGTCGTCGGTGGAACGGGCGCGGTCGGTGTCCTCGACACGCAGCAGGAACTTGCCGCCATGGTGACGGGCGAACAGCCAGTTGAAAAGCGCAGTGCGGGCGCCGCCGATATGCAGGAATCCAGTCGGAGACGGGGCGAAACGGGTCACCACCTGCTTGTTCATTCCCGTTGCACTTGCCGTCATATTGCCTGACATTCGCCTTGCTGAACCATGGATGCGACGCCCCCTAGCATGGCTTTTGAGCCACGACAAACCTCGCTTGGCGCGAGGCCGCTCGCGTTGGCGCGCAGCGGGGTGGCGCTGCTGGAAAGCTGGCTGGAGCGTGAGCGCGAACAGATCGGCCTTTGGGTGCCGATCGCGCTGGGCGGCGGCATATCCGCCTGGTTCATCCTACCCCATGCGATGGCATGGCTGGCCTTTTGCTGCGGGGCGTTGGCGATGGCCTGCATGGGGGCGATGCTCCCGGCCGGCGGGCGGTTGCGGCGGATCATTGTCGCGGGTGCAATATTGGCTTGCATGGGCTGCCTGCTGGTCTGGGGGAAGGCAGTGATTCTGGGACAGCCCCCGCTTGCCCGCGCAACCTTCGTCCAGTTGACGGGCGAGGTGACGGGGGTGCGACCGGTCCCAGCGCAGGCGATGGTGCGCGTGATGCTGCGTCCGGTCGATGCGCCCGATCTGCCGACAGTGGTGCGCGTCAACATGGCTGAGGCCGACGTGCCAGTGGGACTGGGGGAGGGCGCGCGGATCCGATTTCGGGTCCGCTTGATGCCGCCTGCACCGCCGAGCGTGCCGGGCGGCTACGACTTTGCGGCGCGCGCCTATTTTCAGGGGATCGGCGCGACGGGGAAAGCGCTCAAGCCGATCGAAGTGCTGCATCCATCCACGGTCTCACCGTCACTGCGGGCCAGATTGTTCGAGCACATACTTGATCGCGTTGATGGCCCAGCGGCAGGCATAGCGGTTGCGCTCGCGACCGGGGATCAGGGCGCGATATCCGACGCCGATGCAGAGGCGATGCGGCGCAGCGGCCTTGCCCATCTGCTCTCGATCAGTGGGTTGCATGTGACGGCGCTGATCGGCGCGGTCATTTTTCTATTGATGCGCGTGATGGCGCTGAGCCAGCGGGCGGCGTTGGGCTGGCCGCTGATGCTGATCGCGGCGGCGGGCGGAGCGCTGGCAGGGATCGGTTATACATTGCTGACAAGCGCGTTATAGGAGTCAAACCCTGATTTATCCGCAGTTTTGAGCGATTTTAGGGCAGAATGGCATTCAGCACGTTGAACTGATGGGCCAGCCCGTTTTGTCTCGCTTTACCTTGCAACGCTTTTCGATCGGACCGAAAATGACCGATGCCCGCTCTCTCATGTATTTTGCGGCGGCAAAAATGTCGTCCAGTTGAGAGCTTATTCCTCCTGCCTGTCCTCCTTGTTGCTTTGAACAGCCGCTCTCGGTCGAAAGCACTTTGGATAATGACTTTTTGGTCCGCAAATCGTCATAAGAGACATAGTATCGACCGATACATTTTTCGTTCTTGTGGATGACGATCAGTTCGTGTCCGATGTCGTAGATGTAGAACGGAGGGGCAGAAATGCCGACCCTCGTGTCTTTGTTCTCGCAATGCCTTTGACGATGATTTTCACATATCGCTTCGGAGTATGTCACCGCTCCAAACATGCGGGTGATTGGCTCATCCACGGTTATGTCTGAAGTGGCTGCTGCCAGAACAAATGCGATGTATGATAGCATTACAGATACCTACGGAACGATTGCCGTGCGATGATACCCAAAGATCGTGAACAGGATGTTTCGTTCGCTAATGCTGGCCCTTGTTCGGCATTAACCATAGGCCTTAACCACACCTACCGGGGCCGAGGTTCCCACGGTGCGGTCATGCGTTGCTGCCTTGTTGGTGCTGGGCGGACTGGCGATGGGCCGGGATGCCGTGACGCTGCGCCTGGTGGCGACCGGCGCGCTGGTGGTACTGGCGCTATGGCCCGAAGCGCTGGCGGGGCCGAGTTTCCAGATGAGCTTCGCGGCCGTCACCGCGCTGGTGGCGCTCGCCGAACATCCGCGGTTTCGCGCCTTCGCTGCGGCGCGGGATGAAGATCTGGCGCGCAAGATCGGGCGCGCCCTGGCCGTGACATTGGCGACCGGCATTGCCGTCGAACTGGTGCTGATGCCCATCGCCCTGTTCCATTTTCATAAGGCGGGCCTGCTGGGTGCATTCGCCAATCTGATCGCGATCCCGCTTACCACCTTCGTCGTCATGCCGCTGGAAGCGTTGGCGTTGCTGCTGGATGTCGTGGGCCTGGGTGCGCCTGCCTGGTGGCTGACCGCGCAGGCGTTGAACCTGTTGCTGCTTCTGGCCCACAGCGTCGCCGCCAGTCCGATGGCGAGCCTGCTGGCGCCGACCATGGGCATGGCGTTGTTCGGGTTGACGGTCGTCGGGCTGCTGTGGTGCCTGCTGTGGCGAACCGGATGGCGCTGGCTGGGCGCTGGGCCGGTCCTGATCGGGGTGGTCGCGACATTTGTGGCTTCGCCGCCGGATATTCTGGTGACGGGCGACGGGCGGCATGTGGCGGTGCGAACGGGTGACGGTATGGCCATACTGCGCGACCGGGCGGGCGAATATGTGCGGGATGTCCTGTCCGAAAGCGCGGGTTATGATGGCGAACTGGCGGCGATCGCGGATTTGCCGGACGCGCGATGTTCCCGCGATCTGTGCGCTGTCCGCCTGACCGATAGAAAAGGGCGACCATGGCGGCTGCTGTTCACCCGCAGCGATGCGCTGGTCGCGCGGCGCGACTTCGCCCGCGATTGCGCGGCGGCGGACATCGTCGTCAGCGATCGCCGCCTGCCACGCTGGTGCAGCCCGCGCTGGATGAAGATAGACCGTCGGCTGCTGGCGCGCACCGGCGGGCTGTCGATCAGCCTGGATAGTGGCGAAGTTCACACCGTCCACACGCCCGGTGACGCGCATCCGTGGATAGTTCGGTCCGTTCGCAGGCCATGGCGACCAAAGCCTCAATTATAGCGGCGCAGCAGCCCCGCCAGCTTGCCTTGGATGCGGACCTGCCGTGGATCATAGACCTGGGGTTCATAGGCGCTGTTGGCCGGATCGAGCCGGACCCGGCTGCCTTCGCGGCGGAAATATTTGAGCGTCGCTTCCGCCTCGTCGATCAGGGCGACGACGATCTGGCCCTCGCGAGCGACATCGGTACGCTGGATGAGCGCAAAGTCGCCATCGAGTATGCCCGCTTCCATCATCGAATTGCCCGAGACTTCCAGCGCATAATGGTCGCCCGCGCCCAGCAGGGCGGCGGGGACGGACAGCATCGTCTGCCCCTCCATAGCCTCGATCGGGACGCCGGCCGCGATTCGACCGTGCAGCGGGATTTCGATCACGTCATTGGCGGCGATCGGAATGGCGGGCGCAGCCTTGGGCTTGAGCGCGATCACGGGTGCTGGCGGGCGATGCATCGCGTCGGGCAGCTTCAACACCTCCAGCGCGCGGGCACGGTTGGGCAGGCGGCGGATGAAGCCGCGTTCTTCCAGAGCGTTGATCAGGCGATGGATGCCGGACTTGGACCGCAAATCCAGAGCATCCTTCATTTCTTCGAACGAGGGCGACACGCCGCCTTCGTCCAATCGGGTCTGAATGAAGCTCAGCAATTCCTGCTGCTTGGGGGTCAACATCGCGGTCCTCCGTGGAACGTATGAGGAACGCATAGGAAACAGATGAAGGTTAGTCAAGCACTCCCGAACACATCATAGCGGCAGGATGACGACGCGTGTTCCTGGTTGTGCGGGTGGCGATCCGGCAGGGCGCAGGATCACGCAATCGGCTTTCGCCATGGCGGCCGTGGCGGCGCTATCCTGCGACGTTACCGACACAATGCCATCAGGCGCACGCCAGGCGCGCAGATAGTCGTCACGGTCGCCCGTGGCAGGCAGATGAGAGGCCAGCGATGCGTCGGTCGCCAGCGGCAGCGGATGGGTCGCGCCGCCGACATGGCGGACGAGTGGCAGGAGGAACAAGGTTGCCGTCACGAAGGCGGAGACAGGGTTGCCCGGCAGGCCAAGGAACATCGCGTCGCCCAATCGTCCTGCCATGAGCGGTTTGCCCGGCCGCATCCTGATCTTCCAGAAATCGAGCGTCCCGCCAGCGCGGACGAAAGCGGGGCGCACCAGATCATGGTCGCCGACGGACGCGCCGCCGGTCGAGACGATGACATTGGCGCTGCCGGCGCGTTCCATTGCGGCGACCATGGCGTCCATATCGTCCGGCACGATGCCGAGGTCGATCACGTCGCAGGGCAGGGCCGCCAGCAGCGCCGCCAGCATCGGCGCGTTAGACGAGGGGAGGAAGCCGGGCGGGGTAGGCGCGCCGGGCGGCACCAGTTCATTGCCCGTAGATAGCAGCGCGATCCGCGGACGGCGGCGGACCGGCACCGTGCCATGCCCCCCCAGCACCGCGAGAGCGACCTGCGCCGGGCCAAGGTGGCTGCCCGCGTCGAGCAAGACCGAACCGCGCGCGAAGTCGGATGCGGCGGCGCGGATATGCCTACCGGTCGGCAGGGGATCGTCGCTGGCCGTCAGAAGGTCGCCCGCGCGTATGGCGTTTTCCTGGATCAATATGGCGTCCGCGCCCGGCGGCAGGGGCGCACCGGTGAAGATGCGGCAGGCGTCGCCGGGGGCGAGCGGCGATGGCGCGGCAACCCCTGCCGCGCTTTTCCCCGTCACCCGCCACGGGCCGGGATGTTCGGCCGCGCGCACGGCATAGCCGTCCATCGCCGACAGGTCGGCCCAGGGCTGGTCACGCATGGCGAGCAGATCGTCCGCCAGCCAGCGGCCGGTCGCGTCGGCGATGGGAACCGTTTCGACCGGCAGGCGCGTGGCGAGGGCGAACAGGCGCGCCTGCGCTTCGGCGACCGGCAGCAGGCTCATGAAGCGCGGCGCCAATCGCCGGATTTGCCGCCGGTCTTGGCCTCCAGCTGCACACCGCCGATGACCATCGCCTTGTCCAGCGCTTTGGCCATGTCGTAAATGGTGAGCAGGGCCACGGAGGCGGCGGTCAGTGCCTCCATTTCCACCCCGGTCTGGCCTGCCGTGCGGGCCGTGGCGGTCACGGTGACGCCGCTATCGTCCAGATCGAAATCGACCGTCACGGCGCTGAGCGCGATCGGGTGACAAAGCGGGATGAGGTCGGCGGTGCGCTTGGCGGCCATGATGCCCGCCACCCGCGCCACGGCGAGGACATCGCCCTTCTTGACCAAACCGTCGGCGATCGCCTTCGCCGCGTCGCCGCGCATGTCGATGCGGCCGGAGGCGACAGCTTCGCGCGCGGTCGTCGCCTTGGCCGAGACGTCGACCATGCGCGCCGCGCCGTCTTCGTCCAGATGGGTAAGACCCGTCATTGCCCCGTCAGCAGGTTGCGGGTCGCCGCTTCGACATCGGCCTGGCGCATCAGGGTTTCGCCGACCAGGAAGCAGCGCACGCCATGATCGGCCATGGTGGTCAGGTCGGCATGGCTGGTTAGGCCGCTTTCGGCGACGAAAGTGCAGCCTTCGGGCGCCTTGCCCACCAGTTCATAGGTGCGGGCGAAATCGACGGAGAAGTCGCGCAGGTCGCGATTATTCACGCCGATCAGGCGCGAGCGGAGGTTCAGGGCGCGCTCCAGTTCGGCTTCGTCATGCACTTCGATCAGGGCGTCCATGCCCAGGCCCAGGGCCGCATCCTCGATTTCCTGCATCTGCCCGTCGTCCAGCGCGGCGACGATGATGAGGATGGCGTCGGCACCCAGCGACCGGCTTTCCAGCACCTGCCAGGGATCGACGATGAAATCCTTGCGCAGCACGGGGATGGCGCAGGCCGAACGGGCGGCCATCAGATAATCGTCATGGCCCTGGAAATAGGGCTCGTCGGTCAGGACCGACAGGCAGGCTGCGCCGCCCGCCGCATAGGCCTGCGCATGGGCGGGCGGATCGAAGTCGGCGCGGATCAGGCCCTTGGAGGGGCTGGCCTTCTTGACTTCGGCGATCAGGCCGAAGCCCGAGCGTGCCGCGGCATCCAGCGCCTGGCGGAAGCCGCGCGGCGGAGTTTGCTCGCTGGCGCGGGCATGAAGCGATGCGACAGTGGTCGCGGCGCGGCGGCGGGCGACATCCTCCCGCTTGAAATCGCAAATCTCGATCAGCTTGTTGGTCATGAATAGGCAATCCAGCAATTCAGAAGGGCGTTGGCAAGCCCGCGGTCGATGGTCTCGGCGGCTTCCTCCACCCCTTCGCGCATGTCGTGCGCCGCGTCGGCCACGACAAGGGCGGCGGCGGCGTTCAGCAGCACGGCGTCGCGATACGGCCCTTCCTCACCCAGCAAGAGGGCGCGCAATGCGGCGGCGTTGTGGGCGGCATCGCCACCCCGGATGGCTTCGACCGGGTGGGTGGAGAGGCCGAGGTCCGCAGCGCTCAGACGCCGCATCGCGATGACGCCATCGGCCGAGACTTCGGCAACGTCGTTGCCGCCCGCCAGCGAGAGTTCGTCCAGCCCCTCGTCGCCCGATACGATCATCGCCCGGTCCGCGCCCAGTTCCGCCAGCGCCTGCGCATAGATGGGCACATAGGCCGGGCGCGCGATGCCAACCAGTTGGCGGCGGACGTTGGCGGGGTTGGCGAGCGGGCCCATCAGGTTGAAGATCGTGCGCTCCCCGATAGTCCGACGGATCGGGCCGAGCCGTTTGAGCGCGGGGTGATAATTTTGGGCGAAGAGGAAGCAGATGCCGAGGTCCGCCAGCGTCGCTTCGGCGGTGGCGGCGGCCTTGTCGAGATTCAGGCCCAGCGCTTCGAGCGTGTCGGCAGCACCGGCCTTGGACGATGCGGCGCGGTTCCCATGTTTGGCGACCGGGACGCCCGCTGCTGCGACGACGAGGGATACAGCCGTCGAGACGTTCAGCGTGTGATGCCCGTCGCCGCCGGTGCCGCAAACGTCGATCGCGCCCTCAGGGGCGGTAACTGAGATCATGCGGGCGCGCATGGCGCGGGCGGCGGCAGCGATCTCCACTGCGGTTTCGCCGCGCCGGGCCATCGCGACGAGGAAGGCGGCGATGTCCGCGTCTGTCAGGTCGGCGTCGAACAGCAGGTCGAACGCCTGGGCGGCGGCGTCTGCCGACAGCGGCGAGGAAGGATCGGGCAGGCGGTTCATCGCGTCGCCTTAATCGGCGGGGGGCGGCGGAGTCGAGGGGGTGTCACCGCTTAACTTCGCACTTTTCCCGCACATCCTGAAATTTGATTTCCTATTCCCGCAACATTCGGGAAGCGACTGGCGCAGGATAGGTCGAACCCGCCCGATAGGACAGGTCAGGCCGCTTCACGCGTCCGTACCGGCAAGCCCGCTAGGCGCAAGAAATTCGCCAGCATGTCATGCCCATATTCGGTGGCGATGCTTTCCGGGTGGAACTGCACCGAATGGATCGGCAGCGTAGCGTGGCGGAAGCCCATGACGGAGCCGTCTTCACTGGTGGCGTTCACGACCAGCGTATCGGGAATGTCCTCTACGATCAGCGAATGATAGCGGGTCGCCGTGAAGGGCGAAGGCAGGCCTTCGAACAGGCCGGTGCCATCATGCGTGACCGGCGATGTCTTGCCGTGCATCAGCCCGCCGCGCACGACCTTGCCCCCGAAATGCTGGCCGATCGCCTGATGGCCCAGGCACACGCCCAGCAGCGGCGCGTGCGCATCGGCGCAGGCGGCGACGAGATCCAGGCTGACGCCCGCCTCATTGGGGGTGCAGGGGCCGGGCGACAGCAGGAACGCCTTCGCGCCGCTGGACAGGGCCTGGCCCGCCGAAATGGCGTCGTTGCGGACGACTTCCACCTCAGCGCCCAGTTCCATCAGATAATGGACCAGGTTCCAGGTGAAGCTGTCATAATTGTCGATGACGAGGATCATGGGCAAGGCCTTAGCGCGGGATCAGCGCGGGGGGAAGTGGGGGATATCGCGCATGGCGCGTCAGCGGGTCGCCCGTCTATAGCGATGCACCAGCCAGAGGGCGGTGAGGACGGCGACCGTCAATATCCGGGGCGGCAATTTATCCAGCGCATGCGGCACGCTCCACAACAGCGCGTCGCCCGTGGTGACGATCAGCAACAGCAGCAGGCCCAAGATCACCGGGGGCATGAAGAGACGAGCTTTCATACAGGGAGCATAACATGCAGTTCGAATGGCTGCCAATGATCGCCGTCTGTCACCATGCGAAACGGAGAGCGGTCTCGCCCGCATGACCGCCGTCGCGGTCGAATTGTCGTTCCAGGATGCAGCCTTGCCCGTGCCGATCCACCGCGATCACGGTGCTGCACCGGGTGCCATAAAGCGGGTTGCGGATGAAGATGGGCGAGGCGGCCGCTTCGTCCGGCGCGTCGGAGGGCAGGGCAGGCGCGATGCCGGCGGTGGGCAGAGTTTCTTGCCGCAGCGGATCGAACAGCAGGGCGGGGTCCTGCGCATCCTGCGTCAACCAGGACAGGAGCGCCGCCTTGAGCGCCAGCGTCTTGGGCCAGGGCGCATCGAGCGCGCCGTTGGACAGGCCGTAAAGCCCCGGCGTCAGCGCGGTGCGCAGCGGTTCGGGGCGGTTGGTGAGGAAGTGGGCGCGGTCGCCCTCTATCGCGATCAGGTTGAACGGGTTGAAATCGGCGAGCGCGGCCTGCGCAATGTCGGCATAGTCTCCGTCTCCGGCCAGCAGGTCGGTTACCAGCGCGCCGCGCGACGCCCGGTCGGGCCGGGGCGCGCCATAGCCGCGCAAGTTGGTGACGATCGCCGCGCGCCCTGCTTCCGACACGCCGATCCAGGTGCCGCCCGATTGCAGGTCGCGCCCGGCGATGAGGCCGGGGCGATCATTCCAGCGCGCGAGCGGTGCTGCGGGGCGCGCATGATATTCGTCGCGATTGCCGATCAGGATCAGCCGCCAGCGCGGATGGGCCGCCCATGCCATGGCCATGATGCACATGGGTTGCTGTATCGCCGTCTGCGTCCTGTAAGTCCATGACTTGAAAAAGGATGCGGACCGGGCCATATGGGTCGGGCCGGGTTCGCCCGGCTATGGTGATAAATTGTGTCGTATAATAGACGCAGCGGACCCGGGGGCAGTACCCGGCGGTTCCACCACATGTCCCGCGACGGCCAGTCCGTTACGGGGCGTCTGACGGGGCCGAACTAGGATCGACGTGTGTTCAAAGGCGATATTTTTACCCGGCCCGTGTAAGCCGTTAAACTGTGCAAAACTCACAAGTGCCAACGATAACGAAGCACTCGCCATTGCAGCGTAATTGAGGGCCTCACGGCCTGACATTACTCTAAAATAGCGCGGTTGAACCCACCGGGCAACAGAAGGGAATTCAGCGGCCCCCGGAGGCGCCGGGCAACAGAAGCCTCCGGACCCTTATCCCATGCATCGAAAATATGCGTATCCGGCGCGTCCTTGCGTCGTCCGCGGATGCAATTCGTATGATTCGAATCGAAAGGCATTTGACCTGTTTTTTCGATTACGCTTTTATGACATTATCGCGTAAAAATCATAACCTATTGATATATTGAGATAGAAAGTCTTTTCTCCGTGTGAGATGCGCTCTTGTTCTGATGTCATCTAAATGAAATACTTCTCGCTATCGTAGGAAGTTTTTTCAGGAGATCGGGAGATGACGAAGGCCGCTGTAATGATAGGGCTGGTGCTGGCCGCCATGGCGCCGGGCATCGCTCAGGCGGCCCCCGAAGAGATGGTCGTGGTAGGCGTGGCCGATGGCCAGCTGGCCGCCAAGGCGCTGACCGCCGGGCGCTTCGCCGATGCACAACGCAAGCTGGCGACGATGCCGGTCTATGGCGAGAATGATCCGGCGCGACTGATCAATTTGGGCAACGCCTATGCGGGTCAGGGCAAGATGGCTCAGGCGCGCGAAGCCTATCGTTCGGCGCGTTTCGCGCCCGAGGTGACGCTGGTGCTGGCTAACGGCAATGAAGAATCGTCGCGCGATGTGGCGATGCGGGGGCTGGGTCGCCTGAACCCGGCTTATGCGATGCGCTGATTTCACCCGAAAAGGTGCAGGGAGCCGAGGAGGCGTCGTCCGGCAAGGGCGGCGCCTCTTCGTTTTTGTGGATAGCAAAACGGCCGGGTCGCCCCGGCCGTTTGCATGTCTTTACATAGAATAACCGGGCCAGTGCTTACTGTTCCCCGGCGCAGGCTTGTCCTTATCTTCATTAATCCGAAGCTGGTCGGCGTGCGTCAGAAGGCGACGGTCATCGAGGCCGCGATCGTCGTGCCGATCTTGTAGCGGTTATAATAGACCCGGTTGTCCCCGGCCTGCTGGAATTCCTGGAACTTGCGGCCCAGGATGTTGCGCGCTTCGAACTTGAACTCGCTGTTGATCCCGCCGGGCAGCTTCACGCCCTGACGGGCGACGAAGTCCAGCTGCACGCCCGGCCGTTCCTTGATATCGGGTTGCAGGTTGGGACCACGGCTGGTGACGCGGTCGCTGGCATAGGTCAGCAACAACGTCTGCTGCGACAGCTTTTCCGTATCTTCCAGGCCCAGTTGCAGGTTGACCAGATGGTCCGACTGACCGGTGAGCGGCACGCCGTTCAGGAAATAGTCCGACGCGGCGGGCAGGTCGCCTGCGGTGTAGGTATAGGGAATGGTGGTGTCCCCGTCCTTCACCTTCAGCTTCGACTGGGTATAGGTATAGTTGCCGATCAGCGCGATGCGGCGGGTCGCAAAGAAATCGGAGTTCGCCCAGCCGTCGATCGGCACATATTTCTGCGCTTCCAGTTCGAACCCGTAAAGCGTCGCTTCGGGCGCGTTGGCGAAGCTGGTCGTCACATTATAGGTGTCGTTGATGGTGGTGAAGGTTTCGATCGGATTGTCGATCTTCTTGTAGAAGGCCGCGCCGATCAGCCGCTCGTCACGGCCCATATACCATTCGGCGCGGATATCCGCGTTCCACAGCTGGCTGTCCTTGAGGAACGGGTTGCCGCGGAAGAAACGGTTGGAGTCGGTGTCGAGATAGGGCTGGGCGATGAGTTCGCGGAACTGTGGGCGCGCGATGGTCTTCGACGCGCTGGCGCGGAATTGCAGGCCCTTCGCCGCTTCGAGCGTGACGGTGACGGCGGGGAGCCAGTAATCCTTCTTGATCTGGTTGAAGGGCGTGATGCCGGTATTGTAGACGTCGACGCCCGTGACCGACTGGTCGCCCTTTTCATAGCGGACGCCCGCATTGAAGCTGAGGCCCTGGACGACCTGCGCCTGCACCTGCGCATAGCCGGCATGGACGCGCATCGCCGCGTCATAGACCGGGTAATTGCCCGAAAACTCCAGCAGGCTGATGTCGTACAGCTGGATCGTGGCGTCCGACGTCAGATAGTCGGGCCGCAACTGCTGCACGGCGAGCGGCAGGTTGGTGGCGTCATAATGGAGTTCATAACGCGAGGAGGTGCGCTTGGTATCGGTGAAGGCATAGCCTGCCGTCAGCGTGAAGTCCGGCGAGAATTTGTAGCTGAGGTCCGCGCCCGCCGACCAGAGATCCTCATTGAGGTCGCTGAACGTGGTCGAGGCGTCGCCGCGCTGGCGATTGAGCGCGTTGATGAAGCGGTTGCCGACCGGGTCTTCGGTCAGGGCGCGGTTGGTGCGGACGTAGACGAATTCGCGCTCATAGGGCGCTTCACGCTGCGAGTTGGAGAAGCCGCCGCGCATGTCGAGGCTTAGCGCATCGCTCAGCTTGAACTCGCCGACCAGATGGCTGTCGATCAGCTGCCGTTCGTACCAGGCGGTATTCTGCGTCATATAGTCCGCGCCCTGGATCTGGCCGTCATTCTGGCCGACCGACAGCGCGCTGCGCTTCAACGTGTCGCGGATATAGAGGTTGGTCCAGCGCAGCTTCTGCTCGCCCAGTTCCAGCCCGAAGCCCAGCAGAGCGTTGACCGTAACGTCGTTGTCGGTGCTGATCTGCTGCGTATTCTTGCCCGCGCCCCTTGATGGGTCGAGCGAGGCCTGCTGCAACGTGTCGCGGGTGCGCCACTTGTTGCTGTAGGAGGCCGTGGCGATCACGCCCAGTCGGCCGTCGCTGCCGACATCCGTCGCCGTGCCCGCATTGACCGAGCCGGAGAAGTTGAACGGCAGGCTGTTGGTGCGCTGAAGCACCGTGGTGTCGGCGTTCAGGAACTGCATCGCGATGGCGCGCAGGTCGGCGCGCGGTATGTTCGGGAAGGGCGTGCCGCTCTTGATCGCGTCCTGCAACAGCGGCGGTACGTCGCGCGAGCTGTCGTCGAAGCCGGTCCAGTCGGACTTGGCGCCATAATGGGTATAGCCCATCTGCCCCGAGGTTTCGGTGTTGGCCGAGCTGCCGACGCCGATTTCCAGATAGGATTCGGTCGGGATCGCCTTGGTCGTCAGGTTGATGACGCCGCCGCCGAATTCACCGGGGAAGTTGGCGGAAAAGCTTTTCTGCACCAGCGTCGAGGCGATGACGCTGGTCGGAAAGATATCCAGCGGCACGACGCGCTTGAGCGGTTCGGGGCTGGGCAGTGGGGAGCCGTTCAACAGGGCGAGCGAATAGCGATCGCCCAGGCCGCGGACATAGACGAACCCGCCCGACACGACCGACAGGCCGGTCACGCGCTGGAGCGAGCCGGCGATGTCGCCTTCGCCCGTCCGCTTGATGTCGGCGGCGGACAGGACGTTGACGACCTGCGGCGCGGCCTGGGAGATGTTGGCGGTGCGGCGACCGGTCACGACGATGTCCGCGCCGGGGATCGACACGTCGACATTGCCGGTCTGGGCGTCGGACTCGTCTGCGGCGCTGGGCGTCGTGCTCATGCCGGCGTCGCCGCCGCTGGGCGAAGCGGTCGAGCTGGTCTGCGCTGTCGCCATCGGGGCGACCAGTGCGGTGGAAATCAGGAGCAGGCGCGCCAGGCTGAGCGGCTTCGACATGCTATTCGTCCCCCTTGGGAAAATTCAGTGCAAAGAAGGCGGGGAAGCGCAACGCACGCTCCCCCGCCCCTGTTGAGGTCAGGTGCCGATCAGCGCGGAATGACGGTGCAGTTGCCGCTGGTCGTGCCGAAGCTGGCGGTGACCGAGTTGCAGGTCCAGCCGGCATACCAGGTGTCGCTGCTGTCCTTCACCGCACCGATATAGTTGGTGGTGGCGAAGTTGCTGTCGATGGTCTTGGGGTCGACGGCGGTGCGGGCGGTTTCGGTCGCGCCGTTGATGAACAGGCTGGTCAGCGACGGGGTGTAGCTGATCGTGCTGTTCGGGCCGGCTTCGAAGATCGACTGCACGACCGTGGGGTCGACGCCGCGGCTGCCCTTGTACGGAGTGCTGTTGCACTGCATCACGACCGAGATGTAGCGCGGCTTGCCGGCATCCTGAAGCGCCGTGTCGGCGTCGCGGACGGTCGGCGCGCTGTCGATGCGCAGGCAGCTCTGGGTCGGGCTGACGATGATGCCGTTGACCAGCGCCAGGTCCGCGCCGCCGCGCAGCAGCATGGCCGCACCGTTCGACCCGGTGGTCGAGCGGTTGATGGCGGTGAAGTTGGCGACCTTCAGATACTGACGCGGCAGGGCGTCTTCGCTGGCGTTGCTGTTGGTGCCACCGTTCGAATCGGTTTCGAGGAAGGCGTCGCCGATGTCATTGTTCGCGCGCTGGATGCTCAGCAGGAACTGGACGGTGCCGCGATAGCCCATGTCCGTGTCGAGATTGTCGTCTTCGTTGCCGGTCAGGACCAGGTAGCGCGGGTGGACCGAGCCGCCGAAGATTTCGATGCCGTCGTCCGAGCTGTTGTGCACCTGGATATGGTCCAGCTGCGTGCCGGTGCCGACGCCCGAGGGGGTCAGGCCCTGCAACTCGCTGGAACCCGACAGGACGAAGCCCGAATAGCGGATCTGGACATAGGACATGCGGCCCGAATTGTCGGCGTCGTCGATACCGCCATAGAGCGCGCCGCTGGCGCCTTCGGTGTCGCGTTCGCACGCTGCCGTGCCCGGAGCGGCGGCAGGCGCAAGACAGTCGGTGATGCGCGCGCGGCCGAGCAGCACGACGCCGCCCCACTGGCCCGACGACTGGTCGGTGCTGGTGCCCAGCACGTTTTCACGGCTGGTGAAGACGATCGGCTGGGTCGCGGTGCCGACGGCGCTGATGCGGTTGCCACGGTTGACGGCCAGGAAGGTGTTGCCGGTGGCGGCGAAGATGGTGACGCCCGGATCGATCGTCAGCGTGACATTGTTGCCGGTGCTGCTGGCGCCCTGATCGGTGCCGACATCGACGCGGCCCGGCATCGAATAGATCACGCCGGCCTGCTTGGAGATGGCGGTCGAGGCGGTGAAGCGCGCTGGGAAGGCGCAATTGCGCCAGGTGTTGGTGCCGTCCGTGATGGTGCCGGCGTCGGTCAGCTGGACGGGGCCAGCGATCGTCGGGCAGCTGGCGGCGGGGGTCACGGCGGTCGGGGTCGGCGTGGGCGTGGGGGTCGGCGTGGGGGTTGGCGTCGGCGTCGGAGCCGGAATGACGATCGTGCCTTCGCCCGGCGAAGCGATGTCGTCGGCGCCGCAGGCGCTCAGGCCCACGCAGGCGCAGCTCGCCATCAGGATCGTTTGGATACGGTTAATCTTGGCCATGTCGTCTCCGCTCCGGTGCTCGCCGGTATGGTTGATGTGCGGAGCGCAGGGGAATTTCGATTCGGACAACGCCCCCTGTCGCCCTCGAAGCGGGCAGTTAGGCGCGGTAGATGACATGGTGATGCTGCTTCTGTGACAATGGCGGGTCATTGATATGACAGTTCAGAGACATGGTTTGCATTTTCATGATCGGGCTGGACCATGCTAAGGAGCATGCCGTCGACGGGGGCGCTGGCAGGAGCAAGGCTTGCAACCGGAAATCGAACTGAAACTGGACCTGTCGCCGCAATCGGCAGACCTGTTTGCGACCTGGCCGCCGCTCCAGGCGCTGGAAAGCGAAAAGGCCACGCTGCTGGCCACCTATTTCGACACACCCGATCACCGATTGGCGGAGCATGGCGTAAGCCTGCGCATTCGCCGGTCGGGCCGTCGCCGCATCCAGACCGTCAAGGCGAACGGACAGGGTGGCGCTGGGCTGTTCAGCCGTGACGAGTGGGAGAGGCCGGTGCGCGGCAGTATCCCGATACTCGACGACAGCACGCCCGTCGCGGCGCTGCTGGGCGCAGCGGTGGCGGATATCGCCCCCGTCTTCGAGGTTGAGGTGCAGCGCCGCACCTGGCTGGTGTCGCAGGACGACGCCGTGATCGAACTGGTGCTGGATCAGGGGGTGGTGCGCGCGGGCGGCCGTGAACAGGTGATTTGCGAAATCGAACTGGAATTGAAGTCGGGCGCGCCCGCCGCGCTGTTTGCGCTGGCCCGGCGGATCGACGCGGACATCGCGGTGCGGCCAGGCGTGCTGAGCAAGTCGGAACGCGGCTATCGGCTGACCGATGCGCTGCCGTCCGCCTATAAGGCGGAACGGGTGGCGCTGGACCCCGACGTTTCCATCGGTGCAGCATTCCGGCAGATCGTCGCCCTGTGCCTGCGCCATTATCGCTTGAACGAGGCGTTGCTGCTCGACGGCTACGCGCCCGAAGCCCTGCATCAGGCACGGGTGGCGATCCGCCGCCTGCGCACGGCCCTGACCCTGTTCAAGCCGCTGCTGCGCACGGAGGATGTCGCACGATTTCAGGACGAGTTGCGCTGGTTGGCCGGCATCATGGGCGACGCTCGCGACCTGGACGTGCTGGCGGTGCGTGTGACGGACGCTGCACAGCGGCAGGCGCTGGAGGCGGCGCATGGCGTCGCGCGCGACCGGGTGATGCAATGGCTGGCGTCGGCGCGTGTGCGCATGCTGCTGATCGATCTGGCGGAATGGCTGGCGGATGGCGCCGGGCTATTGCCATCGGCCGATCGACCGGCCGCGCCCTTCGCGGCGGAGCGGTTGCGCAAGTTGCGCAAGCGGATCGCGAAACGGGGCAAGGGCATGAAGCGGCTGAGCGATGCGGCGCGCCACGGCGTGCGCAAGGATGCCAAGAAGCTGCGTTATGGCGCCGAATATTTTGGTGCATTGTTCGAGGGCAAGAAGGCGCGCCGTCGGCACAGGGCGTTCGTGGGCAAGCTGGAAAGGATGCAGGACGCGCTGGGCGCGCTCAACGATCTGGTCAATGTCCCTGCGACCTTGGCGCGCCATGGACTGGAGATGGCGGCTGGAGAAGGCGACAAGGCCACATTGCTGTCATCCGCCGCCCACGCCCATGCCGACTTCGTGGACGCTCGGCGCTTCTGGGCCTGATCTTTGCGTTCAGCCCCAGGGGCGCTCGCGATACCATTTGGTGATGACATGCTTCACCCCCGACCGCACCTTCATGCCATGATGGATGCTGGCCGGGTTCGGCTGGCCCGACGCGATCCGATTGTTCCAGGCGAGCAGCTTACCGCTTTCGGGCTGCACCGTCTTGCCGATCTTCGTAAAGCGGGTCGCGCCGCCTGCCGCCGGTTGGTCGAGATAGACCATCAGCGTCCAGGTGCGATTGCCCGCCACCGAACAATAGCGGGCATAGTCCGCGCCCTTCGGGTCGAAATAATCGGTATGCGCCTTGAATTCCTGCCCCACATCATAGCGCTGACCCTGAATTGGTTCGCCATGGGCGGTGGCGATGCCGACGAAATCGTCCAGCCGGGCATTGATCGCAGCGACGAAGGGTTCGGCATGGTCGAGATCGCAGGTTTCGCTGGTGCGGAAATAGCCGTCGCCATTGGCGTCCGCGATGGTGGACGGGCGGCGCTTTGCATCGATCAGGGCGACCAGCGCCGCACATTCCTGCCCGTTCAGGAAATCGCGCTGGATGAACAGCGTCAATTCCTTGCTCGGCACGCGTTGGATGCGGGAATGCGCCGCGATCCGGGCCGGGTCGGCGTCTATATCGGGGGCCGTCATGGAAACACTCGAATGAAACGGGGAATGTAGCGAAGACGGCGCCGTTGCTATCGCGCCATCTGCGAAATGCAAGCTGCGATACCCATGTCATATTACAGTCATATAAATGTCATTCGGTGGTAAGATCGCAGGCCTAGCTGACCCTGACACATATCGGGGGCGTTTTTCACCATCATGCGGGTGCCATTGGGCCATAATCTGCGAAGTCTGGGACGCGGCTTCAGGCGCGATCGACCTGCGCCGTCGATCGATTGGCTGGCGGTGTTCGAGCGCTTATTGCTGGTCCTGCTGGCGCTCCAACTGGTGCGGCTGGTGTGGACGGTCGTCGCACCGGTCGGCAGCTTCGGTCCGTGGGAAGGGCGGCAGGCGCAGCTCTTGTCCCCCGGCGCGCGTCAGGCGCTCTTCGCCAGCTTCGATCCCTTCTTCCGCACCGGTGCGCCGCAACAGGCAGGCAGCGGCGTCGTCACGTCGCTCGCGCTGACGCTGTATGGCGTGCGACTGAACGAAGGGTCTGGGCTGGGATCCGCCATCATCGCGTCGCCCGATGGGGTGCAGAACAGCTTTGCCGTGGGTGACGAGATCATGCCCGGTGTCGTGCTGAAAGCCGTCGCCTTCGACCATGTCACGATCGATCGCGGCGGGGCGGAAGAACAGATTTTCATCGACCAGTCGACCCCCGCGCCCGAAGCCGCGCCGCCCTCTTCCGGCGAGGGCTGGCAAAGCGCTGCTCCGCCACCGCCCGCAGCGCCAGCGGCCGGGCCGACCGTCGACAGCCTGAAACGCGATATCGGCTTTGCCCCCCGGTTGCAGAATGGCCGCGTCACCGGCCTGGCCGTCCTGTCCAAGGGGCCGGGCTTTACCGGCGTCGGCTTCCGGCCCGGCGACGTCGTGACGCAGGTCAATGGCCAGCCGATCGGATCGACCGGCGATCTCCAGACCCTTCAGAACCAGATCGCGCCCGGCGCGCGCCTGTCCCTGACCGTAGAGCGCGGCGCCGCCGTCGCATCGGTCAACATCATAGTGCAAGGCCCATGACCCGCAAATTCCTCCTTACCGCCGCCACGGCCCCGATTGTCTGCATTCTGGCCCTGGCCACGCCGATCGCCGCGCCGCTGCAGGCGCAACAGACGCTGAACGTGCGCGACGCCGATATCCGCGCCTTCATCCAGGATGCCGCGCGGGTGACGGGGCGCACCTTCATCATCGACAACAAGGTGCAGGGGAAGGTTTCGGTCGTGACCGATCGCCCCCTGTCCCGGTCCGAATATTTCGAGATCGTGCTGTCGACCCTGCGCGCCAACGGTCTGGTCGCCGTACCCGCGCCGGGCGGGGCCTACCGCATCCAGCCCGCCGATGGCGCGGCGGGCCAGCCCAGCAGCGTGGGCAGCGCGGCCAACCGCAACAGCTTCGTGACGGAGGTGTTTCGCCTGCGCTCCATCGATGCGGCGAGCGCGCTGGAAACGCTGCGCCCGCTGGTAAGCAAGGAAGGCTCCGTCACGGCCAACCGCGCAGGCAACAGCGTGGTCGTGGCCGACTATGCCGACAATATCGCGCGCATCCGGCAGGTGATCGCCCGGATCGATCGCGACACGTCCGCCACGCAGATGGTGATGCTGAAAAATGCAGGCGCGCGCGAAATCGCGACCTCGCTCCAGGCGCTGGTGGCTAGCAAGGGCGGCGGCGAGAATGCCGCGCCGTCCGATGCGACCGTGGTGCCGATCGACAGCAGCAACGCCGTCGCGATCCGGGGCGATGCCGGCACGGTCGCGCGTCTTGTCGCGATGGCCCGTCAACTGGACCAGCAGGCGGCGAGCGGCACGGAAATCCGGGTCTATTGGCTGGAACATGCCGATGCGGAGAAGCTGTTGCCCGTCTTGCAGCAGCTGGTCGGCCAATCGACCAGCCAGCCCGTGACGGCCTCTACCCCGGCAGCAGGCGGGGCGAGCGCCGCGCCCGCTTCGCAGGCGGCCGCGCCGGTCGCGGCGGCATCCGCCTCCGCCTCCTCCAGCGGGGGCGGCATATCGACGCGCGGCCCCGCGATCGTAACCCGCTACGAAGGCGCGAACGCGATCATCGTGGCGGCCAACAGCGACGTGCAGCGGATGCTGGGCGAAACGATCCGTCAGGTCGACACGCGGCGCGAACAGGTATTGGTCGAGGCGATCATCGTAGAAATCAGCGACGCGGCGGCCAAGAAGCTGGGCGTGCAATTCCTGATCGGCAGCACGTCGACCGGCTTTGCCGCGACCAACTACAGCAATGCGTCGCCCAATCTGCTGACGCTGGCCGGGGCCTATGGCGCGACGCAGCTTGGTACGACAACGACGACCGTCGTCGCGCCCGACGGTACGCGGACCACGACCGAAGTGCAGAATAGCGGCGAGCTGGCGAGCACGCTGCAACAGGCGGCGATCAACAGCCTGCAAAGCGCGACCGGGATCATCGGGGGCCTGGGCACGCAGATCGGCAAGAACGGCATTTTCGGCGCGATCATCAATGCGGTGAAATCCGACACGGAAAGCAACCTCCTGTCCACGCCGTCGGTCATGACGCTGGACAATCAGAAGGCGTCGATTTTGGTCGGCCAGCAGGTGCCGGTGACGACGGGCGAAGCGCTGAGCCAGAATTTCGACAACCAGTTCCGCACCGTCCAGCGGCAGGATGTCGGCATCAAGCTGGAGGTGAAGCCGCAGATCAATACCGGCGGCGCGATCAAGCTGTTCCTGAAGCAGGAAGTGTCGAGCGTGGCGGGGCCGGTCAGCAACTCTAGCAGCGACCTCATCATCAACAAGCGCGAGATCGAGACGACCGTTACCGTGGACGATGGCGAGATATTGGCGCTGGGGGGCCTGCTGGACGATAACGAGCGCAAGACGATCGAGCGCATTCCGCTGCTGTCCGATATTCCCGGCCTGGGCGAATTGTTCAAGTCGCGCAGCCGCAGCCGGTCCAAGACCAACCTGATGGTCTTCATCCGCCCGACCATATTGCGGACCAAGGAAGACGCCCAGCGGCTGACGCAGCAGCGCTACGGCTACGTCCGGGGCATGCAGTTGCAGCGCAATCCCGACATGGAGCCGACGATAGACGAGCTGGTGCGCGACTATATGGGCGCGCAGCCGCCGGTCGCGGTACAGCCCGGCGATGCGGTGGTGGCCCCGGTCGCCGGTGCGGTGGCTCCCACGCAGGTCATCGAGCCGACCGTCCGTCAATCGAGCGGCGTGGTGCGGCCGGTCGAGATACCGGCGAGTGGAGCGCGCAAGTGACGCGCCGTCCTCTCCATCCGCTCATCCTGAGCGTGTCGAAGGATGGTCCTTTTCTTCAAGAAGGCGAGGGCTTCGACAAGCTCAGCCTGAACGGGGGTTGGTGTGAGTGACGTTCCGTTGGTGGCGGGTCCCATCCTGCCGCCCCCCGCCCCATCGACATTCCCTATGTCTTCGCGCGCAAGCATGGCGTCGTCATGCTGCCGGTGGAGGGGGACCGCCTGGCCATTGCCGTGCGCGAAGGCAGCGACCCGCGCATCCTGCTGGAGGTACGCCGCCATCTGGCGCGCAGTTTCGACGTGATCTTCGTCGAACCGGCGCAGTTCGACCGGCACCTGTCCAACCATTATGCGATGGAGGGCAGCGCGGCGGCCATGGCTGGGTCGCTGGAGGTCGGCGCGGATGAACTGGACATCCTTGCCGCCGACATCCCGACTGCCGACGATCTGCTCGACAGTGCAGACGATGCGCCCGCCATCCGCCTGATCAATGGCATCATCGCCGAAGCCGCGCGGCAGGGCGTGTCGGATATCCACATCGAACCCTATGAAACCGGCCTGATCGTGCGCATGCGCGTGGACGGTGTGTTGCGCGAAACGCTGCGCATGCCGCCGCATGTCGCGCCGGTGGTCGTCAGCCGCATCAAGGTGATGGCGCGGCTCGACATCGCCGAACGGCGCGTGCCGCAGGATGGGCGCATCGGCCTGACGCTGGGCGGCAAGCTGCTCGACGTCCGCGTATCGACGCTGCCCAGCCGCGCGGGCGAGCGGGTGGTGCTGCGTATCCTGGACAAGGAAAATGCCGGGATCACGCTCGACCTGCTGGGCATGACCGGCACGCCCGATCGCATCTTCCGCGAAGGATTGAGCGAACCCAACGGCATCATCCTGGTCACGGGGCCGACGGGTTCGGGCAAGACGACGACGCTTTATGCCGGACTGCGTCAGTTGAACGATGGCAGCCGCAATATCCTGACCGTCGAAGACCCGGTCGAATATGCGATGGAGGGTGTCGGCCAGACCCAGGTCAATGCCAAGGTCGGACTGACCTTCGCGGCCGGGCTGCGCGCGATCCTGCGGCAGGACCCCGATGTCGTGATGGTCGGCGAAATCCGCGACCGGGAAACGGCAGAGATCGCGGTGCAGGCGTCGCTGACCGGGCATCTGGTGCTGTCGACCGTCCATACCAACGATGCTGTCGGCGCGATCACGCGGATGCGCGACATGCGGGTCGAACCCTTCCTGATGGCGTCCACGCTGCGCGCCGTGATCGCCCAGCGGCTGGTGCGGCGTCTGTGCCAGCATTGCCGCGAGCCGGTGCAGGCGGACAAGTCGGCCAGTGCGCTGCTGGGTTTCGACCCCGGCACGATCATCTACAAGGCGCGCGGTTGCACCGAGTGCAATGGCACCGGCTATAAGGGGCGGATCGGCGTGTTCGAGGCGATCCGGGTGGACGATACGATCCGCCGCCTGATCAATGACGGGGGCGATGAATCGCTGATCGCGCGCCACGCTTTCCTGAACGCGCCCAATCTGGGGTCGGCCGCGCGCGCGCTGGTGCGCGACGGGCAGACCACGGCGGAGGAGGCGATCCGCGTATCGCGCCGCGACACGGTGGATGCGGAAACCATCGCCGATGGCTGATTTCGACTATAGCGTCATCGATCCTACGGGCCGGGAGCGCAGCGGCAGTATCAAGGCCGCAACGATCGAGGATGCCCGCGCCAAGCTGGATGCGCGCAAGATGTTCATCGTGCGGATCGAGCCGGGCGCGGTGGAAACGGCGCGCCAGCGAGCGGGCCTGTCGCTGCGCACGCCGCGCCTCAGCCCCAAGGAACTGACGCTCTTCACCCGCCAGTTGGCGACGCTGACCCAGGTCAGCCCGCTGGAGGAATCGTTGCGCACCATCGGCCGCCAGAGCGAGCAGGATCATGTCCGTGCGATCGTGGGCAAGGTGCATGGCGGGGTCATGGAAGGGCGGCGTCTGGCCGACGCGCTGGGCGCGGAACCCAAAAGCTTCCCACCGCTCTATCGCGCGATGATTTCCGCCGGTGAAAGCTCCGGCAGCCTGCCGACGATCATGGAACGATTGTCCGATCTGATGGAGCGGCAGGCGCTGATGCGCTCCAAGGTGCTGACCGCGATCGCTTATCCCTCGGTGCTGGCGACCTTCGCCGTGTTCGTGGTCGCGGCGCTGATGATCTTCGTCGTGCCCAAGGTGGTCGAGCAGTTCGACACGGTGGGGCAGGAATTGCCACTGCTGACGCGGATCGTGATGGCCGTGTCCGCTTTCCTGGCCGCCTATTGGTGGCTGTTGCTGATCCTGATGGTGCTGGGGGGCGTCGGCTTCTGGCGGGCGTTGCAAAATGACGGCTTTCGCTATCGGTTCGATGCGATGCTGCTGGGCCTGCCGCTGCTGGGCCGGTTGATCCGCGACCTTCATGCCGCGCGGATGGCGCGGACGTTGTCCACCATGGTTGCCAGCCGCCTGCCGCTGATGGAGGGGCTGACGCTGACGGCGAACACCGTCCACAACCGGGTGCTGCGCAAGGCGTCGGACGAGATCGTGGAAGCGATCCGGGGCGGCGGCAGCCTGTCGGCGGCGCTCCGCCGGGCCGGCGTGTTCCCGCCGCTTCTGGTCTATCTGGCGGCGAGCGGTGAAAGCGCCGGGCGGCTCGACACCATGCTGGAGCGCGCGGCCGACTATCTGGAGCGGGAGTTCGACAGCTTCACCTCCACCGCGCTCGCCATGCTGGAGCCGGTCATCATCATCGCGATGGGCGGCATCGTCGCCGTCATCATCCTGTCCATCCTGCTGCCGATCCTGCAGCTGCAAAGCCTCACCGGGGCTTGAAGGAGTTGAATATGCGCATGTTGAAATCCGTTCGGGCTGAGCTTGTCGAAGCCCTGTTCTTTCGCCAAAGACAATGAAGCCCTTCGACAGGCTCAGGGCGAACGGTGACCAGCGGTCGGGAGAAGAGGGCTTCACCCTGGTCGAACTGATGGTCGTCATCGTCATCATCGGCTTGTTGGCGACGATCGTGGCGATCAATGTCATTCCTGCAACCGACACGGCGCGCGTCGAAAAGGCGAAGGCCGACATCGCCACCATCGAACAGGCGCTGGAGCAGTATCGGCTCGACAATCTGACCTATCCGGCCGGATCGGACGGGTTGCAGGCGCTGCTCAATCCTCCGGCATCCCTCGCCCAGCCGCAGCGCTATCGCCGCGGCGGCTATATCAAGAAGCTGCCCGACGATCCGTGGGGCCGCGCCTATGTCTACACCGTGCCGGGCCGCAAGGGCGCGTTCGACATCAGTTCGCTGGGCGCGGATGGCCAGCCGGGCGGAGATCAAGAAAATGCGGATATCTATTCCAGCGAGTTGTGACTGGTTCTCCGGCGCAGGCCGGGGTCCGCAGTTCGATAGACACTGGGCCCCGGCCTGCGCCGGGCGCGCTCGCGGACGTGCGAACGTGGCTTCAATGCCTTTGCGCGTTCCGCCCAACAGGGCTTCACGCTGATCGAACTGATGGTCGTGCTGACGATCATCGGTTTCATTTCCGCTGCCGTCGTCATGGCGATCCCTGATCCGCGCGGGCGCGTGATCGATGATGCCGACCGCTTTGCCGCGCGCGTTGCCGCCGCGCGCGACGAAGCGGTCGTGACTGCGCGCCCAATGGGCCTGTGGGTGTCGGCCTCCGGCTATGGCTTTCAGCGCCGCGAGGGCGGGCAATGGGTCACGCTGCAGGACAAGCCCTTCGTGACCGCCAACTGGAAAAGCGGCACTCGCGCGCTGGTGGGCAAGGATGGGCGGCAGCAGATCGGCTTCGACGGCACGGGCCTGCCGACCGATCCGCTGACCGTGACGCTGGCGCGCGAAGGCGAGCGCGTGTCCGTGACGGTCGACATGGCGGGAAAGGTCATGGTCGGTGGATAGGCGCAAACATGGCTTCATGCTTTCAAAGCGTTCCGCCGAACACGGCTTTACGTCTTTTCAGCGTTCCGCCGAACACGGCTTCACGTTGCTGGAAATGCTGGTCGCGCTTGCCGTGTTCAGCCTCGCCGCATTGGCGCTGGTGCGGTTACAGGGCGTGACCTTGCGAACCGCCGCCGACCTCGACAGCAAGGCGCTGGGCCAGATCGTCGCGCGCAACCTGATGGTGGAGACGCAGACCGATCCCCTGACGCCTTCGGTCGGCCAGGAAGAGGGGCAAGCGGACAATGGCGGGCGGCGCTGGCACTGGAGCCGCACCGTCAAGCCCACGGACGACCAGCGGCTGTTGCAGGTGGACCTGACCGTCGACGGCCAGCCCGGCGCGTCGCCTGTGGTCCTGAGCTTCGTGCGGGTGGTGGAGTGATGGCCTCGTCACTTAATCCGTTCGGTTCGAGCCTGTCGAGAACCATTGCGCGTGCCCCTGTGCTCGACAGGTTCGAACCGAACGGGGAGAGGGGAGAGCAGGGCTTCACGTCTCAAGCGCGTTCCGCCGAACACGGCTTCACGTATCACGCGCGTTCCGCCGAACACGGCTTCACGCTGATCGAACTGCTCGTCGCGCTGATGATCTTCGCCATGCTGGCGAGCGCGGGCGTGCTGCTGCTGGGCAACAGCGTGTCGGCGCAGGCGCAGATCAAGGCGCGGCTGGATGATATGGCCGCGATCCAAAGAGCGGGCGGCGCGCTGGCAGGCGACCTGGGGCAGGCGGTGCCGCGCATCACCCGTACCGAGGCGGGCACGTTGGCCCCTGCCTTCTGGGCGCATGGCGAGGGTGAGAGCCAGCCGGTGATGCAGTTCGTGCGCGGCGGATGGGACAATCTGGGCGATCTGCCCCGGCCATCGCTGCAAAAGGTGGAATATTGGGTGCGGCAGGGGCGGCTGGAGCGGCGCACCTATGCGCAATTGGATGGCGCGGCCGGGGACGATCCCGCCGCCTTGCTCGATCATGTCGAGGCGGTGGTGCTGCGGTTCCGCGATGCACAGGGCAAATGGCGGGAGGATTGGACCCCGACCCAGCCCGACCTGTTGCCGCGCGCGGTCGAAATGACGGTAACGCGCGCCGGCGAGCCGCCGGTGATGCTGCGTTTCCTGGTCGCGCCCGGTCCGCCGGAAAAGCTGGACGTGGCGCAAGGAGCGGCCGGTGTCTGATCCCCGCAAGAGGCCTGACCCCAGAAATAGAAGCGAGCGCGGCGCGGCGCTGCTGACCGTATTGCTGCTGGTCGCGGTCATGGCGGTGGTGGCGGCGACGGCGCTGGAGCGGGTGGCGCTGGCGACGCGGATGACCGGCAACGGTGGCGCAGTCGATCAGGGACGTGCCTATGCCGACGCCGCGACGGAGATGGCGCGGCTGCGCATCGCCGATCTCACCGCCTCTAACCCCGCAAAGATCACGCTGGCGGGCGGATGGATGGGTACGCCGCAATCTATTCCCTTGCCGGGCGGCGTGGCGACGGCGCGCGTGACCGATGCGGGCAATTGCTTCAACCTCAACAGCGTGGTCAGCGGCGAGACTGACGCCAGCCTGAAGCTGCGCCCCATTGGCGTGCTGCAATTTCAGGCTTTGCTGGAGGCGCTGGGCGTCGATGCGGGGCAGGCGCAGGGCGCGGCCGCCAGCCTGGCCGACTGGATCGATACCGACAGCGTGCCGCAGCCGGGCGGGGCGGAGGACGAAACCTATGCCCAAATGGCACGCCCTTATCGCGCCGCCAATCGCATGATGGTGGACGCCAGCGAATTGCGCGCGGTCAGCGGCGTCAGCCCCGCCATATATGATCTGGCGCGGCCCTGGATTTGCGCCCTGCCTGTCACGGATTTGTCGCCGATCAACATCAATACGCTGCTCCCCGGGCAGGCGCCTCTGTTTGCGATGCTGCTGCCGGGGCAATTGACCGTCGCGCAGGCGCGGCAACTGCTGGCGCGGCGGCCAGCAGACGGCTACGGCAGCGTGAACCAGTTCTGGCAGACGCCGTCGCTGGTCGGCCTGTCGCCGGACGCGGAAGTCAGTGCGCAGGTCAAGATGACGACGGGATTTTTCGGAGTGGACGTGTCGGTGAATGTCGGGGGAACGCAGGTAGTGGAGCGGGCGCTGATCGACGCGCGGCAAAGCCCGGCCACGCTGGTGCGCCGCAACTGGGGGGCGGGCGCATGAGCAGTCTTGACGCGCTGATCGTCTTTCTGGCCGAGGCGGCGGACGCCGAGCCGCGCTGGATGCGCGTCGTGGACGGCGCGCTGGTGCAGTCGGGCGTGGGCGCGAACTGGCTTGCGGCCTGCGGCATCGCAGAATTGCCGCCGCAGGCGCGCGTGATGCTGGTCCCGCCCGCGGCCTTGGTGACGCTTTACTGGACCACTCATCCCGACCTGCCCGTGCGGCAGGGGCGGGCGGCGGCACGTCTGGCGGCACTGGCCGGGGGGCTTGTACCGGCGGACCACCTGTTTGCGGTCGCCGACGCGCAGGACGATCCCGCGCGGCCGCACATCGTCGCGGTGGCGGCCCGGGCCGACATGCAACATTGGCTGCTTCAGGCGCAGCATCACGGGCTGGACCCCGATATCATCATGCCTGCGCCCCTGCTGCTGCCGGAACCGGAGGAAGGCTTCACGCGCGGCGCGATCGGCGGCGAGACCGTGCTGCGCGGTGTGGATCTGACGCTGACCGCCGACATGGCGCTGCCTGGGTTGATCGGCGATGCGGCGATCCTGGATGTGCCTGCCGGTGTGGTCGAAGGGCGCGCGATCGCGGCGCTGGATGCGCCGCCGCTCGATATGCGGCAGGGCGACTTCGCCAAGCGCGTGCGGCGGGCGGCCGTGGACAGCCGCGCCGTCGGGCGTATCGCGCTATGGAGCGGCCTGATCCTGCTCGCCAGCCTGATGATCGCGCTGATCGGCATCGCCAAACAGCATATGGAGGCGAGTCGGCTGGATCGCGAAAGCCTGGCGCAGGCGCAACAGGTTCTGCTGGGCGCCACCGACCCGGCCCAGGCGCTGGTCGAGATGGAGGGCAAGCTGGCAGCGCGTGGCGCGGGCGCGCGCGCCTTCACCGCGCCGGTCGCGGGCCTTTTGAGCGCGATGCAGGACGCGCCGGGCGTGGTGGTGACCAGCCTGTCGCGCGATGCCGACGGCATGGTGCGCGCGACCCTGGCTTCGGCCAAGGCGGACGACATCAATCTGGTTCTGCTGGCCTTGCAGGCGGCGGGCTTCACGATCACGGCCACGCCCTCGCAGGATCCGGGCGGGCGGACGCTGGCGGACATTACGGTGCGGTCATGATGGAACGAATGGCAACCTATTGGTCGGAACGATCGACCCGCGAACAATGGATGCTGGGCGTCATGTTCGCGCTGCTGGCGTTGGTGATCCTGTGGCTGGGCATCGCCATGCCGCTCGACCGGGCGCAGCGCAGTGCGCGCGAGACGCTGCTGGCGGCGACGGATCGCAACGCGGCGGTCCGCGCGGCGGTGAAGCAGCTCAAGGCCTTGCCCCGCGATGCCACCACCACCGGCCCGGCCACGCCGGTCGACCAGTTCGTCGGCCAGAGCGCGGGCGAAGCGGGACTGACGCTCGAAAGGGCGCAGGCACAAGGGAGCGACCGGATGGAGATCGCCATTGCCTCCGTACGGCCGGTTGCGCTGCTATCCTGGCTGGCGACGCTGGAAGCGCAGGGCGTTCGCGTCGAAACCATGAGCGCGCGACCATCCGCCACGGCTGGCAGCGTCGCGGTGCAGGCTGTGCTGATGCGGGGCGCGGGCCAATGATGGGCCTGTCCCTGTCGCGGCGGATGCGGATCATCCTGGGCGTGACCCTTCTGGCTGGCATGCTGCTGTTCCTGCCGATGCGGGTGGCGCTGGGCCTGGCCGGTCTTGAGCGGTTGGGCATCGCCGCACGGGATGTGCGCGGGACGGTGTGGAGCGGGCGGATCGACCAGTTGATGTTGGGCGAGATGCCGATGGGCAGCGTGCGCGCGGGCCTGTCCCCCCTGTCGCTGCTGGTTGGCCGCGCCCGTTTCGACATCGCCCGTACCAAGGGCCTCGCCGACGATATCAGCGGCGCGCTGACCGTCGGGTTCGGGCGCATCGGCGTGGACGATGTGACCGGCGCGGTGCCGCTTGGCCGGACCTTCGCCCCGCTGCCGATCGGCAGTCTGATGCTGGAGGATGTGAGCGCCTATTATGCGGGCGAGCGCTGCGGCCATGCTGAAGGCCGCGTCCGCGCGCGCATGGCGGGGCAGTTTCCCGGCCTGAACCTCAGCCAGGGCCTGTCGGGTGTCGTCAGTTGCGATGGCGACGCGCTGCTGCTGCCCCTGGTGAGCCAGTCCGGCATGGAAAAGATCAGCCTGCGCATCTGGCGATCGGGCCGCTACACGGCAGAGATGCGGGTCGAAACCGCCGATCCGACCTTGGCCGCAACGCTGGGGCAGGCGGGCTTTGCGGGTTCGGACGGTGTGCAGTTGCTCAAGGCCGAAGGCACATTGTGATCCAGCCGGTTGCGGCCCTGATCGGTGCGCTGGCCGGCGCGATCGCGGGCAGTTTTCTCGCCACGCTGATCCTCCGCTGGCCCGCCGGGCGCAGCATCATGCGTGGACGATCGGCCTGTGACGGCTGCGGCCGAACGCTGGGCGCGCGTGATCTTATTCCCCTGTTCAGCGCAATGGCGCAACGCGGACGGTGCCGGACCTGCGGCGCCCGGATTGATCCCTTGCATGGCCGGGTGGAGGCCGCGTGCGCGATCATCGGCGCGCTGGCGCTGGGTGGCGCGGCCGATGTTGGGGGTGTCGCCTGGGCCGTGTTGGGCTGGATGCTGTTGACGCTGGCGATACTGGATTGGCGGCATTTCTGGTTGCCGGACGCCCTGACCCTGCCGCTCGCCTTCATTGGCTTCACCGCAGGCATGTGGGCGACCGACGTCATACTCATCGATCGCATCATCGGCGCGGCGATCGGCTACGCAGCGCTGGTCGGGATCGCCCTTGGCTACCGCGTTCTGCGTGGGCGTGACGGTCTGGGATTGGGCGACGCGAAGCTGCTCGGCGCGCTGGGCGCATGGTTCGGCTGGCAGGCGCTGCCCTTCATCCTGCTCATCGCATCGCTATCGGGATTGATGGTGATGCTGGCCAGTGGTCGGGCAAGACGGCGCACCGCCCATGTGCCGCTCGGCACCTTCCTCGCGCTTGCCGCATTGCCGGCCTGGCTCGTCGTCCTGCGCGTGATGTGACGCGGCGGCAGGCTATCAATCGCTTATTTCAGATTGCCCGACACGTTGTTGAACGTGCGACCCAATTTTGTGCCCAGGCTCGTCATCGCGCCGATGGCGGCCACCGCGATCAGCGCGGCGATCAGACCATATTCGATGGCGGTGGCACCCTTATTGCTACGTAATATATTTTGGGCGAAGCGACGCATCGTTTCTACTTCCTTCATCGATCTTGGAAGTGTCGCATAATATGCCAATAGCGTTCGCGTCTGGTTAACGCACCGGTAGCCCGAAGCACCTGAGCGCCAAAAAGTCGAAAATAGGCAAAATGGAGCATTTTCGCACTCTTTGGCTGCCTGCTTGTCCAGCGATGTGGGAAGTGGTCGGGGAGACAGGATTCGAACCTGCGACATCCTGCTCCCAAAGCAGGCGCGCTACCAGACTGCGCTACTCCCCGACGAAGGGCGGCCTTAGCGGGGAAGCGCGCGTCCCGTCAATCGCCGATCACATGATCAGTGAAAGAATAACCAAAGCAGCAGGATGATGGGAATAGGCACACCCAACAGCCACAATAAAATGCCCTTGCCCATCACGATCTCTCCTTGTTTCGCAAGGGGTCAACCGGCGATGCAAGCTGGATGTTCCGTAGGGCAGGGTGGCGCGGCCCATGGGGCACAAACAAAAAGGGCGGACCATATAGGCCCGCCCTTCGAGAATCTCGCTAGTGCGAAGATTACATCGCGTTCGCAGCGTTCTCGGCAACGTTGGCAGCGTTAGCAGCAACATTTGCAGCGTTCGCAGCATTGTCGGCAGCGTTAGCGGCGTTTTCGACAACGTTTTCGACAACGGCGTTCGAAGCGTTCGCGGTTTCGTTGGCAGGCTTCTCACCGCAAGCGGCGAGGGCCAGCAGGCTGGCCGAAGCGAAAACAACAGCGATCTTCTTCATTGTGTACGGCTCCCATAGCATTATGCCGCGTCAGGCACGTTTGAAATGTAACCCTACGCGAGCGACCCGCATTAACGTGTGCGATGCACAAATCAATGCTTTTCTGCGCCGGTGAACCGATGGAATCACGCGGCAGGGCGTTGTCTACTATAAAAGTTCAGTTAACGCCCATAGATTCTGGCGCATTGGCGACGGTATCGAGCGTCACAGCCCAGGCGGCTACATTTTGTCGCAACTGCGCTGCATCGACCTTGTCCAGCGTGTCGTCGGGCGTGTGGTGCAGGTCGAAATAGCGGGTGCCGTCCTGTTGCAGGTCGATCACCGGCACCCCGGCCTTCACCAACGGCGCGATGTCGGCGCCGCCGCCCGCCTCTTGTGTGCTGGCCGCGACGCCCAAGGGCGCAAGCCCGGCCGTGATGCGCTTGGCCAAAGCCTCATGACCCTGCGGCAATTTGAAATCGACGCGCCAGATGCGGTCCGCGCCGAAATCCGATTCGATCGCCAACGCATGCTTCTCCGCCCCATGCGCCTTATAATAGGCACGCGCGCCGTCGCCGCCGACCTCTTCCGCGCCTGCCATCAGGACGCGAATGGTACGGCGGGGTTGGCCCGCCTTGGCCACTTGCAGCGCAGAGGCTGCCGCGATGCCGCACCCGGTCGCATCATCGATCGCGCCGGTGCCCTGGTCCCAGCTATCGAGATGGCAGGCGGCCACCACGATGCCGACCGTCGGATCGCTCCCGGGAATTTCGGCGATCACGTTGCCCGAAGGCTGGTCCTTCAACATCCTGGACGTCAGCGTCAGATGCACCTTCACCGGCTGACCGCGCGCGATGACGCGGGCGAGCTGTTCGGCGTCAGGCACGGACAGCGCAGCCGCCGGGATCGGCGTCGCGCCGTCCGCCCACATCTGCACGCCGGTATGGGGCACACGATGATGGTCGGTGCCGATCGACCGGATCAGGATCGCGATCGCGCCTTTCTTCGACGCGATGCTCGGCCCCTGCCGCCGCGCCGCCCCGAAATAGCCGTAGGACGATCCGTCCTGCGTCGCCTTCATGCCATGGTCGACGAAGGCGATCTTGCCTTTCAGCGCCGCAGCGGGCGCGGCCTCCAGATCGGCAATGCTGGGGAAATAGACGACGTCGCCCTCTATGCCTTTCTCGCCCGTAGATCCGCTATTGCCCAGCGCGGCGAGCACCAGATTTTGCGGAAAGGGGGACAGGATGCGGGCTTCGTCGCGCCCGCGCACCCATACCGGCATGGTATAGGGTTCGGCGCGGACGTTGGAAAAGCCCAGCGCTTTCAGCTTCGCCACCGCCCAGTCGCGAGCGCGCGCCTCCTGCGGGGTGCCAGCGGGTCGGGGGCCGACCTCTGTCGTCAGCCCTTCGGTGAAGTCCCAGGCGACGTCGTCCTTCAATGCCGCCGCGCGAATCGCTGCGCTGTCGGTCGGCGCGGCCATGGCGAGGGGCGGGGTGAAAATGCTGCCTAGGAGAAGGGCGGCCAGCGTGCCCGATCGGATTTTCTGCATGGGTGGGAGCGTAGCGGGCCATCACTCATTTGCCAATGCGTCCCGCCTCCGCTAACTCCGCGCCAAATCCTCTTATCCTACCGTTGGAGCTGCCCGAACATGTCCGCCTCCTCGCAATATGCCTATGTCATGAAGAGCATGACGAAGACCTTCCCCGGCGCGGCCAAGCCGGTGTTGAGCAACATCAATCTGCAATTCTACCGCGGGTCCAAGATCGGCATCGTCGGTCCCAACGGCGCGGGCAAGTCGACCCTGATCAAGATCATGGCCGGCATCGACACCGATTATAGCGGCGAAGCCTGGCCGGGCGAGAATATCACTGTCGGCTATCTGCCGCAGGAGCCGCAGCTCGACCCCAGCAAGACTGTGCTGGAAAACGTCAAGGACGGCGCGCGCGACATCGCGGACAAGATGGACCGCTTCAACGAGATCAGCACCATCATGGGCGACCCGCCCGAAGACGTCGATTTCGATGCGCTGATGGAGGAAATGGGGACGCTCCAGGAACAGATCGACGCGGTCGACGGCTGGACGCTCGACAACCAGCTCGAAATCGCGATGGAAGCGCTCCGCTGCCCGCCGTCCGACTGGTCGGTGGAAAGCCTGTCGGGCGGTGAAAAGCGCCGCATCGCGCTCACGCGCCTGCTGATCCAGAAGCCCGACATTCTGCTCCTCGACGAACCGACCAACCATCTGGATGCCGAAAGCGTCACCTGGCTGGAAAATCACCTCAAGGAATATGCCGGGTCGGTCCTGATGATCACCCATGACCGCTACTTTCTCGACAATGTCGTCGGCTGGATTCTGGAACTCGATCGCGGAAAATATTTTCCGTACGAAGGCAACTACTCCACCTATCTGGAGAAGAAGGCCAAGCGTCTGGAGCAGGAAGATCGCGAAGCGACCGGCCGCCAGAAGGCGATCAATGACGAATTGGAATGGATTCGGGCAGGGACCAAGGGCCGCCAGACCAAGTCCAAGGCGCGTATCAAGAAGTTCGAGGAACTGGTCGCGGGCCAGAACAACCGCTCGCCCGGCAAGGCGCAGATCGTCATCCAGGTGCCCGAGCGCCTGGGCGGCAAGGTGATCGAATTCAAGAACATCACCAAGGCCTTCGGCGACAAGCTTCTGTTCGAAGATCTGTCCTTCCTGCTGCCGCCGGGCGGCATCGTCGGCGTGATCGGGCCGAACGGCGCGGGCAAGTCCACGCTGTTCAAGCTCATCACCGGCCAGGAAGAGCCCGATTCGGGCGAGATCGACATCGGCACGACGGTCCGCCTGGGCTTCGTCGACCAGAGCCGCGACCATTTGGACGGATCGAAGAACGTCTGGGAAGAAGTGTCCGACGGCCTCGATTATGTGAAGGTCAACGGCCACGACATGTCGACGCGCGCCTATGTCGGCGCCTTCAACTTCAAGGGGCAGGACCAGCAGAAGAATGTCGGCAAGCTGTCGGGCGGTGAGCGCAACCGCGTCCACATCGCCAAGATGCTGAAAAAGGGTGGCAACGTCCTGCTGCTCGACGAACCGACCAACGACCTCGACGTCGAAACGCTCGGCGCTTTGGAAGAAGCGATCGAGAATTTCGCGGGCTGCGCCGTGGTCATCAGCCATGACCGCTTCTTCCTCGATCGCCTCGCCACCCATATCCTGGCGTTCGAAGGCAACAGCCATGTCGAATGGTTCGAGGGCAATTTCGAAGCCTATGAGGAGGACAAGCGCCGCCGTCTGGGCGACGCCGCCGATCGGCCCACGGCGCTGGCATATAAGAAGCTGACCCGCTGACGGTCACGTGGTGATGCTACGGTTGCAACTTTTGCAATCGTAGCATCACCTTTCGCACTTGCGATGATGACGCTAACATTTCAAACGGAACGGGCCTTTCAGGCATCCTCTCCTAAAACTTTCAGAGCTGGTCCTTACGGATCGGCTCTTTTTTTGTGCTTTGCAGAGGGGGGTGGGGCCTAAAGCATAATCCGATCATAGCGGATCGGATTATGCTTTAGTTATTGTTTGTTTTCCGCATTTTCCAAGCCAGCAGATGACGCCATCTGCTTCGAAAATGCTCTAGGCGGTCGGGCGCTTCTCGAACGTGCCCAGGCCTTCGGCGGCCGCTACGTCTACATCTATCCGATCGACCTTGGCGGCAGGCGGCCCCTCATGCGCCAGTGCGATGAAGCGATCGATGGCGTCCGCCGCACCCTCTACCAGCGCTTCGACGCTGCCGTCGGCACGGTTACGCACCCAGCCGGTCAGCCCCAGCCCGCGCGCCGTCTCGACCGTCGAGGCGCGATACCATACGCCCTGGACCCGGCCGTGGATCATCAGATGGCGGGCCATTGGCACCTCATTTCACGCGCTTGATCCAGGTCTGCCCGCCTTCGCGCACTTCGGTGATGAAATTGGGGATGGCGGCGATCAGGTCCGACAGCCGCTTGAACCCATAGTTGCGTACGTCGAAGCTGGACCGGTTGCCGACGCGCTGGCCCACCGGACCCAGCGCCACGAATCCGCGTTCGTCGCGCTTCGCCTCATCATAGGCGTCGATCAGCAGGCGTACGACTTCGGCATCGACCGTCTTGCCGGTTGTCGGCGTGGCAGGGACGGGCGTCGGCGTCGCGGCCTTGGCTGGCGCCGCCTGTGGCGCGGCCGCCTGGGTCGGAGCAGCCTTCGCTGGCGCTGCGCTTTTGGCCGGCGCCTTGGTCGCGACGGGCACTTCGGCCGGTTTCAAGGCTGCGACATTCAGGAACCGGGTGCAGGCCCGGCGAAATCCCTCGGGCGTATTGGCGGAGCCGAAGCCATAGACCGGGATGCCCTGTTGCCGGATGCGCGTCGCCAGCGGGGTGAAGTCGCTGTCGCTCGACATCAGGCCGAATCCATCGACGCGGCCCGACGCCATCAGGTCCATGGCGTCGATCGTCATCTTCATGTCGGTGGCGTTCTTGCCCTTGGTCAGGTCGAACTGTTGCTGCGGCTCGATCGCATGGGCCACGGACAGCGCCGCCCAGGTCTTGAGCGTCGTCTTGCTCCAATTGCCGTAGGCGCGGCGGATATTCACCGTGCCCAGTTCCGCCAGCACGGTCATCACCGAATTGAAATGCGCCGCCGACGCATTGTCCGCATCGATCAACAGGGCGATATTGCCCCGACCTTCCTGTAACAACGCCATGACGCCTGCTCCCTTCATGCGGGCGAGAAGACGCCGCTATCCTCGTCCAATATATTCAATACGCCGTCGGCGATGGCGAAGAAACTGCCGACCAGCTTCAATTCGCCCTTACGCTCCTTCGACCGGACGCAGGGGAAGCTGCGCAGGTTGGCCAGGCTGACCTTCACCGCTTCCTGCTCCATCGCGCGTTCCACCGTGCGGTCGCGCTGGTCGCCATAGTGCGCGACCACCACGTCGCGCGCGCCGTCCAGCAATTCGATCCAGTTATGGATGAACCCGCCTTCGCCCGGCGGCGCGTCCTTCAGATCCTGGCTCAGCGCGGCCTTGCACCCCCCGCATTTGCCGTGGCCCATGACGACGATCTCGCCGACCTTGAGCACCTGCACGGCAAATTCCAGCGCGGCCGACACGCCATGATAGCCCGGATTGGTCTCGAACGGCGGCACCAGCGCCGCGACATTGCGCACGACGAAGATCTCGCCGGGGCTGGTGTCGAAAATCTGGGCCGGGTCGACCCGGCTGTCGGAACAGGCGATCACCATCACGCCTGGGTTTTGCCCTTCGTTCAGTTCGTCCCACCGCTCACGCTGTCCGCTCCATCCGATGCTGCGGAAACGGCGATAGCCTTCGAGCATGTCGGAAAAATCGGTCATGCGCGGGGATGTGCCGCACAAATAGGGGGCTGGCAAGAGCGGCCTTGCATCGCTATCTGGGGGTCATGAACGACATCAGCCCGATCCCCGTGCCCGGTCAGCCCGCCAGTCCCGAACGCGCCCGCAAGCCCGACTGGATTCGCGTCAAGGCGCCGACCAGCCCCGCCTATCATGAGACGCGCAAGCTGATGCGCGACAAGGGCCTGAACACGGTGTGCGAGGAGGCGGCCTGCCCCAATATCGGGGAATGCTGGACGAAGAAGCATGCCACGGTGATGATCCTGGGCGACGTCTGCACCCGCGCCTGCGCCTTCTGCAACGTCAAGACCGGCATGCCGCGCAAGGTGGATGTCAACGAACCCCAGAACCTGGCCGACGCCTGCGCGCAGATGGGTCTGGAACATATCGTCATCACCTCGGTCGATCGCGACGACCTGCCCGATGGCGGCGCGTCGCAATTCGTCAAGGTGATTGAGGCGCTGCGCCGCACGACGCCGAACACCACGATCGAAATCCTGACGCCCGACTTCCGCAACAAGCATGAGCGCGCAGTCGAAATGATCGTCGCCGCCCGGCCGGACGTTTATAATCATAATCTGGAGACGGTCCCGCGCCTCTACCCCACCATCCGCCCCGGCGCGCGCTACTATGCGTCGCTGCGGTTGCTCGAGTCGGTGAAGAAGCTGGACCCGTCGATCTTCACCAAGTCCGGCATCATGCTGGGCCTGGGCGAGGAGCGGCTGGAGGTCCATCAGGTTATGGACGACATGCGATCGGCCGACATCGATTTCCTGACGATGGGCCAATATCTGCAACCCACGCCCAAACATGCCAAGGTGATGGAGTTCGTCACCCCCGCGGCCTTCACCGCCTATGCCGGGATTGCCCGCGCCAAGGGCTTCCTGCAAGTCGCCTCGTCGCCGCTGACCCGGTCCAGCTATCATGCCGGCAAGGATTTCGCCGAAATGCGCGCCGCGCGCGAAGCGAAGCTCGCCAAGGTTGCGGCGAAGGCCTGACATCTCGATGCCCAGACATAACGAGACGCGCCAGCTTCCATACACCCCGACGCAGATGTTCGACCTGGTGTCGGACGTTGCCGCCTATCCGCAGTTCCTGCCCTGGATCAGCGCGATCCGTGTCCGCTCCGACAGCGACAGCGAAATGGTCGCGGACATGATCGTGGGCTTTAAAGGGGTGAAGGAAAGTTTCACCTCGCGCGTCGTCAAGCATCGCCCCGATCATGTGCGGGTGGATTATCTCGACGGCCCGCTCAAGCATCTCCACAATGAATGGGCGTTTCGCGACGACGGGCAGGGCGGGGTGCTGGTCGATTTCGAGGTGGAGTTCGAATTCAAGAACCGCCTGTTCGAAATGCTGGCCGGCCAGTTTTTCGACAAGGCGCTGCGCAAGATGATCGGCGCGTTCGAAACCCGCGCGGCGCAGCTTTACGCGGCCGATTCGGGCAGCAGCAGTTCCAGCGCGCACAGCGCCGCCTGAAGGCGTACGCCGCCCCGGCCATTATTCTCGAAATGTCGCATGTCGGCGACGACCTTGTCGGCGCTGGCACCGCGTTCGGCGCGGGCGAAGACGACCGTGCCGACCGGCTTCTGCTCGCTGCCGCCGCCCGGCCCGGCGATGCCCGTGATGGCGACCGCGACATGGGCATGGCTTTTCTTGAGCGCGCCCTGCGCCATCGCCCAGGCCGTGGCGATCGACACCGCCCCGAACGTGTCCAGCACATCGTGCGAAACTTTTAGGAGTTCCGCCTTCATATCATTGGAATAAGTAATAAATCCGGCTTCGAACACGTCGGATGATCCGGCGATTTCGGTGAGCGCCGCCGACACCAGTCCCCCGGTGCAGCTTTCCGCCACGGCGATCGTGCGCCCCGCGCGCCGGTTGGCGATGATGACGCGCTCGGCGAGGTCGACGAGCTGGGCGGGCAATAGGGTGTCGGGCATGGGATCAGGATAGCGCGGGGAGGGACAGGGTGGCAACCGCTTGCGCCGCGATACCTTCGCGCCGCCCGGCAAAGCCCAGCCGCTCGGTCGTCGTCGCCTTCACGCTGACCCGATCGATCGGGACAGCCAGTATCTCTGCGATCCGCGCGCGCATGGCGTCGCGATGCGGGCCGATCTTGGGCGCTTCGCAGATGATGGTGAGGTCGATATGGTCGATCACGCCCGCGCGTGCCGCCACCCGATCCCGCGCATAGGCCAGGAATTGATCGGACGCCGCGCCGCGCCATTGCGGGTCGGACGGCGGAAAGTGGCTGCCGATATCCCCCTCCGCCAGTGCGCCCAGCATCGCGTCCACGATCGCATGCAGCGCCACGTCAGCGTCGCTATGGCCCGCCAGCCCACGGTCATGTGGCACCAATATGCCGCCCAGCCAAAGTTCCTCGTCGGGCGCAAGCCGATGGACGTCATAGCCCATGCCGACCCGCGTCGTGCGCGGCGTCGCCAGCCCCGCTTCGGCACGCGCAAAGTCCTGCGGATAGGTCAATTTCTCCAGCCTTTCATCGCCTTGCACCAAAATGACGTCATGACCCCACGCCTTGAGTATCTGCGCATCATCCGTGGCGTCCCGCGCAATGTCCCACGCCCGATGCGCCGCCCATATGGCGTCGAATCGAAAGGCCTGCGGCGTCTGCACACGATAGAGGTCGGCGCGATCGACACCATCGCCCATAACGCCGCCCTTACCGCGCACCAGCGTGTCGGCCACGGGCAGGGCAGGGATCGCCCCCGGCGCATCCTGAAGCGCCGCCAGCAACCGGTCGATCACCGCAGCGGGCAGAAAAGGGCGCGCGGCGTCATGGATCAGCACGACATCCGCGCCGCCAGCCGCCGCAATCGCCTCCAGCCCGGCGCGCACCGATCCGCGCCGACTCTCCGCGCCCGTCACGAACCCGGCCTCTCGATCGCCCAGCAGGCCGCGCGCCGTCGCATCCTGCCCTTCCCCCAGAACGATATGGATCGCGTCGATCCCGCCATGCGCCGCCAGCGCGTCATAGGCATGCGCCAGCACCGCTTTGCCGCCCACCATGCGGAACTGCTTGGGCACCTCGCCGCCCGCCCGGCTGCCCTGGCCTGCCGCGACGATCAGCGCGACGATCTTGCTGTTGGATGTCATGGTCCGGCGCATAGCGGGTCGCGGCACGGACCGAAAGGGGGAGCGCCTTGCCGCAGCCGTCCTTTTCCGCTAAGGGCTGCCTGTTTTTTAGGCAGTTTCATAGTCTGGTCATGCGCAAACTTTCTCCCATCTCCATCGGTCCCGTCACCATCGACATGCCGGTCGTCCTGGCGCCGATGACCGGCGTCACCGACATGCCCTTCCGCACGCTGGTCCGCCGCTACGGCTCGGGCCTTAACGTGACGGAGATGATCGCGTCGGCAGCGATGATCCGGGAGACGCGCCAGTCCTTGCAGAAGGCCGCCTGGCATCCGCTGGAAGAGCCGGTGTCGATGCAGCTGGCCGGTTGCTCGCCCACAGAAATGGCCGACGCGGCGAAGCTCAATGCCGATCGCGGCGCGGCGATCATCGATATCAATATGGGCTGCCCGGTGAAGAAGGTCGTCAATGGCGACGCGGGCAGCGCCTTAATGCGTGATCTGCCGCTCGCCGCTTCGCTTATCAAGGCGACGGTGGAGGCGGTCGACGTGCCCGTCACGGTCAAGATGCGGATGGGCTGGGATCATGCCAGCCTCAACGCCCCGGAACTCGCCCATATTGCCGAGGATCTGGGCGCAAAGCTCATCACCGTCCACGGCCGTACCCGCAACCAGATGTATAAGGGCAGCGCCGACTGGGCCTTCGTCCGTTCGGTCAAGGATGCGGTCAAGCTACCGGTGATCGTCAATGGCGACATCTGCTCGATCGAGGACGCCGACACGGCCCTGGAACAGAGCGGCGCGGACGGCGTGATGATCGGGCGCGGCGCTTATGGCCGCCCTTGGTTGATCGGGCAGGTGATGGCCTGGCTGACCGACGGCACACGCCTGGCCGACCCATCGCTGGAGGAACAATATCGCGTGATCGTAGGACATTATCACGCGATGCTCGATCATTATGACAGGCACACGGGCGTCAATATGGCGCGCAAGCATATCGGCTGGTACACCAAGGGGTTGACCGGTTCCGCCGAGTTCCGCAACACGGTAAACCAACAGCCCGACGCCGATGTGGTGCTCGACATGCTGGCCCGCTTCTACGAACCGCTGATTGCCAGCGGCCTCGAAGCGGAGGCCCTGCGCGCCGCCGCCTTGCGCAAGGCGGCATGACCAATCTCCTGACGTCCGTTCCACCGCTTCGGGTGGCGCAGGACGGCCCCTCGCTCGGCGAGCAGATGACGGCGCTTCCGGTCGCGACGCTGATCGTGCGGCCGGACAACCAGATCGCCGAAGCCAATGTGCGCGCGGAAACCCTGCTCAACATGGCGCGGTCCGCCATCGTCGGCAGCGACGTGGCGCGCACCATCCGCATCGCGGAAGCGGGCGCGCGGTTCGACATCTGGCACAGCAACAAGCCGATCGCCGCCTATGACATAAAGGTTCATGCCGGGCGCACCGCCGAGATGGAAGTGGACCTGATGATCGCGCCGATCGTGGATCATGACGGCTGGCGCGTCGTGTCGCTGCATAGCCAGAGCCAGGCGCGCAAGATCGGCCATCGCGGCACGTCGGGCGGCGCGCGATCGGCGATGGGCGCGGCCGCCATCCTGGCGCATGAAATCAAGAATCCGCTGTCGGGCATCCGTGGCGCAGCGCAACTGCTGGAATTTAGCCAGGGCGGCCGTGATGCGGCGCTCACCCAACTCATCTGCAACGAAGTCGATCGCATTGCGGCCCTGATCGACCGGATGCAGGACTTCACCACGGACCGGACGCTGGAATGCCATGCGGGCAATATCTATCCGTTGATCGATCGTGCGGCGGGTATTGCGGCTGCGGGGTTTGCAAAAAATATAAAGATCATAAAACATTATGATCCATCCCTCCCATTCGCCAACATCAACGACGATGCGCTGGTGCAGGTCATGATAAACCTGCTGAAAAATGCCGCAGAAGCGCTTGAATATAGGGAAAAGCCGCGCATCCGCGTGGAAACCGCCTTTCGCCATGGCGTGTCCGTGGTCGTGGGTGATGGCAAGGGCAGCGCCATGCTGCCGATCGAGATACTGGTGATCGACAATGGTCCTGGCGTACCCGAACATATTCTGGACCATCTGTTCAATCCCTTCATCACCGGCAAGCGGGACGGGCAGGGGCTGGGCCTGGCGCTGGTCGACAAGCTGGTGCGCGACATGAGCGGCTTCGTTCAATATTCGCGCGATGGGGAGGCGGGCGAATCCACCTTCCGCATCCTGCTGCCCATGGCGATCGCCTGATGGCCGCGACCGGCGCGATTTTGGTCGTGGACGACGATCCCGCCATCTGCGTGGTGGTGGGTGAAGCGTTGCGGCGGCAGGGGCACAGGGTCAAGACCGCGACATCGATCCGCGAACGCAGCGCGCTCATGGACAGTTTCGCACCCGACGTGCTGATTACCGACGTCATGCTGCCCGACGGCGATGGGCTGGACGGCGTGGCGGACATATTGGCAATAAAGCCGGACCTCAACGTCATCATCATGTCGGCGCAGAACACGCTCAACACCGCCATCCGCGCGACCGAAAAGGGCGCGTTCGAATATCTGCCCAAGCCGTTCGACCTTAACGAACTGACGCGCGCCGTGGCGGATGCGTTGGGCACCCGGCTGAGCGCGGACGACCCGGCGAGCGACGTCGAACTGCCCCATGACGGCCTGCCGCTGGTGGGCCGCTCGCCTGCGATGCAGGAAGTGTATCGCACCATCGCCCGCGTCCTCTCCAACGACCTCTCCATCCTGGTGCTGGGCGAATCGGGTACGGGGAAGGAACTGGTGGCCGAAGCGATCCACAGCCTGGGCCAGCGCCGCACCAAGCCTTTCATCGCGATCAACATGGCCGCCATCCCGCGCGAATTGATCGAGGCGGAACTGTTCGGTTATGAGAAAGGCGCTTTCACCGGCGCGCATGCCCGCACCGCCGGCAAGTTCGAGCAGGCGCAGGGCGGCACGCTCTTCCTCGACGAAATTGGCGACATGCCGATGGAGGCCCAGACGCGGCTGCTGCGCGTGCTGCAGTCGGGCGAGGTGACGACGGTCGGCGGATCTAAGCCGGTGCGGGTCAATGTCCGTATCATTGCTGCGACGAACAAGGATCTGCCGCAGCTGATCGATGACGGTCGGTTTCGCCAGGATCTCTATTACCGGCTCAACGTCGTCCCGATCGCGCTGCCTGCGCTGCGCGAACGGCGGGAAGACGTTATTCTGCTGGCCCGGCATTTCCTGGAACGCGCTGCGCAGGAAGGGCTGCCGCGCAAGGCGCTGGCGGATGATGCCGCGCAGTTGCTGATGGCCTATCACTGGCCGGGCAATGTGCGCGAACTGCAAAATATGATGCAGCGTCTGTCCGTATTGAGCCGCGAGAATGTCATCACCGGCGAGATATTGCGCCATATGCTGCCGATGGACGCGGTCCCGGCGGACTATGCCGCGCCGACCGACCAGTTGGCGCATGCCGTGCGCGATTGGGCCAAGCGTCAGCTCGGCATCGGCCTTGCCCAACCCCATCGCGCGCTGCACGACGATATGCTCGCCGTGGTGGAGCCGATCCTGTTGCAGGAGGTGCTGGCCAGCGTCGATGGCAACCAGATCAGGGCAGCCGGATTGCTTGGCATCAATCGCAATACGCTGCGCAAGAAACTGACCGATTACGGCCTGGACCCGATGCAGCTGCGGTTGACGGATTGACGGTCTCTACCGGCAATTCAGGATGAAACGACGCTGGGGATCGACCAGCGACAGGGTTTTAACCAAATACTGTGTTTGAACGGGCACGGTGGTTGTTGTAACAAAGCCACTATGAATGGCGCAACCACACTCCCCAGGCGAGCATCGGCATGGCGGAGGCAATTACCCGCTTTCCTGCGCCATGGCCGTCTGGCCGCTTTGGTGGAAGGGTTCACGCTGGCCCTGTTCCTGGGGATGGCGGGCCTCACTTATTATATCCTGTCGGGCAACGGCCAATCCTACACGCTGCTGACGCCCCCCATCGTCGCACTGTTGCTGGTCGCCAATCTCGTGCCGGCCATCGCTTTGCTTATGTTGCTGGGTCGGCGCGTCGCGCGGCGGCGGGCGGTGCATTCCGCGATCGGCAGCGATGGCCAGTTGCACGTTCGACTCGTCGCCATCTTCTCGATCGTGGCCAGCGTGCCCATGCTGCTGGTGGTGATCTTCGCCTCGCTGCTGTTCCAATATGGCGTGCAATTCTGGTTTTCGGACAGCGCCCGCGGCCTGCTCCAAAATGCCAGCGATCTGGCGCGCGGCTATTATGAGCAGAATTTGCGCGAGGTCGGCGACGAAACCGTCACCATGTCGGGCGACCTGCGCGATTATCTGGGGCAGTCGAAGGTCAGTAGCCCGCAATTCGCCGAAGGCTTCATCTATCAGGTGGTCGGCCGCAAGCTCAACCGCTCGGCGATCATCGAGGTTGGCAAGGACGGCATCGCTCGCACCGCCGCCACCGTCGATCCCGAAAACCGGCCAGCAGCGGAGATGCTGTCGGCGGAGGCCGTCAAGCGGCTGGCTGCGGGGGAAAATGTCGTCGTCCAGACCCGCCGCAACCAGATCGAGGCGGTGACGCTGCTCTATCCCAATTCCAAAATCTACCTCTACGCCGCGCGCAACGCGGACAGTTCTTCCTTCTCCAACGTCGCCCGCGCGCAGAAAGTCTTGTCCGATTACGACCTGTTCGCGGCGCAATCACGCGCGTTGCAACTGCGCTTCAACATCGCCTTGTTCGTGGGATCGCTGCTGCTGGTCGGCATTGCCGTCTATATCGCCCTGGCGGTCGCCGACTGGATGGTGCGGCCGGTCAATGAACTCGTCACTGCGGCGCGGCGGATCACGGCGGGCGACCTGTCGGCGCGCGTCACCGGGCCGAAGTCGCGCGACGAAATCGGGACGCTGGCCGCCGCCTTCAATCGCATGACCCAACGGCTGGAGGCGCAGACCGGCGCGCTGGTCGCGGCCAATAGCCAGTTGGACGAGCGTCGCGCCTTCATCGAGGCGATTCTGTCGGGCGTCAGCGCCGGTGTCTTGTCGGTCGATCTCAAGGGCGTGGTGCAACTGCTCAACAGCTCGGCTGCGGCGATATTGGTGGACGAAGGCGACGATCCGCTCGGTCGCCCGCTGGCCCAGGTGTCGCCGGAACTGGCCGAATTCGTGGCGTCAGACGAAGGCGCGGGCATCGTTCAGGTCCGCGCCCATGGCGACCTGCGCACGCTGGCGGTCAAATTGTCGCGCGATGTGTCCGGCCACATCCTGACCTTCGACGACATCACCCAGCAACTGTCCGATCAGCGCCGCGCAGCCTGGTCCGACGTCGCGCGGCGCATCGCGCATGAGATTAAGAACCCGCTGACTCCGATCCAGCTTGCCGCCGAACGGCTGCAACGCCGCTATGCCGAGGAAGTGACGAGCGACCGCGCCACCTTCACGCGCCTGACCGGCACGATCATCCGGCAGGTGGGCGATCTGCGCCGTATCGTGGACGAATTTTCCTCCTTCGCGCGCATGCCCAAGCCCGTGTTCCGCCGGGAAGAGGTGGGCGACATCGCCCGCCATGCCCTGTTCCTGCATGAAGTCGCCCATCCCGACATCCGCTTCGATTTCACCAGTGGATCGGATGATCTGGAGATGGTGTGCGACCGTCGGCAATTGGGTCAGGCGCTCACGAACATCGTGAAGAATGCCGTGGAAGCCATTGAACCCAAACCACCAACCGAGGATGGCAGCCCGCGTGGTCATGTCTCCATGCGCCTGACGCAGGAGGAGGGCGGCGACGTTCTCATCATCGTGCGGGACGATGGCATCGGCCTGCCGCCCGAGCGGGAACGGATATTGGAACCTTATATGACGACGCGGACCAAGGGCACGGGCTTGGGCCTCGCCATCGTCAAGAAGATTGTCGAGGAGCATCTGGGGGAGATCCGCTTCGACGATGCCGAAGGGGGCGGCGCGCGCGTCACCCTGCGTTTTGCCGCGGGGGCGCTGGAAAAACTGGAAGAGGGGCAGGTTATCGCCCTGCCAAAAGGAAAAGTGACGGCCAATGGCGCTTGATATTCTGATAGTGGACGATGAAGAGGATATTCGCGATCTGGTCGCGGGTGTGCTGGAAGACGAAGGTTTCACCACCCGCACCGCCGCCAATAGCGACAGCGCCATCGATGCGCTGGACGGTCGCCGTCCCTCGCTGGTGCTGCTGGACGTCTGGTTGCAGGGGTCGCGTATGGACGGCCTGGAATTGCTGGATGAGATCAAGCGGCGCGATCCCACCATCCCGGTGCTGATGATTTCAGGCCACGGCAATATCGACACCGCCGTCGCTGCGATCCGCAAGGGTGCGGCCGACTTCATCGAAAAACCGTTCGAGGCCGATCGCCTGCTGCATCTGGTATCTCGCGCGACCGAAACCGAACGGCTGCGGCGGGAAAACCAGGTCTTGCGCGCCCGTTTCGGCCAGGACGACGAACTGACCGGCACGTCGGCGTCGATCAACGGGGTGCGCGCCACGATCAAGAAGGTCGCGGGCACGGGCAGCCGCGTCCTCATTTCCGGTCCCGCCGGCGTCGGCAAGGAAGTCGCCGCGCGCATGCTGCACAGCTGGAGCGGCCGCGCCGATTCGCCCTTCATCATCGTCGCCGCCGCGCGCATGGACCCCGACCGGGTCGAGGAAGAGCTATTCGGCGTGGAAGATCCCAGCGGCCTCGTCCGCCCCGGTTTCCTCGAACAGTCGCATGGCGGCACCCTCTATATCGACGAGATCGGCGACATGCCGATCACCACGCAGGGCAAGATATTGCGCGTGCTGACCGACCAGAGCTTCACTCGCGTCGGTGGCCAGCGGCAGGTGAAGGTCGACGTGCGCGTCATATCCTCCACCGCGCTCAACCTGGCGGGCGAGATCGAGGAACGGCGTTTCCGCGAAGATCTGTTCTACCGTCTCAACGTCGTGCCGCTCGCCATCCCGCCCTTGTCCGAACGGCGCGATGATATTCCCGCGCTGGTCGAACATTATCTCGCCCGGTTCGCCGCCGAACGCCGCGTGCCGCCGCCGGAGATCGCCAGCGACGCCATGGCTGCGCTCCAGGCCAATGAATGGCCGGGCAACGTCCGCCAGCTCCGCAACGTCATCGAACGCACGATGATCCTGGCGCCGGGCGACCGGATCGGGCGGATCGAACTCGACATGCTGCCCGCCGAACTCACCAGCGGCGGCGGCGGGGAGGGGATGGGCCAGTCCGCGATCATGGGCGCGCCCCTGCGCGAAGCACGCGAGAGTTTCGAGCGCGAATATCTGCGCATCCAGATCCGGCGCTTTTCGGGAAACATATCGCGCACCGCGACGTTCATCGGCATGGAACGGTCTGCATTGCACCGCAAACTCAAGCTGCTGGGCATTACCGAGGGCAAGGATTAGCGTTTCATCGCGCCACTGCGTCGGTCGGTTGCCAAAGCATTGCACAAGCGTATCTGCGCCATGGACGCCTGTTCGCAATTGCGATAGGACCATGGTGGCTCCCGGCTGGCGGGGGCAAGCAAGACATCCTGCTTAAGGGTGCGAGAGCGGGCAACGTCCCGCCAAGAATAAAGGACTGGCGACGACCATGGCCGACAAAGTGAACAATCTTCAGGATATCTTCCTCAACAGCCTGCGCAAGACCAAGACCCCGGTGACCATGTTCCTGGTCAAGGGCGTGAAGTTGCAGGGCATCATCACCTGGTTCGACAATTTTTCCGTTCTGCTGCGCCGCGACGGCCAGTCGCAGCTTGTCTACAAGCATGCGATTTCCACCGTCATGCCTGCCCAGTCGATGGACCTGACCGACCTGCGCAAGGCCAGCGACGGCAATGGCAAGGGCAAGCTGCTCCAGGAAATCTTCCTGTCAGCCGTCCGCAAATCCGGCAGCCCGGTGACGATGTTCCTGGTGAACGGCGTCATGCTTCAGGGTGAAATCGCCGCCTTCGACCTGTTCTGTATGTTGCTCGAACGCGACGGCATGGTGCAGCTCGTCTACAAACACGCCATCTCGACGGTCCAGCCGCTCCATGCGCTCGACCTGACCGGCGAAAACGAACAGGACGATTGATCGTCCAAGCAGCGTCCGGTTCGCCCTTTGGTGGACCGGACCGCCGCGGGATGCTTTAAACATACATGGCCATATTCAACCGCGACTCCGATGATGAAGTGGCGCGCGGCGCGCGCGCCGTCGTCGTCCATGCCGAAACCCATAACGGCGACAGGCGCGATAGCGATGCCCGGCTCGAGGAAGCGCGCGGCCTGGCGCTCGCCATCGGCATCGACGTGCGCGCCGCCCAGGCGTTCCGCGTCCGCGACCGTAAGCCCGCCACCCTGTTCGGCAGCGGTCAGGTGGAGCAGATCGCGACCCTCGCCCGGCAGGAAGAGGCCGAACTCATCATCGTCGACAACAGCCTGTCGCCGGTGCAGCAGAGCAATCTGGAAAAAGCGTGCGAGGCCAAGGTCATCGACCGCACCGGGCTGATCCTCGAAATCTTCGGCGAGCGCGCCGCGACCAACGAAGGCCGGCTTCAGGTCGAACTCGCCCATCTCGATTATCAGGCGGGCCGACTGGTGCGCAGCTGGACCCACTTGGAACGGCAACGTGGCGGCTTCGGCTTCCTGGGCGGTCCGGGTGAAACCCAGATCGAGGCGGACAGGCGCATGATCCGCGATCGCATGGCAAAGATCCGCAAGGAACTGGACCAGGTCACGCGGACCCGCGGCCTGCACCGGGCCCGGCGCCAACGCGCGCCCTGGCCGGTGATCGCGCTCGTGGGCTATACCAATGCCGGGAAATCGACGCTCTTCAATCGCATGACCGGCGCCACCGTCATGGCGGAGGATCTGCTGTTCGCAACGCTGGATCCCACCATGCGCCAGATCGCGCTGCCCGGCCTGGACAAGGCGATCCTGTCCGACACCGTGGGCTTCGTATCCGACCTGCCGACCCAGTTGATCGCTGCCTTTCGCGCGACGCTGGAGGAGGTGCTGTCGGCCGACCTCATCGTCCATGTCCGCGACATCGCCCATCCCGATAGCGACGCGCAGCGCGACGACGTGCTCGACGTGCTGGGCGAACTGGGCGTGGCGGGCGAAGCGGCGTTGGACCGCAGGGAAGGGGAGCCGGATGCCCCACCGATCCTGGAAGCCTGGAACAAGCTGGACCTGTTGAACGACGATGATGCCGCCCTGGCGCGCGAAACAGCGGCCCGCCGCGACGATGTCGTGATCCTGTCGGCCCTGACCGGTGAAGGGGTGGATACGCTCCAGCGCGCCATCAGTGACCGCATGACTCGCGGCGCGAAAGTCTATGGCCTGCGCATCCCCGTGTCGGACGGCGCGACGATGGCCTGGCTTCACGAACATGGCGAAGTGCTGTCCAGTGCCGTCGAGGGCGAGGAAAGCCGGGTCGACGTGCGCCTGTCGGACGCCGCCTTTGCGCGCTATGCGAAGCGGAGTGAAGGGTAGATCGATCGTCTTTAGCTTGCCCTCCTGTTGGGGACGCACATCTTGAAAGTCGCCGTTTTCAGTACCCATGCTTTCGATCGCCGCTTTCTCGATCAGGCTAATGAAGCGGCCGGGCACAGGCATGACCTTGTCTATCTAGAAACCCGGCTCGACGCGCGATCGGCTTCTTTGGCGGCAGGGTGCGGTGCCATCTGCGCCTTCGTAAATGATCGACTCGATCGCCCCGCAATGGAGATATTGGCCGGACTGGACGTCCGCTTTCTCGCGCTGCGCAGCGCGGGGTTCAACCATGTCGATCTGCATGCGGCGGCTGCGTTGAATTTGGCGGTAGGGCGCGTGCCAGCCTATTCGCCCGATGCGATCGCGGAACATACCGTCGCGATGATCCTGACGCTCAACCGTAAGACCCACAAGGCCTATGCCCGGGGCCGCGAAGGCAATTTCGCATTGGATGGCCTGCTGGGCTTCGATCTGCGCGGACGCACGGTGGGGATCGTGGGTACTGGTAAGATCGGCCTGAATATCGCCCGCATCATGCGTGGCTTCGATTGCCGGGTGATCGCCTATGATCCTTTTCCAGATGCCCATGCGCTGACGGAAATGGGCGCCGCCTATGTGTCCTGGCATGAACTGCTGGACCGATCGGACATCATCTCACTCCATTGTCCGTTGACGCCCGATACGCATCATCTGGTGGATGCGGATGCGATCGCCCGCATGAAGGCAGGCGTCATGCTGATCAACACAAGCCGCGGCGGCGTGGTGGACACGCATGCCGTGATCGACGGGCTGAAACAGAGGCGGATCGGCTATGTCGGTCTGGATGTCTATGAGGAGGAAGAGTCGCTTTTCTTCGCCGATTTTTCGGACCAACCCATTCAGGACGATATGTTCGCCCGGTTGCTGACCTTTCCCAACGTCCTCATAACCGGGCATCAGGCCTTCTTCACCGCCGAGGCTTTGACTGCCATCGCCGCTACCACAATCGCCAATATCTCGAGATTTGAAGCGACCGGCGAAGCGCTGCATCCCGTCACGCTTTAACGGCTGCTCGCTTTTTCCCGCTGCTTGGCGCGCTGCCACAGGGCTTCCTTGTCATCCAGCGCCAGCCCAGCGAACGCGTTACCCGCCATGTCCTCCATGGCCCGAAACCGCCGATCGAATTTCTCATTGGCCTTGCGCAGAGCTGTTTCCGGATCGACCTTCAGATGCCGTGCGAGGTTGACAACGGCGAACAACAGGTCGCCAACCTCTTCCTCGCGCTCATCCTGCGTGATGGCGTTCTGCACCTCATCCAGTTCCTCGGCGATCTTGTCGACTACGCCGACCGTATCGGGCCAGTCGAAGCCCGTCCGCGCGGCGCGCTTCTGTAATTTTTCGGCGCGCAACAACGCGGGCAGGGCGATCGCCACGCCGGCCAGTGCGCTGGGATCGGGGTCTTTCTCCGCCCGTTCAGCCGCCTTGATCGTTTCCCACTGCACATGCCCATCTTCGCGCCGCGCGCCTTCGCCAAAGACATGGGGATGGCGACGGATCATCTTCTGCGTGATGGCGTCGATCACATCCTGCAACGCGAAATGCCCGGCCTGTTCGGCGATCCGGCTATGAAAAGCGACCTGGAGCAGCAGATCGCCCAGTTCGTCGCGCAGACCGTCCATGTCCTCACGCGCGATCGCGTCAGCGACTTCATAGGCTTCCTCGATCGTATAGGGCGCGATCGACGCGAAATCCTGCTCGATGTCCCAGGGACAGCCCGTGTCGGGATCGCGCAGTCGCGCCATGACGTCGGCTAATGGCATGATGTCGGCGGGGCTGGCTGTGGACATGGATATCCTGACGCAGATGGAAAAAGTTGATCGGTTCGATAGGTGTTACACAGCGCGCTGACCACCCCCGCGCATCATGATAATAAAAGTTCGATAATATATATTATGTTAAATAGTTTGCGATACGAAAAACGCTCACAACTGTCCAACTCGCTGTCTCATGGCCCGATCAATCCTCCCGGATCAGGCTATGTTTCCCGCTGTCCCGCATCTTCACATAGACGCTCAGCGATATGGCGATCATCACCGTCACATAGATATAGAATGCCGGTTCCATGCCCGCCTGCTTGAACCACAGCGCGACGAACTCCGCCGTTCCGCCGAACAATGTGTTCGCCAACGCATAAGGCAACGCGACGCCCAGCGCGCGGATATGTGCGGGAAACAGCTCCGCCTTCACCACCGCGTTGATCGATGTGTAGCCGCTCACGATCACCAGGCCCGCCATCACCAGCAATCCGGCGACCAGCGGGTCTTTCGTCACCGCCAGCGTGGCAAAGATCGGATAGGTGCACAGCACGCCCATCACGCCAAAGCCGATCATCAGCGGCTTGCGTCCGATCCGGTCGGACAGCGCGCCCGCCACCGGCTGCAACAGCATGAACAGGAACAGCGTTACCGCATTGATCTGCGACGCCACCTCGCGGCTCAGCCCGCTCGTATTGACCAGGAATTTCTGCATGTAAATGCTGTAGGCATAGAAGGCGATCGTGCCACCGGCCGTCAGCAGCATCACGGTCAGCGTCTCGCGCGGATGGTTGGTGATGAGTTCGACGAAGCCCGATTTGGGCGCGCCTTCCGCCTTGGCCACCGCAAAGCTCTGCGTCTCCGCCAGCCCCCGCCGCAACCAGAAGACGATGACCGCCAGCGCCCCGCCGATGAAGAAGGGAATACGCCAGCCCCAGTCATCCAGCTGCGCCTCGCTTAACGTCGCCTGCAATATCAGCAACACGCAGATCGCCACCAATTGCCCCGCGATCAGCGTCACATATTGAAAGCTGGAAAAGAAGCCGCGCCGGTTCTTCCCCGCCATTTCCGACAGATAAGTCGCGCTCGCGCCATATTCCCCGCCGATCGACAGGCCCTGCATCAACCGCGCCAGCACCAGCAGCAAAGGCGCGGCGACGCCAATCGTCTCATAACCCGGCGTCACCGCGATCAGCAGCGACCCCGCGCACATCAGCGCCACCGACAGGGTCAGCCCGCTCTTGCGCCCATGACGATCGGCATAGACGCCCATCAACCACGCCCCGATCGGCCGCATCAGAAAGCCGACTGCGAAGATCCCCGCAGCGCTCAGCAACTGCGCGGTGCGATCCTCGCTCGGGAAGAAATGCGGCGCGAAATAGAGGGTGAAGGCGGCATAGGCATACCAGTCATACCATTCGACCAGATTGCCTGCGGACCCGCCGATAATGGCCTTGAGCCGCTGGCTCTGCGTCGGCGCACCCGGCGTCGCGGTCTTGCCCGTCATGGCGTCAACACCATGGCGCTATCCTGGACGCCCCAGCTTTTCAGGCGCGAAAGCATGTTCATGCCGATCACATTGACCTCTCCGAAAGCGGGCGAAACGACGACGGGCAGGTCGCTCGCCCTTATGGGACCGATGACCAGCGTCGCGATGCTGGATCGCTTTGCCTCGACCTTGCCGTTCGCCGTCGTCATGACGACGCCCGGTTCCCCGACATCATAGTTGAGGCCCGCAGCACGTGCACTATTTTCCGACAAAGCGGTGATGGTCGCGCCGCTGTCGATCAGGAAGCGGGCGGGTGTGCCGTTGATCGTGGCCTCGACCCAATAATGGCCGTCTGCCGCCACGGGCACGCGCAAAGCCTGCCCTTCCGCGCGGGCGGTCGGCACGGAAGCGGGGGTGTCGTCCACCGTGACCACATCGCCCTGCTCCGCCCAGCGCCCGGTCAGCAGGCCCTGGCTCTGCGCGAACTTGAACAATCCCAACAGCCCGGCAAAGATCGCCACCCACAGCAACGCCATGCGCAAAACGCTGCCCCAGGCCATCCGCCGCCCGATCAGCGCGGACCCGACCAGGACGATCGCCAGCACATACCAGAGGGTCGACGCGGCCTGATCCGTGCCGTCCATTCAGACCCCCTGCTCTTTCGCGTCCAGTTCCACCACCATCCCGTCATAGCCCGGCTCGACGCCGGTGGGGAGGACACGGCGCAACGTCGCATAATCCATGCTCTGGTCCATATGGGTCAGGATGGCGCGCCCGGGCCGCACCGCCGCCACGCCGTCCAGCGTCAGCGCCAGATGCGGATGGGTCGGATGCGGCTTTTCCCGCAAGGCGTCGACAACCCAGACGTCCAGACCGTCATAGAGCGCCAGCATATCGGGCGTCAGCGCGTGGAAATCGGTGGCATAGCCGATCGACCGCCCGCCATGGCCGAACCGGAAACCGGTCGAGAAAATCTCGCCATGCGGCTGATCCACGCAGGCAATGTCGATATCGCCGATCCGCAACCCGTCGGGCAGGACATGCGGCTCGATCGTCGGATGATAGCCGTTGCGCCCCTCGAACGCATAAGCAAACCGTTGTTTCAACAGCGTGAGCGTCTGCGCCCGCGCATAGCCTGGAACCGGCGCGCGGCGATGGTGGAACAGTTGCCGCACATCGTCGATGCCATGGCTGTGATCCGCATGGTCGTGGGTCCACAGGATCGCATCGATCCGGACGACGTCCGCCGCCAGAAGCTGCGCCCGCATATCGGGCGACGTATCGACCAGGATGCGCGTCGTTGGACTTTCGACCAATATGGACACCCGCGTCCGCCGGTTTTTCGGCTCGGCCGGGTCGCAGTCGCCCCAGTCGTTGCCGATCCGGGGCACGCCCGAAGAGGTGCCGCTGCCCAGGATCGTGAGCTTCAGGCTCATGCGACTTTGGAGAATAAGGTACGGAAATTGGCCGACGTCGCCGCCGCCAATTCTTCGATGCTTTCCCCGCGCAGATTTGCCAGGAACCGGGCGGTGTCTGCGACATAGGCCGGCTCGCAGGATTTGCCGCGATGCGGCACCGGCGCCAGGAACGGCGAGTCCGTTTCCACCAGCAGTCGGTCGAGCGGCAGGCGCGCCGCCGTCTCCTGCAAATCCTTCGCGCTCTTGAACGTCACGATGCCCGAAATGCTGATGTAGAAGCCGAGTTCCATCGCCGCATCGGCAAAGGCGCCGCTGGCGGTGAAGCAGTGGATGACGCCGGGATAGGCCCCCTTCCCCATTTCATCGCGCATGATGCTGAGCGTGTCCTCTTCCGCATCGCGGGTGTGAACGATCAGCGGCAGGCCGGTGTCGCGGGCCGCAACGATGTGCGATCGAAAGCTTTTCTGCTGCCGATCCCGGTCGCTATGGTCGTAATAATAGTCGAGGCCGGTTTCGCCGATGCCGACCACGCGCGGATGCGCGGCGCGCTCGACCAGTTTGGCGGTATCGATATGGGGATGCTCGTCCGCCTCATGCGGATGGATACCGACCGTCGCCCACACGTCCGGCTCGCGGATCGCGGTGCCCAGCACATCGTCCCATTCGCTCTCGCGCGTCGCGATGTTGAGCATCAGGTCGACACCCGCCGCGCGCGACCGTTCCAACACATTGGCCTGATCCTCGATCAAGCCTTTGTAATTTAAATGGCAATGGCTGTCGATCAGCATGGGATCAGGCCTCGGCTTCCGTCAGTTCCAGGCGCGGGAAGAGCGGCTTGGGTGCGCTCAGCGTGAAGCCCGACGCACGAAGGGCGGCATAAAAGTCGCTGCCGATAACGCCATAGCCGCGCCCTTCCCCATCGATGCCCATCTGGTCCAGCAGGGACGTGGCGCTCGCCGGAATGACGGGCTGGATCATGATGGCCAGGCTTGCGATCGCCTCGTAGAGCGTGGCGAGCACCGCCTCCATCCGCGCCGGATCGGTCTTGCGCAAGGCCCAGGGCGCCTGCGCATCGATATAGGCGTTGCAGGCGAACACCGCGCGCATCCACGCCTCGATCGCGACCGATGGCGCGAGGTCCGCCATTGCGGACTGGAAGGTCGTCGCAGCTTCGCTCACGGTAGCAAGCAACACGCTGTCGACATCCTGCGCCGCCGATTCAGGCAAGCGACCTTCCAGATTCTTGGCGATGAAGCTCAGCGTCCGCTGCGCCAGATTACCGAAGCTGTTGGCAAGGTCGCTGTTGGACCGCGCGACGATCGCCTCAGCGCTGTAACTGCCGTCATTGCCGAACGTGACTTCGGACAACAGGAAATAGCGCAGCTGGTCCATCCCGAAACGGTCGGCCAATTCGATCGGATCGGCGACGTTGCCGACCGACTTGGACATTTTCTCGCCCCGGTTCAGCAGGAAGCCATGGCCGAAGATCCGGCTGGGCAAAGGCAGCTTCGCGCTCATCAGGAAGGCTGGCCAGTAGACCGTATGAAAACGCACGATATCCTTGCCGATGATGTGCGTGATGTCGCCACCCTCGGCCCAATAGCGCGCCATCCGATCCGGGTCGTCGGGATAGCCGCAGCCGGTGATATAGTTGGTCAGCGCGTCGACCCACACATACATGACATGGCCGTCCGCGCCCGGCACCTTCACCCCCCAGTCGAAACTGGTGCGCGATACGCTGAGGTCAGACAGGCCGCCCTCCACGAAGCGCAATATCTCATTACGGCGGCTGTCGGGCTGGATGAAGTCGGGCTGGCTCTCATACAGCGCCAGCAGCCGGTCCTGATAGTTGGACAGGCGGAAGAACCAGCTTTCCTCGACCGTCCATTCGACCGGCGTGCCCTGCGGGGAAAGGTTGATGCCCCCTTCCCCTTCGACGATTTCCTTCTCGTCGTAAAAGGCCTCGTCGCGAACCGAATACCAGCCTTCGTAGCGGCCCAGATACAGGTCGCCATTGGCCTCCATCGCCTGCCAGATCGCCTGGCTGGCGCGGTGATGATCCGGTTCGCTGGTGCGGATGAAACGATCATGGCTGATGTTCAGCCTCTCGTTCATCGCCTTGAAATAGGACGCCATTTCGTCGGCCAACGCGCGCGGTTCGATATCGCGTCCGCGCGCGGCCTGGACCATTTTCAGCCCATGTTCGTCGGTGCCGGTCTGAAAGAAGACGTCGCGGCCCATCATCCGCTGGAACCGCGCGATCGCGTCGGTCGCGATCACTTCATAGGCATGGCCGATATGGGGGTGGCCATTTGGGTAGGAAATGGCGGTGGTGATGGTGAAAGGCTTGGACATGGGCCACTCCCTAGCCGCTCATCCGCCCGTCGCAAAGCCGCTTTTCAGGTCAGTGGGTGGAAGCCAGCGCCGCAACATGCCCGGCGAGTTCGAACACGACCGCCGCCGGATCGAGCGACAGGATCACCGCCCCCCGGCCAGATGCCGCGCCTTTTCCCAACGGTCCAGCGCCTCACCCAGCGCAGGCCCCTGCCGGGACCGCGCCGCCTGCGCGATATAGGCAGGCGCCCGCTCCAGAAACGCCTCGTAGCGTGGTTTGGCCGACTTGAGCGCCAGCGCCTTCGCCAGCGCCAGCCTTTGCCGATTGGACGGATCGCCCTGCGTCGCCAGCACGCCCAGCGCCTGCTCGATCTCCGACAGGTTGAGGCCCGCATAGCGCAGGGCCTGCCCCGGCGATCCCCCGCCTGCGCGCACCAGCGTGTCGACTTCGGGCGGCGACAATGTGGCGTCGTTCGCTTTCAACACCATGCGCATCGTCGCATCGTCCAGCGGATCGAAGCGCAACGTGCGGCAGCGTGACCGGATCGTTGGCAGCAGCCGTCCCGGCGCATGGCTGACCAGCAGGAACAGCATGTCGGCGGGCGGCTCCTCCAGCGTCTTGAGCAGGGCGTTCGCCGCCCCGCGCTCCAGATCGTCGGCGCTGTCGATCACCACGATGCGGCGGGATGACAGGGACGGGGCGGACTGGATCAGCCGCCCCAGCCCACGCACCTGGTCGACGCTGATGTTCCGCGCGGTCACGCCATCCTTTTCCAGCGGCGCCAGCTCGGCATAATCGGGATGGGCGGCCGCCTCGATCAGTCGGCGGATCGGATGATCGTCCGGTACGGACAAGTCGTCCGCATCGATGGCCGGTCCAGCCGCGTCCGCCATAAGGCGTAGCGCCAGCGCGCGGGCGAAAGCGCCCTTGCCGATGCCTCTGGGGCCAGCGAGAATCCAGCCATGATGCATCCGTCCGCTGCGCGCTGCCGCTATCAGCGTGCGCGCCTGTGCATCATGCCCCAGCAGCAATGTCATGGCAGCAGGTCTTCGATCGCATCCAGCAGGCGCACGGTCACGACCTCCGCAGGCCCGGAAGCGTCGACGCCGCGAACCCGATCAGCCTCGTCGCGCGCGAAACGGGCGAAGGCGTCCGCGACCGAGCGGTGGAAATCGCTCGCCCGTCCGCCGATCCGGTCCGTCAAATCGCCATCCCGCGCCCGCGCCCTGTCGCTGGCTTCCTGTTCGGGCAGCGTCAGCAGCAAGGTGCGATCGGGCAGGAACCCGCCGCTGCCGATCCGATGCAGCGTCAATATGTCGGCGTCGGTCAACACGCCCTGCCCCTGATAGGCCCGGCTCGAATCCAGGAAACGGTCCGACAATATCCACGCGCCGCGTTCCAGCGCCGGGCGAATCGTCTTTTCGATATGGTCCGCCCTCGCCGCCGCGAACAGCAACGCCTCCGCCCTTGCGCTCCATCGATCCGCGCCACCGGTCAGCAACAGGGCGCGGATCGCCTCCGCGCCTTCGCTGCCACCCGGCTCCCGCGTCTCGATCACGTCCAGGCCGCGCGCCCGCAGGGCGGCGGCAAGCGCGCGCAACTGGGTCGATTTGCCCGCGCCCTCGCCGCCTTCCAGTGTTATGAAACGCCCTGCGCTCAAGCGAACAGCGACTTCAGGCCATTCCACAACCGGCCGAAAATGCCCGCCTCGGCGATATCCTCGCCCGCGACCAGCGGCATGATCTGCGGCGGGGTGTCGGGCGTCTGGACGATCAGCTGGGCGATCTGCTGTCCCTTGGCGATCGGCGCCTTGATCGGGCCGGTATAGACGACCTTGACCTGCACATTGGCCGACGCCGTACGCGGCAGCGTGACCGCCAGGTTCTGCGGTGCGACCAGAGACACGCTCGTCGCGCTACCCAGCTGGACGGCCGCCGTCTCGACGGTCTGGCCCTTCTTGAACAGCGGCTGCGCCTTCCACGCCCGGAAACCCCAGTCCATGAAACGCACTGCTTCGGTCGCCCGGCCGTTGAAGCTGGTGGACCCGGCGGTGACGATCACCAGTCGGCGACCATTCTGCTCCGCCGATCCGGTAAAGCCATAGCCCGCTTCTTCGGTATGACCGGTCTTGAGGCCATCGGCCCCTTCGATCTTGCCCAGGATCGGGTTGCGGTTGGCCTGCGCGATATCCGACCCGCCCATGGTCTTGCCCCAGGTGAAGGACCGAGTGGCATAGAAACGCTTGTAGAGGTCGGGCGTCTCGACGATCGTCGCCTCGGCCAGCTTCGCCAGATCCGCCGCCGTCACATAGGTCACGCCTTCATCGGGCCAGCCATTGCTGGTGCCGAAATGGCTGTTCTTCAGGCCAAGCCGCTTCGCTTCCTCGTTCATCAGCGCGACGAAGGCCTGCTCCGTCCCGGCGATCCCTTCGGCCAGGACGACGCAGGCGTCGTTGCCCGAGAGGGTGACGATGCCGTGCAGCAGATTTTCGACCGACACCTGTTCGCCCACCGACAGGAACATGGTCGAACCGGCCTGCGGCCCGTGCCACTGCTTCCAGGTTTCCGGCCGCACCGTGAACTTGGTGTCCAGCTTCAATTCGCCCTTCTGAATCAGGCGAAAGGCGACGTGCGCCGTCATCATCTTCGCCAGCGACGCCGGCGGCATCCGCGTCTCGCCACCCTTGTCATAAAGGACCGCGCCCGAAGACAGGTCCTTCATGTAAGCGATAGGCGCTTCGCTGGTATAGGGCGGGGCGGCCGCGATCAACGGCTGGGACAGCAGCCCGACGGCCAGGAGGACTGCAACGCTTTTCTTCATCGGAACACTGCCTTCGATTAATATGGAATCGCACTTACAACCGCGATCTCTATCGCGCGTCATTAGCCATGATGCGGGCATTCTCAAAGCCTTTGGCGGCCGCGGCCTTCACGCCACCCTGGGCTGCCTGTTGCGTAGGATAGGGGCCAAGGCGTACGCGCCACAATCCGCCGCTCGCTTCCGCTCGCGCGCCCAGCGTCTTCGCCAGCGCCTCGGCTCGTGCTTGCGCGCTGAACGCGCCGACCTGCACGACATAGCCGCCCTTGCGCGCCGGTGCCTGGACCGGCGGGGCGGCGACCGGGGCAGCCACGGCCTTTGCTGGTTTGGTCGCCACACGCGCGGACGGCGGCGACGGGTCGAAATCCGCGCCGGGCCGCGCCGTACGGACGGCTTTGGGCTGTACCGCGATCGCTTTGGGCTTACCAGCAGCCGACGGACGCGTTGGCGGCGGAGCGGCAGCGGTGTGGATCGGCGGAAGCTTGGTCCGCAACACTTTGAGAAGCGCAGCCGGTGTTTCCAGCCGCTCGGCCGCCCGCCCTTGGCGACGCAGCACCGCGCGCTCCTGCTCGGGCGGATTGACCCGCCGGACACGCACCGGCACTGCGCCCTGCCCCTCGACGCCCAGTTGCGCCGCCGCGCCGGGCGACAGCGAGATCATCCGGTCGCCCCGCATCGGCCCGCGATCATTGACTCGCACCAGGATCGTGCGCCCGCTGTCCAGCGCCGTCACCTCGACATAGCTGGGCAAGGGCAGCGTCTTGTGCGCGGCGGTGATGGCGGCGGGCAGGAACGCTTCGTCATTGGCGGTTGTCCCACCCTGGCTCGCGCCGTCGCTTTCGCTGGCATAGCCGACCTCGTCATAGGACAGCGGATCGGCAGGCGTGTAGGTGACGCCGCCTATCGCATAGGGTTCCCCCAGCACGACCGGCCCATCGCTGACCGCCGCGCTCTGCCCGATCGCGCCCGCCTTTTCCGGTTGGGCGGCCCACCCGCCACCGGCGACGAGCGCCAGCGCGGCCGCCGCCATCAACCACCTCTTATTGTTTGACAGCATCCGCCAGCAACCCCACCGACAAGGCATAGAAATTGGAACAGTTATAATCCAGTATCGCCCGATAGTTGCTGGTCAACAGATAGGCGGTCTTGCCCGGCCCATCCGGCTCCAGCAACGTCGCCATCACGCTATCGGCGGGCCAGACGCCGCTATTGGGAAACAGGCCCAGCTTGCGCCACTCAGCCATCGACAGCCAGCGGCTATGCCGGTTGAACACGCGCGGGCAACGGGCAGGCTCCGTCTTGGCAACCACTGCAGCGCGGTTGAAGCTGGCCGGTACGCTGACCGCCACGCCCCAGGGCTGCCCCTTGCGCCAACCCGACTGCACGAAATAATTGGCGATGGAAGCGAGCGCGTCCGCCTCGCTGGTCCAGATATCGGCCTTCCCATCGCCATCGCCATCCTTGGCGATCCGCAGGTAGACCGACGGCAGAAACTGGGGATAGCCCGTCGCCCCGGCCCAGCTGCCGACCAGCTGGCTGCGCGGCACGCCATTGTCCAACATCTTGAGCGTCGCGAGCAATTCCGGCTCGAACAGGGCACGTCGACGCCCTTCATGCGCCAGCGTCGCCAGCGACCGGATCAGGTCGAAATCGCCGGTATAGGAGCCATAGTTGGTTTCATGGCCATAGATGGCGACCATGATCTCTTCGGGCACACCCGTCTCCGCCTCGATCCGCGCCAGGCGCGAACGGTTCGCCTGATAGGCGGTACGACCCCGGCTGATGCGCGCGGCGTCGACATGCTGTCGGCGATAGGGTTCGAAATTAGGAATTGGCGAATAGGCGCCGCCGCCCGGCTGGCTCTGGTCGAGCTGAACCACGCGCGGATTGGGCGTCAACGTGGGATAGACGCTGTCGAGCGTCGCATCCCTGATCCCCATATCGCGCGCCTTGGGCCGCAGGCTTTCCAGATAGGCACGGAAATCCGCGCTATCCTGCGCTTGCGCAGGCGCGACGGCGACGTTGCCACCGGTGACGGCAGTCAGGCCCAGCAGCAAGGACAGGACGGATGAACGCAAAGAATCTCCCATGCCCTTGTTGTTGCACAGGCAGAGCGGCAGGTGAATCCCCTTATTACCAATGGCGGTCGCATAAGGCGACGAACCGTGGACAGGGCGTCCTTTGCACCGGCTCGCTAGGGAGATATCGCGATATCCTTATTCGGCTAGGCCGCGGATGATCAGCCGCGGACGGGGTGGGATTCGAACCCACGGTAGACGTAAATCTACGGCGGTTTTCAAGACCGCTGCCTTAAACCACTCGGCCACCCGTCCAAAGCTGTGGCTCCCTAGCGCGCACATGGCGATAACGCCAGCCCTCAAAAAGGGGCAGAGACCTCATATCTGTGACAACTGGTTTTTACGTCGCCAAATAACAAATGGACGCTCCAGCCAACGCGCCAGAACCGGACTGATAATTTTCGTCACTGGCGCCTCGACCAATCGATCGAAGATCATGGCAACTGCGGTAGCCATGATGATCAACATAAGTATCACCAGTTCCGTCGATATGCCCGTACCTTTAAGGATGCGGCTTGATATGTTCGTGCCGACACTCAGAAATACCGGGTGGACCAGGTAGATGCTGTAGGATGCGGCACCAAATGCCAGCAAAACAGGCGGGAAGGCGATGGGTCTGCGTTTCTCCATACCGACCAAGCCGATCAGCAGGATGCAAGTCGACACACCGTAGATCGTCTGATCGAGAAAAGGATGTAGGCTCACCGCACCGCCCATGAAGATAAACAGGATGTAGATAGTCGCGCCTGCAAAAGCCCATAGATGCGGCTTGTCCGGTAACCACCGCACCAGCAGTCGACTAGTGGCAATGCCGAGCAGAAACTGGAAGTTCGCGCCGTTCAGCAGCACCGTCGCTGGATAGACATGAGGCAAATGGGTGAACTGCGCTATAGCGACAGTCAGCCCCCACAGAGCCAACAACCAGATGCCCCGCGGCCCGATCGCGATCACAATCGCCATGACGATACAGAAGAGCAATTCCTGCACCAAAGTCCAGGCAACACCATAAATGGGCGGATCGACATAGGGGAGAAGGAAGAAGGACAGCAGGATGTTGATCGGATCCCGTTGCCAGGGCTTTCCCGCGCTGGGGATCAGCAAATAAAGGATGATGTGCGGGATCAGGACCAGCCAGTAAACCGGATAGATGCGGGCCATGCGTTTCGCAAAAAAACGGCCGACTTGTCCAGTTTCGCCGATATTTTTCCAGCTTAGCCAGCCGATGAAAAATCCGCTCAGAACGAAGAAGTAATTGACCCCGGTGAACCTATCGTAAACTCCGCGGAATGCTTCTTCTCCGAAAAAGCGTTCTTGTGCAGCCATCCGGCCCGCGTGATGAAAGACCACGAACAGAGCAGCGACGCCACGCGCGAATATAATGCTTTGCATCCGTACCGACTTGGTCGGCTGAGGCACACTTTCGTCGATCATGTCTTGTGATTTCAAAACGGTGCCCCCATCCCCACAGGTTGACAGATCATCGATTCATCGCATCGACTATATGTAAACCGCGTAATCCAGGATAGTTTGGCAGCGAAGCACGACATTTGCTATTGGTAAATCGAACGATCCGCTCAGTCGGCGATCTGTTATCGACGCCGAATGTCGGGCGCCTGCTCTATTCAATCTGTTCTGGCTATGACCAGGTAGCTAGTTTTTCCACCGAACGGGTACGCGCTTCCGCGATCACGGCCAGCGGATCGATGGCGTGGCTCAGCAGGAGGCCGCATCGATCCGGCCTTTTCCAGACCACCGTGGCCCATACTTCCAGCCCGTCCGCGATCAAGGTTACGCGGTCGCCTATGTCGGGCAGCCATAGGCCTGTGACCAGCGCGCCATAGAGGGATATATTGCGGATCATTACCGGCTGGCTGACGCCATCCCAATGCAGCATGGCCCCGACTTCGGCGGCGAAGCGGGTTTCACGGCGCTGTTCCATGCGCGCACGATAGGAAACACTGTCCATGGCGCTTTTTCCCGGCTTCCCCGGGCAAAAACGACAGTCGGCCGCCGATATTGAAGAACCGCTAAGGCCGCTGGTTAACGGCCCAACAGCCGCGAAGAAGCCGAGTTATGCCCGGCCTCTTTCGTCAGTTTCAGGCCAGCGCGCCGTGGCAATGCTTGTATTTCTCACCCGAACCGCAGGGGCAAGGCGCGTTGCGGCTGATGTCGAGATTGGCGAACTCGCCCGGCTGGGACGCGCCGACCGGGGCGCGCGGGATGGTGGTGGTGATGCCGCCGAACGTCCCGGCATCGATATCCGCGCTATTATCTTCGCCCGAGAAGGGGTCGATATGCGTGGTGATGAAGTCGGGCAGGACCGGCAGATCATAATCCTCCAGCGCGGGCTGCTCCATGCGGAACTGGACGCGGGCGATGGAGCCGGTCACATCCTCGCGGATATTCTCCAGCATCCGCTCGAACAAGGCGAAGGCTTCCTGCTTATATTCGTTGATCGGCGTCTTTTGCGCATAGGCGCGCAGATGCACCACCTGGCGCAGCGCGTCGAGCGTGCAAAGATGTTCCTTCCAATGATGATCCAGGCTCTGAAGCAGGATCGACTTCTCGATCATGTGCCAGTCGGACGCGTCGATCTCCCTGACCTTCTCTGCGACCGACTCGTCGGCCAGCGCCGACAGCCGTTCCTCGATCAGTTCGGGGTCGACGGCATCCTCGGCCAGCCAGGCATCGAAATCGGGTTCCAGACCCAATATCTCGGCGGCACGGACCTTGAGCCTTTCCATGTCCCACTGTTCGGGATAGCTGCCCGGAGGGCAGGACGCACCGACCAGGTCGTTCACCGTTTCGCGGCGCATGTCGGCGACCACGTCGTCGACCGTATCGGCGTCCATGATGTCGCTGCGCTGCTCGTAGATGACCTTGCGCTGGTCGTTCATCACGTCATCATATTCGACGACCTGCTTGCGGATGTCGTAGTTGCGTGCTTCGACCTTGCGCTGGGCCGTTTCGATCGCTTTGCTCAGCCATTTGGACGGGGGCAGCGCTTCGCCGTCTTCCAGGTTCGACCGGATCATCTTGGCGAACATCGTGTCCGGGCCAAAGATGCGCATCAGATCGTCGTCAAGGCTGAGGTAGAAGCGCGACAGGCCCGGGTCGCCCTGACGGCCCGAACGGCCGCGCAGCTGGTTGTCGATGCGGCGGCTTTCATGCCGTTCCGTCGCCAGCACGAACAGGCCGCCCGCTGCCAACACTTCCTGCTTCTCGACCTCGATCTCGGCTTCGATCCGGGCGATGGCGGCGTCGCGTTCCGGCCCTTCGGGCATATCGCGCAGTTCGTCCTCGACCCGCATTTCCAGATTGCCGCCCAGCTTGATGTCGGTGCCGCGGCCCGCCATGTTGGTGGCGATCGTCACCGCGCCCTTGCGGCCCGCCTGCGCGACGATATGCGCTTCGCTGTCATGGAAGCGGGCATTGAGGACGGCGTGGGGCACGCCTTCCTGCGTCAGGAATTCCGACAGCATCTCGGACTTTTCGATCGACACGGTGCCGACCAGCACGGGCTGTCCCTGCTCCGCATGGACCTTGATCGTCTTGGCGATGCCGCGGAACTTGTCGTCCAGATTCTTGTAGAAACTGTCTTCCTCGTCGATCCGCTGCACCGGCTTGTTGGTCGGGATGGTGACGACGTTCATCTTGTAGATTTCGAAGAATTCGGCCGCTTCGGTCGCCGCCGTCCCCGTCATGCCGCCCAGTTTGGGATACATGCGGAAATAATTCTGGAAGGTGATGGATGCGAGCGTCTGGTTCTCCGGCTCGATCTGGACGCCTTCCTTGGCCTCCACCGCCTGATGCAGGCCGTCCGACCAGCGGCGGCCGTCCATCATGCGGCCGGTGAACTCGTCGATGATGACGACCTTCCCGTCCTTCACGATATAATCGATGTCGCGGCGGAACATCACGACCGCGCGCAGCGCCTGGTTCACATGGTGAACGACGGCAGTATTCTCGAAATCATAGAGGTTCGCGCCCTGTAGCAGCCCGGCATCCTCCAGCAGGCGCTCGATCTTCTCCGTCCCGTCCTCCGTCAGCGTGACGGTGCGCTGCTTCTCGTCCTTCTCATAATCGACATCGACGATCTGCTTCACGATCGCATCGACGGCGACATACAATTCCGACTTGTCGTCGGTCGGCCCGGAAATGATGAGCGGCGTGCGCGCTTCGTCGATCAGGATCGAGTCCACCTCGTCCACGATCGCATAGTTGAACGGCCGTTGAACCATCGACGCGCGGTCATATTTCATATTGTCGCGCAGATAATCGAAGCCAAGCTCGTTGTTCGTCGCATAAGTGATGTCGGCGGCATAGGCTTCGCGGCGCTGATCCTCGCTGATGTTCGGCACGATGACGCCGGTGGTCAGCCCCAGGAAGCGATAGACCTGTCCCATCCATTCGCAGTCGCGGCTGGCGAGATAGTCGTTCACGGTGACGACGTGGACGCCCTTCCCTTCCAGCGCGTTCAGATAGGTGGCGAGCGTCGCGACCAGCGTCTTGCCCTCACCCGTGCGCATTTCGGCGATTTCGCCGCGATGCAGGACGATGCCGCCCACCATCTGGACGTCGAAATGCCGCATGCCCAGCACGCGCACCGCCGCCTCGCGCACCGTGGCGAAGGCCTCGGGCAACAGATCGTCCAGCGTTTCGCCATGGGCCAGCCGTTCGCGGAACCTGGCGGTCTGGCCGACCAGTTCCTCGTCGCTCATCGCCTGGACCGCGCCTTCGAACGAGGCGATCTGGTCTACGATCCTGCCCAGCGACTTTACATAACGTTCGTTGGACGATCCGAAGATGGACTTGGCGAGTGCGCCGAACATGCAAATTCCTAAGTTACCGAGGGGCGCGCGCCTCGGTTGAAAAGGACGCGCGCAGATATGCGCCGCGATTTAGGCACGGCACATCCTTTAGTCAATCAGACTGCAATGCAACCCGGCCTGTCTCCACCCTGTCATGCAACTGCGGCAGGCGGCTTTGGCCGCGTCGTGGCGTCATGGTGGCGCGCGCCGCTTTGCGATGCGCGCCCACTGCGCCACAAGGGCAGCATAATAATCGAAGGTCGTCATAGTGTATCGTTCGTTCGTCCTGGCGTCGCCACGCAGCCGCCGAGTGCCGATCGCCATTCTGGTGGCGATGGCGTTGATCCTCTGGTTCGGCCTCACCGCGATCGCGACTCCGTTCGACCATGACGAAAGCCAATATGTCGCGGGCGCCTATTTCAGCAGTCGGCTGCTCATCTTCCGCGATTTCCTCTATCTGCAACCGCCGCTGCATAGCTGGACATATGCGCCGATCGCCTGGCTGTTCCCCGATCACATGGTGCTGGCGATGCGGCTGGCGACGGCGGCCACCGCGCTCGGGACGCTCGCCGCCCTTTGGGTCGCCCAGCGTATCGCGGGTGTGTCGCGCGACAGTGCCGCCATCGCCACCTTGCTCGCGGCTTCCACCGCTGCCTTCCAGTTTACCGGAGCGGTCGTGCGCAACGACATGCTGCCGACCCTGTTATCGTCCCTGGCGTTGTTGGTCAGCCTGATCGCCCTGCGCCATTGCCAGCCGCGCTATTGGTTCGCGGCCGGATCATTGTTCGGCCTTGCGATCGCGACCAAGCTCAACTTCGCGCCGCTGGGGTTGATGACTGGCCTGTTCGTCATCAGCGCGGGCGGAAGGTGCGGGGTGAAGGCGGCCTGCTGGCTGGCGGCGGGTGCGATGGCGGGCATGACGCCGATGCTGCTGGCATGGATGCTGGCGCCCGACGCCTTCTTCTACGGCGTGCTGACCTTCGGCGCGACGGCGCCTCATGCCTGGTATGCCGCCAATGGCGCGTTCGACGAACTGGCGACGCTGGAAAAACTGACCGACCTGCTCAAATATCTCTGGAAGGGGCCTGCGCTCGTCGCGCTGATGCTGCTATTCGCCAATTGGATAGCAACGCGCGGGCGTGTCCGTTCCCCCGGTCGCCGCTTGGCCATATGGATGACCGCTGGCGCGTTGATCGGCGCGGCGCTGCCGACGCCTTCCCAGGTTCAGTATGTCATGCCTTTGCTGCCGCCCCTAGCGCTGGCACTCGGCTATCTGCTTGATGACGCGCGCCGCTGGCCCGTCGTGCCGCGGCAAACCCTGCTCGGCTTGCTGTGCCTGGCCGCCATACCGGGCATGCTGGCGGCGACGCGCCATGTCGCGACGATGCTGCGCACCGGATCGCCGGTGATGGCGGCTGACGCGGCGGCCCATTGGGCTGGCGCGACCGTCCGTGCGGAGGGCGGTGGAGACGACATCGCTACCCTCTCCCCCATATGATCCTGGGCAGCGGCCTGGCCCTCGACCCACGTTTCGCTGCCGGCCCCTTCGCCTGGCGCACCGGATGGACGATGGGACCGGTCTTGGCGCGGCAGGTCCATGCCATGATCCCCGCGACGCTGCACGACATGGATCGCCATCCGCCCGCCGCCATCCTCACCGGCTATGAAGGCGGCACCCGCAAGCTGCCCCTGCGTCCCGACGATCCGCTGATCGCCTTCGCCCGCCGCCACGGCTATCGGATGGTGCACATGCCCGACGGCGTGGGGCGGCTCTATCTCAAGCCCCCGCAGGCTTCAGCAGCGCGCGGCGATTGACCCTTGGCGGATTTTGCCGCATTTCGCCGACCATGACCGATCGCTCCCCCTCGCCCCCGCTTCCTTCCCCCACCTGCCCGCCATCGCCGGGGTGACGCTGCGCACCGCGCGCGCGGGATATAAAACGTGGACGCGTAGCGACCTGACCTATGTCGAACTGGATGCAGGGACAGCCGTGGCGGGTGTGACGACCCAGAGCCAATGTCCCTCCCCCGAAGTCGAATGGTGCCGCGACGCCATTCCGCTGGGTTCCGCGCGCGCGCTGGTGGTCAATGCGGGTAACGCCAACGCCTTCACCGGCCATCGCGGCCGGGCGGCGGTAGAGGCGATCGCGGCGAAGGTCGCCAATCACCTGTCCTGCCTGCCCTCCGATATCTTCGTCTCCTCGACCGGGGTGATCGGCGTGCCGCTGCCGATCGACAAGGCCGAAGCAGGTCTGGAAGCCGCCTTCGCCGCCGCGCCGTGCGGTTGGGAGGACGCGGCCAACACGATCGGCACCACCGACACCTATCCCAAGGGCGCGCATGTCTCCGCCATGATCGGCGACCAGCGGGTCGACCTGGTCGGCATCATCAAGGGATCGGGCATGATCGCGCCGGACATGGCGACGATGCTCGGCTATATCTTCACCGACGCCGCGATCGAACCCGCCCTGTTCCAGCAGATGCTCTCGGCCGCCAACAAGCGCACATTCTCCTGCATCACGGTTGATAGCGATACGTCGACCAGCGACACGGTGCTGGCCTTCGCCACCGGCAAGGCCGGCAATGCGCCGCTGTCCAGCATGGACGATGCCGGGGCCGACGCCTTCCACGCGGCGCTCCATGACCTGTGCCGCCAACTTGCGCATCTGGTCGTGCGTGATGGGGAAGGCGCGACCAAGTTCATCGACATCAGCGTGGAGGGCGCGGAAAGCGACGCCAGCGCGCATCGGATCGCCCTGTCCATCGCCAACTCGCCGCTGGTGAAGACCGCCATAGCAGGCGAGGACGCCAATTGGGGCCGTATCGTCATGGCCGTCGGCAAGGCGGGGGAGCCGGCCGATCGTGATAAACTGTCGATCCGCTTCGGCGCGACGCAGGTGGCAACCGGCGGCCTGGCGGTGGAGGGCTATGATGAAGCGCCGGTGGCTGCGCATCTGAAAGGCCAGGATATCCTGATCGGCGTCGATCTGGGCCTGGGCGAAGGGCGGGCGCAGGTGTGGACCTGCGACCTCACCCATGGCTATATCTCGATCAACGCGGATTATCGCAGCTGAGAGCGCAAAACTGATGCTCGAACTCCATGATCCCGTCGTCGCCCTGATGCGCGCAGTGGGGCGCGACATCGTCATGCCGCGCTACCAGAACCTGACCGGCGACCAGATCAGCGAAAAGGCGGCGAACGACTTCGTCACCATCGCCGACAAGGAAAGCGAGATCCGCCTCGCCGAAGGTCTGGCGGCGATCCTGCCCGAAGCCGGGATCATCGGCGAGGAAGCCTGCGCCGCCGATCCCGCCATCCTCGATCGCGCGGGCGAAGGGTTGAACTGGATCATCGATCCCATCGACGGCACCGGCAATTTCGCGGCGGGCAAGGCGCCCTTCGGCATCATCATCGCGCTGGTCGATGGCGGCACGACGCTAGCCGGATGGATACTCGACCCGCTGACCGGAAGGCTGTGTCATGCGATGCTCGGCGGGGGCAGCCATATCGATGGCGAGCGGGTGCAGGCCCGCGAAAGCGGCGGCACCCTGCCGATCGCCGCGCTGGCGGTCTATTTCATGGACCCGCAGGAGCGCGCCGCCATGCAGCGCCGCTCACAGGACAGCTTCACGCTGGTGGACATTCCCCGCTGCGCCGCCGAACAATATCCCCGGCTGGTGCTGGGGCAGAATGACGTATCGGTCTTTGCGCGGACGCTGCCATGGGATCATGCCGCTGGCACCCTGTTCGTCAACGAAGCGGGCGGATGTTGCCAGCGCATCGACGGCACCCCCTATGTCGTGGACGACCTGCGACGCGGGCTGATGGGCGCGTCTTCCCCACGGCTATGGGACAAGGCGGCGGCGACGCTGTTCGGATGACGTAGAAGCCGTCAGTCCGGCGCTCGTTCGACCAATTCCGAACAGCGAGTTGGACAGTTGCCGACGCGTTTCACATATCCGTTTGGCAACGACTGGGCGTAGGTCGCCAATCGCGCACAACTGTCCAACTCGCAGTCTCACACAGGATACAGGACCGGCCGTTTCACCAGCCGGCCCATAGGTTTACAGGACGCTTTCAATCCAGCCCTTGAGCGCGCTCTTGGGCGCGGCGCCGACCTTGGTCGCGGCCGCTTCGCCATTTTTGAACAGGATCATCGTCGGGATGCCGCGCACGCCATATTGGCCCGGCGCATCGGGATTTTCGTCGATGTTGATCTTCGCGATCGTCACCCGGTCGGCCAGTTCCTCGGAGATTTCCTCCAGGGCCGGGCCGATCATCTTGCACGGACCGCACCATTCCGCCCAGAAATCGACAAGGACGGGCTTGTCGCTGTTGATGACGTCATCCTTGAAGCTGAGGTCGGTAACTGCCTTGGTGGCCATATGTGTCTCCTTTACGTGAACGCTATCTAGGATGGGTCCGCATCCCGCTCAACGGGCGAGAGCGGCAAATTCTCCTGCGCGGGGACAAAGCCCGGCTTGTGCGCCGCGAGCATCGCGGGCGGCAGGATGATGAGGCGCGGCGCGCTGGTGTAGAGCAGCCCCGCCTCGATCGTGCGATCGGGGAAGATGACACCCAGCGCGGCGACATAGGCCGCCATCTGCCGGACATGGGCGGTCGGCACGTCCGCCACCGTCAGCGGCGCGATCCGACCGGTCTTGAAATCCACCAGTTGCACGCGATCCGGCCCGACGCACAGCCGGTCGACCGTTCCGGCGATCACCGCCTCCCCCACCACGGCCGCGATCGGCGCCTCGGCCAGCGCGTCGGGACCGAACAGCGCGGCAAAGTCCGGGGCTTCTATAACCCGGATCGCCTGATCGATGACGTCATGTCGTTGCGCCACGTCGCCCACGCCCTGCTGCGCCAGCCAGCGATCCGCCGCGTCGCGCCGCCGGTCGGCAGGCAAGTCGGGCAACCGTTCGAACAGGGCATGGAGCCAGCGGCCGCGCTCCGCTGCGGCGCGCATCGCCTGCGTGGGCGGTGGATAGGGTATGTCGTCCTCCACCTGCGCGGATGGCGCGAGTGGCCGGGGTGGACGGGATTCGACCGGAGCGGGTTGTCGCAGCCAGTCCGGTTCGGCGACCGCGACATTCGCCGTCGCGCTTTCCGGCTCCGCTACTCTGGCGGTCAGGACTTCCGTGCCGTGCCAGCGCCGGGTCGCGCCCCAGAGCGGATCGGCATCCCATTCCGCGCCGAGCGAGATCATCGCGCCCTCGACCGCCGCATACCAGCTTTCGGGTTTCACCTCACCCTTGGCACGCGGCCCCAGCGATCCGGCCACGACCAGCTTTTCCTCGGCCCGCGTCAGCGCGACATAGAGCAGCCGCCAATGTTCTTCCCGCTCCACCTGCGCCGCCGCTTCGGCCACGTCGCCGATCGGTCCCTGTCGCTCGGGCTTGCGCGGGGCCAGGATCGGCACGCCGTTCCAGAGCAGCGAGTCCGTCCGGTTGCCCGCATCCGGGTCCAGGCAGGCATCGGCCAGGATCACGATCGGCGCCTGCAACCCCTTCGCGCCATGGACGGTCAGCAGGCGCAGCATGTCGCCCTGCGCCGCCGCGTCGCGCACGATCTCCACCTCGCCCCGGTCGAACCAATCGATGAACCGCTGAAGCGAGGGATGATCGTCGCTTTCGAAGGCGAGCGCGGCGTTCAGCAATTCCTCGATCGGATCGGCGGCCTCGGTCCCCAGTCGCTCGACCAGCCGCCGCCTACCATCCATCGGCCCGGACAGGATCGCCTCCAGATAGCGATAGGGCGTGGAGAGGTCCGCCATCGCCAGCAGATCGCGCAACGGCTTGAGCAGGCCATCGTCCAGACTGTCCCGCAGATGCCGCCACAGCCCGCACTTGCGGCCGATCAGGCGGGTCATGAGGTCGTCCTGCGTCCAGCCGATCAACGGCGACACGAGCAGCGACGCCAGGTTCAACTCATCCTCCGGTTGGACGGCGAAGCGCAGCGCCGCCAGCAGATCGCGCACCGCCAGCGGCGCGTTCAGCCGCAGCCGGTCGATGCCCGCCACCGCCACCTGTTCTTCATACAGCCGCGCGACGATGAGCCGCGCCAGTTCGCTGCGGCGGCGCACCAGGATCATGATGTCCCCCGCCCGCACCGGCCGCCCCCGGCTTTCGAGCATAAGCCCGTCGTCGATCCACTGCTTGATCTGCCGCGCAATCCTGCCCGCCAAGACGCGTTCCTGATCGGCTGCCCAATCCTCCTCGCCGTCCGCATCCTCGGACAGACCGGCGACGACGGGCTTCCATAGCTGGACCTCGCCGGGATGGCGGTTGGCACTGACATGGCGCACTTCGCTCGGTTCCATGCCCAGCCGTTCGGCGCGCAATGTGGCGATCGTGCGATCCACCACTTCCAGCACCGCAGGCGTGGACCGGAAGCTTTGATGCAGCGACAGGTTGAAGAAATCATGCCCCGCCTGCCCCGCGTCGCGTTCGAACAGCAATTGCGCGGCGGCGAAATTCTGCGGACTGGTGCCCTGGAACCCGAAGATCGCCTGCTTGAAATCACCGACGGTGAAGATGGTGCGGACCTTCTGCCGCTCCTCCCACTCCACGGTGAAAAATTCCTCCGCCAGCGTGCGGACGATACGCCATTGGGCGGCATTGGTGTCCTGCGCTTCGTCCACCAATATATGATCGATCCGCTGGTCCAGCTTATACCGTATCCATTCCGCGATCCCTGGCTGCTCCAGCAGCGACGCGGTCCGCGCAATCAGATCATCGAAATCGACCGCGCCCGCCAGCCGTTTGGCTTGGGCGTAATCGCGCGCATAGATCCGCCCGGCATGCAGCGCCTGCGCCAGAAGCGCCGCATAATCGGCGCGCAGCTTCATCGCGATCAGCCCGCCGGTCCGGTCGTACAGTCGCGCCGCCATTGCGATATAGTCATCGGCAGGCGGCACCCATCCCTTGGCGTCGATCAGGTCGCCGTCGGCCTTGGCCCAGGCGCGATGCAGGTCGGTCAAGCTCGCCGCCCGCCCAGCCGGGTCCAGCCCACGCCATGCGGCGATCCGATCGCACCGCTCCAGCCCGCGTCCTTTGCCCCAGTCGACATTGGCGCGCACGATCCCGTCCAATGTTCGCATGTCGAACATCGCATCGGAACATTGGTCGGCCAGCCATTGATCGATATCGCCTTCGGGCAGTTCCAGTTCCCGCGCCAGCCACGGACCTATCGCATCGGGCAGTGCGCCCAGCGCGTCGCCCCGCGCCGCGCAGCGTAACAGAAATTGCTCCGCCCCGCCCTCGCCAAGCCGCAGGCTCATCGCCTGCAACGCCCCGATCAGGGCATCGTCGCCCAGTTCATGCGCGCGCACGACCATGTCGGCCAGCGTCTGCCGCGCCAGGCTGGATTGCTCGCGCTGGTCGAGCGGGCGGAAGCCCGGCGTCAGGTCCGCTTCTAACGGGAAAGCGGTCAGCAATTGCTGGCAGAAGCCATGGATAGTCTGGATACGCAGTCCGCCGCCGGTCGATTCCAGCACTTCGGCGAACAGCCGCCGGGCATAATCCCGCTCGTCCGGCCCGGACGCTTCACCCAGCGCCTCCAGATCGTTGAACAGGTCCCGCTCGTCCATCTGCACCCAGGCGGCGAGCCGGTCGTGGATACGATCGGCCATTTCCGCCGCGCCCGCCTTGGTGAAGGTCAGGCACAGGATATTTTCCGGCCGCACCCCCTGCAACAACAGGCGGAAGACGCGCGCGGTCAGCACATGGGTCTTGCCGGTCCCAGCCGACGCGGACAGCCAGACATGCGCATCGGGCGCGGCGGCGCGCGCCTGATCGCCCAGCAGCCTCTGGAGTGCGCGCGCCTTAACCATCGTCGCGGCCATACCATTCCTCCAGCCGCATCAGCTGGTCATAATCGCCATAATTGGCGACTTCGGGATTGATCTCGGCACGAAACGCCTTCGATCCCAATAGATATTCGCGCGCCAGGTCGGCAAACTGGTCATAGGCATGGGCGGTAAAGTCCGCCGTCACGATCTTGTCGCGCTTGCCCAGCGGATCGACCGGTCGTTCGCGGTAACCGAACTGGTCACCCTTCTTGGCGAGCGACCAATATTCGAAGTCGCCTGCGATCCTCTTCCCGTCCACGCCCGCGAACCCGCCATGTTCGGCGATCAGGCCCAGCAGCCCCAGTTGCAGTGCGAACCCGGCCTTCACCTGCCGCGCGCTGGGCGGCTTGCCGGTCTTGTAATCGATGATGCCCAATGTCCCGTCGGCCAGGCGATCGATGCGATCGGCCTTGCCCATCAATTCGACCTCGGCAATCTCCGCCCGGCCCTCCTGCTCCACCGCCAGGATCAGCCGCCCCTCGGCCTTGTCGCGCGCCACCTCCGCCGCGATCCAGCGGATCGCCTCGATCAGGCGGGGTTGCCACAGGGCCTTGAGCAGTGGGTGGACTTCCGGTCGGTCGAACATCGCGCGGGCGCGCTTTTCCAGATCGGCGGGATCGAGCGCTCCCGCTTCGGCCCAGCGTTGCAGCACGTCATGCACCGCCGTGCCGCGCCAGGCCGGACCGGCATCGGCATCGACCGGATCGAGCCGCGCCAGCCGCAGGACGCGGCGGGCATAGAAAGCATAAGGATCGGCCTTCAAGCGATCGACGTCGGTGACGGGGATCACACGGGGTCGCGCCGCTGCGGGCGGCACGGGTGCAGGCCGCTCCGCCGGACGATGCGCAGCGGGCCTGTCGATCGCCTGCGCCAGCACGCCATAGCGCTCGGCCGATTTCCACTGCGGCCCGGCCATCGCCTTCAATCGCAACCAGAAGCGCGAGGCTACCGCCGGGCCGCCACTCCCCCGCCGCGCGCGCGTAATCAGGACATGCGGTGCGCCCAGCGCGCTGGCGAAATCATGGGCGGCCAGGCCGATGCGCGTCTCCAGCCCCGGCAGGCCCAGTTCGCGGCGAATGCGCGGCGCGAGCCAGGGGTCGGGCGACGGCAGCCCCGGCCAGGTGCCTTCGTTCAGGCCACCCAGGATCATGAGGTCCGCCTGCGTCAGCTGCGCCTCGATCAGCCCCAGAATTTGTATGCGCGGATGGCCGCCCTGTGGCGGACGGACAGACACGCCGCCCAGCATATGGTCGAGCAAGACCGGTAGCGCGCGCGGATCGGCCTGGCGCGGCCCTTCGGGCGCGGCCGCCTCCATCTCCGCGAACAGGTCGGCGGCGGCATGGCCCTGATGCCCCGCCCAGACGGCGTCACCCGACAGCGCTCCGGCCTGTTCACGCAGCGCCGCCAATTGTCCGCCCAGGTCAGCGGTGGAGGCGAACGCGCTTTCCAGTGGTTCCAGCAGCGCGCGCGCTTCGGGCCACCACGCCCGCACAGATTCGCGCAACACACGCTGCCGGTCGTCCTCACGCGGGATCAACAGCAGGTCGATGCCGCACAGCCCCGCCTGCGGCCGTGGCCCGCGCAACAGCAAGTCGAGCGCGCGCACCTGTTCAAGCCAGCCGAGCCGCCGTTCCCCGCGCATCACCAGCGGATGCTTGAGCAAGGTCAGCAACGCCACCGGCGCAAAGCTCTCCGCCACAGCCTCAGCCATGGCGATCAGCAACGTACCCGGCAGCAATCGGGACAGCGGCACACCCGCCGAATCGTCAGCCTCTATCCCCCAGCGCCGCAAATGCGCGGACACGCGCGTCGCCAGTTGCCGGTCGGGCGTCACGAGGGCGGCGGTGCGCGCGGGTGTTTCCAGCGCCTCGCGCAGGGCAATTGCGATCGCCTGCGCCTCGTCCCCCGGCGTCGCCACCTCCAGCGCCTCGACTCCGGCCAACGACCGGTCGGCGGTCTTCAGGTCGCGCCAGCGGCTCGTCAGCTTGGGCGGCAGCATGGCGTTGGAGATATTGCGTCCACGCACCGCCCGCGCATCATGCTCGCTGCCCCAGCGCCAGTTCGCGACATCGTCTCGGGTCGCACTCATGCCGTCGAGCAGGCGCTTCAACGCATATTGGGGATGGCTTTCATGACCGGCAGGCGCACGGCCGGTGACGGGATCGGGATCGAACGGGCCGATCGCCTGCCACGCATCCTCGTCCATATTCTGGTCGAGGCCCGCAAACACCACCATGCCGCCCGAGATCGTACCGATCCGGCGCAGCAGGGCAGCGACGGCGGGCGCGGTGGTCGAAATCCCTGCCGCCACGACGAAACCGCCCGGAGGATGGGCCGCCCAGCGCGCTGCCAGCCGATCGAACAGCCGGTTGCGCCTGTGGGCCAGGTCGATGCAGCCGATCCGCCCCAATTCGACCGGCCAGCGCGCGATCAATATCTCGAATATCTCCAAGGATGTCTGCCAATGCCTGGACAGGTCCTCCGACAACTCCAGCTTGCGCAGCGCCGTCGTCGGCACTCGCTCCACCTGCATCTGGTCCAGCACCGCGCCCAGCGCCTGTCCCAGCAGCAACGCCTGGCCCGCGTCGATGTCGGGCTTCGCGTCCTGCACCATGCGCGCCAGGATCATCTGGCGTCGCATCGGCGCGACGGACGGCGGCACCGCGTCCGCTTCGCCGAGCGGATCGAGCGCGCCGCCCACCTGTTCGCCTAGGTCCGGGTCGCCGATCGCCACCAGCCGGGGCAGCAGAAGTCCCCCGCCTGATTGCCGGACGAACGCATCGCTGACCGCCCGGATCGCGCGATTGTTGGGCAGCAATATCATGCCCTGCGCCAGCATCAGGGGATCGCCGCGGTGCTGGGCCAGCAAGCCCGCCACCAGCGAGTCGGCAAAGGCGCGATGCGCCGGGATAGTGAAGAGCGCGGGGCGCTGCTTCTCACCCATGGGCGAGCATGGTTTCGACCACCGGAATGGCTTTTGGCGTACCGACGTCGAACCAAAGCCCCTGATGCGACACGCCATAGAGCCGCCCGGCCTCGATCGCACGGTTCCAGAAGATGTTGGTGGAAAATACGTCGCCCGGTGGATCGATCAGCAGCGAAGGCGACAAAATCTGTACGCCGGTAAAAACGAAAGGCGCGACATGCGCTGTCTTGCGCCGGGACAGGCGGCCGGTCGCGTCCATGTGGAAATCGCCCGGCCCGCTATGGCAGGTCGCGCGCGCCAGCGGCACCAGCAGCAGCAATGCGTCCATCCGGTCGGGATTCCAGAGCCGCCGCATCATGCCCAGCGTTTCCTGCGGCCCGTCGATCCACAGATTGTCGCTATTGGCGCAAAAGAAGGGCTGGTCGCCCAGCAACGGCTTGGCTTTTATCAGCCCGCCGCCGGTTTCCAGCAGCTTGGGTCGCTCGTCGGATATGGCGAAGTCCAGCCCGCATCGGCGCGCTTTCAGATGCGCCTCGACCGTGTCGGCCAGATAATGGACGTTCACCACGACCTTTTTGATACCACCCGCTTCCAACCGATCGAGCGCGTGATCCATCAACGGTTTGCCTGCGACCTTCACCAGCGGCTTGGGCCGGGTGGCGGTCAACGGGCGCATCCGTTTGCCCAGCCCTGCGGCCATCAGCATGGCGGTGTCGATCATTCCGGAGCGAACTCCTGCAACGCATTGTGGCGTTTGTCGGCGGGGATATGGGCGGCGAACCATTCGGCGACGGGCGCCAGCGCCGGATGCGCCAGATCGCGTTCCAGCAGGCTCCACATGCGCGGCAGGTAGGACAGGTAGCGCGGCTTGCCGTCCCGCTTCCACAGGCGGGTGAAGATGCCGATGATCTTGGCATTGCGCTGCGCGCCCAGTACCGCATAAGCGGCGTCGAAATCGGCGGGGGGCGAGGCCGCCGCCTTGTAATGGGCCAGCATCGCGGCTTCCACCTCGACCGGCACGTCGCGGCGCGCATCCTGCAACAGGGACACAAGATCATAGGCCGGGTGGCCCGCCAGCGCGTCCTGAAAATCGAGCAGCCCCAGACCATGAGACGCATCCCGGTCGATCAGCATGATATTTTCGGCATGATAGTCGCGCAGCACCGTCACGATGGGACTGGCTGACTGCTCCACGAGCGGCAGCACCGCGTCCCATGCGCGCGCATAGGCGTCGACATCGACATCCAACCCGATCGCCGGGCAATACCATTCGGTGAGCAGCCCGACCTCGCGCTGATAGACGGCGCGGTCATAGGGGGGCACGGTCGCAGCAGGCAGGCGATGGAGATCGGCCAGCAGGTCGATCGCGCGGGCATAGGTCGCCAGTTCCGCGGCCGGATCGGCGTCCAGATGCTCCTTGACCCGCAGGTCGCCGAAATCCTCGATCAGCACCAGCCCCTGTTCCAGGTCGCGGGCCAATATCTGCGGCGCGGCAAAGCCATCGGCCAGCAGATGTTCGGCAATGGCGATGAAGGGGCGCGGATCTTCATGCGGCGGTGGCGCGTCCATCAGCACGGCGCGGCGTCCCCCGTCGATGACGCGGAAATAGCGGCGGAAGGATGCGTCACCGGCCAGCGGGACAATGGCGGCCTCTCCCCATCCCGCTTCGGCGAGGAAGGCGGGCGCGGCGGCGGGAGGGATCATATCTGTGACCATCGCTCCGTCCAAGCGTCCGGCACGGTCGCTGTCAAGCGCCGCGCGTCCTGCTCGGCAAAGTCGATGGTCAGCCGCAACGCATGCGGCCATAGCGCGTCGCCCAGACGGTCGGGCCATTCGATGATGAGCAGGCTGTCCATAAGGTAATCGCCCAGCGCCAGTTCCTCCGCCTCCGCCGCGTCATCCAGCCGATAGAGATCGACATGCGCGACCGGCAAACGCACTTCGGGCACGTCATAGGGCTGGACGATGGCGAAGCTGGGACTGGGCGCTTCGCCCTCCAGCCCCAAAGCCTCCAATATGCCCCGCGCCAGCGTCGTCTTCCCCGCGCCCAGCCCGCCTTCCAGAGCGATGACATCGCCGATCCGCGCATGGACCGCGATCCGTCGGCCGAGGTCCAGCATCGCCGATTCGCCGTCCAGCGGCGTCACCGCATCAGCCACGGGGCAGCTCGATCACGGCCATCGTGCCGCGTCCGGCTTCCGATACCAATTCCAGGGTGCCGCCATGCGCTTCGGCCAGTTGACGCGCCAACGGCAGGCCGATGCCCGCCCGCCCGCCGTTGCGCGCCTGACCCGCGCGCGCGACGGGGTCGAAAATCGCCGACTGTCGCCCGGCCGGGATGCCGGGGCCATTGTCCGACACGACGATGCGCGCCTTCTCTCCCGTACCATCGCCATGCAGCAGGATGCGCGTGCCCTTCCCGCAATAGCGGATCGCATTTTCCAGCAGATGGTCGATCGCCTGTCCGATGCGCCGGGCATCGCCCTGCACCGCGCCCAGGCTGTCCTTGACCGTCACCTCGATCTCTATGCCTTTGGCGGTGGCGTCTATCATCGTTCGGCTGGCGCTGGCCCGCACCACCTGGGTCAGGTCGACGCGTTCATGGTCGATCGGCAACGTGCCGACCTCCCCCTGGGTCAGGTCCAGCACATTGTCGATCAGCATCGACAGGCGCGCCGTGCTTTGCAGGATGCCATCGACATAATCCTTCGCCGACGCGCTGATCTCCCCCGCATAGCCCGCGCTCATCATTTCCGCGAAACCAGAAATGGTGGTCAACGGGGTGCGCAATTCATAGCTCATGTTGGTGACGAAGGCGGTCTTGACCTTGTCCGCCTGCTCCAGCGCCTCGTTCCGGTCGCGCAGCACCTGTTCCACCCGGCGGCTGTCGGTCACGTCCAGCATGGTGAACAGCGCGTTGCCGTCCGGCAAGGGGATTGCGGCAAATTCGAAGATCCGTCCGTCCGCGAAGCCGACATGGCCCACCCGCTGCTTGCGCTCCACCGTGGCGGCGCGGACGAGTTCACGCACCAGATTGGCCTGTTCCGGCTTCGTCAGCTTCGCCTGCACTGCGCGCATCAGATCGTCGATGCGCGGATGGCCGGCCAACAATTCCTCATTGGCGCCCCAGATGGTGCGGAAGCGGCTGTTCCACATCTGCAACCGCCCGTCGGACGAAAAGACGCCGATCGATTCGAACAGATTGTCGAAGGTTGCGGTGCGCACCCGCAGCAACGTATCGCGGGCGCTCGACAGATTGACCTGTTCGGTGCGATCCTCGAAGATCAGCAACAGCCCGCCATCGGGCAGAGGCTGGGCATAGACGCGCAGATGCGTGCCGTCCTGCAAAAGCCAGTTCTCTTCCAGCGGGTGGGGTGACAGGAACCATTGCCGCCTTTCCCCGCGCCATGCCGGGAAGTCGCGATGCTCCGGAATGCGGCGCGCGTCGCGCATCTGGTCCAGCACCCGTTCGAACAGTGGCGCATCGGCCAGCGCATCCTGGCGCAGACCGAACAGGCTGATGAAGGGCTGGTTCCAGAAGCGCAGCGCCCGGTCCGGCCCGAATTGCGCCACGCCCGCCGACAGTCGATCGAGCAGGTCGCGCTGCGCCGCCTCCAGCCGCCGATGCTCGACCCGCGCCTGTTCCAGTTCATGCTGGTCGACGGCATAGCCCGCAACCCCCGCCGCCCCCAGCGGCACGTCCACCACCCGCATCGTGCGCCGTTCGCCATCGATCGTGGCGGGCACCATCCGTTCCACCGGCTCGTCGCGCGCGATCGCCTCCGCCGCTGCCGCTTCGGGAGTCAGGCCCGCCACCGTCTCGACCAGTTCGGTGCCATGGCCGATGACATCGCCCGCGCCGGACGCATCGACCGCCCGCACATAGGCGCTGTTGACCAGGCTCAACCGCAGGTCAGGGGTGCGGTGCCACATCGGGAAGGGCGCGGCTTCGACCAGGCCCGCCAGCGCCTCCAGCGCATCGCGCAACTGCTCGACATGCGCACGCAGCGACTGGATTTCCGCCTGGCTGTCGGTCGCGTCGAAAATCCACAAAATGACGCCGCCACTCTCGGCAATGCCAGGACCGGCGGGCGCACCCCGCACCAATAGCAGGCGGGATGAACCGATGCCGCGCACCGGCAGCGCGAAACTCTTGCCCGCGCGTTGCGCCGACGCAATCTCCTGCGCCAGCGCGGCGGCGTCTTCCGGTTCCAGCCCGCCATCGGGCGCGGTCAGTTCCGATGCGAAGGTCGGCACGCGCGGCTTGCCGAGCCATTTGGCCAGCCGATCGGCCGCCTCCAGCCGCCCGTCGGGATGGATGATGATGGGCGCTGCCGGCGCGGACGCCAGCAGCACGGTCAGTCGGTCGAGCTTGCCCTGCGCATGGGTGCCTTCGCGCCGCATGCGCTGGCCGCTGAGCAGCGCCCATACGGCCGCGCCCAGCCAACCGGCCAGCACCATGCCGAAGATGATTGCGGCATAGGGGGACATTGTCGTCATGACACCCGCCCTCCGGCCCGCCGAACCTGCCTGTCCCTGTTCATAAGCCGACCGGGCCTAACCCAGATCGGTCGCATCGGAAAGGCGGGGCACAAGAAAAAGGGGAAGCGTCGCCGCTTCCCCTTTTTATAACGCCCCTGACAATTCACTCCGTTCGTCCTGAGTAGCCGCTGAGCGAAGTCGAAGCGGCGTATCGAAGGATCAGGCGAAGCACTTCCCCTTCGATACGGGACTTCGACTTCGCTCAGTCCCTACTCAGGGCGAACGGTTATGGTTTGAGACGGACTGCTTTTAGTAGCGATAATGGTCGGGCTTGAACGGGCCTTCGACCGGGACGCCGATATAGTCGGCCTGGCGCTGGCTCAGCTTGGTCAGCTTGACGCCCAGCTTGGCCAGATGCAGTTCGGCGACCTTTTCGTCCAGATGCTTGGGCAGGACATAGACGTCGTTGCCGTATGTCTCGCTCTTGGTCCACAACTCGATCTGCGCCAGCGTCTGGTTGGTGAAGCTGGCCGACATCACGAAACTGGGGTGGCCCGTGGCGTTGCCCAGATTGACCAGACGGCCCTTCGACAGGACGATGATCTTCTTGCCGTCGGGGAATTCGACTTCGTCGACCTGCGGCTTGATTTCCGTCCACTTCATGTTGGACAGGCCCGCAATCTCGATCTCGCTGTCGAAATGGCCGATGTTGGACACGATCGCCATATTCTTCATCGCGCGCATATGATCGACGGTCAGGACGCCTTCATTGCCGGTCGCTGTGACGAAGATATCGGCGCGCGGGGCGGCCTCTTCCATCGTCACGACTTCATAGCCTTCCATCGCCGCCTGCAACGCGCAGATCGGATCGACTTCGGTCACCAGCACGCGCGCGCCGCCGTTGCGGAGCGAGGCGGCCGAACCCTTGCCGACATCACCGAAGCCCGCGACGCAGGCGATCTTGCCCGCCAGCATGACGTCGGTGCCGCGGCGGATCGCGTCGACCAGCAATTCTTTGCAGCCGTACAGATTGTCGAACTTCGACTTGGTGACGCTGTCGTTAACGTTGATCGCGGGGAAAGGCAGCTTGCCCTTCTTCGCCAGTTCATACAGGCGATGGACGCCGGTGGTGGTTTCTTCCGACACGCCCTTGATCGACTGGACGGTCTTGGTCAGGAAACCGGGACGCTCGGCCAAGACGCGCTTGAGCACCGACACGAAGATTTCTTCTTCCTCGTTCGACGGCGTGAACAGTTCCTCGCCCGCCTCGACGCGGGCACCCCACAGGGCGAACATGGTGGCGTCGCCGCCATCGTCCAGGATCAGGTTGCACACGCCGCTGTCGTCATTGTGCCAGTCGAAGATGCGCTCGACATAGTCCCAATATTCCTGGAGCGTTTCGCCCTTCACGGCGAAGACCGGCACGCCCGACGCGGCGATCGCGGCGGCGGCATGGTCCTGCGTCGAATAGATGTTGCAGGTCGCCCAGCGGACCTGCGCGCCCAGCGCCGTCAGCGTCTCGATCAGGACGGCCGTCTGGATCGTCATGTGCAGCGATCCGGTGATGCGAGCGCCCTTCAGGGGTTGCGACGCGCCGAATTCCTCGCGCAGCGCCATCAAGCCCGGCATTTCGGTTTCCGCGATGTCCATTTCCTTGCGACCAAAGGCGGCAAGGCCGATGTCGGCGATCACATAATCCTGCGCCTGGGTGGCGGGTGCGGTGGCCACGATCGTATCTCCGTCAGCTTAGAATTGTGCCCCGCCAGCGGCATGCCGGGCGGTGACGATGGGATGCGCCTTACCAATCGACAGCGCGCATGGCAACTTATATAAAGATTTCTTTATGTGCCATCCGCTCAGGCGGAGCCTGCGCCGGACACCAGATGCGACGCGTCCACGCCCGCCAGGGCATAGGCGGCGGCCCATTTGCCCTGTGCCGGAACGTCGAACAGCAGGTCGGGATCGCCATCGGCCAGGAACCAGCTGTCGCCCCGCATTTCCTGCTCCAGTTGGCCCGCGCCCCAACCGGCATAGCCCAGCGCGACGAGGTAGCGGCTAGGCCCCCGGCCCTCCGCGATCGCCTTCAATATGTCGAGCGATCCGGACAGGCCCCATCGGCCATCGACATGCACCATATCCTGCCCGCCCCAGTCGAGCGAATGCAGCACGAAGCCGCGCCTCGGTTCGACCGGGCCACCGCGCAGCACCGGCATGTCGGGCACCTGGCTGCCGTCGATATCGAAGCTTTCGAGCAACTCGCGCAAGGTGACGCCCTCCATCTCTTCGCCCACCGCGATGCCCAGCGCGCCATGTTCGTCATGCACGCACAGGGCCACGATCGAATGGTCGAACCGCTGGTCCGCCATGCCGGGGAGAGCGAGCAGGAATTGCCCGCCATAGAAGATCGCTTGGGTCATGGTCCGAATATAAGCGGCCGTACCTGCTTGCCAAGGACGGCGTGTCGCAGCGGCGGGGCGGCACGACATATTCATGCCCGCACGCCTTGACAGCGGAGCGGCCAGCCCCGACCTCCCGCGCACCACAGGTCAGGAGACAGACTATGACGATTTCCAAGGGCGATCGCCTTCCCAGCACCACCTTCACCCAATTGACCGACAACGGCCCCGAAGCCGTCGCCTCGGACGACTATTTCGCTGGCAAGACGGTCGCGATCTTCTCGGTGCCGGGTGCCTTCACCCCGACCTGCTCGGCCAAGCATCTGCCCGGCTTCATCGACAAGAGCGAAGCGCTCAAAGCCAAGGGCGTGGACGAAATCGCCTGCACTGCAGTCAACGACGCTTTCGTCATGGGCGCCTGGGGCAAGTCGGCCGGCGCCGATGGCAAGGTCACGATGCTCGCCGACGGCAATGGCGATTTTGCGCAGGCCGTCGGCCTCACCATGGATGGCAGCAAGTTCGGCCTGGGCCAGCGCGGCCAGCGATTCTCGATGATCGTCAAGGACGGCGTCGTGGCGGAACTCAATGTCGAGGCGCCCGGCGACTTCAAGGTGTCTTCGGCTGACCATATGCTCGAACAGCTCTGATTTTTCAGCAGGATGGGCGGCGGACTTAAAATCCGTCACCCATCCTGCACAGCGCGTCTTCCTTCCGTCATGCAAAGACGGTAACAAGGGGCGATGACACAAAGCATCGGCAGCGCAACGGTCACGCAACTTGACCGTATCTATCAGACATCCATCGAAAATCTGCGCGACGCGATGCGGGCCTATGCCCGCGACGGCAGCGTGCCTCCGGCGACCGCAAAGGCCGACCGGCGTTACTGCTACCCCGAACTGCGCATCACCTATCATGGCGACAGCGATGCGCCGCCGCCGGGCCGCTCCTTCGCCCGCCTGTCCAAACCGGGCCGCTATGCCACGACGGTCACCCGGCCCGCCATGTTCGCCGACTATCTGGCCGAACAGATCGATCTGCTCGTCCGCGATTATGGCGTGGATGTCGAAGCGGGGTTGAGCGAACAGCAGATACCCTTCCCCTATGTGCTCGACGGGCTGGACACCAGCGTGCTCGACGGCACGCCGCCGACCGAGCTGGCGCGCCATTTCCCCGCGACCGAACTGGCGGAGATCGGGGACGAGATCGCCGACGGCCTCTTTACGCCCGACGCCGATGGCGACCGGCCGCTCGCCCTATTCGACGGGCTGCGCACCGATTTCTCGCTGGCGCGCCTCAAACATTATACCGGCACGCCGGCCGAGCATGTGCAGCGCTATATCCTGTTCACCAACTATCACCGCTATGTCGATGAATTCGTCGCCTGGGCCTGCGACGAGTTGCAGCGAGAGGGCAGCCGTTACACCGCGCTGTCCGGCGCGGGCGGCGTCTATGTCACGCCCGAAACCGCCGACCCCGCGCGGATGATCGCCGACAGTGCGTGGCGCAGGCACCAGATGCCCGCCTATCACCTGATTGCGCCGGACCGCAGCGGCATCACCCTGGTCAATATCGGCGTCGGCCCGTCCAACGCCAAGACGATCTGCGACCATCTGGCCGTCGTCCGCCCGGAAGCCTGGCTGATGATCGGCCATTGCGGCGGGCTGCGCCCCAGCCAGCGGATCGGCGACTATGTGCTGGCCCATGCCTATCTGCGCGACGATCATGTGCTGGACGAAATGCTGCCGCCGGAAATTCCCGTGCCGGCCATCGCCGAAGTGCAGGTCGCCATGGCGCAGGCGGCCGAAACGATCTTGGGCCATAGCGATCCGGAAGATTTCAAGCGCCGCCTGCGCACCGGCACGGTCGTCACCACCGACGATCGCAACTGGGAACTGCGCTATTCCAGTTCCGCCCTGCGCTTCAGCCTGTCGCGCGCGGTCGGCATCGACATGGAATCGGCCACCATCGCCGCACAGGGCTATCGCTTCCGCGTTCCTTACGGCACCCTGCTGTGTGTATCGGACAAGCCGATCCATGGGGAACTCAAGCTGCCCGGCCAGGCCAACCGCTTCTACGAAGAAGCCATCGCCAGCCATTTGCGCGTCGGCCTGATGACCTGCGAACTGCTGCGCGAGGAAGGGGCGAAGCTGCACAGCCGCAAGCTGCGCGCCTTCAATGAGCCGCCGTTTCGCTGATCGCGTGGCCGGTCATGCCGCGTCGCGCCAGATGTTGATGCGATCCTTGCCGTCCTTTTTGGCGGCATAGAGCGCCGCATCGGCGCGCGCGACCAGATCTTCCAACTGCGCGTCGGCGGGGGCGAGTTCGGACACGCCGAAGCTCGCGCGCAGCCATGCTTCGGGAAAGCGCGGTAGCATCAGATGGCCGACTTCGGCGCGTACACGCTCCATCACCTCGGCGGCGGCGGTCGCGTTGGTGTCCATCAACAGCAGGCCGAACTCGTCGCCGCCCATGCGCCCGACCACGTCGCCGCGTCGTACCGCATTGGTGAGCAACTGGGCAAAGCCCCTGAGCGCCTGATCGCCCGCGATATGGCCGTGACCGTCGTTCAGCGCCTTGAAGCCATCCAGGTCGCACACCACCAGCGCCAGCGGGCGACGATGCCGCCGCGACAGCGCCATCGCCCGTGCAGCCGCCTCGTCCAGGCCCCGGCGGTTGAGCACCTGCGTCAGCGGATCATGCCGCATCTGGGTGCGAAGCTGTTGCGCCAGGTCGCCTGCGACCACCAGCACCGCGGTGACAGCGGTCGCGACATAGATGGTCGGCATGAAGATACTGAAAATCAGCCGATACAGATCCTTGCCATTCTCGGCTCCGCGAATCATCATCGCCGATCCGGCCAGCGTCAGCTGGACCAGCACGAACGCCACGAGCGCCAGGAAGAACGCCAGTTCGGGCGGCGTGAACGACCGACCCTTCGGCCAGAGCGAGCAGGCGCTGACGGCGAGCAGCACACTGACATAGATCGGAATGATGGCGCCCTGCATGATCTGGCTGCCGATCGACCCGATGGAGATCGCCATGGCGATCGTTGCGATCGCGGCGGGCACGGCAAAGGCCGCCAACCGCAACGGTTTGCCCGACCGTTGACGCACCCCGATCGCCAGCAGCGAACCGCTGATGATCAGTCCAATGCCGGTGACGATGAACCAGCCGGGGCTTTTGAGGAAGAAGCCGCCCGCATTGGCCACCCATTGCAACATGCCGACCGCGTAAGATGCCGTCCAGGTCAGGACATGCCTTTGCCGTCCAAAATGCAGCCACGCCACGGTCAAAGCCACGGTCATTACGGCTGCGGTACCAAATAACAGGGATAGGAGAATGGCTGCCGCGTTCATACGGCAGCCATTTACCAACTTTTACTCTGGCTTACCAGCCGCAAGACTTGCCTTTATTCTGTTTAACCAACCACTTCTGCAATGGTGCGAAATAATTGACCAGCGCTTTGCCCGACATCTCGCGGCTGCCGGTAAAGGCCTGCAACGCGTCGGGCCACGGCTTGGAAGCCCCCATTTCCAGCATGGCGTTCAGTTTCGCGCCAACCGCCTTGTCCCCGTAGAAGGAACAGCGGTGCAGCGGTCCCTTCCATCCCGCCTGCTTGCACGCCGCTTCGTAGAACTGGAACTGCAACACGCGCGCCAGGAAGTAACGGGTGTAGGGCGTGTTGCCGGGAATGTGGTATTTCGCACCCGCATCGAACTTCGTCTCGTCGCGCGGTGCCGGGGGCACGATGCCCTGATATTGCCGCCGCAGATCGTCCCAGCCCTTTTCATACTGGCCCTGCGGGATCGACCCGTCGAACACGCCCCAGCGCCATTTGTCGATCAGCAGGCCGAAGGGCAGGAAGGCGACCTTGTCCATCGCCTGGCGCAGCAGCAGCCCCATATCCTTGTCCGCGCCCGGCACCTTCGATGGATCGAGCAGGCCGATCTTCACCAGATAGTCCGGCGTGATCGACAGGGCGACGAAATCGCCGATCGCTTCATGGAAGCCATCATTGGCGCCATCCAGATAGAGCGGTTTCTGTACCTGATAGGCGCGCTGATAATAGTTGTGGCCCAGTTCGTGATGGATGGTAACGAAATCGTCGCCATTCACCTTGGTGCACATCTTGATGCGGATGTCGTTCTTGTTGTCCAAGTCCCAGGCAGACGCATGGCAGATGACTTCGCGGTCGCGCGGCTTGGTGATCTGCGACCGATCCCAGAATGTCTGCGGCAACGGCTCGAAGCCCAGCGAGCTGTAGAAACCCTCGCCCGCCTTCACCATCTTGACCGGGTCATAGCCCTTGGCCTTGAGCAGATCGGTCGTGTCGAAGCCCAGATCGCCCGCGCCCGCCGGAGCCACGACGTCATAGATGTTGCCCCATTCCTGCGCCCACATATTGCCCAGCAGGTCGGCACGGATCGGCCCGGTCTTGGGCTGCACCGCATCGCCATATTTTTCGTTCAGCTTGGTGCGGGTATAGCAATGCAGGTCGTCGTAGAGCGGCTTCACTTCCGCCCAGATCTTGTCGGTCAGCTTCGCGAAATCGTCGGCGGGCATGTCATATTTGGACCGCCACATCGCCCCGGTATCAGCAAAGCCCAGTTCCTTGGCCCCTGCATTGGCGATCCCTACCAGTTTGGTATAATCGGCCCGCATCGGCGCGCCGACATTGTCGTGCCAGCTGACCCACATTTCCTTCAATTCTTCGGGGTTGCGATTGACCCCCATCTGCTCTTCGATGTCGCTGCCATTGATCGGCTGCCCCTTAAGCGTCCCCTTCCCCTTGCCATAGGCGGACTGGAGCTTCGTCGCGAGGTTGTTGAGTTCCTCGGCTGCGCCCGGCGTCGTGGGTGCAGGCAGCGTCAGCGCGGTGCGCAGCAGCGTCAGGCGGCGCGTGGTTTCTGCGCTCAGGCCCGGTGCGGCGGCATATTTCGCCGCCTCCAGCGCATAGTCGACCCGTTGTTTGGTATCGATCGCCCCGAAATAGGAGGCGATGGCATCGGTATCGTCGGTAATATAGGTCGCGTTGATCCACGATGCACGGCTGCTGATGATCGACTGGTCGAACAGCGCCTTCTCCGCCTTGGCCAGGAAAGCATCCGCTTCGGCGGCGGTCGGCGCGGCGGTCGGCGCCGCGACAGGCGCATGCTGCGCCATCGCCGGCGAAGCGACAAGGGCGGCCGCAAGCGCGGCGAACGAGATAGCGATTTTCATGGGATTCCCCTTATCGGTGTATGGCGGGGAAGGTGGCTTTCTCCGGCGATACAGTCAAGCGGTCAGGAAATCGACCATCGCCTGCCCCAGTTCCTTGCGGGTGACGGCGTTCATGTGATTGCCCGGGATCTCGACATAACGGCCATTGGGCAGCGCATCGGCCAGTTCGCGGGCATTGCCATTGCTGTCGTCATCCGCGCCGCAGATCACGTCGGTCGGCTGCTGGAAACCCGCGATCACGGCTTCGTCGGTATCCACGAACGTATTGAGAATGTTGAGCAACGCAACCGGATCGCCCTTGGTCGTTTTCAGGAACGCCTCGGTCATCCATTCCGACGTACCGCGCTCGAACGTGCCAAGGTTGGTCAGGACGTTGCGATAATAGCCGCCATTGTCCAGCGTCTGGACCAGTCCGCGCAGTCCCATGCCGCTCAGGATCACGCGCCTCGGGGTCGCGCCTCGCGCCAGCATACGCACCGTCGTCCGCGCGCCCAGCGAATAACCGCCCAGATCATAGTCGGTCAGCCCCATCTGCTCGACCAGCGCCAGATTGTCGTCGGTCAGCGCATCGGCCGGATAGGCGGCAGGATCATGCGGCTTGGCGCTTTCACCATGGCCGCGCAAGTCTGGCAGGATCAAGCGGAACCCGGCCTCCACCATCTTGGCGGCATGGCCATAGCGTATCCAGTTGGTGAAGGCGTTGGAGAAATAGCCGTGGATCAGCACCAGGTCGCGGCCTTCTCCCACGACATGCACCGCGATCGGCAATCCGTCCCGCCCCTTGATGTCGTGGCGTTCGATCTTGAGGTCGGTCATCGCGGCAATTCCTTTTGGGCTGGGACCGCCCGCCGATATGGCCTCAACTCCCGCGACGCAAGAGCACGATTAGCGCCAGCGCGCTACCGACCTGCGCGGCGGCCATGTCCTTCTGCGCGTCCCAGACGTCGCCTTGCTGACCATTATAATAGTCCGCCGTCTCGCCCGCCGCGATGATCGTCAGCAGCCATTCGAATATCTCATAAAGCGCGCTGCCAAGGCCGATCGCGGCAAAGCCAAAGGCGAGGCTCCAGCCGCACGACACCCCCCCACGCCGCAGCGCGCTTTCCGCGATTGGCAGCGTCAAAAGCGCCCCGAAGGCCAAATGCACCAGCCGGTCATAGCCGTTGCGCGTGGTGCCGAAGAGGCTGGAGATAGCATGGCCGCTCACCGCCCGCGCCCAGTCGTCATAGGGCACATAGCTGTAGATCCATCGCGCCCCCAACGTATGGAGCAGCAGGAACAGCCAGATACAGCCGACGGCGGATGTGGAAAGCGGCCAGCGCCGCAGCAGCCACGGCGCGGTCAGGACCAGCGCGACGGTCGGCCCATGTTGGAGCGGCGCAAGATCGGGATAGGGTTGCGCAACATTGGCCAGCCCAATCGCGCATGACAGTGCGACAATCATCCGGCGCTGCGCGATCGGAAGAGCCTTCCACATCGCCACAGCGCCGGGGATCACAGCATTTTCACTGAAAGAAGAAGCGACACCGACATAGTTTCTGCCGTTCCCCGGCAAAGGCCGGAGTCCAGTCGAGAGCGTGGGACTGGACCCGGCTTTCGCCGGGGCGCCCCATGATCGTCGTCATGACCACTATCAGCGCAATCCTGCCTCAGCCCTTTTTTAGGTGACGACGGCCCAGCAGTTCGGCGATCTGCACCGCGTTCAGCGCCGCGCCTTTGCGCAGATTGTCGCTGACGCACCACAGGTTGATGCCATTCTCGATCGTGGAATCCTCGCGCACGCGGCTGATGAAGGTTGCGAAATCGCCGACACATTCGATCGGCGTGATATATCCGCCATCCTCGCGCTTATCGACCAGCATGATACCCGGCGCTTCACGCAATATGTCCTGCGCTTCCTTGGCCGAAATCTCATTCTCGAACTCGATGTTGATCGATTCCGAATGGCCGACGAACACCGGCACGCGCACGCAGGTCGCCGTGACCTTCACTTTGGGATCGAGGATCTTCTTCGTTTCCGCGACCATCTTCCATTCTTCCTTGGTCGAACCATCGTCCAGGAACACGTCGATATGCGGGATCACGTTGAAGGCGATCTGCTTGGTGAACTTCTTGGGTTCGGCCGGATCGCCGACGAAGATGTTGCGGCTCTGCTCGAACAGCTCGTCCATGCCCGCCTTGCCCGCGCCCGACACCGACTGATAGGTCGACACGACCACGCGCTTGATCTTCGCCGCGTCATGCAAAGGCTTCAACGCCACGACCATCTGCGCGGTCGAGCAGTTGGGGTTGGCGATGATATTCTTCTTCTTGTAGCCGTCGATCGCGTCCGGGTTCACTTCGGGCACGATCAGCGGCACGTCCGGGTCCATGCGATAGAGCGAGCTGTTGTCGATCACGACGCAGCCGGCCGCAGCCGCCTTGGGTGCATATTCGGCCGTCGGGCCGCTGCCCGCCGCGAACAGGGCGATATCCCATCCGGTGAAATCGAAATGTTCGATATTCTGGCATTTGATGGTTTTGCCGGTCTCGCCGAAATCGATGGTCAGACCTTGCGAGCGCGACGATGCGACCGCCGCAATCTCGTCAATAGGGAACTCGCGCTCGGCGAGAATGGTCAGCATCTCGCGGCCCACATTACCGGTGGCTCCCACGACGACGACCTTATAACCCATGACTATAAACTCCAATCAATGCACATGTTTGCGGGGTGGCGCATAGCGGCCTTGCGCCATTTGTCCAGAGACAAGCCCTTTGTTGCGCGCAAGCGGTGCTTTGCGCGCGCGACATTACTTCGACGCGATGTCCGGCGACACATCGTGCCGCGCCAGAAACCCCTCGATCGTCTTCCACAGATGCACGCTGATGCCCGGACCGCCGACGCGATGGGTCTGGCCGGGATAGGCCATCATCTCGAACGGCACCGCCGCGCCCTGCATCTTGGCCATTAGCGCGGTCGCATTGTCGAACACGACATTGTCGTCGGACATGCCATGGATCAACAGCAACGGATCGGCGATCTTCACTGACTCGTCCACCGCGCCGGACGCCGGGTAGGCGCTGGGCTTGTCCTGCGGCTTGCCCAGATAACGTTCGGTATAATGGGTGTCGTACAATTCCCATTTCGTCACCGGCGCGCCCGCGATGGCGGCGGCGAACACGCCCGGTGCCTTTTCCAGAAGCTTCAACGACATATAGCCGCCATAGGACCAGCCAAAGGTCGCGATCCGCTTGGGATCGACGAAGGACTGGGCCTTCAGCCATTCCACGCCCTTCAACTGGTCCTCGACCTCCACCGTGCCCATGGCGCGATACAGATGATCCTCGAACGCCTTGCCACGATCGGGCGTGCCGCGATTGTCGATGGCAAAGACGATCCAGCCCCGATCCACCAGATATTGGTTGAGCGCGCCGGACCATGTATTCGTCACCACTCGGCCGCCACCCGGACCGCTATAATGGATCATGAAGACGGGATAGCGTTTCCCCGGTTCCATCTTCGGCGTCATGATCTTGGTGTAGAGCGTCGATCCGTCCGCCGCCTTCACCGTGCCGAATCTCGTCTTCACATGGCTGGCGACATAGGGCGCATAGGGATGGTCGCCCGTCAGCGCATTTTCCGACAGCCATTGCAACTGCTTGCCGCCACTGTCGGCCAGATAGACCTGCTTGGGCTGATCCGCATTCTGCCGCGTCACCACGACCCGGCTCGCCGCGCCGTCCATCACCGCGTCGTTCCACCAGCCTTTGGCGGTCAACGCGCGCGCCTGACCCGGCTTCCCCAGCGATGTAACGTACAATTGCTGCTCCAGCGGCGTTTCGCGATTGCCGGTGAAATAGACCAGCCCCTTGGCCTCATCCACGCCCACCACGTCGCGCACGTCCCACTCGCCGCTGGTCAGCGCGGTCCACTTGCCGCCATTCACGCGATACAGATGTCCATGGCCACTTTTTTCCGACCACCAGAGCAAACCGCCGTCCTTCAACGCATGAAAATTGTTCGACAGGTTGATCCAGCTCTTCGCCGTCTCGGTCAGCACAACCTTCGCCTTGCCCGTCGCGGGATCGACCGCCAGCAGGTCGAGCCGCTTCTGGTCGCGGCTCTCGCGCTGGACATAGAGCGTCCTGCCATCCTTCGACCAGTCGACGCGGGCCAGATAGACATCCTTGTCCGCGCCTAGATCGACCTGCACCCGGCCTGAGCCATCGGGCTTCATCACGAACAGATCGACTATGGCGTTGGGCGTCCCGGCCGCGGGATAGCGCTGCTGATAGACCTTGGTCCCCTCCCCGCCGATCGCGGTGCGGGTGACGATGCCGACCGGGCTTTCATCGACGCGCGCGACGGCGATCCGTGCATCGTCGGGCGACCACCAATAGCCCGTGCGCCGATCCATTTCCTCCTGCGCGACGAACTCGGCCGTCCCCCAACTCAGCGTATCGCTTGCGCCCTGCGTGACCTGTCGTTCCGTTCCCCGATCGGCTGGGTAAACAGATTGCCGCCGCGCACGAAGGATACATAGCCGCCCTTGGGGCTGACGACGCCGTTCAACTCGCCATCGGGGGTATCGGTCAGCCGCGTGACCTTCCCGTCCAGCCCGGCGAGATAAAGATCGCCATCGACCGGCACCAATAGACTCTTCCCATCGGGCGCCCAGTCATAGCTGGTAATCCCCGTGCTGCCCGCCACGCTGCGATCGCGTTCGCGCTGCATCTTTTCCGCTTCGGACAGGTCCGCCCCGCTGCCGGTCTTCTTCGAATCCACCAGCATCCGCTCCGCGCCCGTGCGGCTGTCGATCGCCCACAGGTCCAGCCGCTCCTTCTCGTCCGGGCGCGGTTTCAGCAGCGTCACCAGCGATCCGTCGGGCGACAATTTCAACGCGCGCGGCTGCGGCCCTGCCAGGTCGGGGCTGGCGAAGACGCGCTCCAGCGTCAGCTTTTCCTGCGCCATTGCGGGAAGAACGGGAAGCAACAGGAGCGCGCCGAGGGCAGCGCCGGTTTTCAGAATGGGGGCCATGACGATCCTTTGTCGGCCGACGCGCAGACAGACGAAATGGGCGCGCCGCATGAAGCAGCAGGCTTAGCGCGAGCCATTAGAAAAGATCAATGCCGGGAAATAATCTGTCCTGCCATGATCGCCGGGATCATGGTGGGCGCGACAGGGATTGAACCTGTGACCCCACCCGTGTGAAGGGTGTGCTCTACCGCTGAGCTACGCGCCCCCTGTAAGGAGGAGGCGGCCATTGGCATCGGCGGCGCGGCCTGTCAACATCCGGCGGTCGATTTGATGCAAAATCCTCTTTCCTCGATCGGGTCGCTGGCTATAGACGGGCATCGAACAGGAAAGGGAATGTCCCATGCGTCAAACCATCGCTCTCGTCATCGGCAGCCTGCTTCTGACCGCTTTGGCCGCCTGCAACACGGTGCAGGGCGTGGGCCGCGACATCGAATCGGTCGGCCGCGCGGGCAAGGACGCCATGCGCTGACGCGTCGCTATTGAAGGACGTTGCCGATCGGCAATATATTCTTGTTCAGGCGAACGCCGTCACATTCCGGTTCGCCGCATTCGCAGAATTCGATCGTATAGCGCACGCCGCACATGACCAGCACGTCCTGGTCGAACGTATAGTTGGAAATCCCCGCGCGTTCGACTTTCTCCTGTGCCCTGGCCTTGAGAGACATCGTGCGTTCTCGCTTTCTTATTGAGAGTATGATCATTGATTGTGCGCTGCACAATGTCAATTGATCGACATTTGTTCCTGAACGATTTGTAAAGAAATTGTCCCGGGAATGACACGTTTCGGCCTGTGGTCGGGATCGACTTGCACCACGCGACACGGCGTCCCATATGCCGCGCCATGAACGACCAACGCAGCGCCTCCATGCCGGTCTGGCATGGCACCACCATCATGTCCGTCCGCAAGAATGGAAAGGTCGTCGTCGCCGGCGACGGCCAGGTTTCCATGGGCCAGACGGTCATGAAGCCCAATGCCCGCAAGGTCCGCCGCCTGCATGACGGCAGCGTGATCGGCGGTTTCGCGGGCGCCACCGCCGACGCCTTCACCCTGTTCGAACGGTTGGAGGCCAAGCTGGAACGCTTCAATGGTCAGCTGATGCGATCGGCAGTGGAACTGGCGAAGGACTGGCGCACCGACAAATATCTCCGCAACTTGGAAGCGATGATGATCGTCGCGGACAAGGACGTGACCCTGATCCTGACGGGTAATGGCGATGTGCTGGAACCCCTTGGCGGCGTGGCCGCGATCGGTTCGGGCGGCAACTACGCCCTCGCCGCCGCCCGTGCGCTGGTGGAATATGAGGAAGACGCCGAAACCCTCGCCCGCAAGGCGATGGGCGTCGCCGCCGACATCTGCGTTTACACCAACGACCAGCTGACGATCGAAACGCTGGATTCTGCATCTTAACAACCGTTCGGGCTGAGCCTGTCGAAGCCCCTTCCTTTCTTCAAGAATAGCCCTTCGACATTGGCATGAGCCCTATGGCTCTCGAAAACAGGGCGAACGGACTTTTGGAACCTTATGAACGACAACCTGACCCCCAAAGCCATCGTGGCCGCGCTCGACGCCCATATCATCGGCCAACATGACGCCAAGCGCGCCGTCGCCGTGGCGCTGCGCAACCGTTGGCGCCGCCAGCACCTGCCCGCCGACCTGCGCGACGAGGTGACGCCCAAGAATATACTGATGATCGGGCCGACGGGCTGCGGCAAGACGGAGATCAGCCGCCGCCTTGCCAAGCTGGCGGACGCGCCCTTCGTCAAGGTCGAAGCCACCAAGTTCACCGAAGTCGGCTATGTCGGTCGCGACGTCGAACAGATCGTGCGCGATCTGGTCGAGGAAGCCGTGCGCCTGGAAAAGGACCGCCGCCGCGAAGCCGTGCGCGAAGCGGCCTCCGAAGCCGCGATGAACCGCTTGCTCGACGCGCTCACCGGCAAGGAAGCGAGCGAGGCCACGCGCCTGTCCTTCCGCCAGAAGATCGAAAACGACCAGATGAACGATGTCGAGGTCGAGGTGGAGGTCGCCGACAGCCCCTCCATGCCAATGGAAATTCCCGGCATGGGCGGTCAGGTCGGCATGATCAACATCAGCGACATGATGTCCAAGGCGTTCGGCCAGCAACAGAAGAAGCGCCGCAAGATGCGCGTCGCCGAAGCATGGGACAAGCTGGTCGAGGAAGAGCAGGACAAGCGCCTGGACCAGGACGACGTCGCCCGCGTCGCCATCACCAGCGCCGAACAGAATGGCATCGTCTTCCTGGATGAGATCGACAAGATCGCGGTCAGCGACGTGCGCGGCGGCTCCGTCAGCCGCGAAGGCGTGCAGCGCGACCTGCTGCCCCTGATCGAAGGCACGACCGTCTCGACCAAATATGGCCCGCTCAAGACCGACCATATCCTCTTCATCGCGTCGGGCGCCTTCCATGTCGCCAAGCCGAGCGACCTGCTACCCGAATTGCAGGGCCGCCTGCCGATCCGGGTGGAGTTGAAAGCGCTGACCGAGGAGGATTTCGTCGCGATCCTCTCCGACACCAAGGCCAGCCTGGTCGCGCAATATCGCGCGCTGCTGGCGACTGAAGAAGTGACGATCGACCTGACGCCCGAAGGCATCCGCGCCGTTGCGAAGATCGCCGCCGACGTGAACAGCGAGATCGAGAATATCGGCGCCCGCCGCCTTCAGACCGTCATGGAAAAACTGCTGGAGGATGTGAGCTTCGAAGCGGAGGACCGCCGCGGCGAAACGCTGGTTATCGACGCCGCCTATGTCGAAAAGCAGCTGTCAGCCGTCGCGCACGACACCGACCTCAGCAAATATGTGCTGTAATTGAATGACGCTCCCCGCCTTGACCGGGGAGCGTCATGGGCGCGCGACCATCGACCTGATGGAGAGTTTCAGGCCGCCGGGCGGTCGAGCGCGCCGACAGGATCGGCGGCGATGGCCGGGTAATATTGCGCCAGCATGGCGCGCCAGTCTGCTGGCAGATCCTCGAACCGGCTGACTTTGCCGCCATTGCCGAGCAGCGCCAGATGACCGACCCGGTCGTCCATCTTGAGCCAGGAGGGCCAACTGCGCATATCGTTCGCCTGAAGGCGCGCGTTGATCGTCGTGACCGACGGATCGAGAACCAGCGCGCGCGGTCCGGACAATGTGCTGACCTCGTTCAGCATCGACACGGACCCGTCGGGCGCCGTCACGCGGGAATGCGACCGGTCGCGCAGCACGATTTCATCATTGAGGGCAAAGACGCGGGTCGGCGGGTGGCTATGTTCGTAGCGCGTACCATTGGGCAGCGAGGAGATCTGCACTTCATTGTTGCGCGTCACCGATATCCGGTTTGGTCCTTGCGGCCGTGTGACGACATCGATGGTCTGCTTGGTGACCGGATTGACCATCTGCTTCATCGGCTCACCCGTATCCACATCGACACGGAAGCTGATTTCCAGATCGACAAGGTCGAACCCGCCATCGGGGCGCTGGGTCACGCGCTGGATCGCCCCCAGGTTGATGGCGTACATCGGGATCAGGTCGCCGTCGATCACCGCGACATACGGCCCCTTCACCCAGGAAAAGAGCAAACCACTGTCGGTGCGATAGCGCAGCTTGCGATAGATGAGGCGCTGATCTTCCTCACTATTCAGGTCGAGTTGACGCTTGCCCACTGCGGCGGTGGCAGGCAGCGCCGCCAGGGCCGCCGCGCCAAGGCCCAGCGTCAGCGCTCCGCGGCGTCCCATCGTCATGGCAGGTTCGTCGTCATTCTGTGCATCGGACATGGTTTCCACCCTCTCTTTCCCCCACATCGTGGGTAAAGAGCGGGACCGGCCCTATGGCAATGCGCAACCTATCCGACGCGCGGTGAAAGCTTAGTAGCTGCGCCCCACCAACACCCGTTCCACCGCCTGCCCGCCGGTGAAGATGCATACGCCATCCGCCGCATCCGCATCCAGCGGCACGTTGCGCAGGGTCAGCTTCTCGCCCTTGAGCCAGGCGACGACCTTTTCCAGTTCCGCGCCGGTCGGCTTGGCCCACTGCACCAACGCCCAGCCCGGCTTGGCGCTCGCGTTGAAATAGGCCTTGAGCGCGTCGATGTCGCCGATCGAACGATCGATGCTGCCGTCCAGCCGCGCCTTGGCATCGGCAAACAGGGATTGCTGGATGCTTTCCAGCGTCGCCATCGCCGCCGCCACGAAATTGCCCTTCGCGACGATCTGGCTGTCGAGCTTGCCATCCTCGCGATACAGACGGTCGCGGCGAATGACCGACACATTGCCGCCCGCAACATCGCGACCGCCCACTTCGATCACGATCGGCGCGCCCTTCTTGACCCAGCCCCAGCGTTTGGTCGCCGCCTTTGCCGGGCGTTTGTCGAGCAGCGCGCGCACCGGCTCGCGGAACACGTCCAAGGCGTTGAGCGACGCCACCAGTTCGCCGCAATAGTCCAGGATCGCGCCATCCTCGTCATTGTCGCGCAGCATCGGCACGACGACGATCTGATAAGGCGCGACGCGCGGCGGCACGCGCAGCCCGTCATCGTCGCCATGGACCATGATCAGGCCGCCGATCATCCGGGTCGACACGCCCCAGCTGGTCGTCTGCGCCAGTTCCTGTTGACCCTCGGCATTCTGGAACTTGATGCCCTGCGCCGAAGAAAAGGTCGTGCCCAGGAAATGCGACGTGCCCGCCTGCAACGCCTTGCCGTCCTGCATCATCGCTTCGATCGAATAGGTCGCGACCGCACCGGGGAAGCGTTCATTCTCCGGCTTTTCGCCCGCCACCACCGGCAGGCCAACGCAATCTTCCGCAAACGCGCGATAGACTTCCAGCATCTTGAGCGTCTCTTCCATCGCCTCGTCCACGGTGGCGTGGGCGGTATGCCCTTCCTGCCACAGGAATTCGGCGGTGCGCAGGAACATGCGCGTGCGCATTTCCCAGCGCACGACATTGGCCCATTGGTTGATGAGGACGGGCAGGTCGCGCCAGCTCTGCACCCAGCGGCTGAACGCCGCGCCGATCACCGTTTCCGACGTAGGCCGCACGACCAGCGGCTCTTCCAGCTTCGCGTCGGGATCGGGCACCAGACGGCCGTCCTTCTGGATCAGCCGATGATGGGTGACGACCGCCATTTCCTTGGCGAAGCCGTCGACATGCTCGGCCTCCTTCTCGAAATAGCTGAGCGGGATGAACAGCGGGAAGTAGCAATTTTCATGGCCCGTCGCCTTGATCTGCTCGTCCAGCAGCTTCTGCATCCGCTCCCAGATGCCATAGCCCCATGGCCGGATGACCATGCATCCGCGTACGCCGCTTTCCTCGGCCATGTCGGCTTCCGAAATGACGGCCTGATACCAGGCGGAAAAATCCTGTTCGCGGGTGACGTTAAGGGCGTGCTTCACGTGGGTCGAGCCTTGGCTAAATCGGGAAGGAAGAATGGCGCGCCATAGGCCAGAGCCGCCATGGCTGTCGACCCCTGTTGCCGCGCGGCGACATGGTCAGTCGTCAGCGCCCAATCGTTCCAGCCATGCCTTCGCCTGTTTTGGTTCGCCCACCGCATCGGCTGCGGCAGGACCGCGCGCTGCCATGAACTCTTGATGCAGGGCAAATGGCTCCAGCCCCAACGTATCGCGCATGGCGTCGATCTCGTCTGCCAGTTCGCTCAGCGCCTCGATCACGGGCGCCGTCCGGGCACGTGCGGCCTTGTCCTTCTGATGATCGAACAGGCCCCATCGCCCCGCGGCAGCGACACGCAGCGCCGCGACCAGCGCATCGCGATAGTCCGTTTCCACCTCTTCCCGGCGGACGTCGAGCCGCTCCAGCCGATCCGCCTTCGCCATGGATCAGGTCAGCTTGTCGATCTTGGCGTTCAGCGCAGCCAGCTGTGCTTTCAGGTCGCTAATCTCTTCATCCTTGCTGCCGTCCGATGCTGCGGGTGCTGCGGGCGCAGCAGGCGGCGTCATGCCGGGGATACCGGGCATGCCTGGCACGCCGTTGCCGAACGCGCTGGCGGCGGCTTCGAACATCTCCAGGTTACGTTTGGCGATATCGGCCAGTGGCCCGCCGCCGAACGCACCCTTCATCGCTTCCTGGAACTGCTGCTGGTTCTTGCGGAACGCATCCATCGACAATTCCAGATATTGCGGCACCATCGACTGCATGGAATCGCCATACATGGCGATCAGCTGGCGCAGGAAGTTGACGGGCAGCATATTCTTGCCGCGCTGTTCTTCTTCCATGATGATCTGCGTCAGGACATTATGGGTGATATCCTCGCCAGTCTTGGCATCGACCACGACGAACTCGCGCCCCTCGCGCGTCATCTGCGACAGAAGGTCCAGCGTGATGTAGCTCGAAGTTTCGGTGTTATAAAGTCGCCTGTTGGCGTACTTCTTGATGACGACCGGTTCCGATTCATTGACGGTCTTGGACTTGGCCATGGATTCCTCTCCCACACCTGATCATGTTGCATTAGCACAGAGCAATGTCGCACCGCAACATGGACCGCGGCCTTTACCCCTTTTCCTCAATATTTTATGGCGCGAAACGGAGGCCGATCCGGATCTTCGGCAGCGCGCCTTCTTGGGTCTGCGCAGATATCAAGACGCCATACGTCCGCCTGCCCCGCCGCAAGCGCCGTGCGTAGCGCGCGAAGGGGCCGCCCGTTTGCTGCAACATCGCGCAGTAAATGGCACGAAAAACGACCGTTTTCCTGTCGTTTTCATCCCCTCTCTCATCAATCCGCCGCAGGTTCTGGACCTGTCCGAAAGCCGATCTTTGCTGCGCCACATGGCTGCAGCAGGCCATGACGCCTATCTGGTCGACTGGGGCACGCCGACACCGCAGGACGCAGCGCTGGGCCTCGACGGCCATGTCACGCAAAGACTGTTGCCGCTGATCGCCGCCCTTCCCCGCCCCCCGATCCTGGTCGGCTATTGCCTGGGCGGGACGCTGGCACTGGGTGCAGCGATGCTGCGCGACTTTCCGGCCGTCGCCACCATCGCCGCCCCCTGGCGGTTCGACGCTTTTTCCGCTGCCGACCGAGACAGGATCGCGGGGCTTTGGCGGGGGGCGAAGGCGATGTGCGAGCGGATCGGCTACGTCCCGATGGAGGTGTTGCAATCGGGCTTCTGGGCTATGGACCCCGCCCGCACCATCGCCAAATATGCCGCCTTCGCCGACGCTCCGTCGGGGTCGGACGCCGAACGCGCGTTTCTGGCGGTAGAGGATTGGGCCAATGGCGGCGCGCCGCTCACCTATGCGGCCGGACGCGACCTGTTCGACGATTTCTATGCCGCCAATATCAGCGGGGCGGGCCGATGGCGCATCGACGGACGGCGTGTCGATCCCTCCGCGCTCGACTGCCCGACGCTCTCCTTCGTGTCGTCCAGCGACCGCATCGTCCCTGCCGCCGCCGGCCCCCGCTTGCGCGAAGAACGCAGCCTTTCGCTCGGTCATGTCGGCATGGTCGTGGGCGGCCGCGCCCGCTCTATGCTGTGGGAACCCTTGTCCCTTTGGCTTTCCACCCACGGCGGTTGATGTTATGTGCGCCTGCGAAAACAACCACTGGAATCGAGGATCACGCCTTTGTCAGACATCGTCATTACAGCCGCAAAGCGCACCGCCGTCGGCAGCTTCATGGGCGCCTTTGGATCGACTCCCGCGCATGAACTGGGCCGCCAGGCGATCATCGCCGCGCTCGCGCAGGCCGGCGTCGCCCCGGATGAAGTGGACGAAGTGATCCTGGGCCAGGTGCTCACCGCAGGCCAGGGGCAGAACCCCGCGCGTCAGGCCGCCGTCAACGCCGGCATCCCGGTCGAACGCACCGCCATCGGCCTCAACCAGCTCTGCGGTTCGGGCCTGCGCGCCGTCGCGCTCGCGGCGCAGGCGATCCGCGCCGGTGACGCCAGCATCATGGTCGCGGGCGGCCAGGAAAGCATGTCGCTCGCCCCCCACGCCCAATATCTGCGCGCTGGCAGCAAGATGGGTAGCGTCAGCCTGATCGACACGATGATCCATGACGGTCTGACCGACGCCTTCAACAATTATCATATGGGCATCACCGCCGAAAATCTGGCGGAGAAGTACCAGATCACGCGCGAAGCGCAGGATATCTTCGCCGTCGCCAGCCAGAACAAGGCCGAAGCCGCGCGCGCATCGGGCCGCTTTGCCGACGAAATCGTGCCTGTCACGGTCAAGGGGCGCAAGGGCGACACGATCGTCGACACTGACGAACATATCCGCGCTGGCGCTACCATCGAAGCGATGGAAAAATTGAAGCCCGCCTTCAAGAAGGACGGCACCGTGACTGCCGCCAACGCCAGCGGCCTCAACGACGGCGCCGCCGCGCTGGTGCTGATGACGGCCGATGCCGCCGCCAAGCGCGGCGCGACCATCCTGGGCCGTATCGCCGGCTTCGCGACCTGCGGCGTCGATCCGTCGGTCATGGGCATCGGCCCAGTTCCGGCCAGCCGCAAGGCGCTGGCAAAGGCCGGCTGGTCGGTCGCCGACCTCGACCTGATCGAAGCGAACGAAGCCTTCGCCGCGCAGGCGTTGACGGTCGGCCAGGAACTGGGCCTCGATCCCGAAAAGCTGAACGTCAACGGCGGCGCGATCGCCATCGGCCATCCGATCGGCGCATCGGGCGCGCGCGTGCTGACCACTCTGCTGTACGAAATGGCCAAGCGCGACGCGAAGAAAGGCCTCGCCACCTTGTGCATCGGCGGCGGCATGGGCGTCGCCATGTGCATCGAACGCTGATCGCGCGCTAACCGAAAAAAGGCCGTCGCTCCCAACGGAGCGGCGGCCTTTTGCCTGTCATCCTTTGCGCGCTGCGCTCCGGCATCGGTCGGAACAATAGATCACATTCTCCCAGTCCCGCTCCCATTTCTTGCGCCAGGCGAAGGGGCGCTGGCAGACCGGGCAGGTCTTGCTGGGCAGATCGCGCTTGGCGACACCACGCGGCATCAGTTCAACGCGCCGAACGTCGGGAAGGCATCATTCGCAACGGGACGCCCGCAAAGATCAAAACAGTCGCGCGCCATTGGGCACTACCTTGTACGGGGCAAACAGCGTCACCGCGCCCGCCGCGTCGGCAAAGCCCAGCGTCAACACCTCCGACATGAACTTGCCGATCTGGCGCGGCGGAAAATTCACAACGGCGGCGACCTGCCGCCCCGTCAGCGCCCCCACCGCATAATTTTCGGTGATCTGCGCACTGGACCGCTTCTGCCCGATCGCAGGCCCGAAATCGATCAATAGCTTGTAAGCGGGCTTGCGCGCCTCCGGATAACGCTCCGCCGAAAGGATGGTGCCGACACGAATGTCCACCTTCAGGAAATCGTCAAAGCCGATCGCGTCTGCGGCAGAGGTACTGGGGTCATGATCGAGATGCACGAAACCTCCGTTCGGGCTGAGCCTGTCGAAGCCCCTTCTTCTCTACGAAAAAGGATCGCCTTTCCACAAGTGCGCCGCGAACATGGCTATCACTCCATCTCCAATATCACCGCGTCGACCGCCAGGCTTTCGCCCTGCGCCGCCGACACGCTCTTGACCGTACCCGCCTTTTGCGCGCGCAGGATATTCTCCATCTTCATCGCCTCGATCACGGCGAGCGGCTGCCCGGCCTCCACCTTGTCGCCCGCGCCAACATGCAGCGCGACCAGCAGGCCGGGCATCGGACAGATCAGGAAGCGCGACAGGTCCGGCGGGATCTTTTCGATCATATGGCTGGCATGGACCGCCGCATGGGCGGGCAGGATGCGCAGCTTATGGCTCGCCCCATGCGCCGTCAGCACGAAGCCCGATCGCACCGGCGCGATCCGCACCGCCAGAGCCTCCTCGCCGAACTCCGCCTCGATCAACCGGTCGCCCGGCGTATATTCCAGCGCCAGGTCGATCGCTTCTCCATCCACCGTCACGTCGTCGCCGTCGATCGCGACCGCATGGATCGCATCCCCGATCTTCACCTGCCAGCCGGTCGGCGGGGCGAGGCGCTTGCCCAACTGCCCCTCGATCCGCCGCGCGCGATCCGCCTGCGCCATCGCGGCGAAAGCACCGATCGCCGACAGCCGCTTGAGCAACTCCGGCGACGCGGGCGCCCCCTGGAACCCGTCGGGATATTCCTCCGCGATGAAACCTGTCGTGATATTCCCCGAGCGGAACCGCGCATGCTGCATCAGCGCCGACACGAAATCGATATTGTGGCCCGGCCCTTCAATCTCGAACCGGTCGAGCGCCTCGATCTGCTTGTCGATCGCCTCCAGCCGGGTCGGCGCCCAGGTAATCAGCTTGGCGATCATGGGGTCATAGAACATGGAGACTTCGCCGCCCTCCTCCACGCCGTCATCGACGCGGATCAGCGCGCCGCTCTCGTCCGTCCCCGTCTCGGGCGGATTGTAACGGATCAGGCGGCCGGTGGACGGCAGGAAGCCGCGATAGGGGTCTTCGGCATAGACGCGGTTCTCGATCGCCCAGCCGTTGATCTTGACGTCATCCTGGGTGAATGACAGCTTTTCGCCATTGGCGACCCGGATCATCTGCTCGACCAGGTCGACGCCCGTGATTTCCTCGGTGACAGGATGCTCGACCTGCAACCGGGTGTTCATCTCCAGGAAGTAGAAGCCGTCCCCGGTCTTGTCCTCGCCGCTGACGATCAGCTCGACCGTCCCGGCGCTGAAATAGCCGACCGCGCGGGCCAGTGCGACGCACTGTTCGCCCATCTTCTTGCGCATCTCCGGCGACACGAAGGGCGACGGCGCTTCCTCGACCACCTTCTGGTGCCGACGCTGGATCGAACATTCGCGTTCGTTAAGGTATACGATATTGCCATGCTGGTCGCCCAGCACCTGAATTTCGATATGGCGCGGGCTTTCAATGAACTTCTCGATGAAGACGCGATCGTCGCCGAAGCTGTTCAGCCCCTCGCGCTTGGTCGCCTCAAAGCCTTCGCGGACATCCTGCTCGCTATAAGCAAGGCGCATCCCCTTGCCGCCGCCACCCGCGGACGCCTTCATCATGACCGGATAGCCGATCTCGTTGGAGATGCGCACGGCATGTTCGGTATCGTCGATCACGCCGACGAAACCCGGCACGACATTCACGCCCGCTTCCAGCGCCAGCTTCTTGGACTCGATCTTGTCGCCCATGGCGGCAATCGCATTGGCGGGCGGCCCGACGAAGATGATGCCCTCTGCGTCCAGCGCGTTGCGGAAACTCTCCCGCTCCGACAGGAAGCCATAGCCCGGATGCACCGCGTCCGCGCCGGTCTGCTTGCACGCCGCGATGATCTTGTCCGCGATCAGATAGGATTGGGCCGCGGGCGACGGGCCGATATGCACGGCTTCATCGGCCATCAGCACATGGGGCGCGCGGGCATCGGCATCGGAATAAACCGCGACGGTCTTGATGCCCATCTTCTTGGCGGTGCGCATGACACGACACGCAATCTCACCACGGTTCGCGATCAGGATCTTGGTGATTGCCATATTATTCCCTGTCCCAGTCCTATTCCATTATCTCTCACCCCGTTCGGGCTGAGCCTGTCGAAGCCCCGTCCATCTTCTCGAAAAGAAGAGTGGCCCTTCGACAAGCTCAGGGCGAACGGGGGTTTTATGTGTCAGCGAGAAGTTTGCCGCCGAAGAATGACATAGATGCCGGTCAGCCACAGGAGCAGAACAGGCACAGCAACATACCAACCAAACCAAGCCGACCCGCCGCTCAGGATAAGCGCAGTGAAAGTCAGCCAGGAAAGAGCGATGACTTGACCGCCAGTCATGCGCTCACCCTACCCCCCTTCGTCATGCCGGAATTGATCCGGCATCCCGCTATCTTCCAGCGCAACGCCAGAGAAGAAGCGAGACCCCGGATCAAGCCCGGGGTGACGAGGATGGACGCATAGCTCATTCCGCCGCCACAGCCTCCATCGCCACCTTCACCTCGGCCTGCATCGGCACGACGCCCAACTTCGCGAACAGCGCCGTATCCGCATTGTCGCCCGCATTGGCGGTGGTCAGCAGCTTGTCGCCGGTAAAGATGCTGTTCGCGCCCGCCATGAAGCACAAAGCCTGACAGCTATCCGACATGCTCTCACGCCCCGCCGACAGTCGCACCATGCTCTGCGGCATCACGATCCGCGCCACGGCCACCGTCCGCACGAACTCGATCTCATCGATCTTCGCGAGCGGCGTATCGGCCAGCATATCGCCCAGCACCGTGCCCTTGACCGGCACCAGCGCGTTGATCGGCACGCTCTGCGGATGGGTCGGCAGCACCGCCAGCGCGTGCAGGAAGCCGACGCGATCCTCACGCGTCTCGCCCATGCCCACGATGCCGCCCGAACACACGTTTATCCCCGAGTTACGCACATTCTCCAGCGTTTCCAGCCGATCATCGAACGTCCGCGTCGTAATCACCTTCTCATAATGCTCAGGCGAAGTGTCGATATTGTGATTATAATAATCCAGCCCCGCGTCGGCCAAAGTCTTGGCCTGCCCTTCGCTGAGCATCCCCAAGGTCATGCAGGTTTCCATGCCCATCTGGCGCACGCCCTGCACCATCTGGACGATGGCGGGCATGTCGCGATCCTTGGGATTGCGCCACGCCGCGCCCATGCAGAAGCGCGAGGAGCCTGCGTCCTTTGCCTGCGCCGCCGCCTGCATCACCGCCTGCACGCTCATCAGCTTTTCAGCCTTCAGCCCGCTTTCCGCCGACGCCGACTGATTGCAATAGCCGCAATCTTCCGGGCAACCGCCGGTCTTGATCGACAGCAGCGTCGATAGCTGAACCTCGTTGCGCGGGAAATTCGCACGATGGATCGCCTGCGCCTCGAACATGAGGTCGTTGAACGGCAGGTCGAACAGCGCCGCGATCTCTTCGCGGGTCCAGTCGGTGCGGGCGGAAAGGGTGGAGGGGGTCGTCATTACGCAGCGTCCTCTAGCCCCGCCGGGGGCATGTTGTGGCCGAGAAGGCGCAGCACGTCGGCCGCACACTCCACGACGTTGGAACCCGGCCCATAAATCCCCTGGACCCCTGCGTCACGAAGATAGTCATAATCCTGCGGCGGAATGACCCCGCCCGCGATCACCTTGATGTCGGTGCGGCCGTGCTCGCGCAGCTTCGCGATCAATTCCGGGATCAGCGTCTTGTGCCCCGCCGCCAGCGAAGACGCGCCCACTACATCGACCCCGCTGTCGAGCGCCAGTACGACCGTTTCCTCCGGGGTCTGGAACAGCGGTCCCGACACCACGTCGAAACCCAGGTCGCCAAAAGCCGACGCGATAATGTTGGCGCCCCGGTCGTGGCCATCCTGTCCCATTTTTGCGACGAGCAATTTGGGTTTCCGACCGAGGCGCCGCTCGACGGCCTGCACGCCGTCGAGTACCTGTTGCCACCGACTGTCGCCGGCATAGGGCGCAGCATAGACGCCCTTCACAGGCGTAGGCTGGGTTCCGTAACGATCGAAACTATCCTCCATGGCGGAGGAGATTTCGCCCAGCGTCGCGCGCGCCCGCGCGGCTTCGACCGCGAGCGCCAGCAAATTATTCTCGATACTGGCAGGCGCTGCCGCGCCATCGCGCAACGCCTGCAAGGCCGCTTCGCACCTGTCCGCGTCCCGCTCCGCCTTCACCTTGTTGATCCGCGCGATCTGCCCCTCGCGCACCTTGGCATTGTCGATATCCAGCGTTTCGAGCAGATCCTCGGTCGCCAGGCGATATTTGTTGACGCCCACGATCACGTCGTCGCCGCGATCCACCCGCGCCTGCCGCGCCGCCGCCGCCGTCTCGATCATCGCCTTGGGCCACCCCGCCGCCACGGCCTTCGCCATGCCGCCATCGGCCTGCACCTTGTCGATGATCGCCTGCGCCGCATCGACCAGTTCCTGCGTCAGCGCCTCGACATAATAGCTGCCGCCCAGCGGATCGACCACCTTGGTCATGCCGGTTTCTTCCTGGATCACGATCTGCGTGTTGCGCGCGATCCGGGCGGAAAAGTCGGTGGGCAGCGCGATCGCCTCGTCCAGCGCATTGGTATGCAGAGACTGCGTGCCGCCCAGCATCGCGGCCATCGCCTCGATCGTGGTGCGCATGACATTGTTGTACGGGTCCTGCTCGGTGAGCGACACGCCCGACGTCTGGCAATGGGTGCGCAGCATCTTGGACCGCTCGTCCTTGGCCCCCAGCGTCGTCATCGCCCGATGCCACAGCACGCGCGCCGCGCGCAGCTTGGCGATCTCCATGAAGAAGTTCATGCCGATCGCGAAGAAGAAGCTCAGGCGGCCGGCGAACTTGTCGATGTCGAGGCCGCTGGCCACGCCATATTTCACATATTCCATGCCGTCCGCGATGGTGAAGGCCAATTCCTGCACCTGCGTCGCGCCCGCTTCCTGCATATGATAGCCGGAAATGGAGATGCTGTTGAACTTGGGCATCTCGCGCGAAGTATAGCCGAAAATGTCGCTGATGATCCGCATCGAGGGTTCGGGCGGATAGATATAGGTGTTGCGGACCATGAACTCCTTGAGGATGTCGTTCTGTATGGTCCCGTCGAGCAATTTGCGGTCGACGCCCTGCTCCTCGCCCGCCACGATGAAGAAGGCCAGGATCGGGATCACCGCGCCGTTCATGGTCATGCTGACCGACATCTTGTCGAGCGGGATCCCGTCGAACAGGATCTTCATATCCTCGATCGTGTCGATCGCCACGCCCGCCTTGCCCACGTCGCCGGTCACGCGCGGATGGTCGCTGTCATAGCCGCGATGGGTGGCCAAGTCGAAGGCGACGCTCAGGCCCTTCTGCCCCGCCGCCAGATTACGCCGATAGAAGGCGTTGGATTCCTCGGCGGTGGAAAAGCCCGCATATTGGCGAATGGTCCAGGGCCGTCCCGCATACATGGACGCGCGCACCCCGCGCGTGAACGGCGCAAAGCCCGGCAGTCCCGGATCGACGGACACGTCGTCAGCCGTATAGAGCGGCTTGACGGCGATCCCCTCCGGGGTCTCCCACGTCAAATCCTTACCCTTCACTTCCTTGGCGGCAGCGGCGGCCCACTGGTCCAGCGTCGGCTTCTCGGTCATCTTTGCTCTACCCTTATTCCTCTCCCGCAGGCGGGAGAGGATACGCAGGCTTGCCAACGTGTTGGCTAGCCGAAGTTGGAGTGGGCTGTCCCGTGCCCGCCCCGCTGCGACTGAGCGGCAGAGCCGCCAAGTCTCGCTGCCCCTCCCGCTTGCGAGAGGGGTGGTATCAATGCGCCTCCTTGGGCGTCTCCATGATCTCGGTCAGCACGCCATTCATATCCTTGGGATGCACGAAGAAGATCGGCGTCCCATGCGCCCCGATCCGCGGCTCGCCCAGCACCCGCGCGCCCCGTGCCTCGAACCAGGCCTTCGCCTCGTGAATATCGGCCACTTCATAGCACATATGATGCTGCCCCCCGGCCGGGTTCTTGGCGATGAAGCCGTGGATCGGGCTGTCCGCCCCCAGCGGCTCAATCAGTTCGATCTGCGTGCCATTGGTGCCATTTTCACCCGGCGTATCGACAAAGCACACCTTCACCCCCTGCGCGGGCAGATCGAACGGTTCATGCGCAATCGTCGCGCCCATGACATCGCGATAATAGGCGATGCTCTGTTCCAGCGACGGCGTGGCGACGCCGATATGGTTGAGACGACCGAGTTTCATCCTGCGTTCCTAATCCGTCACCCCAGCGGAGGCTGAGGTCTCAGGCCTCGTGGCCCGACTTGGCTGCACGTGATCCCAGCCTTCGCCGGGATGACGACCCTTCGGCCCGTCACAGCGGAATATTGTCATGCTTCTTCCACGGGTTCTCGACGCTCTTGTTGCGCAGCTTGCGCAGGCCCAGCGCGATCCGCTTCCGCGTCGAATGCGGCTGGATCACCTCGTCGATGAAGCCCTTGCTTGCCGCGACGAAGGGGTTGGCGAAGCGGTCCTCATATTCCTTCGTCTTTTCGGCAATCTCGTCGGCCGTCTTGCCGCGGAAGATGATCTCCACCGCACCCTTCGCGCCCATCACCGCGATTTCCGCAGTCGGCCAGGCATAGTTCAGATCGCCGCGCAGATGCTTGGAACTCATCACGTCATAGGCCCCGCCATAGGCTTTGCGCGTGATGACGGTGATCTTGGGCACTGTCGCCTCGCCATAGGCGAACAGCAGCTTTGCGCCGTGTTTGATGATCCCGCTATGCTCCTGCGCCGTCCCCGGCAGGAAGCCCGGCACGTCCACGAAGGTCACGATCGGTATCTCGAACGCGTCGCAGAAGCGCACGAAGCGGCCCGCCTTCTTCGATGAGTTAATGTCCAGCACGCCCGCCAGTACCATCGGCTGGTTCGCGACGATGCCCACCGTCTTGCCCTCGATCCGTCCGAAGCCGCACAGGATATTCCCCGCATGGGCGGGCTGCACCTCGAAAAAGTCGCCCTCGTCCACCACCTTGCGGATAAGTTCGTGCATGTCGTAGGGCTGGTTGGCGTTGGCCGGGATCAACGTGTCCAGGCTCGGTTCGATCCTGTCCCACGCATCGGCAGTCGGCCGCTCGGGCACCGGCTCCTTGTTGGACGCGGGCAGGAAATCCACGAAATCGCGCGTCGCCAGCAGCGCCTCGATATCATTCTCGAACGCCACATCCGCCACGCCCGACTTGGTCGTATGCGTCACCGCGCCGCCCAACTCTTCCTGCGTCACGACCTCGTTCGTCACCGTCTTGACCACATCCGGTCCGGTCACGAACATGAAGCTGCTGTCCTTCACCATGAAGATGAAGTCGGTCATCGCGGGCGAATAGACCGCCCCGCCTGCGCACGGCCCCATGATGACGCTGATCTGCGGCACCACGCCCGACGCCAGCACGTTGCGTTGGAAAATCTCCGCATAGCCCGCCAGCGACGCCACGCCCTCCTGGATGCGCGCGCCGCCACTGTCATTCAGGCCGATCACCGGCGCACCCACTTTCAGCGCCATGTCCATGATCTTGCAGATCTTCATCGCGTGCCGTTCGGACACCGCGCCGCCATAGACGGTGAAATCCTGGCTGAACACGAACACCAGCCGACCGTTGATCGTGCCCGATCCGGTGACGACGCCGTCGCCTGGAATATGCGCTTCGTCCATGCCGAAATCGACGCAATTATGCTCGACATACATGTCCAGCTCTTCAAAGCTGTCTTCGTCCAGCAGCACGTCCAGCCGCTCGCGCGCGGTCAGCTTGCCCTTGGCGTGCTGCGCGTCGATGCGCCGCTCGCCGCCGCCCATGCGCGCACCTTCGCGCTTGGATTCCAACTGTTCGATGATGGCGAGTTTCGACATATTTTCTGTATCTCTCCAAAGCGGTCGAACGGTTATATGCGACCTTTCCCAGCCTTTGTCGCTTTGCGCAAATGCGAATTTGCTAAGTTGCAAATCACCACTTCGCAAATTACAGACCGGTATATGGCACGCGGCAACCGTATCTTCGCAGGTCCACGCCTGCGCCAACTGCGTCTGGACCATCGCATGGACCAGGCGACGATGGCGCAGGCGCTGGGCATATCCGTATCCTATCTGTCCCAAATGGAAAATGACGATCGCCCCCTGACCGCCAAGGTCAAGGCCGCGCTCGCCAGCGCCTTTCCCACCGACTGGGCCAGTTTCGACAGTCGGGAGGAGGAGCAGCTTCTGGGCGCCTTCACCTATGCGCTGGGCCATCCCGAACTGCCCGGCACGCAGATGGAGCCGGAGCGGATCGAGAAGCTGCACCTGCAATTCCCCGAATTTGCGGCTCGCTATGTCGACCTCTACAACGCCCATATGCGCGCCAACGAACGCATCAACATGATCGAGGAGGCGATCGCCAACGACCATGAGGTGCAGGCCCGGCTGCCGTGGGAGGCCGCGCGCGACTGGTTTCACGAAGCGGGCAATTATGTCCACAGCCTCGACTGCCTGGCCGAAGACATGGCCGAAAGCTTCACCGCCGGTCAGACTTTGGACGAAGGCATGTTGGTGGAGGCACTGGCCCGCCGCCACGGCATCGAAACGCTGATCGCCGACACCCCCGACAGCGCACTGCGATCCTACACCAGCAGTACGAAGAAACTGTTCGTCAACGCCGCGCTGCCGACCGAAAGCCGCAAGTTCATGCTCGCCCACCAGCTCATGATGCTGGAGGGGCAGGCGGTCATCGCCGACGTGGTGAACAAGGCCGCCCTGCCCGTCCCCGGTGCGGACCGGCTGCTGGCGATCGGCCTGGGCAATTATGCCGCGGGCGCGCTGCTGATGCCCTACGCCGCCTTCCGCGAAGCCGCCCGTGCGATGCGGCACGATATCGACCGGCTCGCCCGCACCTTCGGCGTCAGCTTCGAACAGGCCTGCCACCGCCTCTCCACGCTCCAGCGACCCGGCCTGCGCGGCATCCCCTTCTTCTTCTGCCGGGTCGACATGGCGGGCAACATTACCAAACGCCACAGCGCCACCCGCCTGCAATTTGCCCGCTTCGGCGGCGCGTGCCCCTTATGGAACGTCCACGAAGCCGTCGCCGTACCCGACCGCATCAACGTCCAACTGGGCGAAACGCCCGACGGCGTCCGCTACGTCTCCATGGCGAAAGGGCTGGTGAAACCCTCGGGCAGCTATAAACGCACCCCGCGTCGTTTCGCCGTGGTGCTGGGCTGCGAAATCGCCCACGCCGCTAACTTCGTCTACGCCGATGGCCTGCATCTGGCGGAAGAGGGTGCAGCCACCCCCATCGGCATCACCTGCCGCCTATGCCCCCGCCAAAGCTGCGACCAACGCGCCTTTCCGCCAGCGGATCGGCCGATCCATGTCGACCCGGATAACAGGCAGATCGTGCCTTACTGGATCGGGTGATAGCAAGCCATTCAATCAGGCCTCTCGCTCAGCACGCGCTTCCAGCGTGAAGACGATCCGACGCGCCATTGTCAGCCCCGCGCTGTCAATCCGGCCGTGACATCGTCAATCGACACGCCCCGCGCCGGATCGGCGCGACAGGCGTCGTAGGCAGGCAAAGCGACATTACCAAGCCACGCCTCGACAGCGCGATCGCGTGCTTGCAGCGCGCGCAGTCCATCGCGAATGACCTCGCTTTCGCTGGCGTAAGCGCCGGACTCAACCTTGGCCCGGACATCGGCTGCCATATCGTTGGGCAATGTCACGATAAATTGCTGAGTGGACCGCATGGCAAGCTCCTTTCCGATAGGATTCAATCCCATCAGTTGCCGCATGCAATTGAGGGCCTTCACCCCTCCACCACCAACGCCTCGTCCAGAAAGTCCAGAAACGCGCGCACCCTTGCCGCACCCCGATCCTCTGCCGCGTAAAGCGCGTGGATATCCTCCCCGTCCCCCGCATCATAATCGCGCAGCACCTCGACCAAACGCCCTTCGCGCAGATCGCTCGCCACATGAAAGCGCCCATGCCGCGCGATGCCGCCACCGGCGATCGCCATCTGCCGCACCACTTCGCCCGAATTGCCGAAGAAGCGCCCCTGCACCGGCCGCTGCACTTGCTTGCCCTCTACCAGGAACGGCCAGCTATCCACCGACCGGCGGAAACTGAACCGCAGGCAATCATGCCCATCCAGATCGTCCGGCGTCGCGGGCGTCCCCCGCCGCGCCAGATAGGCGGGGCTGGCGACCAGCACCATGCGGCTATGCCCCAGCTTCTTGGCCCGCAATCGGGTATCCCGCAAAGGCCCGATGCGGATCGCGATATCCGCCCGCTCCTCGACCAGATCCACGATCGCGTCGGTCAGCGTCAGGTCCACCGTCACCGCGGGATAGAGTTCGCCAAAGCGCGGCAGGATCGGGATCAGGCATTCGATCCCGAAGGAGGGCGAGGCATTGATGCGCAGCAACCCTCGCGGCCCCTGCCCCTCGCTCCGCAGGCTGTTCTCCGCATCGAACATGTCGCCCAATATCGCGATCATCTTGTCGTGATAGACCTGCCCCTCCCGCGTCAGCGCCAGCGCGCGGGTGGTCCGCCGCACGAGCGTGACGCCCAGCCGCTGCTCCAGCCGCGCGATCGACCGGCTGACGGCGGACGGCGTCAGCCGCAGCATCTTGGCAGCAGCGGCAAAACTGCCTTCGCCCGCCACCATCAGGAAATTTTCGACGTCTCCGAACCGGTTATCCATGATTCCAATGCACTTCTGAAATGATATCGTTCCATCTAATCATCAATGCAAAAATGTCTATCTACTGTCTCATTCGTTGTCTCATTTCGAAGGAAACAGTCATGGACCTGAAGCTTGAAGGCAAGAGCGCCATCGTCACCGGATCGACCGCCGGCATCGGCCTCGCCATCGCCAAACGCCTGGCGCAGGAAGGCGTCGCCGTCACCATAACCGGGCGAGCCCAAGCCAAGCTGGACGCTGCCGCCGCCGAGATCGGCCACCCCGTCAACGCCGTCCTCGCCGACCCCGCCACGGCCGAAGGCGCCGCCGCCCTGATCGCCGCCGTCCCTGCCACCGATATCCTCGTCAACAATCTGGGCATCTATGAAGCGAAGGATTTCGCCGACATCAGCGACGAAGACTGGCATCGCTTGTTCGAAGTCAATGTCGTCAGCGGCGCGCGCCTTTCCCGTCATTACTTCCCCAACATGCTGGAGAAGAACTGGGGCCGCGTCCTCTTCATCGCCAGCGAAAGCGGCCTGCTCCCGCCCGCCGAGATGATCCATTACGGCATGACCAAATCGGCCCAGCTATCCATCTCGCGCGGCCTGGCCGAACATACGCGCGGCACCGGCGTGACCGTCAACAGCGTCCTGCCCGGCCCGACCCGTTCGGAAGGGATCGTCGATTTCATTCGCTCGGTCGTGGACAACAAGGACGCCTCGGAAGCCGAGCGCGAAGCCGAATTCTTCACCAAGCTTCGCCCCCTCTCGCTCATCAAGCGCTTGATCGAAGCAGACGAAGTCGGCGCCATGGTCGCCTATCTCGCCAGCCCCTTGGCAGCCGCCACCAATGGCGCGGCGGTCCGGGTGGAAGGCGGCATGGTGCCGACGATCGCTTAAACCACCGCCCTCGCATCCGTTCGGTTCGACCCTGTCGAGAACCACGCGCCAAGCCCCGTTCTCGACAGACCCGTTGGAAACCCACCCTGCGGAAACTGGCCCTGTCGCTCGTCTCTTGCCTCCATTAAGGAAGCGAAGATGCGCGACACGGACAGCCTATCCCCGATTGACTACGCCCTGCTGAAGGATGGCTATGCCCGCCTGCCCGGCGCGACGCTGTTCGACCGGCTGAACATCGCCCAACCGGACTGGGACAGCCTGGCCGCAAGCTGGAACGATCTTGGCCCCGACCTCTACATGGCCGATGGGGGCCGCTACCGCCGCCGCCGCCACGCCGCCTTCGCGCTCGAACAGGGCCGCTTCACCCGCAAGCCGCACCAGCCCCACTATCAGAGCCGGGACTATAATGTCCTGAACGGCGACGTGCAGCGCTGGTTCGATCCGGTGGAGGACGCCACCGTCGCCAACCCGGCACTCCAGTCGATCTTCGCCTTCTGCGCCGACAGCTTCGATCCCGCCGGTGCGGGCGGCTGGCATGTCGAAATGCACCAGTTCCGGATCGAGGCGAAGGCGAACGAGACCGGCCAGCCGACGCCCGAAGGGATGCATCGCGACGGCGTCGACCATGTGCTCGTGATGCTGATCGAACGGCGCAACGTCCGCGAAGGCGTCACCCGCATCGGCGCGCCCGACGGCACAGCTTTGGGCGAGTTCACCCTGACCACGCCCGGCGACACGATGTTGATAGACGACCACCGCATCCTGCACGGCGTCACCGAAATCCACCCCGTCGATCCGGCCCAACCCGCCTGGCGCGACGCGCTGGTGGTGACGTTCGTAGCCGATCGCTAAGATATCCTTCCGTTCGCCCTGAGCCTGTCGAAGGGCTCTTCTTCTTTGTTGCGGAAGAAGAACGGGGCTTCGACAAGCTCAGCCCGAACGGCGGAAGATCGTTCTTACTTCAGCAGCACCAGTTCTTCCGCCATGCTCGGATGCAGCGCGACGGTGTCGTCGAAATCCTGCTTGGTCAGCCCCGCCTTCACCGCGATCGCGGCCGCCTGCAATATCTCCGGCGCGTCCGGTCCGATCATGTGCAGCCCGATCACCTTGTCCGTCGTCGCATCCACGATCATCTTGTAGAGCGCCCGCTCGTTCCGCCCGGCCAGCACATTCTTCATCGGCCGGAAGTCGGACGTATAGACCTTCACCGTCCCGAACTTGTTCTTCGCCTGCGCCTCGGTCAAGCCGACCCCCGCCAGCGGCGGATGGCTGAACACGGCGGACGGCACGCATCCATAATCGACCTTGCGCCGGTTGTTCCCGAACACGGTATCGGCAAAGGCATGCCCCTCCCGAATGGCGACCGGGGTCAGTTGCAGCCGGTCGGTGACATCGCCCACCGCATAGATGCTTTCGCAACTGGTCTGGCTATACTCATCGACCTTGATCGCACCCTTGTCCGTCAGTTCGACCCCGGCATGCTCCAGCCCAAGCCCCTCGGTCAGCGGCTTGCGCCCCGTCGCGAACAGCACGATGTCGGCCGCAACCGGATCGCCTTCCTCGAAACGGATGCACAATGTGCCATCCTCGTTCCTCTCGATCTTCTCCATCTTCGCATTGAAGCGGAAATTGATCCCCTTGGTCATGGAAATCTGGAGCAGCCGGTCGCGGATCTGCTCGTCATAACCGCGCAGCAGGTCGCTGCCGCGATTGACCATCGTCACATGGCTGCCGAACTGGTGGAAGATGCCCGCAAACTCATTGGCGATATAGCCGCCGCCGATAATCACGATCCTGCTCGGACACGCGTCCAGATGGAACACTTCGTTGGAGGTGATGCCATGTTCGGCGCCCTCGACTTCGGGAACGACCGGCCAGGCGCCGGTGGCGACCAGGATCACCTTCGCCGTCACCTCGCGCCCGCTCGCCAGCTTTATGCCATGCGGCCCGGTGATGGTCGCGCGCTCGGGAATGACCTCGACTTTATGGCTATTGAGCGTATTGGTATACAGTCCCTCCAGCCGATCGACATCGGCCAGCACATTGTCGCGCAGCGTCGTCCATTCGAACCCGCAGTCCGGTACGTTCCAACCAAAGCGACGCGCGTCCTTCAGATCCTCGGCAAAATGCGCGCCATAGATCAGCAGTTTTTTGGGCACGCAGCCACGAATGACGCAGGTGCCGCCGACGCGATATTCCTCGGCCACCGCAACCTTCGCGCCATGCGCCGCCGCCACCCGCGACGCCCGCACACCGCCCGATCCCGCCCCGATGACGAAAAGGTCGAAATCATAGTCGCTCATGCCTGGCCTCCGATTAAGTGCCGGGGATATGGCGGGTGCAGGCGCTAGTTACAAATGGGAATATTCTTCCCATTGCTTTCAAGACCGCCGTTCAGTTCGAGTAGCCTTCGAGCATAGCCGAGAAGGCGTATCGAGAAGGGTTCTCGACACGCTCGAACCGAACGGCGAATGAAGTTACGCGGTCCCCAATGCAATCTTGATCAGCGCCATGGTCGACGGATCGAATCCCGTGGCCCCATCCGCCTCGATCGACTTGGCGATCTCCTTGCCCAGTTCCACGCCGAACTGGTCGAACGGGTTGATCCCCATCAGCACGGCATTGGCGAAGGTCCGATGCTCGTAAAAGGCGATCAGCGCGCCCAGCGCTTCGGGCGTGACGTCGTCCAGCAGGATGGTGGTCGACGGCCGGTTGCCCGGATAGGACCGCGCGGGATCGTCCGCATTGTCCTTGCCCCGCATCAGCGCCGCGCCCTGCGCGAAACAGTTGACCAGCAGCGCGCGATGATGCGCCGGGTCCAGCACATGCCCCGGCTCGATCGACGCGATGAACTCGACCGGCGACACGATCGTCCCCTGGTGCAGCAACTGGAACACCGCATGCTGCGCATCGGTGCCTACGCCACCCCAGGTGATCGGCGCAGTCGGCCCATCGACCGGTTCGCCATCGCGGGTCACGCTCTTGCCGTTGCTCTCCATCTCCAGCTGCTGAAGGTAGAAGGGCAGCAGCGCCAGCCGCTCGTCATAGGCGAACAGCGCGCGGGTCTGGCATCCCATCACGCGGGTATAATATTGGTCGATGAACGCCGCGATCAGCGGGGCATTCTCGGCAGGATCGGACAGGCGGAAGTGGCGGTCCATCGCCGCCGCGCCCTCCAGCAGGCTTTCGAACGCATCCCAGCCCAGCGCCAGCGCCGCGGGAAAGCCGATCGAGGACCAGAGCGAATAGCGCCCGCCCACGCTTTCCGCGAAGGGCAGGATGCGCGTTTCATCGACGCCCCACTCCATCGCCTTTTCGGGCGCGGCGGTCAGCGCGATCACCTTGCCATAGGGATCGTCCACCCCGGCTTCGACCATCCAGTTGATCGCGCTCGCCGCGTTCAGCATCGTCTCGCTGGTGGTGAAGGTCTTGGACGCGATCGCGATCAACGTCGTGTGCGGATCGAAATCGGCGATCGCGCGCTCCAGTGCGGTGCCGTCGACATTGGACACGATCCCTACGTCGTACCGCACGCCGTCGCCGTCCAGCGCATCCACGATCAGCTTCGGTCCCAGCGCCGACCCGCCGATGCCGATATGCAGGATATGGCGCACCTCGCCCAGCGCGCCCGCCTCGATCGCGTCGATCAGGCCGCGCATCCGCTGATGCAGCATCTTGGCATGGGCGACGCTGTCGGCATTGCCCTCCCCCGTTCGGCGGGATGTTCGGCGGCACGGCCCTCGCTGTTATTGACGGCCTGGCCCGCGAACAGCGCGTCGCGCCATTTGCCAAAGCCCCGTTCTTCCGCCAGCGTGAGAAACTGCGCCAGCAGATCGTCGGTCAGATGGGTCTTGGACCAGTCGAACCGGATCGGCCCCTGGGTCAGGACCAGCTTGGACAGACGATCGGGGTCGGTGGTGAAGATGGTCTTCAGGTCGGCTTGCGGAAGCGCGGCAATGGCCGCCAAAGAACTTGGCAGTGCAGGACTGGGCATGGATATATCCCTCATGACGTTGGTCGATATCGACGCTGCACCGGTCGATTCCCGCTATGCTTAGCCCAAAGCCTCGTCTTTTGCATCGTTAAGGACTGCTTGACGCGCATCACATCAGGCCCCAAAAGCCGCCACGGCCGCTTTGTGGGCATCTCCAAGGGAATAGACGACAATCCATGACTGCCAAATCGGAAACGCGGGACTTCATCTGGTTTCTCGCCAAGCTCGGGCTGTTCGTCTTCATCCTGCGCAGCTTCATCATATCACCGTTCAACATCCCGTCGGAATCGATGCAGCCGCGCCTGCTGATCGGCGACTATCTGCTGGTCGCCAAATGGCCCTATGGCTATTCGCGCTATTCGCTGCCCTTCTCGATTCCTTTGATCCCCGGCCGCATCCTGGCGTCCACGCCCCAGCGCGGCGACGTGGTGGTGTTCAAGGCGCCACCGAACCAGAAGAACGACTATATCAAGCGCGTCATCGGCCTGCCCGGCGACATGATCGGCGTGCGTGGCGGGACCGTCTATCTGAACGGCCAGGCCATCCCCAAGCAGAAGGTCGCCGACCTCGTCATCCCGGTGACGCCGAACATGGTCGAAGCGGCCGCCCGGGAAGGCGCGGCATCCCCCTGCTACCGCCCCGATTTCGAGCAGGCTGCACCGGGCGGCGGCAAGCAATGCCGCTATCCCCAGTTCCGCGAAACGCTACCCGGCGGCAAAAGCTATAACGTGCTCGACCTGCTGCCCGACGGCGCAGCCGACGACCGCGACACGGTGCTGGTGCCGCAGGGGCATCTGTTCATGATGGGCGACAATCGCGATCGCAGCGCCGACAGCCGCTTTCCCGCGGTGGAAGGCGGCGGCATCGGCCTCGTCCCCGAAGAAAATCTGGTGGGCAAGGCGATGATCTCGGTCTTCTCGACCGACGGCAGCGCCAACTGGCTGCTGCCTTGGACCTGGTTCACGGCTGCACGCTGGAGCCGTATCGGGGAAGGCTTTTGAGCAAACCCGATACCGCATCCTGGTTGAAGGCCCTGATCGGCCGGGCACCTGAAAATCCGGCCCGCTTCGAACAGGCGCTGACCCATGGCAGCGCCAAGGCGGTCAATTATGAGCGGCTGGAATTTCTGGGCGACCGTATCCTGGGCCTGCTGGTTGCCGAATGGCTGTTCGAACGCTTCACCGACGAACCCGAAGGCAAGCTGTCCCGCCGCTTCAACGCGCTGGTGTCGGGCGAAACCTGCGCCGAAGTGGCGCGCACCGCCGGCGTCCCCACCTACCTCGTACTGGGGAAACAAGCACGCGACGACGGCGCGGCCGACAGCGACAATGTGCTGGGCGACGTCATGGAGGCGCTGATCGGCGCGCTCTATCTGGAGGGCGGCCTTGACGAAGCCCGGACGCTCGTCCGTCGCCTCTGGAACGACCGGGTCGACACCCAGACCAGTGCCCCGCGCCATCCCAAATCCTACCTCCAGGAATGGGCCGCCGCCAACAAGCGCAAGCCCCCAGAATATATCCTGACCGACCGATCCGGCCCGCACCACGCTTTGCGATTTACCGTGACGGTGTCGATCAAGGGCGCAGGCGAAGCGGTCGCGACGGGCGGATCGAAGCAGGAAGCGGAGACGGCGGCTGCCAAGGCGCTGCTGGAGAAGCTGGCGGGTTGAAAACAACCTCTCAATCCGTTCGCCCTGAGCCTGTCGAAGGGCCTTTCTTCTCTTGAAATAAGGAAGAGGCTTCGACAGGCTCAGCCCGAACGGTTTCTCTCGAAAGCTTGTTTTTCCGATGACATTCTGGACCTACATGCTGCATTGCGCAGACCGCAGCTTTTACGTCGGTCATACCGATAATCTGGAAGTCAGGATTGGCCAACACGAAGTCGGACAAATCACAGGCTACACCCAATCCCGCCAACCGATAAAACTGGTCTGGTCGCAGGCGTTCGGCACGCGTATGGAGGCACTTGAAGCCGAACGGCAGATCAAGGGATGGAACCGAGCGAAGAAACTGGCTCTCATCCGCGAAGACTGGTCCCTGATTTCCACATTGGCGCGATCGAATCAAGAAAGTAAAGCGCTTCGACAGGCTCAGCGCGAACGGAGTTATTTTTGGAAGACAACATCAATACCCAGCGCTGCGGCGTCATCGCCGTCGTCGGCGCCCCCAATGCGGGCAAGTCCACGCTGGTCAACGCGCTCGTAGGGCAAAAGGTGGCGATCACCAGCCCCAAGGCGCAGACCACGCGTACCCGCGTCATGGGCGTCGCGATAGAGGGCGATGCGCAGATCGTGCTGGTCGACACGCCCGGCATCTTCGCGCCCAAGCGGCGGCTGGACCGCGCGATGGTGCAGGCAGCCTGGGGCGGCGCGCAGGGCGCGGACCTGATCGCGATGGTGGTGGATGGCAAGGCCGGGCGTGGTCCCAAGCTGGAACCGATCATCGAAGCGCTCAAACACCGCACCGAACGCAAATGGCTGATCCTCAACAAGGTCGATATCGCGATCAAGGAAAAGCTGCTGACCCATACCCAGGTGCTGAACGACACGCTGGGTTTCGACGAAATCTTCTTCGTCTCCGCCGCGACCGGCGACGGCCTGCCCGAACTGAAGAAAGCCTTCGTCCAGGCGATGCCGCAAGGACCGTGGCATTTCCCCGAAGATCAGGTGTCGGACGCCACCGACCGCATGCTGGCCGCCGAAATCACGCGCGAGCAGCTCTATCACCAGCTGCATGCCGAACTGCCCTATGCCGCCGCCGTCGACACCGAACAATATAAGGAACGCGACGACGGATCGGTCGAAATCCACCAGCAGATCCTGGTCGGTCGTCCGACGCAGCGCGCTATCGTGCTGGGCAAGGGCGGACAGCGCCTGAAGGAAATCGGGTCGAAGGCCCGCGCCGAACTTGCAACCCTGCTCGGCGTCAAGGTCCACCTCTATCTGCACGTCAAGGTGAAGGAAGACTGGGAGGACGATCGCGGCATCTATCGCGACATCGGCCTCGACTGGGTCGAATGATCTATGTCGCCAGGGCCGACGGGCCGCAACCAGATGCGGCCCGCCACCGGGCGACACGGCCTACTCGGCCGCCGCCTTCTTCTTCGCAGGTGCCTTTTTAGCCGCCGGCTTCTTTACGGTCTCGCCGTCCTTCTTGGCGGCTGGTTTCTTTGCCGCAGCCTTTTTAGGGGCAGCTTTCTTCTTCGCCCCCTTCTTGGCCGGGGCCGCCGCCGCACGTGCGTCGATCAGCTGCGCCGCTTTCTCCAGCGTCAACTGGTCCTTGTCCACCGTCTTGGGCAAGGTCGCATTGGTCGTACCGTCGGTGACGTAAGCGCCATAGCGGCCTTCCATCAGCTTGATCTCCGCCTCGGTGCGGGGGTGTGCGCCCAGCACCTTCAACGGCTCCCGCCCGGCGCTGCGCGGCCCACGGTTGGCCGCCTCGGCCAGCTTCACCACCGCGCTGTTCATGCCGACCTCGAAAATCTCGGCCGTGTTCGCCAGTCGCCCATATTTGCCGTCATGCAGCAGATAGGGACCAAAGCGCCCGATATTCGCCACGATCGGCAAGCCGGTTTCGGGATGCAGCCCCACCTCGCGCGGCAGGCTCAGCAACTTCACCGCCCAATCCAGCGTCATCTCGCCATCGGGCAGATCCTTGGGGATGGAGCCGCGCTTGGCCTCCTTGCCCTCGCCCATTTCGATATAGGGACCAAAACGACCGGACTTCTTGACGATGTCCTGCCCCGTCTCGGGATGCTGGCCCAGAACCTCCGGCCCCGTATCCTCGCCGTCCTTGCCGCCCGGCTGGCCGAACTTGCGCGTATATTTGCACTCGGGATAGTTGGAGCAGGCGATGAACGCCCCGAACCGTCCGCCACGCAGGGAAAGCTGACCGTCGGCGCAGAGCGGGCAGGCGCGCGGGTTGCTGCCGTCCGCCTTGGGGGGAACAGCATCGGTTCCAGAAACTTGTCCAGTTCCGCCGTGATGTCGCTCGGCTTCTGCTCCATGATCTCGGCCGTCTTGGGCTTGAAATCACGCCAGAAGGCTTCCAGCACCGCCTGCCACTGCGCGCGCCCGCCGGAAATCTCGTCCAGCTCATCTTCCAGCCCGGCGGTGAAGTCGTAGGACACATAGCGTTCGAAGAAACGCTCCAGGAACGCCGTCACCAGCCGCCCGCTCTCCTCCGCGAAGAAGCGGTTCTTCTCGATCCGCACATAGTCGCGGTCTTTCAGCACCTGCAAGGTCGAAGCATAGGTGGACGGACGCCCGATGCCCAGTTCCTCCAGGCGCTTGACCAGGCTCGCTTCGGAATAACGCGGCGGGGGCTGGGTGAAATGCTGGTCGGCGCTCACCTTCTTCTTGGCGGGGGCATCACCCTCGCTGATGCGCGGCAGCAGCTTGCTGTCGTCATCCTCACTGTCGTCGCGCCCTTCCTCGTAGAGCGCCAGGAAGCCGGGGAAGATCACGACCTGCCCGGTCGCGCGCAGCGTATGGCTACCGCTGCCATCGACCAGGTCGATCGTCGTCCGCTCCAGCCGCGCCGACGCCATCTGGCTGGCCAGCGCGCGCTTGAAGATCAGGTCGTACAGGCGCGCATGATCGCCCGACCCCACCTTATCGCGACCGAATTCTGTCGGGCGGATAGCTTCATGCGCTTCCTGCGCATTCTTCGCCTTGGTCTGATATTGGCGTGGCTTTTCGGGCAGATAGCCACCGTCATAGCGCTCCGCGATCGCCTTGCGCGCAGCGGAAATGGCGCTGCCGTCCATCTGTACGCCATCGGTACGCATATAGGTGATCGCGCCATCCTCGTAGAGTTGCTGCGCGATCCGCATCGTATGGCTGGCCGAGAAACCCAGCTTGCGCGCGGCTTCCTGTTGCAGCGTCGACGTCGTGAACGGTGCGGGAGGATTACGGGTGAGCGGCTTCGTCTCGACCTTGTCGACGGTAAAGCGCCCGGCTTCCACATCCGCCTTCGCGGCCATGGCGTCGCCTTCCTTGCCGATGGTCAGGCGCTCGATCTTCTCGCCCTTCCAGCGGACGAGGCGCGCGGTGAAGCCCTGCCCGTCCTGCTCCATCTCGGCCGCGACCGACCAATATTCCTGGGGCGTGAAGCTTTCGATCTCGCGCTCGCGCTCCACCACCAGCCGCAGCGCGACCGACTGCACGCGGCCCGCCGACTTCGCCCCGGGCAGCTTGCGCCACAGCACCGGCGACAGGGTGAAGCCCACCAGATAGTCGAGCGCCCGGCGCGCCCGATAGGCGTCGATCAGATCCTCGTCCAACGCCCTCGGCTTGGCCATAGCGTCCAGCACAGCCGCCTTCGTGATCGCGTTGAACGTCACGCGCTCGACCACCGACGGCAGCGCCTTCTTGGCGCGTAGCACTTCCTGCACATGCCAGCTGATCGCCTCCCCTTCGCGATCAGGGTCAGTGGCCAGGATCAATCGCGTCGCCTTCTTCGACGCATCGGTGATGGCTTTCAGCTGCTTGCCCTTGTCGCCATAATTCTCCCAGGACATGGCAAAGCCGTCGTCGGGATCGACCGATCCGTCTTTCGCCGGCAGGTCGCGGATATGGCCATAGCTGGCCAGGACGTGGAAATCGCCGCCCAGATATTTCTCGATGGTCTTCGCCTTGGCCGGCAATTCTACGATGACAAGCTGCATTATGGCCCCGAAATTATATGCCTCACACGTACGCGCGATTTTGGCGGCGAAGTCGCTATCGCGTCAAGCGCCGCCATATGCCAGTCTTTCCCGCTCCATTTCAGGCGAAAATCTCCGCCAGCGACCGCCCGCTTTCATCCTCCCGCGACAAGGTGAGATAGGCCTCGGTCCAACATACCGAACTCAGGATCGATGCACCGCCCGCCGCCAGGTTGACCAATATGTTGAAGAGGAGCGAGTCCAGACTCGCTTCTCCAGCAAAGGCGGCGGACAGGCCGCCGATCGCCACCATCACGATCAGGAACGGCACCCAGATCAGCAGGCCGAGGCCCAATATCCGCCAGCGATTGCCCTGCGTCAGCACGCTGCTGCGCCGCATGGCCTCCGTGATGCCCAGATTTTCGCGCAACAGCGCGGGCAGTCCCACCGCCCAGCGAACGAACAGCAGCACGCCCGGCACGATGAGCAGCACGAACCCCAGCGCCATAGCGAGGCCGGAGACCAGGCTGAAACCGAAGGCCGCGCCGAAGCGGGGCGATATCTCGACCGCGCCCAGTCGCGTCCGTAGCGTATGATAGACCGCCAGCACCGAAAGGAAGAAGAGGGCGATATTGCTCGCCATGTTTCCGGCCTGCGGAAGATAGGTGTCCGTCAGGCCGCCCAGCACTCCGATCACGACCGCAAACCCGCCATAGCGGGCGATGTCCCGACCGATATCGCCCAGGGCCGCGGAAAAAATGCCGCCGATCTCGATCCGTCTTGCCGTTTCGTTCATGATGCTTCGCTCATATCAGTGACACCTTACCCCCTGAATGCCGGTCCGTCCGTCCGGCCAGCTCCAGTTCCAGCAATATCGTCTGCACCACGGCGGGCGACAGGCCCGACAGCCGGATCAGTTCGTCGATCGGCACCGCCACCGGCCCCAGCAGGGCGATCACCGCCTCCCGCTCCTGCGCGGCGACGTCGCTCGACACCGGTTCGCCGACGAACCCGAAGCTGCCCTGCCGCACCATACGCGGATCGATGCTACCCACCGCCTCCAGCACGTCGGCGGCGTTCTGGATCAGGATCGCGCCCTCGCGGATAAGCTGGTTGCACCCCTGCGCGCGCGGATCGATCGGCGATCCCGGCACCGCCATGACCTCCCGCCCCGCCTCGCCCGCCAGCCGCGCGGTAATCAGCGAACCGGATCGCGGCGCGGCCTCCACCACCACCGTGCCGACGCTCAGACCCGCAATGATGCGATTGCGCGCGGGGAAATGCCGCGCCAGCGGCTGGGTGCCGGGCGGATGCTCCGTGACCAGTAGCCCTTCGCCCGCAATCTGTTCCTGCAAGGCCGCATTGTCCGGCGGGAAAGCGACGTCGATCCCGCTCGCGATCACGGCGATCGTCCCGCTGGCGATCGACCCGCGATGCGCCTCGGTATCGATGCCGCGCGCCAGCCCAGACACGACCACCGCGCCGCGTTGTCCCAGATCCTGCGCCAGGCTGCGCGCAAAGCGACAGGCGGCGGCGGACGCATTGCGCGCACCGACCATCGCGATGCACTGCCCGCCTGCCAAAGCTAAGTCGCCGCGCAGGATCAACGCGGGCGGCGCGCCGTTGAACTGGTCCAGCAGCGCGGGATAATCGGCATCGCCCATCAGCAGATAGCGCGCGCCTAATGCCCGGCTCTGCGCGATCTCCTTCTCCACCGCGCTCGCATCCGCCACGCGCGCCTTGCCGCCGCCGCGCGCGGCAAGATCGGGAATGGCGCGCAACGCTTCGCCAGCGGTCCCGAACCGCGCGAGCAATTGCCGATAGCTGACCGGACCGATCCGGGGAGAGCGGATGAGCCGCAGGCGATCGAACCGCTCCCGCTCGCTCATTCGGCGGAAGGCTCGGTCTTGGATCTGCCGATCTTCGGTTCTTCGCCCTTCGTCAACCGCGCGATATTGGAGCGATGCCGCCACAACACGATCAGCGCCAGCGCCAGGGCGACGGGCACCAGGTCGATCCGGCCGAAGGCGCCCATGGCGATCGGCGCGCTGACCGCCGCCGTCATGCCGCCGACCGACGACCAGCGCGTGCCGAACAAGGCCGTCAGCCACACCGCTGCAAATATGCACCCGGCAGGCCAGAACATCGCCGTCACCACGCCCATCATCGTCGCCACGCCCTTGCCCCCGGCAAAGCGCAGCCAGACGGGATAGCAATGGCCGATAAACGCCATCGCACCCGCCATCGGCCCACCGCCATCGACCAGGGCCGCGCCGATCAGCACCGCCGCAGCGCCCTTCAGCAAGTCCAGCAGCAAGGTCGCCGCCGCCAGCCCCTTGCGCCCGGTGCGCAGCACGTTGGTCGCGCCGATGCTGCCCGATCCGATCTGTCGCAAATCGCCCGCGTTGGTCAGCCGGGTCAGGATCAGGCCAAAGGGGATGGAGCCGAGCAGATAGCCCAGCAGCAGGACAAAGACAGGAAGAAGCCAGGGAGGTGTCATATTATTCGCCGATAAGGGGTGTGCGCGACCATAGAGTGACAGTCGTCAAGGGCAAGACCCGCCGTCGCCCTTTCTTAGCGACCCCGCACCACAGCGCCGACCGTCTTTCCGCCCGCTGCCGCGTCCCGTTTCACGATGCTCCCCGTTGACAGCGTCCCGCCATGCCGCGACACAGCTGCCATGAAGGTCGCGCCCGATGCTCCCATCCTCTTCTTCGATTCCGGCGTCGGGGGCCTTTCCATACTCGCCCCTGCGCGGGCCGCTTTGCCCACAGCGCCAGTCGTCTATGCCGCCGACAGCGCTGGCTTTCCCTATGGCACGAAGAGCGAGGCGGAAATCGCCGCACGTGTCCCCGCGCTGCTGGGCCGCCTGGTCGAACGCTATCGCCCGCGCCTAGCCGTCATCGCCTGCAACACCGCCTCGACCATCGCGCTTGCAGCGGTGCGCACGGCGCTCGACATCCCGGTAGTCGGCACCGTCCCGGCGATCAAGCCCGCCGCCCTCCTCTCCAAAAGCCGGGTCTTCGGCGTCCTTGGCACCGACGCCACGGTGCGCCAGCCCTATGTCGACCGCCTCGCGGCCGAACATGGCGCGGACTGCACCGTGCTGCGCCACGGGTCTGCCGCGCTGGTTCAGCTGGCCGAGGCCAAGCTGCGCGGCGATCCGCTCGATCCCGCCATCGCCCGCAGCGCGCTAGCTGGCCTGCTCGATCAGCCGGGGGGCGACGCCATGGACATGGTCGTCCTCGCCTGCACCCATTTCCCCTTGGTGGAGCAAGAACTGGCGGCCGTCGCGCCGCGTCCGATGGGCTTCGTCCATGGCGGAGAGGGGATCGCGCGCCGTATCCAATATCTGACGGAAGGGCAGGCCTGGCCCGACGCGCCATCGCCCGGCCTTGCCATATTCACCCGCGTCGATGCGAAGGTAGAGGCGCTGCGTCCGGCCTTAGCCGACTATGGCCTGCAAGAGATTGTTGGGCTGTGAAGGGGTAGGCCATTTGTCCAATGGTCAATGCGATCGATCAGAGTGATAGGCGTTTCTCCCCGGCGTTGCGAACGGTTATCGCTGGTAATGGCGCGGCTGCGCGGTTAAACGCGGCTTCGGGCAAGAGGATGGCGCAGCGATAGAGAATAAGCGCGCGACGGAAACGGGAAGAAGCCTAGTGAACTACAAGCACATCTTTTCGCAGGCGATCGACCGGCTTCACGAAGAAGGCCGCTATCGCGTGTTCATCGATATCCTGCGCAATCGCGGCTCCTATCCCAATGCCCGCTGCTTTCACGGCCATAACGGGCCGAAGCCCATCACCGTCTGGTGCTCCAACGACTATCTCGCCATGGGTCAGCATCCCAAGGTCGTCGCCGCGATGGAAGAGGCGCTGCACGATGTCGGCGCAGGCTCCGGCGGCACGCGCAATATCGGTGGCAACACCCATTATCATATAGATCTGGAAGGCGAACTGGCCGACCTGCATGGCAAGGAAGCGGCCCTGCTCTTCACCTCGGGCTATGTCTCGAACGAAGCGACGCTGTCCACCCTTGCCAAGCTGCTGCCCGGCTGCATCGTCTTTTCCGACGAGCTGAACCACGCCTCCATGATTGCGGGCATCCGCAATTCGGGCTGCGAAAAGCGTGTCTTCCGTCATAACGACGTCGATCACCTGCGCGAACTGCTCGCTGCCGAAGATCCCGAAGCACCCAAGCTGATCGCCTTCGAAAGCGTCTATTCGATGGACGGCGACGTCGCGCCGATCGCGGACATTTGCGACCTGGCGGACGAATATAACGCGCTCACCTATCTGGACGAAGTGCATGCCGTGGGCATGTATGGCGCGCGGGGCGGCGGCATTTCGGAACGCGACGATGTTGCGGGCCGCCTGACCATCATTGAAGGCACGCTGGGCAAGGCGTTCGGCGTGATGGGCGGCTATATCGCGGCCGACCAGATGATCGTCGACGTGATCCGCAGCTATGCGCCCGGCTTCATCTTCACCACCTCGCTGTCGCCGGTGCTGGTTGCGGGCGTTTTGGCCAGCGTCCGGCACCTCAAAGGCTCCAGCGAGGAACGCGAAGGCCAGCAGGCCTCCGCCGCCAAGCTCAAGGCGCTGATGGCCGAAGCAGGCCTGCCGGTCATGCCGTCGGTCACGCACATCGTTCCGCTGATGGTCGGCGACCCGGTCAAGGCCAAGCGGATCAGCGACATATTGCTCGCCGAATATGGCGCCTATGTGCAGCCGATCAACTATCCGACCGTCCCCCGCGGCACCGAACGCCTGCGCTTCACCCCCGGCCCCGCCCATAACGAAGAGATGATGCGCGACTTGGTGTCGGCGTTGGCGGAAATCTGGGATCGGTTGGAACTCGAAAAGACGGCGCGGCAGGCGGCGTAGAATGATTGGGTGAGGGATACGCAGCGCTGTCCTACGGTCGTGTGTCGCACTAGGTTATAGACGCTCTTTCCCATCGTCAGCTTCGGCGCCACAGCGTCATAAAATTTCCCACATTCGTTTTGAAATTTCAGAATCTATGGGAAATGTGTGAAGTTAAGAGGCAACGTCCCAACACATCGCCTTTTTCAAACCCGGATCAACCCACCCCGCACCGCATAGCCCCGATATAGCGTCCGACTATGCGAAAAGCCGCCGGTGTCCTGCGCCAGCCGCGCGATCGCCGTCGCCAACTCCCGGCGCGGCGACACGTGGAAGCGACCGAGCCATCCGAACAGCGCCCGCTTCCACAACGATGGCAGCCGATCCTGCTGGCCAAAGTCCACAATCTCCAGCTTGCCGCCCGGCGCCACGCAGCGCGCCGCCTGCGCCAGCGCCATTTCCCATTCCGGGATCATCGACAGGGCGTAGCTGATGAACACCCGCTCGAACCGCTCACGCCCGAACAGCGCTCCGGCGTCGAACCCGCAGGCATCCCCTTGCACCAGCGTCACCCGATCACCCAGCCCCACCTTGGCCACCGACGCCCAGGCCGTCTCCAGCATCGCCTCGCTGATATCGACGCCATAGAGCCGCGCCTTGGGCCAGACCTTCCCGACCGCGATCAGGTTGCGCCCAGTGCCGCAACCGATCTCCAGAACCCCGCCGCCGACCGGCGGATCGAGGTCTGCGATTAGCCCGTCGCGACCCAGTAGATAATATTTGCGGGTCAGGTCATAGATATGCCGTTGATAGCGATAGACCCCATCCATCAACTGGCGATGGCCGCTCACGGCCGATCCCTCAACACATAGAGGTGGACGCCGCCATAGATGGCCGACCGATCGCGCGCCGTATAATCCAGCGACGCCTCCGCCCGATAGTCCCAGCGATCCAGCACGGCGTCGGCGATGCGGCCCGGCAAGATGCTCGGTTCGCCCGCCGTGCGGAACAGCACCCGCGCGCCCGGCTTCGCCGTCCGCGTAATCTGTGCCCACAGCGCGTTCAACTGATCGTCGTCCATCCAGTCCTGCGCATCGAGCAGGACATAGCGGTCGCACGACGCATCCCCCTGGGCAGCGAGAAAGTCGGTGAAATTGACATGCCGTACATCCACACGATCGGCCCGCGCGCGCACTGCGTCATGGTTCGCCGCCTGCAGATAAGGCGGCAACGGCCCTTCGATCTGGCCGTCTCCGGCTGCATAGCCGCGTCCGAACGCCTGCACCGCGAAATAATTGTCTTTCAGGTCGAAGTCGCAGGCCAGCTTTTCCAGCCGCGCCTTGAGCACACTGTCCATCCGCTCGTCACCCGCCAGCGCCTCGAACTGGGCGGGCGGAATGCCCAGGCCGAACAGCGAGGCGGGCTGGCTGGTCAGCCAGCGCACGAACCCCTTGTCGAAGATCGGCGCAAGTTCCCGCTCGAAAATCTCGCGTTGTTCCTCGCGGCTTTGCGCGTCCAGCATCCGCTTGGGATTCACGCCATGCAGCCGCGCCAGCAGATGCGCCGCACCGATGAAGCGACCGAGCAGCCCATGCTTGTAGATGCCTCGCGCGAAGCCCCCGATGCGCCGCCGCCCGATCAGGTCGCGCCCCTCCCAATAACGCCGCGTCGCCTCGTCCAGATGCGGCGCGACGATGCTGCGATAGGCCGCGATATTCCGCTTGTCGTCCGCTTGGGCAAAGAAGCGGTGAAAGGCCGCATGGTCGGGCAGTGTCCGCGCTGCCGCCAGCTTCAGCCGGTTGAGCGCGATATGCGCGGTGTTGAGGTCGACCGCCGTAATCTTTGCCGGATCGGCCGTCAGATAGGACAGGACGTTGCAGCCGCCCGATGCGATCGTCACCACATGACAGTCGGACGTGATCGCCAGCGCTTCCATGTCCACCGCCGGGTCTTCCCATATCTGGGCATAGACCAGGCCGCGAAAGGCGAAGGTGAAGGCCCGCTCCAACAGCCCCTGTTTGGACAGATGCCGGTGCCGATGCACCGCGTTGGTGACTTTGTCATGCGCCGTCGCTGTCATGTCCGCACTCCTCGCTGCCGGGTGGTCATCGCGCCATTAGGGCAGTGGCGTGTCGGCTGCATGACGCGGGCATGACGCCGCGATGACTCGCCCTTGCGGAACCCGGACGGCCCATCCCATCTTCTGCACCTATGACCCATTGGATCGAACCACACCCCACCGGCATCTATGTCCGCCCCGCCGATGCCTGGATCGATCCGTCGCTGCCGCAGGAACGGGCGCTGGTGACCCATGGCCATGCCGATCACGCGCGCGGCGGGCACGGCCATGTCTGGGCGACGCGCGAAACGCTGGCGATCATGGCGCTGCGCTATGGCACGGCCAGCGGCACAGCCGTCGACTATGGCGACGAGGTGCGGATGGGCGGCGTCACCATCCGCTACGTGCCTGCCGGTCATGTGCTGGGATCGGCGCAGATCATCCTCGATCATGCTGGGGAGCGCGTGGTCGTGACCGGGGATTACAAGCGGCGTCCCGACCCGACCTGCCTGCCTTTCCAGCCCGTGCCTTGCGATATCTTCGTAACCGAAGCGACCTTCGGCCTCCCCGTCTTCCGCCATCCCGACACCGGCAGCGAGATGGACCGGCTGCTCGTCGCGCTCCACGCCAACCCCGATCGCTGCGTGCTGGTCGGCGCCTATGCGTTGGGCAAGGCGCAGCGGGTCATCTGCGAATTGCGCGCCCGGGGCCATCATGATCCCATTTACATCCATGGCGCGATGGAGCGGATGTGCGCCCTCTACCAGGAATTCGGCGTCGACATGGGCGAACTGCGCCCAGCGACCGGCGTTGCGGCCAAGGAAATGCGCGGCCACATAGTGATAGCGCCGCCGTCCGCGCTCAACGACCGCTGGAGCCGCCGCCTGCCCGATCCGATCACCGCCATGGCCTCCGGCTGGATGCGCGTGCGCCAGCGCGCCCGGCAGAAGAATGTCGAATTGCCGCTGGTCATATCCGACCATGCCGACTGGGACGAACTGACCGACACGATCCGCGAAGTCGCGCCGACCGAAACCTGGATCACCCATGGCCGCGAGGAAGCGCTGCTCCATTGGTGCATGACCCACCAGATTCGCGCCCGCGCCCTGGCCCTGGTCGGCCGCGAAGACGAGGATGAGGGATGAAAAGATTTCGCACCCCACATCCGTTCGGTTCGAGCTTGTCGAGAACCACTATGCGCGGGTTTTCGACACGCGCGAACCGAACGGGACGGATCGCATGAGGCAATTCTCCCAACTCCTCGACGGCCTGGTCTATACCCGCTCCCGCAACGGCAAGCTGGACCTGATCGCCGCCTATATGCGCGAAGCGCCGGACCCCGACCGAGGCTGGGCACTCGCCGCGCTGACCGGCAATCTGGATCTGAAGGCCGTCAAATCCTCTGCCATCGGCGAGATGATCCGCGCGCGCACCGATCCGATCCTCTACGAGATGAGCCGCGACTATGTCGGCGATCTCGCCGAAACCGTGGCCCTGCTCTGGCCCAAGCGCGAAGATCAACCCGCCGAACTGGACGACGGCTCGCTCAGCCTTTCGGCCGTGATTGACCGCCTCCATGGTGTCAGCCGGGCCGCCGCGCCCGATGCCCTGGCGCAGATGATGGACCATCTCGATTCGTCCGGCCGTTTCGCGCTTCTGAAACTCGCCACCGGCGGCCTGCGCGTCGGCATCTCCGCGCGCCTTGCCAAGACCGGCTTCGCGCTCGCCTTCGGCCTGGACGTCGATGATGTCGAGCAGGTCTGGCACGCCCTCGCGCCACCTTATACCGCGCTGTTCGATTGGGCGGAGGGTCGATCGGGTCGCCCCGATCCGGAAGGCACGCCCTATTTCCGTCCCTTCATGCTCGCCCACCCGCTGGAGGCGGATAGCGTGGACCTGACCGACTATGCCGCCGAATGGAAATGGGACGGCATCCGTATCCAGATCGTCGGCACAGGCAGCGAAACCCGCCTCTACAGCCGCGCGGGCGACGATATCAGTGGCAGCTTCCCGGAAATCGCGCAGGCCTTTACCGGCCACGCCGTGCTGGACGGCGAATTGCTGGTAAAGGGCGAGGTGCAGGGCGCGGCGGAACATGGTGGAGCCGCCGCCAGCTTCAATGCCCTGCAACAGCGTCTCGGCCGCAAGGCGGTCAGCGTCAAGATGATGGCCGACTATCCCGCCTTCGTCCGCCTCTACGATCTGTTGATCGAAGGCGACGACGATCTGCGCGCCCAGCCCTGGACCGATCGCCGCGCCCGCCTCGAATCCTATACGGCGCAGCTGCCGTCGGATCGGTTCGACCTGTCCGCGCTTATAGATGCCCCCGACTTCGACGCCTTGGCCGATATCCGCGCCGGTGCGCGCGATGCCGCGATCGAAGGCGTCATGCTCAAGCGTCGCGACAGCCCCTATGTCGCCGGACGCAAGGCGGCACTCTGGTACAAATGGAAGCGCGACCCGCTGACCGCCGACTGCGTCATGATGTACGCCCAGCGCGGCCATGGGAAACGCTCCTCCTTCTATTCCGACTATACGTTCGGTTGCTGGACGGAAGACGGCGAACTGCTGCCGGTGGGCAAAGCCTATAGCGGCTTCACGGACGAGGAACTGAAATGGCTCGACCGCTTCGTCCGGGGTAACACGCTCAATCGTTTCGGCCCCGTCCGCGAAGTGGAAAAGACGCTGGTGCTGGAAGTCGCGTTCGATTCCATCCACGACAGCAAGCGCCACAAATCCGGCCTCGCCATGCGCTTCCCCCGCATCGCGCGCATCCGCAAGGACAAGCCTGCGGCGGAAGCGGACACGGTCGAGGGCTTGAAGAAGCTGATAGCCTAGGGCAGCATGGTCGGGAGGAGATCATGCCATGGCCTATGAAGGAAGCTGCCATTGCGGCGCAGTGACGTTCAGCGTCTCAGCCGAACCGCCGACTGAAGGGATGACCTGCAACTGCTCCCACTGCAGCCGCAAGGGCCTCGTGCTGACCTTTGTCGCCGCGGATCAATTTACGATTGAAAGCGGCGAAGACCATCTCACCGATTACCTCTTCTACAAACATGCGATCACGCATCAATTCTGCAGCATCTGCGGCGCCCAAGCCTTCGCGCTTGGCAAGTCACCCGATGGAGAAATGCGCGCCATCAACCTGCGCTGCGTGCCGTCGATCGATATCGACGGGTTAGCCATACAGAAAGTGGACGGGGCCGGCTTCTGACACTGTGACTTTGCTCTGTCACGCGACGTCCCTATATGGGCGCTTTCGCGCGTCAGGCGCGGCACGGATATGGAGAAGCAATTGAGCAAGGTTCTGGTCATCGGCGCAGGCGGCGTCGGGTCTGTCGCGGTCCACAAGATGGCGATGAACCCCGATATTTTCAGCCATATCACGCTCGCCAGCCGCCGGATCGTCAGCTGCGAAAAGGTCGCCGAATTGGTAAAGGCGCGCACCGGTGTGACCATCGACGTGGCGCAGGTCGATGCTGACAATGTCGCAGAGACGATTGCGCTGATCGAAAAGGTCCAGCCCAAACTGGTCGTGAACCTGGCCCTGCCCTATCAGGATCTGGCGATCATGGACGCCTGCCTCGCTACGAAGACGGACTATCTCGACACCGCCAATTACGAACCTCGCGACACGCCCAAGTTCGAATATAGCTGGCAATGGGCCTATCAGGAACGGTTCAAGGAAGCGGGCATCATGGCGTTGCTGGGTTCTGGTTTCGACCCCGGCGTCACCAGCGTCTTTGCCAGCTATATCAAGAAGCATCTGCTCGACACCATCGACACGCTCGACATTCTCGACTGCAATGGCGGCGACCATGGCCAACATTTCGCCACCAACTTCAACCCGGAAATCAACATCCGCGAAGTGACCGCCCCGTCGCGTCACTGGGCCAATGGCGAATGGGTCGAAGGCCCGGCGCTCAGCCACAAGCAGCAGTTCGACTTCGATCAGGTGGGGCCGAAGAACATGTACCTCATGTATCATGAGGAACTGGAAAGCCTCGCTAAATTCTACCCCGAAATCAAGCGTATCCGCTTCTGGATGACGTTCGGCGACGCCTATCTCAAGCATCTCGAAGTGCTCCAGAATGTCGGCATGACCCGGATCGATCCGGTCATTTACAATGGGCAGGAAATCATTCCGCTCCAGTTCCTCAAAGCCGTGCTGCCTGAACCGTCGAGCCTGGGTTCCACCACCAAGGGCAAGACCAATATCGGCGACATCGCCACCGGCCAGAAGGATGGTCAGGAAAAGACCGTCTATGTCTATCAGGTCTGCGACCATGAGGATGCCTATGCCGAAACCGGCAATCAGGCCGTCAGCTACACCACCGGCGTCCCCGCGATGATCGGCGCGGCCATGATGCTGACCGGCGCGTGGAAGGCCCCAGAAGGCGAAGGCGGCGGCGTGTTCAACATCGAACAGTTCGATCCCGATCCGTTCATGGACATGCTGAACAAGCACGGCCTGCCCTGGCAGGTGAAGGAACTGGACGCGCCGCTGGCGTTCTAAGCCACCTTCACCGTACGAACATACGTCATCCCGGCCTTGAGCCGGGGTCCCGCTTCTTTTCCACCGTTATTTAAGGCAGCGGGACCCCGGGTCAGGCCCGGGGTGACGGTGGTGCATCAGGAGTGGAACGACCTATGGAAACCCGCGCCGGCGATCCCGCCGCCTTCGCCCGCTTCGACCTCTACCGCGTCCCCTCGCCCGCCTTCGTGGTGGATGAGGCCGCGGTGCGTCGCAACCTGTCCGTCCTGCGGGACATAGGCGATCGCGCGGGGATCAAGGTGCTTGGCGCGCTCAAGGCCTTTTCCATGTGGTCGCTCGGCCCCGTGCTGGGCGAATATCTCGACGGCGTCTGCGCATCGGGCATCTACGAGGCGCGTCTGGGGCGGGAAGAATATAAGGGCGAAGTCGCCACCTATTGCGCCGCCTACAAACCCGACGATCTGGCCGAAATCCTCAAGATTTCCGACCATGTCATCTTCAACAGCCCCGGCCAGATCGCGCGGCTCAAGCCCGTCATTGACGCGGCGCGCGCGGAGGGGCGCGTCTTCGACATCGGCCTGCGCCTCAATCCGCTCAACCCGGAAGGCGAGGTGCCCAAATACGACCCGTCTCAGCCGCACAGCCGCCTCGGTTTCCCGATCGACCAGCTGCGACCTGAGCATCTGGCGGGCGTTGACGGCCTCCACGTCCATAATCTGTGCGAACAGGATTTCCTGCCGCTCGAACGGACCTGGGCCGCGATCGAACCCCATGTCATGCCCCATGTCGGAAACCTCAAATGGCTCAACTTCGGCGGCGGCCATCATGTCACTCGCGCCGACTACCAGATCGATGACCTCATCGCCTTCCTCCAACGGATAAAGGCGCAGACAGGGTTGGAACTCTATATCGAACCGGGCGAAGCCATGGCGCTGGATGCAGGCATATTGATCGGCGAAATTCTCGACGTCATCGACAATGGCATGCCCGTCGCCATCACCGATATCAGCGCCACCTGCCACATGCCCGACGTGATCGAGGCGCCCTACCGCCCCGCCATGTTGCACGAGCCTGAGGATGGCCCGGTGACGCGCCTGGGTGGCCCCTCCTGCCTGGCGGGCGACATCATCGGCGACTATCGAATCCCCGGTGGCGCGGAACCCGGCGCCCGCATCGCGTTCCTCGACCAGGCCCATTATTCGATGGTGAAGACCAACACTTTCAACGGCGTGCCGCTTCCCGCGATCTGGCTCTGGAACTCGGAAACCGATCAACTCACGGAAATCAAATCCTTTTCCTACCAGGACTTCAAGGCTCGTCTCTCCTGACGCACGTTTCGTAGCAGGGCGCGCAACAAAATTTTCACACGCGCTTTACAGCAGGGACCCCTCCGCATATATCGACCGTCCGCTGCCCCATGGGACTTCCACCGCAAGGCAGCTTTTTCGCCCTGAACTACACTGGAGGTCCCTTGAATTGCACAAGCATCCTAGCGCGCTGGGGGTAGCAACCGCCCTCAAACCGGCAGCACCGGTAACGCTGATTCGTCCCGAAGCCGCTGCTCGGGCCGCCCGCTTCTTCGTTGAGAAGTTTCCGGGTCGCTCGCTCTATGCGGTCAAGGCGAACCCGTCGCCCGATCTGATCCGCACGCTATACGCATCGGGCATCACGCATTTCGACGTGGCCTCGATCGCGGAAGTGCGCCTGGTCGCGCAGACGCTGGCCGGTGAAGAAGGCGTCAAGCTGTGCTTCATGCACCCGGTCAAGGCCGAGGAAGCGATCGCGGAAGCGTATAACGTTCACGGTGTGCGCACCTTCTCGCTCGACACGATCGACGAGCTGGAAAAGATCATGCGCGCCACCAACGACGCGACCGATCTGGAATTGTGCGTTCGTCTGCGTGTATCGTCCGAACATTCGGAACTCTCCCTCGCGTCCAAATTCGGCGCGGAACTGGGCGAGACCCGCGAACTGCTGATGGCAACCCGTCAGGCTGCAGACGCACTGGGCATCTGTTTCCACGTCGGCAGCCAGGCGATGAGTTCCCAGGCCTATAGCGATGCGATCGAGCGCGTCCGCGCCGCGATCGTCGATGCGGCCGTCACGGTCGATATCATCGATGTCGGCGGCGGCTTTCCGTCCGTCTATCCGGGCATGGAACCGGTCGCGCTCGAAAATTATTTCGAGGCGATCCATCGCGGTTTCGAAAGCCTGCCGGTCAGCTATTCGTCGGAGCTGTGGTGCGAGCCGGGCCGGGCCTTGTCGGCTGAATATAGCTCGATCATCGTGCGCGTCGAACGCCGCCGGGGCACCGAACTCTACATCACCGATGGCGCTTATGGCGCGTTGTTCGATGCGGCGCATATCGGCTGGCGCTTCCCCGTCGCCCTGCTGCGCGAGGACGAGAGCGAGGAGGCATTGGAAGCCTTTTCCTTCTACGGCCCGACCTGCGACGACATGGACCATATGGTCGGTCCGTTCATGCTGCCTTCGGACGTGAATGTGGGCGACTATATCGAAATCGGGATGCTGGGCGCCTATGGCGCCGCCATGCGGACCGGCTTTAACGGCTTCACGTCGGAAGCGACGATCGAGGTGGAGGATGAGCCTATGGCCAGCCTCTACACCGAAGTTCTTCCCGTGCGCCGTCGCGCAAACGTCATCAAGCTGGGCTAAGCCTCACGCAGCTTTCCCCAGGAGAGGATTGCCATCCCTCGCTGCTTCCCCCGGCAGCGAGGGATTTTTTTATCGGCGGAAGATGCCGACCAGTTCGACATGGGTCGTCCACCGAAACTGTCCCACCGGCTTGACGTTGTCGAGCCGATAGCCCGCACCGACCAGATGCGCCGCATCCCGCGCGAAGCTGGCGGGATTGCACGACACATAGGCGATCAGCGGCACGGCGGACGCCGCCAGTTGCAACACCTGTTCCCGCGCGCCGGCACGCGGCGGATCGAGGATGACGGCGGCAAAGCGGTTCAATTCCTCGGGTGTCAGCGGCCGCCGGAACAGGTCGCGATGATCGGCCGCGAGCCGCCGCTGCGATCGTGCGCCCGCCTGCTTGAGCGAGAGGATGGCGTCCCGCGCCCCCTCCCCGGCATAGACCGGACGCCCGGCGCCCAGCGCCAGCCCAAAAGTGCCCAGCCCGGCAAAGAGATCGGCGATCGCGCCCGTCTCAGGCAATGCCTCGCGCACCGCCCCGACCAACGCCGCCTCGCCATCGGGCGTCGCCTGCAAAAAAGCGAAGGGCGGAAAGCCCACGGCCACGCCGCCAAAGCTGACGGTCACCGCTTCCGGCTCCCAGCGCGTCTGCTGCCCGTCGCCCTCGTCTATGGTCAGGCGCGCCAGTCGCTGCGCCCGCGCGAAATCGCCCAGCGCCTCGTCCGCTGCCAGCCCCTCGACCCGCACACCATCCAGCAACAGGTCGACGCCTTGGTCGGTCAGCGACAGCCGCACATGCGCCGCGCGCTTGTCCGGCAGGATCGTCGTCAACAAGTCCCGGAGCGGCGCCAGCAGCGCGAACAGGCGAGGGTCCAGCACCGCGCACATGTCGAGGTCGATCAACCTGTGGCTGCCCTCCTCGGCAAAGCCGATCGTGACGCGATTGCCCGCCCGCGCCGCGCGCAGCGATGCCCGTCGCCTGGTCATCGGCGGCGAAATATGTGGCGGCAGTACGGCCGCAGGCACCACGCCCTGCCCGGCCAAGGCCCCGACAACCCGCCCGGTCACGAAATCGGCGTAGCTTTCCTCGTCCAGTTGCTGGATCTGGCAGCCGCCGCAGGCCGGGAAATGCAGGCATGGCGGTTCGACATGATGGACACCGAAAGCGACACTTCCATCCGGTCGAATCCGGTCGCCCGGCGCGGTCAGGGGGAAGTGGCGGCCATCGGCGGTGACGCCGTCGCCCTTGGCCGCGATGCGGATGATGGTGTCTAAGTCGCTGTCTCTCACAATCGCGCGGCGATAGCCGCTGGCAGGGTGGTTAGCAAATCATCCGCGACAAAGGCCGCACCAGCCCGTCGCGCCGCATCGCCATGCAACCACACCGCTTCGCACGCCGCCCGGAACGGATCGCCCGTGACCGCCAGCCGTGCCGCGGCGATTCCGGCCAGCACGTCGCCGGTTCCCGCCGTCGACAGCCAGGACGACGCGCCCGTCGCCACAGCCACGCGGCCATCCGGCGCGGCGATCACGCTATCTGCGCCCTTATAGATGACCACGCTGCCCGATGCCCGAGCCGCCGCCAGCGCCCGATCGATCTTGCTGCCTGGCAGCGCGCCGAACAACCGTTGAAACTCCCCCTCGTGCGGCGTCACGATCGCGCCTTTGGGAAGAGTTCTCGCACTTGTCTCACCCAGCAACGTCAGCGCATCTGCGTCGAGCACCAGCGGATGCCCGGCATTCAGCGCGGCGCTCAGCCGCGCCCGCGCCGTCGTGCTTCGTCCCAGCCCCGGCCCGACAAGCAAGGCCCCGATCCGTGGATCGGAGAAGCTGTCGCCGCCATGCTGCTGCCGAACGATCGCATGGGGTGACAGGGGCCGAACATCGTCCGTCACCAGCCGCACCATGCCCGCGCCGGCATGCGCAGCCGCTGCCGCCGCCAGCATCGCCGCGCCGGACATCTCGCCCCCGACCACCGTCACCAGCCCGCGCGTATATTTATGCGCGTCAACCGAGGGTGCGGATAATATCGGCGCGTCCAGTCGATGCACCTGGCTTGGCAGGTCGATCCCGATATCCGCCAGCACCAAACGCCCCATATGCGCCGCCGCAGGATAGAGAAGATGGGCAGGCTTATAGGCACCCAGTGCGATGCACGTGCCAAAGCGCGGTAGGGCCGACAACAGCGCGCCGCTGTCGCTATCTACCCCGCTCGGCACGTCGACGGCGTGACTGATCGTGGCCGTATTCGCCAGATAGCATAGTCGCGCCACCATCGCATCGTCCAGACCGCGGGTCAGTCCGATGCCGAACAGCGCATCGATCAACTGGCTCGCCGGGTAGGCGGTCATCATATCGTCGACCGACCCGCCCCAGGCCGCCCGCGCGCGCAGCGCAGAAGCCGTCCGGCTTTCGCCTAATGCGGCGATCCGGACCGGCACCCCGCGCTCCCGCAAGCGGCGGGCGATCACATAGCCATCGCCGCCATTATTGCCCGGCCCGCACAGGACCAGGGCATCGCGCCGATGCCCCGCGCGCCAGATGATGTCGGCCGCCGCTGCGCTGGCGCGTTCCATCAGGTCGTAAGCGTCCGTACCCGCTGCGAAGGCCGCCTGCTCCGCCGCGCGCATCTGCGCAGCAGTCAGGATCGGCCCGCCGGTCATCGTCCCGCACCGCCAACTTGTGCTGGAAGCCGGTAGCGGTCATTGCCCGCCACCACCTCTATCCGCTTGTCGTCCAATATGTTGAGCTTCGCCGCCTCCGCGCCATCCGCCGCCTCCAGCCCGCGCCCGTCTTCCAGCACGGTAAAGCGCCGGAACCCACCATCGGGATGGCGAATCGTCAGCGTCTTTCCGGCCCGTTCGACCAGACAGTCGCGCGTCCATGCGCCCGAACCCGCAAGCGCGCATTCCACCTTGCCGTCATTACCCTGCGCATCACTGGCGGTCGCGCCTGACTGGTCCCGCGATAGCGAGGCATCCCCGCCACAGCCGGACAGCAGCATCACAGCGGCGAAAGCGATCCCCAAACGCATCATACCAATCTGCTCCTGCATTCCAGCACCACCGGTCCCAACAGCGATGCGAAGCGCGCCTGCCCTTGGGCGTCGCCCACCAGATCCTGCCGCATCTCCACGCCCAGATAGGGGATGCCATTGGCTTCGGCATGCCGGTTCATCGTCGCATTGAGCAATGTCCCGGCATAAGGCAGCTGATCGCCGACCTTCAGCCCTGCCGCTTCCAGCATGGGAATGGCGATGCGCGCGGCACGATCGTCCCGATTGTAAAGTATCCCGATATCCCACGGCCGCTGCTGCTCCGGATCGCTCGCCAATCGTGGCGTGAAGCTATGGACCGACAGGATGAAAGGCGACGTCATCCCATCCAGAAGGTGGGCAATCCGCCGATGATAGGGATGATGGAACCGTATCATCCGGTCGCTCAGGTCCGCGTCCCGGTTTCCCGCTATGGCATGACCGTCGCTCATGACCGGCAGCAGTCCGGCGGCGTCCTCTTCCCGGTTGAGATCGATCACCAGCCGCGACACGCCACCCAATATGGCCGTCGCGCCGAGTTGACCCGCCAGCAATCGGCTGACCTCCGCCACACCAATGTCGATCGCGATATGGTTGCGTAGCAGGCCGGGATCGATACCCAGGTCGATATCGTCGGGCACATGGGCGGAGGCGTGATCTGCGACGATCAGCAGGTCCAGGTCTCCGCCGTCGATCTGGCTATAGGCTTGCGTCATACGCTCCTGATCCGTGTTTCCATCGTCCACCAATCGGCACTGGCCCGCCGCACCGCCTGCGCCGCAGCAGCCAGCGCGGCGTCGTCACGAAACAGCGCGAAGCATGTCGCGCCTGATCCCGACATGCGCGCCAGCAACAGGCCGTCCTGCGCCTTCAGGACCGCCAGCACATCGCCGATAACCGGGGCCACCGCCAGCGCAGCGGCCTGGAGATCATTACGGCCATCTTCGCGCAACGCGGCAAAGCTGACGGCGTCGAGCGCACCGCGATCAATCCGGTCCCATCCCGCAAATACCCGCGCGGTGGACACGCCGACGCCGGGATTGACCAGCAGCATCGGCAATCCTTCCAGTCCCTCGACCACATGGCGCGTCAGCCTCTCGCCCCGGCCTCCGACCAATTGCGTCACGCTCGCGATGCAGGCCGGCACGTCCGATCCCAGGTCCAGCGCCAGTCCGGCCAGTTCCGCCGGATCGATCCGCACATCCCACAAGCGCACCAACAGGCGCAGCGTCGCTGCGGCATCCGCCGATCCCCCGCCGATGCCCGATGCGACCGGCAGCCGCTTGGTCAGCCGGATCGTCGCACCGCGCTGCTCGCCCAGATAGGCCTGCAAAGTGCGCGCGGCCCGCATCACCAGATTGTCGGTTCCGGCATCCAACGTCCCGCCGAACGGCCCGTCGATGGTCAGGTCGATCGCGCCGTCGTCCGTCGCCCACCCCTGCAATCCGTCGCCATGCTCTGCAAACACGAACAGGCTTTCCAGCGCATGATAGCCATCGTCGCGCCGCGCCCGCACATGCAGGGCGACATTGACCTTGGCGTAGGCGATCTCGGTCATCGCAGGCGGCGAACTATCGTCCGCGCTGCCCAGCGTCGGGTCAGGGTGCGGCATATTCGGGCGTCATCCCTATCTTGCGCTTGGCCGCCAGCCGTGCGGCCGCATCCCCTTCGGCAAAGACCGAGGCAGCGGCCCAGGCGTAGCGCGCTTCATAGCGCCGTCCCGCCGTCCAGAGCGCATCGCCCAGATGCTCGTTGATCGTGCTGTCGGTCGGCGCGCCCGCCGCCGCGCGCTCCAATACCGGCACTGCCGCATCGACATTGCCGGTCACGAACTGCGCCCATCCCAGCGAATCGGTGATGGACGCATCCTGCGGCTTCAACGCGCTCGCCTTCTTCAGCAATTCCAGCGCCGCCCCGACATTCTGCCGCCGCTCGATCTGCGCATAGCCGAGATAGTTGAGGATCGTCGGTTCGTTGGGCGCGATCGCCGCAGCGCGCTCCAGGACGGCGCGCGCCTCGTCCCACCTATTGCCCTGTTCCAGCGCGCTGCCTTCGAACAGCAGCAGCGTCCAAGGCATCTGGTCCACGGCATAGCCCGCCTGCGCCTGCCGAAAGGCCGCCGCCGCACCGTCGAAATCCTGTTTCTGCGCCAGCAGGCGGCCCAGCCGCACATGCCGTTCCGCCTCCGCACCCGGCTCGGCCGCCTGTGCGCGCGCCAGCATCAAAGCGCCGTCCAGATCGCCGGCCGCCGCCAGGGCATCGATCAATTCGGCTTGCGCCATCGCGCCATACCAGCCGTCGACCGACACTTTTCGCGCTTCGGTCGCGCCGCCCGCCGGATGCCCCTGCGTCGTCAGCAGATGCGCGGCGATGATATGCGGCTCCGCCCCGCCGGGATCGGCGAACGTCGCTATCCGCGCCAACCGCAATCCCAGCGGCGATACGTTGGTGTCGGCCGATACGTCCAATGCCAGTCGCGACAGCAGCCGGGCATAGCCCTGCGCCGGGGTCGTCGCAGCACCCCATGCCTTGAGCCTTTTGCCCTTTTCGATGTCAGCGCGCGCGCGTGCGAAGCTGGCGCTACCGACTGGCAGCAACATCAGCGCTTCGGCCTTGGCGCCCTGTGCGGCGAGTTGACCGGCGAAGGCCAGCCGCGGGGCCGCGCCGTCGCCACTGCGGATCGCCAGCGCCCGCCGGATCGCAGGCACCGCCGCCGCCAGATCGCGGCGCGCCAGCGCCTGCAATGCCGTATGTTCGTCAACATAGCGCAAGCCCAGCGACGCGAAGCGATCCTTGCCGTTGATCACCGGCGGCGCATATGTCTCCTCGCCCAGCGATATCCAACTGCGCACGAGCGGTCCGATAAAGGCGAAATTGCCCTCTTCCATCATGCGATCGGTCAAGCTGCGCGCCGCGACCCAGTCCTTAGCCGTCAAAGCTTCGCCTATCAGCAGCAGCGTCCCATCACGCGGCAACGCGCCCGCCGCGTCCAGCAGTATGGCCGACTGCCGCGTCAGCGACCGGTCTCCACTTTCCAGGGCCTGAACATAGGCGCGGCGCGCGATTTCCAACCGCGCCGGGTCTTGCTGCAAAGCCTCCCGATAGCTGGCCACCGCCTGGCCCAATGCGCCATCGCCATCCGCCATCCGCGCGCGGGCATAGGCGTGGAGCGGACCACTGGGGTCGACCGACGCCCCCGCCGGGGTCGGAAACACCACCGGGGCCGTCAGCATCAACAACAATGTCAAGCGCTTACATATTGGGATAATTCGGCCCTCCGCCGCCCTCGGGCACGACCCAGTTGATATTCTGGGTCGGGTCCTTGATGTCGCACGTCTTGCAATGGACGCAATTCTGCGCGTTGATCTGGAAGTGGGGCAGCCCCTCCTCCTGACCCACCACTTCATAGACGCCGGCGGGACAATAACGTTGCGCCGGCTCGTCATAAAGAGGCAGGTTGTAGCTGATCGGGATGGCCGGGTCCTTCAGTTGCAAATGAACCGGCTGGTCCTCCTCATGATTGGTGTTCGACAGGAACACCGACGACAAGCGGTCGAAGCTGACGACGCCATCGGGCTTGGGATAGGCGATCTTCGCGCAGGCGTCCTTATGCCAGATCTTTTCATTGTCCGGCTTGTGCTTCATCGTGAATGGCAGGCCGATCTTGAGCGTGCGCATCCACATGTCGATCCCGGCGAGCACCGTGCCGATCGTGCCGCCGAACTTCGACAGCAAAGGCTCGGCATTCTTGACCAGCTGCAACTCGGTCGCGATCCAGCTGCTGCGCAGGCGATCCTCATAATCGCTCAGCACATCGCGCGCGCGCTCATTCTGGATCGCCTCGAAGGCAGCCTCTGCCGCCAGCATGCCGGACTTCATCGCCGTGTGCGTACCCTTGATCCGGGGCACGTTCACGAAGCCTGCGCTGCATCCGATCAGCGCGCCGCCGGGGAAGACCAGCTTGGGAATCGACTGCCAGCCGCCCTCGTTGATCGCGCGCGCGCCATAGGACACGCGACGCCCGCCTTCCAAGAACTTGCGGATCTCCGGATGCTGCTTCCAGCGCTGGAACTCCTCGAACGGATAGAGATGCGGGTTGCGATAGCCCAGCCCCACCACGAATCCTAGCGCCACCTGCCCATTGGCCTGATGGTAAAGGAACCCGCCGCCATAGGCATCGGTCAGCGGCCAACCCTGCGAGTGGATCACCAGCCCCGGCTGATGCAAGGCGGGATCGATGTCCCACAATTCCTTCATGCCCAGGCCATAGACTTGCGGCTCAACGTCCGCATCCAGCGCGAACTGGCGTTTCAAAACCTTGGTCAGATGGCCGCGCGCGCCTTCCGCGAAAAAAGTATATTTGGCATGCAGCTCCAGGCCGGGCTGATAATCACCTTTATGCTCGCCATCCCGCGCGACGCCCATGTCGCCGGTCGCGACCCCCTTCACGCTGCCATCCTCATTGTAGAGGATTTCGGCGGCAGCGAAACCGGGGAAGATTTCGACGCCCAACCCTTCGGCCTGTTCCGCCAGCCAGCGGCACAGATTACCCAGCGACCCGGTATAGGTGCCCTTGTTGTGCATCCAGCCGGGCGTCAGGATATGGGGCATGGCGATCTTACCGGTCTTGGTCAGGAACCAATGCTGATTGTCGGTCACGGGCACATCGGCCAGATTACACCCCATGTCGCGCCATTCGGGCAGCAATTCGTCGAGCGCCTTGGGATCGATCACCGCACCGGACAGGATATGGGCGCCGATTTCCGAGCCCTTCTCCAGAACGCAGACGGCCAGTTCCTGGCCCGCCGCCTCTGCCTGCTGCTTGAGTTTGATCGCCGCCGACAGGCCGGCCGGTCCCCCGCCGACGATCACGACGTCGTACGGCATCGATTCCCGTTCGCTCATTCATCCCTCCATCCGGGCGACCGGCGGGCTGCACCCCGTTCTTCCGATCGCCGCATTACTCCAACCGTTTACCAGTCAAGGCGATGAAGCACCTTGACCCACTCGTCAACCTCTGGCCCTAACTGTTCATGATGCGGGGATTATTGCAGAATGATGCGGTGGCCGCCGACGCCTATCTGGCGTGGTGGCAACTGGCTGGCGTGGATTGCGCCATAGGCGAAACGCCTGTGAACTGGCTGCGCCCGGTCGCCGCACGGCCGTCGCCTTCGCCCGCTGCCGTCTCCGCCGCGCCTGTAATCGACAAGCCCCGAACACTCGAATCGTTCCTTGTCTGGTTGGCGGATGATCCTGCACAGCCTGAGCAGCGCTGGGCGGGTCCACGGATCGCGCCCACCGGCGGCGCGCAGGCTGCGCTGATGGTCGTGACCGACCTCCCCGATCCGGTCGATATGGGCGAAGGGCGTCTGCTGGCTGATCGCGCCGGATTGCTGTTCGACGCGATGTTGCGCGCCATCGGTCTCGATCGCGACGCCATCCACCTGGCGTCCCTGTTCACCGCCCGCCCGCCAGGTGGCATGGTCGAGGCATCGGATCTGGAAATCGCGGCCACCCGGATGCGAACCCATATTTCTCTGGCCCGGCCCCATCGCCTGTTGCTGCTCGGCGACAGGACGATCCGTGCGCTGATGTCGACGGATGGAGCGTCACTTCCTAATAGTTTACGCCAATTTAATCATGATGGCGGCACTGTGCCCGCTGTCGCCACATTTCATCCCCGGCTGCTGCTGACCCAGCCTGCAGCCAAGGCGGAATGCTGGCGCACCCTGCAAAGCCTGATCGAGGAAGCCCGTCCGTGATTCGCGCCGCGACCAAAATATCCCGCCTAGCCCTGATCGCATGGGGCATGTCCGCCGCCCTGCCCGCCCGCGCCGACACCGCTCCGACCCTTCCCACATGGACGACCGAAACATCCCCGTTGCAACTGAGCGACGGCGACAAGGCCCGATATCGCGCCATCTTCACCGCGATCCAGGCGCAGCAATGGAACGATGCGAAGGCGATGGTCGCCGCGCTCGATCCGCAGGACGCCGTCCGCCCGCTGGCCTTGTCCGAACTTTACCTGGCCAAGGGGTCGCCCCGCGTCGAACTGTTCGACCTACTCGACCTCATCAACAAGGCCGCCTGGCTGCCCAAGGCGGACCAGCTTTCCCGCCTGGCCCAGCGCCGTGGCGCAACCATCCTGCCCACGCTGCCGCAGATCCAGAAGATGGTGTGGCTGGGCGCGGCCCCCCGCCGCCAATATGTCGCCGCCACCAAGACGGACGTTCTGGCGCAGGCGCTGGCCGGGCAGATCCAGACCTATGTCAAGAATGACGATCCGATCGGCGCGGAAGCCTTGCTCGCCACCGGCGAGCCTGGCTTGACCCCCGAAGGCCTGACCGAAGTGCGCCAGCGCGTTGCCTGGGCCTATTATATCGAAAATGACGACACCAATGCCCGCCGCATGGCCGCGCGCGCGCTCGAAACCCGGACCGGTGGCGACTGGACGGTGCAGGCGCACTGGACGACCGGCCTGGCATCCTGGCGTCAAAATGATTGCCGCACCGCCGCGCCCGCTTTCGCCAATGTCGCTGCCTTCGCGTCGGACGCCGATATGCGCGCTGCCGGTGCCTATTGGGCGTCGCGCGCCTATATGGTCTGCGGCGAAGCGGAAAAGGTCGCCAATTATCTGAAGCAGGCGGCCCGTTCGGATGAGACATTCTACGGCCTGCTCGCCCGCGAATCGCTGGGCCTGCCGTTGGGTGGCGCGCCCGTCGGCAACCGCTTCGGCGCGCTCGAATGGCAGAAGCTGGCGGGCAGCCCCAATGCCCGCGCCGCCATCGCCCTGTCCGCGATCGGCGAAAGCGCGCGCGCCGACGAACTCATCCGTTACCAGGCGAAGATCGGCGGCAGCGACCAATATGACGCGCTGCTACGCCTAGCGGGAGCGCTCAACCTGCCCGCGACCCAGTTATGGCTGGCCCATAACGGTCCCGCCGGCAAGCAGCCCGACAGCTTCGCCCGCTTTCCGGCCCCCGACTGGCGCCCCGACGGCGGCTGGCGGGTCGATCCCTCGCTGATCTACGCCCATACGTTGCAGGAATCGGGCTTCCGATCCGACGTGGTCAGCAGCGCGGGCGCGCGCGGCCTGATGCAGGTCCGTCCCGGTACGGCGGGCGATGTCGGCCTGTCCAACGCGGCGCAACTCTTCGTACCGTCGACCAACATGGAATATGGGCAGCGCTATCTGGAAGCCCTGCGCGACATGAGCGCGACCGGCGGCCTGCTGCCCAAGGTGATGGCCGCCTATAATGCCGGGCCGCAGCCGGTGGATCGTTGGAACACCCAGGTCCACGACAAGGGCGATCCGCTGCTGTTCATGGAATCGCTGCCCTATTACGAAACCCGCGCCTATGTGAACATCGTCATGCGCAATTACTGGATGTACCAGATCCAGGCGAAGGGCAGCGCCGATTGCCTGACCGGCATGGCGCAGGGGCTGTGGCCGACCTTTCCCAATGCCAAGGGTGTCAAGCTGGTGCGCATCAGCAAGGCGGACGGTCGCGCCAGCATGGGCGGCGGCGCGGACTGATGCCGATCGACGACAGCCGGGCCTTCATCCCGGTTCGGATCGCCGTGCTGACCGTATCGGACACGCGCAGCCCGGCGGACGATCGTTCCGGCAATACGCTTGTCGAGCGACTGGAAGGCGTCGGCCATATCCTGGCGGCCCGCAACATCGAACGCGACGACACATCCGCCATCGTCGCGCGCCTCCATGCCTGGATCGAAGATCCGCAGATCGACGTGATCCTGACGACCGGCGGCACCGGCGTCACCGGGCGGGACGTCACGCCCGAAGCGATCGCGCAGGTGCAGGACAAAGAGATCCCGGGGTTCGGCGAACTGTTCCGTTGGCTCAGCTACCAGAGCATCGGCACCTCGACCATCCAGTCCCGCGCCACCGCCTGCGTCGCGCGCGGCACCTATATTTTTGCGCTGCCCGGCTCCACTGGCGCGGTGAAGGACGCATGGGACGGCATCCTCGTCACGCAGCTCGACAGCCGTTTCCGCCCCTGTAATTTCGTCGAACTGATGCCACGCCTGACAGAACGCTAGCCTGACCGCATTGACATGATGTTCGCATTATGTTCTCATACGCCATGGCGATCGAAAAGGGCAGAGGCGCAACGCTGAATGGCGACAGTCGCCGTTTCAACCTGCCCCAGCGTGAAGCCGACGGCGATTGGCTCGACGCTATCACGGACATAGACGGCGCAGTCGCCCGCACCCGGACCCAGGTCACGGTCGAATATCCCCGCACGATCCTGACCCGCAATAACAGCCCCGATGTCGGCTTCGATCGGTCCATCAATGCCTATCGGGGTTGCGAACATGGTTGCATCTACTGTTTCGCCCGGCCCAGCCATGCCTATCATGACTTGTCGCCGGGGCTGGATTTCGAAACCAAACTCTTTGCCAAGCCGGACGCCGCCAAACTGCTGCGCGCCGAATTGTCCAGGCGCGGATACGTCGTCGCGCCGATCGCCATGGGCACCAATACCGATCCCTATCAGCCGATCGAGAAGGACTGGCGCATCACCCGCGACGTGCTGGAACTGCTGGTCGAAACCCGTCACCCGACCTTCATCACCACCAAGTCCGATCGGATATTGCGCGACATCGATCTGCTGTCCGACCTTGCGCGCGACGGCCTCGTGGCGGTGATGCTGTCCGTCACCAGCCTGGACCCGGCGGTCGCCCGAACGCTCGAACCGCGCGCGCCGCATCCGCTGCGGCGGGTAGAGGCGATCCGCCGATTGTCGGAGGCGGGCATACCGGTCACGGCCAATATATCGCCCATCATTCCCGGCATCACCGATCATGAGATCGAAGCGATCGTCGCGCGTGTCGCGGCGGCGGGCGCGCGCGACGTCGGCTTCATCCCCGTGCGCCTGCCCCATGAAGTCGCGCCGCTCTTTCGCGCCTGGCTCGACACCTATTATCCCGACCGTGCAAGCAAGGTGATGGCGATCATCAACGACCTGCGCGGGGGCAAGGACAATGATCCCAATTTCGGGACGCGCATGCGGGGACAGGGCGTATGGGCCGACCTCATCCGCACCCGCTTCGCCAAGGCGCGCAAACGGGCGGGTCTGGGGGCGGACAGGCTTATCCTGCGCACCGACCTCTTCCGCCCACCCGAAGGCGCGCAGATGCGGTTGTTTTAAGAGCAGACCGGGGATGCGAGACTATAGCGTCATCCCACCAGTCGTGGTTTCCACGCCGGCTTGGGATTGCGCGCGCGAAACCCGTCCTCCCGCGCTTCCATCGATCGTTCGCTGAATATCGATACGCCCTTGAGGGTCGCCAGCGCCTCCTTCTGATCCGCGTCGATGCTGAACCCGTCGCCGATGAAGATGCGCGCCGCTTCGCTGCCGCTGATCGGCGCGCGAATATAGATTTCGCTGCGTCCGCCCCGTGCCTTCGCCAGCGACGCCTCCAGTGGTTTGATGGCATCGGGTGTCAGCACGTCGAGGACCAGTTCCAGCCGCGACGCGCTGGCGATGTTTCTGAACGCATCGACCCCGCGTACCGTCACCCGGGGCGTCTCCTCACCCGGCAACCGATCCAGTTCCACGATCAGCAGCGCGCAGTCGCCATCGGCCGCCAGTTCCTCGATCGCCTTGCATGCGGCTTCGTCGAAACAGCTTGCCTGAAACTGGCCGCTCTGGTCGGAGAAGGTCGCGTTGGCATAGCGCGCGCCGCGCTTCGTTTCGCGCCAGCGGACATCTTCCACCATGGCGGCCATGATGGTCATGACCCGACCTTCGGCATTGGGCGTACCCATCGGCGCCTGGCAGATGACGCCATAGCTGCGTGCCCCGCGCGCATCGGCCAAATGCTTGTAGCGATCGACCGGATGCGCGGAGAAGTAGAAGCCGAACGCCTCCTTCTCCTGCGCCATGCGATCGGCCACGCTCCAGGCCTGATGCGGCGGGATGCGCACGTCCGCATGGGGCGTTTCGACATCGCCGAACAGCCCGCCCTGCCCGCTCTCGCGCGCCTGCGCATTGCTGGACGCGACCGACAATATGGTTTCCGCCGCCGCATGCACGCCCGCGCGATCGGCATGGATGCCGTCGAACGCACCCGCCGCAGCCAGACTTTCCAACTGCCGTCGGTTGAGCAGGCGCGGCTCGATCCGGTCGGCAAAGTCGTCCAGGCTCTTGAACGGCCCGGTCGCCTCCCGCTCGGCGACAAGCTGCTCCATCGCCTTCTCGCCCACGCCCTTCAGCCCCCCCAGCGCATAGCGCACGGCAAAGCCCAGCCGCTTATCCTCGCCCTCACACGGCACCGGCTCGACCGTGAAGTCCGCCTCGCTGCGATTGAGGTCGGGCGCCAGGCAGGTCAGCCCCATGCGCCGCATGTCATCCACGAACACCGTCAGCTTTTCGGTCAGATGGATATCGAACGCCATCGACCCGGCGTAGAATTCGGCCGGATAATGCGCCTTCAACCACGCCGTCTGATAAGCGAGCAACGCATAGGCCGCCGCGTGACTCTTGTTGAAGCCATAGCCCGCGAACTTGTCGATCAAATCGAACAGTTCGTTCGCCTTGGCCGGTTTGATGTCGCTGGCGGCGCACCCTTCGACGAAGCGCGATCGTTGCGCGTCCATCTCCGCCTTCACCTTCTTGCCCATGGCGCGGCGCAGAAGGTCCGCGTCGCCCAGGCTGTAGCCCGCCAGGATCTGCGCGGCCTGCATCACCTGTTCCTGATAGACGAAGATGCCGTATGTCTCTTCCAGGATCGGTTTCAGCAGGATATGGGGATATTCAATATCCTCTTGCCCGTTCTTGCGCCGCCCGAACATCGGGATATTGTCCATCGGGCCGGGGCGGTAGAGCGACACCAGTGCGATGATATCGCCGAAATTGGTCGGGCGCACCGCGGCCAGCGTTTTGCGCATGCCTTCCGATTCCAGCTGGAACACGCCGACCGTGTCGCCGCGCTGGAGCAGGTCGTAAACCGCCTGATCGTCCCAGGCGAGCGTGTCGAGATCGACCGTCACCCCGCGCGCCGCGATCAACTGCACCGCCTTCTGCAACACCGACAGCGTCTTGAGGCCAAGGAAGTCGAACTTCACCAGCCCCGCGCCCTCGACATATTTCATGTCGAACTGCGTCACCGGCATGTCCGATCGCGGATCGCGATAGAGCGGCACCAGTTGCTGCAATGGCCGGTCGCCGATCACCACGCCCGCCGCATGGGTGGAACTGTGGCGCGGAAAACCCTCCAGTTTCATCGCATAGTCGATCAGGCGGCGGACCTGATTGTCATTGTCATATTCGGCGCGAAATTCGGCGACGCCGTTCAGCGAGCGTTCCAGCGTCCAGGGATCGGTCGGATGGTTGGGCACCAGCTTGGCGAGCCGGTCGACCTGCCCATAGCTCATCTGGAGCACGCGGCCGGTGTCCTTCAACACCGCGCGCGCCTTGAGCTTACCGAAGGTGATGATCTGCGCCACATGATCCGCGCCATATTTCTGCTGGACGTAACGGATCACCTCGCCGCGCCGCGTTTCGCAGAAATCGATGTCGAAGTCTGGCATCGACACGCGTTCCGGGTTCAGGAAGCGCTCGAACAGCAGGCCCAGTTGCAACGGGTCCAGATCGGTAATGGTCAGCGCCCACGCAACGAGTGACCCCGCGCCCGAACCACGGCCCGGCCCCACCGGAATGTCATGATCCTTCGCCCATTTGATGAAGTCGGCGACGATCAGGAAATAGCCGGGAAAGCCCATCTGGATGATGATGTCCGTCTCGAACTTCAACCGGTCGAAATAGGGCTGACGGGCTTCCGTTCCGAGTATCCCGGCTTTCTCCAGCCGCGCCTCCAGCCCGGCCGTCGCCTGATCGCGCAGCATGCGCGCCTCGCCCTCGATATCGCCGGCCAGGCTGGGCAGGATCGGCTTGCGCTTAGGTGCGGCCACGGCGCAGCGCTGGGCGACGACCAGCGTGTTGGCGAGCGCTTCGGGCAGATCCTCGAACAATCGCTTCATTTCGCCGACCGGCTTCATCCAGGCATCGGGCGAGCTTGTGCGGCGATCGGGCGTTTCGACATAGGCGCTGTCGGCGATACACAGCATCACGTCATGCGCTTCATGGAAATGCGGTTCGGCAAAGCAGGTGGGATTGGTCGCCACCAACGGCAGGTCGCGCGTATACGCCAGGTCCAGCAAAAACGGCTCCGCCTTGCCCTCGATCGGATCGAGCCGCCGACAAATTTCGATATAAAGCCGCCCGGAAAACAGCGCCTCCAACCTTTGGGCATAGGCCAGCGCCGCGTTTGGCTGATCCTCTGCGAACAGTCGCGCCAGCGCGCCTTCGGCCCCCGCTGTGAGCGCGATGACGCCGTCCGTGCGCCCCTCCAGCGCCTCGACCGTTACGTGCGGCACTTCCTCGACCGGCCGGTCGAGATGCGCCATCGACACCAGCGCGCAGATATTGTCGTAGCCGGTTGCATCCTGCGCGTAGAGCGCGATCCAGTCATGCACCGGCGGCGCATTGGCTGGTCGTCCCGGGCGCAGCACGCCCAGCATCGCGCCGATGATCGGCTGCACCCCCTCATCCTTGCACCCGTCGGAAAAGGCCATCGACCCGTACAGCCCGTTGCGGTCCGTAATCGCGGCGGCGGGGAAGCCCAGCGCCTTGGCCTGTTTGGCGATCTTCTTGGGGTCGATCGCCCCCTCGAGCATGGTGAAGGAGGAAAAGACGCGCAGGGGTACGAAGGGAGCATGAGGCATGCAGGCAATCTAGGGAGTCTGCACGATTCGGCCCAGCCCCCCCCACACGAATTCCGTGGATAAACCGGACTGTCCGATCCACAGCAGCCTAAATCCTTAACAGATTGCCAACCTGTCGCGCCTATCATCGGGCGCATCATGCGTTTATCCACGATCACCAATTGGGCCTATGGGGCCACTGTCGCCCTCACCCTTGCTTCCGGCGCCACCATGTTGATGGCGTCCAGCGCGGAGGAGCGCGAACGCGCCGCCGTGGCGCAGCGCGCAACCTTCGATCAGCTCACCGCGACGCTGGAAGAGGATGTGTATCGCCTGACCGAACAGGCGCGCGGGTTCGTCATCAGCGGCGACCCCAGCCATCTGATCGCCTATCGACGCGAGAAGGAAGCGCTGCGCTCGGTAGAGCATCGGATTGCACATCTGAAGGACGCCGGTGCCAACGAAGGCGAGTTGGGCGCGTTGCGGCAGGCGCTCCATTGGGCCGACAGCCTGACCGACGAGCAGGACGCCGCCATGCGCGCGACGGAGGCGGGCGACGAAAAGACCGGCCGCACGATCCTGTTCGGCGACGAATATGGGCGCGAAATGGACCGGGTGGCGGCGCAGGTCGGCAAGTTCCAATATATGCTGGACCAGCGGACCGACCAGGCGGTGATGCGCGCGACCGACACGGCCCGCCAGTGGCGCACCATGTCGGAAGTCATGCTCGGCATTACCGCCCTGCTGTTCCTGTGCGTCCTCTATTTCGTGTTGAAGCAGCGCATTCTGCGCCCCGTCGTGCGCCTCAGCGACGTGGTCACACGCCTCGCCGCGCAGGATTATGACGCGATCCCACCCAATTCGGCCCATGTCGACGAAATCGGCGACATGGCGCAGGCGATCCGCATCTTTCGGGAAAACGGGCTGGAACGACAAAGGCTGGAGCAGGAGCGCGATGCCGATCGCACCATGCGCGACCTGCTGTCACGCCTGACCCAACGTCTTCAGGGCTGCGACAGCGTCACCGACCTGGTCGACGTCGTCCGCCGTTTCGCGCCGGAGATCGCGCCCGATTTCCCCGGCCGCCTCTATATCCACGACAATCGCCGTAATGCGATGACCCAGGCCTGCGACTGGCTGTCCCCCACCTATTCGCGCACCGAATTCGCCCCCTTCGCCTGTTGGGCCTTGCGGCGCGGCCAGACCCATCGCCCGATCGGCGAAATGGTCGATATTCCCTGCGAGCATCTCGACACCAAAGCCGCCACTGGCACCGTCAGCACGATATGCATCCCGCTGGCGGCGCAGGGCGAAAGCATCGGCATGCTCTATTATGAGGAGCCGACCCAGGGGAGCGCCAGCCAGTTGGAGCGCACCGGCAAATATCTGGATATGCTCGCGGAAAATATCGGCCTGGCGCTCGCCAATCTGCGCCTGCGCGACGTGCTGCGCGACATGGCGATGGCGGACGCGCTCACCGGCCTGCCCAATCGCCGCCAGTTCGACATCATGCTCCAGGCGTTGGTAGGCGATGCCGAACGCAATGCGTCGCCCCTCACCTGCCTGATGGTCGACATCGATCATTTCAAGCGCTTCAATGACAGTTTTGGCCATGATGCGGGCGATGCCGTCCTGCGTGCGGTCGGCATGGTGCTGGCCGACGCCCTGCGCGAAAACGGCCATGCCTTCCGCCTGGGCGGCGAGGAATTCGTCGTTCTCATGCCAGGCTTCAGCCTGGATCAGGCGCTCGGCCGCGCGATACAGATACAGCGCCGCATCCAAAATTTGCGGATAGACCATCATGGCAGGGAATTGGGCGCCATCACCGCCAGCTTCGGCCTTGCCACATTCCCCGATCACGGGCGGGTCGACCGGCTGCTCCAGACCGCCGATGCCGCGCTGCTGCGCGCCAAGGCGGAAGGCCGCGACCGCGTGCTGGTGGCGACCGTTAGGGACGCCGCCGCCGCAGCGGCCTAGGCGCCTTCCAGCACGCCTTCGTGCAGGCGCACGACCCGGTCCATCTTCTGCGCCAACCGCTCATTATGGGTCGCGACCAGCGCGGCCGATCCTTCGTCCCGCACCAGGCGCAGAAACTCCGCCAGCACGACATCGGCGGTGCGCTCGTCCAGATTGCCCGTCGGTTCGTCCGCCAGCACCAGTGCGGGCCGGTTGGCCAGCGCGCGCGCCACGGCGACACGCTGCTGCTCGCCCCCGGACAATTGGCTCGGACGGTGGTCCAACCGATGGCCCAGCCCCAGCGAGGTCAGCAGCAGTTGCGCCCGTGCTTTGGCCGCCGCCATGTCCACATCGCGGATCACCTGGGGCAGGACGACATTCTCGGTCGCGTTGAAATCGGGCAGCAGATGGTGGAACTGATAGACGAAGCCCAGCGCATCGCGGCGCAGCCGGGTGCGTCCATCATTGTCCAGCTTCGCCGCTTCCTCGCCCGCGATGCGGATCGATCCGTCGAACCCGCCTTCCAGCAGGCCGACCGCCTGCAACAGGGTCGACTTGCCTGAGCCCGATGGCCCCAGCAGCGCCACGATCTCGCCCGGCCCGACGGTCAGGTCGATGCCGCGCAGCACGTCTATGGTCACGCCGCCCTGCGTGAAACTGCGCGCAAGGCCGGTAACGTGGAGGATGTCATTCATAGCGCAGCACCTGCACAGGATCGGTATTGGCGGCCTTGAAGGCCGGATAAAGCGTGGCGAGAAAGCTGAACACCAGCGCCATGATGCAGATGACCGTGATCTCCATAGGATCGGGCTTTGAAGGCAATTCGGTCAGGAACCGGATGGAGGGATCCCACAAATTCTGCCCCGTTACGAACTGGATCGCGTTGACCAGGCTTTGCCGGAAGAAGAGGAAAGTGAACCCCAGCACCATGCCCGCGACCATGCCCAGCGTGCCGATGGTGACGCCCACCGTCATGAAAATCTTGACCAAACCGGCCCGACTGGCCCCCATCGTCCGCAATATCGCAATGTCGCGCGTCTTGGCGCGCACCAGCATGATGAGCGAGGACAGGATATTGAACACCGCCACCAGCACGATGATGGACAGGACGACGAACATCGCAACCCGCTCCACCGCCAGCGCCTCGAACAGCGACGCGTTCATCTGCCGCCAATCGGTAATAGCCGCGCGGCCGGCAACCTTGCCGGCCAACGGTTCCAATATCTGGCCCACCTTGTCGGGATCCACCGTCTCGACCTCGATCATGCTGACGACATCGCCCAGCAGCAGCAACGTCTGCGCGTCCTCGATCGGCATGACGACCATCGCTTTGTCATAGTCATAGACGCCGACCTCGAAGATCGCAGCGACCTTGTAGCCTACCTCCCGGGGGACGGTCCCGAAGGGGGTGGATCGTCCGGCGGGATTGTAGATGGTGATCGTATCGCCGAGTTGGACGCCCATATTTTCCGCCAGTCGCGAACCGATTCCCACCTTGCCGCTGTTGGGCGTCAGATTGTCGAGGCTACCGGCCAGCACCTTGCCCTTGAGCGTCTTGTTATTGCGAATGTCGGCGACGGTCATGCCGCGCACTAGCGCGGGCTCGAACCGGCCTTGGAAGATCGCCCCCAATGGCTGCTCGATCATCGGCGTGGCGCTGGTGACGCCGGGCGTCGCCTTCGCCTCTTTCAACACCGACTGCCAGTCGGGCAACCGCCCGCCATAGCCCTGCACCACGGCATGACCGTTCAGGCCGACGATCTTGTCGAACAATTCGGCCCGAAAGCCATTCATGACGCTCATGACGATGATGAGCGCGGCGACGCCCAGCATGACCGCGGCCAGGCTGATGCCGGCGACCAGGAAGATGAAGCCTTCGCCCTTGCCCGGCAGCAAATAGCGTTTGGCGATCATGCGTTCGTAACGGGATAAAATCATGTGGCGCGGACGGCCCTTTGAAATGGATATGCGGCGGGTCTAGAACATTCCGAAGTCGGCTGAAACAGTCCACGGCGCCGAGCGCATGGAAAACAGATGGATAGATAAGCCTGCCTAACGGCAAGCATTGCCGAATTGTTGCATTGTCGCCACAGGCACGGATGGAAAATAACACGGCCCCGATTTTGCCCGTGAACTCGGGGCCGCAGCGGTCATAGCAAGACAATCGAAGCACAGGTAAAAGGCCGTGGTTCAGGGATACTGCATCCCGCTTCGAGCTTAGGGGGCTGAGAAGCGGTTGAGGCAGGCCAAGGGGGAGACGAGCAATCGTCCATTAAGCACCCGGATCGTGAAAGCACGATCCGGGTGTTTTTTTATTGCGGCCCTTTTACAGGCTCGTGACGGCTTAGGCGATGGGACAAAGCGTCCACCCTCCCCCTTTTTTCGTCCACGCCCGAACCTCTTGAAAGCGCAAATCAGCCGACCATATCAAGGGCGTCCGGCCGCCGCATGGGGCCGGGCATTGTATCACCGGATGCCTGATGGGTCCGGCTTGTTCATTTTGCTCTATAGGAGATTATGACAATGCGTAGCTTCGACCTTACCCCCTATCGCCGTTCCACCGTCGGTTTCGATCGTCTGTTCGACCTGATCGAAAATAACGCGCGGCTGGCGCAGGGGGACAATTACCCGCCGTTCAACATCGAACGCCTGTCGGAAGATCGTTACCGCGTGACTCTGGCCATCGCCGGGTTCCGGCCCGACGAAATCGACATCACCGCCCAGCAGAACCTGCTCCAGGTGATCGGTCGCAAGGACGATGCCTCGTCGGCTGACCGCTCGAAATTCCTGCACGTCGGTATCGCGAACCGCAGTTTTGAACGCCGGTTCGAACTGGCCGATTTCGTGCGCGTGGAAAAGGCGGATCTGGCAGACGGCCTGCTGACGATCGAACTCGTGCGCGAAGTGCCCGAGGCGATGAAGCCCAAGAAGATCGCCGTTAATGGCGGTCAACTGGTCGACATCACCGCCAAGGATCGCGACGCCGCCTGATCAGGTCTCAATGACAAAAACGAAGGGCGCGACCGCAAGGCCGCGCCCTTTTTGCTGTCCTATTTGGAAACGATCGCTCAGCATCGTTACGGTCTATACGGTGTGAACTTCCATATATGAAAAGGTACGATCGCTCAGATTTCGACCTGGCTGCCCAATTCCACGACGCGATTAGTGGGCAGTCGGAAAAACTCCATCGCGCTTTCCGCGTTGCGCAGCATCCAGGCGAAGATCTTCTCGCGCCACAACGGCATGCCCGGCTTGGCCGACGGCAGCAGGGTCTGCCGCGCCAGGAAGAAGCTGGTGTCCATCATCTTGAACGCCTGTCCGCAGCCGGTGACATTCTTGAGCGCGGCGGGCACGTCCGGTTCCTGCATGAAGCCATATTGCAGCACCATGCGGAAGAAACCGCGGCCCAGATCCTCCAGCTTGCACCGGCCGTCATCCTCGACCACGGGCACATCCCTGATCTTGACGGTCAGCAGGATCACCCGCTCGTGCAGCACTTTGTTATGCTTGAGGTTGTGAAGCAGCGCATGGGGCACCCCGTCCGGCGTGGAGGTCATGAAGACAGCCGTGCCGGGCACGCGCACCGCGCTGTTGGCGGCGGACGCCACAAAGACCGGGATCGGCATCGCCGCTTCGCGCAACCTGTCCTGCACCAGCCGGCGACCGCGCGACCATGTGGTGAGCAGGGTGAAGATGATGAAGCCGATCAGCAGCGGGAACCAGCCACCATCGGGCACCTTGGTCAGGTTCGCCGCCAGATAGGCGCCATCGACCAGATAGAAAATGCCCAGGACCGGCGCAGCATAATACCATTTCCAGTGCCACAGGCGGTACATGACGACGGTCAGCAGCACATTGTCGATGAACATCGCGCCCGTCACCGCGATACCATAGGCGGCCGTCAGGTTGGACGAGGTCTTGAAGGTGAGGACCAGCAGGATCACCATCACCATCAAACCCCAGTTGATGAGGGGGATGTAGATCTGCCCGGCGGTCGACGCGCTGGTATGCTCGATCCGCAGACGCGGCATGAAGCCGAGCTGGATCGCCTGCTGCGTGACCGAAAAGGCGCCGGAAATCACTGCCTGCGACGCGATGATCGCCGCCAGCGTCGCCAGGATGATGAGCGGCAACTGACCCCATTGCGGCGCGAGGTTGTAGAAGGGACTGTGGAGTGCGGCTGCCCCTTCGCGGAACAGCAAAGCGCCCTGCCCCATATAGTTGAGCATCAGCGCAGGCAGCACGAAAGCGAGCCAGGACACGCGGATCGGGTTGCGGCCGAAATGGCCCATGTCCGCATACAGCGCTTCGGCCCCGGTGACGGCCAAAACCACCGACCCCAGCGCCAGGAAGGCGGGCAGCGGATCGGTCACGAAGAACATCACCGCCCAATAGGGATTGAAGGCGAACAGGATGCCCGGCGTCTTGATGATGGACAGCACGCCCAGAGACGCGATCGTGATGAAATAGGTCAGCATGATCGGACCGAAAAAGGCCGCGACACGGTTGGTGCCAAGGCCTTGTATCCAGAACAGGCCAAGCAAAATGACGACCGCCACAGGCAGAATGACGGGCGCAAGGTCGGGATTATAGACCGTCAGACCCTCTACCGCCGACAGCACCGACACGGCAGGCGTGATCATCGAGTCGCCGTAGAACAGCGCGGTCGCGAACACGCCTAGCAGCACGATTCCCCGCGACCAGCGCTGTGTCTTGGTCTGCCCGTTGATCAGCGCCAGCAGCGCCAGGCTGCCGCCCTCGCCCTTGTTGTCGGCGCGCATGATGATGCTGACATATTTCATCGTCACGACCAGCATCATCGACCAGAACATCAGGCTGATGACGCCCAATATATGGTCGGGGTCCAGATCGAGATGATGATGCCCGGCGAAGGTCTCGCGGAAGGCGTAAAGCGGGCTGGTGCCGATGTCGCCGAACACGATGCCGATGGCACCGACGACCAGCTTCAACGTCGCTTTTTGCCGCGCATGACCATGACCGCCCTCTTCCTCATCGGAAGCCGGAGCGGTGTTGGGAAGGAGGTCAGCCATGAAGGATCATGCTCGTATCGACACCCAATCGGCGGCGACTGCGGAATAGTCCGCGTCCCCCGTAAAACGCCGCGCCCTATCACGGCTCTGGTAAGCGCGCAATGCGGACGCTGCACTGCATCATGGTGCCTTCTGCGCACCTGCATTCAGCATCGCGTCGATACGCGCGATATTGGCGTCCAGTTCCGCTTTGATCTGGCTGCCGCTCGGCGCGCTGGCGGCGAGCGGCGCCCACAGGTCGCGCGCGGCCTGCAACTGCCCGTTGCGGGCCAGCGCGAGGCCGTAGAAATAGCGGGGCGCCGGACCTTCCATGTCCAGCGTCAGCGCGCGGCGATAGGCGAAGTCGGCGCCCGGCGACAGCACGCCGTCACCATGGGCGACCAGCGCATTGCCCAGTCCCAGCCACAAATTCGCGTCATCGGGCGTGGCGCGTATGCCCGACAACAGGATGTTGGCGGCTTCCTTCGTCTTGCCCTGGCGACCCAAGCCGTCGGACATCATCAGCCATTGCCCCGCAGACCCATAACGCTCAGCCAAGCCCCGCCGCTGTTCGGCGAGTTTTTCGTCGAATTTGTCGCCTGCCGTCTCCTTGCTGGCACGGGGTGTGCCGGCCAGTCCCGGATTGCCCTGCCAGGCATAGCCGGCCAAACCCAGCAGCAGCGCGGCGGCTGTCATCTCGCGGGTGGCGCGGGGAATGCGGCCGATGAGGAGCATCGCCGCAAAGGCCGTGATCGCCAAGCCAAAGGCTATGAACCAACCTGTCATGCCCTCGTCCCCCGCTTGATCCGACCACGCAGCAGCAGAAGACCCAGGCCGAGCAGTAGCACCGGCGCTGCCCAAAGCGGCCAGAGGATCGGCGCGGCGGTGGGTTCGTAGCTCACCCAGTCGCCATAGCGGGCGATCAGCCAGCTGCGGATCACCTCGGGTTGTTCACCGGCCATGATCCGCTCCCGAATTTGCGAGCGCATGTCGCCTGCCATGCTGGCGTTGCTGTCCGCGATGGACTGGCTCTGGCAGGTCAGGCAGCGGATGGTTTCCATCAGCGCCTTGGCCTTACGCTCCAGCGCCGGGTCGTCGATCTGCCGGTCGGCATAGGGTGCGGGCGGCAACGCCGTCTGGGCGGCGAGCGGCGACGCGAACAAAGCCAGCAGGAGGGCGAGCATCAGCCTCATTGCGCTTCCTTCAACCGGTCCAGGATCATCGGTACATCGTCGGCGCGGATATCGCCGATATGCTGATAGGCGATGCGCCCCTTGCCATCGATCACGAATGTTTCAGGCACGCCCGACGATCCGAGCGCCATCTGCACCGCGCTGCGGGCATCCAGGCCGATGCGCGCATAGGGATTGCCGTTGCGCTTGAGGAAAGCGTCGACATCCGATCGCGCGTCGCGGATGGCGATGGCGTCGATCTCGACCCCCGCCTGCTTGAGCGCCATCAGTTGCGGCGCTTCGGCGGCGCAGGGGACGCACCAGCTGGCGAAGACATTGAGCAGGCGCGGCTTGCCGGTGGCGAGTTGCGCGCTCGCGAGCGCCGGTCGATCGCTGGCGGCGGCAGGCAGGGTGAAGGCGGGCAAGGGCTGGCCGACCAGGCGCGAACGGATGATGCGATCGTCGGGCTTGAACAAGCCGCTGGCGAACAGGCCGATGAAGGCGAGGAACAGCACCAACGGCAGCCAGATGAGGAGTTTCTTCATGCCCCAATCCTCATGCCAGAGCCTCCCGCGCCCGCCATTTCAGAAGCCAGCCGCGCCGTTCCCGGCCGATGAGTGCTAGCGCGCCGCCCAGCGCGATCATGATGCCGCCCAGCCAGATGAGCGTGACGAAAGGCTTCCACCAGATCCGCAGCTGCCAGCGGCCGCCTTCGACTTCCTCGCCCAGCACGACATAGAGCTGGCCGTCCCAGCGGGTCAGCAGGGCTGCCTCGCTGGTGGAAGTGGGCGGCGAGGCGAAGAAGCGCGACTGCGGCCGGATCAGCACCGACGATCCGCCGCGGCTGGCGTCCATATCGGCTTGCAAGGCCGTCCAATTGTCCCCGGCGATCGGGGTGATCTGGCGGAAGCGGATCGACCAGCCTGCGGTTTTGATCGTGTCGCCGGGGCGGGCCGCCACCAATTTCTCGACCGTGAAGGCGGAATCGCAGGCCATGCCGGCCAGGCTGACCGCGCAGCCCAGATGCGCGACGACCATGCCATAGGTGAACAAGGGCGTGCGGAGCAGCTTGCGCTTCCACAGCGGGGCCAGGCTGGCCGCACCGACCGCGACAGCGACGACAAGGCCCAGGAAAGGCAGGATGCCTATGCGACCCCAGGCGAAAAGAGACAGCGAAATGGACACCAGTAGCGCGATGCACAGGGGGATCAGCAAACGCCTGCCGACCAGCTTCGCCTGATCCTTACGCCACCGTAACGATGGGCCAGCCGCCATGGCGACCATCAGCGCGAGCGCGATCGGTCCGGCGATCCGGTCGAAATAGGGTGCGCCCACGGAAACTTTGTGACCGAAGGCTTCGGTCATCAACGGATAGAGCGTGCCGATGAGGACGAGACCTAGGATAACGGTCAGCAGCAGGTTGTTGACCACCAGCACGGTTTCGCGGCTGACCAGTTCGAACGGCGCGCCTTCGCGCACCGATCCGATCCGCCAGCCGAACAGCGCCAGCGCGCCGCCGATATACAGAGCGAGCAGACCAAGGATGAAACTGCCCCGCGTCGGATCGACGGCGAAGGCATGGACGCTGGTCAGGATGCCCGATCGCACCAGGAAGGTGCCGACCATCGACATGGAGAAGGCGACGACCGCCAGCATGACCGTCCATGCGCGCAAGGCGTCGCGGGTCGCCAGCACGGTGACGCTGTGGAGCAACGCCGTCGCCGCCAGCCAGGGCATCAGCGACGCGTTCTCGACCGGGTCCCAGAACCACCAGCCGCCCCAGCCCAGCTCATAATAGGCCCAATAGCTGCCCGCCGTGATCCCCAGCGTCAGCAGCACCCAAGCGCCCAGCACCCAGGGGCGCATCGCGCGGGCAAAGGCCGCGTCGACCTGCCGCGTCAGCAATGCGCCGATGGCGAAGGAGAAGGCGACCGACAGGCCGACATAGCCCAGATAGAGGGTCGGCGGATGGAAGGCGAGGCCCGGGTCCTGCAACAGCGGGTTCAGCCCCTGCCCGTCCGCAGGCGCCGGATCGATCCGGGCGAAGGGGTTGGAGGAGAAGAGCAGGAAGGCGTAGAAGCCCAGCGAAATCGCCGCCTGCCCGCCGAGCGTCGCCATATGGGCGTTGCGCTGCAAGGCGCGCTCGAACAGCGCGACGGCAGCGCCAGCCACGCCCATGACCGTGACCCAGAGCAGCATCGAGCCTTCATGATTGCCCCAAGTGCCGGCGAATTTGTAAAGCCAGGGCTTCATCGAATGGCTGTTGGTGACGACCAGCAGCACCGACATGTCCGATCGCATGAACAGGGTGATAAGCGCGGCGAAGGCGATCGCGGTCAGCACGCCCTGCGCCACGGCGGCGGGGCGGACGGCGTCGAGCAGGTCAGGCTTGCCGCCCTTGAGTCCCGCAAATGCCAGAACGAGTTGCAGCAGCGCCAACGCGGCGGCGAGCCAGAGCGCGGCGAGGCCGGTTTCGGCGATCATGCGCGCTCATCCTTGCAGATTTTCACGTCATGCTGAACGTGTTTCAGCATCCATTTCCCCGCCGATAGCAAGGATCTGATCGGATGGATGGACCCTGAAACAAGTTCAGGGTGACGATATAGGAGAAGCCGGGCGGCCATCACTTGTCCGCCTTCATCTCGTGCGTCGTCTCATTATAGTTCATGCCTTCCAGTTCGCGCGGCATGTAACGTTCGTCATGCTTGGCGAGCAGGTTGCTGGCAACGAACAGGCCCTTGGAGTCGAACGCGCCTTCGGCCACGACGCCGCTGCCTTCCTTGAACAGGTCCGGCGCGATGCCGCTGAAGGTGGCGGGCACGGTCGCTTTTCCATCGGTGACGTCGAAACGGATGGTGACGCCGTCGGCCGCGCGTTGCAGGCTGCCCTTGACCACCATGCCGCCCAGACGGATCGCCTTGCCCGGCTCTACACCCTTGGTCTTCACGTCGTTGGGGGCGTAAAAATAGGCCGCTTCGTCCTTAAGCGCCGATGCCGCGAGCAGGCCTGCACCGATCAGCGCAACCAGAGCGGCGAGCGCCAGGATCAGCCTCTGATGCTTGGCTTTCATGCGCCGAACCTTCATCCGCGATCCGACAGTTGATCGGCGCGCCGTTCCGCGCTGCGCATCGCGCGCCAGCTCGCCAGGCTGACGATCGCGGTGCCGACCAGCGTCACGGCATAGGCCGCCGCCACGAAAGCCCATTGGTTCATCGCCCTACCCTCGCGCCAGGCGCTGCATGCGCGCCTCGACCTTATTGTCTGCCAGCATCGCGCGCATCCGCATCAGCACGATCGCGCCGAATAGCAGGGTGAAGCCCAGCAACGTAAAAGCCAGCGGCCAGAGCAGCGTGCCGTCGATGCTCGATCCACGCAGCGTGATCGATGGCCCCTGATGCAGGCTGTTCCACCATATGACCGAGCGATTGATGATCGGAATGTTGATCGCGCCGACCAAGCCGAAAATCGCGGTGACGTTGCTCACGCCGCCCTGTTGCCCCTGCCGCGCGCTGGCATTGCCGAGCGCGATATAGCCGAGATAGAGAAAGAGGAGCACCAGCATCGACGTCATCCGCCCGTCCCATTCCCACCAGGTGCCCCAGGTCGGGCGGCCCCAGATCGATCCGGTCATCAGGCAGATGGCGGTGAACAGCGCGCCCGGTCCAGCGATCGCGCGCCCTGCCAATGCTGCAAGCGGATGACGCCAGACCAGTTGCATCAGCGCCGCGATCGCAATGCCCGACCAACCGCCCATGCCCAGCCAGGCGGCGGGAACGTGGATATAGAGTATGCGGACCGTCTGCCCCTGAAGATAGTCGGCAGGCGTCACGAACAGGCCGAAGACGCATCCGGCGAGCAGCATCAGCAGGCCCGGCCAGAACAGCCATCCCGTCAGCGGACGCGCGATCTTCAGGAAGCGGGCGGGATTGGCGAAACGATGCATCAGGGCTGCGTCTTTAGCCGGGCGCGCAGAGCAATGCCAGTGGGGCATTTGGCCGATGGCGAAGCTGCCGAAACGCAGCGTTGCCACGGACTGCGACGCTTTTTTGTTACAGGAGGGCGACAAACGGGAAGGGAGCGACTATATGCGCGCACAACAGATGCCCGCTGGGTCGCACCGAGGGGGCATCACGAACGGCTATGGAACCGCTCACACCCATGTTTACGACCAATCCCTTCGACGACGACAAGTTGCGCGAGGAATGTGGCATTTTCGGCGTTTCCAGAGCGGAAACGGCGTCTGCCATCGTCGCGCTAGGCCTTCATGCGCTGCAACATCGCGGACAGGAAGCCGCTGGCATCACAAGCTGGGATGGGCATGATTTCCATACCCACCGGGCGATGGGCCATGTGGCGGGCAATTTCGACCGGGACGAGGTGATTCGCGGCCTGCCCGGCGATACCGCCTGCGGCCATGTCCGCTATTCCACCACCGGCGAAACGTCGCTGCGCAACGTGCAGCCGCTCTATGCTGAGCTGAATTCCGGCGGTTTCGCGATTGCCCATAACGGCAATATTTCCAACGCGATGAAGCTGCGTCGCGAACTGATTCGCCGCGGTTCCATCTTCCAGTCGACGTCCGACACCGAAGTCATCATCCATCTGGTGGCGACGTCGAGCTATCGTACGCTGCTCGACAAGTTCATCGACGCGCTCAAGCAGGTCGAGGGCGCCTATTCGCTGATCGTCATGACGCCCGAGGGCATGATCGCGTGCCGCGATCCGCTGGGCATAAGACCGCTGGTCATGGGCATGCTGGGCGATTCGACCATCTTCGCGTCGGAAACCGTGGCGCTGGACGTGGTCGGGGCCGACTATGTACGCACCATAGAACCGGGCGAACTGGTGATCGTCACCAACGACGGGGAGACGCGGTCGCTGCGTCCGTTTGGCGATACCCACCCGCGCCCCTGCATCTTCGAACATGTCTATTTCAGTCGCCCCAATTCGATCGTCGACGGCTCCAGCGTCTATTCGGTTCGCAAGGCGATCGGCGCGCAGCTCGCGATCGAAAATCCGGTCGAGGCGGACTATGTCATTCCGGTGCCCGACAGCGGCGTGCCGGCAGCGATCGGCTATGCCCAGCAGTCGGGCATTCCGTTCGAACTGGGGATCATCCGGTCGCACTATATCGGCCGCACCTTCATCCAGCCGGGGGACAAGGTCCGCCATCTGGGCGTGAAGCTGAAGCACAACGCCAACCGCGCGCTGATCCAAGGCAAGAAGATCGTGCTGATCGACGATTCGATCGTGCGCGGCACCACGTCGCTGAAGATCGTGCAGATGATGCGCGAAGCCGGCGCGGCGGAGGTCCATATGCGGATCGCATCGCCGCCGACCAAGCATAGCTGCTTCTACGGCGTCGACACGCCGGAGCGGACCAAGCTGCTGGCGCACAAGCTGGATGTTGGCGGGATGCAGGATTTCATCCACGCAGACAGCCTGTCCTTCATCTCGATCGACGGCCTCTACAAGGCGCTGGGCGAAGCGAAGCGCGCGGACATCCGCCCGCAATATTGCGACGCCTGCTTCACCGGCGACTATCCCACCACCCTGACGGATCAGGATGATGTGGTAGTGACCAACCAGTTGGAACTGCTGGCCGAACGCGTCGTCTGACGATTTCCCCTCGACCCGTTGGTCCTGCGTAGCCACTGAGCGAAGTCGAAGTGGCGTGTCGAAGGATGCTTCGATACGGGACTTCGGCAAGCTCAGCCCCTACTCAGCACGAACGGATATATATGTCGTCTTCCGACCTTCCCCTCTCCGGCAAATTGGCGCTCGTCACCGGCGCGAGCCGTGGTATCGGCGCTGCGACGGCCGAAGCGCTGGCGGCTGCGGGCGCGCATGTCGTGCTGACGGCGCGGACCAGCGGCGGGCTGGAAGAGGTCGAGGACCGCATCCATAAGGCCGGGGCCAGCGCGACGATCGCGCCGCTCGATCTGACCGATGGGGACAGCATCGGTCGTCTGGCGCAGGCGATCGGCGGGCGCTGGCAGGCGCTGGACATTCTCGTGCTCAATGCCGCGACGCTGGGCGCTTTGGCCGCTGTGCCCGCGATCGACGCCAAGGAATTTGCCCGGCTTCTGACGCTCAACATCGCCGCGCCACAGGCGATGATCGCAGCCTTTGATAGCATGCTGCGCGCCAGTGGCGATGCGCGGGTCGTGGCGCTGACATCGTCTGTCGCCACGCCGCGCGCCTATTGGGGCGCCTATGGTGCGTCGAAGGCGGCGCTGGAAACGCTGGTCGGCGCTTATGGTGAGGAGATGAAGAACATCTCCGCCATCCGCACCCATATCGTCGATCCGGGCGCAACCCGCACGGCGATGCGCGCGCGAGCCTTCCCCGGCGAAGATCCGGCGAGCCTCAAGGGGCCTGACGTGGTGGGCCAGGCGATACTGGACCTCGTGCTGTCCGACGCGCCTACGGGACACAAGTTGCGCGTCGACGGGTGAGCGTCAGGCGGGCTTGACTAGCGTCACCTGCGCCACGTCGATGCCGCCGCCGCGAAATCCGCCTTCACAATACATCAGATAATAACGCCATAAGGCCACGAAATGCTGGTCGAAACTGGTCGGCAAAAGGCCTTCGTCGATCGCTTGGTCGAAGCGTTCCCGCCAGCGGCGCAAGGTTTCGGCATAGTCCAGTCCGAAGCGATGGACGTCGCGCCATTCCAGCCCCTGCTGCTGCGCCAGCGCGGCAAAGCGGCTTTCCGACATCAGCATGCCGCCAGGGAAAATATAGGTCTGGATGAAGTCGGCACTGCGGGCGTAGCGTTCGAAGATGGCGTCATCGATCAAGATATACTGGATCGCCGCCTTGCCCCCGGGCTTCAGCAGGCGATGGATCGCGGCCAGATAGGCGGGCCAATAGCGCTGCCCCACGGCTTCGACCATTTCGACGCTGGCGATGGCGTCATATTGGCCCTGCGCATCGCGATAGTCGGTCAGCAGTATCTGCGCGCCGCTGCCCAATCTGTCGCGGACATAGTCGGCCTGCTCGGTCGACAAGGTCAGCCCGCTATAGAAGATGGCGCAACGCTCCATCGCCTGTTCGGCCAGACCGCCCCAGCCGCAGCCGATTTCTAGCAGCGACGCGTCGTCATGCAGATCGAGCCGATCGAGAATCGCATCGACCTTACGCTGCTGTGCAATCTCCAAATCTTCGCTTCGATCATCAGGGTCAGCGAACAAAGCACTGGAATAATGCATGTTCCTGTCCAGCCACAGGCTGTAGAAATCATTGCCCAGATCATAATGATAGGCGATGTTGTGGCGCGATCCGGTGCGGTTGTTCCGGCGCGCCCAATGCATCGCCTTGCCCAGCCAACGGCCCGGACCGCGCGGTCGCGCCACTTGTCCCAAGGCCACGGCATTGCGCATGAACAGGGCGAAGAGCGGGACCGGATCGGGGCTATCCCATTCGCCCGCCGCCCAGGCGCGATACCAACCCGCCGATCCGCCCAGAGCGAGCCGTATCAGGGCGCGCCAGGCTCGCAGGTCCACCACGCAATGCGGCCCCGGCGTGCGACCGCCCAGCAATCTGCGCGTACCGTCCGGTAGGGACGCATCCAACGCCCCCTGATCCAACCCAAGGTCGATCCGATCCAGCAGTCGGTGGAATAGCGGCGCGAACACCCGGGACATCAGGCCGGGATTATGGGATCGGGGCGGACGCCGCACGGACAAGGCGCGCCTGCCGCGCCGCGGATCGATTGCATTCATGGCGTCGATCCTGCCGCAAGCCAGCGGCGGCTGCAATCACCGCTTCATGCGGCGATAGGCATCCAGTGCGCGTTCGCGACCTTCCCTATGGGCGATGACCTTGGCGGGATAATCGGCAGGTCGCGCATCATGGGCATCGGGATCGTGGATCACCGTGTCGGACAATGCGGCCAGTTCCGGCACCCATTGGCGGATATAGTCGGCCGCATCGAACTTGTCCGACTGGGTCAGCGGCGCCATGATCCGGGTGAAGAGATTGGCGTCGACGCCACTGCCCGCAACCCACTGCCAGTTGACGCTGTTGTTGGCATAATCGGCGTCGACCAGCGTATCCCAGAACCAGCGCTCGCCATGCCGCCAGTCGATTAGGAGATGCTTGATGAGGAAGCTAGCGGCAATCATGCGAACGCGGTTATGCATCCAGCCCGTGGTCCAAAGCTGTCGCATGCCCGCGTCGACGATCGGATAACCGGTCTTCCCGGTCTTCCAGGCCGTGAAGTCCGCGCCCGCCTCACGCATATCACGCCAGGGCAGTGCGTCGAATTCCGCTCGCGCATTGTCCGACCCGTAACGAGGGAAGGTGTAGATCTGGACATGGGCATAATCGCGCCAGATCAATTCCTTGAGGAAGACAGTTGCGTCATGGCCTGAAGCATTGACCCGATGCCAGACATAGGCTGGCGAGACCTCGCCGAAATGAAGATGGGGCGACAGGCGCGACGTCCCTTCGATCGATGGGAGGTTGCGCGCGGTCGGATAGTCGCCAGCCTCGTCGATAAAGGCGGCGACACTATCGCGTGCCCCCTTCTCGCCCGGCGTCCAGTCGGCGGCAAAGCCGGTCGCCCAATCCGGCTTTGTGGGAAGGAGGCCCCAGTCTTCCAGCGAATCGCTCTGCGGCCATTGTGCAGGCGCCTCGATCTTGTGGGTAGCAGGTGCGGGCGAGGGCGGCGGCATATGCTCCATGACCGCGCGGGCGAAGGGCGTGTAGATGCGGTACATGCCCCCGGCTCCGGTACGTACCGCACCCGGGGGAGCAGCAATCCGCCTTCATGCAGGCACAGGTCCAATTCCTTGGCGACGGCCTTTTCCGCGTTGCGCCACCAGGGTTCATAATGATGCAGCGCGTGAACCCGCGACGCGCCGACCTCTTTCGCCAACCCGGCCAGGACATCGGCGCATTGGCCCCGGCGCAGGATCAGGCGCGATCCCTTGGCGCGCAGGCTCTCATCCAGCCGCGCCAGGCTATGGTGAAGCCACCATCGCGCCGCGCCGCCCATGGCCCATTGGCGCGGACCTTCATCGTCCAAGATATAGACCGGGATGACCGGCCCTTCGCCGACGGCGGCGGCCAGAGCGGCTTGATCGGACAGGCGGAGATCCTGGCGAAGCCAGAGCAGGACGGGATCGGACATGTCAAAGCCAATGCGCCGGGCTTTGCCTGGTTCCAAGCGGCCCTTGGGGCATATTGCGTTGATCGCCTGACGAACGTCTCGTCGCAAATCGCGGCGTCGGCGATTCGTTCGATGGACGGGACGCGTCCCTGCTCCTATTCTGTTTTTCTATCATGACGCGCTTTGCAGGGCGAAGACGTCAGGGCGATATCTTTTGGGGACGACATGGCATCGATGCCGAACGAACAGCTATTGGCTTACCGGCCCTGCGTGGGAATCATGCTCGTCAACATGGACGGCAAGGTGTTCGTCGGTCAGCGACTCGATAATGTCGTAGAGGCATGGCAAATGCCCCAGGGCGGCATCGACGAGGGCGAAGAGGCGAAAGCTGCGGCGCTCCGCGAGCTGGAGGAGGAAACCGGCATTCGTCCCGAACTGGTCGAGATCATCGCCAAGGCGAAGGACGAGCATTTCTACGATCTGCCACCCGAACTGGTCGGCAAATTGTGGGGCGGGAAATATCGCGGTCAGCGCCAATATTGGTTCCTGGCCCGTTTCGTCGGCAAGGATAGCGATATCGATATCCAGACCAAGCACCCCGAGTTCCGGGAATGGCGATGGACCGCGCCCGATACGCTGCCCGAGTTGATCGTGCCGTTCAAACGCAAGCTGTATCGCGATATATTGCAGGAGTTTCGGGCGCTTATCTGACGGATCGGCGCTTTGGGGCTTAAATTTCGCTGTCGCTTGGTTATGACAGGGGCATGCGTGCCTGTCTGATCCCTCTTTCGCTGCTGACTGCGGCTGTTCCCACCATGGGCCGGGCCGACGAACCCGCCCTGCTGCCGATCGCCGTACGCGAGATGATGGAAGCGGCCATCGCAAACGGCAACGAAACCGATATCGCTACGATTTCCAAGATCGCGAAGCAGACCAATCCTGGGTCCGCCGATGAAATCCAGCGCATGGTCAACAGTTGGAAGGAGCGGACCAAGGCGACCCACGACACGGTGATCCGCGAAGCGCGGTTCAACGAGTTGTGGACCGGGCGGGTCGAGGCGGGCGGGTTTCGGTCTACGGGGTCCACCAGCGAACTGGGCATAACCCTGGCCGCCACAGCGACCCGCGCGGGGCTGCAATGGTCGCACAAGCTGACCGGCGCGGTCGACTATCGCCGCGCCAACGGCGTGACGTCGCGGGAGCGTTACTTCGCAGGCTATGAGCCGCGCTACGAGTTCGACCCGCGCGGTTTCGTCTACGGCCTCGCCCAGTTCGAGCGCGATACGTCGATCGGCTATGACGAGCGCTATACGACGTCGGTCGGCGTCGGTTACAAGCTGATCGTCAGCAAGCCGGTGGACCTGTCAGCCGATATCGGCCCATCGATCCGCCATGCCAAATATATGATCGGCGAGCGCGAGACGAAACTGGGCGTGCGTGGCTCCATGGCGCTGGCCTGGCGCGCGACGCCGACCGTGACGTTCAAGCAGACCGCATCGGGCTATGCGGAGAGCGACGTCTATACGCTCAACGCGCTGTCGTCGGTGGAAACGAAGGTCAGCACCCGCCTGTCGGCCGCCTTCTCCTATAATATCCAGTATGAATCGGAGACTTTGCTGTCGAGCCGCGACCTCGACACGCTGAGCCGCCTGACACTGACCTATGATTTCTGACGCGTGCAATTTTGCTGCCGGGGTGGAGACAGGCCCGGCGCTCTGATAGACCGTCTTGGATGACGGTCTTTTCATCGCAGGAGCAGAGGCTGCTCGATCATGCCGCAGCCGCGCCCATGTTGGCGCAGACGCAGGCCTGGGCAGCGATCAACAGCGGATCGCGCAATCTGGAGGGGCTTGCCCGGATGGCGGAGGTCCTGGCGGACGCCTTTTCCGTCCTGCCCGGCGACCTTCGTCTGGTCGATCCAGCACCGGTCGAGAGCGTCGGGGTGGACGGACATATCCAGCCGATCGCGCATGGCCGCCACCTCCATCTGTCGGTGCGTCCCGACGCCCCCGTCCGGCTGCTGATGACGGGGCATATGGACACGGTGTTCGCCGCCGACCATGTGTTCCAACAGCAACGATGGCTGGAACCCCATATTCTCAACGGTCCCGGCGTCGCCGATATGAAGGGCGGGATCGCGGTCATGCTGGCGGCGCTGCGTGCGATCGAGGCGTCGGAGGCGGTTGCGACCATCGGCTATGACGTGATCATCAATAGCGACGAGGAGGTCGGCAGCCCCTCCTCCGCCGCGTTGCTGAAGACGGCGGCGGCGGGCAAACTGGCGGCGTTCACCTACGAGCCTGCCGCCTTGCCCGACGGTACGCTGGCTGGCGCGCGCGCGGGCAGCGGGAATTTCTCGATCACCGCCACGGGCCTGAGCGCCCATGCGGGGCGCAATCCGGACGATGGTCGCAACGCCCTGATCGCCGCCGCCGATCTGGCGTTGCGGCTGAAGGCGGGCAGCGGTGCCGGCTTGTCCTGCAATCCGGCCAAGATCGACGGCGGCGGGCCGAACAATGTGGTGCCCGATCACGCTATATTGCGCGTCAATTTCCGGCCCAGAACGCCCGAGGACGAAATCGCCGCGCGCGCGCTGATCGACCGGGCGATGGCGGACGTGGCGCGGGACCATGACGTCAGCCTGCACCTGCATGGTGGCTTCGGGCGGCCGCCCAAGCCGATGGATGGCAAGGCGCTGGGCTTGTTCGGGTTGGTGCGGTCATGCGGCGCGGACCTGGGCCTCGACATCGGCTGGCGTGATACGGGCGGCGTATGCGACGGCAATAATATCGCGGCCTGCGGCGTGCCGGTGGTCGACACGATGGGCGTGCGCGGCGGCAGCATCCATAGCGACGCCGAATTTCTGCTGACCGACAGCCTCGCCGAACGGGCGCAATTGTCCGCGCTGGCGCTGTGGCGCATGGCGCGGGGCGATTATGGAAGAGAGGGGATGACCGCTTGAGCTTCATCATGCGCATCGCGCGCGCGGACGATTTGCAGACGCTGTATGAAATGGCGAAACTGACGGGTGGCGGCTTCACCAACCTGCCACCCGACCGCAAGGCGCTGACGTCCAAGCTGGAGCGCACCGAGCAGGCGCTGGCGCGGGAGGGCGATGGCATCGCGGACGAACTGATCGTCATGGTGCTGGAAAATGTGGAAACGGGTCAGGTGCGCGGCACGTGCCAGATATTTTCCACCGTCGGCCAAAGCGCGCCCTTCTACAGCTATCGTCTGGGCGTCTTGACCCAGCATAGCCGGGAACTGGGCCGCACCTTTCGCGCGCAGATGCTGTCGCTCACCACCGATCTGGAAGGGTCGGTGGAGGTTGGCGGCCTGTTCCTCCATCCGCGCGAGCGCGCCGAGGGCCTGGGCCTCTTGCTGGCGCGCAGCCGCTACCTCTATATCCGCAGCCATCGCGCGCGCTTCGGCGATCGGGTGATCGCGGAACTGCGCGGTGTCATAGACGAGGCGGGCGGATCACCCTTCTGGGATGGGCTGGCGGGGCGCTTTTTCGGCATGAGTTTTCAGGAAGCGGACGAATTCAATGCCGTGAACGGCAACCAGTTCATCGCCGACCTGATGCCCAAGACCCCCATCTATACCGCGATGCTGACCGACAGCGCCCGCGCCGTCATCGGCCTGCCCCATCCCAATGGCAGGGCGGCGATGCGGATGCTGGAAACGGAGGGGTTCGACAATGCGGGCTATGTCGATATCTTCGATGGAGGACCGACCATGCTGGGGCAGATCGACCAGTTGAAGACGATCGCCGGCGCGCGCGACATCACCCTGTCCGCTACGCATGAGAAAGGCGGGGACAAGATGCTGATCGCGACCGGGCAGTTGGCGGACTATCGCTGCACCTGGGGCTTCGTGCAGGAGGATGCGGACGGCGCGGTGTCGCTGGATGCCGCCAGCGCTGCACGGTTGAGGCTGGAAACGGGTGATGCATTCACAATGGCGGGGCGGGCATGAGCGTCAGGGAAATCAATTTCGACGGGATCATCGGTCCCAGCCATAATTATGCAGGACTGAGCCTGGGCAATCTGGCCTCCGCCAGCAATGCCGGTGCGGCGTCCCACCCCCGCGCGGCGGCGTTGCAGGGCATAGAGAAGATGCGCGGCAATGTCCGGCTGGGCTTGCGCCAGGGCATATTCCTGCCGCAGTGGCGACCCGACGTCGCCTGGCTGACTAAGCTGGGCACGGATGTCGGCGGCGCGCAGCCGCATATCCGCGCGGCCGCCATGTCGGCATCGTCCATGTGGGCCGCCAACGCCGCCACCATATCCCCGGCCAGCGACACCGCCGACGGACGCACGCACCTGACCGTCGCCAACCTCGTCACCATGGCGCATCGCAGCCATGAGTGGCCGCAGACGCTCGCCCAGTTGCGTGTTGCCTTTTCCGACACGCGGGCCTTCGTCATTCACGATCCGATCCCCGCCCCCTTCGGCGACGAAGGCGCGGCCAATCATATGCGTCTGGCCGAACGCCATGACGAACCGGGGGTCGAGGTCTTCGTCTATGGCCGGTCGGGGGGTGCCTTTCCCGCCCGCCAACATGTGGAAGCCAGCAAGGCGGTCGCCCGGCTCCACGGTCTCGATCCGGCCCGTACCCTGTTCGTCGAACAGTCCGAGGCCGCGATCGCGGCGGGCGCGTTCCACAATGACGTCGTTGCGGTGGCAAACGAACGCGTGCTGTTCAGCCATGAGCAGGCCTTCGCCGACAAGGACATGTTCTACGCCGACCTGCGCGCCGCCTTGCCCGGCGTCGAGATTATCGAAGTGCCCGCGAGCGCGATCAGCCTGGCCGACGCGATCAAATCCTACCTCTTCAACGCGCAACTGGTGACCTTGCCCGATGGCACGATGGCGCTGATCCTGCCGACGGAGGCACAGGAGACGCCGGCAGTCTGGTCGTGGCTTGAACAGATGGCCGCGGGCAATGGTCCGATCCGTCGGCTGATCCCGGTCGATGTGCGTCAGTCCATGGCCAATGGCGGCGGCCCTGCGTGCCTGCGGTTGCGCGTCGTGGCCGATCCGGCCGACATCGATCCGCGCTTTCTGGTGGACGAGGCAGGGCTGGACGAAATTGCCGACATCGTGTCCCAATATTGGCCAGAATCCATAGAATCCCAGGATTTGGGCGACACACGGCTGATTGCCCGCATCGAACAATCATGGTTAACACTTGTTGACCATTTGCAGCTGTCGGGCGACTTGTTTCCCTGAACGGCGGGCAAGCCGGACGGGATGAGCATGGAACGGATCAAGCGCCTCTTCACCATCAAGACCAAGTTCGAGGCATTTCTGGTGATCTATGCGCTGGCGCTGGGTGCAGCCGAGCGGGGGCATGTCTACATGGAGCAATATCCCGGCACCGGCGGTCATCTGCTGGCGCTGGCCTGTTCGGGCGCGGTCTTCATGGCCGGAGGCAAGATACTGGACGCGTTGGAATATCAGCGCGGCCTATAAACCCGAACTGCTTCCATAACGGACCGAACTCGGCAGCGATTTCCAAAAGCTCTGATCTATCCTGCATCCGTTCCCGATAACGGAGTGCCGATATATGCTGGATGATCGTCGCAGGCGCAGCGTTCCCGCCGCCGAACTGGTCCGCAATTTCGCGCATTGGCGCGAAGTGGGATCGCGCGAGCCGGTGATGGTGACGCACCATGGTCGGGAAACCCATGTCTTCATGGGCCTGGATCGGTTCCGCAACATGACGGTCGGTGACGAGGATGCACCCGCGCCCGATCGCACGTTCGAACTGGCCGCCCGCATCCATCAGGGCCTGGTCCTCTGCCGCGCGGATCTGTGCATCGATCATGTGAACGGCGTGGCGCTGGCCATGGCCAGGCGTTGGGACCGGCATTTGGAGGGGCAGATGCTTTGGGACGCCTTTCCCGAACTATCCGGCACCCTGACGGAGGCGCATATCCGCCATAGTCTGATGTCCGGGGAAGCGAGTGCGGCCGACATCCCCTCTCCCTTCCGCGACGATGTCTGGCTGCATGTCCAGACCTTTCCCTTTGCAGACGGGGTCGCGCTGTTGTTGCGCGACATCACCGCCGACATGCAGCGCCATCGTCTGGCCGACGTCAAATCCGCGATCCTCAAGGCAATGGGCGTGCATGGCGGCGTGGGCTATGCCCGCGTGTCGATGCGCGGCTTCATCGACGCAGTGAACGACAGTTTCTGCGCCATGGTGGGCCTTACGCCCGAGCGGCTGGCGGACGTGCCAGTCGCGGACCTGGTCGCACTGCCCGCACGCCCCCAGTTTCGCGAGCGACTTGAGCAAGTGCTGCGGGGCGAAGGCGATATCCGCTTCACGACCCAGTTGCTGACCAATGACGGCGCGGTCGCCTTGGTCGAAGCCGCGATCGCAAGGCTGCATGGCATCTATGGCACGGAGGGGGCGGTGATCGTGACGACACCTATCGGTGGACCGTAAATTAGCGACAACAACGTCCATAGCGGACCGATGCCGACGGTCCCTGGCAACATTTACGCCAAAGCGCGCCGGAGATGGTTCACGCCCGATCGCGCCCTTACGCAAAATCCGTAAAGGTCGCGCAAAACATGGCAAACGCGATATTGAACCGTTCGCCGTAGCATCGTTCCCATGTTCTACCGCGCCCCATCCTTCGCCCGATCGCGCCGACTGCTGGTCAGGCTGCTGCGCCACCAGGCGGGCAGCAGCCTGATCGAGGCGGCCTTCGCCCTGCCCGTCCTGATCCTCCTGCTGATGGGGATGCTGGCCTATGGCAGTTGGTTCATGACGGCCCATAGCCTTCAACAAGCGGCCAATGACGCGGCCCGTGCGTCGGTAGGCGGGCTGAACGGGGCGGAGCGGCGCACCCTGGTCGACCAGAGCCTGGTCGCGGCCCGTTCCGCCTTCCCCGTGCCTGGCGCGCAGACGATTGCCATCAGCGCCGTCGAAAACAACGGCTATTACACCGTGACGCTGCGCTACAACCTGTCCAATGCGCCGCTGTTCGCCGCTATCCCCTTCCCCCTGCCCCGCGGAACGCTGGAACGCAGCGCGGTCGTTCGGATGAGCGGCCAATGATCCGCCCGGGCTTTTACCGGGCGCTGGCGCGGAACCAGCAGGGTGGTGTCATGCTGATTCTGGCCGGATCGCTGTTCATGATGGCGGGTGCCGCCACGGTCGCCGTCGACCTGGGATCGGTCTATCTCGCCCGCCGCCAGTTGCAGGGCGTGGCGGATGCCGCCGCGCTGGCAGCGGCCGATGGCGGTCGAAGCGCCGCGGAGCAGCTCGTCGGGCAAAGCGGTATCGACGGCGTCGCTCTGGCGGCGTTCAACAGCGGCAGCTATTCGCCCGATCCATCCATACCGATCGCGCAACGGTTTCGCGTCGGCGATCCCGCTGGCGGCGCGATGCAGGTCGAAGTCCGCCGCCGGACACCGCTGTTTTTCGGCCGATTGCTGGTGGGGCGGGACGGCGTCGACCTCACCGCCCGCGCCACCGCCGCGCGGACCGATGCGGCCGCCTTTTCGCTGGGCACCGGGCTGGCGTCGTTGAGCGGCGGGGTGCCCAACATGCTGTTGTCCAGTCTGGCGGGGACCGAACTCAATCTGTCGGTGATGGACTGTAACGGGCTGGCCAGCACAGACCTGGACCTGTTGGGAATGGCCGACGCGCTGCGCGTGCGGACGGGCCGTGATGGCGAAGCCTATGGCGCCTTGTTCGACCGAAACATTCCGCTGTCCGACCTGCTGGGCGCGATGGCGGACAGCGCCGGTCAGGGTGCTGCCGCGAACACGCTGCTGGCCTTGTCCAGCCGCATAGCCGGACGGTCGGTACGGCTGAGCGATATCGTCGATCTTGGCCCCGTGCGGGGCGCCACGAGCGCGACGGGGCAACCCCATATCGTGCTGGACGCCTTTGCGATGCTGCGCATGGTGCTCAGCCCGCCGTCGGGGACATCCGTGCCCATGGACTTGCGCGTCACCGTCCCGGGGCTGAGCAGTAGCCGCCTGATGCTGGTGACGGGGGAAGGACAGACGCGATCGCCACTGTTGAGCGTGACCGCCAAGCGGGACGTCGTGCTGCGCACGGCCCAGACGCGCCTCTATCTGGAAAGCACGGTCGGCGCGGCGCTGTCGGGCATCGCGTCGGTGCGTGTGCCCCTCTATGTCGAACTGGCGGCGGCGGAAGCGCGGCTGTCCGACATCCAGTGCGGCCCCGATGGTGGCGTCACGCTGGCGGTGACGCCATCGGTGAGCACGGCGATACTCGGCGACATCGACGTGAACGCGCTGACCAATTTTTCCGCGCCCGCCAATCCGCGGCCTGCCCTGCTGGCGCAGACATTGGGCACGCGCGTCACGGGCTATGCCCATATTCCCTTGGGCGGAACGCAGACCCATAGCGTCCATTTCTCGCCCGGTGAGATCGCCATGCAGCAGGCCAAGACGGTCAGCACGCAGGATGTGACGCAGGGTATCGCTGCCGGGCTGGCCAGCCAGACCCAGATCCAGGTATCGCTGCTCGGCCTCACCGTCAGCAACAGCCCGCTTAGTCCGTTGGTCGGAGCTGTGCTTGGCACCACGGCGCCTTTGCTGGATGGCATCATCAACAGCGTCACCGCAACGCTGGGCGTCCGGGTGGGGTCGGCGGAGGTCCGCGTGCATCAGCGGCGATGCGGCATGGCGTCGGTGGTCGCCTGACCCTTGCTTTCGCTGCGCTCCGCCGTCAGGAGCGGCGCATGGGCGCTATCATGTTGCAGGGAACCGGATCGGACGTCGGCAAATCGGTGCTGGTGGCGGGCTTGTGTCGCGCGCTGGTGCGCCGGGGCTATCGCGTGCGGCCGTTCAAGCCACAGAATATGTCGAACAATGCCGCCGTCACCAGCGACGGGGGCGAAATCGGGCGCGCGCAGGCCTTGCAGGCGATCGCCTGCGGCGTGGCGCTGCATACGGACATGAACCCGGTGCTGTTGAAGCCGCAGGCCGACCGGACATCACAGCTGATCGTTCATGGTCAGGTTCGCGGCGCGCTAGGATCGGGCAATTTCCGCAGCGCGCGGGGGCAGTTGCTGGGCGCGGTCATGGAAAGCTACGACCGGCTGCGCCAGCAGTGCGACATCGTCGTGGTGGAAGGGGCCGGATCGCCGGCGGAAATCAATCTGCGCGGCGGCGACATCGCCAATATGGGCTTTGCCCGCGCTGCCGACGTGCCGGTCATTCTGGTCGGGGACATCGACCGGGGTGGCGTGATCGCGGCGGTGGTGGGCACGCGCACGGTCATCGATCCGGAAGATGCCGCGATGATCCATGGTTTCCTCATCAACAAGTTTCGCGGCGATCCAGCGCTGTTCGAAGATGGCTATCGCCAGATCGAGGCGCTGTCGGGCTGGCGCGGCATGGGCGTGGTGCCCTGGCTGGATGCGGTCGCGCGCCTGCCGAGCGAGGATGCGGTTATACTGGAGCGGCGTAGCCATTCGACCGACGCGCCGCTGGTGATCGCCTGCCCCGTGTTGCCGCGCATTTCCAATTTCGACGATCTCGATCCGCTCAAGCTGGAGCCGGGCGTGGATCTGCGCATGATCGGGCCGGGTCAGGCTATTCCCGGCGACGCGGCGCTGGTGATCCTGCCCGGCTCCAAAGCGACGATCGCCGATATGCGCGCGATGGTCGCCCAAGGTTGGGACATCGACATCCGCGCGCATCATCGGCGCGGGGGTGCGGTGCTGGGCCTGTGCGGCGGCTATCAGATGCTGGGTCGCACGATCGCCGACCCGGAGGGCGTGGAGGGACCGGCCGGATCGGTCGCCGGGCTGGGCCTGCTCGACGTGGAGACGCGCTTGTCCGGAGCGAAAACGCTGGAGCAGGTTCGGGGTGAGGCGCTGGGCGCGGATTTTAGCGGTTACGAGATGCATATGGGCGTCACCAAAGGGCCTGACTGTAGTCGGCCCTTTGCGGTGATCGACGGCGTGCGGGCCGATGGCGCAATCAGTCGCGACGGTCGGGTGATGGGCAGCTACGTCCACGGGCTGCTGGGCAGCACGGCCCTGCGCGACGCGTTGTTGCGGCGGTTGGGGGGGCAATCGGCGGGGGCGGACTATGACCGATCGGTGGAAGACGCCTTGGACGAGATTGCCGCGTTGCTGGAAACCCATGTCGATATCGACGCCATGGTCGCACTGGCGATGGCATAAGTCGCGACGCAAAAAAGGCGGCCTGACGCCGCCTTTTCCTGTCGATCGAATGATGGTGCACCCAGAGCGATTCGAACGCCCGACCCTCAGATTCGTAGTCTGATGCTCTATCCAGCTGAGCTATGGGTGCGAAGGAAAGACGAGCGGACCGCGGCTATAAGCCCGGCCCAAAAGCCCTTCGAAAGAAATGGTGCACCCAGAGCGATTCGAACGCCCGACCCTCAGATTCGTAGTCTGATGCTCTATCCAGCTGAGCTATGGGTGCGTGGAGACGCGCAGATAGAAGCGCTTGGCCGATTGGGCAAGCCCCTTTTTTGCACTTTTGTGGCCTGGCAACTTTTATCCCTCGTCCCTCGTTCAATGCGCCAGGAGGACGCCATGATGAGCTTCAATCTAAATCAGGTCGCGTTGTTGCTGGTGGTGCTGGTCATAGGCTGGCTGCTGGGGTTGATGATGAGCGGGCGCGGCAAATATAAACGCCTGTGGCACGACGAACAGGCGGTGCATCGCAACGCGATCAAGGAACGCGATGCCCGCATCGAAGCGTCCAATGCGCGTATTACGGAGCTGGAGCGCCAGTCTGCCGGTCCGATCGGGGCTGGCACGGCCACGGCGGTGGCAGGTGCGGTGCATGGCCGGGACGATCTGAGCAGGATCAGCGGTATCAGCCAGGCGCAGGAAGTGTCGCTGAACGAAGCGGGTTATCAGCGCTACGGCCAGATCGCAGCACTCAATGCCGAGCAGGAAGCGACGCTGGAAGCGCGGCTGGGTCTGAAACCGGGTACGATCATGCAGGAGGACTGGCGCGGACAGGCGCTCGCGCTGGAACGGGACGGCACCAAGCCCGGCCTGCTCAGCCGTCTGACGGGATCGCACTGAAACGACAAAGGGCGGGGTTGATGCCCCGCCCTTTTTCTATCACTTCTTGGCGAGCGCCGCCTGCGCTGCGGCCAATCGAGCGATCGGCACGCGATAGGGCGAGGCCGACACATAATCCAGGCCCGTCGCCTCGCAGAAGGCGATCGAGGCCGGATCACCGCCATGTTCGCCGCAAATGCCGAGCTTAATGCCGGGGCAAGTCTTGCGGCCACGCTCCGCCGCGATCTCGATCAATTCGCCCACGCCTTCGACATCGATGCTGACGAAGGGATCGCGGGCGAAGATGCCCTTGTCTACATATTGCGTCAGGAAGCGGCCTGCGTCGTCGCGGCTGATGCCGATCGTCGTCTGCGTGAGGTCATTGGTGCCGAAGGAGAAGAACTCGCCGACTTCCGCGATCTCGCCTGCCTTGAGCGCGGCGCGCGGCAGTTCGATCATGGTGCCGACCAGATATTCGACCTTGTTATTCTGTTCCTCGAACACTTCGACAGCGACGCGATCGACGATCGCCTTCATCAGTTCCAGTTCCTTGGCGGTCGCCACGAGCGGGATCATGATTTCCGGGATCGGCGCTTCGCCGCCGCGCGCCTTGACGATCAGCGCGGCTTCGAAGATCGCGCGCGCCTGCATCTCGTAGATTTCGGGATAGGTCACGCCCAGTCGGCAACCGCGATGGCCGAGCATCGGGTTGAATTCATGCAGTTCGGCGGCGCGACGCTTGAGCGTGTCGACGCTGACGCCCGCGCCCTTGGCCACTTCCTCGAACTCCGCTTCGCCGTGCGGCAGGAATTCGTGCAGCGGCGGATCGAGCAGGCGGATGGTGACGGGCAGGCCCGCCATTACCATGAAGATCTGCGCGAAATCGTCCCGCTGTTCCGGCAGCAGCTTGTCGAGCGCGACGCGGCGGCCCTTCTCGCTGTCGGCCAGGATCATTTCGCGCACGGCGGTGATGCGCGCCGCGTCGAAGAACATATGTTCGGTACGGCACAGGCCCACGCCTTCCGCGCCGAACTCCCGCGCGACCTTGCAGTCCTGCGGCGTTTCGGCGTTGGCGCGCACCTTGAGGCGACGGACCTTGTCGGCCCACACCATCAGCGTGCCGAAATCACCGGCCAGTTCGGGCTGCACGGTCGGGACTTCACCGGCCATCACTTCGCCGGTCGATCCGTCGATGGTCAGGATGTCGCCTTCCTTCAACTCGCGGCCGCCGACGCGCAATATCTTGGTCTTGCCGTCGATCGAGATGCCGCCCGCGCCCGAGACGCAGGGGCGACCCATGCCGCGCGCCACGACGGCGGCGTGGCTGGTCATGCCGCCACGCGCGGTCAGGATGCCCTTGGCCGCGTGCATGCCGTGAATGTCTTCGGGGCTGGTTTCGACGCGCACCAGGATGACGGCGTCGCCCATTTCATTGCGGCGCTCGGCAGTGTCGGCGTCGAACACGATCGCGCCCGAAGCCGCGCCGGGGCTGGCAGGCAACCCCTTCGTCAGCACGTCGCGCGGGGCGCTGGGATCCAGCGTGGGGTGCAGCAACTGGTCGAGCGCGGCGGGATCGACGCGGGCGACGGCTTCTTCCTCGGTGATGAGGCCCTCATGCGCCATGTCGACGGCCATCTTCAGCGCGGCCTTGGCAGTGCGCTTGCCCGAACGGGTTTGCAGCATCCACAGCTTGCCCTGCTGCACCGTGAACTCGATGTCCTGCATGTCGCGATAATGGGTTTCGAGGATTTCGAACACCTTCGCCAGTTCGGCATAGGTTTCGGGCATCGCCTCTTCCATCGACAGCGGCTTGGCCCCTGCCCGCTCGCGCGCGGCCAGCGTCAGATATTGCGGGGTCCGGATGCCCGCGACGACATCCTCGCCCTGCGCATTGATCAGATATTCGCCATAATAGGCATTCTCGCCGGTGGACGGATCGCGGGTGAAGGCGACGCCGGTGGCCGAGGTTTCGCCCATATTGCCGAACACCATCGCCTGCACGTTGACGGCGGTGCCCCATTCGCCGGGGATGTTGTTGAGGCGGCGATAGACCTTCGCGCGCTCCGACTGCCAGCTGCCGAACACGGCGCTGATCGCACCCCAGAGCTGGTCATGCACATCCTGCGGGAAGGGCTTGTTCCACAGCTTTGCAACAAGCGCCTTATATTCGGCGACCAGCGCCTTCCAGTCTTCGGCGGTCAGTTCGGTGTCGAGCGTATAGCCGTTGTCTTCCTTGGCGATTTCGAGCGCTTCCTCGAACGCGCCATGGTCCAGTTCCAGCACGACGTCGGAATACATCTGGATGAAGCGGCGATAGCTGTCCCAGGCGAAACGCTCGTCACCCGATGTGTTGGCGAGGCCGATGACGGTTTCGTCGTTGAGGCCGAGGTTGAGGACGGTGTCCATCATGCCCGGCATCGACGCGCGCGCGCCGGAGCGGACCGACACCAGCAGCGGATCGGCGGCATCGCCGAACCGCTTGCCCGTGATCCCCTCAATATGGGCGATGCCGCTGGCGACTTCGGCGGTCAGGCTTTCGGGATATTTGCCGCCATCGACATAATAGCGGGTGCACATGTCGGTCGTGATGGTGAAGCCCGGGGGCACCGGCAGGCCGATCGCGGCCATGCCGTCGAGGTTCGCGCCCTTGCCGCCCAGCAGGTTGCGGTCGCCCTGCCCGCCATCATCCACACCGCCGCCGAAACGATAGACATAACGCGTCGCGGTGCTGCTCATGATGGCCTCTTTCGTATCAGTCATTCCCGGCTCTCCCTGCACTGATTGCCGATGATATTGCATTGCAACAATTTTGCCGCATTTAGCGACATAACCCACGGGTGAATAGGATATTTCCGGCTTAACTTCGCATATTTCCCGCCTATCCTGAAATATCCTTATTCTATCCCGTAATTTTCGAGAAGTCGGCGACCTTATGCACCGCGTCCCGCACCCGCGCCAACACAGCGAGGCGAGTTGTACGCTTCACCGGGTCGTCGTCATTGACCGTGACCGTTTCAAAGAAGACATCGATCGGCGCGCGCAGCATCGCAAGAGCTGCCATGGCGCCCTCGAAATCTTCCGACGCGACGGCTTGCGCCGCGTGCGGTTCGGCAGTGTCGAGCGCGGCGATGAGGTCAGCTTCGGCCTTTTCCGGGGTGTAGGACAGGACCACATTCGTCATGCCAGCGGAGGCTGGCATCTCAAGCGTTTGCGCGCCTCCGCCTGAGACCCCAGCCTGCGCTGGGGTGACGGATGGGGCGGGCGCTTCCTTCTTTAGGATGTTCGCGGCGCGCTTGTATCCTGCGAGCAGGTTGGCGCCATCGTCGGTCGCGACGAAGGACTGGAGCGCGTGGACCCGGGCGAGCAGGCGGACGAGGTCATCCTCGCCGCCGAGCGCGAACACCGCGTCGATCAAGTCGTGGCGCACGCCCGCTTCGCGTTGCTGGACCTTGAGGCGGTCGGCGAAAAAGTCGAGAAACGGCACGTCCGACGCGGCAAATGCGCCGACGAATGATTTGATTTCCGGCCGGGACAGATTGGCGGCCTGCCATTCCGTTTCCGTCACCCGCGATGGGTCCAGACCGAATTTTGCCAGCGTCTGCGCGTCGACATCGGCTAGCGCCTTGGTATTCAGGAACACATGTCGATAGACATGGTCGCTCAGCGCGAAGGCGTGCACCTTTTTGAGGTTCAATCGCAGCCCATTGTTTTCCAACAGCCGCAAGATGGAAAGGGCTGCGCGACGCAGCGCGAATGGGTCTTTCGATCCGGTCGGCCCCTGCTCGATACCGAAGAAACCGACCAGCGTATCCAGCTTATCCGCTAAACTCACCGCCACCGTCACCGGCGCGGTAGGCACATCATCGCCCTGCCCGACAGGCCTGTAATGGTCGCGGATGGCGTCGGCGACGGCATCGGGCAGGCCTTCGGCGCGAGCGTAATAGCCGCCCATGATGCCTTGGAGTTCCGGGAACTCGCCGACCATTTCGGTGACGAGATCGGCCTTGGCGAGGCGGGCGGCCTGTTCGGCGAGGTCGGCCAACTCAACTTTCGTCATGCCAGCGTAGGCTGGCATCTCAGGCGTTGGCGCGTTGCCGCCTGCGACCCCAGCCTGCGCTGGGGTGACGGTGGGGGCCGGGGTGACGGTGGGGGTTGGGTTCGCGGTTATGGATGGCGTGATGATCCCCTCTTCGACCAACCATCGCGCCAGCTTGGCGACCCGCTCCACCTTGTCGGCGACGGTGCCCAGTTTCTCGTGGAAGGTGATGCGTTCCAGCTTCTTTGCATGGTCGGCGAGCCGCGTCTTGCGGTCCTGCTCCCAGAAGAAGCGGGCGTCGCTCAGGCGGGCGGCCAGCACCTTGCGGTTGCCCGCGACGATCGCTGCACCGCCATCCTTCGCCTCGATATTGGCGGTGCAGATGAAGGCAGGAGCCAGTTTCCCGTCCGCATCGCGCAGCACGAAATATTTCTGGTTGATGCGCAGCGTCAGCTGGATGACTTCGGGCGGCACTTCCAGGAAAGCGGGGTCGAAATCGCCCAGCAGCGGCACCGGCCATTCGGTGAGGCCCGCATTTTCGGCGATCAGGCCCCTGTCCTCGATCACGCTATAGCCCTGCGCGGCGGCGGCTTCGCTCGCCTTCGCCTCGATGATGACCTGCCGTTCCTCATGGCTGACGATCACATGGCAGGCGCGCAGTTTTTCGACATAGTCATCCGCGCCGCCGATGGTGATGTCGCCGGCGTGGTGGAAGCGATGGCCGAGCGTCGTGTAGCTCGACGCGATGCCGTCGACCGTGATCTCGACCAGCTGTTCGCCCAGGATTGCGACGATGCCCTTCAACGGGCGGACCCAGCGCAGGCTTTCGGTCGTCTGGCTGGCGGTGCCCCAGCGCATCGATTTGGGCCAGGGGAAGGCGCGGATGACCGCTGGCACGGCTTGCGCCAACACGTCGATCGTGGCGCGGCCGGGCTTGTTGACGACGGCGAACCAGACGCCGTCGCGATCCTCCAGCTGGTCCTGCGTCAGGCCGGTCTTGCGCAGAAAGCCTTCAAGCGCCTGCGCGGGTGCGGAGGTGCGCGGGCCTTTAAACTCCTCGCTGACCGCCGCGGTTTCGAGCGGCAGGCCGCGGGCGATCAGCGCCAGGCGGCGGGGCGTGACGAAGCGTTCGATCGCGGCGGCCTTAAGGCCCGCCTTCGCCAGTTCTTCGGTGAAGAGCCGGGCGAGGTCTTCGCTGGCCTTTATCTGCATACGCGCGGGGATTTCTTCGCAGCGCAGTTCGAGGAGGAAATCCGTCACAGGATTTCATCCGATGCCCTAGCAGAGGCTGGAGCCTCAGGCCGGAGAGCGCACCGCATGACGCACGAAATCCCAGCCGTCGTTGGGATGACGGAAATAGTTGTCTTCATCACGCGGTCCACCCCGGATATTGCGCGGTCCATTGGTCGGCGTTGCTGGCGATCCAGGCTTCGCAACTGCCCTTCGCCATGTCGCGCACCTGGCCCATATAGCTGGCGCGTTCCTGCACGGAAATCACGCCGCGGGCCTGGAGCAGGTTGAACACATGGCTGGCCTTGATCGCCTGGTCATAGGCGGCGAGCGGGACGCCCTTGTCGATGCACTGGCCCCATTCGGACTGGCAATCCTTGAACCAGCGGAACAGCTTGTCCGTGTCGGCGACCTCGAAATTCCATTTCGACATCTGTTTCTCATTTTCGAGGAATACGTCGCCATAGGTGACGCCCGCATCGTTGAATTTGAGGTCGTAGACGCTGTCGACGCCCTGGATATACATGGCGAGGCGTTCGAGGCCGTAGGTCAGTTCGCCCGCGACCGGCTTGCAGTCATAGCCGCCCATCTGCTGGAAATAAGTGAACTGGGTGACTTCCATGCCGTCGCACCAGACTTCCCAGCCCAGGCCCCAGGCGCCCAGCGTCGGGCTTTCCCAGTCATCCTCCACGAAACGGATATCGTGGACCAAGGGATCGATGCCGATTTCCACCAGGCTGCCCAGATAGAGTTCCTGCAGGTTCGCCGGGCTGGGCTTCATGATCACCTGATATTGGTAATAATGCTGGAGCCGGTTGGGGTTTTCGCCATAGCGGCCGTCGGTCGGGCGGCGGCTGGGCTGGACATAGGCGGCGTTCCACGGCTGCGGCCCGAGCGCGCGCAGCGTCGTCGCGGGGTGGAAGGTGCCCGCGCCGACTTCCATGTCATAGGGTTGCAGGATGACACAGCCCTGTTTCCCCCAATAGGCATGGAGGGTCAGGATCAGGTCCTGGAAGGAAAGCACTTTGCCTTCGGCCACGGATAGTCCCTGTCAAATAGCGTTGTTAAGATGTCGCGCGCCTTGGCCCATGGGGTTGAAAGGGTCAAGGAAAAGCGGCGGCAAACAGGGTTAAGCGGCTTGCCCTGATGCGCGGCGCTCCCCATGAAAGGCGCATGAGCATCTTTCGATCCCTCCCCCGCCTGCTGGCCGCCGCCCTGCTGCTGATCGGCGCGGGTGCGCAGGCGCGCCCTGCCCCGTCCGCCCCCGCTGTCGCGACACCCGCGCTCTGGGCGGTGCAGGACGCGGACACCACCATCTATCTGTTCGGCACGGTTCATGTGATGAAGCCGGACATCGACTGGTTTCACGGCGATGTGAAGCGCGCCTTCGACCGGTCGGACCAACTGGTGCTAGAAATCATCGAGCCGGACGATCCCAGCGCGATCGCGACGGCGATGGCCGGAATGGCGATGGCGAAGGACGGGGTGAAGCTGTCCGACCGGCTGACCCCGGAAGCGCGCACCCGATATCAGGCGGCGATGGATGCCAATGGCCTGCCTTGGCGGACGTTCGACATGTTCAACCCGTGGATAGGCGGCCTGGCCCTGTCCGTCGCGCCGCTGGAGCGGCTGGGCTACAAGAATGATCTGGGCGCGGAGAAGATTTTGCGCGGCGCGGCGCAGGGTGCGGGGAAGACAGTCGATGCGCTGGAAACGGTGGAGCAGCAGGTCGGCTTCTTCGCGAGCCTGCCGATGGAACAGCAGGTCGAGTTCCTGAACGCCACCGTCGATGGCCTGCCGGAGATGGAGAGCGAATTTGGCGATCTGCTCCGATACTGGCAGGCGGGACAGCCCGACAGGCTGGCGAAGTCCATGAACAAATCGCTCGAAGCAACCCCCGAACTGGCGCAGGTGCTGCTGACCGGGCGTAACGCCCATTGGGCGCAGTGGATCAAGGCGCGACTGGCGCAGCCCGGCACGGTCTTCGTCGCAGTGGGCGCGGGCCATTTGGCGGGCAAGGGCAGCGTGCAGGATCAGTTGCAGGCGTTGGGCCTGCGCGCGCGCCGCATCCGGAATGTGAAACCATGATGCGCGCCGTCACGCGCCTGCTGGCTTTCTTCGCTCTGACGCTGGTCGCTGCCTGCGGACAGGAGCCGGCGCCAGCGCCCAAGGTGCAGGCTGGCCCGGCCCTCTGGCAGGTGCAGCGTGGGGCGCTGAACGGCTGGCTGTTCGGGACCATCCATGTCCTGCCCAAGGGCGTGGCCTGGGATACCCCGACGATCAAGGAGGCCATGACCGCAGCGGACCGGCTGGTGCTGGAAGCCCAAGATTTGCAGGACGAACAGAAGACCTTGTCCCTGTTCGAGGCGATGGGCCGCAGCCCGGGCCTGCCGCCGCTGGAACGGCGTGTGCCGGACACGGAAAAGGCAGCATTGGACAAAGCGTTGGCCGATGGCGGGACCAGCAGCCAGGCGCTGTCAGGCTATGAAAGCTGGGCGGCCGCGATGCTGCTGTCCGCCGCCAGCCAGCAATCGCTGAAAGTCAGTCAGGATGACGGCGTGGAGCCGGTGCTGATCGCGACATTCAAACAGGCGGGCAAGCCCATCGGCGGGCTGGAGACGGTGGAGCGACAGTTCGCCGCCTTCGACACGCTGCCGGAAGCGGCGCAATCGCGCCTGCTGGTCCAGACCATCCATGAAGCCAAGGGCATGAAGGCGCTGTACGACCGTATCCTGACCGCCTGGTCGAAGGGCGACATGGATGCGATCGCGAAGGAAGACCAGATCGGCGAGCAGCCCGATCCGGTGGTCGAGGACGCGATATTGGTCGCGCGCAACCGCGACTGGGTGAAGGCGATCGCGCCGATGAAGGGGCGGCCGTTCATCGCGGTGGGCGCGGGCCATCTGACGGGCCGGGACAATCTGATCACGCTGCTGGAAGCCAAAGGCTATAAGGTGACGCGGGTGCAGTAATGCCTCCTCCGCTACCGCTTGGTTCGAGCTTGTCGAGAACATGTCCATCCTTCTCGACAAGCTCGAACCGAACGGAACTTGGGCAACATCGCCCTCCCCCTTGCCTTTGCGCCCTTTTCTGCTAAAGGGCCGCCTTCCCGCTATGGTCATCCCTGGAGGCGTGGCGGGAACGTACATCAATTTGCTTTTGGAGATATGCAATGAGCGAGCAGCTTACGCTGTCGGCCGAGGCACGCGATCGGGCAGGCAAGGGAGCCTCCCGCGCCCTCCGCCGTGAGGGCCGCGTACCCGCCGTCATCTATGGAATGAACGAAGAACCCCTGTCGATCCATGTCGAGGAAAAGCTCCTCAACAAGCAGCTCGGCACCGGCCACTTCTTCAATTCGGTCATCATGGTCGAAGTCGGCGGCAAGACCGTCCGCACCCTCGCCAAGGACGTGGCCTTCCACCCCGTCAGTGACCGTCCGCTGCACGCCGATTTCCTGCGCGTGTCCGAACATGCCACCGTTCACGTCCATGTGCCCGTGCGCTTCGAAAATGAAGACGCCTCGCCTGGCCTGAAGAAGGGCGGCGTTCTGAACATCGTCGCGCACGACATCGAACTGGAAGTCGATGCCGCCGAAATCCCCGACGAAGTCGTGGTCGACCTGACCGGCCTGGAAGTGGGCAATTCGCTGCACATCAGCGCCGTCACCCTGCCCAAGGGCACGAAGGCCCTGCACGCGGACACCGACTTCTCGATCGCGACCGTCGTCGCCCCGTCGGCGCTCAAGAGCGCCGAAGGCGAAGCGGACGCTGAGGAAGCCGTCGAGGGCGAATAAGCCTTTCGCCCTTTCAAGGCTGGAAAATTCGATCCCGTCCGCCTACCCGGCGGGCGGGATTTTCTTTGGAGCATGGACATGCAGATCTGGGCCGGCCTGGGCAATCCGGGCGCGCAATATGCGATGCATCGGCATAATGTGGGCTTCATGGTCGCGGACGTGATCGCCGACCTGTATCGCTTTTCGCCGCGGAAGAAGCAGTTCCAGGGCTGGGTGCAGGAAGGGCGGATCGGTCCCGAGAAGATCATCCTGCTGCAACCCGCAACCTTCATGAACGAAAGCGGGCGATCGGTGGGCGATGCGATGCGCTTCTACAAGCTGACACCGCAGGACGTGAGCGTCTTCCACGACGAACTCGACCTGGCGCCGATGAAGGTCAAGGTGAAGCGTGGCGGCGGCAATGCCGGGCATAACGGCCTGCGATCGATCGACACGCATATCGGGAATGATTTCCGTCGCGTGCGCATCGGCATCGGTCATCCGGGTCATAAGGACAAGGTTCATGGCTACGTCCTGGGCAATTATCACAAGAGCGAGATGGATGCCTTGGCGCACATGCTGGGTGCGATCGGCGCGGAGGCCGAGTGGCTGGCGAAGAATGACGACGCCCGTTTCATGAATGATGTCGCCAGTCGACTGCAAGACGACTGAATTATTTCCCAATTTTATACCGATAGTAACCGAATCGGATATAGTGGAGGGCTTGAGAGGAGCCTTCCATTGCTGGTTGACGTGTCGCCGGACGAGATTGCGATGGGCATGTATGTGCATGGCTTCAAGGGAAGCTGGCTCCATCATCCTTTCTGGCGCGCGAAATTTCTGGTCGACGACGACCGGGTTCTGGAACGGATCAGGTCCAGCACGGTCGACGCGGTGATCATCGATATCGAGAAGGGCGCTGGCGCGGCGAGTCCCGCAACCTCGCCCCATGTGGCTACCGTTCAGGTCGAAAGCATCGCTCGCCCTTCCAGACCCTATAGACGTCCCGACAGGCAACCCCCTTACCAGCGCGACCCGGACAGCATCGAAGTGGAACGCGCGCGTACGATCATCGCCAGGGGCAAGCGGCTGGTCCTGCGCCTGTTCGATGATGCGCGGCTCGGCACATTGTCCATGTCGAACGAGATTGTCGGCCTGGTGGAGGAGATATCCGCCTCGCTCGAACGCAGCCGCACCACGCTGATCAGCATCGCCCGGCTCAAGACCAAGGACGAATATACCTATCTGCATTCCGTCGCCGTCTGTGCGCTGATGATGAATTTCGGGCGGCAACTGGGCATGGATGAAGCCGAAATACGCGACCTGGGCATTGCGGGCCTGTTTCACGATGTGGGCAAAATGGCGGTGCCGATCGACCTGCTGAATAAGGCGGGCAAGCTGTCGGACGAAGAATTCGCCCAGATGAAGCGGCACACGGCTGCGGGGCATGATCTGCTCAAGGCCTGCGACAAGGTGCCGTCTGTCGCGCTGGACGTGGCGCTGCATCATCATGAGCGTATGGACGGCACCGGTTATCCGGACGGGCTGCGGGGCAACGCCTTCTCCCTTGCCGCGCGCATGGGCGCGATCTGTGACATTTACGATGCCCTGACGTCGGACCGCATCTACAAGGAAGCCTGGACACCGGCGGACGCGATAAGCCGGATGCGCGGGTGGACCGACCATCTCGACCAGGATCTGCTCTTTTCCTTCATGCAGAGCATCACCGTCTATCCACCGGGCATGCTGGTGCGCCTGCGATCGAACCGGCTGGGCATCATCCTGCCGAACGGCAGGCGGGCAAGCCGACCGCGCGCCCGCGCCTTCTATGCCATAGCGGACGGCACGTTCATCGCCGCGCAGGACGTGGCGCTATCCGACAGCCTGAACACGGATCAGGCGATGGCGGCGGCGGTGCCCGCACATTGGCCGATCGGCGATTGGACCAGCTTGCAGGCGCATCTGCTGGCCGGGAGCTATGTTCCGCCCGGTTGATGTAAAAACCCCGTGCGCTCTTCGCATTTTTCCATCATGAACCGACCGTCTCATCGTCGCGTCTTGCCGCGCGGCGGCCAAACCCACGCCTAAACATCGGAGATCATGGTGCCGATCCAGACCGTTTCGACAACGCCTTTCGACGACCAGAAGCCCGGCACGTCGGGCCTGCGCAAGAAGGTCCGCGTGTTTCAGCAGCCCCATTATGCGGAAAATTTCGTCCAGTCGGTGTTCGACAGCCTGGACGGCTTTGCCGGGCAGACGCTGGTGGTGGGCGGAGACGGCCGCTACCTCAACCGTGAAGTCATCCAGATCGTCCTCAAGATGGCGGCCGCCAATGGCTTTGGCCGGGTGATCGTGGGCCAGGGCGGCATATTGTCCACCCCCGCCGCGTCGCACCTGATCCGGTCGTTCGGCGCGTTCGGGGGCCTGATCCTGTCGGCCAGCCACAATCCGGGCGGGCCGGACGAGGATTTCGGGATCAAATATAATATCGGCAATGGTGGCCCCGCGCCGGAGAAGGTGACGGATGCGATCGCCGCACGATCACTGGTCATCGACAGCTACAAGATACTGGACGCCGCCGATGTCGATATCGACACGATCGGAACCGGCACGATGGGGGCTATGGCGGTCGAGGTGGTCGATCCGGTTGCGGCCTATGCCGAGCTGATGGAAAGCCTGTTCGATTTCGCGGCGATCCGCGCGCAGATCAAAGGCGGCTTCACCCTGGCCTTCGATTCGATGAGCGCCGTGACCGGTCCCTATGCGGTCGAGATTTTCGAGCGGCGCCTGGGCGCGCCCGCTGGCACGGTGATGAACGGGACGCCGCTTCCCGATTTCGGTCATCATCATCCCGATCCGAACCTGGTCCACGCCAAAGAGCTGTATGACCGGATGATGGCCGCCGACGCGCCCGATTTCGGCGCGGCGTCGGACGGCGATGGCGACCGCAACCTTATCATCGGGCGGCACAGCTATGTGACGCCGTCGGATTCGCTCGCCGTGCTGGCGGCCAATGCCCATCTTGCGCCGGGCTATGCGGCCGGCCTCAAGGGCATCGCGCGCTCCATGCCGACCAGCGGCGCGGCCGACCGGGTCGCAGAAAAGCTGGGCGTGCCGCTTTATGAGACGCCCACGGGCTGGAAATTCTTCGGCAATCTACTCGATGCCGGCATGGCGACCATCTGCGGCGAGGAAAGCGCGGGCACCGGGTCGGACCATGTGCGCGAGAAGGACGGCATCTGGGCGGTGCTGCTTTGGCTCAATATCCTGGCCGTGCGGCAGCAGAGCGTCGCGGCGATCATGGCCGATCACTGGGCGACCTATGGCCGCAACTATTATGCCCGCCACGATTATGAGGCGATCGCCAAGGATCGCGCTGACGCCCTGATGGCGGCGCTGCGCGGCAAATTATCCGCCCTGCCCGGCACGACCAACAGCGGCGGCACGGTGCAAAGCGCCGACGATTTCGCCTATGTCGATCCCACCGATCAGTCGGTCAGCAACCATCAGGGCGTCCGGATCCTGTTCGAGGACGGATCGCGCATCGTGTTCCGTCTGTCCGGCACGGGCACGCAGGGCGCGACGCTGCGTGTCTATATCGAACGCTTTGTTGGCCCGGATGGCGCGTTGGGGTTGGAGACGGGCGAAGCGCTCGCCCCGCTGATCGCGGCTGCGCAGGAAGTGGCCGATATCGCTGGGTTCACCGGAATGGACACGCCCAGCGTGATCACCTGACCGGTTGATCGCCAGACGAACCAACGAAAGGGATCAGGTCGCGGAGGTAATTTCCCGTCTTCCAGACGCAAACTAACGATCGGGAAACGGGATAGAAACGCGCGCGCATTAAAAGGGCGGATAGCCGCGTGATGCGGCTCGCTTATCCCGGTTACAGGAACATCATGCGTCGCTACTTTGTCTGCCTGTCCACCTGCCTTGCGCTGATCGCCATGCCCGCCAGCGCGGCAACCCGCGAGGACGAGCAGTTCTGGCTCAACCTGACCGCGATGGGATCGGTCAAGGATGAGCTGGTCTATTTCGCGGAAGTCCAGCCACGCGTCGGCGATGGCCTGTCGCGGATCGACCAGTCCATCTTTCGCGGGGCGCTGGGCTGGAAATTCTCCCCGTCCATCACGCTGTATCAGGGCTATGCCCATGTCGTCGTGCCGATCGAGGGCGGCAGGGACGTCAATGAGGAACGCAGTTTTCAACAGCTGAACTGGGCGCTCGGCAAGCCCTGGGGTGGCGAATTGTCGTCGCGTTCGCGGATCGAACAACGGTGGCGGTCGGACGGGCACGATATGGGCTGGCGCCTGCGTGAGATGCTCCGCTATGAAAAGCCGCTACGGCCCGGCAGCGATGCGGTCAACGCGCTGGTCTATGCGGAGGGGTTCGTCGCGCTTAACGACACGGACTGGGGCGCGCGTGGCGGCTTCGACCAGCTGCGCAGTTTCCTGGGCGCGGAAATCGGCCTGCCGGGGGCGTCGACGCTGGAGGTCGGCTATCTCAACCAGTTGGTAAACCAGCGCGGGGGCAACACGCGCGTCAATCATGTGGCGTCGGTGACGCTCTTCTTCCGGCACTGACGACGCAATCGGGTCGACGGCGCGATCGCCACAACGACGTCACTACCGCTTTTCTATAATCTTATTGCAATGGCAAGTCCTTGATTACAAATGCAAATAGGACGGGCATCGTTCACATTCGATGACAAGCCATAAAAATCCATTGGATTACAGGGACTTGCAATCGGCCTATGCGTCGATACTGTCCGACTCGCTGTCTCAAGACGCGCCTCTTACCGCCCGTTGTCGGCGATGATATCCACGCTGGTCTTGCCCCCTGGGGCGTCGGTGAAGACGATGAAATAGGCGCTGCCGTCGGCACCGCGCGTGCCGCCCAGCACATGGTCGCCGCCCATGATCTTATGCTCGCCATCATAGCCCGCACGGCGGGCGACCGTATAATAATAGTCCATCACGCCCTGCCGGGGTGCAGGCGTCACGAAACTCGCCGCACGCAGGGTGCAGCCATCGACCTGCGCACCGGCCGCTTCGGTCAGTTGCGCGCCTGGATAGAGGCCGAACGGTTCAGGCAGGCGTTGCGCCCATTCCATGCCGTAGCTGAGTTTCTTGCTGCAATTGGCGTTGCCGCCACGCCGCCCGGCCTGTTCGCGCACCACCGCGCCCAAGGTGACGGTCGACGCCATCGCTTCGCCCTGGGTCGCGGCAGGTGCGGCCAGCAGCTTGCCGCCCGCCAGCTTGACCGCCTGTGCCTGCGCCGCGCCTGCGTCGCCGCCCAGCAACGGGACCGCGCCATTGGCGGTCCTGTCGGCGGACCGCACGGCGTTGCGGTTGGACTGACCGACCAGTTGCGGATCGACCACGATCGGGTCGGCCAAGGCGCCCTTGAGCGCGGGATCGGTCGCGTTGTTCGTCAGCTGCGCGTCCAGCGCGGCGAGATTGGCGTCCTTGTCCCCCTTGCCGCAGGCGGCGAGCGCCAACACCAGAGATATCATGCCTACAGACCGGAAACGCGCCATCCTTCACTCCTTCGTAAACGAGCCCTGAAGAACAAAGGTAAATTTTGCGTTAGGACTTATGGTGAATCTGCCGCTTATTCCGCGTTATAGCCAGTCCTGATTGACTGGCCTTGGCCCATTGTCTTGCTCTGGGACAGTCTTGCCGACATATAGGGGCGATGCTGAACATATTGTCGGGCTTTATCGGCCTTGTCACCCTCATCCTCATGATCCCGGCAGTGATTCCGCTGCTGGGCGCGCTCAACTGGATATTGGTGCCGATGGCGCTGTTCGGCGCGTTCATCGGCATGATCTCGTCCAGGAATGGCGGGCGGAATTTCTGCCTGATCGTCGCGGCCTTCGGGGCTCTGCGCCTGTTCATGGGCGGGGGCATTTTCTGACGGACGAACAACAGGCGACGCGGCGGGGGCTGATGGCGGCGTTTGCGGCCTATGGCCTGTGGGGCCTGCTGCCGCTATTCTTTCGCCTGCTGCACCATGTCGATCCGGTCGAGATCGTCACGCAGCGCGTCCTTTGGTCGCTGCTGCTGATCGTCGCGCTGCTCGCCCTGCGAAAGGGATTGCCGGATTTCTTCACGACCCTGCGCGATCGACGGCTGATGCTGCCGCTTGCCGGGTCGGCTTTCATGATCGGGATCAACTGGCTGACCTATGTCTGGGCCGTGAATGACGGGCATGTCGTCGCGGCCAGCCTGGGCTATTTCCTCAATCCGCTGATCGTCGTCATGCTGGGCGTGACGGTGTTCAAGGAAAAGCTGCGGCGCGCGCAGATGCTGGCGATCGGTATAGCCGCGATCGGGGTCGCGATCCTCGCTGCGGCGGCGTTGACGACGTTGTGGATCAGCCTGTCGCTCGCGTTCAGCTTCGCCTTTTACGGGCTGCTGCGCAAATTGACGCCGGTCGCGCCGATGATCGGGCTGGGCGTGGAGACGGCGTTGTTGACCCCGCTCGCCATCGCCTATCTGGTGTGGGAGCTAAACCATGGTGGCGTCGGCTTCGGCCAGGATGCGCCTACCAGCGCGCTGCTGATAGCATCGGGCGCGGTGACTACCGTGCCGCTGGTTTTGTTCGCAGTCGCCGCGCAGCGCCTGCCGATGGCGACGCTGGGCCTGATGCAATATCTGGCTCCGACTCTGCAATTTCTGTGCGGGGTGGTGTTGTTCGGCGAGACGCTCAGTCGCGGCCAGATGGCGAGTTTCGGGCTGATCTGGCTGGGCCTGATCCTGTTCGCCAGCGACGGTATCACCCATGCGCGGCGTCGTGATCGCGTAGCGGCGTAAGGCAGGGGTACAGCCACACGCAGAGGACTGGACCCCGGCCTTCGCCGGGAAACCATCCTTAGCGAAATTCTGTAGCCTCGAACCGCACCGCTTCGCCGATCGCAGCGTTGGCGAGCGCGTCTTCCCACATCACCGTGTTGCCGCGAATGATCGTGCCGACCGCCTTGCCGGTCAGTTGATCGCCCTCGAACGGGGACCAGGCGCAGCGCGAGGCGAGCCAGTCGCTGCCCACGGTCCAACGCTTTTTGAGGTCCACCACCGTGAAGTCGGCATCATAGCCGAGCGCAATCCGCCCCTTGCCGGTCAGGCCGAACACGCGCTGCGGCCCCGATGACGTCAGTTCGATGAAGCGGCGCAGCGACAGCCGCCCTTCCGCCACATGGTTGAGCAGCAACGGCACCAGCGTCTGGACGCCGGGCATGCCGCTGGGCGAGGCGGGATAGGTCTTCGCCTTCTCCTCCTTGGTGTGCGGCGCGTGGTCGCTGCCCAGCACGTCGGGCACGCCCTGGTTGAGCCAGAACCACAGGCCGTCGCGATGCGCGCCGGACCGGATGGGCGGGTTCATCTGCGCATAGGTGCCCAGACGCGGATAGGCGTCCTCGCCCGCCAGCGTCAGATGCTGGGGGGTGACTTCGCAGGTCGCGATATCCTTGTTCTGGCCGATATATTCCAGTTCGGCCGGGGTGGTGATATGCAGGATATGGATACGACGGCGCGCCTTGCGGGCCAGCGCGATGATCCGCTTCGTCGCGATCAAGGCGCTTTCGTCATCGCGCCAGACGGGGTGAGTCGATGGATCGCCCTCCTCCGCATGGATTTTGCGCGCGTTCATCCGCGTCTCATCCTCGGCATGGATGGCGACCCGGCGCGTGCCGCTTGCCAGTACGCGCGAGAGGGCGTCGTCATCGTCCACCAACAGGCTGCCGGTCGATGCGCCCATGAAGATCTTGACCCCCGACGTGCCAGGGATGCGTTCCAGTTCGCGAAGCTGCTCGGCATTGTCCGCCGTCGCGCCGACATAGAAGGCATGGTCGCACCACATGCGATGATGCGCGCGCTTCAGCTTGTCATGCACGCGTTCGGCGGTGTCGGTGTTGGGATTGGTGTTGGGCATTTCGAACACGGCGGTGATGCCGCCCAGCACCGCGGCGCGGCTGCCCGATTCGAGGTCTTCCTTATGCTCCAACCCTGGCTCGCGGAAATGGACCTGGCTGTCGATGCAGCCGGGCAGCACGTCCAGGCCGGTGCAGTCGATCAGCTCGCCCGCATCGCCCAGGGACGTACCGATCGCCACGATCTTCCCGGCTAGGACGCCCACATCCACGCTCTCCGCGCCGCCCGGCGTATGGACGGTGCCGTTCTTGAGGATCATGTCGTAGGTCTGGGTCATAATAAAATCTCCGTTCGGTTCGAGCGAAGTCGAGAACCGTGCGTATGCGCCTTGGCTAAGTCGTGCTGCCGTCCTACCTAAAGCCGATGACCGGCACCACCCTAAGCGACCGCACGATCCTGAGAATTTCCGGCGAGGAGGCCAAGCCTTTTCTCCAAGGCCTGCTGACCCGCGACGTGCTGACGCTCCAGCCGGGCCAACCGCGCTGGAGCGGACTGCTGACGCCGCAGGGCAAGGCGCTGTATGATTTCATCCTTTGGGGGGACGGCGACGATGTGCTGATCGATTGCGAGGCGGCGCAGGCCGAGGCGCTTGCGAAGCGGCTGATCCTCTATCGTTTGCGACGCAAGGTGACGATCGCCCGCGAAGAGGGCCTTGCCATCCACTGGTCGCTTGATGCTTTTGACCAGCCGCTCGACCCGCGCCTCCCCGCGCTCGGCCATCGCTGGATCGCGCCGGCGAGCGATGGCGACGCCGCACCGGCCTTCCGCGCTCATCGCCTTTCGCTGGGCATATTCGAAGGGGCGCAGGAATTGGGGCAGGACCAGACGCTGTGGCTAGAAACCAATGCGGAGGAACTGCACGGCGTCGATTATGACAAAGGCTGCTACGTCGGGCAGGAAAATACCGCCCGCATGCATTATCGTAACAAGGTGAGCCGCCGCCTCATCGCCGTGCCGCTGGCGCAAGCGGATGAGAAGCGGCAGCGTGCGGCATTGCCGGACATGGACCTTTCGGTCGAGTTGCACCGGGTGGAGAATATAGATCCCGCAATTTTGCCCGCATGGCTTGCCGAGGCGATCGAAGGACAGGCGGCGGAATGAAGGCGCAGTTTTCACCACACCCACCCCGTTCGGTTCGAGCCTGTCGAGAACCCTCGCGCAAAGGTTCTCGACAGGCTCGAACCGAACGGAAATGGTGGATTGGCGCTTTCGCCTGGCTTGCGATCCTGTCCACGTCCGCCGCTGCCGACACATCCTGGAAATTGGTCGCCACCCACCCGCATGACGCCAGCGCCTTCACCGAAGGCCTCTTCTACCATGATGGCGCACTCTATGAGAGCACCGGGCTGGAGGGGCAGTCGGACATTCGCAAGGTCGCGATCAAGACCGGCAAAGTCCTGCAACGCCGCGTGATCGCCCCCCCTATTTCGGTGAAGGGATCGTCAACTGGGGCGGCAAGCTGGTCAGCCTGACCTGGCGGCATCGCCGGGGGTTCGTCTGGAATTTGTCCGATTTCAAGCCGCTGTCCGACTTCCGCTATGACGGTGAAGGTTGGGGCATGACGCAGGATGGGCGCAGCCTCATCATGAGCGATGGCACCGCGCAACTGCGCTTCCTCGACCCCGACAGCCTGACCGAACAGCGCCGGATCACCGTGACCTGGAACGGCCGCGCGGTCGATCGCCTGAACGAACTGGAATATGTGAAGGGGGAGGTGTGGGCCAATATCTGGTATGATACCCGGATAGCCCGGATAAATCCTACGACCGGCGCGGTCGTCGACTGGATCGACGTCGGTCCGTTGCGCAAGGTGGCGGGCGTGACCGATAGCGAAGCGGTCGCCAACGGCATCGCCTATGACGCAACGAAGGATCGCGTCTTCATCACCGGCAAGAACTGGCCGAAACTGTTCGAGATCAAGGTCGAAGCCAAGCCCTAGTCGCGTGGCTCTCCCCCATGCAGCTTCGCCCATAGCGCGCCGGTGCCGGCTTCCTGCGCACTGTTGGTGAACTGGGCGGCGATCAGCCAGCCCTTGATCGGCCGCATCGGCAGGAGCGTCGTCAGGATCAGCACCGGCACGCCCACGGCCAGATGCACCCACAGCCCTGGCCGCGCCATGATCTCCAGCATGATGATGAAGACCACGCCCGGCACGCAGGCGAACAACTGCACGAACACCGCGGGACCATCGGCCGGATCGGCGAAGCTGTAGTCCAGATCGCAGACCTCGCACCGATCGCGCATCGTCAGGAAACCGGTGAAGATATGCCCCTCGCCGCAGCGCGGGCAGCGGCCGAACGCGCCGGTTTCATGCGCGGGGCGCTTTTTCCACGCCCGCCCCTTCTGGTCGATCCAGTGGGTTTCTCGGCTCGGTTCGATGCTCTCTTGGGTCATGATCCTCTATGCGGCCAAAGCGACGCGCTTATCAATCGCGCCTTTTGTCCACCCCCCTGTCGCGTCCAAGGCTGGCCTTTATCTGCACAAAGCGCTATCGGGCGCGCAAATCTTTCCGATCTTGTAAGGCAGTCAAATGGGTTTTCGTTGCGGTATCGTCGGCCTCCCCAATGTGGGCAAGTCCACCCTGTTCAACGCGCTGACCGAAACGCAGGCGGCGCAGGCGGCCAACTATCCCTTCTGCACGATCGAGCCGAATGAGGGCCGCGTTGCGGTGCCCGACGATCGGCTCGACACGATCGCAAAGATCGGCGGCAGCGCGAAGATCATCGAAACGGAGCTCAGCTTCGTGGATATCGCGGGCCTGGTGCGCGGCGCGTCGAAGGGCGAAGGGCTGGGCAACCAGTTTCTGGCCAACATCCGTGAAACCGACGCCATCGTCCATGTGCTGCGCTGTTTCGAGGATGACGACATCACCCATGTCGAGGGCAAGGTCGATCCGATCGCCGACGCCGAGACGGTCGAGATGGAATTGATGCTGGCGGACCTGGAAAGCCTGGAAAAGCGCGTTCCAAACCTCGCCAAGAAAGCCGCGCAGGGCGACAAGGAAGCGAAAGCCGCCGCCACCGTGCTGGGCCAGGCGCTGGACCTGCTGCGCGAAGGCAAGCCCGCCCGCCTCACCGTGCCGCGCGACGAAGAAGAAGATCGCCTGTTCAGGCAGGCGCAGTTGCTGACCGCCAAGCCGGTCCTCTACGTCTGCAATGTCGAGGAAGACGCTGCATCGGAGGGCAACGCCTTTTCCGCGCGCGTGTTCGAAAAGGCGAAGGTGGAAAATGCCAGCGCCGTGATCGTATCCGCCGCGATCGAGGCCGAACTGGTCACCATGCCTGTCGAGGAACGCGCCGAATATCTCGAAGCGCTGGGCCTGACCGAAGCGGGCCTCGCGCGCATCATTCGCGCGGGTTACGAACTGCTGGGCCTCATCACCTTCTTCACCGTGGGACCGAAGGAAGCGCGTGCCTGGACCGTGGCGAAAGGATCGAAGGCGCCCCAGGCGGCAGGCGCGATCCATACCGATTTCGAAAAGGGCTTCATTCGCGCCGAAACCATGGCCTATGCCGACTATGTGCAATATAATGGCGAAGCCGGGGCCAAGGAAGCGGGCAAGTGGCGGTCCGAAGGCAAGGAATATGTGACGCAGGACGGCGACATCATGCTGTTCCGTTTCAACGTCTGATCGCGGCATGGCGCTGCGGATCGGCCAGATGCCTGCGATACGCAAGGCCGCCTTTCCGCCCAGCGTCGATGCAAACACCCGCGTCCTGATCCTGGGCAGCCTGCCAGGCGATGCCTCGATCAAACAGGGCGAATATTATGCCCATCGCGGCAATGCCTTCTGGGATTTGCTGGGCGGTGTGCTGGACGAAGATCTGCGGGCCGCATCCTATGCGATGCGGCTGAAAAGGCTGCGGGCGCTGGGCATCGGCCTGTGGGACGTGATCGAAAGTGCGGATCGATCGGGTAGCCTGGATAGCAGCATCAGAGGCGCGGAACTGCGCGATCTGGGATCGTTCGTGGAACGGCTGCCGACGTTACGGGCGATCGGGTTCAACGGGAAGACGGCCAGCCTGCACGGACGGCGGCAGCTGGGCGAACGGCCGGGCGTGGCGCTCATCGACCTGCCCTCCTCCAGCGGGGCCTATGCCAGCCTGTCGCGGGAGGCGAAGCGGACCGTCTGGTTGACCCTCCGCGAGCATCTCAAATGAAACGTCACTTTACCGTCATCGGATGACTGCTAAGCGATTGGCATTCGTAAAATAGAAGAAGAGTCGCCATGCCGCCCCGTTTTCTTGCTCCTGCTTTGCTCGCCCCTGCTTTACTCGTTCTGGCCGGGTTGAGTGCCTGCACCACCGCCGCAATTGACCGCCCCGCCCCGACCGCCCAAGCCGAGCAACGTGCGCCGGTCACGATATTGGTGTCGATCGACGGCTTTCGCGCGGATTATCTGCAACGCGGGGTGACGCCAAATCTGGCAGCCTTGGCGGCAGACGGCATCGAAGCGCCTATGCGTCCTTCCTTCCCGACCAAGACTTTCCCCAATCACTGGGCGATCGTCACCGGCGACCGGCCCGATCGCAACGGCATCGTCGCCAACAACATGGAAGACGCGGCACGACCGGGCGAAAAATTCACGATGGCGAGCGACGATCCCTTTTGGTGGAACGATGTCGAGCCGATCTGGGTAACGGCGGAAAAGGCGGGGGTCCGCACCGCGACGATGTTCTGGCCCGGGTCTAACGTCCCCTGGGGTGGCACGCAGGACAAAGCCTGGCCGCATGACATTCATAGTGGCACCCGGCCAGGCGACTGGGCACAGTTCAATCAGCAGATCGGCGGGACGCAACGCGTTAATATGGTGCTCGATGTGTTGCGCCGTCCCGCCGATATCCGTCCGCGCTTCGTGACGCTTTATTTCGACACGGTCGATACGGTCGGCCATGTCAAAGGCCCGGATGCGCCGGAAACGACCCAGGCGCTGGCGGAGGTGGACGCCCATATCGGCGAACTGGTCGCGGGACTGAAGGCGATGGGCCAACCTGTCAATCTGGTGGTGGTCGCCGACCATGGCATGGCCGCGCGATCGACCGACCGGATCATCGCGTTGGACAAGATTGCGAACCCCGCAGACTATCGGATCGTGGAAAGCGGGCCCTACGCCAGTATCGTGGCCCTGCCGGGGCGCGAAAAAGCGCTGGAGGCCGCGCTGCTCAGATCCATTCCGCACATGCAATGCTGGCGCAAAGGGGAGATACCGGCACGCTTCCACTATGGCACCCACCGTCGCATCCCGCCTTATTTCTGCCTGGCCGAAACCGGTTGGGAAATTCAGCCGAGCGCGCCCAAGAGCGAGGTGACGGGTGGCAATCACGGCTGGGACGATCGCGCGCCTGAAATGCAAGCGTTGTTCATCGCCAACGGACCGGCTTTCGCTAAGGGCGCAAAGGCACCGACGGGATTCGCCAATGTCGATGTCTATCCGCTGCTCGCGCGCCTAATCGGCGTGACGGCGCGTTCGTCGGATGGCGACCCAGTCGCATTGGCCGGTCTACTCGCCCATTGAAGGCCGTTCCTGACATTGACGTAAACGGAAAGCAACGGTAGGCCATCGTCCGTAATAACAGGAGACGGGTGATGGCGGATGACATTCTCTATTTCGAGGATATCGCGATCGGCGACGGGTTCGATTTCGGTCCGCTGACCATATCGCGTGATGAGACGATCGCCTTCGCGGCAGAGTTCGACCCGCAGCCTTTCCATCTGTCCGACGAAGCGGCGGCGGCCACCCATTTCGGTACGCTTTCGGCCAGCGGATGGCATACGACCGCGCTGTTCATGAAGATGTTCGTTGCGGCAATGCAGGACAATCCGGGCCAGCAGGCCGCCAGCCTGGGGGCGATTGGCGTGGACGAATTGCGCTGGTTGCGCCCGGTTCGGCCCGGCGACACCTTGCATGGGCGAAGCGAAGTGATCGACAAAAGGCCGTCGCAAAGCCGTCCGGAAATGGGGATCGTCCGCAACAAGGTGACGATCCTGAACCAGGACGACAAGCCGGTGCTGACGATGATCCCGATCGCGATGTGGCGCACCCGTCCGGTGTGACGGGGCGGGCCTAGCGAACGGGCTGGTTCGCCGTTGCATCGGCGGCCATTACCCGCATGGATGGCCCCTTCGATCCCGCGATTTGGACGATGTGCCGCCCCGCCGCCAGATTGAACCAGACGATCTTACGGATGCCCGAACAGGTCGGACCATGCCCATGCTCAACCGATGTCTGCGCGGTCTGATCGGTAATGACATCAATCCAGGCCGGACCATCCAGCGCGATGCCGACACGCGCCGCCTGTTTGATCGACAGGGTGAAAAGTCCGGCATATCCGTCCTTTGCGCCTTTGCCGGGCTGCGCGACGAACTGGACATAGGCCGTGGGGGTCAATGTGGCGACGACGGGCTTGCCCAGGATCAGCGCCGGTGCGCCGTCTGCTTTTGCACCGGCCTTGGCCTGCCCGCTTTGGGTCCAACTGGTCCAGGGTTCGGATAGCGGCGCTGGCGTGGCACAGGCCGGATCGATCGCGGGCGTCCCCACCGTCGCTAACAGAAGAGCGGCCAGGATCGTCATCGTTTCATTTCCTTCCGAACAATTTCTCTATGTCGCCATGGCCCAGTTTCACCCAGGTCGGCCGTCCATGATTGCATTGGCCCGATCGCGGAGTCACTTCCATTTCGCGCAGCAGCGCGTTCATTTCCGCGACGCTCAGCACCCGCCCGGCCCGGACCGACCCGTGGCAGGCCATGGTCGCCGCAACGAGATCGAGCCGCTCCTTCAACGATAACGCACTGTCATAGGCGGCGAGATCATCGGCCAGATCGGTGACGAGGCCCTGCACGTCCGATTGGCCCAGCATCGCCGGGACCGACCGCACCAGCATGGCCGACGGGCCGAACCGCTCCAGGTCGAGGCCGAATTCCCGCAGTTCAGCGATCCGCGCTTCCAGCCGGTCGCAGGCGGGTTCTTCCAGTTCCACGACTTCGGGCAGCAACAACGCCTGCGACGCAACGCCCTGCCCTTCCATGGCGCGGCGCATCCGTTCCAGCGTCAGCCGCTCATGGGCAGCATGCTGGTCGACGATCACCAGACCGTCCTCGGCTTCCGCCACGATATAGGTACGCGCGACCTGCCCCCGCGCCACGCCCAGCGGGAAGCTGCTGCCTTCGGGCGGCGGCGCGGCGGCGGGTTCGGCGCGCGCCTGCGGCGGCGGAGTGATGAAGGATGCGCGGCGATCAGCCAGAGAGGAGGGCGCGAACTGGCTATAGCTGGCAGGGGACAATGCCGCCGCTTCGAAGATCGGCATCGATCCGATGGGTGTCGGAGAAACGGGTTCGGGCTTCCAGGCAGACAGCGCGGCCGGGTCGGCATGCTGGACGGCGCGAAACCCCTCCGCATCGAGCGCGCGGCGCAGGCCTGACACGATCATGCCGCGGATCATCGTCGGATCGCGAAAGCGCACTTCCGTCTTGGCCGGATGGACGTTCACATCCACCTCCTGCGCGGGCACGTCCAGGAACAGGGCGACCACCGGATGCCGATCGCGCGCCAACATGTCGGCATAGGCGCCGCGCAACGCGCCGATGAGCAGTCTGTCGCGGACCGGGCGACCATTGACGAACAGATATTGATGATCGCCCACCCCGCGATTGTAGGTTGGGATCGACGCCACGCCGGATAGTTGCACGCCCTCCCGCTCCAGGCTGACGATGACATGATTGTCCGCCAGCGCCCGGTCGGTCAGGCCAGCGACGCGCTCCTCCCGCGACTCTCCGCCCTGCACGCCCAGCACCCGGCGACCATCATGTTCGACCGAGAAGGCGACGAGGGGATGCGCCATGGCGAGCCGACGGACGATGTCGAGGCAGGCCGCATATTCGGCCTTTGCCGAGCGCAGGAACTTACGCCGGGCGGGCACTTTACCGAACAACTGCTCCACCGTGACCCGCGTGCCCGGTGGGAGGGCGGCAGGCCCTTCCGCCACCAGCTGGCCATTGTCGACCGTGCGGTTCCATCCATCCTGGCCGGACGGACGACTGTCTATCGACAGACGCGCGACGCTGGCGATCGAAGGCAGGGCCTCCCCCGAAAACCCAAAGTCGCTACATTTTCAATGGCATCGTCAGGCAGTTTGGACGTGGCATGCCGCTCCAGCGCCAGCGCCATGTCGACCGAATCCATGCCACAGCCATCGTCGCTGACCTCTATCCGGTCCAGCCCGCCATGGGACAGGCGTATCGCGATGCGAGTCGCGCCAGCATCCAAAGCGTTTTCAACGATTTCCTTGAGCGCGCTGGCGGGTCTTTCGACCACTTCACCGGCAGCGATACGATTGACCAGATGTTCGGGCAGACGGCGTATTGACATTGATTAGGGACTAGCCCAATCGAGCGCTTTCCGCGAGCCGCGATCCTGAATTTTTTGCACTGCAAGGCGCAAGGAAATTGAGGTTAACGGCAGGCGCAGAACAGCTTTCCGACCGGTCCCCCTATCGCGTCGCGGGGACGGCGGGCGATACAGGATAAGGCATGTCGATCTTTTCGCGTCTCTTCAAATTTACTTCGCAGGATATGGCCATCGACCTCGGCACCGCCAATACGGTGGTGTATGTGCGCGGTCGCGGCATCGTCCTCAACGAACCGTCGGTGGTGGCGGTCGAGACGCTGAACGGCGTCAAGCGGGTGAAGGCAGTGGGCGTCGATGCAAAGCTGATGATGGGCAAGACCCCGGATTCGATCGAGGCCATCCGCCCCTTACGCGACGGCGTAATCGCCGACATCGACGTCGCCGAACAGATGATTAAGCATTTCATCACCAAGGTGCATGGGGGCAAGCACAGCCCCTGGCGCGCACCTGAAATCGTGATCTGCGTGCCCAGCGGTTCGACCAGCGTCGAACGCCGCGCCATTCGCGACGCCGCCAGCAATGCAGGCGCCAGTCAGGTCTTCCTGATCGAGGAGCCGATGGCCGCCGCGATCGGCGCCGACATGCCCGTGACCGAACCGATCGGTTCGATGGTGGTCGACATTGGCGGCGGCACGACCGAAGTCGCCGTATTGTCGCTGCGCGGCCTGGCCTACACCACGTCTGTCCGCGTCGGTGGTGACAAGATGGACGAGGCGATCGTCTCCTTCGTGCGTCGCCATCACAATCTGCTGATCGGTGAAGCCACGGCGGAACGGATCAAGAAGCAATATGGCATCGCTCAGGCACCCGAAGATGGCGTGGGCGAAACCATCCATATCAAGGGCCGCGACCTCGTGAACGGCGTGCCCAAGGAAATCAGCATCAACCAGGGCCAGATCGCCGATGCGCTGGCCGAACCGATCAGCACGATCGTGGAAGGTGTGCGGATCGCCCTGGAAAACACTGCGCCCGAACTGGCCGCCGACATCGTCGATCAGGGCATCGTTCTGACCGGTGGCGGCGCGCTGCTCAAGGGGCTGGACGACGAACTGCGCGACGAGACGGGCCTGCCCGTCACCATCGCCGAAGACCCGCTGACCTGCGTCGCCATCGGCACGGGCCGCGCAATGGAAGATCCGATCTTCCGGGGCGTGCTGCAAACCGCCTGATCGAGAAGGACGATTAGATGGCGCGGCCAACCAGCCGACGCCCCGGTATCAACCGGAAGGCGCAATATAGCCTGTTTGCCAGCTATGTCGTGGCGGTGGCCGGTGCGGCCGTCGGCCTGCTTCTGGTCGTTGTCGCGATTTTCGATCCCACGGGATTTGCCGCCATCCGCATCGCCACGTCCGAAATCAGCCGCCCCGTTTCCAGCGCGTTCAAGGGCATGGTGAGCGGCGTCGGATCGGTCGACGAGACATTGGCATCCTACTGGCAGGCGGGATCGCAGAATGTTGCGCTGCGCCGCCAGGTGGAGGCGGATCGCAACCGCATTATCGAGGCGAAGGGCGTCGCGCAGGAAAATATCCGGCTCAAGAAATTGCTCAAGCTGGTCGACGCCGACGCCACCGAAGTGTTGACCGCCCGCCTTATTGCCTCTTCCGCATCCAGTGCGCGCCGCTTCGCGAAGCTCAACGCCGGGACGTGGCAGGGTGTGCGTTCAGGCATGCCGGTCCGCGCGCCGGAGGGGTTGATCGGTCGCGTCCATATCACGACCCCCAACAGTTCGGACGTGCTGCTGCTGACCGACACCAGCAATATCGTGCCGGTCCGGCGGGCGAACGACAATATCCCGGCCATCTCCACGGGCCTGGGCGATGGGTCGGTCGAGATCCGTGCGCTGACTGCGGGACGCAACCCCTTCAAGCCGGGCGATCTGCTCGTGACGTCGGGCATCGGCGGGGTCTATCAACCCAATATACCTGTCGCAGTCGTTGTCCGCGCGGAGGGTGAAATCGCCTATGGCGTGCCGCTCGCCAACCCGGCCAGGGTCGATGCAGTGGTTGTGGAACGTGCGTTCGAGGATGCCGTGACCAGGTCCGGTCCGGCGGCACCAGCGACGCCGACGGTGGTGGACGAGGCGGCGGCCGGCAACGCCGCGCAGCCATGATCGACCCGCATCTCTACCATGTGCCACGGCTGGGGCGGCATCCGTCCCGCTTGCGTTTGGCCGGCACGCCGGTCGTCACGGTGTTGTTCGGCTCCTTCCTGACTGCCCTGCCCGTCATCGCCCAATCTCCGATCATGCCCCCGTTCGGCCTGTTGCTGCTCCTGTCGTGGCGGCTGTTGCGTCCGGACCTGTGGCGCGCCTGGATCGGGCTGCCGCTCGGTCTGTTCGACGACATGATGAGCGGACAGCCGATTGGTTCCGCCATGTTCCTGTGGACGGTCGCTCTGATCGGGATCGATGCGATCGAACATCGCATGATCTGGCGCAGTTATCGGCAGGACTGGCTAATCGCGACGCTCGCCATTATCTTCTGCATCGCCGGTGGTCTGTTTTTCGCGCGGATCACGGGTGGAGGTGATGTGAAGCTGCTTCTGGTCGCGCCGCAAATGGTCTGGACGATATTGCTGTTTCCCTTCGTCGTCCGGCAATGCGCCCGGATCGACCGATGGCGCGTGATGGCATGAAGTTCCTGACCCCCAAGCGCAAGATTATCACCGAAGCTGCCCAATCCTTCACTTTCACGCGTCGCGCGATGATGGTGGGCGGGATTCAGGGCGCGATCGGCGCAATGCTGGTGGGCCGCATGGCGTGGATCAGCGTCGCGGAAAACGAAAAATACAAACTCCTGTCCGAAAGCAATCGCGTCAACCTGACCCTGATCCCGCCACGGCGCGGCTGGATCGTGGATCGCAACGGGCGGCCGCTGGCTAATAATCGCACCGATTTTCGGGTCGACCTGATCCCCCAGCGGGTGGTCGATGCCGAAGCGACAATTCGTCATCTGGCCCAATTGCTCAACCTGGAGGCGGACGAGGTGGACCGCATTCGGGAAGAGTTGGAGAAGACCGCCGGTTTCCGTCCGATCCAGGTCGCCGACAAGCTGACTTACGACCAATATGCCGCGATCAGCGTGCGGCTGCCCGACCTGCCGGGCGTGGCGCCCAGCCAGGGCTTTTCCCGAAACTATCCCGCCGGTGCAACGGTGGGCCATCTGCTAGGCTATGTCGGCGCGGCGACGGCGGAAGATTACAAGAAGCGCAAGGACCCGTTGCTCGTCACGCCGGGCTTCAAGCTGGGCAAAGATGGGCTGGAAAAGGCGTTCGACCAGACGCTGACCGGCAAGGCTGGCGCGAAACGCGTGGAGGTGACGGCACGCGGCAAGATTGTGCGCGAATTGACGACGCGCCCCGACACGCCAGGTAATTCGATCAAGCTGACGATCGACGCTGGCTTACAGGAGTTTGCAGGCCGCCGTCTGGCAACCCAGAGCGGGTCCGTGGTCGTGATCGACTGCCAGAATGGCGATGTGCTCGCCCTGGCGTCGATGCCCAGTTTCGATCCCAACAGCTTTTCCGACGGCATCAGCCATCTGGAATATGAGATGCTGTCGAAGGACGATCATGTCCCGCTGCGTAACAAGACGTTGCAGGGCCTCTATCCGCCCGGATCGACGGTGAAGCCGATGGTCGCGCTGGCGCTGCTGGAGGCGGGGATCGGGCCGCAGGAGACGATCAGTTGCGGCGGCGCGATCCGGGTCGGCAATACCCTGTTCCACTGCCACAAACGGCGCGGCCATGGCCCGCTCAACATGCGCGGCGCGATCGCCCAGAGTTGCGACATCTATTTCTATCAGATGGCGCAGCGGATCGGCATGGACCGGATCGCCAGCATGGCCCGCCGGGTCGGCATGGGCCAGAAATTCGACCTCCCCTTCCCCAGTCAGAGCTATGGCACGGTGCCCGATCCGGCGTGGAAGGAGAAGAAGTATCACCAGAAGTGGCAGGTCTACGACACGGTCAACGCCACCATCGGTCAGGGCTATATGCTGATCAACCCGTTGCAGATGGCGGTGATGGCCGCGCGTCTGGCGACCGGCAGGCAATTGATGCCCAATTTCATCCATGGCGCCCACCGCCTCGAACCCGCCACCGTCGGCGCGACCGAGGAGCATCTGGTCGTCATTCGCGACGCGATGAATGCGGTGGTGAATGGCGGCGGCACCGGGGGTGCGGCGCGCAGTTCCATCCCCGGGGTCATGATCGCGGGCAAGACCGGCACCGCGCAGGTGCGGCGCATCACCATGGCGGAACGCGCCGGCGGGGTGCGCGGCAATAGTTCGCTCGCCTTCAAGCTGCGCGACCACGCCTTGTTTCAGGGTTTCGCGCCGTTCGATAACCCTCGGTTTGCGATAGCCTGCATCATCGAACATGGCGGGCATATGATCCGCAACGAAGATGCGCCCATGATCGCCAGCGACACATTATCCTTCCTGTTCGACCCGAAGAAGGCGATGGAAAAGCTGGAGACGCTGGAAAAAGGCTGGGGCGGGACGCCCGCCGAACGTCAAGCGCGGCAAATGGCGGCTTTTCGCGTGGCCAAGGCTGTCGAAAAAGGCGAAGTGCCGCCACCGGCGGACAATGCCGCATCGAATGCGACAGGCAGCAACGCAGCGACAGCCGCGCCCGCGCCGACGCACAATGAGAGCGAGGATGACGTTCCGCCGCCCCCCGGCAGCAATCCGACAGGCGCGCCATGAGCATCATCCCACGGCCTCTCACCGAATTTCCCTGGCGCATCCTGGCGCTGCTTTTAGCCATTGCCGGGTTCGGCATCATCGTCCTCTATAGCGCAGCAAGCGGCAACATCTTTCCTTGGGCCGTCAACCAGGCCGTGCGTTTCTGCGTCTTTTCGGCAATGGCGCTGACGCTCAGCCGCATTCCGGTGGAGATATTCGCCCGCTTCGCTTTCCCCGCCTATGGCGCAATATTGGCGGCGTTGTTTTTGGTGGAACTGATCGGCGGCGTCGCGGGCGGAAGCCAGCGCTGGATCAACCTGGGCTTCATGCAGTTGCAGCCGTCCGAGTTCATGAAGCCCGCCATCGTTCTGACAGTCGCGCGCTTCTACGCGATGCTGCCGGTTGGCGAAATCCGACGATGGAACGCCATCTGGCCCGCTTTGGTTTTGATCGGCGTGCCGTTCATGCTTGTTCTGATCCAACCCGATCTCGGCACTGCGACGATGATCGCCGCAGGCGGTGTGACGGTCATGTTCCTGGCAGGATTGCCGCTGCGTCTGTTCGTCGGTACCGGCCTTGCCGGAGCGGCATTGGTGCCGATCGCGTTCAGCTTTCTCCATGATTATCAGAAAAACCGCGTGCTGATCTTCATGGACCCGGAAAGCGATCCCTTGGGCGCCGGCTATCACATCAGCCAATCGAAGATCGCGATCGGGTCGGGCGGCATGTGGGGAAAAGGTTTCCTGCAAGGCTCTCAAAGTCATCTCGACTACCTGCCCGAAGGCCATACCGACTTCGTCTTCGCCACCATGGCGGAGGAATGGGGCCTGCTCGGCGGCACCCTGCTCATCCTTGCCTTCATGCTGCTGTTCCGCTGGGGCATTCGCGTGGCGATGCGCACGCAGGATAAGTTCGCCCGACTGGCGGCTGCGGGGCTCACCACGACCATTTTCTTCTACGTTGCGATCAACCTGATGATGGTCATGGGGTTGGCGCCTGTCGTGGGCATACCCCTGCCCTTCATGTCCTATGGTGGATCGTCGATGCTGACGGTAATGCTGTGTGTCGGCATCATCATGGCGATCGATCGCGCCCATAAGCGTCGGGCAGGCACGGGGAATTGGGGCTAACCTGCCGCATCCCGGAAAATTCCGACACATGGCCGATTATTGTTTGCAAATGCCCGGTGCACTGCTAACAGCCCGCCAACGCCGGAATGCATATTTGCCCCGGAGTGGACGCATAGCTCAGTTGGTAGAGCAGCTGACTCTTAATCAGCGGGTCCTTGGTTCGAGCCCAAGTGCGTCCACCATATCTTCTCTTTACATCGCCGTGATGATGGGTGTTCGCCCTGTGGCCTTCATGCGCGTCAGGCCGCTAGTTTCCGTGCTCTTTCCCGCCAGGCTTCGGCCAGGACGGGCATGTGCGCCAGCGTGTGGACGGCGTCGGGGTTGCGTTTGTGTCCGCCGCCGATGAGCAACTGGAATATGCGGGCGATGCTCCAGTCGGGCAATGGACGCTGTAACAATTCCATCGGCGTGCCGGCGCGGGCTTCGCCTTCCTGCACCACGCGGAAATAGAGGCCGCTGCGCGCGGTCTTGACGATGGTCGCCATGACGTCTCGCGCGCCGAAACGGTGGTCGAGCTTCCAGCAGGGTTGCCGCCCATGGCTCACCTCCACCACCGCACTGCCCAGCGAAAAACGATCGCCAAGGCAAATGTCGGTTTCTGTCAGCCCGCGCGAGGCGATATTTTCACCAAAGGCGCCGGGCCTATCGAGCAGAGGCTCGTCGGGCTTACGCGTCCGCCACCAGCCATAATGGTCCTGGGGATAGAGATGGATCGCCTTGTCCCAGCCGCCATGGTGAACGGGATCGGCCACGGCGTCATGCTCGAACCCGTTCCATGTGATACGGACAGGTCCTATCACCGGCTGTTTGGCGATGGCGCTGTAATCGTCGCCGCGGAAAGGAACCGGCTTGCCGACAAGCAGCGCGTCGATAGTCATGAAAGATGTCGTCATGCGCCGATCATGCCATATGTGGCCAGCTTACACGATGGCCGCTTTGCGCGAACAGGCATCGCAAAGCTGGAGCCGACAACTTAAGCGGTGCTGATTTCCGAACGGAGCTTCAGAACTTCGCCGCCATTGTCGGCAGCGATCAGAAAGGCAGGATTGCTTGGCGAGCCGTTGCGACGGATGCACGATCCTTCGATCGTGCGCTCCACATGGCGGTCAAACCGTTCCGCAATGCGTCCTCGGCCGACGCCCTGCCCCCAGTTCCACTTGACCCGCGTTCCTTTACGGAATGTCTCGGTCATACGGGCATCCTCTCCATCATGGGTACATGCTGCGCCGGCCGTAACTCGACAACAACGAACAGCAAAATGCCCAAATCCGCATCTGGTTCCCTTGGGTTTTCATGACGGTTGGGCTATGGGCCGCCCATGGATGCTACCGGCCTGCGCGTCGCCCTGTTCAGCGGCAATTACAATTATGTCCGCGACGGCGCGAACCAGGCGCTCAACCGCTTCGTGTGCTATCTGTTGCGACAGGGCGCGAGCGTACGCGTCTATTCGCCGACGACCGGGACGCCTGCGTTCGAACCGGAAGGCGATCTGGTCAGCACGCCGTCCTTTCCCGTGCCGGGGCGCAAGGAATATCGCGTTCCCTATAGAATGTCGGCGCAGGTCCGCCGCGACCTGCACGATTTCGCGCCCAACATCGTGCATTTGTCCAGCCCCGATCCACTGGGGCATCGAGCGCTCAGTTGGGCACGCGCGCGCAGCCTGCCGACGGTGGCGTCGGTGCATACGCGGTTCGAAACCTACCCGCGCTACTATGGCCTGGCGTTTCTGGAGCCGTTGATCCTGTCCCTGCTCCGCCGCTTCTATCGCCGCTGCGATGCCATCGTCGCGCCGTCGGATTCGATGGCGCAACTGCTGCGCGAACAGCGGATGAACTACGATGTCGGCATCTGGACACGCGGCATCGATCGGGAGATTTTCAATCCCGGTCGCCGCGACCTGGCATGGCGACGATCGCTGGGCATTGATGACGATGCCCCAACGATCGGCTTCATCGGCCGATTGGTGATGGAAAAGGGACTGGACGTCTTTTCCGATACCATCGACCAGCTCGCCACGCGGCAGGTCAGGCACAAGATATTGGTGGTAGGCGAAGGTCCGGCTCGCGAATGGTTCCAGAACCGGCTACCGGGCGCTGTCTTTACCGGTTTCCAGAAGGGCCCCGAGCTTGGCCGCGCGGTCGCCAGCATGGATATGCTGTTCAACCCATCGGTTACGGAAACCTTCGGCAACGTCACGCTGGAGGCGATGGCCTGCGGCCTGCCCACGGTCGCGGCGCGCGCGACCGGTAGTGAAAGCCTGGTGACCGAAGGCGTGACCGGGCGATTGATCCGCCCCGGCGCGATCGGCGACTTTGCCGACGCGTTACAGGCCTATTGCATCAATGACGGCGCGCGACAGGCGGCCGGCACCGCTGCGCAAAGCCGCGCCGAACGCAATGGATGGGATCAGGTCAACCAGGCGCTGGTCGATACCTATTTGCGGATCATCCGCCAGCGTGCACAAGGGCTGGCGCCGCGATCCAGCCCGGTTCCATAATGCGTTTTACATCCTATATCGGGTGCGATGGCCGACCTCTTCGCTCCCGATGACCTGCCCGCTGCCGATAGCGCGGCGGATACTGCTCCGCTCGCGGACAAGCTGCGTCCGCGCACGCTCGGCGATGTTGTGGGGCAGGAGCATCTGACCGGTCCGGACGGCGCGATCGGCCGCATGGTGGCGGCAGGGCGGCTGTCTTCGATCATATTATGGGGGCCACCCGGCACCGGCAAGACGACGACGGCGCGGCTGCTGGCCGATGCGGTGGGCATGCGGTTCGCACCGATATCGGCCGTATTCTCGGGCGTGGCCGACCTCAAAAAATTGTTCGCAACCGCGAAAGAGCATGCGCGGCGCGGCGAAAAGACGTTGTTGTTCGTGGACGAGATCCATCGGTTCAATCGCGCGCAGCAGGACGGCTTCCTCCCCTTCGTCGAGGATGGCACGGTGACATTGGTCGGCGCCACCACCGAAAATCCCAGCTTCGAGTTGAATGCGGCGCTGTTGTCACGGGCGCAGGTGCTGATTCTGCGGCGATTGGACGCGGCTGCACTGGAACAGTTGCTCGATCGCGCCGAAGCCCTGACCGGCCGCCCGGTGCCGATAGACGCCGCCGCGCGCGAAGCTTTGGTGGCGAGCGCCGATGGCGACGGGCGCTTCCTGCTCAATCAGGTCGAAACCTTGTATTCGATCGATCTGCCAGAGCCGCTCGATCCGGCGGGGCTATCCGCCCTGCTCCACCGCCGCGTCGCTGTATATGACAAGGATCGGGAGGGACATTATAACCTCATTTCCGCCCTGCATAAATCGCTGCGCGGATCGGACCCGCAGGCGGCGCTCTATTATCTTGCAAGGATGCTGACGGCAGGGGAAGAACCGCTTTATGTGCTGCGGAGGTTAGTGCGTTTTGCAACCGAAGATATCGGGCTGGCCGATCCACAGGCGGTGGTGCAATGCCTTGCGGCAAAGGACGCCTATGATTTCCTGGGATCGCCGGAGGGCGAACTGGCGATCGTGCAAGCCTGCCTCTATTGCGCCACTGCGCCCAAATCCAACGCGGGCTATGCCGCGATGAAAGCGTCCTTCAAGTCTGCGCGGGATACCGGATCGCTGATGCCGCCGATGAACATCGTCAATGCCCCCACCAAGCTGATGAAGCAGGTCGGTTACGGCAAGGGCTATCAATATGATCATGACGCGGCCGAGGGTTTTTCCGGCGCGAATTACTGGCCAGGCGAAATGACACCGCAGACCTTCTACACGCCGACCGATCGCGGGTTCGAGGCGCGGATCGGCGAGCGGATCGCCCATTGGGATCGCCTGCGCGCGGAACGCGGCGGCGCGTGACGCCCCGCTTCGCGCGGTTTGCCGCGATCGACTGGTCGGGGGCGAAGGGTGCGCGACACAAGGGCATAGCCGTAGCGATGTGCGACGACGGCGACGCCGTGCCGTGCTTGATCGCGGCGCCTGGAGGCATCTGGTCGCGGCAGGCTGTTGCGGACTGGGTTATCGCGACAGCGAAACAGACACCCACTCTGTTCGGCTTCGATTTCAGCTTTGCGCCGCCTTTCGTCACGCGAGGCGACTATCTGCCCGGCGATCCTGCGCCGCAGGATGGCCCCGCCTTCTGGGCCTATGTCGATGCGATCTGCGACGACGTGGACCTGGGGGCGGCGAGCCTGTTGGAAGTGTCGCATCGCCGCCATTTCTATTTCGGCAAGGCGGACGGGGTGAAAGCCAGCTTCATGCACAACCGCATGTGCGAGGCGCATTATAATGGGGGCGGCGGCGGCAAGCCGTCCACTGTGTACGACGCGATCGGCGCGGCGCAGGTCGCCAAGGCCAGCTTTGCCGGGATGCGCCTGCTTCATAACCTGCGGCCGTATCTGCCGATCTGGCCCTTCGACCCTGCCCCTGACGAGGGCTCACTGGTCGTGGAAATCTATACCAGCATCGCCGCCCGCGCCGCCGGACGCCCCAAGGGACGCAGCAAGATGCGTGACGCCGATGCTTTGAATGTGGCGCTGGTCACTCTGGGATCGGAGCAGCATGTCGGGTCGATGCCCGACGATCATGGCGCCGATGCAATCGTGACTGCCGCGTGGATGCGCCGGTCGGCATCAAGGCGGGACCTTTGGACGCCACCGGCGCTGACGCGACAAATAGCGCAAACAGAGGGCTGGACCTTTGGCGTGATCTGATAGTAAGGGCGTCCGACCCGCAAGGGTGCGCCGGCTTAGCTCAGTTGGTAGAGCACCTGATTTGTAATCAGGGGGCCACGGGTTCGAATCCTGTAGCCGGCACCATTCACTTGGTCTTGTTTCCATTCCCTGCGTCCAGGCCGTGGTGGCACAGGATCAGCGGGGTCCTTTTTTGGGGACCGTCGGATCACGATACACCCGCAGACGCCGAAAAAAGATGTCCCCGTCCGTGCAGAACCGGGACAGGTTGGGCAGAAAGGATCGTGGGCAGATATCAGAATTTGAAACCGCCCCCTGCGCGATAGATGCGGCCCAGCGTGCGGTTGAGCGCAGGATGGATATCCAGACCGGTATTGGTCTGTCGCGATCGAAAGGACCAGTGGCGCGCCTGCGTGCCAGAACCAATGTTCGTCCGCATCGACGCAATGCCAGTGCGATCGCTGATGCGCCTCAAGCAGGAACAGGATCGCGGTTCCGGCCGAACGCTCCCCGGGCGACGATGCCGCACGCCAAGTCTCCCGATACCAGCCGCCTTCGGGGTGTGGCGCAAGGTTCAGCGCATCGATCAGCCGCCGCGAATACTGCCCGTCGTCCACGCGCATCTGTTCGCCTCAAATTTTATGTCTTCGGAAACAGTCTCTTAGATCGTTGCCGCAGGTTCATGCAACCTCGATCAAGGTTAGGGGGTTGAAGCGACAAATCACGCTGATGGAGGAGATACTCATGCGTAAAGCCCTGCTCGCCCTGGCCGCCGTTTCGTTGGCCGTTCCCATGTCCATGGCCGTACCGACCGACGGCGCCCAGGCCCGTAAAAACTATCGCTACAAGGAATGGCGTGGCCGTGACGGCCGCACCTATTGCCGCAAGTCGAACGGCACCACCGGCCTGATCGTCGGCGGCGTCGGTGGCGCGCTGGCGGGTCGTGCGATCGATACGCGCGGCGACCGCGCGACGGGTACGATCCTGGGTGCGGCCGGTGGTGCACTGCTCGGCAAGGCGATCGACAGCAAGCGCACCTGCCGCTGACGCATCGAACCGGCATGGCGTGATCGCGCCGTGTCGGTTCCTGGCATAGCGCTACGCGCTACGCACGATCGTCCAACAAGAAAGGGACGGCATCCCGTCGGATGTCGTCCCTTTCTTTAATGCCGTTTGAGACTTAGTTCGAAGCGGCGCCGCGCGCGTCTTCGACCTTGAAGGCGACCTGCTGGCCACCCGATACGCCCGACACCTTGCCGTTCTTCACGGCCAGGTTGAACGCGACAGAGTCCGGGAAGCGACGGCCGGAAATGACCTTGCCGCTCTTCGTGTCCTTGACTTCATACACATAGGTGTAACCTTCGTGCGTGAAGCGCTGCTTGCCGGTTTCTTCGGCCTGAGCGGGGGCAGCTATGGCGACGACGGCGGTCAGGGCGCCGGAAACAATGAACTTGGACAGCATTCGCATGGGTAAACTCCTTGTGAATGCCGATCAAACACCTCTTATATTCTTGTTCTGTTGAAGACGCTTTTATGCTGCAGCGCGGCACCGCGACAATCGCAAAGGACGGCGCGCCAGTTGCATCATGTGCAACCGGCGTCCAAGATGTCGGTCAAGCCTTCGACAGGGCGACGATATGGTCGAACTGCGCTTTGGTAAGTGGCGCTACCGACAGACGCGACTGGCGCAACATTACCATGTCCGACAGCGCCGGATCGGCCTTCATCGTCTTGAGCGACACAGGTCTTGCAAGTTTTTCATGGGGCGCGACATGCACGGCGATCCATTTGCCGCTGTCGTCGGTGCTATCTGATGCGGCTTCCTCCACGATCGTCATGATCCCGACCGCCTCCAGACCGATATTGCTATGATAGAAAAAGGCCCGGTCGCCCTTGCGCATCGCCTTCATATGGCCTTGCGCCGCGTGGTTGCGAACGCCGTCCCATTCGGCCTTCCCCTTTTTGACGAGATCGTCATAGGAAAAGACGTCCGGTTCCGATTTCATCAGCCAATAGTTCATTTTGCCTTCTTGCAACAGCGCTCCGGCGCGATCAAGGATGGCGTCATGTGCGGGCGGTCCCATAGGGGCTGCACCCCAGACGACGAACAATTGGAGATAAGACGTGTCGCAAGCGGTGCTGGATCAGGTGCCTGTCCTGTCCATGGCGGAAATGAGCAAGGCGGATTTCGCCGAGGCTTTCGGTCAATCCTTTCAACGGTTCGGCTTTGCCATGGTGAAGGACCATGGCATGGACCAAGCTCTGGTCGAAGACGGCTGGGCGCTTGCCCGTCAGTTTTTCGCGCTGCCCGAAGAGGTGAAGCAGCGCTATAACGCCAGGGTGAATGGCGGCCAGCGCGGCTATACCGCCTTCGGCACGGAAATCGCCAAGGGCGCGAGCGAGAATGACCTCAAGGAATTCTGGCATGTCGGCCGCGACCTGCCGGAGGGCGATCCGCTGGCGGAAACCATGCCGCCCAATATGTGGCCGCAGGAAATGCCGGAATTCGAGCCGCTGTTCGCCAAACTCTATGCCGAGTTCGATCGCGTGGGCGCGGAACTGCTGTCGGCGATCGCACTGTATCTGGGTCTGCCCGAACGCTGGTTCGACGGCCCGATCGAGAACGGCAATTCGATCCTGCGGCTGCTCCATTATCCGCCGGTGTCGCCGCAGGCGCCGGGCATTCGGGCGGGCGCGCATGAGGACATCAACCTCATCACCCTGTTGTTGGGCGCGGAGGAAGGCGGGCTGGATTTGAAGGACCGGAACGGCAATTGGCTGCCCGTGGTGCCGCCGCCCGGCGCGCTGGCGATCAATGTTGGCGACATGCTGCAGCGGCTGACCAACCATCTCCTGCCGTCGACCAGCCATCGCGTGGTCAATCCGCCACCGGAACGGCGCGGCCATTCGCGCTATTCCATGCCCTTCTTCCTGCATCTGCGGCCCGACTTCATGATCGACGCGCTGCCGCAATGCGTGTCGGATGACAATCCCCGGCGCGATCCGGCGATCAGCGCACATGACTATCTGACCGAGCGTCTGATCGAGATCGGGTTGATCAAGAAGGGGTAATAGTAGAATGCGATGATGCTGGCGCATAAGGCAGTTCCCCGGCGTAGGCCGGGGTCCAGTCCCGCGCTCAGAACTGGACCCCGGCCTACGCCGGGGAACGTTCCTATCAAGGCGACCTGGTATAAGGCTGGTTCGGGCGGAGTGGAGACAGGTTTCTCGACTTCGCTCGAAACGAGCTGTGGTTATCGCCGGCCGCGACCCAGGGTGATGCCGATTTCCTCGCCGCGTTCGCTGAGCGCCAGCTTCACGATCTTGACTTCGACATGGCTGACCTTGTCGTCCTGAAGGAAGATGGTGTCGATGACATGGTCGGCCACCGCTTCGATCAGGGTGAAATGCACGCCCTCTGGCAGGGCGGTAGAGGCGGCGTGCTTCAGGTCCATATAGTTTTTGGACTGGGTGAGCGCGGTGTCCGGCTCATAATGATCCGCGATTCGCAGGCGTGCGCGGATGGATATGCGCAGCGGCTGGGGGAGATGCGTCTCCTCCGAATAGATGCCGGTCAGCACGTCGACATGCAGGTCATTGACCTCCAGCGTCAGAAAATCGTCAAATCCAGTCTGCATAGTCCGCCAACATATGGCCCCCGCCCTGCGCGTCGCTGCCGTGCGGATAGGCCTATTTAGTCTTTCATTTTGCGAAGCGGGCGCTAAAGCCCCCGCTTCCGGCGCTGCCCCATGCGCCATTGACGGCAGATCGGCAAGACGTGTCAGACATTGTGCCTCTCAACAGCCAGCCCGATGCAGCGATAGAGCGTTTGCTCGACGCGGCGTTCGGTACGGACCGGCATGGACGCACCGCCTATCGCATCCGCGCAGGCATGCCATGGCTGCCCGCTTTGTCGTTCGCCACTCTGGACGCCGACGGGGCCTTGATCGGATCGCTGCAAAGCTGGCCGGTGGCGCTGAACGATGCGGATGGCGGCCAGATGCCACTCATCATGGTCGGCCCGGTCGCGGTCGCGCCGACGCACCAATTTGGCGGCCATGGCCGGGCGATGATGGATGCGGTGGTCGCCGCCGCCCGCGCCCAGCGCAGCGAAGCGCTGATGATGATCGGCGACCCGGAATATTATGGCCGCTTCTGGGGCTTTGCCGCCGATGGCACCGCAGGCTGGAGCGCGCCCGGCCCATTCGAGCAGCGCCGCCTGCTGGCTTTGTCGGTCGATGGCCGTCCGGTCGGCGGAAGCGGGATGCTTGGCCCCAGAATTGCGGTCGCGGCCTGATTAGGCCTTTGCCTTCGGGCGAGAGGCCCCTATCTCCGCCCCATGCCGATGGAGCCTTTGCCAGACCTGTCCACCCTTTCGCTCGCCGATATCGCGCGACTGGCTGCTGAAAAGCGCCTGCCGCCGGTCGAGAAATGGAATCCCGACCATTGCGGCGATAGCGAGATGCGAATCGCGCGTGATGGCACCTGGTTCCACCAGGGATCGCCGATCGGCCGGGAAACGATGGTCCGCCTCTTTTCCTCGATCCTGCGGCGCGAGGCGGACGGCAGTCACGTGCTGGTGACGCCGGTCGAAAAGCTGAGCATAGAGGTGGAGGACGCCCCCTTCGTCGCGGTGGAGTTGAAGAGCGAGGGCGAGGCGCGCGACCGCACCCTCGCCTTCCGCCTCAATAGCGGCGATATCGTTACCGCCGGGCCTGATCATGGACTGACCCTGCGCGAAACGCCCGATGGACCGCATCCCTATCTGCATGTGCGCGGCGGCATGGAGGCGCTGGTCGGGCGCAGCGTCTATTATGAATTGATGAACCTGGCGCTGGACGAAGGCGGCGACCGTGTCGGCCTGTGGAGTGACGGGGCATTTTTTCCGCTGGATGGCATGGCATGACGCTGGCGCAGCGGTTGCGCGCCGCGCTGGAGGATGGGCATCGGCGCGACGACATCCTGCTGTCGGACATGCGCGACCCGCGTATCAGCGGCGATATTACGCTGGCGCCAGCCGCCGTGCTGGTGGCGATTACCGACCGGCCCGAACCGGGCCTGATCCTGACGCAGCGTTCGTCTGCCCTGCGCAAACATGCGGGCCAGATCGCCTTCCCCGGCGGCCGGGTCGATGACGGCGATGCCGACGAGATTGCCGGGGCGCTGCGGGAAGCGCAGGAGGAGATCGCCCTGCCCCCGGCTCAGGTCGATGTGATCGGCACGTCCGACCGCTATCATACCTTCACCGGTTTCGACATCGTGCCGGTGCTGGGCGTAATCCCCCCGGACCTGCCACTGCATGCGCAAGAGAGCGAGGTGGCGGAGTGGTTCGAACTGCCATTGGCCTATGCGCTGGACCCGGCCAACCGGATGCGGCGGGAAATCGAGTTTGCGGGTGCGATGCGCCACTATTACGAAATTATGTGGGAAGGTCGCCGGATCTGGGGCATCACCGCCGCCATATTGACCAATCTGTCCCGAAGGTTGGGCCATGACCGTCTTGCTGCCTGATGCCGATTGGCGGCACCGTCCCGGCCTCGATACCCTGCTGGACGCACTGAATGCGGCGAAGGGCAAGGCGCGCTTGGTCGGCGGTGCGGTGCGGGACGGGCTGCTGGGCCTGCCAGTCAACGATCTCGATATCGCCACGACGCTCGACCCGCAGACGGTGGTCGATCGGCTGAAGACGGCCGGGATCAAGGCGGTGCCGACGGGGATCGCGCATGGGACGATCACGGCCGTACTGCCCGACGGGCCGGTGGAGATCACCACGCTGCGCCGCGACGTGAGCACTGATGGGCGTCGCGCCACCATCGCCTATACCGATGACTGGCGGGAAGACGCCGCCAGGCGCGACTTCACGATCAATGCGCTTTATGCCGATCCGCTGACGGGCGCGATCAGCGACTATTTCGGAGGCCTCGCTGATCTGGACGCGCGGCGGTTGCGGTTCATCGGTGACGCATCGGCCAGGATAGCCGAGGATCACTTACGGATATTGCGCTATTTTCGGTTCCTGGCGCGCTATGGCGACAACGAACTGGACAGTTGCGCCTATAAGGCCTGCGTTGCCGCCGCCAACAACCTGATGGCGCTGTCGCGGGAGCGGATCGCCGATGAACTGTTGAAATTGCTGGGCGTGGCCGCACCGGTTCATGCGCTGCGCCTGATGGTCGACGGTGGCATATTGCGTCCGGTGCTTCCCGAGGTGGATGCGGCGGGCGTGGCGCGAGTCGACCGTTTGATCGCGCGGGAGGCAGAGGCCGGAATCGCAGGGTCGGCGCTGCGGCGGCTGGCGGCGCTGCTGCCCGCCGATCCGGCAATGGCCGATAGCGTGGGCGCTCGGTTGAAACTGTCGAACAAGGCGCGCAAACGGCTGGTCGCCGCCTTGGAACCCAACGCGGCGGAGAAACCGCGCACATTGGCCTATCGGGTAGGATTGGAAGGGGCGATCGACCGGCTGTTGCTGGATAGCGAGCAACCTGTGTCGGTTCTGTCACGCCTGGAAAACTGGACCTTGCCGATATTGCCGATCAGTGGCGGTGCGCTGATCGCGCGTGGCCTTGCCCCCGGCCCGGATGTCGCCAAGGCCTTGCACGAGGTGCAACGCCATTGGGTGGCAGAGGATTTTCCGGACGCCGATCGTGTCGCGGCGATCGCCGATCAGATCGTTTCGAAATTCCAGCGCGCGCGCCAATAGTCGAAGGCGTCGGCTTCGCCCATGGGCTTGGCGAAATAATAGCCCTGCCCCTGCCAGCAGCCCATCTGCTGCAGGGCATGGGCCAGCGCCTGCGTCTCTATCCCTTCGGCCGTGACCTTGAGGTTCAGCGATTCGGCGAGTGACAGGATGGTGCGGACGATGACCGCCTTGTCATGATCCTCCAGCATCGAAGACACGAAGCTGCGGTCGATCTTCAATATGTCGATCGGCAGGCTGTGCAGGCTGGCGAGGTTGGAAAAGCCAGTGCCGAAATCGTCCATGGCGATCGGCATCCGCAATTCCTTGAGCGCGACGAGCAGCTTTCTCGCCTTGTCAGGATCCGCCACGATCGCGCTTTCGGTAAGTTCTGCGGTGAGGCGGTTGCCCGCTATCCCGGAATAGCGCAGTGCCTCCTCGAACATCGAGGCCACGTCGTCGCGCGCCATCTGAATGGGCGAGAGGTTGACGTTGACACCCACAGGCAATGGTTGGCCGAACTTCGCGTCCCAGCGCGACAGTGCCTGCGCCGCTTCATAGGCGGCCCAACGACCGAGCGGGGTGATGAGGCCGCTTTCCTCCGCTACCGCGATGAACTCGACCGGCGGCACATGGCCGAGTTCCTCATCATTCCAGCGGGCAAGCGCCTCGAACCCGGTGATCTCGCCGGTCTGGAGGTGAATGAGCGGCTGGAAGGCCAGCGTCAGGCCCCCCTGGGCGAGGGCGTCGCGTAACCGGCTCTCGATCGAAAATCGCCGCTGCGCTTCCTTGAGAACGCCGTTGCGATAGATTTCGACCTTGCCGCTGCGCTTGGCGATCTTGACCGCCGCCTGCGCCTTGCGAACGATGTCGTCGGGATCGTCGTCCAGGTTCAACGACAGCGCGCAGCCGATCGCGCAATCGACGCGGATCTGCAGATCGCTCAACCGGATCGGCGAACTGAGCAATTCTTTGATCCGTTGGACGATATGAAGAGCGTCTGACAAACCATTGTTAAGGCGCGCAAATATTGCGAAGTCATTGCCGCCGATGCGGGCGAGAACGTCACCCTGTCGCAAGCTGGATTTCAGCCGTTTGGCTACGGTGATCAGCAATTCGTCGCCCGCCATCGGTCCGAGCGATTCATTGACGCGGCTGAAACGGCTAAGGTCGATCGCGATGATGCCGAACTGGGCATTGTCCGCCCAGATCGAATTGGCCAGACGATCGTCAATCTCCTCACCAAAACCGGTGCGATTGGGGAGCGCGGTCAGCCCGTCCGACAGCAGTTCGCGCCGCAGATTCTTCTCGATCGTCCGATCGCCGGTGCGGTCCGTTGCAGTGATCAGATAATAGGCCCCGCGCCCCTCCTCCGCAGGCAGGCGGCCGAGGGTGCACATGAAATATTCCGGCCCCAATTTGCCTTCACGCCGTAGTTCGAAACTATCCGAATCGCGACCGGACTGGATAAGATCCAGGACGCGATCGCGCCATTCGATCATGACCTTGGACGAGGATTTGTCGCGTTCCGCCGGCATCTGGAAGGTCGATATATAATTCGCGTTGCCAAGAACGAGATTTATATCGTTATTTTCATAGGATAATATCGCCGCAAGTTGCGGAAGCGCGGCCAGCCAGTCGGCCAAGCTAATGGCTGGGTGACTATGCGCGCCATCGCCCCCGGTCGAGGGGGTGTCGCAGTCCAGTAAGACCGGCAAATTGCGCACCGATGTTGGTTCCATACACCCGCTGTAACCAGAAGGAGTAAATTTTCCGGAAACGTTAATCGCCGCCGCGGGATTTTTAGATCAAAGGCGAAATGCCTGCAATCAGAAGCGATTGTCGCGTGGAAAGCCGGTCGGCGGCATCCGTCCGGCCGCGCCGCGCGCGACTTTCCATGGCATCATGTCGCTTTCGGTGCGGGTGCGTCCCAACTCGCCGCCCATGGTCCAACTAAGGCCATCGGACAGGCGGAAGGCGATCGCATCGGACAGGCCGCCATCGCGATAGCGCTGCATCTGCACCCCCTGCCCGCGCGTCATCTTCGGCATTTCCGTAAGGGCGAATACCAACAGTTTGCGGTTTTCCCCGATCACGGCGATGCTGTCTGCTTCGGCCGGGATCGGGCGGATGACGCTCAGCTTCGCGCCGGCCCGCACGTTAACCACCTGCTTGCCCTTGCGTGTTTCGGCCATCAGGTCTGCCGTCGCCGCGAGGAAACCCCGTCCGTCGGATGAGGCCAGCAGCAGCTCCGATCCGATCCGCGCGGGCATGAAGGCAACGATCGCGCCCTCATTATCCATGTCGACCAGCGACCGCACAGGATCGCCGAAACCACGCCCGCCCGGCAGCTTATCCGACGCCAGCGTATAGATGCGGCCGGTCGAGGTCGCCATCAACAGCTTGTCCGTCGTGTAGGCGTGGAAGGCATAATGTGGAGCGTCGCCTTCCTTGAACTTGAGCGTGTCGGCGGCGGCCAGATCGCGATGGCCGCTCATGGCCCTGATCCAGCCGCGTTCGGACAGGATGACGGTGATCGGCTCGCGCTCGATCATGGCTTCCAACGGAATCTCACGCGCCGGTGCGGCTTCCTCCACTAACGTACGACGGCGGCCGAGATCCGTTTCCGGCCCATAGCGCTTGCGCAGGGCGGCCAGATCCTTCTTCAGGCGCGTGCGTTGGCGTGCCGGGCTTTCGACCAGCTTCTCCAGTTCGTCCTTTTCCTTGACGAGTTCGGCATGCTCGCCGCGCAGTTCCATCTCTTCAAGCTTGCGGAGCGAACGCAGCCGCATGTTGAGGATCGCCTCAACCTGGCGGTCGTTGAGCCCGAATTCCGCCATCATGAGCGGCTTCGGCTCATCTTCCGTACGGATGATTTCGATCACCCGGTCGAGATTGAGATAGGCGATGATATAGCCGTCGAGCAGTTCGAGCCGCGCGGCGATCTTGTCCAGCCGATGCTGGGCGCGGCGGACCAGTACGTCGATCTGGTGCTTGAGCCATTCGATCAGCAGCGGACGCAGGCCCAGCACACGGGGGGTGCGGCTGGCGTCGAGGACGTTGAGATTCAGCGGAAAACGGTTTTCCAGGTCGGTCAGCCGGAACAGGCTGTCCATCAGCATCTGCGGATCGACGGTGCGGGCGCGCGGTTCGATGACGATGCGGATTTCGGTGTCGCTCTCGTCCCGGACATCCGCCAGGATCGGCAGCTTGCGGTCATTGATGAGCGCCGCGATCTGTTCGATCAGCTTGGACTTCTGCACCTGATAGGGGATCTGGGTGACGACGGCGATCCAGGTGCCACGCCCGCCCTCTTCCTTGTGCCAGCGCGCGCGGGTGCGGAAGGCGCCGCGCCCCGTGGCATAGGCTTCGGAGATGATCGACGGCGTGTCCACCAGGACGCCGCCGGTCGGGAAGTCCGGCCCCTGCACCACCTGCATCAGGGCCCCATGATCGGTGTCCGGATCTTCGATCAGCAAACCGGCCGCGTCGATCAGCTCAGAGACGTTATGCGGCGGGATGCTGGTCGCCATGCCCACCGCGATACCGGTCGCGCCATTGGCGAGCAGATTGGGGAAGAGGCCGGGGAACACTTCCGGCTCCTCATCCTCACCATTATAGGTCGGGCGAAAATCGACCGTACCTTCGTCCAGGCCCGCCATCAGGTCGGCGGCGGCCTGGGTCAGGCGCGCTTCGGTGTAGCGCATCGCAGCGGCGTTATCGCCGTCGATATTGCCGAAATTGCCTTGTCCATCGACCAAGGGCGTGCGCAGCGAGAAGTCCTGCGCCAGGCGCACCATGGCGTCATAGACGGAAGAATCGCCATGGGGGTGATATTTGCCGATGACGTCGCCCACGACCCGCGCGCATTTCTTGTAGCTGGTGGTGTTGCGCGCAGGATTGGCGACCAGCACGTCGGGGTTAGCGCCGCCCGGCTCCATCCGCAGCAATCGCATGGCCCAGAGCAGGCGGCGATGGACCGGTTTCAGGCCATCGCGCAGGTCCGGCAACGATCGCGCCGTGATGGTCGAAAGCGCATAGACGAGATAGCGCTGCGACAGCGCATCGTCGAAAGGGTGATCCTTGATGGCGTCGAACGGGTCGCGAAAATCAGTCATCGCAGGTCGGATAGCAGGACGGGCACGAAACGGAAACGGATTTGGTCAAAGGCAGATGCATCGCGCGTCAGCGCGGCAGGTAACGGCCGTCCGGGTCGGCGGCGATCTCGGCAGCGAATTCGGCACTGATCCAGTCGCGAAACGCCTTCACCTTTGGCGTGTTGCGCGCGTGGGTGGGATAGACGATCCAGTAGCTGGCGATTTCGCGGACATAGGAAGGCGTCGCCTCGACCAGCAGGCCCGATTCGACTTCGCTTTTCCACAGGAAATGGTTGAGGATCGCGACCCCCTGCCCGGCGATGGCGGCCCGGCCTTCCATCACCTGGCTGTCGAGCGCGATGCCGGGCGGGCCGATCGCCGGATCGATGTCCACGGCCATTGCCGCGAACCATTCATGCCACCACATGTCGTCGGGCGACAGGCGCGGCAGGCTGTGAAGCGCATGCGCGTCGGCGATGGGGCCGTGACGGTCCAGCCAGGCCGGGCTGCACATCGGAACGAGGCGGTTATGCGTCAGCAGGCTCGCCTCCAGCCCCGGCCATTCGCCCTTGCCGCCGCGTATGGCGAGATCGACGCCGTCGCGGGCCAGATCCACGACGGCATCGTCCGCCTGGATGCGCACCGCCAGTAGCGGATGCCGCATCTGGAACGCGCCGATCTTGGGAGCGAGCCAGAGATGGGCGAAGCTGTTGGTGCAACTGATCGTCAGCACCGCCGAATGATCCTGCGTCAGGGCGGCAAAGCCCTGCCGCATCTGATCGAAGGCAAGGGTCAATATCGGGGCTATCTCCCGCCCCTTGTCGGTCAGCGCCACCTTGCGCCCGATACGCTGGAACAGGCTGATGCCCAGTCGTTCTTCGAGCAGCTTCACCTGATAACTGACCGCCGCCTGGGTCATGCCCAGTTCCTGCGCCGCCGCGGTAAAATTCTCCCGCCGCGCGGCGGCTTCGAACACGCGGATGGCGGACAGGGGCGGCAAGATAGACATGACCGGATAGATAAGGTCAGCTTGTCTATGGCGTCCAGCCTTTTGTTGGCGGCCACAGCGCCGATCGGGCAAAAACAGGGCGCGGGCATCGATTTGGGCCCGCCCTCTGCTCCCAACGAAAGGACGGCATCATGCGTGACGAATATGACGACCGGCTGTGGCAAGATGGTCGGGATGACATCAACCATGGCATAGACAGGCTGTTGGCCCGGGTGATGCAGGCGTTCCGTGTCCTGCACGGCATCCAATGGTCCGCACCATGGACCAAAGAACGGCGATGCTGATCCTAAGCCTGCCGGGTAAAAATCGATAGAGGCTTGAAGATCGGGGGTTGCGGTTTCGGGCGAGGACGCCACTTTGCGTCCGTGCCAGACATTGCCCCCTCCCCCCTTCGCCCTTTCCCCACCCCCCGTCGCTTTGTTGAATGGCGCATCGCTGTTCCTCGATTTCGATGGAACGCTGGCGCCGCTCGCCGAAACGCCCGATGCCGTGGAGGTCGACGACGCCCTGCTCGACATGCTCGCGCAGTTGCGCGATCGACTGGGCGGACGGCTGGCCATCGTCAGCGGCCGATCGATCGCCACCTTGCGTGACCTGGGCTTTGGCGGTTTCCTGTTGTCGGGCACTCATGGACTGGAACTCGCCCATCCCGGCGAGCCGGTGCTGGCCCCACCCCGTCTGCCCGCGATCGACGCGGTCGAGGCGGCCTTCGAAGATTTCGCCAAAGACAAGCCCGGCCTGCTGGTGGAACGCAAATCGATCAGCGTCGGCCTGCATTTCAGGAACGCGCCGCGATGGGGTGAAGAAGCTGGGGCACTGGCCGCGCAACTGGCGCAGGATCACGGCTTGGCCCTGCAACGCGGCAAGATGCTGTTCGAGCTGCGCCCCGGCGGCGCGGACAAGGGCAGCGCGGTGCTGGCGCTGATGCAGGACGCATCGATGGCGGGGGGCGTGCCGGTCTTCATCGGCGACGATGTGACCGATGAAGAGGGCTTCGCCGCTGCGGCGGATTTGGGGGAGCCGGCATACTGGTCGGCGCCCCGCGACCGACACTTGCCGCATTCTCTTTGGAACAGGTTGCCGCCGTCAGGCATTATCTGGCGGAGGGCATCGCCGGATAGATTTCCGGGAGTCCTCGCCGTGACCAGCAAATCGGGGACAGAGCGATCCAAGCATCAAGCGAATCCATCCTGGCCGGAGCCGAGCGCACGCTCGACCTTTGGCCCATCGGCAACTGCCAGGCCTCCGCACTGATCGACCGCATGGGCCGCATGGTTTGGGCCTGCGTCCCGCGCGTCGATGGCGATCCGGTCTTTTCCGCCCTGCTGGACGACAAGGCGTGGGACGATAGCCAATCGCGTGGCTTTTGGGCGATCGAGCTGGAAAATTGCGTCGCCGTCGAACAACATTATATCCGCAATACGCCGATATTGGTGACGCGCCAGAGCGATGGCCAGGGCAATGCGATCGAGATTATCGATTTCTGTCCCCGCCATCGGCATAAGGGCCGCATGTATCGGCCGGTTGCGTTTACCCGCATCGTTCGACCGGTGGCAGGCTCCCCCGCATCCGCGTGAAGCTGCGTCCCACAACCGCATGGAACGAGGAAAAGGTGCCGGTCAATTACGGATCGAACCATATCCGGATCGTGCTGTCCTACATGGCGATGCGGATATCGACCAATGCGCCCATCGGCCTGATCGCGCAGGAAAGCTGGTTCCGGCTGGAGCAGGACGCCCATTTCTTCATGGGGCCGGACGAAGGCTTTTCCGATGCGTTGCGCCCGGCGATCGAGCGCATGTTGGACGACACGATCAACGAATGGCAAATGTGGGTGCGCGGCCTGGCCATCCCGGCCGAGTGGCAGGAAGCGGTCATCCGGTCCGCCATCACGCTCAAGCTGTGCCAGCATGAGGAAACCGGCGCGATCGTCGCGGCGCTCACCACCTCCATTCCCGAACATGCCGATAGTGGCCGTAACTGGGACTATCGCTACTGCTGGGTGCGCGACGCCTATTATACGGTGGAGGCTCTGAACCGACTGGGCGCGCTGGACGTGCTGGAATCCTATCTCGTCTATCTGCGCAACATCGTCGATGGCGCGAAGGGCGGGCATATCCAGCCGCTCTACGACGTGCGCGGCAACGCGACGCTGACCGAGTGGGAGGCCGAGCAGCTTGCGGGATACCGTGGCATGGGGCCAGTGCGCGTGGGCAATGCCGCCTATGAGCAGATACAGCATGACGCCTATGGCCAGATCGTGTTGTCGTCCGTTCAGGGCTTCATCGACCAGCGCCTGCTGCGCATGGCGGGTCATGGCGATTTCGAGGCGCTGGAGGCTGTCGGTGAGCGGGCCTGGGCCGTTTACGACAAGCCCGATGCGGGCCTGTGGGAACTGCGGACTCGCGCCCATGTCCATAGCTATAGCGCGGTCATGTGCTGGGCGGCGTGTGACCGGCTGGCCCATGCGGCGGTCGCGCTTGACCTCCCACTGCGCGCCGCCCATTGGGAAAATCGCGCCGCAACGATGAAAGCGCATATATTGGAGTCGGCATGGCGGGAAGAGAGCCAGGCCATATCCGCCAATTTCGAGGATGATTCGCGCGACGCGTCGCTGTTGCAATTGCTGGACCTGCGTTTCCTGACCGCCGACGATCCCAAATTCGTGGGGACGCTGGCAGCGCTGGAGGCTGACCTGCGACGCGGCAACGACATGCTGCGCTACAGCGCGCCGGACGATTTCGGCGAGCCGGTGACCGCGTTCAACGTCTGCACCTTCTGGCTGATCGAGGCGCTGCATCGCAGCGGCCGTTGCGACGAAGCCCGTACCCTGTTCGAGGAGATGCTGTCCCGCCGCACCGCCGCAGGCCTGCTGTCCGAAGATATCGACCCCACGACCGGGGAATTATGGGGCAATTATCCCCAGACCTACTCGTTGGTCGGCATCATCAATTGCGCCGTCTTGTTGAGCAAACCCTGGAGCGCGATGCGATGAGCCGCCTGATTGTTATTTCCAACCGCGTCTCTCGCCCCAGCAAGTCCGGCAACCAGGGCGGATTGGCCGTCGCCCTCTCGCAGGCGTTGCGGGAAAGCCGTGGCATCTGGGTCGGCTGGTCGGGCGAGGTGACCGACAATTTCACCGGCCATATCGGCTTCGCCGAAGATGGCGGCGTCAAGACCGCGACGATCGACCTGGAAGAACAGGATGTCGACGAATATTATAACGGTTACGCCAACAAGACGCTGTGGCCGCTGTTCCATTTTCGCATCGACCTGGCCGAATATGCCCGTGATTTCGAGGGCGGCTATAATCGGGTGAACAAGCGGTTCGCGGACACGGCCAGCCCGCTGATCGAACCCGAAGACGTCATCTGGGTCCATGACTATCACATGATCCCACTGGGGCAGATGTTGCGGGACAAGGGGCTGAAGAACCGGATGGGGTTCTTCCTCCACATCCCGTGGCCGCCCACCCGGCTGCTGGTGTCGCTACCCCATCATAGCAAGCTGGTCAGCACCTTGTTCGCTTATGACGTCGTGGGGTTCCATACCGAGGAATGGCTCGAATCCTTCCGCCATTATGTCGAGCGGGAAATGGGCGGCACGGTGGACGGCGATTTCGTCACCGTGGGCGACAGGACGATCCAGGCGGTAGCCTGCCCGATTGGCATCAACGCGCAGGAATTCGCCGAAGCCGCGACGAGCGACGCGGCCAACGACATGAGTTCGCTGATCCGCGCATCGTTGCAGGATCGCACGATGATCGTGGGTGTCGACCGGCTGGACTACAGCAAGGGATTGGAGGAGCGGTTCGGCGGCTATTCGCGTTTCCTGAAGGATCATCCCGAACATCATCGCAAGGTCGTGCTGACCCAGATCGCACCGCCATCACGCGGCGAGGTGGAAAGCTATCAGCAGATCCGTGCGACGCTCGATTCGCTGGCGGGCCGGATCAACGGCGAATATAGCGATGTCGACTGGACGCCGATCCGCTACGTCAACCAGGGCTATCCGCGCGACAAGCTGGCCGGCATCTATCGCGGTGCGAAGATCGGGCTGGTGACGCCGCTGCGCGACGGCATGAACCTGGTCGCGAAGGAATATGTCGCGGCGCAGGATCCGGACGATCCGGGCGTGCTAATCCTCTCGCGCTTCGCGGGTGCGGCGATGCAGCTCAAGGACGCTTTGCTCATCAATCCTTATAGCCCGGAGGAGATGTCGGACGCCATCCTGCGCGCGCTGGCGATGCCGCTGGACGAGCGCAAGCGGCGCTGGCGATCGATGATGGACAGCGTCGAGCAGCAGGATATCAGCTGGTGGCGGGAGGCCTTCACCAGTCGACTGATGGCGTCGGGACGCGACGAGTCTCCCGAGAGCGAAACGGTGGAAGCCCAAGCGCCGGAAGATGCAGCCACCGGTTGAGTGGAGCGGCGTCACCGGCTACGCACTGCCCATGGACAGTGACGATAACGACGAACATCGCGGCCTTTGGTCCGCCATCCGCGAACGATCCGGCGTTATTCTGGGGGTAGTCGGCCTCGTCGCCTGGTGCGCGATGATATGGTTCATGTTCGGGGACGTGCTGTAGGGCTGGCGGGTGATCGCTGCTAATTGCACCCCCCTTCACTTTGCTCTATGGGCCGCCTCAGCAGCCCCGGCACCCGCTGATCCTTTCCGATTCGCGTTTGCCGGGGCGCAATGTTTTCTGGATCGGTTTCGACCGATCCGGGTCGTTGGTTTTATGCGATTTCCGAGCCATCAGATGGTCCCATCTGATGAGAAATCGCTCTAAGATAAGACAGGAACGCGCATGGCCCGTCGCCGCCAGATCTACGAAGGCAAGGCAAAGATCCTTTACGAAGGCCCCGAGCCTGGCACGATCATCCAATATTTCAAGGATGACGCCACCGCCTTCAATGCCCAGAAAAAGGGCACGATTTCCGGCAAGGGCGTGCTGAACAACCGGATTTCTGAGCATATCTTCACGCTGCTGGGTCAGATCGGCGTGCCGACCCATTTCATTCGCCGCCTGAACATGCGCGAACAGCTGGTCCGTCAGGTCGAGATCGTGCCGATCGAGGTCGTGGTGCGCAACGTCGCCGCCGGTTCGCTCAGCAAGAAGTTGGGCATCGAGGAAGGCACGCAGCTGCCCCGTACGCTGATCGAATATTGCTACAAGGACGACGCGCTGGGCGACCCGCTGATTTCCGAAGAGCATATCGCCTGCTTCGGTTGGGCCACGCAGGAAGAGATGCATGACATCGCCGACATGGCGATCCGCATCAACGATTTCATGTGCGGCCTGTTTGCAGGCATCGGCATTCGCCTGATCGACTTCAAGCTGGAATTCGGTCGCCTCTATGACGGCGATTACAGCCGCATAATCCTGGCCGACGAGATCAGCCCCGACGGTTGCCGCCTGTGGGATGCCGCGACCAACGAGAAGCTGGACAAGGACCGGTTCCGCCGTGACCTGGGCGGCGAAGTCGAGGCCTATCAGGAGGTTGCACGGCGTCTTGGCCTGCTGCCCGAAGGACTGGACACCACAGTCCTGGATCTCGACACGCATCGCAAGAAGCGCGAAAAGGAATAAGGAAAAGGTCGGCTCCAAGCCGGCCTTTTTTTGTGAGCGTCAGGCCATCACGGCATCGGCCAGTAGCTTGATGCCGAGCAGCACCATCAGCACATAGATGAGCGTGTAGAAACGGGCGGCATCGACGCGGCGGACCAGCGCCACGCCTGCAAGCGTCGCGGCGACCGCCACGGGCACCAGCATGGCGGTCGCCGTCAGATTGGCCCGCGTGAACTGGCCGAGCGCCGCATAGGCATGCACCTTCATCCAGTTCATCGCGGCGAAGGACATAGCGGTCGTGCCGACCAGCATATCACGCGGCAGGCGTTTGGGCAGCACCCACATCTGGAAAGGCGGTGACCCGGCATGGGCGATCTGGCTGGTGAAACCGCTAGCTACCCCGAAGAGCATGCCGACCCAGTTGGGGGAATTGGACGGCAGGACGATCGCCCCGCCCCGCTCGACCCAAAGACGTTGCAGGCCGAAGATCAGTGAGATCGCGCCTAGTGCGCCCAGCACCGCGCTTTCCGACACCTGCGCCGCAAAGACATAACCAAGGCCGACGCCCACGGCCATGCCGGGCAGCATGACCAGCAGGATGTGGCGATCCCAGCTACGTCGGAAGGCCCAGACGCTGACGGCGTCCTGCAGGATGAGGATCGGCAGCAGGATCGCAGCGCCGCGAACGGGATCGACGCCGAGCGCCATGATCGGCATGGCCAGCGCGCCCACCCCCGCGAACCCGCCCTTGGCTAGCCCTGAAATGACGACGGCGACGATCGCGCATGTGAAATAGAGAATATCCGGACTCATGACGTTCGCTTAGGCGAAGGCCCGGCCGAAGAGAATGGCAAGATTGCGGGCAGGCCCCTTCCCCTTTCCGGCGGGGCCGCGTTTTTACCGGGCGCATCCTGGGCGGACCGGCCATGAAAATGGGCCCTGCGTATGATTGCCGTCCATACACCTCGAACGCTATTCAGATTGGGGCTTATGGAACGGATATTATACCAAGATGCATTGATGGGAACCTATAGCCAGTTGTTCCCCGGCGAAGGCCGGGGCCCAGTACCGCGCTCAGAACTGGGCCCCGGCCTTCGCCGGGGAGCTGCCTTATGGGTCAGCATCATCGCATTCTGGTATTAGGCACAAAGCCCATTGACGCAGGAGATGCGTCGTGCCGTTCGCCTCGACACCCAGACCTGCCGACCGCGCCAACCTGAACGCCTATCTCAAGACCGAGGCAAGTAACGGGGTATCAGATACCGTCGGCCGTCACCGGCCAGCCGCCACGCTCCAGCGCGGCGGTGAGGTCCGCAACGCAGGCGTCGAGCTTCGCCGAATCAGTCGAGCGGATCACGAAATTGGCCCCGGTGCGGCCTTCGCGGAAAAAGGGGTAGCTGCCGATCTGGCATCCGTCATGCGCGCGTTCGGTGGCAGCCAGCAGGTCGGCAATCTCGCTTTCCGCCACCCAGCAGCCGATCGTGGTCGACTGGACCGGCAGGCCGCCTTCCAATGTACCTGTCAGGCTGTCGAGCATCCCGGCGGTGATGTGCGGCACACCGGCCATGATGAAGATATTGCCGTGGCGGATGCCCGGCGCGCCCGACATGCGGTTTTCGATGAGGTCGGAACCAGCCGGCACGCGCGCCATGCGCAGCCGCGCTTCGGTCAGGCCGCCGCGGCTTTCATAATAGCCGGTCAGGATCGCCCGGGCGCCTTCATGGATTTCGACGGCGACGCCCAGGGCCGCGGCGATCGCGTCCACCGTGATATCATCATGCGTGGGACCGATGCCGCCGGTCGTGAACAGATAATCGTTGCGAACCCGCAGCGCGTTGACCGCTTCCACGATGGCGTCCTGATCGTCGGCCACCACGCGCACTTCGAGCAGGCGGATGCCCTGCACACCCAGCCAGCCTGCGATTTGGGCGACATTCTTGTCCTGGGTACGGCCGGACAGAATCTCGTCGCCGATCACTATCAGCGCAGCGGTCCATATGCGTGTCGGATCGGCCATGCGCCCGGCCATAGCCTGCGTCCCGCCCGCTGCCTAGCCGCCCTCTCGCATTATCGATCGTCTGCGCCTATAAATATGCCATGACCGACTATATGACGATGACGGCCGATGCGCCGATTACCCGCTCCACCGCGATCAAGCTCTATGACGAGAGCGGCTTTGCAGGCATGCGCAAGGCCGGGCGCCTCGCTGCCGAGATACTGGACGCGCTGGTGCCGCATGCGGTGCCGGGCGTCACGACCGGCGAACTGGATGACATCGTGCGTCGCATGACGCTGGATGGCGGCGGCGTGCCCGCGACGCTGGGCTATCGCGGTTATACCCATAGCTGCTGCATCTCGCTCAACAATGTCATCTGCCACGGCATTCCGGGCGATTATAAACTCAAGGACGGCGATATCCTGAATATCGATGTCACCCCGCTGGTTGACGGATGGCATGGCGACACCAGCCGCATGTTCATCGTCGGCGATGCCCCGATCAAGGCGCGCCGCCTGGTCGAAGTGACCTATGAATGCCTGATGCTGGGCATCGAACAGGCCAAGCCCGGCAATCATCTGGGCGATATCGGCTATGTCATTCAGCGGCATGCGGAAAAGCATCGCTATGGCGTGGTGCGCGATTTCTGCGGCCATGGGCTGGGCCAGGTCTTCCATGACAGCCCGGAGGTGGTGCATGTCGGCCGCCCGGGCACAGGACCGGAATTGCGCCCCGGCATGTTCTTCACCATCGAACCGATGATCAATATCGGCAAGCCTGGCGTGAAGATGCTGGACGACGGCTGGACCGCGGTGACGCGCGACCGCACCCTGTCGGCACAGTTCGAACATAGCATCGGCATCACCGAAACCGGCTGCGAAATCTTTACCAAAAGCCCGACTGGGCAGGATTGCCCGCCCTACAGGCTTTGACCATCGGAATACTGCTCAAAAAACAGGCAGTGCGTCATGATCTTGCCCGGAAACCGGGCAATATGGACAAAGATTGCTGCATCGCCGAAAGCGTGTCCTAGCGATTCGCCATTTGGCACGGTAATTGATCATTAAGCGGGACGACGCCTACCTAGGGGGTATGACAGTCGTTCCTTAGAAGGGAAACGGGATATGGGTCGCGCCCATATCCTGAACGTGCGTCATGGGTTGGGATAACGAGTGATGAAAAAGATCGAAGCCATCATCAAGCCTTTCAAGCTGGACGAGGTGAAGGAAGCGCTGCACGAGGTCGGCGTGTCGGGGATCACCGTTACCGAAGCGAAGGGTTTCGGCCGCCAGAAGGGCCATACCGAGCTGTATCGTGGCGCCGAATATGTCGTGGATTTCCTGCCCAAGGTGAAGCTGGAAGTGGTGGTGGACAATTCGCTGGCCGACCGGGTGGTCGAGGCGATCTGTTCGGCCGCGCAGACAGGGCGCATCGGCGATGGGAAGATTTTCATTTCGGCGATCGAAGGCGCGGTGCGCATCCGCACCGGCGAGCGGGACAGCGACGCCATCTGATTTTAGGAATTTCCGCCGAGCCGGGCGGGAACGGACTTCAACTGCCCCTTCGGGGGGTATTTTTGAGAGAAGGGCAAGTGCACATGGCCAACACGCCAAAAGACATCCTGAAGATGATCGAGGAAAAGGAGATCGAATGGGTCGATGTCCGCTTCACCGATCCCAAGGGCAAGTGGCAGCACCTGACCATGGTGTCGAGCGTGCTGGGCGAAGATGAACTGACCCAGGGCCTGATGTTCGACGGTTCGTCGATCGAAGGTTGGAAGGCTATCAACGAATCGGACATGATCCTGAAGCCCGACCTGGACGCCGTCTATGTCGATCCGTTCAGCGCGACCCCGATGCTCATCATCTTCTGCGACATCGTGGAGCCCGACACCGGCGAACTCTACAGCCGCGATCCCCGTTCGACCGCGAAGCGCGCGGAAGCCTTCGTCAAGTCGGCCGGTTTCGGCGACACCGTCTATGTCGGTCCGGAAGCTGAATTCTTCATGTTCGACGATGTGCGTTTCGAAAACGACTATTCGCAGAGCTATTTCAAGATCGACGACATCGAACTGCCGACCAACACCGGCAAGGAATATGAAGGCGGCAACCTGGGCCACCGCCCGCGCGCCAAGGGCGGCTATTTCCCCGTCGCGCCGGTCGATCCGTGCACGGACATCCGCGCCGAGATGGTCACCACCATGCTGGAAATGGGCCTGCCCTGCGACAAGCATCACCATGAAGTCGCCGCCGCGCAGCACGAACTGGGCCTGACCTTCGGCACGCTGGTGCAGACCGCCGACCGCATGCAGATCTACAAATATGTCGTGCAGATGGTCGCCCAGGCCTATGGCAAGACCGCGACCTTCATGCCCAAGCCGATCGCGCAGGACAACGGGTCGGGCATGCACACCCATATGTCGATCTGGGACGGCGGCAAGCCGCTGTTCGCGGGCGAAGGCTATGCCGGTCTGTCCGACATGTGCCTCTACTTCATCGGCGGCGTCATCAAGCACGCCAAGGCGCTGAACGCGTTCACCAACCCGACCACCAACAGCTACAAGCGTCTAGTGCCGGGCTTCGAAGCGCCGGTGCTGCTTGCCTATTCGGCGCGCAACCGTTCGGCATCGTGCCGTATTCCCTATGGTGCGGGCGCCAAGGCGAAGCGCGTGGAATTCCGTTTCCCCGACGCGATGGCCAACCCCTATCTATGCTATGCCGCGCTGCTGATGGCCGGCTTGGACGGCATCGAGAACAAGATCCATCCGGGCGCTGCGATGGACAAGAATCTCTACGACCTGCCGCCCGAAGAACTGAGCCAGGTGCCGACCGTCTGCGCATCGCTGCGTGAAGCGCTCAACAGCCTGGAAGCCGATTACGACTTCCTGTTGAAGGGCGACGTGTTCACCAAGGACCAGATCGATGCCTATATCGAACTGAAATGGCCCGAAGTGTATCGCTGGGAAATGGCGCCGTCGCCGGTCGAATTCGATATGTATTACAGCAGCTGATCCTTATCAGCGCTGATTTTCGGGGAAGGCCCGGTCGCTCCTGTAGCGGCCGGGCCTTTTCCTTTTGGGAAGGAATATCCACATCGGGCGTATGACTTTCGACAGGCTGAAACTCGCCCATCCCATCATTCAGGCGCTCGCGGAGACGGGGTTAAGGGCGCCCGACTATCCGGTCGCCTATGATGCGGGCAAGGCGCTGAACCAGGCCGCAAAGTTGGCGGGAGATGGCGGCTATGGCGCGCAATGGGCCGGTCAGGGCGCGCCATTGGTCCGAAGCCTGCCTGTGGCCGACCTGATGGCTGCGCTGGTCGCGGAAATGCAGGCCGGGCGGGATCAGCCCGGTAAGTGAGACAGCGAGTTGGACAGTATTACGCGTTTTTACGGCCTGCGGTCGGGGATCGACGCGCCGAACAGAAGCACCGGTTCGCCCGGCGGCGACAGGGCGATCTCACCGCCTGATTCGATCACCATCTGACGCACCATCCAGGCGGCGGCGGTCCGGGATGCCAGCCCCTCGATCGGCAGGGTGCCCGCAAGCGCGCCGCGCAGGTCAGGGTCCAGCACGACCTTCGGCCCTTCGCCGCGCACGACGATTTCCGTCAGCCCGGGGCGCTTTTCCGCGCCGATGTCCAACTGCCCGCCGCGCACCAGCGCGTCGCCGGCGATGAGGGCGAGATTGAGCAGGATCTTGGCTGCCAGCTTGTCGAGCATCTGTTCCTCGACCAGCCAGCCGATCTTGACCCGGCCGGTGGTGGCGAACATGCCCTCTATCGCGACGCGCGCTTCATGCGGGGGACGGCATCGCCAAAGCCGCCGGCCGAACCGAAGGCGAGGCGGAAGAATTTGAGCTTGTTGGCGGAAGTCCGGGCGCTTTCCCCAGCAGATCGAGGCAGCGTTCCCGCATTTCCGGGTCGGTTTCGTCAGCCATCAGTTCCAGCCCGTTATTGAGCGCGCCGACCGGACTGAGCAGATCATGGCACAGGCGCGAGCAGAGAAGGCTGGCAAATTCGATGCTGTCGGTCGGATGGGTCATGCGGGTGGGGATCGCCGGATTAGGAGGAAGAGGAAGCGCGTCCTTGGCTAATGCGCTGCGCGGACTGTCGATGCAAGCCCGACCTGCCGCCTTTCCATCACCGACTGTCGAGATGCATTTTGGTGAAATGGACATTAACTGCCTTACCCGGCCCGGCGCGCCATAAGGTCGTTTGCCCTGCCCCAACGATCAGCCAGAGGCTGCCGTCAGGTGACGCGCAGGCGGCGTCCGTTGCGGACGGTTCGGACACGCCCGAGGGATGGGAATGATAATGGCCCACGATCGCCGCGCCGCCGCCCCGCGCCGTTCGATGCGCTGCGATCAGTGCTGCGGGGTCGAGTTCGAAATGGCGCGCGGGGTCGGGTGCGACATTGGCGGCGGGCAGGATCGCCTCTATCCGGTCAGCGCTGCCCAGCAGCAACCCGCACACTTCGTTGGTATCGGCCGCCGCCAGGGCCACGATCTGTTCCAACACTAGCCTTGAAATTTCGACCCGCATTCCTACATCCATAGACAATGGTTCCGGGGGTTTCCATCATCGAAACGGCGATCGGCGTGGCTCAGGACGGGCTGCGCCTTGACCGCGCTCTGGCGGCTTTGCTGCCCGATCTGTCACGCGAACGGCTGAAAGCGCTGATCGCGGAGGGACAGGTGACGTCCCCCACCTTTCGAAGATCAACGCATCTGCCAAGGTTTCTGCCGGTCAGGCGTTCACGATCGCCCTGCCCCCGCCGGTCGCGCTCGACACGGTGGCGCAGGACATTCCGATGACCATCGTGCATGAAGATGCCGATTTGATCGTGGTGGACAAGCCTGCGGGCCTGGTCGTGCATCCGGCCGCAGGCAATCTGGACGGGACGCTGGTCAACGCGCTGCTGCATCATTGCGAGGGGCAGTTGTCGGGCATCGGCGGCGTCGCGCGGCCGGGCATCGTCCACCGTATCGACAAGGACACGTCCGGCCTGCTGGTGGTCGCCAAGTCCGACAAGGCGCATGAAGGGCTGGCCCGGCAGTTCAAGGATCATAGCATCGAACGGCTCTACGCCGCCATCGTCTATGGCCTGCCCAATCCGGCGGCCGGGACGGTGGATGAATGGATCGGCCGATCCGACGCTGATCGAAAAAGGATGGCGGTTCATCGGGAAGGACGCGGCAAGCACGCGATTACCCATTATCGCACGATACAGCGGCTGCGCGACGCGGCCATGGTGGAATGCCGGCTGGAAACCGGCCGTACCCATCAGGTGCGCGTGCATATGCATCATATCGGCCACCCCTTGATCGGTGACCCGGTTTACGGTAGAGAAAGAAAAGGTTTCAAATCAATACTGGAAACGCTGGGTTTCAGAAGGCAGGCATTGCACGCCAAAAGCCTGGGGTTCATACATCCGGTAACGACGGAACGGCTTATGTTCCAAAGTGCACTGCCTGCCGATATGCAGGAACTGTTAAGCCGGCTCCACGTATAGTGTTCGACAAGTTTGCGACGGCGCAGTGATGCCTCTTCTGGGTCCCGCCGCGCATGAAAGGGAAAGGTGAAGCGACATGGCTACCAAGAGCAATGTCCCCGCGGTTCCAGCGCTGGGCGGTGAAGCCAGCCTCAACCGCTATCTGTCGGAAATCCGCAAGTTTCCGCTGTTGATGCCCGAGCAGGAATATATGCTCGCCAAACGGTATGAAGAGCATCAGGATCCTGATGCCGCAGCCCAGTTGGTGACGTCGCATCTGCGCCTGGTGGCGAAGATCGCGATGGGCTATCGCGGCTATGGCCTGCCAGTCAGCGAGCTGATTTCCGAAGGCAATATCGGCCTGATGCAGGGCGTGAAGAAGTTCGAAGCCGATCGCGGCTTCCGCCTGGCGACCTACGCCATGTGGTGGATTCGCGCGTCGATCCAGGAATTCATCCTGCGCAGCTGGTCGCTGGTCAAGATGGGCACCACCGCGTCACAGAAGAAGCTGTTCTTCAACCTGCGCCGGATGAAGAACAATATCGAAGCGTTCGAGGACGGCGACCTGCGCCCCGAAGACGTGACGAAGATAGCCACGGATCTGGGCGTCAGCGAGCAGGATGTTGTGTCCATGAACCGCCGCATGGCGATGGGCGGCGACACGTCACTCAACGTGCCGATGCGCGAGGATGGCGAAGGCCAGTGGCAGGATTGGTTGCAGGACAATGATCCGTTGCAGGACGAGCGCGTCGCCGAGGAACAGGAGCGCACCCAGCGGCATGACATGCTGGTGGAGGCGATGACCGACCTCAACGATCGTGAGAAGCATATCCTGGCGGAGCGGCGTCTGGCCGAAGAACCCAAGACGCTGGAAGAACTGTCGCAGGTCTATGGCGTGTCGCGTGAGCGTGTGCGCCAGATCGAGGTTCGCGCGTTTGAAAAGCTGCAAAAGGCGATGATGCGCATCGCTGGCGACAAGCTGGGTAAGATGGCGCGGTTCGCGCTGGCCTGATCTGTTTGAGCCTATCGATTGAAAAAGCCCCGGAGCGATCCGGGGCTTTTTTATTGGGCGAACGGTGCCGTCGGCTTTAGTGGCGGCTTTCCACGGGTCGTTCCATCAGGATGCTGGCCGCATCATAGGCCCCGTCCTGCCGGGCCATGGGGGTGAAGCCTTGCTTGCGCCAAAAGGCGTCGGCGCCATTGACTGCGGTCAGCGTGATCCGTTCGAAGCCTGCCCGTCGTGCCTGATCCAGGACCAATCGCACCGCATCGCCAGCCGCGCCGCTGCCGCGAGCCTGGGGCAGTAGGGCCAGGTCATGCAGATAAAAGAGATCGGCATTGGCCGGGATCTGGCGGAGGCGTGCATTAAGCATGGGCGGCGCGTCGCCATGCCACGGATGGCTGACCAGATAGCCAGAAGCCGCGCCATCGCGCTCCAGCAACCAGCATCCCGCCGGGTAGAGACACAGACGTTCAGCATAGACATCCGCGCGTTCGGTATAGGCGCCATGCGCCGCATCGGAGATCGCAGCTACCACCGGGATATCCGACGCCTCCATCGGTCGCCAGCCACTCATGCGGGCACGTCCAGCGCCTGTCGGGCGGCGGATAATATTTCCTCCGACAGAGCGGGATCATCGACGCCGCGCGCCAGCAGCATGGCGCCCACCATCTGCGCCATCCGGGCCAGCACCGTCGGCCTGTCGAGGGTCGGTCCAGCTTCTTGCAGGATAGCGGCCAGTTCCTCGAACCCATCGCGAAATGCCCCTGCCAGGTCGCCGCCGCGCCGCGCCGCGTCCGGTCCCAGCGCGATCAGGGCGCAGCCGGTTTCGGCTGCATCACGGTTGCGGGCGCTCAGATAATGGGCGGCGATCGCGGCCGGGGCGTCGCTTTCGCTGGCGTCCGCCGCGACGTCGCGCCAGCCTACTGCGCTGATGGCCAGCGACGTGGCGCAGGCTTCCGCCGCCAAAGCCTCTTTCGACGCGAACTGGTTGTAGAAGCCGCCATGGGTCAGGCCGCATGCGCGCATGACCTCGCCAATGCCGACGCCTTCTACGCCGCGCGCACGGAAAAGCCGCGCCGCCGCGTCGACCACCCGTTCCCGGTTGCGCGCTGCCTGATCGCGGCTGACCTTCATGTCCTATGTCCCCTTAATGGCCTCTTGACGACATATATGATACCCATCATTTAAAACCAGCCCGTTTGGGGGCAAAGGGGTTCTTCACATTGTCCAACGCTCTTGCCCGTCGTCTGTCCGCGCGGAACATCCATTATGGCTGGGCAGTGGTGGGCGCGACATTCCTGACCATGTTGGTGGTGGCGGGCGCTGTCGGGGCGCCCGGCGTCTTCATCGTGCCGTTGCAGAAGGAGTTCGGATGGAGCGCGGCTGACATCAGCGGGGCGCTGGCCATCCGGTTCCTGCTGTTCGGCGGGATGGGCCCCTTTGCTGCCGCTCTCATGAACCGTTTCGGCGTCCGCCGCATGATGCTGATATCGCTGTCGATCGTCATCGGCGGGCTGCTGCTGTCGTTGGGCATGACCCAGCTTTGGCAACTCATACTGTTGTGGGGCGTGGTCCTTGGCCTGGGTACGGGAATGACCGCCATGGTGCTGGGCGCGACCGTCGCGACGCGCTGGTTCAACCATCGGCGCGGATTGGTGATGGGATTGCTGTCGGCCAGCACGGCGACCGGGCAACTCGCCTTCCTGCCGTTGCTCGCAGGCCTGACGCAGGCGCATGGATGGCGTATCGCATTGCTGCTGATATGCGGCGCGATCGTCGTGGCGGGCTTCGCCGTCATCCTGCTGATGCGGGATCGTCCGGCGGATCTGGGCCTGGCGCCCTATGGCGATACCGAGATGCAGGTCGCGCCGTCCCAGCCCGCAAGCCTGAGCGCGCTATTGGTGACGCCGATCCATGTGCTGCGCGAGGCGGCGCGGGTGCCGACCTTCTGGATCCTGTTCTTTTCCTTCTTCATCTGCGGGGCCAGCACCAATGGCCTGATCCAAACCCATTTCATCGCCATGTGCGGCGATTATGGACTGGCCGCAGTGGGCGCGGCGTCGATGCTGGCCATGATGGGTTTTTTCGATTTCTTCGGGACGTTGGGATCGGGTTGGCTGAGCGATCGGTTCGACAATCGCTGGCTGCTGTTCTTCTATTATGGCCTGCGCGGCCTGTCGCTGCTCTACCTGCCGTTCAGCGACTTTTCGCTCTACAGCCTGTCGATCTTCGCGGTTTTCTACGGGCTGGACTGGATCGCGACGGTGCCGCCGACCGTGAAGCTGACGGCGCAGCGCTTTGGGGCGGAGAAGACGAACATCGTGTTCGGCTGGATTTTTGCCGGGCATCAGTTGGGCGCGGCCAGCGCGGCGCTGGGCGGTGGCCTGGCGCGCACGGCGTGGCAAAGCTACATGCCCGCCTTCATCGTTGCGGGCCTGTTGTGCCTGGTCGGCGCAGCGATGGTGCTGCTGATCAATCGGGACCGGCGGCGGGACACACTCGCCACCGCTTGAACCGGAGGCGGCGGGCGGGCTACCACGGGCGGCATGACCGCACATACACCGCCCCGCCGCCGATTTCGATGGATCATGATTCCGATCAAGATCCTGATCGGATTTATCGCCCTGTCGCTGTTGATGGTGGTCCTCTACCGCTTCGTGCCGCCGCCGGTGACGCTGACGATGCTGTTCGACCCCAACGGGATCACCAAGGATTGGACCCCCCTGGACGATATCGATCCGGATATGGCGCGGGCGGCGATCGCCGGGGAAGATGGCAAATATTGCAGCCATCATGGCTTCGACGTCGACGCCATCGCCAAGGCGGCGATCCACAATGCGAGCGGCGGGCGCATTCGCGGCGGATCGACTATCAGCCAGCAGACGGCGAAGAATGTCTTCCTGTGGCAGGGCGGCGGCTTCGTGCGCAAGGGGCTGGAAGCGTGGTTCACCATGTTGATCGAGGCGATCTGGGGCAAGAAGCGGATCATGGAAGTCTATCTGAACGTCGCGGAGACGGGGATCGGCACCTATGGCGTGCAGGCCGGAGCGATCCGCTACTTCCACCATGGTGCAGGCAAGCTGTCCAAGGCCGAGGCTGCGCGGATCGCGGCGGTCCTGCCGCTGCCCAAAAAGCGCGCCGCCGTCGCGCCGAGCGGCTTTACCAGACGGCACGGCAACACGATTGCGGCGCGGATCGGGTCGGTGCAGCGCGATGGGCTGGATCGCTGCCTGCGGTGAGGGTTTCCCTTAACTTCGCACATTTCCCGCTGATTTTGACATATTGTTACGTGCGGCCGATCCTATCGATATGCTGGCGGTCGAATATAGCGATCGCAGCAACGATAGGGCATCGGACGAACGCATAAGAAAAGGGCGGGGATTGCGCCCCGCCCTTTTCTCTTTTGGATCGATGCGCCCCCTAGAAGGTGAAGCGGGCACCAATACGGATCGTGTAGAGCGACTGACGCGAATAGATCGTGTCGGTCGGCGTCGCGGTCGGCGCCGAGTAACGATACTGAGCGCAGGCCTGGCCGGTGTTGGCAGTCTGCTGACCAGCGGTCGGCGCCGTACCGGTTGCGACCGGTGCGGTCAGGCACTGTCCACGCACGGCAATCACGTTGTAGGGGAACGTGTATTCGCGGATCTGGCCCCACTTCTTGTTGAGGAAGTTCGTGAAATTCTCCACGTCCGCAAACAAAGTGATGCGCGAACCGCCAAGACCCGTTGGGATCTCCTGATCGATATGGAGATCGATCTTGGTGAACCACTTGGCGTTGAAGGCGTTGCGCGGCGCGATCTGCCCGCGGAACTTCCCGAGGCCGGTGCTGGCGATCAGCCCTTCCATATAGGCCTGGGTCGCCGCGCTGTCATAGGACACGAGCGGATCGTTCGCGCTGGTCGGCACATAGAGCAGATAGCGCGAGTTGGAACCGGTGGTACCGAAGATGCCGCTGCGCGCGTTCGACACATCCTGCATCGTGTAGCTGTAGGGCCGACCGATGCGGGTTTCGCCGAACAGGGCGAAGTTGGTCTTGTAGTCACCGAAGAAAGCGTGGCTGAAGTTTACACGATATTTGATATTGTGCTTCACTTCATCGTTCGACGTACCAACGGCCGCGCCGTTGGCGTCAAGGAACGCGCCGTTGCCATAGTTGGACGAAGCGGTCGACGAGGTTGCCGGCGCCTGATCGGTGATATCCTGCCACGTGTAGCTGACACCCAGGTCCAGACCAAAGTCGAAGCTCTTGTCGATACGGGCGACCGCCACATAGCTGCGACCCTTGGTCGTGTTGGTCAGGAACAGGTCGTTGTTCGTGTCGGCGAAGTTCGTGACAGATGCGTAACGAACCCGGCCGTCCGGGGTACGCAATGCCGTTGGCGTGACACGCAGGTCGGTAAAGAACACCTGATTCCGGACCGCAGAGTAGAAGAAGTCTCCACCGAAGTTCCAGCCGTTGCCCAGGAAGGTATCGCGGGGCGACCAGTCTGCCGAGATCGTGCCGCGCCACTGGGAGGGAATCTTGAACTTGTGGTCGAGCGCATTGGTAGGCGCGTTTGCCGACGTCGCAGCATTCGTCACCAGCGTGTTACCGGCAGCCGGGATGGTCGTGCCATTGACGTTATTCAGCACGGCGTTGCCGTTGGGGACATCCGCACCCGTGATGCTGCCATCATTGTTGCGACGCACGTCGATGGTGTTCGACAGGAACCCGGTGTTCGAGAAGCTGTTCGACACATAAACGTCCGGCGAACCGCCAGAGAAGATGCCGCCGCCCGCACGGATCGACAGGTCACTGGTCGGCTTGAAGTCCAGGCCAATGCGCGGCTGGAAGATGCCACGACCGTTGACATAGGCCATGTTGGTGAAGCCGTAGCGGTTCACGAAAGCCTGGTTCAGCGTCGGGCGGCTGTCACCACCATAGACATCGTAACGTGCGCCATAGGCCAGCGTCAGCATGTCGTTGATGCGCCAGGAGTCCTGGATGCCGAAGGTGTAAGACTGATAGCGGAAGCGTGCGGCGGCTTCGTTCGGGTCCAGCGACGGGACGGCATTCTGATAGCGGAAGCGCTGGGCATTGCCAGCCTGGAAGTCCGCGATCGAGTCGAAATAATAGTCGCCAGCCGTCCGCTGAAGGAAGAGGTTGAAGATCTTCGTATCGGAAAATTCGCCGAAGACGCGCAGGTCATGATCGCCCTTGGTCAACCGGGCTTGCACAAGCCCCCCATAGGTGCGGCTGGTGAGTGCGTTGGATTGGCGCGACACGTCGGGGCCGAAGCTGACGGTGCCGAAACCGGGCTGACAAGCCGTCGATGCACCCGACCCGGCGGAGCCGGGGGTCGTTCGATCGGATGTCGGTGCCGTGCAAACCTGGAACTGGGCGAAACCGCGGCCCATGATGGGGTCCTGGCCGCGCTTGTAATCCTTGTAGAAACCACGAACTTCGGTCGAGAAATCGTCGGTCCAATCGGAGTTCAACTGAACCACGCCGGTGTGCAGCTGGTTTGTCGAAACATAGCCGTTGGATTCCAGGCCAAGGCCGGGGTTGCCAGTCGCGAAGGTGTTCTGATTGAGTTGGATCGAGTCCTTCGTGTACATGTAGGTGACCGAGGCGCGTTGCGTATCCGACAGGTTGGCGTCGATACGAGCAACGAGTCGATCGTCGCGATCGTTGTTATTGTTGAGAACGCCACCGGTATCATAGCCATAGCGCGACTGCGCGATGCCCTGAATTTGGCCGACCTGCGCGTCCGTGATGTTGGGGATGACCGTACCGGCGTTGTTGCCCGCCGTGCCTTCGGCGATCGGCAGCGCGGCCCGGATACGCTCGCCTGCGATCATGAAGAACAGCTTGTCCTTGATGATCGGACCGGACAGCTCGGCGCCATAATTCTCATACTTGAAGTTCGGCAGCGTCACACGGCCGGTGGGGACACCCGGGCCAGCCTTGGTCTTCTTGCCGGTCAGTTCGTCCGACGAATAAGCGTAAAAGCCGGTGCCATGGAATTCATTGGTGCCCGATTTCAGAATGGCGTTGATCGCGCCGCCCTGGAAATTGCCCTCGCGCACGTCATAGGGCGCCACCTTGGTCTGGAACTGGCTGATGGCGTCGAAAGGCACGGGCGAACGGCGGGTCGGCAAGCCGTCCGGGTTCAGGCCGAAATTGTCGGTGACGGGCACGCCGTCGATCGAGAAGCGGTTGAAGCGGGCATTCTGCCCGGCGAAGGACACCGCGCGGCCGCCGGTAGGCGTCTCATCCAGGCGCGCGAAGGGATCGCGGCGCATCAGATCACGAACGTCGCGATTGACCGATGCCACCTGCGCGATATCCTCGGCGGTCAGGACAGTCGTGGGGCCGGATGCCTTCGTGCCTGCGCCCACAACCCGCGACGCGGTGACGATGATGGCACCGCCCTGCGAAGTCAGAGCAATCGGCAGGTCATAGGGCTGGGCAACGACAGTGAAGATGTCGGTCACTTCGGTGGTTTCATAGCCATCGGCGGCGATGCGAACCGTGAAGGGACCGCCGACCCGCAGGCCAGACGCATTGAAGCTACCGTTCGCGCTGCTGACGGCATTCGTCACGGTGCCCGACGGAACGTGCGTGATCGTGATCGTCGCATTCCCCAGCGGCGCGCCATCTGCCGTCACCGTACCGCGTACAGACGACGTCGTTTCCTGTGCGTGCACCGGCGCGACCATCGCGGCGGACATCCCCATCGTGGCTACGCCCGCAGCCAACAATATCTTCAAATGTTTCATGTGACCCCTGTCCCTTTTCAAGAATGCCCCGTGGCACGCCTGCTAAAGCTGTCCTGCTCTTGCCGCTCTTTGCAGCTGCTGACGACGGCCCTGTGATGCGTCGATTGCATTTATGTTACAATGCACCCGCAGGACTGTCACAATCCTCCCCTGCCCATCCCGCCTATGCGGTTGGACACATCGCTCATGAACATAAATTATTGATTTTTAATGACTAATCTATTCCTGACACCGCTAGTTTAACGGTGGTGCAATTTTGCAACGCAGCAGGAATTTTTGTGCAGTGCACGGAACAGACATGAAAAAGGGCCGACGATTGCGCGCCGACCCTTAAAATCATACGGGTAAAACTGCCTTAATCAGGCGGCGTCTTCGGCCCGCTTTTCCTTCTCGCTGAATACGCAAATCGGTTCCTTGGTACCGGCGACGACATCCTTGTCGACGACGACCTCGCCCACGCCCTGCATGGAAGGCAGGTCGAACATGGTGTCGAGCAGGATCGCTTCCAAGATAGACCGAAGGCCACGGGCACCGGTCTTACGCTCGATCGCCTTCTTCGCGATTGCGACCAGCGCGTCGTCGGTAAAGCTGAGTTCGACATTTTCCATGTCGAACAGCTTGCCATATTGCTTCACCAGCGCGTTCTTGGGTTCGCCCAGGATCTTGACCAGGGCGGTGACGTCCAAATCTTCCAGCGTCGCGATGACCGGGAGACGACCGACAAATTCGGGGATCAGGCCGAATTTGAGCAGATCTTCCGGCTCGCTGGACTTGAGCAATTCGCCCGTCTTGCGCTCTTCAGGCGCCGCGACATAGGCGCCGAAGCCGATCGACTTGGCTTCGAGACGGTCGCCGATGATCTTTTCCAGGCCCGCGAACGCGCCACCGCAGATGAACAGGATGTTGGTCGTGTCGACCTGAAGGAATTCCTGCTGCGGATGCTTGCGGCCGCCCTGGGGCGGAACGGAGGCGGTGGTTCCTTCCATCAGCTTAAGCAGCGCCTGCTGCACGCCCTCACCCGACACATCGCGAGTGATGGAAGGATTTTCCGCCTTGCGGCTGATCTTGTCGATTTCGTCGATATAGACGATGCCGCGCTGCGCCTTTTCGACATTATAGTCGGACGCCTGGAGCAGCTTGAGGATGATGTTTTCCACATCCTCGCCGACATAGCCGGCTTCGGTCAGGGTCGTCGCGTCGGCCATGGTGAAGGGCACGTCGAACGTCTTGGCCAGGGTCTGCGCGAGCAGCGTCTTGCCGCAACCGGTCGGGCCGACCAGCAGGATGTTGGACTTGGCCAGTTCGACCTCGCCCGGCTTGGAGCCGTGGTTGAGGCGCTTGTAATGATTGTGGACCGCGACCGAGAGGACGCGCTTGGCGCGCTTCTGGCCGATCACATAATCGTCGAGCACGTCGCAGATTTCCTGCGGGGTGGGCACGCCCCCATCCTTCCGTCCGACGAGACCGCCCTTGGTCTCCTCCCGGATGATGTCGTTGCAGAGTTCCACGCATTCGTCGCAGATGAACACGGTCGGTCCCGCGATCAGCTTACGCACCTCATGCTGCGATTTGCCGCAGAAGGAGCAGTAAAGCGTGCTTTTCGAATCCGAACCGGTAAGCTTAGTCATTCGCCATTCTCTCTTCCCCTCCGCCCGCGATCATCAGAACCGCGTTTGGCCGGGGATTTTCTGGTCCAAAGGCCATATTAGACCGGGGCGCGCTCGTTCCACAAGGGAAGAAAGTGGCGCGACCCGGTAAAGATAGTCTTTAAGCGTCGGCAGATTCCGGCGCGGCGGGGCGACGATCGAACACTTCGTCCACCAATCCGAACGCCTTGGCCTCATCCGCTTCGAGGAAGGTGTCGCGATCCATCGCCTTTTCCACCGCTTCCAGGCTCTGGCCGGTATATTTGACGTAGAGGTCGTTCAGGCGACGGCGAATCCGCAGGATTTCCTTGGCCTGGATCTCGATATCCGACGCCATGCCCTGCGCGCCGCCGGACGGCTGATGCACCATGATGCGCGCGTTGCCGAGCGCGATGCGCTTGCCCGGTTCACCTGCGGCGAGGAGGAAGCTGCCCATCGACGCGGCCTGGCCGATGCAGACGGTGCCGACCTGGGGCCGGATATATTTCATCGTGTCGTGGATCGCCATGCCCGCCGTCACCACGCCGCCGGGCGAGTTGATATACATCCAGATGTCCTTTTTCGGATTTTCCGATTCGAGGAACAGAAGCTGGGCGACGATGAGCGAGGCCATGTGATCTTCGACCTGGCCGGTGATGAAGATGATCCGCTCCCGCAGGAGGCGCGAATAGATGTCGAAGCTGCGTTCGCCGCGGTTCGACTGTTCGATGACGATGGGGACCAGCGCGGCCATGGGATCGGACATGATATCGGTCATTGTGCTCTTTCAGTCAGGTGCTTTTGCCCAGCCCCTACATCGGCACAAAAGGCGAATGGTTCAAGGGGGGAACGGTCTGCCGCCGCGCGTTCAGTCGCGACGGGCGAAGTCGGATGGCGCGCGGAAGGCAAGATAGGCGAGCCGCCGCACCTCGCGTCGGCCACGCACCACCGTATCGAGGATGAGGCCGCACATCGCCGACAGTGTCGCCAGAATCATGAGGCCGGTGACGAGGATCGCGGTGGGGAAACGGGGCACAAGGCCGGTTTTGAGATAGGTCACGATCAGGGGCGCGGCGAGGCCGAGACCCAGCGCCGCCAGGAACGCCGCGATGAGGCCGAAGAACAATATCGGCCGTTCGATGCGATAGAGGGTTATGATCGTCCGCAGGATGCGGAAGCCGTCGCGATAGGTGCTGAGCTTGCTGACCGACCCTTCGGGACGGGTGCCATAGGCGGTCATGACTTCGGACACCGGCATGGCGAGTTCGAGCGCATGGACGCTGATTTCCGTCTCGATCTCGAACCCTGCCGACAGGACCGGGAAGCTCTTGACGAAACGGCGGGAGAAGACGCGATAGCCGGAAAGGATGTCGGTGAAGCTGCGGCCGAATAGCTGCTTCAAGAGGCTGGTGAGCGCCCAGTTGCCGAAACGGTGGCCACGGCGATAGGCCGCCTCCACTTCCGATTTGCGCGCGCCCACGACCATGTCGAGATTATCCTCCAGCATGGCGGCGACCATGCGGGGCGCGGCAGCGGCTTCGTAGGTCGCGTCGCCATCGGCCATGATGTAGATGTCGGCGTCGACGTCGGCGAACATGCGGCGGACCACATGGCCCTTCCCCTGCTGGCTGACGCGGCGGACGATGGCCCCTGCCCCGGCGGCGAGTTCGCGGCTGCCATCGCTGCTATTATTGTCGAAGACATAGATATCGGCGTTGGGGAGCGCGCGGCGGAAATCCTGTACCGTCTGCACGATCGCGCCCGCTTCATTATAGCAGGGCAGGATGACCGCGACATGAGGCGCCGCTGTCGCCGTTTCGCCATTTGCTGCAAGGTTTGCTGCGACGTTCACTGGGGGAAATTCCTTCATCGCCTCTACGCCCTGCCCCGCCTTCATGCCGTATCCTCAATGGTGCAAACCCAATGGCGCATCATGATTAAGATTTCGTCTGCCATGCCGCCCGCGAAATGAAAAGCGCCCGTGCTTCTGAGGGAAGCCGGGCGCTTATCATAGCTGTCTGAAGGGTTTATTCAGCCTTGGCGGCCGCCTTCTTGGGAGCGGCCTTCTTCTTGGGCTTTTCCTCGGCGGCGGCGTCTTCAGCCACGGTCTCGTCCTTCTTGGCGGCGGCCTTCTTGGGCGCGGCCTTCTTGGCGGGGGCGGCGTCCTCGGCCTTCGCCTCTTCTGCGGCCGGTTCGGCCTCAGCGGCTTCGGCCTTCTTCTTGGGCGCGGCCTTCTTCTTCGGCTTTTCGTCGTGATGGTCATGACCACAGTCGGGACCATGGACGTGGGGCTTCAGATCGCCATCTTCGGCTTCGATCGCGGCTTCCAGTTCTTCCTTGGTCACGGCGCGGTCGGTGACTTCCGCCTTTTCGAACAGGAAGTCGACGACCTTGTCCTCATAGAGAGGTGCGCGCAGCTGGGCGGCGGCCATCGGGTCCTGGCGGACATATTGCACGAAGCGTTCGCGGTCCTGCGGGCCGTACTGCTGCGCGGCCTGCATGATCAGGCGGTTCATTTCCTGGTCGTTGACGACGACGCCATTGGCCTGGCCGATTTCCGACAGGAGCAAGCCGAGGCGGACGCGACGCACGGCGATGGCGCGATAATCGTCCTTCTCCGCTTCCATTTCGGCGATCGCGGCGGCCGGATCTTCCTCATGGGTCGCTTCATGCTGCAGCTGCTGCCAGATCTGCGCAAATTCGGCTTCCACCATGCTGGGCGGCACGTCGAAATCATGGGCAGCGGCCAGCTGGTCGAGCAGCTTGCGCTTCATATAGGTGCGGGTCAGGCCATTATGTTCCTGCTCGATCTGCCCCTTGAGCAGTTCCTTGAGCTTGTCCAGACCTTCCAGACCCAGCGACTTGGCGAACTCATCGTCCAGCTTGGGCTTGTCGGCGTTCAGGATCGCATGGACGGTGACGTCGAAGGTCGCGGCCTTGCCGGCCAGATGTTCCGCACCATAATCTTCGGGGAAGGTGACCTCGATGGTCTTTTCCTCGCCCTTCTTGACGCCGGTCAGCTGCTCTTCGAAGCCGGGGATGAACTGGCCCGCGCCGATCTTGAGATTGACGCCCTCGGCCGAACCGCCCTCGAAGGCTTCGCCATCGACCTTGCCGACGAAATCGATCTTGAGCGTGTCGCCGTCCGCCGCGGCGTGATCCGCGTCATGTTCTTCGAGCGCGCCCTGCTGGGTCGCGATGCGGCCTGCGGCTTCATCGACCTGCGCGTCGGCGACTTCGACGGTCAGACGCTCAAGCTTGAGACCATCGACGCTGGGGGTCGCGATTTCGGGCAGCACTTCCAGTTCGACCTTGATTTCGGCGTCCTTGCCGAACTCGAAGCCTTCGTCCAGTTCGACCGACGGCTGCATCGCGGGACGCAGCTTCTGGTCGGCGATCAGCGTCTGGATGCTTTCCTGGATGCTGTTGTTGAGCGCGTCGCGTTGCAGCGATTCACCATGCATCTTCTTGACGAGGTTGGCAGGCACCTTGCCGGCGCGGAAGCCGGGCATGCGCACCTGCGGTGCGATCGCCTTCACTTCCTTGTCGACACGGGCGTCGATATCCTTCGACGTGATGGTTACGGTGTAGGCGCGCTTAAGGCCCTCGTTCAACGTCTCGACAGTCTGCATCTCTTCTCTCAAACGCTTTCTTCAGCTGAATTTCGGTGGCGTCGCGCCAGGCGGCGCACTGGTGCGGGCGAAGGGACTCGAACCCCCACATCTTGCGATACCAGAACCTAAATCTGGCGCGTCTACCAGTTTCGCCACGCCCGCATCGGTCGCCGGTCGGCGCGGCATAGAGAAAAGCGCAGGAAGAGGCAAGGGATAGTGGAACATCCCCTGGAACCCGCGATACTGCCCGAACGTAGGGTCTATGCATTACACAGGAGAGACAAAGATGGCGACCCGCCCCGACACCGGACCCGATGGCGTCCCGCCGCCCGACACCATCCAGCCCCAGTCCCCCGACGAACTGCCGGCACCCAACACGCCGGACGAAACCCCGATGACCGAGCCGGATGAAATTACACCAATTGGCCCGGATTACGACCAGCCCGACTCCGCGCCTTCGGAAGTGCCCCCGCCCCCCGACTAAGGCTGACCGCATGGCGGATACAGACATAGCTGTGCGTTCTACGCCACATATCCACAATTATTTTACGCGGCCGGGAACAATTTTGGTCGATCGCGACAATATGCCCCATTGGCGGCTGGACAGACCCCTGCATCCATGATTGAAATATGTCACAGATAAGACAGTGACAAAAAATCAGGAGAGACGCGGCTGACATATAAGGGGGTCATCGTGCATAGGGTTCGCGCTAAACTGGAATGGTTCAAGACGGTGATCCTGCCACAGGAAGCCGCCCTTCGTGGTCGCCTGCGCAGGATATTGCCGTCCACTCATGAACTGGAAGACATGGTCGCCGAGGTTCTGGCCCGCGCCTATGCCACGGAAAATTGGGAGAATGTGACGACAGGCCGCGCCTATCTGTTCACCATCGCCCGCAACCTCGTCATCGACACCGCCCGCCGTAACAAGGTGGTCAGCTTCGAAACCATCGCCGACCTGGAATTGCTGGGTGGCGAGAATAATATCGAAGCGCAGCTGCATGCCCGCGAGGCACTGCGCCAGGTCGAGGCGATCGTCGAGTTGCTGCCGCCCCAATGCAAGCGCGTCTTCATTCTTCGCCGCATCCACGAAAAATCGATGCTGGAGATAGCGGAGGAGATGGCCCTGTCCGTTTCTACTGTTGAAAAACATCTGGCCAAAGCCATCGCGATAGTTATGCGGGCCTGGGCAGAACGTGAGGAAACGGACTTCGAGCGTGCAGGCGTCGGGACCAGGTTCGAGCAGCGCAGACAGGGGCGCGATAGAAGCGCAAGCCGCGCGCCTGCTGGCCAGGCTTAACAGCGCCCCCACGCCTGAGGACGAGTCGGAGATTTGCGCCTGGGTCGAAAGCGACCCGCGCCATGCCGTTGCCTTCGCCCGCGCCGAAGCCGCCTGGGAAGCCGCCGAGCGATTGAAGAGCGCCGCGGCCGATGTTACCCTGCCCCCGCTGGCGCAGATCGTCAGCGAAGAACAGCAGCGCCGCCTGTCGCGCAACATCATGATCGCCGCTGCCGCCGCGGTCCTGTTCTTCCTGGTCGCCGCCGTGGTTACGGTCCGCACGTTCAGCGGCACCGATCGCTATCAGACCAGCATCGGGCAATCGCGCGACATCGCGCTGGATGACGGCTCCATCCTCCACCTCAACAGCAACAGCGAAGCCGAAGTGCGCTTCACGGCGAACGGCCGAAAAGTGCGCGTGATCAAGGGCGAGGCGTCGTTCGACGTCGCCCATGATGAAGAGCGCCCCTTCGACGTCGAGGCGCGGTCTGCGGTGATCCGCGCGGTCGGGACGGCCTTCAACGTGCGGATGCGCCCGTCGATCGTGGAACTGACGGTGACGAAGGGCGCGGTGACGGTCCATTCGGGCGGGAGCGCCGCGCAGAAGGTGGCTGCGGGCGCGGGCGCGGTCATCCAGCCGCGCACGATCGCGGTGACGCATCTTGGTCCCAAGCTGATCGACCAGCGAACCGCATGGCGCGAACAGATGGTCGAACTGGATGGGGAGACGATCGATCAGGCGGCGGGCGAGTTCAATCGGTACAGGGCTGCGCCGATATTGATCGGCGATACGCGCGTGTCGGCCCTGCGCATCGGCGGACGTTTTCGCACCAGCGACAGCCAGGCTTTTCTGTCGGCGCTGCAATTGAGCCTGCCGATCCGCGCGGTGCAGGGCGAAGATGGATCGGTGATGCTGCTTTACCGCGACGAGGCGCCTGCGATAGCGGCCAACTGACGGCTACATCGCGTTGTCGGCGGCGTTCAGCGCGTCGTCAAAATTGTCGGGCAGCGGCGGCTGAACCGGGCGGTCGCAGCCTTCTTCCTTCATATGCGCGCGCAGGGCGTCCATCCGGCCAAGGTTCCAGCGCGCCAGCGGCACGCCGAGCGGCCGAAATTCGGCGCGGTCGAACAATTCCACGACGTAGGATTTGCACAGTTCGTCCACCTGATCGAGCGAGAGCATGCCAAGGTTCATCACCATCGGCTTGCCCGGCACGCCGTTGCGGCCCCGGACCAGATCGGTGACATAGAGGCCGCCGCGTGGATCGACCAGAACGACATCGGCCTGGCTCGAATCGATCAGACGGTGGCTGGCCGCATAGGGCGCGACGAATTCGTGCGTTCGCCAGACGAGGAAGATGCTGGCCAGCGCGGTGATGCACAGGCCGATGACCAGGGGGCGTAATGCCCCCTGCGGCCGGAAGCGCGCCCAGCCCAGCCCCGCGAGCAGGCAGAAGGGACCGATGAAGCCATGGGCGTAGCGGAATCCCCAGCCATAGCCCTGCGCAAGCGCGAGCAGACTGCCCGCCAGACACCCCAAGGCCAGAGGCAGCGCGATTTCCTGCCCCCGGATCATCGTGCGCCAGCGCATCCCCGCCATGCCCAGCATGGCGAGCGGCACCATGAGGATGTTGCTCCAGGCGACATAGCGGGTGAGGTTCACCAGCGGTTGCCAGCGGTCGCCCAGCCGTTCGAACAGGCTGCCGACCTTGTCCGCGACGCCGGCGGACGGGCGGACGTCGGTGGGCGCGCCGAGCGCATGGAGCAGATATCCCGGCCAGAGCTTTGCCCAGATGATGACGATCGCCACGATCGTGAGCGCGTGGAAGGCCGCGACCGTCCAGCGCCGGGCGAGCAGCATCCACAGGATGAAGGGCAGGATGAAGATGGGCGGGAAATGCCATTGATGCAGCCCGGCCGCCACCAGCGCGACGACGCCCGCAGTGACATGACCGACCACGCCACCGCGCAGCACGAGCGCCAGCCAGATCATGTTGAGCGCGAAATGGCCCGTCATCGCATAGGGGGTCATCGCCGTGACCCAAAGCTGGCTGGATGAAAAGCCCAGTAGCACCGTCACCCAGACCGCGTCGGGGCGATCGGGCATCAGGTGCAGCGCCACCCGCCACAACGCTAACAGGCCCGCCATCAGCAGCACGGGACCGGCCAGATTGGGGTCGCCCAACTGCCAGAAAATGGCCTGGATCGCGCTGTTCACCGGCAGATAGGCCGCCGTCCAATAATCCGCCGCGCCGAAGGGCGAGAAAAATTCGGGCATGATCGCGCGGCGATAGGGTTCCCATTCGATGGGGATGGGGCGTGCGAACAGCCCTTCGCGCATATAGGCGGCGGCGAAGCGGGCGACCTCCTCGTCCCGGCTGATCGCATAATCCTGGAACAGCGCATAATGGCCCGCCCAGGCCGCCATGCCGAGCAGGACGATCAAGGGCACGACGATCCGCGCGGTCGGCCGGGGCAGCGTGATCCCCTTCCCCTCCGCCCAGGGCGCGGCGAGCGCGAGCAGCAGCAGCGAGCCGAGCAGGACCGGGAAATCCTGGTCCAGCAGCAGGATCACCGCCAGGCTGACGCCCTGCCGATAGGTGACGTGCCAAAGGAAGGTCGCGCCCAGCCACAGCGCCAGGCCGATCGCTCCCGCCAGGAACAGGCGGCGGGCGCTGACGAATCGGACGGCGGCCTCCATGGTCAGGCCGTCACCAAAGTCCGGTTGACGAAGATGCCGTCCATTTCGACCAGCAGGGGGAAATGCCCCTTGTTGTTGGCGAAGAAGGCTGAGGGGACGAACCCTTTCGCCTCCAGCCAGTCGATCATCGCGCGATAGCCGGTGCCGCCTTCATAGATGGGGCGGACGCCCAGTTCGGTCTGGATGCCGAGAATGTCTGCGATGATGGCGCCTGCGCCTTCGCAGACGGAAAGGTCGTGGCCCTGCGTATCCATCTTCAGGAACGGACGGGTGAAGCCATGCTGCGCCTGGAGTTCAGGCAGCAGCGTGTCGAGGCGACGGCATTGCATCTCGACCGTTTTTGTCACCCTGTTGCGGTCGGCGAAGATGGCGTCCTGTGCATCCGACGGTTTTTGGAGCGAGCTGAACTGGTCGGCGGCCATGATGTTGAAACTGGCGGGACCTTCGAAATCGGACAGCGCCACGTTGAAGACATGCCATTTGCGATCGGACGCCGCCTGTTTTTGCAGTTCGGCGAAGATGTCAGGATTGGGTTCGAAGGAGAGGATCAGGCCTTTATAGCCTGCGTCCTTGCGCAGCATCGTTGCATATTGGCCGCGATTGGCGCCGACGTCGAACAGGCAGTCGATGGCGAAGGCGGACAGGAAACGCTTCAACGCCTGGATTTCGGGATATTGGTGGACGCGTCCGGCCAAAGCCAGGCGCAGGCCCAGGGCGCGGTCGCCCAGTTCGCGGCGATAGCGGTTCATGCGCGCGCGGCCAGCACGGTTTCGTAGATGCCGATCGTCGCCACCGCCATATCCTTCCAATCACCCATAGCCTGTCCATAGGCCCGCGCCTGCGCGCTATGGCTTTGCCTGATGGCCGCGCTTTCAATCAGCGGCAAGAGGGCTTGGGCCAGGGCGGGTGCATTTCCGGCCTTCGCCTTGGCCGCGACGCCGTCCGGCAACTGCCCGAACATGCCCGCGTCGGACGTCACCATCGCCTTGCCATGATGGAGCGCGGACAGGAACGCGCCGCTCGAATCGATATGGCGATAGGGGAAAACGATTATGTCGGCGCGCATCATATGCGCGTCCAGGCGGGATTCGGTGAGGAAGCCGAAATCGGTAATCAGGCGGTCGGCAAAGCCCGCCTGGCGGACGGTTTCGACCAGCGAGGCGACGTCCATGAAAGGCTTGCCCGCCAGCACGAGTTCAAAGACATGGCCCGCACGCCACAGTGTCAGGCAGGCTTCGATCAGGATGTCGACGCCTTTATAAGGGCGGATCGTGCCGAAGAAGAGCAAACGGGGAACGGTGGGCGCCGGCATAGCGGCGAGGTCGGTCCGCGTAGCGGGCGCGAGGCGCATTGGCGGATGCGGCGTCACATGGATGCGGCCGGGATCGATCCCCTGCCCCATCAGCGCGGCGCGCGTGGTGTCGCCATGCACGACCAGCGCATCAAACTGGTCGAGCAGCGCGCGATAGCCGCGCCCCTGCACGCCCGCGTCGGCATGATAGGCGTCGGCATTGTGGACGGTGTGGACCAGCGCCGTGCGCCCTTTGAGGCGTTTCAGCATCAGGGCGTCGGCCGGGGCCAGCGGGAGCCATTGGACATGGACGATGTCGGCCTGACTTAAGGGGGCAATGTCGCCGACTGTGCAGGCGAAGGCATATTCCACAGCCTTGGCGATGCGGAAGGCGCGGCCTTCGCCCTTCCGCGCACGGAGCGCTTCGCTATGGCGGAAATAATGGGGGTGATAGGCATAGCCCTGCGGCGTGATGGCATCGGTGTCGCGCATCGGCCGGGCCAGAAGCGTGACGTCTGCCCCCTGCCCTCCCAATGCAGCGCACAGGCTGTCGTCATAGCGCCCGGTGAAGAGCGAGGGATCGACCATGGCGACCTTCATGCGCGCATCAACCCGCGCAGAGAGACGAGGTGCAGGGCAGCGACGCCGACCAATGTCAGCGCATAGAGCGCGAGGAAGGCGAGGTCGAAGCGCTGCGGCCAGAACAGCAGGGCAAGCGGCGCGCTGGCCAATGATCCGGCGAGGAAGGGCAGCGATCGGGCGAGCAATTCGCCAAAGCGCCCGAGTGCCGCCTGCACATAGACCGATACGCAGAGCAATGTCAGCGCGGCGAGCGCCAGGACGATGAGCATGATGTCCGCGCGATCGATCGCGGCGCGACCGTCGAACAGGAGTGAGAACAGCCGGTCGCCCGCGAAGAGCAGCAGAGCGGACAGGCCGAGCGCGAACAGCATCGCGGCCGCCAGCGCGCGACCCAGCAACTGGCGCAGACGCACCCGGTCGCCCGCATGATAGGCGCGGGTGATGCGGGGCAAGGCGGCCTCCACCGTCGCGCGCACCAACATGGACAGCGAACGCGACATCTTGAAGAAGAAATCGAAGACCAGCATCGGCCGCGCGTCATTGGTGGCGAGGGCGATGGTGAAATAGGGCGCGTTGTAGGCGACGATGTCGGACACGGTGAAGGCGGCCGACGCGCCGATATCGCGCAGATAATGGGCACGGACATGGCCGCCGCCGACGCGGAAGGCGAGCCACTGGCACCGGCTCATGCCAAGGCGGCGGTGGACCTGACCGATCGCATAACCGATCACCGCGATACTGACCGCCAGTTGCAGCGCGACCGACAGGCTGGGGTCCAGGCCCGACAGCATCGCGAGCAGCAGGCCGATCGTCACGACGCGCCGGGCGCAGTCGAGCCCTTCCCACAGGACGTTGCCGTCCACTGCTGCAAGCGCCCGCTTGGCGAGCAAGGCGGGCAGATTGAGGCAGGCGGACAGGAAGAAGAGCAGGAAAAGCAGCGGCAAGCCGGTCGCCAGCCAGCCCAAGGCCAGCGCGGCGAGCAGGATCAGCGTGGCACCCGCGACCAGCAGAGCGAGGAAGAGGAACAGCACGCCCATTTCCTCCAGCCGGAAGCCACCGTCGTCTGCCGCCGCATCGTCGCTCGACAGCCAGTGGCGACGCAGCCGCGCATAAATGATGCTGGTGAGGCCGAATTCCGCCGAGATGGTGAAGTTACCAAAGGCGACGAGCAGCAGGAACGCCTGAAACTCCGCGATCGGCAGGACGCGCACGAACACGAAGGTGACGGCGAAGCCCCAGATCAACACCAGCCCGACATTGGCGAGCTTCACCAGCGCGAGGAAGCGGGCCGAGCCTTCCAGCCGCGCGAGGCGGCTCACCGTGCGATGTCTCCGCCCGGCTTGCGCGCGCGGAACAGACGGTCGTCCAGCCCGTGAAAATAGCGTGTGTCGGTGTCGATCGCGGCCGCGTCGATCTCTTCCAGATCGAAACCGGCGGCGCGGATGCGATCGGCGAAATCGGGGCCATATTGGCGGACATGATCCCACTGGCCAAAGCGTCGTTCCCGTTCGCGCGGGGGGATGTCGAAGCTGCCATCCTCGGTCGGCTTGTCCCACAGTGGGACGATCAGCCAGGCTTCGCCGCCGGGTTTGAGCGCGCGATGGATGTTGCGCAGCACAGCCATGTCGTCAGGCACATGCTCCATCACATGGCTGGCGTAGAACAGGTCGTAGCGGTCGCTGTCGGAGAGGTCCATCAGGTCGACGCGGGCCATGTTCGCGACGGCGTAGCGCGACGGATCGAGGTCGGCAGGCGTATAGTCGGCCGCGACGGCGAAGCGGTGGACCAGGCTGGCTTCATTGGGAGCCATGTGCAGGATCGCGCCGTCGGTCGGCACTTTGAGCATGCCCTGCTGGATCAACCAGTTCATCAGCCGTTCGCGCGGGGATGCGCCGCATTGCGGGCAGCCCCATTCGCCATTGTCGCCATAGCGGAAGAAACCGACGACGGCCGCGCCGCAGGCCGGACAGCTTCGCGTCGCGCGCGCGCCCAGCGCCTTGCGCAGCTTGAGCGCCGCCTTGGTCAGATGCTTGCCGGCGGCCTTGGCCACCCGCTGGACAGTAATCACCGATCGCTCCGCACAGGGATGTTGAAAGGCCGCGCTATACTATAAGCGCCGGGCAATGCGAGGGCTTTCCGGTTCAGGCCAGCAGTTCGCGCACCAGATCGGGCACCAGCAGGCTGGCCGGACCGAGCCGTGTTTCCTCGAAATAGAGGCTGCCCGCAGACGGATCGAGATTGAGTTCCAGCGTGCGTGCGCCGACGTGACGGGCGGTCTGGACGAAACCGGCGGCGGGATAGACTGCGCCCGACGTGCCGATCGATACGAACAGGTCCGCGTCACGGACGGCATCGTCAATCCGCTCCATATCATAGGGCATTTCGCCGAAGAAGACGATGTCGGGGCGCAGGCGCGGCTGGCCGCAGCCGTCGCAGGTGCTGCCCGGCGGCAGGGCGTGAGCCCAAGGGACTGCCTTGTTGCACACGGCGCACAGCGCGGATTTGAGTTCACCATGCATGTGGATCAGCCGCCTCGCTCCGGCGCGTTCGTGCAGGTCGTCCACATTCTGGGTGACGATCAGCAAGTCGCCCGCCCATGCGGCGTCGAGGGCGGCGAGCGCGTGATGCGCGGCATTGGGTTGAACATCCGCCAGCTTTGCCCGGCGTTCATCGTAGAAGCGATGCACCAGCGCCTCGTCGCGGGCCAGTGCTTCGGGCGTACAGACATCCTCCACCCGATGCCCCTCCCACAGGCCGTCCGGGCCGCGAAAGGTGGCGAGGCCGCTTTCGGCCGAAATGCCTGCGCCGGTAAGGATGACGATGTTCCGGATGTCTTGGGTCATGGCGGGCTTTTAGAGAATGCGTCGAGGGATGACAAAGCCGTTCCGCTCTGGCATCGGCCGAAGCCTATAGTGGGAACGGAAACAGAGCCATGACGACGATCGGCATATTCGGGGCGGCGGGCCGCATGGGGCGCGCGATCGCACAGGTCGTGACGGAGGCTGGCCTGGGCCTGTCGGGCGGCACCGATCGCGATCCGTCAGGCGAGATCGCGCCGGGCATCGCTATGACAGCCGATCCGCTGGCGCTGGCCGAAGCGAGCGACGTGCTGATCGACTTTTCGGTGCCGGGTGCGCTGGGCGCGCATCTGGACGCGTGTATCGCTGCGCGCAAACCGATCCTGATCGGTACGACCGGGCTGGAGCCAGTACACCACGCCCTGATCGACGAAGCGGCCAAGCATGTTGCGGTGTTGCAGACGGGCAATACGTCGCTGGGCGTCAACCTGCTCGCCGCGCTGGTGGAGCAGGCGGCGGCGGGCCTGGGCGACGATTGGGACATCGAGATCGTGGAGATGCATCACCGGCACAAGGTCGATGCGCCATCGGGCACGGCGTTGTTGCTGGGCGAAGCGGCGGCGCGCGGGCGCGGGATCGCGCTGGCCGCGCATAGCGAGCGCGGACGCGACGGCATCACCGGCGCACGGGCGCAGGGCGCGATCGGCTTTGCCGCGCTGCGCGGCGGATCGGTGGCGGGCGACCATCAGGTGATCTTCGCGGCCGAGGGCGAGCGGATCGAAATCGGCCATCGCGCCGAAAACCGCAGCATCTTCGCGCGTGGCGCGGTGAAGGGCGCGCGCTGGCTGGTCGCGCAGCCGACCGGGCGTTACGACATGAAGGGCGTGCTGGGGCTGTAAGCCGTGAACAAGGCGCAGATCTTCGATTTTTTCAGCCGCCTGGCGGAGGCCAATCCCGCGCCGGTGACGGAGCTGGAATATGGCAATCCCTATCAATTGCTGGTCGCGGTGACGCTGTCCGCGCAGGCGACCGATGTCGGCGTGAACAAGGCGACGCGCGCGCTGTTCCGCGAAGTTCAGACCCCGCAACAGATGGTCGATCTGGGCGAAGACGGACTGAAAACGCATATCAGGACGATCGGCCTGTTCAATACCAAGGCCAAGAACGTCATCGGCCTGTCGGAGATATTGGTGCGCGATTTCGGCGGTCAGGTGCCGGAAGACCGGGACACGCTGACCACCCTGCCCGGTGTCGGGCGCAAGACCGCCAACGTCGTGGTGAATACCGCCTTCGGCCAGGAAACCTTCGCCGTCGACACCCATATCTTTCGCGTGGGGAACCGGACGGGGCTGGCGCCGGGCAAGACTGTGCTGGCGGTCGAGCAGAAGCTGGACAAGCATGTGCCGGGGCCATTCCGCCGCGACTCGCATCATTGGCTGATCCTGCATGGCCGCTATGTGTGCAAGGCGCGGCGGCCCGAATGTTGGCGCTGCATCGTGGCGGACCTGTGCCGCTTCAAGCCCAAGACGCCTGCGCCGCAGGGATCGGTGTCCAAGGCTGCCTGAACGCGAAGGCCGTTCTCATCCTGTTCAGGACCGCAGCGTTAGGAGATGACGGAAAGAGTCGCGCAGTGCCGTCGATTCGGCGTCATATGAGGAGAGAAGCCATGTCCGCCCGCCGCGCCCTTGCCCCCGCTGCCCGTTTTGCCCTGTATGCCGCGTTTGCCGGCATAGCCCTTCCCGCCTTGGCCAAGGATAAGCCCGATCCCTATGTCGCAAAGGGCAAGCCGGTCGATTGCATCCAGATCGGATCGATCCGATCGACCGACGTGCGCGACGACCGTACCATCGACTTCATCATGAACGGCAAGAAAGCCTATCGCAACATATTGCCCAATAGCTGCCCCAGCCTGGGCTTCGAAAAGCGATTCCTCTACAAGACCAGCCTGTCGCAGCTCTGTTCGGTGGATATCATCACCGTGCTGTGGAATGGCGGTCCGGGATTGCAACCGGGCGCCAGTTGCGGGCTGGGCAAATTCCAGCCGATCGAGAAAGCCGCGAAATAAGATCGGTCGAGGCGATTTTGCCGCTGGCGCAGGGCCTAGGACTTTGCTACCCGCCCCTCCTGACCAGCGTCATGCACCCATAGCTCAGCTGGATAGAGCGTTGCCCTCCGAAGGCAAAGGCCAGTGGTTCGAATCCACTTGGGTGCACCACTTTCTCATAATAGCCGATCGCCGCTCTGCTCGAAATCGAGCAGCCAGCGTTTGGCGTCCATGCCGCCGGCAAAGCCGGTCAGCGCGCCTTTCGCGCCTATTACGCGATGGCAGGGTGCGATGATCGAGATGGGGTTGCGGCCATTGGCGGCGCCGACCGCGCGGCTGGCAGTGGGATGCCCGATCGCGCGGGCGATCTCTCCATAGCTGCGGGTTTCGCCATAGGGGATGGTCACAAGCGCGGCCCACACTTTTTGCTGGAAATCCGTGCCGCGGAAATCCAGCGGGACGGCGAAATGCCGTAACTTTCCCGTGAAATATTCGGTCAGTTCTGCGCTGGCGGTTTTCAGGATCGGATGATCGTGGAGTGTCTGACGGACCGCCAGCCTGACGCGGGCGGGGTCGTCGTCCTGCCACAGAATAGCCACAAGGCCATCGTCGCTGGCGACCAGGGTCAGGTCGCCTACCGGGGACGGGAAAACCGTTTCGAAGAGGCCCATAAAAATCTCCGCTATTCACCTGTTGGCAAATAGCGGAGATTGATCGCCAGGGCTTCCTCCGGCTTGCGTTCAAAAGGGGCGGGCGATTTATTTCAAGCCGCCACCCATTGCGCGATAGAGTTCGACCATGTTGCTCGCGCGCGTCAAGCGCGTGGCGACGAGGCTCTGTTCGGCGGTGTAGAGCGACCGCTGGGAATCGAGCGTCGTCAGGAAGCTGTCCACACCCGCGCGGAAGCGGGCTTCCGACAGGGTGTAGGCGACGCGGGCGGAATCCCGCTGCGACGTCTGCGCTTCGATCTGTTGCGTCATGGTGCCACGCCGCGCCAAGCCGTCCGCCACTTCACGGAAACCTGTCTGCACGCTCTTTTCATAGGTGGCGAGCATCGCGTCGTAGGTCGCACGGGCGTAGCGCAGGTTGCCCTTGTTCCGGCCGAAGTCGAAAATCGGCAATGTCGCGCTGGGCGCGACCGACCAGCTTTTGCTGCCCGATTTAAACAGCCCCGACAGGCCGAGACTGACCGTGCCAAGCGCCGCCGTCAGCGATATGGACGGGAAGAAGGCGGCGCGCGCCGCGCCGATATTGGCATTGGCGGCGCGCAGCTGATGTTCCGCCGCTATGATGTCGGGCCGCCGCAGCAATATGTCGGACGATATGTTCGCAGGCAGATTGTCCAGCGTTGCGTCATTCTGCGATAGCGAATCCGGCAGGTCGGCGGCGGGCACGGTGGTGCCTGCCAGCAGGTTGAGCGCATTTTGATCCTGCGCCACCAGCGTCGTGGCGGCGGCGATATCCGAACGGGCGCCGTCATAGCTGGTCTGCGCCTGGCGCACTTCCAGTTCCGATGCAATCCCCCTGGCGAAGCGCGCCTTGTTCAGTTCCAGCGTCTTGCCGAACGCCTGTTCCATGCCACGCGCGATGCGCAGCCTTTCCTGATCCGCCGCCATGGTGAGCCAGGCATTGGCGGTTTCCGCGATCAGGCTGGTCTGCGCCGCGTTGCGGGTTTCGACGCTGGCGAAATATTGCTCCTGCGCCGCCTTGGTCAGGTTGCGGACGCGGCCGAACAGGTCGATTTCCCAGGCCGAGATGCCGATCTGCGCCTGATAGACGTCGGTCCGCAGCGTATCGCTCTGCCCAAATTGCACCAGCGGCTGCTCGGAATAGGTCGCCGTGCCGCTGCCTGCCACCGTCGGGAGCAGGTCGGCGCGCTGAACCTTATATTGCGCGCGCGCCTGTTCGACGTTGGCGATCGCCAGGCGCAGGTCGCGATTGTTGGCAAGCGCGGTTTCGATCACCCGCGACAGGCGGGCATCGGTGAAGAAATCGCGCCAGGCGGTGTCCGCCGACACGGTCACCTCCTGCCCGCCTGCCGCGCCATAGGCCGGTCCCTGCGGGGTGGCGGTAGGCACCGGCAGCGCGGGCTGCACATATTTGGGCGCCATATCGCAGGCGGCGAGCGCGAGCGAGAGTGTGACGGCGCCCAGCGCTTTCATGTTGCGCATGGTCTTCAAGCCTCCTGCGGGGCGTGCGGGGTCGCCGTGTCGCCTTCCGCTTCATGGTTTTTATGTTCGCGGAACAGCCGCTTCACGACGGTGAAGAAGACGGGGACGAAGAATACCGCCAGCACCGTTGCCGACAACATCCCACCGACCACGGCCCAGCCGATCGCATTCTGACCGCCTGCGCCTGCGCCTTTCGACACCGCCAGGGGGAGCACGCCGAAGATGAAGGCGAGACTGGTCATCAGGATCGGCCGCAGGCGCAACTTGCCCGCTTCCAATGCCGCCTGAGCGGGCGGCATGCCTTCGCGCATCTTTTCCTCGGCGAACTCCACGATCAGGATCGCGTTCTTCGCGGACACGCCGATGGTCGTGATGAGGCCGACCTGAAGATAGATGTCGTTGTTCAGCCCCGCCAGGGTCGCGGCGATCACCGCGCCCAGCACGCCCAACGGCACCACCAGCATGACCGCGATCGGCACCGACCAGCTTTCATAGAGAGCAGCAAGGCACAGGAAGACGATCAACATCGAAAGCGCATAGACATAGGGCGCCTGACCGCCGGACGTCTGCTCCTCATAGGAGATGCCATTCCAGCTGAAGCCGATCCCGGCGGGCAGCTTGGCGGCATGCTCCTCCATCGCCTTCATCGCGGTGCCGCTCGACACGCCGGGGGCTGGCGAACCCTGGATGTTCATCGACGGGACGCCGTTGAAACGCTCCAGACGCGCCGGGCCCTGGACCCAATCCGTTGTGGAGAAGGCCGACAGGGGCGCCATCGTGCCGCTGCTGCCACGAACGTGGAAGGCGTTGATGGCGTCGGGCGTCGACCGGAACGGCGCTTCGGCCTGGACGAAAACCCGCTTGACGCGATCGCGGTCGATGAAGTCGTTGACATAGGATCCGCCCAGATAGGTGCTGATCGTGTCGTTGACGTCCGCCTGGGCAATGCCAAGCGCGCCGGCCGCCGCCTGATCGACGTTCAGTTTAAGCTGCGGCGTGTCTTCCAGACCGTTGGGACGGACCTGCGCCAGACGCTTGTCGCCCATCGCCATGCCCAGAAGCTGGTTGCGGGCGGCAAGCAGTTTTTCGTGGCCGAGATTGGCCTGGTCGAGCAGCTGGAAATCGAAACCGGACGCATTGCCCAGTTCCTGTACGGCGGGCGGCACGAAGGCGAAGCCCATGCCCGACGAGATTTTCTGGAACGCCATATTGGCGCGCTGCGCGATCATGGGCACCTTGCTTTCGGCGCTGGTGCGGACTTTCCAATCCTTCATACGGGCAAAGACGATGCCGACATTCTGCCCCTGTCCCACGAACCCGAAGCCCGCGATAGTGAAGACGGCGGAGACATTGGCCTTTTCATCGACCAGATAATGGTCGCGCATTTTGGCCAGCGTGCGTTCGGTCTCTTCCAATGTCGCGCCCGCGGGCAGCGATATCTGGTTGATGATGATGCCCTGGTCCTCTTCCGGCAAGAAGCCGCTGGGCAGGCGTATGAACACGAAGGCCATGGCGACGACGATGACGCCATAGACCAGCATGGTCCGGCCCCAGCGATGCTCGACCTTTTCGACGCCACGCCCGTAGCGGACCACCCCCTTGTCGAAGGTCCGGTTGAACCAGTCGAAAAAGCGACCGAAGATCGAGCCGATCGGCCCGTTCCAGCTATGGCCGTGGGAGGCGGGCTTGAGGATGGTGGCGCACAGGGCCGGTGTCAGGATCAACGCGACCAGCACCGACAGGATCATCGAGGACACGATAGTGATCGAAAATTGACGGAAGATCACGCCCGTCGATCCGCCGAAAAAGGCCATGGGCAGGAACACCGCCGACAGGACGAGGCCGATGCCGATCAGCGCGCCGCTGATTTCATCCATCGACTTGCGCGCGGCTTCCCTGGGGCTGAGCCCTTCGTCCTGAATGAGGCGCTCGACATTTTCCACGACGACGATCGCGTCGTCGACCAGCAAGCCGATCGCCAGCACCATACCGAACAAAGTCAGCGTGTTGATGGTGAAGCCCGCGACGCTGAGGATGCCGAGCGTGCCCAGAAGCACGACCGGCACGGCGATCGTCGGGATCAGCGTGGCGCGCCAGTTCTGGAGGAACAGGAACATGACGACGAAGACGAGAAGAATTGCTTCGAACAGCGTGTGGATGACCTGTTCGACCGACAGTTTGACGAATGTCGAATTGTCGACCGGGAAATCATATTTCACCCAGCTGGGGAAATTCTTCGACAATTCGTCGACGCGCTTCTTGACCGCATCCACCGTGTCGAGCGCGTTTGCGCCCGGCGCGAGCTTTACACCAAAGCCGGAGGCCGGATGACCGTTGAACTTCACGCCGAAGCCGTAGGTTTCAGCGCCCAGTTCGACCTTTGCCACGTCCGACATCAACACGACCGAGCCATCGCTGTTGCTGCGCAGGCGGATATTGGCAAATTCTTCGGGCGTACGCAGGCGCGATTGCGCCGTGACGGTGGCGTTGAGCGCCTGCCCGGCGGGCGCCGGCGATCCGCCGATCTGACCGGCCGACACCTGCGCGTTCTGCGCTACGATCGCCGATTTGACGTCACTGGTGGTGATGCCAAGATTGGCCATCTTGTAAGGATCGAGCCAGATACGCATCGCATATTGCGAGCCGAACAACTGCGTATCGCCGACACCGGTCACGCGGCTGATCGGATCCTGCAGGCTGGACGCGATAAAGTCGGAAGCATCTTCCTGATCATGGATGCCGTCGTCTGAATAGGCGGCCATGATGAGCAGGAAGCTGGACGTGGACTTGCCGACGCGAAGGCCCTGTTGCTGCACTTCCTGCGGCAAGAGCGGCGTCGCCTGCGACAGCTTATTCTGGACCTGCACCTGTGCGATGTCAGGATCGGTGCCCTGTTCGAAGGTCAGCGTGATCGCAAGATTGCCCGACCCGTCGCTGGTGGACGAGAAATAGCGCAGATTATCGATGCCCTTGAGCTGTTGTTCGATGATCTGCGTGGTGGTGCTTTCCAGCGTCTGGGCGTTGGCGCCGGGATAGCTGGTCGCGATCGTCACTGCGGGCGGGGCGATTTCGGGAAACTGCGCCACCGGAAGGGCGCGCATCGCGAGCAGGCCTGCAAGCATGATGACGACGGCGATGACCCATGCGAAGATGGGCCGGTCGATAAAATAGCGCGCCATGGCTTAGTTCGCCCCGCCCTTGGCACCGGCGTTTTGCGCCGTAACCTGTTGGGGCGCACCGGGCTTCACCACCGTGCCGGGACGAAGGTTGACCAACCCCTCCACGATCAGCTTGTCGCCGGCCTTGAGGCCGTCGGTGACGATCCATTTGTCGCCGACCGCCCGATCGACGGTGACCTGGCGCATCTCGACCTTGTTGTCCTTGCCCACGACCATGGCGGTCGCCCGGCCACGCGCATCGCGGCTGATGCCCTGCTGCGGCGCCAGGATCGCCTGGGTCCGCCGCCCTTCGACCAGTTTGGCGCGCACATACATGCCGGGCAACAACATGCCGTCGGGATTGGGGAAGGTCGCGCGCAAGGTGACGGCGCCCGTTGTCGGCTCTACCGTGATTTCCGAAAATTGCAGGCGGCCTTCGACCGGGTAGGTCGTGCCGTTGGGCAGCAGCAGTTGGATGCGGGCGCCCTCCGCCTCGCTGACGCCGCCGCTCTTCATCGCCTGTTTGAGGTCGATGATCTGGGCGGCCGACTGGGCGATATCGACATAGACGGTGTCGGTGCGCTGGATGGTGGAAAGCGCGTCCGCCTGCCCGGCCTGCACCAGTGCGCCGGGCGTAAAGATCGATCGGCTGATCCGACCGGAAATAGGCGCACGAATGCGCGTGAAACCCTGATTCACCTGCGCTGCTTGGACAGCGCCACGCTGCGCTGCAACATCGGCCCGCGCCTGTTGGGCTGCGGCGTCGGCGTCATCATATTCCTGGCGGCTCACGGCGTTGATACCGACCAGATCCTTGTAACGCTGCGCCTGTAACCCGGTCGACCGGATCGCCGCGTTAGCTCGTGCCAATGACCCCTGTGCCTGCGCAAGGGCAGCGCGGTAGGGCGCGTCTTCAATTTCATAAAGAAGCTGTCCGGCCCGGACAAAGCCGCCTTCCTGGAACAGGCGGCGGCGGATTACGCCACCGATCTGCGGGCGTACTTCCGCCGTTTCCACCGCCACAATGCGGCCGGGAAGTTCATTCACCAAGGGCGCCGATTCGACCTTGAGCGTGACAAAGCCGACGGCGGGCGGCGGCGGCGCGGGTGGCGGGCTTTCACCGCACCCGGTCAACGCCAGTGCCGACACGCATGCCAGCAGCCCGAAGATTGTCCCCTTTTGCATCGTTTGAATATCCGTTTTTTAGGGATCGAAAGAATTGGAATGAACGTTCATTCCGCTTGCCGGGCAAGTACGATCATGGCAATGCGATTTCAAGAGGCAAAAAAGCTGTCGGGGTGGATATGGTTGCAGTGCAGCAGGAAAAAAATGGTCGCACGCCTATTTTGGCGGCGGCACGCACATTATTCGATAGTCATGGCTTTCACCAGACTTCCATGGCGGAACTGGCGGTGCTCGCCAAAGTATCGGTGGGACAGATCTATCGCCTGTTCAAAAACAAAGAAGATATCATCGAGGCGCTGGTCCATGACGACGCCGATCAATGGTGTTCGGACATGGCCGCATTACAGACCCGGCTCAATTCCGGGGAATTGACCGTCGACCAGATATTCGAGGCATTGCTGCTCCAGACGGTCGAGGACAAGGAAGAGGCACTGGCTTTCGACATATTGGCCGAAAGCTTTCGCAATAGACAAGTCGCCGACACGATTGGCGCGATGTGCCAACGTGGGCGCGTCTTCATCCGCCATTTCGCGTGCGCCGCCAATGACAAGCTGTCGGGTGAAGCGCTGGACGCCGCAGAGGAGATGATACTTGCCTGCCTGTTCGGCCTGGGGCATCGCAGCCTGTCGCGCCCACGTTTGTCCGGCCGCGCGGCGGCCCGGCGGACCGCGCAGATGATCGTCACCGGATTGCGGGGCGTTCAATAGCCGCGCGCGCGGTCAATCCTTCCCCGATTTTGGGCCATAACCAGCTTATAACAATGCGATAGCTTCATCGGCATCTCGCCCGATCAACGCTTCGACCCGCCGCAGGATGCTGTCGCTCACGCCGCGCCGCCGCAACTTTATCCCACGGGTGTCATTCACCCAGGAGAGAGTTTTCGAGAGGCACCGTATGATCACCAACCCCTGTTTCGACCGCGCCTATTTCGAAGCGCGGATAGAGAGGAATCGCCAGTTGGCGGCGCAGTCGCGTAATCCCACGATCCGCGACCTGCACCTCGAATATGTTCGCCTGTACGAGCAATTGATGGAAGCGCCGCAGCCCGCCTGATCGGCGGACATGCGGCGCGTACCTCGTCAGCGGGCCGCAACCCCTTCCGGCAGAACCACCGCCGACCAGCTTTTTGCCGGAACCAGATATTTGGCGGCGAGCGCCTGCAACTGGGCGGGCGTGACGGTCAGCATGTCCTGCGACATGTTCTTCATCGCATCGACATAACGCGCGTCATGGGTCGCGCCCTCCATCTGGTTCATCCAGAAGGCGTTCCCCGTGCTGGCGCGCATCAACAGTTGGCGCATCGGCGCTACGGCCCTTTGCAGTTCATCGTCGCTGACCGGCGTCTTGGCTAGGTCGGCCGCCGTATCCTTCACCACGCCGTAGAAATAGGCGATCCTGTCAGGGCGGACCTGGCTGGTGACAAGGATATAGCCCCCGCTTTCATAGGAGAAGGGCCAGTTATTCTGGACCGTGGGCGAATAGGCCGCCCCTTCCGTCGAGCGCAATTTGTCGAACAGGCGATCGTTGAAGATCTGGGTGAGAATTTCCAGCTGTCGCGCCTCCTTCTGAAGCTGGAAGCCACCGGCCGTCGGCCAGGCCATGACCGCGGCGGCCTGTTCCTGGTCGCCCTTGTGGCGCAGCACCACCGGCGTTTCGACATGGGCAGGGAAACGCATCGCCCGATTGATCGCTGGCACCGGCACGTCGGGTCGGGGCGGCAAGGCGCCGAAGGTAGCCGCGACCGCCTGAATCGCGTCCTCCGCCTTGACCTGGCCGAAAATCTGCACCTCGATCGGGCCGGACGCCAGGATCGGTTCCCAGGTTGCGCGGAACGCCTGCGGGGTAAGCGCTTCGATTTCCGGGCGGGATGGCGTACGGAAGCGGACGTCCTTGTCATGCAGCAACCAGTTGAGATCGCGGCCCAACACCGCGTCCGGCGAACGCGACATCGCGTCATACGCCACCGACGCGCCGGTCTTCACCCGCGCGATCGGCGCGGGATCCCAGCCGGGCTGCGCCAGCTTGGTCGCGAACAGGCGCAACTGGTCCTTATAGTCGGCGGGGCGGGTCACGACCTGCATCTCGAAAGCGTCGTCGTCGGTCGAAAAGTCCATGCCCATGCGGCGGCCATTGGTCAGGTCGTCCAGTTCGCGCTGGCCCAGCTTGCCGATACCGCTCGCCACCAAGGCATAGTCGGCCGCCCAGTTCGGCACCGGCTTGGTCGGTGAAAATGCCTGCTGGCCATGGCCGAAGCGGACGTTGATCCGCACCTTTTCGGTTTCCGCGTCATTGGCGAAGAGGGTCAGTTTGACCCCGTTGGAAAAGGCGATGCTTTCCATGCCGTCCAGACCGACGGGCGCGCGCGACACGACGGTGCCGGGCGGTCCCAGCTTGGGCAGGTCGTCCATCGTCACGGCCTTGTCCGCAAGGCGGGCGTTGGTCGCGGCCTTCACCGGCGCAGCCACGGCGGCGGCGAGCTTTGCGTCCAGGCCCGGTTGCGCTTTGCCGGTGATCAGCAAGGCGCGGAACACACCGGCGGAAAAGAGACGCCGCGTCGATTCGCGTATCTTGTCCGGTGTCATGGCCGGTTTGCCCGCGCGGAAGATATCGACGGCCGCCTGCGGGCTGACGGTGGTTTCGCGGATGTCGACAGCGCCGACGAGGTCGCTCGCCTGCTTGGCGCCCGGTTCGGTGTCGGCATTTTCGACCTGGATGGCGAGCGCCGTGTCCATCTGCGCATATTCGCGGTCGATTTCCGCCTGGCTGGGCGGCGCGGCCTTGGCGTCCTCCACCACGGCGCGAACGTCGGTCAGCGCCTTCTCCCAATTATCGCCATTGGGAATGATCGTCACGAAGGTGCCGTCGACCGAGCGACTGACATCCTGCTGCTCCACGCCGGCTTGCAGGAAGCTGCCGCCGCCGCGGGCGGCCTGCTCCAGTCGGCGGCTGATGATCTGCAATGCCAGCATGTCGGTCAGCTTGTCCTGATTATAGACGATGGTGTCGGCATGCGGCGTCCAAGGACGAAGCCAGGCCAGGGTCAGGCCCAGCGGCACGCCCGGCTCGACCACCACGAGGGTGGCGGGGAGCTTGGGATCGGGCGTACCGAAATCGGGCAGCGACGCGCCCTTCCCCGGCACCGACCAACTGCCGAAATTATCCTTTATAAGCTGTTCGGCGAGCGCCGGATCGATATCGCCCGCTATCGAGATGACGGCGTTTTCGGGGCGATACCAGCGCTGGTGAAAGGCCTCCACCTTGGCCGCTGTTGCAGCGGTCAGCGTTGCGAGCGTGCCGATCGGCGCATGATCCGCGAGCGGCTGGCCTGCGAAAAAGTGAAGGCGGCTGGCGTTGGACATGCGCATCTGCGGCCCGTCGCTTTCGCGCCGCTCGGCCAGCACGACGGCGCGCTCGGCTTCCACGGCGCTGTCCACGATATTGGGGTCGACCATCATGCCACTCAGGATCTTCATGCTTTCGCCCAGGCTGGCCTGGGTCGCCTGCGGCAGATCGAGCGCATAGGTGGTGCCGGTCGGCGTGGTCTGCGCATTGCTGTCGCTGCCGAATGTCACGCCCAGCCGCTGCCAGATGCGCTTCGATTCACCATCCGGGACATGGCGCGAACCTCGCATCGAAAGATGTTCGATGAAATGGGCGTAGCCCAGTTCTTCGGGTCGCTCCATCAGCGAGCCGACATCCACGCGCAGGCGCAGGGAAACCTGGCCGGGCGGGACGCCGTTGCGGCGAATGGCGTAGCGCAGCCCGTTGGGCAATGTACCGAAGCGCCAGGCCGGATCGATCGGCACATCGCTATTTTCATATAGCCATGGTCGCACTTGCGCCTGACCGGCGGACGGCCCTGGCGCGGTGGTGGCAGAGCCGGTGTCGGTCCGGGCCGCCAGCGGCGATCCCGACAGAAGCAGGGCGAGAACGGAGAGCGAAGCGGCCGAACGGCGGGGGTAAAGCGCATAGGACAAGGAGCCTAGCGCCATTTTCCTGAATGACCACTGACAAAGAGGTCATGAGAGGATCACGTCAGCCGATTGATCCGCGATTACGCTCTTACCCGTACCGCACAGCTTGAAAACGCCTTTGGGCCAAGCCAGTCGAAAGACCTCCTCCTTTCGCGACGGAAAGGAGAAGGGCTTCGCGAGGCTCAGCCCGAAAATGTGCGGGATTTGTCTAGCGGATCAGCGCGGCGCGCCGGTGCGCTGCACTGCGCCCTTATGCGCGCCGACGCCGCCACCGCTACGGCGGCGATTGAACGGACGCTTGGCAGGCGCGTCGCCTTCCGGACGATGCGCGCGATCGGGCGCGCCGCGCTGCTGGCGCTGACCATCCTGATATTTACGCTGACCATCGGCACGGCGCGCCTGCTGCTGCGGGGACTGGCTCGGCCCCTTTTTAGGCGCGGCGGGCTTGGGCAGGTTGCGCACGGCTTCCATGAAGTTCTCCGGCAGCGGCGTGACTTGCAGCTTGACGCGGGTCGTCTTCTCGATCGCCTTCAAGTACGGACGCTCGTCATCCGCCACGAAGCTAATCGCGATGCCATCAGCGCCTGCGCGCGCCGTGCGACCAATGCGGTGAACATATTGTTCGGCCACATTGGGAATTTCGAAGTTGATGACGTGGCTGACGCCCGACACGTCGATGCCGCGCGCGGCGATATCGGTCGCGACCAGAAGCTTCACCTTGCCTTGGCGGAACGCCTGGAGCGCAGTGGTGCGCTGACCCTGGCTCTTGTTGCCGTGGATGGCGAAGGCGTCGATGCCCGCGCCCTCCAGAAAGCGCACGACGCGATCGGCGCCATGCTTGGTACGGGTGAAGATGAGCGCACGATCGATCTCTTCGCTCTCCAGCACCAAGTGAAGCAGCGCCTGCTTTTCACCCTGGTTTACGAAATACATCTGCTGATCGACGCGTTCGGCGGTTGTCGATTGCGGCGCGACGCTGACCTTGACCGGATTGTTGAGGAACTGGGCGGCGAGCGCCTCGATTTCCTTGGGCATGGTTGCCGAGAAGAAGAGGTTCTGGCGATCGGCGGGCAGCATCTTCGCCACGCGCTTCAGGGGATGGATAAAGCCCATGTCCATCATCTGGTCGGCTTCGTCGAGGACGAAGATTTCGGTGTCCTTGATGGTGAAGGCGCGCTGATCGATCAGGTCGAGCAAACGGCCCGGCGTGGCGACGACGATGTCGACACCGGCCGACAGGGCGCGGATCTGCTTGTTGATCGGCACGCCGCCGAACACGGTCTCGACCGACAGCTTCATGAAGCGGCCATAGTCGCGGAAGCTCTGCGCGATCTGTGCGGCCAGTTCGCGGGTCGGCGACAGCACCAGCATGCGGCACCCCTTGATCGGGGTCGGCTTGGGATTGCGGGCGAAATAGTCGAGGCTGGGCAAGGCAAAGGCTGCGGTCTTGCCGGTGCCAGTCTGGGCGATGCCGCACAGATCCTTTCCTTCCAGCAGGACGGGAATCGCCTTTTGCTGGATAGGCGTCGGCGTGACGTAATTTTTGGCGGCAAGCGCCTTGATGATCGGCTCGGAAAGGCCAAGGTCATTAAATTGCATGAAAAACTCACAAGTCGGCCATGCGCCAACTCATGTCTGCAAGACGCAGCGAGGGCGCGAGGCGGGTTACGAAACGACCCGCGTGAAAAGGGAAGCCTCAAGCTTAGCGCAGACTGTCATTGGCCGGTCCTGCACCCTTCGGGGGAGAGGACGATCACGCTACCAATCGCTGTGGGGCCGATAGACCCATCTGCTGCGCTGCGGCGCATATGCGATAAAGGCGGGCAAAAAGCAAGCGGCCGCAACATAAGTTACGGCCGCCCTGCTTTTATTGAGAGGAGCGTGGCGTCAGAGCGCCACTTCGGCATGTTTGCCCTTCATTTCCGATCGCACGTCGCCGCCGAACAGCATCTTGAAAACGCCCTTGATCGACATGTCGGACCGCCAGATTTCGGCAGTGCCAAGGTCGAAGCGCAGCATCAGCAGATTGGGATCGTTGCGACCGCCTGGATACCAGGCTTCCACTTCCTTCGACCAGAAGCGGTCGATGACGGCCGGATCTGTCTCCGGGGTCAGCGCACCTTCGATGCAGGCGAAAAGGGAATGATCCTTCGCCGAGAACTGCGCCATGGCGGAACCACCGGGTGCCAGGCGATTGTCGCGCGACGTATAGAACCAGAAGCAGTGATTGGCGTCGGGATCGAGTTGCGCCGTCATCGGCAGGCTATGTTCGCTACTGTTGGACAAACCCACCATAAGGAAGGGGCTGGTGGACAGTTCCGCCCAAAAACGATCCTTGATTTCGGTAGCGTCGGTCATGATCCAAACTCCTGGCTGTTTGGACGTTCAATCGCCAGCGCCACGCGAAGTTCCCGAAGCGCTTGATCTTAGCCGCATCCGTCGCCACATAGCGCCCATGCTGATCGAGACCGAACTGACGCCCAATCCGGCGACCATCAAATTCCTGCCCGGACGCGAAGTCATGGGCGCGGGCACCCGCGATTTTGCAAGCCCCGAAGAGGCGGAGGCTTCTCCGCTGGCGGATGCGCTGTTTGGTCTGGGCGACGTCACAGGCGTGTTCTTCGGCAGCGATTTTATTTCGGTGACGATCGCGCTTGGTTCGGAATGGTCCGATGTGAAGCCGGATGTGCTGTCCACCCTGTTGGAGCATTTTTCGGCGAATATGCCCTTGTTCGCACCCAGATCGGCTGCCGGGTTCAACGTTCCGCCGGAAGAGACGAGTTTCGCCGACGACCCCGAAGATGCGGAGATCGTCGAGCAGATTCGCGAACTGATCGATACGCGGGTTCGTCCCGCCGTCGCCAATGATGGGGGCGACATCATCTATCGAGGGTTCGACAAGGGTACCGTGTACCTTAAGATGCAGGGCGCATGCGCCGGGTGCCCCTCCTCCACCGCGACGCTCAAAAACGGGATCGAGCAGTTGCTGAAACATTATGTTCCTGAAGTGACAGAGGTGCGCTCTGTCTGAAGCGCGCACGGCATTTGGCAAATCCGGGCGTATCGACTAACCGCAAGACGACTCCGCATGATGCGGATGCTTGAGGGGAGTATCTTTTGCGTCTTCTGGTGATCGACACAGCGACCCAGGCCTTGTCCGTTGCACTGTTGGAGGACGGGACGCCGATCGGTGGTTTCCACGAGGTCGTGGGACGCGGTCATGCCGAAGCGCTGTTGCCCGCGATCGCCGCCTTGCCAAACGGCGGACGCGCCGATGCCATCGCCGTGGACGTCGGGCCAGGCAGTTTCACCGGCGTGCGCATCGGTATCGCTGCGGCACGCGCATTGGCACTGGCCTGGCATATTCCCCTACATGGCTATAGCGCGCCGTCGCTGATCGCGGCGAAGGCGGCGCAGGATCATGGCGACAGCCCGATCGCCGTCACCATCACCGGGGGGCATGGCGAATTATTCTGGCAGAGCTTCACGGCCGACGGGATGGTTGCGACCAGCGCCATCCTGTCCACGCCGATCGCACAACTGGCAGAAGCGATGGACGCGCCCGTCATCTACGGCACGGGCGCGGAGGCGCTGGTCACGGCGCGCGGCCACGGTGCGGCCGTCAACCTCTATCCCGATGCAACCGATTATCCCCTGATCCGGCACCTGACGCCGCTCCCGCCCAGCCCGATCTATGGGCGAGGCGCAGACGCGATGACCATGGCGGAGCGCGCGGCACCATGACCCCGAACATGCAACTGGACATTTACGACGAAGGCGAGCGCAACGCGCTGGCCGATGCGATGGATGTCATGGTCAACGCGTTCGATCCCGCGTTCGGCGAAGCGTGGACCATGGCGCAATTGGCCGGCGTGATGATGATGCCGGGCACATGGCTGACGATCGCCCGGCTGGATGCAGCGCCGCTTGGCTTTGCGCTGATACGATCGGTGCTGGATGAATGCGAATTGCTGCTGCTGGCTGTCGATCCGATCTGGCGCGGGCGCGGTATTGGCGAGGCATTGTTGCGGCATAGCCTGCTCACCGCGCGGCGACGGGGCATCATGTCGATGAATCTGGAAGTGCGTTCGACTAATGAGGCCGTGAAACTCTATGAGAAAAGCGGGTTCGAATATGTGCATCGTCGTCCTGGTTACTATCGCGGAAACGATGGTCAACTTCACGATGCGCTAAGCTTTCGCATCGATATGCTCGCATGATATACTCAGCTATTGCGAAATTGTCCTACAAGGTCTAGCGAGCAAATTCCGCTCTTGAGATATGTTCCCCGGGCGGGTCGCACAATAATATAGCCCAGTAGGAAACTGCAAAATGGAAACCGAATCGGCCCAGAGCGAGCTGCTCATTACTTTGACATCGGATATTGTGGCTGCGCATGTCTCCAACAACAGTGTTGCTGTCTCTGACGTATCTTCGCTGATCCAGAATGTGCACGCCGCGCTTGCCGGTCTTAGCCAGCCTCCTGCTGCACCGGAAGTGAAGCTGGAGCCTGCCGTTTCGGTCCGTTCGTCGATCAAGCCCGACTATATTATCTGTCTGGAAGACGGCAAGAAGCTCAAAATGCTCAAGCGCCACCTGATGACCCATTATCAGATGACGCCCGACGATTATCGCGCGAAGTGGAGCCTGCCGGCCGACTATCCCATGGTTGCCCCAAACTATGCCGAACAGCGCCGCGATCTAGCGAAGAAAATCGGGCTGGGCACCAAGCGTCGGCGCGTCCCGCGCGCGAAGTAATTCGCCTGGCTCATCGGAAAGCCCATATAGAAGGGGCGCATCGCCGATGCGCCCCTTTCCTGTATCGGCAAAAGTCGCTAGGCTTGTGCCAACCTTGTCGCATCAAGCCATTAAGCGAGCCTGCATGAACCGCAAAATCGACGTCGAAGCCCTGTGTCATGAAAAGGGGCTGCGGATTACCGAACAGCGCCGGGTGATCGCCCAGGTGCTGAGCGACGCCACCGACCATCCCGATGTGGAGGAATTGCATCGTCGTTCCGCCGCGATCGACACCGGCATTTCGATCGCTACCGTATATCGTACCGTCCGCCTGTTCGAAGAAGCGGGCATTTTGGACCGGCATGATTTCGGTGACGGCCGCGCCCGCTACGAAGCGGCGCCCGAATCGCATCACGATCATCTGATCGATGTCGAAACCGGCAACGTCATCGAGTTCGTCGACCCCGAACTGGAACAGTTGCAGAAGCAGATCGCCGAGAAGCTGGGCTTCCGCCTGGTCGACCATCGCATGGAATTGTACGGCGTCGCGCTCGATCGGAAGAACTGACCGATTGAGCGGGCTGCGCCTGACGCTGCGTGTCGCGGCGCTGATCGTCAGCCTGATCATTTGCCTGATACCGCATATGGCGTGGCGCATCGCGCGCCGCCCCTCCCCCTGGCCGCGGCGCTTTCTGGCGTTGGCGGCCCGATCAGCAGGTGCGCGGGTGCGCATCAACGGGCAACCCCATGATGGCGACATGTTTCTGCTCGCCAATCATGTCAGTTGGATCGATATATTGGTGCTGGCCGGGGCGACGGGCGCAGCGTTCGTCGCGCATGACGGCATCGCGCGCTGGCCGGTGATCGGCTGGCTGGCAGCGCAGAACAACACCGTCTTCGTCGCGCGCGAAAGACGCGGCGCGCTGTCGGGTCAGATCGACGCCTTGCGCGCGGCGATGCTGGGGCATCAGCCCGTGGCTCTGTTTCCCGAAGGCACGACCAGCGACGGCAGCAGCCTGCTGCCGTTCAAGCCGTCGCTGCTGGCAGTGCTGCTACCGCCTTCACGCGCGGTGATGATCCAGCCTGTCCATATCGACTATGGCGTCCATACCGCCGAAATCGCCTGGCATGGCGATGAAGGGGCCGGGGCGAATGCGAGGCGGATATTGGGGCGTAAGGGGCGGCTTGACGTCACCCTGCATTTTCTGCCGCCTTTCGATCCCGCCGCCTGCGCCGATCGCAAGGCCATCGCCGCTTTGGCGCGCGACCGCATCGCACAGAGCATCGCTGCACATCAGCACCCTTCCGCTCCGCCCCTGCGGCCTGTATAGCAGGACCGATGAATTGTACCGACGCCCCCAAAAATCCTGCCAAGACGACACCGGCGACTTTCCAAGTCAAATCCTTCGGCTGCCAGATGAACGTCTATGATGGCGAGCGCATGGCCGAAATGCTGGGTACGCGCGGCATGACGGCGGCGGCGGAGGGCGCGGACGCCGACCTCGTCATCCTCAACACCTGCCATATTCGCGAAAAGGCGGTGGACAAGGTCTATTCCGACATCGGCCGCATGGTGCGTGAGGATGGGACGCGCCCGATGATCGCCGTCGCGGGCTGCGTCGCGCAGGCGGAGGGCAGTGAAATCCAGCGCCGGGCGCGCACGGTCGACATCGTCGTGGGACCGCAGGCCTATCACCGCCTGCCCGAGTTGATCGAGCAGGCGGGCCGTGGCGAGGCGGCCGTCGATACCGACATGCCGCTGGCGTCGAAATTCGGCGCCCTGCCCGCGCGCACCAAGCAGGCGCGGCCGACCGCCTTCCTGACGATCATGGAAGGGTGCGACAAATTCTGCACCTATTGCGTGGTGCCCTATACGCGCGGCGCGGAGATCAGCCGATCGTGGACCGCGATCCTGGACGAAGCCAGGGCGCTGGTCGATGGCGGCGTGCGGGAGATCACGCTGCTGGGCCAGAATGTGAATGCCTGGACCGGTGAGGACCATAAGGGCCGCATCCAGGGCATGGACGGACTGGTCCGCGAACTGGCCAAGATCGGCGACCTCAAGCGCATCCGTTACACCACCAGCCATCCCAACGACATGAGCGACGGCCTGATCGCCGCGCATGGCGAAGAGGCCAAGCTGATGCCGTTCCTGCATTTGCCGGTGCAGTCGGGCAACGACCAGATCCTCAAGGCCATGAACCGCAGCCACAGCGTCGAAAGCTATCTGCGCATCATCGAACGGGTGCGCGCGGTTCGGCCCGATATCGCGGTGTCGGGCGACTTCATCGTCGGCTTTCCCGGCGAAACGGACGCGCAGTTCGAGGATACGTTGAAGATCGTGGAGCAGGTGCGTTATGCGCAATGCTACAGCTTCAAATATAGCCCCCGCCCCGGTACGCCGGCCGCCGACATGGATCATCAGATCCCGGCGGACGTGATGGACGATCGGCTCGCGCATTTGCAGGCGGCGATCAACCGGCATCAGGTGGATTTCAACGCCGCCACCGTCGGGCGCAGCACCGATATCCTGCTGGAGCGCAAGGGGCGCTATCCCGGCCAGTTGATCGGCAAGACGCCCTGGCTCCAGTCCGTCCATGTCACCGTGCCCGAATTGTCCATCGGCGACATGGTCGAAGTCGATATCATCAGCGCCGGCCCGAACAGCCTGGCCGGCGAACCCAGCAGGAGGAAGGCCGCTTGAACCAAAACACCGTCGTTCCAGCATATGCAGGAACCCATCTCCGACCCTGTCCACCAGGATCGAACGGCGGAAGATGGATACTCGCCCTGGCGAGGATGACGGACGGGAAAAGGGGCTGACCATGAGCAAGAAACCGAATCATCACCACCGCGAAGCCGTCGCCGAAAAGGCGCGACTGGAAGTGACCTTCGAAAAGCCACATCTGCTGGGCACGTTGTTCGGTCAATATGACCGCAATCTGGTCGCCATCGAAAATCGGCTGGGCGTTTATATCGCCGCGCGGGGCAACAAGTTGCAGATCGAGGGGGAAGCCGAAGCCGCCGCGCGCGCGCGCGACGTCATGACCGGCCTCTACAACCGGATCGTCGCGGGGCAGGAAATCGACACCGGCGCCGTGGAGGCCGTCATCGCCATGTCATCGGAACCCACATTGGACGGCATCATCCGCCACGACGTCGCCGAACCGCCCAAGGTGATGATCCGCACGCGCAAGAAGACGATTGTCCCGCGATCCGCGACGCAGGTCACCTATATGGAGGCGCTGAACCGCAACGACATCATCTTCGCGCTGGGGCCAGCAGGCACCGGCAAGACCTATCTGGCGGTGGCTCAGGCGGTCAGCCAGCTCATCACCGGCAGCGTCGACCGGCTGATCCTTTCACGTCCCGCAGTGGAAGCGGGCGAGAAGCTGGGCTTCCTGCCCGGCGACATGAAGGAGAAGGTCGATCCCTATCTCCGCCCGATCTACGACGCGCTGCACGATACGCTGCCTGCCGAGCAGGTGGAACGGCGCATCGCATCCGGCGAGATCGAGATTGCGCCGCTGGCCTTCATGCGCGGCCGTACGCTGGCCAACGCGTTCATCGTGCTGGACGAAGCGCAGAATACGACCATCGCCCAGATGAAGATGTTCCTGACCCGTTTCGGCGAAGGCAGCCGCATGGTCATCTGCGGCGATCCCAAGCAGGTCGATTTGCCACAGCCGGGCATATCGGGCCTGGCCGACGCGGTCGCGCGGCTGGATGGCGTGGAGGGCATCGCGATGGTGCCGTTCGGCATAGCCGACGTGGTGCGCCATCCGGTGGTCGGGCGGATCGTGCAGGCCTATGAGGGGCCGGATGCCTGACCTCCGGCGTAATGGAAAGAAAGTTGCATGATTGAAGTCGCCGTCCTGCACGACCAAGGCTGGCCCGATACGGACTGGGCGTTTCTGGCCCAGCGCGCTGTCGCCAGCGCGATTGCGCACAGTCCCTATGCGGCGTTCGCCAGCGATCAGACGCTGTATGAAGTGGCGGTCAAGCTGACCTCCGACGAGGAGGTCCATAGCCTGAACCGCGCCTATCGCGACAAGGACAAGCCGACCAACGTCCTGTCCTTCCCGATGGTACAGGACGACCTGCTTCAGGCCACGGCCAACACCGACGATGGCGAAGTGCTGCTGGGCGATATCGTGCTGGCCGAAGGGGTCTGCGCCGCCGAGGCGGCGGAAAAGGGCATCTCCGTTGCCGACCATGCCACGCATCTGATCGTCCATGGGACTTTTCATTTGCTTGGATATGATCATATGGACGACAATGAAGCCGAAGCTATGGAGGCGCTGGAAACGGCGGCTCTGGCAAGCATCGGCCTTTCCGATCCCTATGGGGATCGACAGAGCGTTTAGCAGTCGCGTTTTTGGGAACGCGCGGACAGGGGACTAAGTAGGATCATGGCTGACGGCAGTCCGAAGGACGGCACCGCTTCGAAAGAAGGGGACAGTAGCAACGAGGGCGGATTATGGAGCGGTATCAAGTCGCTCCTGTTCGGTGAAGGCGAGGAAACCAGCCTTCGCAAGGAGCTGGAAGAAGCCCTCGACGACTATGACGAAGAAGAGCAGGACGAAAATGGCGCCGCGCCCGCGAAGGGCGACCTGTCGGCCATTGAGCGGCAGATGGTGCGCAACCTGCTTCATTTTTCCGAACATACGGTGGATGATGTCGCCGTGCCGCGCGCCGACATCATTGCGATCGAGGAAACGGCGAGCTTCGCAGACTTGGCCGACCTGTTCGCGGAGGCCGGACACAGCCGCGTGCCGGTGTATCGCGGGACCCTCGACACCATCGTCGGCATGATCCACATCCGCGACGCCTTCGCGATTCTGGCGGGCAAGGCCCCGGTGCCCGACACGCTGGAACCGCTGATCCGCCAGCCGCTTTATGTGCCTGAAAGCATGGGCGCGCTGGACCTGCTGGCAGAAATGCGCGCCAAGCGAACGCATCTGGCCATCGTGCTGGACGAATATTCCGGCACCGAAGGCCTGTTGACGTTCGAGGATCTGGTCGAGGAAATTGTCGGCGACGTCGAGGACGAGCATGACGATGCGCCCGAGGCGATGTTGGTGCCGCTAGACGGTGGCCTGTGGGAAGCCGACGCCCGCGCCGAACTGGACGATGTCGCCAAAGACATCGACGAGAAGCTGGGCGATGTCGAAGAGGATGTGGACACGCTGGGCGGACTGGCCTTCGTGCTGGCTGGCCGCGTACCTGAGCCGGGTGAGATACTGGACCATGCGCCCAGCGGCTGGAAGCTGGAAATCGTCGCGAGCGACGGCCGCCGCGTGACGCGCCTGCGTTTGCATCCACCGGTCGAGAAGGAAGAACCGGAGGCATAATCCGCCTGCCTGCGCCATTTTCGACGCAAGAGCGAAATGTTAAGTCTGGGCTGTTAGTCACAGGTCGCAGGCGTGACCCGCGTGCAGCCGGGCCTTTCCGCTAAGAAAGCTTGTCGGATCGGGCCGACATCGATCGGCGGAGAGGTTCACGCGCATTTAAACGGTCCCGCCGACGGACCATCAGACATGGCAGGCGATGCGAAACGAACGAAGCAAATTGCAGGGTGGCGGTAGCGCAGACATGGTGGTCGCCGCATCGTGGACGCCGATCGAAACTCTGTTGTTGGCCCTGCTATGTGCCGCCACCCTGTTCTACACCATCGTCACCCCGCCCTTTCAGGCGCCGGACGAGAACCAGCATTATATGAAAGCGCTGGCGTTGGCGCAGGGCGATATGCTGACCGAGCAGCGGGGCAAGTCCATCGGGGTCGACCTGCCCCGCGCAGCGCTGGATATTCATCGCGTGGATTTTCCGACCGAGGTGCCACCGACTTCCCGCAGCTTCGATCGCGCACAGATTGCCGCCAGTGCGGAGGCGGATGCAGGACGGCCCGGCATGGCCTTTGCGGACTTCCCCAATGTGGCGAGCTATGCGCCGACCCTTTATGCGCCCGGCGCGGTCGGGCTGATGCTGGGCAAGGCGATCGGGCTGCCGTGGATCGATATCTTCTATGCCGGGCGGCTGGTGAATGCCCTGACCGGGCTGGCCCTGCTGATCGCCGCCTTGCGCCTCTTGCCTTTCGGCCGCAACGCCATGCTCACCACCGCGCTGCTGCCGACCTTCGCCTATCAGACCGGATCGCTTTCACCCGATGCAGTGATCAACGGCCTTGGCTTTCTGGGCCTGGCGCTGGCGCTGCGCACCGGTTTCATGGCGGCTTCCCCTGCCCGTTCGGTCGCGTTGCTGGTGACCGCGCCGCTGCTGGCGCTGTGCAAGGGCGTCTATCTGCCACTGGTCGCAGCGGGCCTGCGCTGGCAACAGCATCGCTATGACCGACGGCCGGGGCTGATCCTGGGCGCGGGGGCGCTGGGGGCGATCGTCTTCATCGGCTGGATGCAGATGTCGGGTGGGAGCCAAGCGCTCTATTCCATCCGTGCGCGCGACACCGGCGTGTCGGTGATGACCGCGCCGCTGCGCGACCAGTTGGCCGTTATCCTGCACGATCCGCTGGCCTATGGTAGTATCCTGACGAGCAGCATCATCGAGCGCGCGCCGGTCTATCTGTTGCAGATCGTCGGGCGTTTCGGCTGGAACGCGATCCTGCTGCCGCTGGCGGCCTATGTGCTGGGCGCTGTAATGCTGGTCGCGGGCGTCGCGAGCGGGACCAGCACGCGGTTCGGGATCGGCCAGCGGCTCTGGTGGCTGGCGGTCGCGGCGGGCGTGGCCCTGCTGATTGAAACCGCCATGTACCTGACCGGAACGCCGCTGGGTGCAGATTATATCCAGGGAACGCAGGGCCGCTATTTCCTGCCGATCCTGCCGCTGGCGTTGATCGCCCTGTCCCCTGCCCAACCCGTTCGGGGCGCGCGACGGATATTTGCGATCAGTGCGATCCTGCTGTCGGGCATCGCCGCCGCCACGGTGTTCGATAGTTTCTGGGTACATGGTTTCATCACAAGCGACGGGATGCCGCCACATGACAGCATCGGCCGGGCGCTACTGCTACCCTCGCCCCGCTGGTAGCCAGACGCGGCAGAAGGCGAGCCAGCCCAGCCCCTCGATCCAGCCGGCGGTGACGTCGCTGGGCCAATGGACACCAAGCCAGACGCGACTGACGCCGATGAGCGCGATCATCACGGCAGCGGCCCCATAGCCGCTGCGGCGCGCCACCAGCATCGCGAGCGCGCCGAAGAACATCATGTTGCCCGCCGCATGACCGCTGGGAAAGCTGTAGCTGTGGACATTGTCGAGATGCGGCAGCAGGTCCGGACGCGGCGCGGCGAATATCTGCTTGAGGATGAGGTTCAGCGCCGTGCCGCCCGCCATCATCGTGGCGAGCCACAGCGCGCCGCTGCGTCGTCCGACCCAGAGCAGCGATCCGATGGCCACGGTCAGCAGCACCAGCCTGCCCGCCGTTCCGCCGACAGCCGAAGCGATCCGCATGGGAAGGGTAAGATGCTGGCCCATAGCGCTATCGCGCGCTACGCCAGCCCCTTGCATCAGCCCGACATTCAGTCCGTCGAGCCATCCGGCCTTCTGCATCAGCGCGATCGCCCATACGCAAAAGAGCGCGAGAGCCAAAGCCCCCGCGCCTTTCAGGATCGATGTGCGGCGATCAGATATGGAGCGCACGGCCATAAGCCGCCAGCACGCTTTCATGCATCGATTCCGAGATGGTCGGATGCGGGAAGACGGTGTGCATCAGTTCCGCCTCGGTCGTCTCCAGCGTCTTGCCGATGGTATAGCCCTGGATCATTTCCGTGACTTCCGCACCGATCATGTGCGCGCCGAGCAACTCGCCGGTCTTGGCGTCGAACACCGTCTTGGTGAAGCCTTCCGCTTCGCCCAGCGCGATCGCCTTGCCATTGCCGATGAAGGGGAACATGCCGACCTTCACGTCGTAACCCGCTTCCTTCGCTTTGGCTTCGGTCAGGCCGACGCTGGCGATCTGCGGGTGGCAATAGGTGCAGCCCGGAATGTTGCGCGGGTCCATGGCGTGGGGATGCTGGCCCGCAATGGCTTCGGCGGTGATGACGCCTTCATGGCTCGCCTTATGCGCCAGCCATGGCGGCGCGGTGATGTCACCGATCGCCCATAGCCCTTCGACATTGGTGCGGCACATCTCGTCGGTCTTGAGGAAACCGCGATCGTCCACGTCGACACCCAGTTCCTTAAGGCCAATGTCGGCGGTGTTAGGAACGATGCCGATCGCGACGATCATATGGCTGAACTCGGCGGCGCTTTCCTTGCCCGCCTTGTCCTTCAGCTTGGCGGTCACGCCATTGGCGCCGACCTTGATATCACTGACGCCTGCGCCGGTCAGGATGGTCATGCCCTGCTTCTTGAGCGCCTTTTCCAGGAAGGCGGAGACATCCGCATCCTCGACGGGGACGATGCGGTCCATCATTTCCACGACGGTCACGTCTGCGCCCATGTCATTATAGAAGCTGGCAAATTCGATGCCGATCGCGCCCGATCCGATGACCAGCAGCTTGCTCGGCATTTCGGGCGGGGTCATCGCATGGCGATAGGTCCATACGCGCTTGCCATCGGCAGGCGTACCGGGCAGGTCGCGGGCGCGAGCGCCGGTGGCGAGGACGATGTTCTTGGCCGTCAGTTCCTCGGTCTTGCCGTCCTTGGTGACGCTAAGCTTGCCCTTACCGGTCAACTTGCCGTCGCCCATATGGACGGTGATCTTGTTCTTCTTCATCAGGTGCGTGACGCCCTGATTCAGTTGCTTGGCGACACCGCGCGAGCGCTTCACCACCGCTGCGATGTCGGCGCTGATCTTTTCGGCGGCCAGGCCATAATCGCCTGCATGCTGCATATAGTGATAGATTTCCGCCGAGCGGAGCAGCGCCTTGGTCGGGATGCAACCCCAGTTGAGGCAGATGCCGCCCAGATTTTCGCGCTCGACGATCGCGGTCTTGAGGCCCAGTTGGGCGGCGCGGATCGCGGCGACATAGCCACCGGGGCCGGAACCCAGAACGATGACATCGTAATTCTCAGCCATGGTCATTCTCGCTTATTTGTCTTGATAGGATCACGCGCCCGGCAGGGGCGGAACGGAACGGGGCTGACGATCCTCGCCGATCGCCACGAAGCTGAAGGTCGCATGGGTCACGCGATAGGAGCGGTCGTCGTGGCGCGCCCGGCGCCAGGCTTCTACATAGATTTTCATCGATGTGCGCCCAACGGATTTGAGGGTTGCGAACACCGACACTTCATCGCCGACCACGACCGGGCGGAGGAAGGTCATGCCTTCCACCGCAATGGTCACGGCACGGCCATGGCTGTGCCGGGCGGCGACGGAACCCGCCGCCGAATCCATCCAGCTCATCAACCAGCCGCCGAAAATATCCCCATAGGGATTGGTGTCGGTCGGCATGGCGATGACCCGAACCGCGGGGCTGATGTCCGGCGGGATTTCGTCGACATACGCCATCAGGCGAGCATGCCGATCGGGTTTTCGACCAGTTCGCGGAACGCCTTCATCAGGCGGGCGCCGTCCGCGCCGTCGATCGCGCGATGGTCGAAGCTGCCGGTGGCCGACATGACGGTGGCGATCTGAAGCGAGTCATCGACCACGAAGGGCCGCTTTTCGCCCGCGCCGATCGCCATGATCATCGCCTGGGGCGGGTTGATGACGGCTTCGAACTGCTTGATGCCGAACATCCCCATGTTCGACAGCGACGCGGTGCCGCCCTGATATTCTTCCGGCTTCAACTTGCCGTCCTTGGCACGGGCAGCCAGATCCTTCATGCTTTCCGAAATGGCGGCGACGCCCTTGCTGCCCGCATCGGTGACGATCGGGGTGATGAGGCCACCGGGGATCGACACGGCGACGCTGATGTCGGCGCGCTTGAACTGGAGCATCTGGTCGCCTGCGAACTGCACGTTGCATTCGGGCACCTGGAGAAGCGCGACGCCCAGTGCCTTGATCAGCAGGTCGTTGACCGACAGCTTGACGTTGCGGCTGGAGAGGCCCGCATTGAGTTCGCCGCGCAGCTTGAGCAGCTTGTCGAGCTGGATATCCACCGTCAGGTAGATGTGCGGCACCTGCTGCTTGGATTCGGTCAGGCGGCGCGCGATCGTCTTGCGCATGCCGCTCAGTTTGACGAACTCATGCGGGATGCCGAAGTCCTGCGCCGCGGCGGCAACCGGTGCGGGCGCGGCGGCGGCGGCAGGGGCCACAGCGGCGGGAGCAGCCGCCGGGGCAGCAGCGCCGGGCTTCGCCCCGTCGATATCGGCCTTCACGATACGGCCATTGGTGCCGGTGCCGGTGATGCTGGCCAGATCGATGCCCTTGGCTTCGGCAAGACGACGCGCCAGCGGGCTGGCCTTCACGCGGTCGCCCGACGTGACGGCAGGCGCGGCAGCGGCCTTGGCTGGGACGGTGTCGGCTTTGGGTGCGGCAGCTTCGGTCTTTTCGGGGACGGCGTCGGCCTTTGGCGCGGCGTCGGCGGAGGGCGCTGCGGCCTTGTCGCCACCGGCAGCGACGGTGGCTGCGTCTTCGCCCTCTTCGGCGATGATGGCGATCACGGTGCCGACCTTCACGCCTTCGGAGCCTTCGGCGACCAGTATCTTGGCGACGACGCCTTCATCGACCGCTTCGAATTCCATCGTCGCCTTGTCGGTTTCGATTTCCGCCAACAGGTCGCCCGACGAAACGGTGTCGCCCTCCTTCACCAGCCATTTGGCCAGCGTCCCTTCCTCCATGGTCGGGGACAAAGCGGGCATCTGGATCGTCTTGCTCATGCTTTCGGGCCTCTTCTTGGCTTTACGGCTTTCTTCGTTGGTGCCCGTTTTCACCCATTCGCCGGATCGGTCAAGGGACGCCTTGCCAGAGACGCATTTATGGCTCACATTTCACCTCTATGGTTAGTTGCACCTTTCTGATGCAACATCGGGCCATAATTCATGCGAGGGGCGACAGGACGTGCGGACATATCTGGTTGTCGTGGACGAATCGCCGGAGGCCGAAACCGCGCTGCGCTTTGCCGCGCGGCGCGCCGCCAAGACAGGTGGCGCCGTCCGCATCCTAGCGCTGATCCCGCCCGCCGAATTCGTACAATGGGGCGGCGTGCAAGCGACGATGGAAGATGAGGCGCTGCAACGCGCCGAAGCGCTGGTGACGAGCGCGGCGGGCACGCTGACCGATGAATCCGGCATCCGCCCCAGCATAACGGTGCGCCAGGGCGACGCCGTGACCGTGGTGCGCGGCACCCTGGAGGAAATGGAGGATGTCGCGGCGCTGGTGCTGGGTGCGGCGGCGAGCGGCAATCCGGGCAAGCTGGTGACGCATTTCGCCGGGCCGGATGCAGGTAAACTGCCCTGCCCGCTGATGATCATTCCCGGCGGGCTGGACAGCGATGCGATCGACCGGTTGAGTTGAACGCGTCTTTGCAAGCGCAGCGCTTATGGATTGCTTCGCTACGCTCGCAAATGACGACGGCCCATTACCGTTTATGCTTGCCCCGTTTCGCGCCGATATGACGGATGTTGGTCGGGCGGCCGCGCTTGACGCCGGGGCGGGTGCGGTCGCGCTTCATCGGGCCGCCGCGAGGCGCGGGACTGTCGGGCAGTTCGAAGCGGAGCGATCCGTTGATCGGGTCCGCCTCCGCCAGCCGCAGTTCCAGCCGCTGGCCCACCGTGTAGCGATCGCCACTGTCCGCGCCCTGCAGGGCCTTGCCCGCTTCATCATAGTGGAAATATTCGCCGCCCATGGTCGACACCGGCACCAGCCCGTCGCCACCCAACCCGTCGACCGTGGCGAAGAAGCCGAAATTCTGGACGCCGGTGATGCGCGCCTTCACGATTTCGCCGACATGCGCCGCCAGATAGGCCGCGACGTAACGATCGACGGTCTCCCGCTCCGCCTCCATCGCGCGGCGTTCATGGCCGGAGATCATTTCGCCGACCCGACCCATATTCTCATAATCGTCCTGGCTGAGCGAGGAGCGGTCGGGGATGCTCTTGTCCTTGGGCGCGGGAAGGTCCAGGCCGTAGGCGCCGACCAATGCGCGATGCACCAGCAGGTCCGCATAGCGGCGAATGGGCGAGGTGAAATGGGCGTAGCTGCCGAGCGCCAGGCCGAAATGCCCCATATTTTGCGGACCATAATAGGCCTGGGTCTGGCTGCGCAGGATCTGCACCATGATCTGCTCCTTCTCCTCCAACTCCGCGACCTTACGGATCAGCGCGTTGAAGGTCGCGGGGCGGATCACTTGGCCCAGCGCGAAGTCGATGTCGAAGGTGGCGAGATATTCCTTGAGCGAGACTAGTTTCTCGCGGCCCGGCGCTTCATGAACGCGGTACATGACAGGCGCCTTCTTCGCCTCCAGCGCCTTGGCCGCCGCGACGTTGGCGGCGATCATATAATCCTCGATCAGCATATGCGCGTCGAGCCGTTCGCGCACGGCGACGCTCACGATCTTGCCATGTTCGTCCAGCACCACGCGCCGTTCGGGCAGGTCGAGCGCCAGCGGATCGCGCACGTCCCGTGCTTTGCGGAGCAGTGCCCAGCAAGCCCAGAGGGGTTTGAGGGCGACGTCCAGCAGCGCGTCCGCCTGCTCGCGCGAGGCTGTCGGAGCAGGCTCAAGCTCTGCGCCGTCGATCGCCGCCTGCGCATCCTCATAGGCCAGTACCGCCGCGACGCGGATCACGGCGCGCGTGAAGCGCCATGCCGTGACCTTGCCATTGGCGTTGATCGTCAGATGGCAGGCCATCGCCGCCCGATCCTGGCCCGCGCGGAGCGAACACATGTCGGACGAGAGTTCGTGCGGCAGCATCGGCACAACCTGATCGGGGAAATAGACGCTGTTGCCGCGCTTGCGGGCTTCCTTGTCCAGAGCGCTGCCGGGGCGGACATAATAGCTGACGTCGGCGATGGCGACGATCGCCCTGAAGCCGCCGACATTGCCTTCATCCTCGTCGGGTGTCGCCCAGACCGCGTCGTCATGATCGCGCGCGTCGGACGGATCGATCGCGACGATCGGCAGATGGCGCAGATCCTCACGCTTGTCCTCATGCAGCGGCAGGGCCGACGCCGCCGTCGCTTCTTCTTCCACCCGGTCGGGGAAGACATGGGGGATGCCATGTTTGTGGATAGCGATCAGACTGAAACTACGCGGGGCGAAGGGGTCGCCCAGAATATCGGTGACGCGGGCGAAGATGCGTGGCGGGCGGCCATGCGGTTCGGCCAGCACGAGGTCGCCGGGCTTCGCGTCGCCCACGTCGCTGATCGGTGTATCCTTGCGGATGCGCTTGTCGACCGGGCGGAGCCATAGCTTGCCGTCAGCCAACACCTCCACCACGCCCAGCAATTCCTCGCTGGCCTTGGCGAGCTTCTTCATGACGTGCGCGACATAGCCGCGCCCGGCCTCTTCGGTGCGGGCAAGTATGCGGTCGCCAATGGTGAGGGCGCCACGCTTGCCACGCTCCAATACGCGCAGGCGGGGCGCGGGCTGGCCTTCGGCTTCCCACCGCTCGGGGGTGGCGATCAGGGTCGTGTCGTCCACATCGATGATGCGCAGCACCGTGATCTTGGGCACGCCGCCCATCTTGTGGAAGGCGCGGGCGGGGCCGAGGTCGATCAGACCTTCGTCGGCCATATCCTTGAGCAGGGCTTTGAGCGCGATCTTTTCCTGACCCTTGAGCCCGAACGCCTTGGCGATTTCGCGCTTGCCGGCTGGCTGGTCGGACGTAGTGATGAAGTCCACCACTTCGTCGCGGGTGGGGAAGCCGGCGGGGCGGACTTTCTTGCGGGGGGGCGCGGATGTCTTGTTCTTCGGGGTCGATGCCATGGACCAGCTATAGGGACGCGCCGCCGCCGATACCAGCGATATGGCGGAGCAGGCGGGCCGGTTCGTTGGATGGCGCATGAACGCCCTGATCCTGATCGCCGCCGCCAGCGTCGCCACCCCTGCCCCATTGCCTGCACCCGTCGAGAAGGCGGGGGCGGAACATTATGTCTGGGGTGGGGTCAATGACGGCTGGCATCTGGTGAAGCGGGACGATCTGTCGGTGATTGAGGAGCGTATCCTGCCCGGCTCCAGCGAAGTGCGGCATTATCACGCACGGGCGCGGCAGTTCTTTTACGTGCTGTCGGGCGAATTGACGATGGAGGCGGCGGGGCAGACGCATAAGCTGATGGCGGGCCAAGGGATCGAGATCGCGCCGGGGGTTCCGCATCAGGCGCAGAACCGGAGTGACAAGCCGGTCGAGATACTGGTCACGTCCAGCCCCAAAAGCCATGGCGACCGGGTGGAAGCGCCGCTGCCATAAGCGGCAGATGTTGGAAATCCGGCGCTTAACTTCGCACATTTCCCGCTGGTTTCGACATTTTAATGTGCGATTTGGTTATTTTATTTTCAACAGGTCAGGTGCTTGCATCCGCGTGGACGGACTGGCTCTGCCATATCCATAGGAAGGCGGATAGGACAGGCATCACGAAAGTAGCGGCAAGCATCACCCCGATTAACGCTGCTATCCTTAGCGATCCGGCGCGTCATGGCCTGAGATGCCAGCCTGCGCTGGCATGACGGCTATGAATGCTCACCGATGCGCGCGGTAGCCGATCAGCAGGCCGAAACAGAAGGAGGCGAGCAAGGCCAGGCGCACTTTGCCGTGCGGATCGGTATAGCCCACCGCCTGCTCTCCCCATGCGAAAAGCCCGACGAACATTGCCAGCGCCAACCCGGACATGATGCGCGTTCCTCATCCCGACATTATGCAGGCAGCATAGCGCCATGCTGGCTAAGAAAGTCATAATGGCTTGCCTCCGCGCCGCGCCACGCCTAGGGGAGCGGCAAAGTTTGGCCCTGCGCATGTTGCGCGGCGCCGGTCGATTCTGAGGAGTCCACGTCCCATGAAAGCCCGCATCTTCGTCACCCTCAAGGGCGGTGTCCTCGATCCGCAGGGCCGGGCGATCCAGCATGCGCTGGGCGGTCTGGGTTTCGACGGGGTCAACGACGTGCGCGCGGGCAAGCTGATCGAACTGGACCTGGCGGACGGCACCAGCGACGAGGATATCGACGCCATGTGCCGCAAGCTGCTGGCCAACACGGTGATCGAAAATTACCGCATCGAAAAGGTCGCCTGAGCCATGAAGAGCGCCGTCATCGTCTTTCCGGGCAGCAATTGCGACCGCGACCTGGCGGTGGCGTTCGAGGCCGCGACCGGAACCAAGCCGGAGATGATCTGGCACCGCGACACCGAACTGCCCGACGACATCGACCTGATCGGCGTGCCGGGCGGCTTTTCCTATGGCGACTATCTGCGGTCGGGCGCGATGGCGGCCCGTTCGCCAGTGATGCAGGCGGTCGCCAAGGCGGCGGAACGCGGCGCGTTCGTGCTGGGCATCTGCAACGGATTCCAGGTGCTGACCGAAAGCGGCCTGCTACCCGGCGCGCTGCTGCGCAATGCGGGTGGGCATTTCGTGTGCCGCGACGTGGCGCTGACGGTGGAAAATGCGCAGAGCGCCTTCACCAGCCGCTACGATGCGGGCGAGACGATCAGCTTCCCTGTCGCCCATCATGACGGCAATTATTTCGCTGACGATGCGATACTCGACCGGCTGGAAGGCGAAGGCCGCGTGGCGCTGCGCTATGGCGAAAGCGTCAATGGGTCGGCGCGCAACATCGCGGGCATATTGAACGATGCAGGCAATGTGCTGGGCATGATGCCCCACCCCGAACGCGTGATCGAAGCGGCGCATGGCGCGACCGATGGGCAGCGGCTGTTCCAGGGGATCGTCGAAGGGTTGATGGCGCGGGCCTGACCGCAACGGCCAGTGATGATCTGAAAAAAAGCCCACCGTGCCCATGGCGCGGTGGGCTTTTGCGTTGTCGTCATCTTAGCGAAGGGCAGTATCTCATGCGGCGTGACGCGTCATGGCCTGATACCAAAATGCGAGGATGTTGACCCATAGGGCGGTTCCCCGGCGCAGGTCGGGGCCCAGTCCCGTGCTCAGAACTGGACCCCGAGCTGCGCCGGGGAACAACTGGCTATAGGTTCCTATCAATGCAACTTGGTATGATACCCCGGCCTGCGCTGGGGTGACGGGCATGACATGGATAGTCTGTCTCCATCACCCGCCGCGATGATAGTCGTAATCGATCGAGCGGCCCTGTTGCTTGGTCAGGATCGCACCGATGATGGCGCCACCGCTGCGGCGCAGGCGCTCCACGGCCGTGCGCAGGCCGCCATGATGGTTGCGGCCCCATTCGACCACGAGCAGGCTCGCCTGCGCCTGCGCCGCGAGCAAGGGGGCGTCGCCCGCGCCCAGGATCGGCGGCGCGTCGATCAGCACCGTGTCGTAGGAATTGCGCACGGCGGCGAGCAGCCCGGCGAGCGCGGGGGTCGAGAGCAATTCGGTCGGATTGGGCGGCAATGTGCCGCACGGCAGCAGGGCCACCCCCGCCACGCCGCTTTCCATGATGACATCCTGCGCCGTGGCCTGGCCGGTCAACACTTCGCTGATGCCCCGCACGGGCGAGAGGCGGAACAGGCGGTGCTGCACCGGGCGGCGCATGTCGCCGTCGATGACCAGCACGCTCTTGCCCAGCCCCGCCAGCGCCAGCGCCAGCGCATGGAGAGTGAGCGACTTGCCCTCCCCTTCCTGCGCGCTGGTGACGAGGATGGAGCGCGGCAGACCGTCCGCCGACGCCAGCAATAGCGAGGATGCGATCGGGGTGAAGATGTCCGGCGGCTGCGGATTGTCGCCGGTTACCGGGACCGCGCCCAGAAGCGGCAGTCCCACCCGTTCCGCCAGCGTGTCGGCGGAGGTCACGGCGTCGTCGAACATATGGCGCGCGGCCACCAGCAACAGGCCCAGCACTAGCCCCCCCAGCGACGCCAGCAGCAGGATCACGCCGATCCGGGGCGAAAAGGGCTGAGTCGGCACCGCGGCGCGATCGAGCGGCTGGATGCGTCCGGCCTGGAAACCGGCCTGCGAGGCCATGTCGCGATAACGCTGGAGCAGGCTGTCATGCAGCATTCGGTAAGTATCGACCGATCGTTCCATGATGCCGGTCTGAACGTCGCGCCCCTGTTCGACCTGCGCCTCTCGTTCGAGCTGCGCGATTTCCCTGGCGATCTGCTGCTCGCCGCGCACGGCGACATTATATTGTTCGCGCAGCGACGCGCGGATGGTGCTGGCCATGGAATTGGCCTGTTCATCCAGCGCCGACAGTCGCGCGCGGGCTTCGCGCATTTCGGGATGGGCGTCCTTGCGGAACTGCCGTTCTTCGGCGACTTCGGCGCGGGCCTGTGCGCGCTCCGCCATGATCTGTTGCATGGCGCCGTTGCCCAAAACTTCGGGCAACGTGTCCGCGCTGGTGCGGCGGGCGCTTTCCCAGCGTTTTTGTGCGGCGATGCGATCGGCGGCGGCCTGCGCACGGAAGGCATTGAGTTGTGCGAGGCGAGTCGCGACAGACCCCTCGGGCGCGGGGGGCTTGGCGGGCTTAGTGGTTTTCGCCGCATCCGGCTGGTCCTGGCCCGGCTCGATCGGCGCGCCATTGCGGGCGACATAGACCGCCAGATCGCGCTCGGCGCGGGCCAGATCCTTGCGCGCGGCGTCCAATTCACCCAGCAGGAAGCGGCGCGCCTGTACGCCGGATTCGAACCCGCGCTTGAGATCGGCGCGGATCAGGCTGTCGGCGTAGCTGTTGGCGATGCGTGCGGACAATACGGGGTCGGCGCTGACGAAGCTGATGCGCAGCACGCGGGACTTGCCGGGGAGCTCCACTTCCAGATTGTCGTGGAGCAGCCGGACAACCGCGTCCTGCTCCACCTGCCGCTGCGACAGGGTGCCGACGCCTTCGACCGGGCGCGGACGATCCATGCCCTTGAAGAAAGTGGGGGTGCCGACGAGCGACAGGTCGCGGGCGACATCTTCGGCCAGAGCGCGGCTGCGCAGCACCTCCAGTTCGGTTTGCATCAGGGTTTCGGTGTCGGTCGTCGTACTGGCCCGCTGCGCGGCGGCGGACCCGGCGGCACCGGCGGGCACATCCTCCACCTCTATCGAGGCGGTGGCGCGATAGTCAGGGGTCGACGTCAGGATGACGATCGCACCAGCCAGCAGGCTGAGCGCCATGGTGACGAACAGGATGACGCGATGGCGGCGCAGGACCAGCCAGCCGCGATGCGCGGCGATGGAGAGGCGCGCGCCCAGGCCATTGGCGGCCAGGTCGGCATCGTCACGCGCGGGCAGAGATACAGGCGCCATCATCGGCCTCCGTCCAGGGCGATGAAGCCCGTTGCCAGCGCGGGAATGGCGAGCAAGGCGCCGCCCAATATCGCCTTGGCGCGCGACAGGCCGACGACGACCCGGTCGCCCGGCAGGATTTCAGGATCGGCAGCCTCGCCCTTGCGGATGGCGGCAAGGTCGAACAGGGCGGCCTGACGCTGGCCATCCATCTGGCGGACGATCACCACCTGATTAAGGCCTGCAAGGCGCGTCGGCCCCTTCGCCAAGGCGACGGCCTGGAGCAGGGTCAGCCGCCCTTCGACCGGATAGAGGCCGGGTTCGCGCACTTCGCCGTCCACCGTGACGCGGCGGCCGACGGCTTTCTTCACGAACAGCGTGACCTGCGGCGAAACAAGATAGCGTTCGCCCAGCCGCCCGGCGATGACGTCGCTGGCTTCGCTGGACGTGAGGCCCGCGATCGACACGTCGCCAATCAGCGGCATGCGGATCATCCCCGCCGCCGTCACCTGCGCATCTTCCAGCGACAGGTCGGGTTCGTGATAGACCTGAATGCGCAGCACGTCGTCCGGCGCGATGCGATAATCCATGCCGACGGCAGGCGCGGGCGGGATCGCCGCATAGGCGGCCTCGCCACGCGGTGCATCCTCGACCGTCGTGCAGGCAGCCAGCGACCCGCAAGCGGCCAGCGCGACAATGGATAATTTTATGCTTTTCGTGCGCTTCATCCGCGCTTTCGCCCCGTCATGACCCTGTTGATGCCGGGGGGTAACGAGGCGGCGCGGTGATGGCAACCACGGACGGGACGGATGGAACCGACCCGTCGTTCTTCAGACAGCCAGACGACCAGGCGCGGGTTGAGCCAGGCGGCGCGGCTGGTCGGGCCAGATACCCCTGGTGTCATAGACAGCCTTATCGGCGCGCTCGTCGACGGGGACAGATTTGAACATGTCATGATCCACAAGAATGACGAACACGCCACATTGTTCCAGTGCCGTATCGAGATCGATCAGTTCCGCGCCCGTTCCGGCAAATTCCATCGGCAGCGCCTGGGCATAGGGTTCGACCAGCTTGACCCGGCGGCCATAGCGGCGGGCCAGGCGCGCGGCGACCTTTACCGCCGGGCTTTCGCGGAAATCGTCGATATTCGCCTTGAATGCGAGGCCGAGACAGGCGACGTCCTCATCGCCGAACGCGTCGATCAGGTCGGACGCCTTGGCCACGACATAGTCGGTCTTGCCGTCATTCACTTCGCGCGCGGTGCGAATGATGCGGGCATTTTCCGGATCGCCATGGACGATAAACCAGGGATCGACAGCGATGCAGTGGCCGCCGACGCCTGGCCCCGGCGACAGGATATTGACGCGCGGGTGACGGTTGGCGAGGCGGATCACCTCCCACACATCGATGTCCATATTTTCCGCGATCACCGACAATTCGTTGGCGAAGGCGATATTGACGTCGCGAAAGCTGTTTTCCACCAGCTTCACCATTTCGGCGGCGCGGGCGGTGGTGGTGATGCAGGCGCCACGCACGAACTGACGGTAGAAGCCCAGCGCCTTGCGCGCGCAGCGGGGCGTAATGCCGCCGATGCAGCGATCATTGTCGATCAGTTCGACCAGGATGCGACCGGGGAGCACCCGTTCGGGGCAATAGGCTATGGCGATGTCGCCCGCTACGCCGACGCCGGGCATTTTGAGATCAGGACGCAGACCGCCGATCACGTCGCGCATCGCTTCGGTCGTGCCGACCGGCGAGGTGGATTCGAGGATCACGGTGTCGCCCGCCTTCAGCACCGGAGCGATCGTGCGGGCGGCCTTCAGGACGTAGCTGATGTCGGGCGCGCGATCTTCCGATACCGGGGTGGGCACGGCGATGATGAAGACGTCGCTCTGTTCGACGTCCAGGCTGGCGCGCAGATTGCCGCGCGCCACGACGCCCTGGACCAGGCCGTCGAGATCGACTTCCTCGATATGAACGCGACCGCTATTGACGGTTTCGACCACATGGGCGCTGACGTCCACACCCACCACCTGCGCGCCGCCACGGGCGATCAGCGCAGCGGTGGGCAGGCCGATATAGCCAAGGCCAATGACGGAAACCTTCTGCTTGGCGTCGACGGGCATGAGGTGGACAATCCTTCAAACGGTGAATTTGACCGCTTTCCTGCCCGAAAATGCTGAAGATTTCGGTAACGCTTGGTCACCTGCCTGCGCTTAGCGGTAGCGCGGGACGGGCTGGCGCGCCATGTGCATCGGCGAGCGGACGACGGGCGTGGTGATGATCTTGTTCTTCATCAGCGTGCGGATGCGTTCCGCGCCATCGGGATTGAGCAACACCACGCGCGTGCCGCCCGACGACAGCGGCTCTATGGTCGAAATCGCGACCGAATGGCGGGTGCAGAGCGCAGTGACATCGTCCAGCGCGGCGTTGAGATTGATAGCGCGGCTCATGCGGGCAGTTCCGAGCGGCTGGCGGTCGGGTGGCGGCGAATTGATATCATCATGAGACAAGCTCCTTGCTTGGCAAGCGGGAGCGCGAAATGTCTCTCGGTCGCGGCGAATGCTTGCGGGCAGATTTCGCGGCGATGCCGCCGGGTAGCAGATGGCGGCCCAACAGTCGCCGCTTTTATTCCCGCGCGCGCGCCCCTGCCCCGATGATCGCCGCGATCCGGGCCGCCGCCTGGCCGTCGCCGAAGGGATTATGGGCGCGGGCCATGGCGTCATAGGCGTTCTGATCGTCCAGCAGCGCCAGCACTTCGCGCACGATCCTGTCGCGATCCGCGCCGACCAGGCGAGCGGTGCCCGCCTCCACCCCTTCGGGCCGTTCGGTCGTTTCGCGCATCACCAGCACCGGCTTGCCGAGCGAGGGGGCTTCTTCCTGCACACCGCCGCTATCGGTCAGCACCAGATGGGACAGGTCGAGCAGGCGGACGAAATGGGGATAGTCGAGCGGTTCGATCATCGCGACATTGGGCAGGTCGCCCAGCACCGCGTCCATCACCGGCCGGACATGGGGGTTGGGATGGACGGGGAAGATCACCGCCACGTCGGGGCGCGCGGCGATATCCGCGATGGCACGGGCGATCGCCTCCATCCCGCCGCCGAAATTTTCGCGGCGGTGGCTGGTGACGGCGACGATCCGCTTGCCCGCGAAACGGGCGGCCAGATCATCCAGGCCGCTGGCGAGAGCGGGCTGCGCCAGCACCCGGTCGCGGGTCACCAGCAGCGCATCGATCACCGTGTTGCCGGTGATATGGATGCTGGCAGCGTCGCGGCTTTCGGCACGCAGGGCGTCGGCGGCGGCCTGCGTCGGGGCGAAGTTCATGTCGGCTATGCAGGCGACAACGCGGCGGTTCACCTCTTCGGGCCAGGGATGGTGGATGTCGCCGCTGCGCAGGCCCGCTTCCACATGGGCCACGGGGATCTTGCGATAATAGGCGGCAAGGCTCGCCACCATGGTGGTCAGCGTATCGCCATGGACGACGATGCGGTCGGGCTTTTCCGCGTCGAACGCCTTGCCCAGTTCCACGATCAGCTTGGCCGTCAGCCCGTCCAGCGTCTGGTTGGGCACCATCACGTCCAGATCGATGTCCGGCACGATCCCGGCGATGTCCAGCACCTGATCGAGCAGGCCGCGATGCTGCGCCGTCACGATGACGCGCGTGTCGACGCCCGGCTGTGCGCGCAGGGCATGGACGACGGGAAACATCTTGATCGCTTCGGGGCGCGTCCCGAACACTAGCGCTACCTTCACATCATGTCCTTTGCGTCGCCTTTGCCGGATCCGTGTCGCAGAAATTGGTAACCAGCCGCTGAACATCCAACCGGATTCGTTGATGTAGCGACGGGACCGCCCTATCATCGCCCACGGACAAGATCGACGGGATGGAATGTGAGCGACGAACGGAATGAGCCGCGTGACGGCGACAGGTTTCCCCGCCTGCATCATTGGCTGATCGCGGCGGTGACTCTGTTCTGCATGGGCATCATTGTGCCGCTATTTGCGGCGTTCATCTGACAGGGTGCGTCAGGCCTTGATCTTCCAGCCGCGTCGCAGCAGCGTATAGCACAAGCCACCCAGGATCAGGTTGAGGCCCAGAAGCACGCTGCTGCCCACCACCACATTGGTGTCCGCCGCCGCGACGAAACCATAGCGGAAGCCGGAGATGATGTAGAAGAAGGGATTGGCGTGACTGATCCCCTGGAACAGCGGAGGCAGACGGTCGATCGAATAGAAGGTTCCGGACAGCAATGCCAACGGGCCGATCACGAAATTGGTGATCGCCGCGCCATGATCGAACTTTTCCGCCCAGATCGAGGTCAGGACGCCCAGGAAGGCGATGAAGCTGGTGCCGAGCAGGCCGAACCAGACCACCGCCCACAGATGGGCTGGTGTCACATGGACGCCCGGCCACAGCGCCATCGCCAGCCATAAAGCGAAGCCCACCATCACGGCGCGCGTCACCGAAGAGGCGACCAGCGCAAACAGCAATTCGGCCACCGCGATTGGCGGCATCAGGTAGTCGACCAGCGTCCCCTGCACCTTGCCCACCATCAGCGCGAAGCTGGCATTGGCGAAACAGGCGTTGATCATGCCCATGATGATGAGGCCGGGCGCGATGAAATCGGCGAACGGCACGGCAACCCCGCGCAGCAAAACCGTGCGCCCGCTGCCGCCCAGCGCCACGATGAAGATGATGAGGAACATGAGGGTCGTGATCGCGGGCGCCCACACCGTCTGCAACTGCACCTTCATGAAACGGCGCACTTCCTTGGCATAAAGCGCCCAGGTGCCCGCCCAGTTGACGTTGCGGATCTGCGGCACGCCCGGTTCCGGGAAAGGCGGGCGGACCGATGGTGCGGCGTGAATTTTGGGCTGGTCGTTCATGGTCGGATCGACTATCGGCTGGTCCGTTGTGCTGCAAGGGGAAAGGTCCAAGGATTTGAACCTGCGCGCTGTGCTTCCCATATAGGAAGCCATAGAAGATTTGTGAGGAGTTTTTCATTGTCCTGGACCGACGAGCGTATCGACCAGCTCAAGGGGATGTGGGAGCGCGGCCTGACCGCCAGCCAGATCGCCGACGAACTGGGCGGGGTCAGCCGTAATGCGGTGATCGGCAAGGCGCACCGCCTGGGCCTGCAGTCCCGCCCTTCGCCTGTTAAGGCGAACGACGCGCCCAAGAAGGCGGCCGCCCCTGCCCCGCGTAAGCCCGCCCCCGCGCCCGAGGTGGAAGCGCCCCGCGCCGTAGCGCCGGTCGCGCCAGCGCCTGCCCCGGTCCGCGCACCCGTCGCCGCGCCGACGGCGGCCCCCGCACCTGCGCCCGCCGCAGCAGCGACGCCCGCCGCCGACGCGCCAACGCCGACGCCGCAGCCGCGCATCATTTCGGTCGGTCCCGGCGGCTTCCTGCGCCAGGGTCCGGGCGACCAGCAGGCACCGATCCCGCCTGCGCCGCCGCGTCGCCTGGTGCCAGCCAAGCCCAGCGCCGAAATCGCCGACAAGACGACTTTGCTCGACCTGACCGAGCGGATCTGCAAATGGCCGATGGGCCATCCGGGTGAGCCGGACTTCCATTTCTGCGGCGAAGCGGTGAACCCGGGCTTCCCCTATTGCGTCGAACATTGCGGTCGCGCCTATCAGGCGCAGTTGCCGCGTGGGACGCGTCGTCCGCCCCCGCCGCTGCCGTTCGGCGGTCCGCGCGTCCGCTGATCGACGCCTTCCTATCCATAGGAAAGGGCCGCCCCGATGGAGCGGCCCTTTTTTCGTCCGGATAACGGGTCGGGCGATCGCCACACCGACATTTTACCGCAGGCATAGAAAAGGGGGCCGGTTCATGGAACCTACCCCCCTTGATTTTTTCGATGATCAGAAGCGGTAGCTGGTGGTGACCATCACGCTCTGCGTGTCGAACTTGTCGCCGCGATTGATGCTGGCGCCGCCCGACGGTGTGATGCGGAACGGGTTGGTCGCAGGAGCGCTGCCCGCACCGACGTCGACGCGATAATCGCCCGTGTTATAGCGGGTCCAAAGATAGCGTGCGCCGATCGAGAAATGATCGGACACCTTGGCTTCGATGCCGCCACCCATATTGTAACCCCATGCCTTTTCCTCGGCATTGGCCGGGGTGAAGCTGTTGGCGGTGTTGCTCGTGCGGAAATAATTCTGCACCTGCGCATAGGACACGCCTCCGGTGATGTACGGCATGATGCCGCCGGGCGTGGTGTAGCCGACGCGCAGACGGCCATTAGCGTTCCAGTCGAGCTTACGACGCATGGTGTAGAAGGCCGGGGTGGTCGAATATTCGCTCACCTTGTCGTCGATAAACGTCTTGCCACCTTCCAGTACGGCGCCGACAACGAAGCTGCCGAACTGCTTGTCATAACCGACATGGCCCAGCCAGCTGATGGCGTTCTTGTCGTCGTTGCAGCCGCTGGCAGGCGTCGGCCCGCGTGCCGCGCCACCACAGGTGCCGGGCGAAAAGGCGTTCGCGCCGGTGGTGGTGCGGATGACGTCGTTATAATTGCCGTCGGCATTGGTGTCGAACCGCAGATGTTCGCCACCATCCTTTTTCTGCCAGGTCTTACCGAAGGACACGCCGACATAGGGACCGGTCCAGTCGACGGCACCGCTATCCTGCGCGGCGGCCGGCATGGCTGCCATGGCGATCGCAAAGGTAGCGCCCAGTGGCGCGATCAGTTTCAGCTTCATAAAATAAGTCTCCTCGCCTTATGCGGAGGTAATCGTCTCCACATTCCCGGCGCTAACGATCCTCGTGGCAAATTTGTTGCATCGCACTTTGTGACATTTGATTGCCCCTGTGGCCGCGATGCAACGCTTGCGCCCGCCGCCCGCCCGCTTATAGCTTGATGCATGTCCGAAGACCTGTTCGCCGCCAACACGCCCGCCCCGCAAAATTACGATGCTTCGACGATCGAGGTGCTTGAGGGGCTGGAGCCGGTGCGCCGCCGCCCGGGCATGTATATCGGCGGCACCGACGAGCGGGCGTTGCACCATCTGGCCAGCGAGGTGCTGGACAACAGCATGGACGAGGCGGTCGCGGGCCACGCCACCCGGATCGAGGTGACGCTGGAGGCAGGCAATAAGCTGGTCATCACCGACAATGGTCGTGGCATTCCGGTCGATCCCCATCCCAAATTTCCCGGCAAGTCGGCGCTGGAGGTGATCCTGACCACCTTGCATTCGGGCGGAAAGTTCGAGGGCAAGGCCTATGCCACGTCCGGCGGCCTGCACGGCGTGGGCATCAGCGTGGTGAACGCGCTATCGACCGACACGGTGGTCGAAGTGGCGCGCAACAAGGAGTTGTTCCGCCAGAAATTTTCGCAAGGATTGCCGGTCACCGCGCTGGAGAAAGTCGGGGCAGCGCCCAACCGGCGGGGCACGTTGGTCAGCTTCGTCCCCGACACGGAGATTTTCGGCGAGCAGAAGTTCAAGCCTTCGCGTCTCTATCGGCTTGCCCGGTCCAAGGCTTATCTGTTCGCGGGCGTCGAAATTCGCTGGAAATGTGCGCCGGACCTGATCAGCGACGATACGCCGGCCGAGGCGGTGTTTCAGTTTCCCGGTGGCCTGGCCGATCATCTGAAGGAACAGATTGGCGATCGGGACTGTGCGACCACGCAGTTTTTTTCCGGCAGTCAGGATTTTCCGGGCGCCGCCGGGCGGGTCGAATGGGCCGTCGCCTGGCCGCTATGGTCGGACGGCAGCTATAGCTGGTATTGCAACACGATCCCGACGCCCGATGGCGGCACGCATGAGGCCGGCCTGCGCGCTGCATTGGTGAAAGGCATCCGCGCCTTTGCCGATCTGGTGGGGCAAAAGAAGGCCAAGGACATCACGGCCGACGACATCATGACGTCATCGGAAATCATGCTGTCCGTCTTCATTCGCGATCCCCAATTCCAGAGCCAGACCAAGGACCGGCTGACCAGTCCGGATGCCGCGCGGCTGGTGGAAAATGCGGTCCGCGACCATTTCGACCATTTCCTGACCGACCATATGGACCGGGGAAAGCGCTGCTGGCCTATGTGCTGGACCGGATGGACGAGCGCCTCAAGCGCAAGCAGGAGAAGGAGGTCAAGCGCAAGACCGCGACCAACAGCCGCAAGCTGCGCCTGCCCGGAAAGCTGACGGATTGTTCGAACGACGACCCGGAAGGTGCTGAAATCTTTCTGGTCGAAGGTGATAGCGCAGGCGGATCGGCCAAGCAGGCGCGCGATCGCAAGACGCAGGCGATCCTGCCATTGCGGGGCAAGATCCTCAACGTCGCCTCAGCAAATACCGCCAAGATATTGGCAAATCAGGAAATTGCCGACATGATCCTCGCGCTGGGCTGCGGCACGCGCAAGGATTGCAACCCGGATCACCTGCGCTACGAACGCATCGTCATCATGACAGACGCAGATGTCGACGGGGCGCATATCGCGACGCTTTTGATGACCTTCTTCTTCCAGGAAATGCCCGAACTGGTGCGGCGTGGGCACCTCTATCTGGCGCAGCCGCCGCTCTATCGGCTGGTTGCGGGCGGCAAGAGCCTGTACGCCAAGGATGATGCGCATCGCGAGGAGCTGTTGCGTAAGGAGTTCAAGGGCAAGAAGGTCGAGACCAGCCGCTTCAAGGGGCTGGGCGAGATGAACCCGATGCAGTTGCGCGAAACGACCATGGACCCCAAGACGCGGATGCTGATCCGCATCACCCTGCCCGACGATATAGAGGATCGGCAACAAGTGCGCGATCTGGTCGACCGGCTGATGGGCACCAACCCCGCCCACCGCTTCGCCTTCATCCAGGAAAATGCCGCGGCGGTGGATGAGGAGGCGATCGACGCGTGATTGGGTGGGCTTGCCCCAGGCGCCGGTCGGGTGGGTCCGCATAGCCGTGACGGCGCGCGTCATCGCCCTCGTCCTGTTGGCCATGGTCCTGCTCCCGGGCGCCGCCCGCGCAACCCCTGCCCCCTCCTATCAGGCGCGCGCCGAAGAGCTGCTGCGCATCCTGTCTGCGCCGGGTGGCGAAACGGCGTTTTTCTCCACGCTGTTTCTTGATGCGGTGCCGGTCGATCGCTGGCGGGCGATCGCCGCCGACCTGCGCGCCCAGCATGGCGCGCCGATCGCGCTGGGCGCGGTGCGTACCGACAGCGCGACGGCGGGCCAGGTGGAAATCCGCTACGAACGCGCGACCGTCGGCTTCACGCTGGTCGTCGCGCCGCAAGCGCCCAATCTGGTCGTGGGGTTGCATATCGTGGGCGCCCGCACGGCCGACGATAGCCTGGACAAGGTGATGGCGGAGATGGCGACGCTGCCCGGCGTCACAGCCTTCGCTGCGGCTCGGCTGACCGATGGCGCGCCGCAATGGCTGCATACCCATCGCGCCGACGCGCAGATGGCGACCGGATCAAGCTTCAAACTCTATATCCTTGCCGAACTGGCCCGAGCGACGCAGGCGCGCGAACGACGCTGGAGCGATGTCGTACCGCTGGGTCCGAAAAGCTTTTCGGGGCGGCTGATGGGTTGGCCCGATCGCGCACCGATGACGCTGCATAGTCTGGCGACCGCGATGATCGCCGAAAGCGACAATAGCGCCAGCGACACGCTGTTGCGGGCTTTGGATCGGGACAAGGTGGATGCGATGCTGGCGACTACCGGCCATGCCGACGCGACCAAGACATTGCCGCTGCTCAGCACCGCCGAAGGCTTCGCACTGAAAATGCCAGCCAATGCCGATCTGCGTCGCCGCTATGAAGCCGGATCGACCGTCGAACGTCGCGCTCTGCTGCGCGAGGCCGCGCCGCGCCTGACCGCCGACAAGGTGGATGTGGGCAGCGTCGCGGAAGTTCCGACCGCGATCGAGAGCATCGAATGGTTCGCCAGCCCCAAGGATATGATCGCCCTACTGAACTGGCTGCGCATCCATGGCGGCGACGCGTTGCCGATCCTGGCGGTCAATCCCGGCATCGCGCCTGCCGACGCCAAACGCTGGCGCTATCTGGGCTATAAGGGCGGGAGTGAGCCGGGCGTCATGGCGATGAACATATTGGCGCAGGCGCGTGACGGCCGTTGGTATGCGGTCAGCGGGAGCTGGAACGATCCGGCGGCGCGGCTGGACGAAGCGAAATTCGTGGCGCTGATGACACGGGCGATGAATCTGCTGGCACAATGAGACTATGCTATGTGACGAGGGAGCGGATCAGCCCTAGCTTGCGAGCCAAGCGCGTCCATCCTCCATCGTGAGAAACACGCGCACTCTTGGATGCACCAGGGTTCTTTCCGCTTGCGCCTTGTTCAATTGGCTGCCGACGACGACGGCCGTTCGTCCAGTCGTGAGCGCCATGCCACCGCGCATGATGTTCGCGAGCAAATCCGCCACGTCGTTCGCCTGCACCGGGAAATCGAAGGATTCGACGACCACATTGAAATCGTCCCGGATCAATCGTGCCTGGTTCGCCTTTGATCCCACTTCCTTGGCCAGGGCGACGACATTTTCCGGTTTCCAAAAGCCTTCGACCTTGATCGTGAGGCAATTGGCGTAGCGATCATAATCTACTTGAAACATCTATGCCCCGGTACACCTCCGAAAATGGCGTCACATTCTGTAACATGGTGGTTGGTAAACGCATTTATGGCCGTTCCCGCTTTATCATAGATTGACGAGGCGGGGATCGGCTACGACCATAAGTGAGGAACCCTTGTCGATTAAACCGTCAGCGCTTCCACCAGCGCCTTGACCTTCTTCTGCCGCCATTGGGGTAGCGGCGCGATCAGCCAATAGGCGAGCAGCGTGGGACTGGTGTCGCCCACCTGGCGTACCCGGCCCGCCGCGATATCCCCCTGCGCCAGCAGCAGCGGCACACGCGCGCGACCGAAGCCGCTGGCCGCCGCCTCGATCGCCAGGCCGCCGTCGGCGACGCGGATGATGGCGGGTTTGTCGCCGGACGGGCAACCGGGCCAGTCGATGCGATGGTCGGGACCGCCCGCCGCCGCCTCGACCATGACATAGGCAGCCTCACCGATCTTCACGCCCTCATGCTCGCCAGCGCCGTCGGCCAGGCGCAGGGCGATGTCCAGATTGGCTTCGGTGAAGTCGAGTGCTTCGTCGGCCGAGATCAGCTGGAAGCTCAGGTCGGGCTGGGTGGCGGCATAGGCGGCCAGGCGCGGCTGGAGCCATTTGCCAGTGATGTCGCGCGGCGCGGCGATGGTCAGTGCGTTGCTGGACTGACCAGCCTGCATCGCCCGAACCGCTTCCTCAAACTCCAGGAAACCCGCGCGCAGGGCGTCGAGGCCGGCCTCGGTTTCGGGCGTCAGTTCCAGCCCCTTGGGCGTGCGGCGGAACAGGACGACGCCCAGCATATCTTCCAGCGCGCGAATCTGCTGGCCGACCGCAGCGGGCGTCACAGCCAGTTCGTCCGCCGCGCGGGTGAAGGACAGGTGCCGCGCGGCGGCGTCCAGCACGCGCAGGCCGTTGAGCGGCAAATGGGTCCGTTTCATTCGGCCACCGCCGGGGCGATGAGGGCGAAATGCGGGATCGCCACATCGAACGTCTCCCCGCCGACGCCGATCATGCGATAGCTGCCCTTCATCGAGCCAGTCGGCGTGTTGAGGGGGCAACCCGATACATAGTCATAGCTTTTCCCCGGCTGCACCACCGGCTGTTCGCCGACCACGCCATCGCCATCCACCAGATGCTGGGCGCCGCGCCCGTCGGTGATGATCCAGTGGCGGGTCAGGAGCTGAACCGGCTGGTAGCCCTGATTTTCGATGCGGATGTGATAGGCCCAGAACCAGCGGCCCCGGTCCGGCTCCGACTGTTCGGGCAGGAAGGTGACCGCGACATGGACGATGATGTCCCGCGTGGTCGCGTGGAAGGGGAAGAGTGCGTTCACAGTTTCGAAATGCGCCCTGCCCCCGCCTGCGTCAACGCCCTATCGCGCGCAGTGCCTGATCCAGGTCGGCGATGACGTCGTCCGCATCTTCCAGACCGACATTCAGGCGCAGCATGTCTTCGGTGATGCCGACTTCCAGCCGCGCTTCTTCCGCCATGCCGAAATGGGTGGTGGAGGCGGGATGAGTCATCAAGGAGCGCGAATCGCCGATATTGTTGCTGATGTCGACCAGTTCCAGGCCGTTGAGCAGGCCATGCGCCTCCGCCCGGCCGCCACCGACATAGAGCGAGAAGATCGGCCCGGCCGCATCCATCTGGCGCATGGCGAGCGCGTGCTGGGGATGGCTTTCCAGGCCTGGATAGAGCACCCTGGCGACGCGACCTTCCAGGAATTGCGCGACTTTCAGCGCATTTTCGCTTTGGCGGCGGATGCGCAGGTCCAGCGTTTCCAGCCCCTTGAGCACCACCCAGGCGTTGAACGGGCTGAGCGTCGGGCCGGTATTGCGGTGGAAGGGCAGCAGGACATTGTCGATCCAGTCGCGCGTCCCGCAGATCGCGCCTGCCAGGACGCGGCCCTGCCCGTCCATCATCTTGGTCGCGCTATAGGCGACGACATCCGCCCCAAACTCCATCGGCCGTTGCAGCGCGGGCGAGGCGAAGGCGTTGTCGACCACGGTCGTGATGCCATGCGCCTTCGCGATGGCGCAGACCGCGGCGATGTCGACCACGTCCATCGTCGGATTGGCGGGGGTTTCGAAGAAGAACACCTTGGTATTGGCACGAACGGCGGCCTGCCAGGCGGCCGTGTCGCTGCCGTCGATCGTCGTCGTCTTGATGCCGAAGCGGGGCAACAGCGTATCGGTCAGCCAGCGGCACGATCCGAAGGCGGCCTTGGCCCCGACGATATGGTCGCCAGCCGACAATTGGCACAGCAGGGCGGCGGTCATGGCGGCCATGCCGGTGGCGGTGGCGCGGCAGGCCTCCGCCCCTTCGAGCAGGGCGATGCGCTGTTCCAGCATCTCTACCGTGGGGTTCTGGAGCCGCGAATAGGTCATGCCGACCTGATCGCCAGCAAAGCGCGCCGCGGCGTCTTCCGCCCGGTCGTAGCTGTAGCCGCTGGTCAGGAACAGGGCTTCGGAGGTTTCGCCCCATTCGCTACGCGCGGTTCCGCCACGGATGGCGAGCGTCGCTGGCTTCCAATTCTTGGTGATCTCAGGGTTCTGACCGCTTTTCCGCTTCATATCGCTTTCCGCATGTCTTGCCGCACCACCGGGGTGGTGCCGCCCAATATCTCGGCCATCTGGCTCATGTCGCCATTACCGCCCGAGAGGATAACTGCAACCTTCTTGCCCCGCATTCGGTCCTTTTCCTGGAGGGCCGCAGCGAGCGCCACCGCCCCGGCGCCTTCGGCCAGGTTATGTGTGTCCTGCCAATAAATGCGAATCGCTTGCGCCACTTCGTCGTCGGTGACGGCGACGAAGCGGTCGGCGCGTGGACCGAAATAGTCGAGCGCCGCCTGGACCGGAGTACAGACGGCAACGCCATCGGCGAAGGTGTAGGCGGTGGGCGATGCGATCAGGCGGCCCGCTTCGAAGCTGCGCTTCGCCGCATCGACATGGGCCGACACGACGCCGACGACCTTGGTCTTGAGGCCCAATGCGTCGCGGGCGGCGATGGTGCCGCACAGGCCCGATCCGCAGCCTACGGGCACATAGACGGTGTCGAGATCGGGCACCGCGTCGAACAATTCCAACCCATAGCTGGATACGCCGCGCACCAGTTCGTCATGATAGGCGGGGACCATGAACAGGCCCTGTTCCACCGACAGACGGATCGCCTCCGCCTTGGCGCTGTCGAAATCATGGCCATGTTCGATCAAGGTCGCACCGAAGGCGCGCATCGCGGCGTTCTTTTCCAGCGCATTGCCATGAGGCACGACGATGGTGGCGGACAGGCCCGCCGCCGATGCCGCGCGCACCTGCGCCTGGCCGTGGTTGCCGCGTGTCGCGGTGATGATGCCGCTGACGTCCGGGTGCGTGCGACGCAGCCAGTCGATATAGGTGATCGCCCCGCGCACCTTGAATGCCCCGGTGGGCGTGTGGTTCTCATGCTTGACCCACAGGTCGCAGCCCGACCGGCGCGCCAGCAGCGGCCAGGCATATTGCGGCGTCGGCGGCACCTGGGCATGGACCATGGCGGCGGCGGCGCGCAGCGACGCGAGAGAGAAGTCTGTCATCCCGCGCGCCTACAGGCTCGCCCCGTGCCGGAACAGAACCGTTCACGCGCAATTGGACCGGTCAGGCGGCCCGCAGGGCAGCCCCGTCGAAGAGCGGATGGAGATGTTGTTCCTCCCACTCCATCCGTTCGTACAGACCATTCTGAAGCGACAGCACGGCGTCGCGATAGCCGGGCCAATCCTTGCCGATCTGCACCGGGGTCCAATATTTGATATGATCGCTGTAGCGCAGGAACAGTGCGACTACGCCCCGGCTGTGGTCGCGCAGGGTGCGGTCGATCTGCGGGCTTATGGCGCTGTGGCGCAACGCCGTCACCATCGCGTCTTCCTGCGCCATATGTGCGCGAAACATCTGGGAAAAATCGATACGCAACCGAGCGATCGAAGGTATGTCGTCATTGCATGCAGTCCGCATGACATACGCGAAATTGCGCATCGCCACGCGCAGGTCGTCATGCTCCTGCGTCAATTTTCTATGCATAATACGACCCCATTTTCTGATTAGATCGGCATGGGGCCGCAAAGCTTAAATTATTCATCCATTTTTATGCGTCCAACCAATCGGTCAGAGCGCCGCCAAAACGGCGTCGCCCATCTCCACGGTCGACATCGTGCCGCCCAGGTCGAGCGAGCGCGCGCCGCCCGCCAGCGCCTTCGCCACGGCCGCTTCGATACGGTCGGCCTGTTCGGGCAGGTTGAGCGAGTAGCGCAGCATCATCGCCGCCGACAGGATGGTCGCCAGCGGGTTCGCCTTGCCCGTGCCGGTAATGTCGGGGGCGGACCCATGGATCGGCTCATACAGGCCCTGTCCGCTGCCGTTCAGCGTTGCCGACGCCAGCATGCCGATGGAGCCGACGCACATGCTCGCCTGATCGGACAGGATGTCGCCGAACAGGTTGCCCGTGACGATGACGTCGAACTGGCCGGGGTTGCGGACCAGCTGCATCGCGGCGTTATCGACATACATATGGCTGAGCGCGACATCGGGATAGTTGGCCGCCACTTCGATCACCACGTCGCGCCACAACTGGCTGGTTTCCAGCACATTGGCCTTGTCCACCGAGCAGAGCTTGCCGCGACGGGCGCGGGCGGCCTGGAAACCGGCATGGGCGATCCGGCGCACTTCGGCTTCGTTGTAGGACATGATGTCATAGCCTTCGCGCAGGCCGTCGACGGTGGTGCGGAAACCCTTCTCGCCGAAATAGACATCGCCATTGGTTTCGCGGACGATCAGCAGGTCGATCGATCCGGCGACTTCGGGCTTGAGCGCGCTTTCATGCGCCAGTTCGGGAAAAACCTTGGCCGGGCGCAGGTTGGAAAAGAGGCCCAGTTCCTTGCGCAGGCCCAGGATCGCCTGTTCCGGGCGCAGGTGCCGCTCCAGCGAGTTGCAGTCGGGATCGCCGACCGCGCCGAACAGGATGGCGTCGGCGCGTTTCGCGATTGCCAGCGTTTCGGGCGGCAGCGGATGGCCGACCGCCTTATAGGCCGCGCCGCCGACCAGCCCGTCTTCATAGGTCAGGCCATCGATGCCCAGCGCGTCCAGCACGCGGGTCGCTTGCGCGACGATTTCGGGACCGATGCCGTCTCCGGGAAACAGGGCGATCAACATGATTACGCTTCCTCACAATATGTTCGCGTTGGCCCATAGCGTGCAACAATAGGGCAGACTGTTGGCGCAGGCCTTTGCAGAACGAACCCGGATTAGGCAACCGCTCTTTTCAGCCGATCCACCAGCCGTTCGCGCGCCGCCAGTATGTCGGCGCGCCAGTCGGTCAGCACCGATCGTTCGAGAAAGAAGCCGGTAAGGCGCAGGCCGTCCAATATCTGCGGCCAGTCGCCCATGCCACCTTCGATCAGGAAGGGCGGCAGGGGCAGCAACCGGCTTTCATAACCGACCGCCGCCGCCCGGCTGACCGCCGCCGCGCTGCGGGGACTGACATAGGCGAGGTCGTCCGTGTCGCCCAGCGCGGCGCAGCGGGTCAGGTCAAGGCCGAACCCCAGTTCCGCCAGCAGCAGCAATTCGTAGCGTACCAGCGCCACAGCCCAGCCCCGCGCGGCCGGGGCCGCCTCGATCGCGCCCAACATCCCGTCCAGCGCTTCGTGCAGCGCGGGATAGGGCGTTCCCTCCGGCAAGGTGGCTGCCGTCAGCGCGCAACTCCAGTCGATCGCCACCGCAGGCAACGGTTCGGCCAGCAGCGGCGCGCGGCTGTGCGCGAGTTCGACCGTCAGGCCAGCCAGTTGATCCTCGGTACGGGCGCGAAAGTCTGCCTTCACGACATTGCCGGGCAGCAGCACCGGACGCAGCGTGCGGGACCGCCCACCCCGGACATATCCAGGCAACAGGCCATGATCGGGCGTCAGCAGCCGTACGATCGCACCATGTTCGCCATGATGCCGCACGGCGCAGACGATGGCGGAGGTGACGAGACTGGGCATGCGTCGTCCATAGGCGCAAGCAGCCGCGCGTGAAAGCGCAACGCCAGCCGAGAGGTCGCCTTATGGTCGCGATCCTTAGCCAGCCATCGTCTTTCGCCCGGACATATGCTTGGCTATCGCCAGCGCAAATCGCTCCGCCAGTTTTTCGCGGATGCCGCCGCCGCGCACGAGCATGTCGGCCCACCCTGCCTTCATATCTCTGATTTCAACCTTGAACGCGCCGAGCGATTGCCCCGATGCAGGGTCGATCACATCGACTTTGCCCTGGAGCATGTCCATGCTGCCAACGAGCAACGCGACGGCGGCGTCGGCGGTCTTGAGATAATCGATCGATATGCGCAGGAAGACCGGCCTGCCTTCGTCCAGTCGCCATTCGCGCACGACATCCCGGACCACCAGCGGAAACATCTGTTTGAAGGGCATGGTGGCATAGGCTGCACCATCCAGGCCATCGGGATAGCTATTGCCGTCGAGGGGCGGCAAGCCCTGATCGGCGCGCTTGCGCGCCGCTTTGGCGTCACCTTCCGCCAGTTCGGCCTGCACCTTGGGCGCATAGTCCAGGTCCATGCCGGTGATGCGGATTGGCTGTCCCGCCGCGATGGCAAGAGGGGTAATGGCCTTCACTTCCTTCGCCTGCGCCACGGGCGCGGCCACGAGGGCAAGCAGTATCGACATCAGCAGACGGCGCATGCGGAACATCCCCTTGATAATCGGGACGCTTTAGTCGCAACGCCTTAAAAGCTGCTTTCACGCCATGCTTAACGCCGTGCTGCGTCAGCCATGGAAATAATCATAGACCTGCTGCGCCACCGCCTTCGACACGCCGGGCGCTTTGGCCAGATCATCCAGCGCGGCGTCGCGGACGGCGCGGGCGGTGCCGAAATGCATCAGCAACGCCTTCTTCCGCGCGGGGCCGATGCCGGGGACTTCGTCCAGCGACGATACGGTGATCGCCTTGCTGCGCTTGGCGCGGTGCGCGCCGATGGCGAAGCGGTGCGCTTCGTCGCGCAGCCTTTGCAGATAGAAGAGAACGGGATGGTTGAGCGGGAAGCTGATTTCCCGGCCGTCGAGCATGTGGAAGACTTCGCGGCCGTCGCGGCCATGATGCGGCCCCTTGGCGACGCCGATCATGCAGACATCCTCTATACCCATTTCCTCCAATATCGTGCGCGCGGCGGACAGTTGCCCCTTGCCGCCGTCGATCAGCACCAGGTCGGGCCATTCGCCGCTGTCGCGATCGGGGTCTTCCTTTTGCGCGCGACCGAAGCGCCGTTCGAACATTTCGCGCATCATCGCGAAATCGTCGTTCGAGATGGCCGGGTCTTTCATGTTGAACTTGCGATAGGCGTTCTTGCGGAAGCCCTCCGGCCCCGCGACGACCATCGCGCCCAGCGCATGCGCGCCCTGGATATGGCTGTTGTCGTAGATTTCGATGCGGTCGGGCACACCGTCCAGCCCGAAGGTTTCGACCATTTCGTCGAGGATCTTACCCTGGCTGGTGGTTTCCGCCAGCCGCCGGTCGAGCGCCTCCACCGCGTTGCGCTGCGCCTGCTTGATGAGGCGGGTGCGGTCGCCGCGCTGGGGCACCTCGATCTTCACCCTGAAACCCGCACGTTCGCCGAGCGCCTGCATCATCAGGTCGCATTCGGCGGGCTGGCGATCGGCCAGGATCAGCTTGGGCGGCGGCACTTCCTCGTAAAACTGGGCCATGAAGCTTTCCAGCACCTCGTCCGTGGCCACATCGGCGGTGTGGACCGGGAAGAAGCTGCGATGGCCCCAATTCTGGCCGCCGCGAATGAAGAAGGCCTGGATGCACATCGCCCCGCCCTTCTCCGCCAGCGCGAAGATGTCGGCGTCGCCCAGCCCTTCGGCATTGATCGCCTGCGACCCCTGGATGAAGGTCAGCGCCTTCAGCCGGTCGCGGATCACCGCCGCCTGCTCGAAATCCATCGCATCCGACGCCGATTGCATCGCGGCGCCCAGCTTTTTCTGCACGGCGGTCGACTTGCCGCCCAGGAAATCCTGCGCGTCGTTTACCAGTTCGGCATAGCCCGCCGGGTCGATCCGGTCGACGCAAGGGGCGGAGCAGCGCTTGATTTGATAGAGAAGGCAGGGGCGCGAGCGGTTGGCGAAGAAGCTGTCGGTGCAGCTACGGAGAAGAAAGAGTTTCTGCAACGCGTTGATCGTCCGCGTCACCGATCCGGCGCTGGCGAAGGGGCCGTAATAGCGCCCCTTATATTTGCGCGCGCCGCGATGTTTCTGAACGCGGGGGAAGGCATGATCCTCCCGCAACAGGATGAAGGGGAAGCTTTTGTCGTCGCGCAGCAGGACGTTGTAAGGCGGGCGGTAACGCTTGATGAGTTGCGCTTCCAGCAGCAAAGCCTCCGCCTCGCTATTGGTGGTGACGATCGTCATGCTGCGGGTCTGGGCGACCATGCGCTGGAGCCGCCGGGGCAGGCGATCGACCTGGGTATAGTTGGCGACGCGGTTTTTCAGCGCCCGCGCTTTCCCCACATACAGCACGTCACCGCGCGCATCATGCATGCGATAGACGCCGGGCCGGATCGGCAGGGTCTTGAGCGTCGTGCGGATCGCCTCCACCCCCGCGTCGATATCCGGCTGGCTGCCGGTGATGGTGAAGCTTGCCTTGTCTTCATTGAAACGATCGGGGGATTGCGGGCCGGACATGGCGCATGAGATAGCGCCGTCCGCGTCTTTCGCAATGGTGTGGTTGATCGCTTCGCGATGCTTCCTATCTATGCCGCACCGCACAAAGAGGCGGGATTCCATTTGGATCGCCCGCTGATCCGCGAAGACATCCCTATCATCAAGGACATCATCCATGAGCGTAAAAGCCTATGGCGCCCAGGCAGCCGACACGCCGCTGGAACCGATCGCCATCACGCGCCGCGACGTCGGCGCGCATGACGTGCAGATCGCCACCGCCTATTGCGGCGTTTGCCATTCGGACCTGCATCAGGTCCGGGGCGAATGGCAGGGCACCCTATATCCCTGTGTTCCGGGCCATGAGATCGTCGGCCATGTGACCGCCGTCGGCGACCATGTGTCGAAGTTCAAGGTCGGCGATACGGTCGGGGTCGGCTGCATGGTCGACAGTTGCCAGTCCTGCGCATCCTGCGACGAGGGGCTGGAGCAATATTGCGAGAAGGGTTTCGTCGGCACCTATAATGGTGCGACCACCGACGCGCCGGGCCATACGATGGGCGGCTATTCGCAGAGCATCACGGTCAAGGATGATTTCGTCCTGAAGATCAGCCATGCGCCCGAACAGCTAGCCGCCGTCGCGCCCCTATTGTGCGCAGGAATCACCACCTGGTCGCCGCTGCGTCACTGGAAGGTCGGGCCGGGCATGAAGGTCGGTATCGTCGGGATCGGCGGCCTGGGCCATATGGGCGTGAAGCTCGCCCATGCATTGGGCGCGCATGTCGTCGCCTTCACGACGTCCGAAGGCAAGCGGCAGGATGCGCTGGCGCTGGGCGCGGACGAGGTGATCGTGTCGCGCAATGCGGACGAGATGGCGGCCCATGCCAACAGTTTCGATTTCATCCTGAACACGGTTGCGGCGAGCCACGATCTGGACGCCTTTACCGCGTTGCTGAAGCGGGATGGCACGATGACGCTGGTCGGCGTGCCCGAACATCCTCACCCGTCGCCCAGTGTCGGGGTGTTGATCTTCGGTCGCAAGGCGATCGCCGGTTCGCTGATCGGCGGCATCGCCGAAACGCAGGAGATGCTCGATTTCTGCGCGGAAAAGGGCATCACGGCCGAGATCGAGATGATCGCGATCCAGGACATCGAAAACGCCTATGCGCGGATGCAGAAGAGCGACGTCAAATATCGCTTCGTGATCGATAACGCCACGCTGGCGGCGTGAAGTAAGAGGCGGGCGGCTTTTGTCGCCCGCCGATCGGGCGGTGGGGAGCATAGCGCCGTGGCGCATTTTTCCCTCCGCGCGGTCCCCTCTCCCCAGCAAGATGGGGACAATCAACGAAAAAGGGCCGGTGCGACGATGCGCACCGGCCCTTTTCCGTTCAGTCCCGAACGATCAGTTGATCGTGCCGGTGCCCAGGCCCGAAATCGCGCTGTCGACCAGCGCCTTGTCCGCGCGGGCGTCATGCCCCTGCGCGATCAGGACGGCGGCGGCACTGGTGGCCGCGTTGACCGCCTTGGCGCGAATGGCAGTGATCGCAGCGCGTTCTGCTGCGCCGATCTTATCCTCCGCCATCTTTTCGCGACGGGCGACCAGCGCTTCGGCATTGACCGTGGCGTCGGCGATCAGCCCTTCGGCTTCATGTTCGGCCGCCTTGCGCATGGCGTCGGCTTCACCGGCTGCGGCGGCCAGCTTGGCTTCATATTCGCCCTTGAGCGTTTCGGCCTCGGCGCGAAGGCGCGAGGCTTCGGCAAGCTGTTCCTTGATCTGCGCGATCCGGCCATCCAGCGCGCCGCCGATCAGGGCGGGCACCTTCTTGACCAGCAGGATGACGATGAACACCGCCATCGCCAGGCTGACCCAGGCGGTCGCGTCCATGCCGACCGCTTTGGGATCGGTGTGGGGCGCCACGCCTTCGTGCGAAACGGTGCCGACCGGTTCCATGCCTTCGGCATGGATCGCCTGGTCGAGCGAGGGCGGATTTTCCGCCGAATGCTGTGCTGCTGCCTCAGCCATGGGCCAGTGCCGCCTTTACTGCGTTGCGGGCTGCTTCGTCCGACGCGTCGACGCCGGAGATGCGAGCCACCATGTCGCGCGCCGCGTCGGCGGCAACGGTTTCGATTTCTGCCATGGCCGCGTCGCTGGCACCCTTGATACGGGCTTCGGCGGCGGCAATGCGATCCGCGACGACCGCATCGGCGGCGGCGAGACGCACTTCGGAAGCCTTGGCGGCCTCGCTCTTGGCCTTGGCCAGCGTCGCCTGGGCGGCGGCGCGGTTTGCCGCGTCACGGCTGCGGTAATCCGCTTCCGCTTCGTCGGCGCGGGCGAAGGCCGCTTTCGCGGCGTCCAGATCACCGCTGATCTTCGCGTCGCGCGCATCCGCCGTACCCTGAACCTTTGGCACCATGCCAAGGCCGATGACGAAGAAGATGAAGCCGAACGTCAACAGCAGCCAGAAGACCTGACTGGAGTAAGTGTCGGCAATTTGCGCGATTTGAGGCATTTTACGGTCCGTCCGATCAGAGGGCGGTCAAATAAGGGAAGCGGGCAAGGCAGGCCATGATGCCGCCCCGCCCGCTTCTATCTCGTGCTTTAGGCCACGAACACCAGGATCATGGCGATAACGAACGCCAGCAGACCCAGAAGTTCCGCCGCGGCGAAACCGATGAACAGACGGCCCTGCTGACCATCAGCGGCGCCCGGATTGCGCAGCGCGCCTTCGAGGAACGCGCTGAACACGTTGCCAACACCCAGGGCAGCGATGCCCGCACCGATCGCGGCCAGGCCAGCACCGAGCAGCTTTGCGGCTTCTGCGTCCATGTCGTAAACTCCCTTGTTAAATCAGGTAAAAGTTGAGGAAAATCAGGTGAAACTTAGTGCAGGTTCTCGGCATCGTTGAGATAGACCGAGGTCAGCAGCGCGAACACATAGGCCTGGATGACCGCGACGAGCATTTCCAGCGCGCTGATGCCGATCATCAGGATGAAGCTGGCGGAGCCGACGGTCAGACCCAGAAGCGGAGACGCATTAGCGCTGTTGATGACGAAGCCCGCCAGCACCTTAAGCAATACGTGGCCAGCGGTCATCGCGACGAACAGTCGCAGGCCCAGGCTGAACGGACGCACCATGAAGGAGACGAGTTCGATGAAGAAGAGCGGCACCACCATCGCCACGGGCGTGCCATGCGGCACGAACAGCGAGAAGAAGTGGAAGCCATGCTTGGCGAAACCGACGATCAGAACGATCGAGAAGCTCATGATGGCGAGCACACCGGTCGCGGTGAAGTGGCTGGTGAAGGTGAAGGGGTGAAGCCCGATCAGACCCAGCGGCAGGAGGCCCAGAAGGTTCGCCAGCAGGATGAACATGAAGAGCGAGAAGACGTAGGGGATGTATTTCTTGCCACCCTCACCCACGTTGGAGATCAGCAGGTTCTTGATGAAGCCGGTGAAATATTCCACCGCCATCTGCCAGCGACCGGGCACCAGTTCACGCTTCATGCCGCCGATCACGAAGATCCACAGCACGACAGCGGCCAGCACCATATAGAGCGCGCTGTTGGTGAAGGCGATGTTGAAACCGCCGATCGACAGATGGTCCGTACCGAACAGCGGTTCGATAGCAAACTGATGCATCGGATCGATTTTGCCGGATTCTGCCACGTTGACCCCTGTAACGTCCATGTCTTCGGACTATGACAAAAGCGTCCCTATTGGTCGGGACGCTTCGTCGTCGTCAATCTGATGATGTTCCTGAACGCCGCCACGATCCCAAGACCGAGGAACACGAGCAGGAGCCATGGGGATGTGCCAAACAGCCGGTCGAGAACCCAGCCGATCAACGCACCGCCGACAAGACCGCCGATCAATTCAGCAAGAACCCTGTTGCCGAGGCGAGACCCATCGTCCGCCTTCTGCCCAGTGGCCCCCTGCCTGACCTTTTCGACATGTTCGGCCCGTGCGATCCGCTCTTCCAAAGAGCCGATCCGCGCGTCCTCCCCTGCCGGGTCCTGTCCGGGTGTTTCCGCAACCATGGTCATCCTCCATCCGGGTTGTTCACCCGATGGCAGGCGGCATGGAGCTTGCGGCTGCACCCGTCAAGGCGCGGCCCGTTTAGAAAGGGGATGACGGATAGTCAACCATGGTTAGGGCAGAGAATAACCGCCCCGCACGAAGGACGATAAAAAGTCCGCCAGTGGCGGTTTCCCTTACCCCGCGGTCGCGCAATAGCCGGGCAGCGCGATCGGGTCCGCCCCCTTGGTCTGCCAGGCGCCCGCACCGATGCGATAGGCCTGCCCCTGTTTGACACGGCTGCTGAGCGTTTGGCAACCGGTCGCAGCGGCGACATCCTGTACGGTGACGCCGCGCTGGCTCGCCAACTGGGTATAGACGGCGCGGCGCTTGATATTGATCAATTCGACCTCCGAACGCACGTCCGCGCCGACCGACCCGGCGATGCCGAGATAGCCGTCGGCCTGCTCACCCACCGTTCCGGCCGCCATCGCGGCGGCCACGGGTCCGGATTGCGCGCGCGCGGGCGCGGTCATGATGATGCCGCTCGCCAAAGCGACCGCAGCGCCGGCGGCGATCATGAATATCTTGCGTGTCATTGCGGGAACAACTCCGGGTTATTCTGGATCAGGTCTTGCGCGTCACGTTGCAGCCGCACCACGACTTCCTGCTGCACCTTCACGTTCAGGTTGATTTCGATCGGCTTGTCAGGCGCCTTCACCTGAATACAGCCCGTCAGGGCCAATCCGGCGAAACCCACCATGATGATATGTCGCTTTGTCATTTCGGTTCCCTATCTGGCCCCTTGTCGCTGTCCAGAGGCTGAACCGCAAGGCCCTGCACACCCTGGGTGCGCATCTTTTCCTGCGCCTGCTTGCCGATTTCGTCCCGGATTGTCTGGGTCGGATCGATGAAGGACTGGGCGGTGCCAAGCAGCCCGCGGAAAGGGGCCTCCACCCGGACGTTGAAGATGAAGGGCAATCCGATGAAGCTGCGCGCTATCCCGCCCGGCGCGTCGCCCAGTTTGCCCCGGTTGACGCCGTTGAAGACGACGTTCGTCACCATCTCCCCATCCAAGGCGCCATCCATCAGGATTGTCAGACATTTATATTGCAGGTTTTTGAGCGCGTCGAACGCCATGCGCCCCATCGTGCCGAGTTGTTCGTTCGATACCGGCCCGACATAGGACAGGACGCCGGACTGACGCGTGGGATCGCAGGGGATCGTCGGCAGCACGCCTTCGGGCATGATGAGCGGGTCCATGCCGTGCTGCCGCGCGACCAGCACGCCGCCCGCGACCCGGCCACCCTTCGCATTGAAGATCAGCGGCATGATGCCATCGAACGTGCCGGTGGCGGATATATTGTCCAGTTCCATCGCCTGGATGAACGCACCCGCGTCCAGCCCGATCACGCGGAAGGTCAGATAGCGATCGACATCTTCGCCGAAATTCATCGTCGTGGGCAGCAAGTCCAGCTTGCCGCCGGAGAAGGGCCAGCCGCCGCCCTCGATTCGCACCTTCTGCCCCGGTTCCAGATGGTAGCGGACGACACCATCGTGCACCTCGACGCCCGGATTGACGGACTTGATGCGCACCTCCTGCCCCGGCGCGGAGACCAGGCCGATAAGGTCGGTGAAGCGAATCTCGCCCGACACCCCCTCGACTGGGCCGAAGGCGGCGGCGAGATTGGCGTTGTCGGTGCGGAAGGTGCCGCGGCTGCTGACGGTGGAGCCGGTCCAGTCGATTCGCCCCGTCCCGGTCACGCTGGCATTCACATTGGCCACGATGCCACGGGTCAGCGGGGTCACGTCGTCGGGCTGGAGGGCGGGGCCGAATAGCAGTTTGGGCACGGTCAGGCCGGCATGGCCCTTCGCACTGGAAAGATCATGCGCGATGGCGACGTCGGCCACCTTCGCGCCGTTGCGCGACGCGGTGAGCGATCCGGTGGCGGTGATGCGGCCATCCTTCAGCGCAAGCGCGAAATCAGGGACCGGCATGGGCACGAAGCGCGCGGGTGCCTGCGAATCACGCACGACCACGGCCGCCCGGAAGGTGAGCGCACCTTTGGCGAAGGCCCAGTCGCCCGCGCCCTGCTCCACGATAAGGGGCACGCTGCCGATCCGCCCGCCCGCGCCGCCGACCTTGCCGACGAACCCGTCCTTCGTCGCGAGGCCGTCGAGCGTCGCGGCGGTCAAGCGGACGGACGGGGCATCCTGCGGGCCAATCGTAAGTGCCGGATTGGCAAGCGCGAAGCCGGTGCGGCCCAGAACGACGCGCGCATGATCGGCAGTCAGGCGCATCGGGCTGCTGCCGTTGCGGCCTTCCAGCGCGAGATCGCGAATTTCTGCGCCGCCCTTGGTGCCGCCCGGCCCCGTCGAGACCATCGCACCACCGACCGGACATAGGGTCTGGCGCGTCTGGCCGAGCGCGAAGACGCCGTAGCGGGCTTCCACCAGCGAAACGGGAACGCAACCGCTGTTGATCGCCAATGCGCCATCGGCCGCGATGCGTCCTTCGACCGGTATGCTCAATCCCCGCAAACGCCCATCGGGCAAAGGCCCGTCGAGCCGCAGCGCCGTCGAGAAGCGGGTCGCCCCGTTCGCGTCCGCAGTGAAGCGCACCCGATCCAGCGTCAGGCGGGCGTCCCTCGCGGTATAGGGATCGACGAACAATTCGCCCCCGAATCCGCCGCTGGGCCGCCGCGCCACACGGATCGCGGCATTGGGCAGGCCGCCCCCGCCCGTCTTCAACGCGCCGTCCAGCGCCCAGTCGAGGCCGCCCCGCTTACCCGGCCACGTCAATGTCACCAGGCTTTCGGGTGCAAGGCCCAACCGCGCGCCGCTGCGCGCGTCCAGTTCGGCGTCGGTGACGACCAGGCTGCCGCCGGTCGGCTTATAGACCAGAGCGAAGCGGGTGCGCAGTTGGTTGGCCGCGCTGGCGCGTTCGACCGCATCGGCCAGTTGCGCAGCGAGCGGCCCCACCGGCGTATTGGTCGAAGCGGTCCGCAGGCTGGCAATCGGGTCGCGCGACGACGCCCTGATGTCCTGACCCGACAATGTGCCTTTCAGGCTGCTGCCCCCGGCGCCCATGACGAAGTCGCCCGACAGTCTGGCTTCGCGCAACCGCGCGGCGCGCGCGTTGAGGGCATCCGCCTTCATCGCCAGCTTTCCGGCGGTGCGCTGCGCCGTGCCGTCGAAATCGATACGGCCCGAGGGCGACGCCAGCACCAGCCCCTTGCCCTTGAGCGCCTGCCCCGCCAGGTCGACATGACCCTTCCACCGATCGAGCGCCTGGCTCAGATCGATGTCGATGGTGGCGACCGGCCGTGCGATCGCCACGTCAGCGCTGCGACAGGCGATCGCGTCGGCACGAATCGGTCCGGACAATGTGGGTTGGCCCTGGCGCATGGCGATCGCCACGATGGCGCTTGCCCTTGTTGCCCCGCATCCCGCCAGCGCCGCGCGCGGCATGGCGGCGGCCAGACGCCCCCGAAAACCCGATTGCAGATTGCCGTCGCCGTCGACCTGCATGCCGATCCGACCGGCATCGGTATCCAGCGTAAGCCGCGCGTCGGCGATCGACACCAGCATGTCGGGCAGGCTGAATGGCGCGGTCGAATCGGGATCACGAAATTTGTCGAGTTCGCCCAGGCGCAGCACGCCGTCATGATAGGTGCCGCGCATCCGCACGCCGCCCGCGCGCACGGCGGCAACCTGCGGCGTCAGGCCGGCAAAGGCGATGTCGACCTCCACCCAACGGGCCGTCAGGTCGGGATGCGCGGGATTGCCCAGCACGATATGTTCGATCCGTTGGGTCCGCAGGCCGACATCGACCAGATCGTAATTGGCCTGCACCCCGCGCCGGTTGAGTTCGCGGCTGATGAAATTTTCGGCGATCGGCGCACGTTGCGTCCACAACCCCGCCAGTACGAGCGCCAGCGAACCGGTGCCGACGCCCAGCCAACGTAGCCATGCCCGGCGAACCGTTTCTTCGCCGTCCTGATCTTCCATGCCTATCGCCAACCCCGGCTTGGTTCGACGCGCCCTGCGTGACGCGAAAGTCCGTAACGGGAGCATAACGTCCCCGTCTTCGAAAATATCCTGCCCCTTAAATATCCTTGATCCGGGATTCCGCAACTTATAGCGTCGCCACGCCGGTGAAGGGGACGAGCAGTTGGCGGAACAGGATGCGAAAATCCCCCATTACGGTGCGGGCCATCGCGCGCGTCTGCGGGAAAAGATGGCGGAAAGCGGCGGCGAGGCGCTGCACGATCATGAACTGATCGAATATCTGCTGGCGCTCGCCATTCCCCGGCGCGACACCAAGCCACTCGCCAAGGCGCTGCTGCGGGAATTTGGCGGCATCGGAGGACTGATGTGTGCCGACTGGCAAGCCATCGCGCGCGTTCCGGGCATGGGCGACACCAGCATCGCCGCGATCAAGGTGGTTCAGGCGACGGCACTGCGGATGCTCCGCAACGAAGTCGCCGCCCGGCCGGTGCTGGCCAGCTGGCAGGCGCTGCTCGACTATCTGCGCGCGGACATGGCGCATCTGAGTATCGAGCGGGTGCGTGTGCTGCACCTCAACAGCCGCAACATGCTGATTCGCGACGACCATATGGGCGACGGGTCGATCGACCAGGCGGCGATCTATGTGCGCGAAGTCATCAAGCGGGCGATGGAACTGGGATCGGCGGCGCTGATCCTGGTGCACAACCAGGATAACTGGGCCTCGAATTTCACGTAAATTCACGACTAATCACTTGAATTCATGTGATTTTTTTACTTGCCCGCTAGAAGCGAGTTTGGCACCTTGGGTCCGGTATAAAAGGCCGTTTGGAGCGGTTACCGACCCCTATTCCGACCTCCAATCGGTCCGGCACCATTCGGACGGCGCCGCTCGGAGAGTCACAGGCTCTTCGGCCCGCTTCCCCGCGAAACCCTACTCGACAGGCGAGGAGGAAATGCAATGACCCAGTTCACTGACTCTCTCATCCGACAAGCCATCAAGCGGGTCGGACAATCGACGACATCCGAACTACTGACCGAAGGCGAAGGTCGCGGCGTCGGACGCCTCGTACTTCGAGTCAAGGCCGCGCGCCGGCGCGTCGTCGCCGAGTGGCTGGCGCAACAGTGGCGCAACAACAAGCGGGTCCGGGTGAAGCTTGGCGACTATCCGTCCATGACGGTCGCAGAAGCGCGGGAAACGTTCGAGCGCGACTTCGCCAACGCGATCCAGAAGGGGCGGAGCATCAAGATCGTCCGGGACGAACGAACCGGGACGGTTGGTGACCTCTTCGATGGCTATGTTGCCTGGCTCAAGGCCAACGACAAGCCCTCGTGGAAGGATACCCAAAAGGGCCTGGACAAGATCGCGGACACGCTCGGCCGCAACCGGCTGGCCCGGGAGATCGAGCCCAATGAAATCACCGAAATCCTTCGGCCCATCTATGATCGAGGAGCACCCTCAATGGCCGATCATGTTCGTGGCTACCTGCATGCGGCCTTCAACTGGGGCATCAAATCGGAAAACGACTACCGCAATCGGTCGCCACGCCGGTTCGGCCTCCATGTGAATCCCGCGGCCAGTATCCCGACGGAACCCAAGGTCGTCGGAACCCGCTGGCTGTCAAGCCGCGAGTTCGTCCAGCTCTATCGCTGGCTGGAACATCCCAGCACACCGGTTCATCCGCCGTATCTGCGGGCCGTTCGTCTGCTGATGCTCACCGGACAGCGGGTGCAGGAGATATCCAAACTGCACATCGACAATTGGGACGCCGAGCAGCGGATCATTGACTGGTCGAGGACGAAGAACGGCAGCCCGCACGCGATCCCCGTGCCAAGCCTGGCGGCCGAACTGATCGAGGGCATTGTCCCCAATCGTCACGGCTGGCTGTTCCCGGCCGCAAAGGACCCCAGTCGTCCGGTCTCGCATCAAACGCTCTACGCCTTCATGTGGCGTCAGCGGGATCGGGAGGTGATCCCGTTCGTGACCAATCGCGATCTCCGGCGGACGTGGAAGACCCTCGCCGGACAGGCCGGGATTCGAAAGGAAATCCGCGACCGCATCCAAAACCACGCCCTGCAGGACGTCAGTTCAAAGAGCTATGACCGATGGGACTACATGCCGGAGAAGCGCGCCGGGATGGAGAAATGGGACAAGTTCGTTCGACATCTTCTTGATAAGGAGGCCCAACGTCGTGCCGCATAGCGCAAATAGGCACGGGCCGACCGGATCACCGCTGCTTTACCTTGAAAATAAACCTTCAAGGTGTATATAGAGATGGCGTTCAAGCGTAGACCTCACCATGATCTGGCTGCGGTCCAGGCGAAGTTCGCGCAGGTCGAGACCCTGGAGATCACCCGCACTGCCGTCGAGGGCGCGCGGGCTCTGGGTTACTCGCTGGCAGATATCGTTGAGGCGGTGCAGGCGCTCGAACCAGGCGACTTCATAAAGTCGCAGACAGCGCATACCCCGCCCAATACGAGGATATGGCACGACACCTACAACATGCCGTGGGATGGTTTGTGGCTGTATCTTAAGTTCGCGGGCGAGACGTTGGTCGACGTCACGCTCACATCGTTCAAGGAGGTCGGCCATGAATGAGACGCGCATCCATCCCGACACCGGCAAGACGCTTATGCGTGGTGTACGTCCCCAGAACGTGACCTTCGGATCGATGACCCGCACCGTCGCCGTGCCGGGTTGGTATCCCGAAGACGGAAGCGACTCTATCCATTCCGGCGCCGATCTGGCCGTATCCGATCGCGTGTTTCAGGAGCTAAGGGCCGCTTATGCAGCCCACGTCCGCAAGGTTCGCAAACGCCTCAAGCTGACACAAGAGGAGGCTGGGCGGCTGATCGGCGGTGGCCGGCGCGCGTTCCAAAAATATGAGAGCGGCGCCATGCCGCCCAGCGATGCGGCCGTAGGTTTAATCGAAATCCTCCATCGGCATCCCGAGGAGATCGAGATCCTGAAGTCGCTCAGACACGCAGCTTGAGCAGCGGCGATCCAAACGAGCACGACAACGCCCGTGCGGGATTTTCGTCGAGCTAGCAGGAGGCCCAATGTCTATCGAAGAACATTTGGTGAAATCTGCTATACTGCTTTTATGAATACGAGGCGGAAACATAGAAGCGTGGCCGCTGAGGCGGTCCATCCGAACATCGAGGCAAAGTACCTAGCCGGGTCCATCGACTAGCAGACTATGCGCGAGTTCGATGAATCGTGCCTTGCCGTTCCACCGCCTCTGGACGCGGAGGACATCAAGGCGTTGCGAGAGAGCAATCGCGTCAGTCAGCCGGTATCTGCGCGCTACCTCAACACCAGCGATAGCACGATCGAGAACTGGGAGACCGGCGCGAAGAAGCCGAGCGGCGCGGCTTTAAAGCTCCTGTCGGTCGTAAAAAAGCATGGGCTTCAGATTCTCGCATGACTGACTGAGGTTGGCGGATCCCGACGTCCCTCATGGGCGTCGTGGCGGTGCGGGAAGAGATCGCGCTAGAGCCCGCCTTCTGGGCGCAGTTTCCGGCGAACTTCAGCTACATCGCGCGCCGTGGCCTGATTTCCACGAACAACTTCGCCGGCTTCGCCAGCGCTCACAACTTCCCCTTTGGGTCGGATTGCGAAGCAGGCATCGCGTCAGAGAACGGACGTGGGGAGCAGGGCTTTCACCTACGACTCCGGTTGTAACCGGTATGTTCGATTACACCATCCCCGATCAAAGTTTCTACGACGTGGGCGACCCGGTCAATGTCCGCAACGGGTCGATTTCATTCCGGAGCTTCGCCGCCGAAAGCGGACCTAGCCTCCAGACAAGAAAGCAATCGCCGTCGTCGTCCGCTAAGGGTGGCTTCCGGTCTGGGCGAAGTATCAGCTCGCCGGAAGGTGACGGCCTCCTTCGAACCGGGAACAGCGTGATAACCTGCGTCGAGCCAAGCGTTGCGTTGGACCTCATAACGGTCCTTCGGAGCGGCGTTGGACCACCATTCCGCTTTGCCGACGGCCTTGGGTAAAGGCGCGCCTATGATCCGCTCGATTTCGAAGAAAGTTAGGGTGAGATCGTCGTCACGCCGACGATGACGCAGGAAGCGCCGCAATGGTTCGTACTTCGACATCGAATAACCCCTAAACCCGGGCGGCAGAATTGACTAGGCTGGCGCTGCCTCACTGGGGAACGTAAGACGCCTTCGGCTACACCATCAAGCCCGCTTCGGCCGAGTGGTTCGCCAAACAGGCCGCAATCATCGCGGCTGAACTAGGCGATCTTCGTCAACATGCTGACGCCCAGTCGTCTGGGGGTCCTGAAGACGATCGGATACAAGGTCGGTCTCGACGGCCTGCCGCCGAACGACCGGCGCCTACGCCTAGATTATGTGATGTCAGGCGCCCTGCCCTTTGTCGGGTCGCCAGCGCATATGCAAGAATGGGGACAGCCCCTTTCCTTCGTGCGTTATCGCAAGCTTCATCGTGTGCTTGCTGGGTTTGCCACCTCCGCCAAGAACCAAGGTCCGCACATGGTCCATGCGGCCGAAGATTGGATGGAAGACCTCGACTATATCGAACGAGTCTGGAAGCCCAAGCTCGACTGATCGGTGCTGTCAGACCGACGCTGACTTGTCTCCCCCTTCTGGGTCGCAAGCCTTTTGAATTCCGAAGGGGCGCTTTGATGCGTGTTCCGCAATCGCACGAGAACCCACATCGCAGCGCGGCGGCGTGCACCGAGCATGATGACAACAACAGTTTCGCAGTGGCAGAGCGCTCATCATCTACGGGAACAAATCTATCACCCGCGATACAAATCCCCTTCACTTCTGCTGCCGTTTTCCGTATAGACTTCTTATGAAATAGCGGGAATGGTAGTGAAGTTCCCGGTCATTCAATTGATACATGACCTCAACCCATGCTTTTCTCTTTCTCCATTTTCTGCTAAATATCTGATACAACTAGGAAAGGGTGATTGTGTTTTACTTGTCCACAACCATCCGTCCGGCGACCCGTCGCCCAGCCGTCAGGACATCGACATCACACGGCAGATCGTGGAGGCCGGCAAACGGCTGGGCATCGCAGTCCATGACCATATCATCATGGCGGGCGGCGGACATACGAGCCTGCGGGCGCAGGGGTTGCTGTAGGACGATCGCCGCTTAACTTCGCACTTTTCCCGCCAATATTGTCATTTCATTACGCCGCCGCGATCCTATCGGAAAGTCGGCGGCCCAAATGACGGCAGCATAGACATCATGGCGGAAAGCGGAGCCATAGGACAGTCGCCCGCTACCCGCAGACGACGGTTCAGCCGCTGAAACCGAAGTTCAGGAACTCGGGGACGGGACCGTTCCAGCCGTCGTCCGGGCCATCATCGACCGTCTCGTTGCGGCGACGCGGCGGCGGCGCAGATGGGGCGCGATCGGGGCGCGAATCGCGGGGCTGGTCGGTGCGCGGACGATCGTCGCGGCGCGGCCGATCCTGACTGGGGCGATCTTCGCGCTGACGGCTTTCGCGCGGCTTGTCGTCGCGGGCCGTTTCCGCGCGCGGTTGATCGTCACGCGCGGCGTCTTCGCGCGGCTTTCGGGCGGGACGGCCGCCACGGCCTTCGGACCGCGCCTCTTCACGCACCGGCTCGGCGCGCTCTTCGCGGGTCGGCGGCGTGATATAGTCGATCTTCGTGCCGATCAGCTTCTGGATATTGTCGATCGCTTCGGCGTCTTCCGCCGTCACGAACGTATAGGCAGTGCCCGTCGCGCCCGCGCGGCCGGTGCGGCCGATGCGGTGGACATAATCGTCCGGGTGCCAGGGCGCATCGAAATTGAACACATGGGACACGCCCTTGATGTCCAGACCGCGCGCCGCGACATCCGACGCGACCAGGATGTTCACCTTGCCCTCGCGGAAGCGTTCCAGTTCGGCGATGCGCGACGACTGGTCGATGTCGCCATGGATTTCGCCGGACTTGAAGCCGTGGCGTTGCAGGGTCTGGTTAAGATCACGCACCGTCGTCTTGCGGTTGCAGAAGATGACCGCGCTGGTCACGTCTTCGGCTTCCAGCATCTCGCGCAACGCGTCGCGCTTCTTGCGCGAATCGACCTTCACCAGCCGCTGGGTGATGTTGATCGATGCCGTGGCGGGACGCGCCACTTCGATCGACTTGGGATTGGACAGGAACTTGTCGGCCAGCTTCTTGATGACCGGCGGCATGGTCGCGGAAAACAGCAGCGTCTGGCGCTGCGTCGGCAGCTTGGTGCAGATTTCCTCGATGTCAGGGATGAAGCCCATGTCGAGCATACGGTCGGCTTCGTCGATGACCAGCATCGAACAGCCGTTCAGCAATATCTTGCCCCGCTGGAACAGATCCATCAGCCGCCCGGGGGTCGCGATCAGCACGTCCACGCCCTTTTCAAGGGCCTTGAGCTGATCGCCCATCTGCACGCCACCGATCAGCAGCGCCATGTTGAGTTTGTGATATTTGCCGTATTTCTCGAAATTTTCGGCCACCTGCGCCGCGAGTTCGCGGGTTGGCTCCAGGATCAGGCTGCGCGGCATCAAAGCGCGGGCGCGGCCATGCGCTAATATGTCGATCATCGGCAGCACGAAGCTGGCCGTCTTTCCCGTGCCCGTCTGGGCGATGCCGATAATGTCCCGCATCATGAGGACGGATGGGATTGCTTGCGCCTGGATCGGCGTCGGCGTGTCGTAACCCGATTCGGTTACGGCCTTGAGCAATTCGTCGGAAAGGCCGAGATCGGCAAAAGTCATTCAATAGTCCGGGATAGGAGGCTACTCCGTCCTGCGCGGATGCGAGACGGAAATCCGCCGCGCATTGCGGAAATATTGGCCTCTTGTCAAGGAAATCGCGCCATATATGGGCCAGAGCGCCGGTTCAGTCGTCATTCTCCACCGGGACAAGGCGGCGAAAACTGTCGACGGCGCAGCTGAGGCCGCTGCGCGCCTGCAATTCATCCCGCCCGGAACATAGCGACCCGTCCTCGTCCGGCTCGACATAGAAACCGGAATAGAAACCGATGGAGTCGCACCCCTTTTCCAACCGGGCGCGATAGCGGTGATTGTCCGCCAATAGAAGATCCACGCCATTTTTCACGACGATGCTGGCGCCGCGAATGGACCGTAGCGCGACGCAGCGCGGCCCCTTCTTTTCTTCCCAGGCATCGCGCGCATCCGGCGTGATGCGCGCGGGCGTCGGCCCCTTGCGCGCCATGGGCACGCGAATGATGACGCGCTGCTGGATGGACAGTTGCGCCCATTGGACCGGGTCGCCGGTCGATGCGGAAAGCAGCAGCAAAATCGAATGAACCAACATGGACCCCTTTATGGGACGGGTACGCTATCGGGCAATGGTTGAACCGTCGATGAATTCCGGGGCATAGACACGTCCCATGATTGGACAAGACATCATCGACCGGTTCGTCGCCCTGCTCGGCCCCAAGGGGGTCGTCACCGATCCCGACGATATCGCCCCGTGGACCAGCGACTGGCGCGGACGCTATCATGGACGGGCGGCGGCCATCCTGTCGCCCGCCTCGACGCAGGAGGTCGCGGCGGCGGTGACGCTGGCGACTGACCTGGGCGTCGCGCTGGTGCCGCAGGGGGGCAATACGTCCATGGTCGGCGGCGCGACCCCACCGGCCGACGGATCGGCGCTGATCCTGTCGCTGCGGCGGATGAACCGGATCCGCAGCCTGTCCCCGCAAGACAATCTGGTCGTGTGCGAGGCCGGGGTGATCCTGAGCGTGCTACATGACGCGGCCGAGGCGCAGGGTCGGCGCTTCCCCTGAGCCTGGGTGCGAAGGGATCGGCAACCATCGGCGGCCTGGTGTCGACCAATGCAGGCGGCACGCAGGTCTTGCGCCACGGCACGATGCGCGCGCTGGTGGAAGGCGTCGAGGCGGTGTTGCCGGACGGCAGCATCTTCGACGGGCTGGATGCACTGAAAAAAGACAATCGCGGCTATGATATCAAGCAGTTGCTGATCGGTGCGGAAGGGACGCTGGGCGTCGTCACCGCCGCCTCGCTGCGGCTGGCGCCCGCCATCGCGGCGCGGGCGGTGGGCTGGGTCGGGGTGCAGACGCCCGCCGACGCGCTGGCGCTGCTGCGGCTGGCCGAAACCATGCTGGGCGTCAGCGTCGAAGGGTTCGAGGTGATCGCCGACGAAACGCTGGGCTTCGTCCTTGGCCATATTCCCGGCACAAGGTCGCCGATCGAAACGCGCACGCCCTGGCATGTGTTGATCGAGGTCGATCATGCCGACCTGTCCGATCCCGGGCCGTCCGAACGCCTGGAGGCGGCGCTGGCGCAGGCGTTCGAACGGGGCATCGCCATCGACGCCGCCATCGCCGCCAATGAGGCGCAGGCCGACGCCTTCTGGCGGATTCGCGAATCGCTGTCGGAATCGGAAAAGGCGCAGGGGCCAGCGCTCCAATATGATATCAGCGTGCCGGTGGCGAAGATGCCCGCCTTCATGATCGACGCCGCCGCCGCGGCCGAACGCGCCTTTCCCGGCACCACAGCGTCGTCCTTCGGCCATCTGGGTGACGGCAACGTTCATTTCCATGTCCGCGCGCCCAGGGGGACGAGCGACGGTCCAGCCTGGATCGCGGCGCAAGGACAGGCCATCAACGCCTTCGTTCATGACGCCGTGGTTGCCGCGGGCGGCTCCATATCCGCCGAACATGGCATCGGCCAGATGAAGCGCGCGGAACTCGCGCGCCTCTCCAGCCCGGCGCGGATCGGCGCCCTGCGCGCGATCAAGGCGGCCTTCGACCCCATGGGCCTGTTCAATCCGGGCAAGCTCATCCCCTTGCCCGACGACGGCTGAAAGCGCGCAGACGGCACGAAGCGCCAAGGACAAAGCGATTGCCTCTCGCAGGGAAGGTCATTATCGCCCTGCCCCAATATCAAGCCCGCGGCGCGCAGGCAAAAGCGCCCGCAACAGACAGAATGGACCCGGACCATGGCCAGCGCGCCCGCGAACACCCTGCCGATCTTCTACAATGATCTCCTTCCGCTGAGCAGCGTGGACCATGTCGATTACCGCACCCGTCCGTCCAATTCGGCGCCGTTCCTGACGACCCAACACGCCATCCCGCTGACGATCGACGAATTCGTCGCGGCCCAGCGTTTCGCGCCGATCATCTTTTCGGCCGGCGCGGACTGCGTGCCGCTGCTGCTGATGGGCCTGAACGAAGGCGTCAATATTTTCGTCGACGACAAAGGCAAGCTGCGCGGTCCGGCCTATGTCCCGGCCTATGTGCGCCGCTATCCCTGGATGCTGGCCAAGCTGCGCCCCGACAGCGACGACCTGTCTCTCTGCTTCGATCCCACCAGCTCCACCATCGGCGCGTTCGAGGATGGCGAAGCGCTGTTCGACGATGGCAAGCCCAGCGAGCTGACCCAGGGCGTCATGAAATTCTGCGAGGATTTCGAGCAGGCCGCGGCGCGCACCGGCCAGTTCGTCCGCGACCTTCAGGAACTGGACCTGTTGATGGATGGCGAAGTCGCGATCCAAACTCCTGTCGCCGACCAGCCCTTCGTGTATCGCGGTTTCCGCATGATCAACGAGGAAAAGCTGCGCGAACTGCGCGGCGACCAGCTGCGCAAGATCAACCAGAACGGCATGCTGCCGCTGATCCACGCCCATCTCTTCTCCCTGCAACTGATGCGCGAAATATTCGAAGCGCAGGTTGCCCAGGGCAAGGGACCGATCACCCTGCCCGCGCCGACCGACGCCGCGCCGGAGGCCGCCAACGCCTGAATGAGAAATTAACCCAAAAGGGTTTGAAAAATTGATGGAAAAGGCATCGCATCCCTCTTGAAAGCGGATGCGTCCTGCCCTATCTGTCTATTATGCGATGCACCTGCCCCCCTTTCGGGTGTATCGTATGGGCGCCCCCCCCTTTGGAGGCGTCTCCTCCCTGAACCTTGGCCACCCCGTGCATTTGCATGGGGTGGTTTTTTTATGGGCTGCATTTTGCCCGAGGGCGTTGCGACCGCCTTGTTTCGCTTGACGCCGTTCCCCCTATTCCTAAAGGCACCCCCTGCCGACCGCCCAGCGCGGTCCACGGCCCCTTCGTCTAGCGGTTAGGACGCGGCCCTCTCACGGCTGAAGCACGGGTTCGATTCCCGTAGGGGTCACCAAAATACTCTCCCAGAGAGTATCAGAATGTGCCGGAAACGGCGGATTTCTGCGGTTTTTCATGGTATAGGTATCCCATACGGAGCGGTCTTGGACCACCGGATACCAGCAACTTGATGGTATATCTGATGGTAGCGCGGCCCTCCTCGAAAAGGAGATACCATCATGGCGCTCACCGCCGCTGCGATCAAAAACGCCAAGGGCAAAGCCAAGCCCTATAAACTCACCGATAGCGATGGCCTTTTCCTCTATGTGGCACCTAATGGCGGGCGCTACTGGCGGATGAATTATCGCCACCTTGGCAAACAAAAGACGTTGGCCTTCGGGATTTATCCCGACACCGGCCTTGCCGACGCCCGCGAGCAGCGCGACGCTGCCCGCAAGGTGCTGGCGAAGGGGAACGATCCCGCCGAAAAGATCAGACTGGATCGGATTGCCGCGACCGTGGCCGCGTCCAACAGCTTCAAGGCGGTTGCCGACGAATGGCTGGTGAAAGTCGAGCGTGAAGGCCGCTCTTCCGTCACGATCAAGAAGCTGCGTTGGTTGCTTGCCTTTATCAATGTGTCGCTGGGCAAACGCCCAGTCACTGCCATCACCGCGCAGGAGGTTTTGACCATGCTGCGCAAAATGGAGGGCAAGGGCCGCTACGAGACGGCTAAGCGCCTACGCAGCACATGCAGTCAGATATTCCGCTACGCCATCGCCACGGCGCGCGCGGAGCGTGACGTGGCAGCGGACCTGCGCGGGGCGCTGATCGCACCCAAGCCAGTTCACCGCGCCGCGATCACTAGTTCGGAGAACGCCGGTGGATTGTTGCGCGCTATTGAGGCGTTCGAGGGCTTCGCCAACACCAAGGCCGCGCTGCAACTGCTGCCCCATGTGTTCGTGCGCCCCGGCGAACTACGCCATGCCGAATGGGCCGACTTCGATTTTGACAAGGCGCTGTGGACGGTCCCGGCGCACAAAACGAAGATGCGCCGCGCCCATTCCATCCCCCTCTCCCGGCAGGCATTGGCGATCCTTGGCACCATCGAACATGATGCCGACTATAGCCGCTACCTGTTCCCGTCGCTCCGCTCGGTGGACCGGCCCATGTCGGAGAACACCATCAACGCCGCGTTGCGGCGCATGGGCTTCGCACAGGATGAAATGACCGGCCACGGCTTCCGGGCGATGGCGGCGACGCTTCTCAACGAAATGGGACTATGGCATCCCGACGCGATCGAGCGGCAGCTTGCCCATTGCGACAACAACGCCGTGCGTCGCGCATACACGCGGGGCGAATATTGGGACGAGCGGGTCCGCATGATGCAGCACTGGTCCGACCATCTCGACTTCCTGCGCGACGGGCAGAAGGTCGTAACCGGAAAGTTCGGTAAGGCGAAGAGCCAAGCCGCCTGATCGCAAGCCGTCGATGTTGCCGTGCCCATGCCTGCAACAGGTTGGGCACGGCAACATGATCAAACGCCCAACTCTTCGCGATAGCTTACCGGATCGGCAATCCAGCGGTTGATGGCGGACTCGCGCCAGCCAGCGCCGTGGACGCTGATCTTCACTTGGCGCGGGAAAGTGCCTTCGCCCATCTTGCGATAAAGCGTCGTGCGGGAAAGCCCTGTGCGGGCGAGGACGGTTTTCAGGCGAATGATACGATCACTGTTGGTCATGGGGCAGTCTCTTCAAATCAGGATGTTGCACGCGCCCCCGACCACGAGCATTGGATGCCTTGCCGTGCCGGACAAGAGTGTTCCGGGCGCGTAGGCAGCTAAGCTTTCATGGGTCGGTGAACGCTGGCGGCAATTGGCGGTCAGCGGCGGAAGACGGCGGAATTTGGCGTAGGCTTCTCACTGATAGCGATCAGCGAAGATTTTTTCCCAGCCTGTACCAAAGTTTCATGCCAAGCCTTCTCATCCGCCCCGTCTCAGGGACAGCCAGCAGGCGTTAGGTCGAGTTGTTCATTGGAGGCTCCTTTGAAAGGACCACCTTCTCAGCGTCATGAAGCAAACTCATGCTCACCCGCAGCCTATGCGCTGTCAAGAAGGCCGATGTCGTGTCGTTCCTTCCCATCCATATTGAACTATAACGCTAAGTGTTATATAGAGCCACAGAGAGCAGGAGAACCGCCATCGCGCGCATCTTAAAAAATGGTTGGTTCGAGCGCTTCGCGCGAAAAGAGCGGATTGCTGATGCCTCGCTTGTTGAAGCCGTGGAGCGCGCAGAAAGCGGTCTGGTGGATGCCGATCTTGGCGGCGGTGTCATCAAGCAGCGGGTCGCGCGCACCGGGCAAGGCAAGTCGGGCGGCTATCGCACGCTGATCCTGTTCCGGCAGGGTGACAGGGCGATATTCGCTTTCGGGTTCGCCAAAAGTGCGCAGGCGAACATAACAAAGGCGGACCTGGCCCTGCTCCGTAACTCGGCGAGCGAGGCGCTGGAGTGGAGCGCCGGGGAATTGGACCGACTGGTGGCGACGGGAACGTTGGTGGAGATAGACGATGAGAACCGTGATGAAGGATAAGGGCTATCGCAGTGAGATTGCGGGCGCGATCCATGAAATGATGAGCGACGCTTACGACGCGGGCGTGGTGTCGCGCGCGACGTTGCGTACATTCGATGAAGCGTGCCTCGCCCCCGCCCCCACGCTGGCAGGCGATGAAATTCGGGCAATCCGCGAGCGCGAGCATGTCTCGCAGCCTGTGTTCGCCGCCTATCTCAATGTCTCGCGCAATCTCGTGTCGGATTGGGAACGAGGCGTTAAGCGACCCGGCGGCCCTGCCCTGCGCCTTCTGTCGATCATCCAGCGCAAGGGTTTGCAGGCGGTCGCGTAGCTGCTCCTTTCGGAAAGACCTATTTGTCGCCCAATGGCCGTTTGCAGACTGACAGGTCTAGAGCCCTTGACCTAAAGAAGCGGACGCTCGCCCCCAACCAGGCTAGTGTAACCGAGCCGTACTGGAGACGCCACCTCACCGTTCGGCGAAAGCATTGCCACATTGCAGTGGATTGGCCGCCTTCTTTGCGGCGATGGCAGTTGTGCTAGGGCTGCGGGGACGAAGGCGTGCCCGTCCCTAAAGAGGGATCGTTTCATTCGCTAAGTCTCGATCAAAAGCCTTAGCGAACGTCTCGGACCGGATGGCATCACGAAGTCTCTCTCTAGTGCCTGTATCCGCTGCAGCGATCCGCGCCTTAAGAAGGTCGTGCGTTTTCTCGACCGTCGCCTTCAAACGAGCTTCATCGGCTGCTAAATCAACTATCTTGGCGGATATCGCCTGTATGTCCTGACGTCTCCTTGCAAAAACATCGCCATTTCCGATAATCTTTCTGCCAATAGCAGCCATGAAATAGAAGCGATATATCTTAAAATCTTTGTCGAGTTTTTGATTTCTCCACAGATAGTCGAGACGATAATGCAGATAGCAGGCCGCATGATAGAGCCGAACATCGTGCTCTTCGAGGAACAATTTGTCCTGATATTCAGCTGTTATGCCACGGTAGTCTCGCGCAGAGCGATTTGGCTGATTTAGCAAAGTTGCGGCTACCGCTTTCATCAGCGTCGAGGGCTGCATGATACGTGCTCTCTCAACCTTCTGCCCACGAAACTGATTTTCTCGTCGTTCAAAAAGAATACGCTGTTCGTCGTCAAGGGACTGGCAGTACTCCTCGAAGCTTTTCATGAAAGGCCGCAGAGCCCAGAATTGCTCTTCGCGAACGGCGTTTTGACGGTTAGTCCCTGCGATGATAGAGGAAATGAAATCATCGTCCTTCGTGCCAATCAACCGGAAAGGAACATGGACACTGGCTACTGCCGTTCTATTGTTGAAGAGAATATTACTTGTCTGACAGCCGTTTACTACCTGATAGTCCTCGATCCGAAATCTGTCGCCAGTCCGATCTATAGACTTTGCAACAACGGTAATACCATTGTTGCGAAAAATGAAGTCGGGGGCCTCGCCTCTTTGAAGGGTGTCCGCAATATCATTATTTATTTTGGAATCTGGATCAAAATCCCGAATATTATCGAAAAAAACTGATCGATTAATGTCCTGCGGATTGCCATCATCGTCTCTAATTGAGACGAGCTTTACGACCTCGTCAGCGGTGATATATCCGAGATAAGCTTCTTCTACGCTCCCATGGCTTGGCAGCACCACATTTCGAGGGAACTCAATCGTTGCTTCAACGGCGCTTGACGCCGCACGATAAAGGCGCTGCAGTTCTTTCGCACCGATCATTTGGATTGAGGTTCGATCCTGATCGAATATGTTGAGATCTGACCATTGACTTTGGGCGCTTACAATCAGCTTCTCTATGCGAGACGGCTTATCGTAATTTCCGGTGCAAGCGTAATACGCGTGCAATCCCGGGTTTCGCCGACCCACGCCTTTACTGTAAAGAACGTCCTTGGCAGCGATCAAATCATCAAGCTGCGGGCTCTCGCCATTCATGCTGCCATCAAAAAATCCACTGATCGAATCAAAGAATTTTGATATATCGCCATAATCAAAGGACGTTCCGGTTTTCGATTGAAAGAAGTAGAAGTCGATTTCTGGATTTTTGATATCTTGTATTGCCTGTTCAGCATCTGTCGTATCGGCAACTAATCTACCCTGGACTATGATCGCTACACCATCAACGCCAAACTCATTGCCAGACAGGTGGACATCGGCCGCGTCTACGCTCTCGCCCAATCCACCGTTCAAAATCGAGTATACTGAGTATATCTCAAATATCTCGCTTTCAGCGCGGTGCTCGATGTCTTCCGTCGCGGCAAAGTCGAGTACCTGCGCTTTAATGACCGGATTCACGCTCTTCTCCCGTTTGTGGGCTTTAGCTATCACACCTCTCGGTTGAGCCAAGCCTAAAAGCACACTAGCGGTGGCAATACGGTACGGTAGACATGAAAGGCGCCAAGTATCCTTTCCTATTGTCCAATTTATCGGTCGCGCACTGAATGAAATTAAGGCCGGTTAGGGGGCCAAAGATCCCCGCTTAGAATGACCGACAATGGCGCAAACTCGACAATCGAAAACCATAATTTCAGTCGCTAGCCGCGCACTCTGGCGCTGATGCTGGGAAAATCGGCATCGTGTGGATACGCCACCGCAGGCCGCGCTCAACAATCAATCACCGTCGGATCGGCCAGGCGTCCGACAATCGCCGCAGCCGAACTGTTTTCGTTCAGGGCTTGCCCTGACCCGTGAACGCTTCCGGATTCTCGCGGCGCTGCAATTCGTTCTCCACCGCCTCGCGGATGAACAAGGCGAGCCTACGGTTGCCCACGAGCGCCTCGATACGACGGATCGTGTCGGTAGTCAGCCTGATCGTCGTCGGCTTCATTCCAAGTGGCGGGCGTCCCATCGACCTGTCGCTATCGGGTGCGATCGCAATTTCCAAATCAAACCCATTGACGCCACCGTTTACTTGAATATACGCCACCGTTTATTGATTAAACGATGGCGTATATGCCGCGACGGCCTTTCTCGGAGGGCTATTGCGCGACCGGCATCGCGAATCATGTGGGAGTGCCGGGCCCGTTCCGTATCCGCCGTCATATCTCACTCCCTTGCGATGGATGCGGAACGGAGGTGCATATGCTTGTCTCCAAATCCCGCCGCGCCCTGCTGCGCGCACTGACCATTGCGCCGGTTGCCGCATCGGCAATTGCCTCGCCCTGGGAGGGCGCACTGGGGGCGCTTCATCAACGCTACGAGGATGAACCCGCGACACTTGTTCGGACGAAAGAGGGGCGAAGCATAAGCCGCTTCCGCTATCACAATGCGGAACGGTGGATGACAACGCTGGAAGCGGATTTCCTCACTGAGCCGCGATTTGCACGAGAAGCGCTGCATCAGGCCGGTTTCGTGACCCAGCAGGCCCTGTGTGCCTATCTGCTCGACATGGGCTTTGCCGATGCGTGGAACGCCCGCCACATCAAGCAAGACATCGCCAAGGGGTTGGCCTATGCCAATGCCTGCGGCTTTGGGCATGATTGCCCCGACATGGCGCGGCTGGCGGCGGTTCTGTCGCCCTATTGGAAGTGGGGCTATCATTATCATGATTGGGAAGAAGACCGGCCCCGCACGGGCGGCTTCATTCCCGCCTCGATTACGCCCCTTGTGCGTGCCTTGGTGGATCGCGTCCATGACGTGACCGGCCACCCGCGCCCGAAGGGTTGCCAGCGTCGCTCGCAGGAGGCGCGGTCATGATGCTGCGTACCGATGCCGACCATCTGCCCGCGTCGATCCGCGAGGAGCTTCTTCACGTCACCATGATCCTGTTCGAGGCGTTCGAGGAAACGACCAAGGGCCGATGCTCTGAACATTTCCGGGCGGGCCGCATTCTCACCCTGATCCTGCACGGCCCCCATGCCGAGAAGGATTGGGAAGAGGTCGCGCCGGGGAAGCGTTCCGCCTGCTCGCGATCGTCAACTATCCGCGCCTTGCCCGCAGCGAAGGCGACTGGAGGCTGGTGCGCGACCGACTGCGCCGCGCATGGGAGAATGGCGAAATTACCCGCCCGGTTCGGTTGGCGGTCGAAAGCCTTGACCGGGTCAACGGCTCTCTTGTCGAAGGCGTCCCTCATTTCGTCACCATCGCCGAACGGGGAATCGCGCTTTACCAGATGGAGGGATTGCGGCTGAGTGAGCCGCGCCGCCTTCCGGTGCGGGAACGGGCTATTCGGGGTGCAGCGGAGTTTATCCGGTGGCATAATCGCGGAACCGGATTTCTGGCAGGCGCGGCTTTCTATCGCAACCGGGGCGATGCCCCGATGGCGGCGCTGATGTTGCATCAGGCGTGCGAGCATTTCTATCTGTGCGTTTTGCGGTCGATCAGCCTACACGCACCGCGCACCCATGCGCTCGATGAACTGCGCGAGGCGGCGGAGGCGCTGGACCCGCGCCTGTGTTCAGCATGGCCGCGCGATAGCCGGTTCGAGCGCCGCGCGTTCGGCTGCATCCGCCGCGCCTATGTCGAAGCGCGCTATGGGCGATCCTACCGCATTTCGGGTGAGGAACTGGCATGGGCGTTCGCGCGAGTGGAGATATTGCAGGTACGGGCAGCGTTCGCCTGCGCGGATCATCAGGCTTCGCTCGCTGCAAGCCTGCCAGCGCAAATGCTTACGCCGCCCACAGAGCCGACAACAGCGCTAACGCTTTCCCGGCCCGTGCGCCGCGCCAATATGCTGCGACGGACATGGCGGATCTTGCGACGAGTTGGCCCACGAGAGGGCCGATGGAATCCGCTCATTCCGCTTCGCCAATTCTGGCGCTCCGAAAGGTTCATCGATTGGGTTGACCATCTGCCCTTGGCGATTGTCTGCCTGTGCTTCTTCATGGCGGGTGCCGAGGCAACGCTATGGCGGGTAAAGTCCGCGCAGGCCGTCCGTTCCGAACCGGCTGACCTCTCAGCCGTGCTGGACTTCGACGTGCGCGCGGACACGGTGCTGGGCGCGGTCATGGACGTTGCGCAAAGGGCGGGATACCGGGTCAAGGCCAATGACGACATTTGGGCGGTGCGGTGGACCGGGGCCTATCGCGCCAAGGCGACGACCTTCGACGCGCTGGCGGACATTCTCTATGGCTCCGGCCTGTGCCCTGCGATCCGAGAAGACTTCATCACCGTGCGCTATTGCGACAAGAGCAGCCCACCGATTGCGGCGGTGGTCGAGTATCAGGCAGAACCGGACGGCAATGTGCGCTTGTCAGTATCGCGCTAACCGCCGCCCTGTTCCGCCTCGAAGGCTCGCTTGCCTTTGCGCTTCCAGAGGGCAAGTGCGTTGGCGCGTTCCTCGCCGCGCAGTCTGTCGGCAACGGTGAGGAACGCGCCGTAGAGCGCGGCCCGATCATCGTCGGTCAGATCGACTAGCCCGGCCTTGATGACGAGGCCGCCCAGTTCGATCAAATGCCGCGTGCGTTCACGGCGTGCAGTGGCCCAGTCCCGCATATCGGTTCGCGCCTTTCGAGCCTCAAGCCGATGTCGCGCCGCCGCCCTGCGGGAGAGTGCCGCTTTGCTGGCCAGAAGGTCCGCCCGCAGGCTTGCCGCCTTTGCCGAGAAAGAAGCCCGCGCCCGCCTTCCGCCATACCTCCTTTGTCGCGGCGTCCTTCACCGTGGCTGCATGAAGTAGCGCTCCGGCCAGCATATTGGCGTCGAGCGTATCGGCCCCGGTTGCCGTCACCAGTTCGCCAAGCTGGCGCACGCGCCGTTCCTTGAGCGCCTTGGCCTTGTCGGCCAGGGCTTTGAGTTCCGAATCAAAATCGCGGGGCTTGCGCATCGTAAAGTCTCCATTGAGTGACGATGACGCTATGATAAGATGATACCTCCGCAAGCGCAGTAGAGTCGCCGGGACAGCCTGACACTGCCTAGTCCCGTCCGAGAAATTTTCGAGAAGGGCGCGCTTATACGTCGTTCCGACGTGCGCTTTGATGGCGTAGATGGATTGCCATCATGGCGATCTTCCATTTCTCCGTTCAGGTCATTAGTCGCGCGGCGGGGCGCTCTGCCGTCTCTGCCGCCGCCTATCGGGCGGGCGAGCGGCTGCACGACGAGCGTCTTGATCGCGACCATGATTTCCGTGCCCGTTCTGGCGTTGAGCATAGCGAAATCACGTTGCCCGAAGGCGCGCCCGAACAATGGCGCGACCGCGAACGCCTGTGGAACGATGTCGAGGCATTCGAGAAGCGCAAGGACGCTCAGCTTGCCCGTGAGGTCGAGTTCGCCATTCCGCGCGAAATGACCAAGGCGCAGGGCATTGAACTGGCGCGGGATTTCGTGTCTGCCGAGTTTGTGGATCGCGGCATGATCGCCGACCTCAATGTGCATTGGGACATCGGCGCGGACGGCCCGCCCAAGCCGCACGCCCATGTCATGCTCACCATGCGGGAAGTTGTCCAGCGCGAGGACGGCACCGCTGGCTTCGGGGCGAAGGTGCGCCAGTGGAACGATCATGAGAATGTCGGGCGCTGGCGCGAACGCTGGGAGACCCACGTCAACACGCGCCTTGCCGAACTCGACATTGACGCGCGCATCGATCACCGCAGCCTTGCCGATCAGGGCATCGACCTTGAACCGCAAAGCAAGATCGGCGGCCCTGCACACAGGATGGATGCGCAAGGGCTGGAAGCCGACCGCGCCGAACTGCACCGCGAGATTGCGCAGGCGAATGGTGAACGCATCATCGCTGATCCCGGCATCGCCCTTAACGCCATCACCCACCAACAGGCGACATTCACCAACCGCGATATGGCGATGTTCATCCACCGGCATAGCGACGGGCAGGAGCAGTTCAACGCCGCCATGCGCGCGGTTAGGGGATCGCCAGACCTGATTGCGCTGGGCAAGGATGGGCGCGGCGACGAGCGGTTCACGTCGCGCGACATGATCGAGACCGAACAGCAGATGAGCCGCGCCGCTGACAGGCTTGCGATCGACCGGAGCGATAGTCTCTCGGCGGCGGCGACCTACGCCAGTCGCGCCGCCGAGACTTGTGGTCTTGCCCTGGGAGCAGAGCAAGAATCCGCGTTGCGCCATATAACGGGCGGGCGCGGATTGTCACTGGTGCTGGGCTATGCCGGGACCGGCAAGAGCGCCATGCTGGGCGTGGCGCGCGACGTGTGGGAAGGTGCGGGGCTGAATGTTCGTGGCGCGGCGCTTGCGGGCATCGCCGCCGAGGGACTGGAGAATGGCTCCGGCATCGCGTCGCGCACCATCGCTGCACTTGAACATGGTTGGGCGCAGGGCCGCGATCTATTGACCGCCCGCGATGTGCTGGTGATTGACGAGGCGGGCATGGTCGGCACGCGCCAGATGGAGCGCGTCCTGTCCCATGCCGCCGATGTTGGCGCGAAGGTTGTGCTTGTCGGCGATCCGCAGCAGTTGCAGTCGATCGAGGCGGGTGCGGCGTTCCGCGCGATCCATGAGCGCCATGGCGGCGTCGAGATCACGCAGGTTCGCCGCCAACATGAAGGATGGCAGCAGGGTGCCACCCGGCATCTGGCGACCGGCAGAACCGGCGAGGCCATTGCCGCTTATGCCGACAAGGGCATGGTGCATCAGGCAGAGACACGCGACGATGCGCGGCGCGATCTTGTCGCGCGGTGGGATCGCGAAAGGCAGGCAAACCCTGACGCCAGCCGCATCATCCTCACCCACACCAATGCGGAGGTGCGCGACCTCAACGAGGCTGCGCGCGCGGCGATGCGGAGCGCGGGCGAATTGGGCGAAGAGCGCCAGGTGAAGACCGAGCGTGGCGACCGGCTATTCGCGTCTGGCGGCCGCATCATGTTCCTGCGCAACGAGCGCAGCCTGGAGGTGAAGAACGGCACGCTGGGCACGATCGAGAAGGTCAGTCCGGAGCATATGTCCGTCCGCACCGATGACGGGCGTTCCGTATCGTTCGACACCAAACATTATCGCGACCTCGACCACGGCTATGCCGCCACCATCCACAAGGCGCAGGGCATGACCGTGGACAGGGCGCATGTGCTGGCGACACCGGGGATGGATCGGCACGGGGCTTATGTTGCCATGTCTCGCCATCGCGACGGCATGGCGCTTCATTATGGCCGCGACGATTTTCGCGATCAGTCCCGGCTTGTCCGCACGCTCTCACGCGAGCGCGGCAAGGATATGGCCACCGATTACCAGAAGACCGACCCCGCAAGGGAATATGCCGAGCGGCGTGGCATTAGCTTTGGCGAGCGGGTCGCTGAAATCGTCAGGCCCATGGTCGAAAAGGCGCGGGGGATCTTCGACAATTTCCGGCCGAACCTTCCGCCGCAGCAAGAACGCGACATATTTGCGGGCTTCCAGCCCAAGGCCGAGCCGCCTGCCCAGGAGCGGGCGGTTCGGCACCAACCCGAACATGACGCGCAGCCGATGTGGGCTGGCGGCGTGCGCGGTGCGGTGGAGCGCTACGCCAAGGCGCTGGACGCGATCCAACAGACACGCGCCCAAGGTCTGGACGCCATGCCGCACCAGCGCGAGGCGTTCGACAGGGCGCGCGATGCTCTGGACGCGATCCGCCCTGAAGGTTCGTCAGACTTGAACAGCGCCTTCCGCAGCAGCCCGGAGCTTGTCCGCGAGGCCGCCGAGGGCCGTGGCCAGGTCGCCGTGCGCGCGATGCAGCTGGAGACCGAAATCCGCATGGACCCCTTCCAGCGGGCCGACCGGTTCGTGGAAGGGTGGCAGCAATTGCAGCGCCATCATGCGAACCTTTTGCGCGACGGCAATTTCAGGGGCGCGAAGAGTGCCGCGCAGCAGATGGCGGGCATGGCGAAAAGCCTCGAACGCGATGCCCAGCTTGAATCCGTGCTGGGCCTGCGCAGCCGCGAGCTTGGGCTTGAGATTGGCCAGCCGGCGGGCCGCAGCCTCTCCCATGAGCTCGCATCCTCCATCCCGTTCGATCACGGACGCCACATCAGTCGCGGCATGAGCCGCTAACCCCAAGGAGACAACGACATGGACGACGAACAAAGCCTTTTGAACGAACCGGAGCCGGAACCCCGGCCCAACGCCGCCGCCGAGGCGTTCGCGCAGCTCTCGGAGCGCGTCGCCGCTATGGAGGAGCGGCTTGAAGGGCGCATGGCGGTGATGGCCCGCGCGCTTGAGCATATCGCCATCGAGAAGCAGAGCATCGAGTACCCCGACTACGGCCCGACGCTTGCCAAGATGAACGGCTATCTCGCGACGTTGGCGGCGCAGACGAAAACAATCATTGATGCACCCGCCATGCAGTTGACGCCGGAGAGCATGGCGGAGCGGATTGGCGACGCGGCACACGCCGCACGCGAGACCGACCGGGCTACGATCAAGAAATCGCTGGAATTGCACCATCAAGTCCATGCGGATCAAATGCGCGCGGTCGGAACCATTCGGACCAAACAGCAGCAGCGCTGGCACATCATGTATTGCGGCGGCGGCGCAGCGCTGGCCGTATCGCTTCTGTGGCTGATTTATCCCGGCTGGGCGGCCAGCATCGGCCCGCAAAGCTGGCTTTGGCCGGAACGGGTTGCCCGTCGTACGCTGGGCGAGGCAACGGTATGGGATGCTGGTATCCGCCTAATGCGAACCGAGAACCCGGAAGGCTGGCAGGCAATTGTTGACGCCGCCGACCTGGCGCGGGAGAATCGCGACAGCCTTGCCGCATGTCAGAGGGCAGCAGCCAAGGCCAAGGTGCCGGTAAGTTGCACAGTCAGAGTAAGGATGTCGCAGTCTTGATCGTTCGGCTTGGGGCTCTCGTCGCGAAGCCGACTGGCCGCTTCGGCGCTTGTTGGGTAGCGCGCGGCCATTCTGCTTCGCCCAGCGACAATCGACCGGTGGCGGAATACCCTTCGGCTATCGTTGTCGGACGCCTAGCCAATCCGACAGTGACTCTCGGACGCTGCCTGCGGTGACGTGCCCACGCGGTGCCGATATTCACGGCATCAGCGCAAGGATGCGCGGCTCGTGACCGAGATTGATGTTTTCTCCGACCGACGGCTTTGCGCCACTTTTTGCCATTCGAGGCAGATTTTTCGGCGCTCGGGAGCGGTCAGTCCGCTATAGGGAACGAGACAGCGTTAAGCCGACAATTAACACTAATCTTTGCGCTACTGGTAGATCATCGTATTTTGTCAGATATTAACAGCAGACGTGGCAGTCGGTGAAATGGCCTGCTCGAAGCGACGCGGCTACTAAAACCGTTACGATCAGGCAACAGTTTGAATTGCAAGGAAATATCAACCTCCCGATGCCAAACTGAAATTGAGGAGGGCTGTGTGCGACCAAGCCGACTATCAAATATTGGAGGTGCCTGCCTGTCCGACGGCCAAGCCACGCGCTTGGTTGAAAAATATGAAGACAGTGGGAAGGGCTGGTTCTGGGAAACACATGACGACGGGACGTTGGCATATCTCAGCCCCAAGATCAGTCGCGCTATGGCGGATTGCATGATATTTCCCGCAAGCCTTTCAGATTTGGTCGATAATGACGCCAGCCTGGCTGAAGAAGCCTCGGAGAGGAGCTTGAGCTTTTACATTGCCTCCCGCTTACCGTTTGAAGGATTGGTGGTAAAATTCAAGGCACGAGGGGATATATGGTGGTCCATTACGGGCGAACCCAAGCACGATGAGGCTGGCCAATATCGCGGTTTTGTTGGCTTCGCAGTTGACCTGACGGATCAGAAGAATTCCGAGATCAAACTGCTGCAATTGGCGCGCTTTGATTCGCTAACGAGTTTGGCGAATTGTGAGACGATGCGGCAAGCTCTGGAAAACAGTCTTATCTCCGCCGCCCATCGCAGGCAGCGATGCTCTACGATGATATTGGACCTCGACAGGTTCAAACTCGTCAACGATACATTTGGTCATCTGGTGGGCGACCAATTGCTCAAATCCGTCTCTGAGCGTCTCGTGAACTCTATTGCGGGAAGAGGACAGGTCGGTCGCCTTGGTGGAGACGAGTTTCAGATTGTCTTTGCAGATATCTGCGAGATTGAGATTCTATCCGGCATCGCTGAGGACATCATACATAGCCTGTCACAGCCCTATCTCATTAAATCGCATTTGATCACTATCGGGACATCGATTGGCATCGCCACATCTGATCATGACCATCGTTCGGCCGTCGATCTCGTTCGCGATGCAGACTTGGCACTGTATGCGGCAAAAGCAGCCGGTAAAGGCACATTTCACTTCTTTGCCTCCCAGATGCACGAACAAGCGCGCTCACGGCAACAAATCGAAGAGGATATGCGGCGGGCGCTGGAGAAGGGAGAGTTTCACCTCGCCTATCAGCCAGTGGTCAACACGCAAACTGGTGATCTGGTTGGATTTGAAGCTTTGGTACGCTGGACACATCCGGTGCGTGGATCTGTGTCACCAGCGGTCTTCATCCCGATTGCGGAAGAATCTGGACTGATCATAGAGTTGGGTGATTGGGTTCTTCGTACCGCCTGCATCGAGGCTGCAAAATGGCCTGATCACATAAGCGTGGCTGTGAACATTTCGCCGGTTCAGTTTTCAAGCCAAGCGCTTCCCGTTCTCGTGACTAGCGCCTTGGCTTATGCAGGAGTGACCGCAGACCGACTTGAACTCGAAATTACCGAGGGCGCTCTACTCGATGAAACTGCGAAGACGCGCGCCACCATCGCGACGCTAAAGGGCCTCGGTGTCAAAATATCGCTTGACGATTTTGGTACAGGATATTCAAGCCTTGGCTATCTCAAGAACATTCCGTTCGATAAAATCAAGATTGATCAATCATTTGTCCGGGGCGCTACGCTCACTGGTAATAATAACATCCCGATTATCAGAGCAATTGTTAATCTTGCGACCGATCTGGGTATGATCACCACGGCGGAAGGGGTCGAAACGGAGGACCAACTGGCGCTCGTCCGCGAGTTGGGATGCACGCTTATCCAGGGTTACATCTACGGACGACCTATGGATGCGAAAGCAGCCTATTCGCGCACGCAGACTAATCAATCGATCGTCAGCGGCTTCAAAACAGACCGTGCCGAACGGCGCAGGATCATCAGAGCAGGTCGGATCGGCACGCAAGGGAAGGATGAGACAGTCAGGCTTCGAAACATTTCCTGCACAGGAGCGATGGTGGAAACCAGCCTGCCACTGCACGTTGGAGATTTAGTCTCGCTCGACATTGGCCTTGCCGAACCATTGGAAGCCGATGTGCGATGGACCAAAGACGGCCGAGTCGGTGTTAAATTCGCCCACCTCATAAATCTGGACGATGTTTTTCTCGTGAAGCCGAAAGCTTCGTTTAAGACCTTCGTGCCCAATTATTTATTGCAAGAAAGCAGCGAGCTTTATGCGCCGAAAGAGCGCCTAGATCCCAAGAGCCTAACCATTCGATAAGCGAAAGTTTCTTCGTGTCCGGTTGAATTCTGTTCTATGATACATCTCCTGGGACAGCACGGCCTACCCCGCCAGCTTGCTCTACCCGTCTGACTGAAAACGGTCTTCGATCACCCTTCCACCCAAATCTTCCGCGCGGGGTATGGGGTTAAAGGCTTGATCGATGTTCGGCTCTTGGACGAAGTTTGGGGCATATTCGACCGACGGACTGGCACCGGATGGATTAGAGACAGGGGATTGCAGCGCGCTAAATCCTTGCGGCACGGCGGCGTCCTCTTGAGCGCCCCCACCGACCTGGTCGACTGCCGCAACAACTAATGCACCTACACCAATAGCGACGTAAATGAACTTATCCATGATTTTACTTATCCATCAGCATGTTGAAGGAACGACATTCTCATTATTGTAGATGCCGTTTGAACCGCCGCCATAATCTCTCTGATCCCGAACTGTCATGGCCGCGATGGCCGTGATCTGATCATTCGGTATAAAAAGACGTGTTATCAGCGGCTGGTAATTATACGCAACTTCCACAAAAATAAGAGCACCATCGTCTGGCGCGGTCGCCGTTTGGCCTCCAACAGTAAGGCCTGCCAAGTTGCTATCGCCCGCCCTCCCGTATGAGGACGGCCAAATCTTGCTTCCACGACACCTCTGCCATCTAATCCGGTAGCGATTGGTGGGATTGGGATTGGCGACGGGTTCGAGACTGCTCAAAATGACGCGACCGTGGCCATAGAGGTCAAGCCGTCCTCCCTGTAGCCCAGCTCCAGTCAGAAGATCGTTAATCTGCGCTTCGGTGATTTGTTTGTTGGCAAGGACCGTTCCGGTGCCGATCCGTGCCGCATTGTCGGCGACATGTAGGGCAAGCTGACTGATGCGCATTTTCGTGGTCACAAAGCTGGTGAGTTCGGCTCCGGCAAAAGCAATGGCGGTCATGAGAGGTAGGGCTAAACCGAACTCTACGGCCGCTACCGCGCGGTGCTCGCCAACAAGTCTTTTGCAAAACGAGATCAACTTCATATGCAGTTTCCCACAGTCGGCGGTCCATATGCACCTTGCTCGCCGAAAGGCTGGTTTTCGAGGACCGTCCTTGCTTCGACCGTCACCGTCTCAGACATTCCTACGAGCTTTGCGATTGGCAAGAGGCGTGGGAAGGTGATCTGAACCGTGTAAACCACATCGTCCTTTGCGCCACCCTGACCATTGTCCCCGCCATCGCGATCCCACACTGTGTTGCGGTTGTTATCCTGAAATGGTTCGTTATTGTCGCAACGGCCATTGGCGTTTATGTCCTGATAAGGCTCAGCCGTCGCCTGCGCTGCCTTGGTAAAATCCCTAAAATATCGGCGGGAGAATGTAACCGTTGAGTTTGCAGCGAGATGTTGCACGCGCTCCCTAACTGCCGCATCGAGCACCGATTGTTGCACCTCCGCTTTCCCACTTTCAAGCGTCGCATCCCGCGCGGTCTTCTGGACGGAGCCCTGAAGCACTGACTGGACATAGAGACTATGCCCAAGGTCCATGAAGCCAAGCAGAGTAGATACAAACAAGATGGCAATGAGGCCGAATTCAACGATTGTTGCGCCTTTCTCGTCTCCTCTCAGCCGTTCTAGCCAGTATCGATCGCCGATCATTTCGTCAGCCTCAATTGCGATATTTCGTCCGCAATTTGCTGGAAGTTTGAAATAAGGGTGGCGCTGTTGGCGGCAACGTAAAAGCGGTTGGGAGAAGCACAGGATTGCAGCAGCGTCTGCGCGCTGGAGCTTACCCCAGTGCCAAAGGAAACAACCCACAATGTGATGTTCTTCGACTTTATGGCGGCACAAAGGGCTTTCGTCCGCTCGTTTACCACTGCCGTAAGGATATTGGCGCTCGGCCCGGCATTGCTGCGGGTCTGTCGTCGGTCCCACCAGCCTACACCATGCGCGGTATAGCCCTGATTGCTGGTTACCGTGTCACCATCGGTCATGAACACCAGATGGCGTTCAATTTCCCCGCCGCTGGGAGTAAACGCATTCTCCGAGCTGAAAAGACCCGTCGGCGACATGAGGCGCGCGCCCCACAACAAGCCGATGTCGTGGTAGGTGTTACCGTTTGGATAAAGTGTATTTACATATCCCTCAAATGCGTTGGCATTCGAATATGGCTTTAGCTTCGCTGCTGCAGTGGGACAGGCATAGGTGTAGTTTCGACTAAGATCGGAGCTTGTCTTGACCTTTGCGGTCGTCCAGTTTCCGACGCTGTCATATCGTCCCCACACGAGGTCGGGGAGCAGTGGCTTCCACTTCGTCGCATCCGATCCAGTGGGCATCATGTCGATGTTCATATCGAATGCGCTGCTGGGAACAGGGCTGAATTCGCCCGTCGGATCGTCATCGGTATTTTGATAGGTCTGGCGTTCCTCGATGCAGCCATCCCACGCGATCGTGGCTGTCTGACCGTAGGGACCGACAGGCGCAGTAATACCGGCGTTCCAACTCGTTCCGCCTGCCTTCAGCCCCCCCACGTTGAAGGCGAGTTGATCGTATTCGTAATCCTTGAAGCCTGTTGTATCGCTGCGCTGATAATTCCGCTTCAAATAGCCACTGATGTACCGGCGTTGGATCTGGCATTTGCCTGTGACCATTACGCCCTGGTAATTATAGTAACGGCCGTCCTGATTGGTTGACCAGCTTACGACACGGGTCTCACCACCGCCGCTGGTGCTCTGATTATAGGGGGCGCTCTCCGTGCCCGTCATTTCAATGGAATCGGCTGGGATTTTACCGGTGCAGCTTGAGCCGCTAGCGCTTCCGAAATTTTCCCACGCGCTCCAATTCATATTGTAGGGAATCTGCTCTGAGGAAGCGACTTCAGCCTTACCCTCTTTATAGCCATCGACATCGGTGTTCCCGGTCGTCTTAGCCTTGCGTGACTGATAGAGCGCTGCATCAACCATCCATTCGTTGCGTAGCAGACGACCCACGTTCACATTGGACGAATAGGGCACAAAGCCAAAGCGGAGCTGAACATCATTGTTGCGATTGCCCGTCGGGTTGCTGCCGCAATTCGCTGTCGTATCGACCTTCGCCAACGCCTCATAGAAGCACTTGACCGCTACTTTTAGACCATTGATTTTCGTGTCACCGTCGCCTGGATTGACCGAAGCCATCGAGCCTGTGGTGTCGAGCACGAACATGACATCGGTGTTGGGAATGCGCATTTCTGCGTCGCACGTCACGTCGATCGTCTTCGATGAGTGACCGAAAATCACCATGATCGTCATGGGGAGAGAAACAGAGGCGGTCCCGGTAACCTTCCCTTGGCTTTCCGAGAAGGTCTTCGTCAGACCGCCCGATCCGTAGGCACCGGGAACGTAGTTGATGTTGAAGATGCCCTCTGCGGTACTGCGTGCCTTCTCATTGCTGGCATTCCACGCGCCGCCCGCCATCTGCTTGCGGCCTGCAAGGGCGCCAGCATCGCAGGCATGCTGCAAGCGAGTCTTCACGAGATAGATACGCGCCATATCGACGCCGCCGCCGATAAACCCCAGCAGCGGAATAAAGCCAGCCGCGACCATCACGAGCACGTTACCCGCTTGGTTGTCGCGCAACCGCGTTAGAAACCCCATGGAACTCCCTCCAGTAGATTTATCCATGGCGGAGGAAGGTTTATATCAAATTAAGTATCTGAAAAATCGTCGCAACGTAGATTAAGATTGGAATCGCTTTTGCCACAACCGGGCTCCGACGCAATCTCGATCACTGAATGGTCCGTAGGCGCGTCCAGTGGAATCCCCGCCTCTTTTCGCTCGGAATACCGATGCACCAGCCGCGCGGCGCGGGACTCATTGCATAATGCTGCCCATGCAGGAGATGTAAAGGTCTGTCGGCCATTCAGGCCACCCGCCGGTCGTCGACGCGCTTTACGACTAGAGCCTTGGTCGGCAGCAATGGCATGATCACCGACTACTCGAGATCCGCCGGATCGAGCCGCGCCATCCCGTTCTCCTTCGGAGAATTGAAGCGGATCACAGATACCTTGGGAATCAGATTTATGGGTATGTGTCCTTGAGTAGAAAGCCCGTCCTAAGCCTATGTAACGAGTAGCGGCTTTGGAGTATTCCCACCGATCGGCGCCGGAACTGGGAACGGCCGATTGCCCCAGTAGCCCACGCTGGTCATAAGGCAGCTATTCTGGTGTGGGCGCTCCAAACCGGACTTCCCAAAATCGGCCAGTTTAAGCCAACGAACTGCCGGGCGAAAATACGCCACTGTCTGACGTCAGCGGACTGGTTTTCCTTTCCCGAAAGCTGTGGATCGGCGTGCAAAAAGGACCCCGTTAGCGGGGTGATCGGCGTCTAAAAGGGACCCCTCATTTCGATAGCTTACACAGCCGCGTGGAAGTTCATGCGGCGAGATCGGGATGTTGGTTTTGGAGACAGTGGTTCGTATCCGGCGTGAGTATGCCGGCGGGAAGGCGATCAAGGCGATCGCGCGTGATCTGCATGTGTCGCGGAAGGTGATCCGCAAGGCGATCCGGGCGCCGGAAGGCGCATTTGATTATCGACGCAAGGTTCAGCCGCTGCCGCGGATCGGTCCGTTTCAGGATCGCCTGGATGGGCTGCTGGAAGAGAACGAGTTACGGGGCCGGCGTGACCGGCTTCGGATGACCCGTATCCACGACCTTCTGGTGCGTGAGGGTTTCGAGGGCTCTTACGATGCCGTGCGCCGCTATGCGGCACGGTGGAAGGTCGAGCGGCGCAGGGATTTCGGCGACGGGACGACGGCCTTTATTCCGATGATGTTCCAGCCCGGCGAGGCCTACCAGTTCGACTGGAGCCACGAGGATGTCGAGATCGCCGGCAAGCCGATGCGGGTAAAGGTCGCGCACATGCGGCTGTGCGCGTCGCGGGCTGTGTATGTCCGGGCTTATCCACGCGAGACCCAGGAGATGCTGTTTGACGCGCATGCGCGCGGCTTTGCCTTCTTCGGCGGCGTGCCCCGGCGCGGCATCTACGATAATATGAAGACGGCGGTGACGAGCGTGTTCACCGGCAAGGACCGGGTGTTCAACCGGCGGTTCCTGATCATGGCCGACCATTATATGGTCGAGCCCACGGCCTGCTCGCCGGCGGCGGGATGGGAGAAGGGTCAGGTCGAGAATCAGGTGCAGACGATCCGAGGGCGTTTCTTCCAGCCTCGTCTGCGGTTCGCCAGCCTTGAGGAGCTCAATGGCTGGCTGGAAGCTGAGTGTCGGCGCTGGGCCGAACGACAGGCCCATCCTGAGCACGGCGACCAGACCGTGGCGCAGATGCTGGAGATCGAACGCCCTGCATTACAGTCGATGCTGGGGCCGTTCGACGGCTTCAACGAGAGCGAGCACGGCGTGTCGGGCACCTGCCTGATCAGCTACGATCGCAACCGTTACTCGGTCCTCTCGACGGTGGCGCGGCGCACGGTGCAGGTTCGGGCCTATGCCGACCGCATTGTCGTGCGATGCGGCGATGAGGTCGCCGCTGAGCATCCCCGCTTCTTCGGGCGGAACCGGACCATCTACGATCCCTGGCACTATCTCCCGGTGCTGGCCCGCAAGCCCGGCGCTTTGCGCAACGGCGCACCCTTCCAGGACTGGGAACTGCCGCCGGCGCTCGCCCGGTTGCGACGCAAGCTGGGCAACGGCGATGATGCCGATCGGCGGTTCGTGCGCGTGCTGGCGGCCGTGCTGACCGATGGCCTGGAGATCGTCGAAGCCGCCGTGCGGGAGGCGCTGGCGACCGGCACGGCGAGCGACGATCTGATCCTCAATATCCTGGCACGGCGCCGCGAACCGCCGCAACCGCTGACGATCGTCACTTCGGAGGACAACGCCCTGAGGCATCCGCCGATCGCCGACTGTGCCCGTTACGACCAACTGAGGAACTTCCATGCAGCGGCATGACATGATCGACGCGATGCGCGGGCTCGGACTCAAGGGGATGGCTGGCGCGTTTGATGAGGCCGTCACCACAGGGCTCCAGCGTCAGCGCACAACGATGGAGATACTGACCGATCTGCTGCGCGCAGAGGCAACGCACCGTCACGCGGCCTCGATCCGATACCGGATGGCGGCCGCCAAGCTGCCGGTGGTGAAGGACCTCGATGCCTTCCGCTTCGAAGGGACGCCGATCAACGAGGGGCTGGTCCGTTCGCTGCACGGCGGAGCGTTCCTGCCCGCACGGCGCAATGTCGTCCTGGTCGGTGGCACTGGCACCGGCAAGACCCATCTGGCCATCGCCATCACCGCCAATGTCGTCCGCGCCGGAGCGCGGGGGCGCTACTTCAACACTGTGGATCTGGTGACCCGTCTCGAAGAGGAAGCCCGGATCGGCAAAAGCGGGGCGCTTGCCGCCCAGCTCTCTCGCCTCGACCTCGTCGTGCTCGATGAGCTTGGCTATCTGCCGTTCGCCCGCTCAGGTGGGCAGTTGCTGTTCCATCTAGTCAGCAAGCTTTATGAGCAAACCAGCGTCATCATCACGACCAACCTGGCGTTCGGGGAATGGCCGACCGTGTTCGGCGATCCCAAGATGACCACCGCTCTTCTCGATCGTGTCACCCATCATTGCGACATCATCGAGACCGGCAATGACAGCTGGCGCTTCAAGAACCGAAACTGATCCCCGCCGCAGGTCGGGATTAAGATGCTTTGCGCTGCGCGCGCCTCCGGTCGGGCTCCGCCCTCCCTACGCCGCGCGCAGCGCAAGGAGCATTCCTCGACCGTCGTGCCATACTCGAAAGGGGGTCCCTTTTGCGCGCTGATCGGGGGTCCCGTTTGGACGCCGATTGACACCGAAAGCGGACGCCCATCGCTATTTCGGAGGCACCGTAAATGACGGAGGACCGGTCAGTTGGCCGTCGTCCATACGAATAAGGCCGCCCGCAAAGGGGCGGCCTCAACCAGTTATGCAATGCTGTGCTTCAGCGCGCTCATTTTATCGTGGCCTTCTCTGACCGATACGAACGCCTTTTCTACAACAGCACGCGAAGACGGATCCAGGTTCGTGTCGCGAAGCGCGCCTTCAAACTTGGCCTTGATGTGATCTTCACCACGCTCGACTTCCTGAATGATTGCTTTGTCGTCCTTGCCAGTGAACGCTTGCTTCAGGTCCATGAAGGTGCGGTGAGCCGCTGCGAGGAAGCTGCTGTCGTCCTCAGGGTTTCCATTAAGGCGGCGAACTTCGGCCTGAAGATCGGTCGCTGCTGCGCTACGGTCCCGCGCGAAATCTGCGAACATCGTCGCGAATTGCGTGCTTTCAGCATCCTTCGCAGCGTCCTGATAACCCTTCATGCTATCGAGGGTGGTCTTGATCAGGCCGTTCAGCGTTGAGATCGTGCTATCTGTGGTCATGATGGTTCTCCTTGAGGTAAGTGTATCAACCAAACACGAGCGAACACGATCCATTTAGGGCGAAACATCGTCAGCTATAAAGCTTTACGTACGACACTTCTGCTGGGAAGCCGCACTTGTCCGGTGTGCGTCATTTCCCGTCGTTTAGATTAACCTCGACGCGCACATCGCCCAAACCCGCCATTTGCACGAATAGCTAAAGAAGTGACCGATAATCGTCGGGTTTAGGAAAAAACGACATGCGGATTTTGACCGATGAATGGCAATAGCTACCACGACTTTGCAGGGTGAACCGTCGATAGCCCGGCCTCCTGTCCTTTGATCATCCCGATAATCCGGGCCTCGGTAAAACGGCTCTTCCTCATACGTCTGCGCCTCTGTGGGCAGACTCTACGTTAGAGGGGGAAAACTCTCGGGGGGGCAAGTCACCAGTGGTTGCTGCCTCGTAAATGAAAAAGGCTCTCCATAGTGATATGGAGAGCCTTCCATTCGCTATGGGAGCGAAACCTTATTCGCCGCCGTTGTCCTTGACGCCGACAGTCGGAACTTCAATTTCTTCCTTCTTGGTGCCGACAACGACTTCCTTACTATCGACATCGACCTTGGGCAGCGCGCCGCCATCGACGCTGACTTCCGGCAAGTCGCCACCTTTAACATCTGCGCTCCAGAAGCCGGTGGCGAACAAAAGACCCACTATCGCAAGCGCGAGTATCGCAAGAATTGCAATCGTCCGTCCGGTATTGCTCTTCTTCACAATGAAACGATCATCACGAACGTCGACCATAGCACTTATCCTCCACGATTTGTGGATGTAGTAACTGTCGCGGAAACCGTTTGTTCCAACATAGCAACAAATCGATTTCGGGTGGATGCTGAAGCAGTGAGTGTTTAATCCGAAATTAAGGTGATCGGTATCAGTAGGTTAGCTCGACCGCATTGTTTGCCGTTGTTTCCAACATTGTGCGAAAGCCTACCAAGGATCACCAATGGGGACCGCTATGGGGAGCCGACGGAGATCCTGACGATCCCGCCAACGTCATAGCCCCGAGTACCATCTCCCGAAGCAATTTAATAAGTACTGAAACTATGTACATGCCGCGTAAGCGGTAAAAATCCCCCACATTTTCATGATTTGGCGATTTGGTAATTAGTGCGCCTTGCATTTGCGAGGTTGCGATGAGTGGTGATTTCGAAACGGGTTTCGAAACTGAAAGGGCTGAGAGGGTAGGCAAGGCCGAGCGTCTTGATGTCATTCCCTTGTCGAATGGCAACCGTGGATGGACTCCGGCGGCGAAGGCGCGGATCATTGAGGAGAGCTTCAAGCAGGGAGCGAATGTGTCTGAGGTGGCGCGGCGTCATGGCATGCTCCCGCAACAGCTTTATAACTGGCGAGGGCGTTTCCGAGAGCGGGCCGAGGGGATGGCCTTTGTTCCCGCGGTGATCGAAGACCCGGCTGCACCTCCCGTACCGCCGCCATCTTCCGGGCCACCGGCGCCCTCAGTGTCATCGTTGCCCGCGAGCCTGAGGAGTGGCGGTGAGATCGTCATCGAGACCCGCGGGCTGTCGATCCGCATCCCGTCGCACGTCGATGCCGACCATATCGAGCGGGTGCTCCTGGCCGCGCGGGTGACCACGTGATCATCCCGCCCGGGCCGTTGAAGGTGCTGGTTGCAACCCAGCCCGTGGACTTCAGGAAGGGCATGGTAGGCCTCGCCTCACTGGTGCAGCAGGAACTGCGGCTCGACCCATTCTCAGGCATGCTTTTTGTCTTCCGGGCACGCCGGGCAGACAGGATAAAACTCCTGCTATGGGATGGCACCGGGCTCGTACTCGTGACGAAGCGGTTGCAGGATGGGAAGTTCCGCTGGCCCCGACCGGGAGACGGCGTGATGAAGCTGTCGGCGGCCCAGGCTTCGGCGTTGTTCGAGGGGCTGGACTGGTCGCGCATGCATGTGCCGCGCGTGCCAAAACCACTTCATGCACAGTAGATCGCACGCCTGATTTTGTCTGGCGCAGGGGTGTTCCCAGCCGTGCGAAACCGGCTAGAATACGGGCGTGGCGGCGCATCCTGAACCCCCTCTCGAGACCAGCCCGGAGGCTGGATATGACGAGCTTCCCGATAATGTGGAGCAGCTCAAGGCGATGGTGCTGGCCGAGCGCGCTCGCGCGGCGCGGCTTGAACATATCCTCAAGCTGATCAACCGCTCGACCTTCGGCAAGCGTTCGGAAAAGCTCCCGGTCGATCAACTGGCATTGACGCTGGAAGACCAGGGCGTCGCCCTTGGCGAAGCCGATGGCTTGCAGGACAAGACCGCCGAGGAGGCCGAACGTTATGGCCTCAGGCCGCGTCGTCGACGGGCTCCGGATGCCGAGCGCGCATCACTGCCAGCGCATCTGCCGCGCTTCGAGACAGTGATCGAGCCCGAAAGCCTGGAATGTGCCTGTGGCGGGGCGCTACACAAGATCGGTGAGGACCGGTCCGAAAGGCTCGACATCATCCCGGCCCAGCATCGTGTGATGGTGACGATCCGACCCCGCTATGCCTGCCGCTGCTGTAGCGACGGCGTTCGCCAGGCGTTGGCACCGGCACATGTCGTGCCGGGCGGCTTGCCGACCGAAGCGCTGATCGCCGATGTTCTGATCAACAAATATTGCGACCACTTGCCGCTTTACCGTCAGTCGAAGATCTTCGCCCGGCAAGGCATCGAGATCAGCCGCGCCACTCTGGCGAACTGGGTTGGTCGCGGCATCGCTGCGCTGATGCCGATCACCGACAGGATGCGCGCCGATGCGCTTGCCCGTGCCCGTCTGTTCGTCGACGAAACTACGGTCAAGGTGCTGGCACCGGGAACGGGCAAGACGAAAACCGGCTACATGTGGGTCATAGTGTGCGACGATCGCGCTCATGGCGGCGTCGATCCGCCTCTGGCGCTCTATACCTATATGCCGGGACGCGGAAAAATGTGGGCCAGGCAGTTGCTAGGGTCATACCAGGGCATCCTACAGGTCGATGCCTGGCAGGCTTATGACCAGTTCGGCAAGGATGATAGCGCCGACGCCGGCGTCACGAAGTCCTTTTGTTGGGCTCACCTGCGACGCGGCTTCGTCGATGCAGGCAGCGATGCCCCGGTCGCGCAGGACGCCTTGCAGCGCATTGCCGAAATCTATCGCATCGAGAAGGAAATCCGGGGGCGCGCGGCCGAGGAACGCCTTGCCGTCAGGCAGGAGCGAACCCGTCCACTGGTCGACAAGCTCCATGCCTGGTTCGCCGCCACCGCACCGCGCATGATGGCTGGATCGGCAACGAGCGATGCGATGAAATATGCGCTCAAGCGCTGGGCGGGCTTTACCCGGTTCCTCGACGACGGCAGGATCGAGATCGACAACAACGCCGCCGAACGGGCCGTCAGGCCGGTGACTCTCCAAAGAAAAAATGCACTCTTCACCGGCCACCAACTCGGCGCCGAAAACTGGGCAGCGATCTCCTCGCTGGTCGAAACCTGCAAGATGCTGGACGTCAATCCCTACGCCTATCTCTGCGATGTCCTGGCCCGGATCATCACCCGCGCAGACACCGATCCCATCGACGATCTGTTGCCGTACAACTGGCTCGATGCCAACGCCGCCCAAGCTTCGTTCGAACTAAGCAGCATCGCAAGCGCCGCCTGATCACTCAGATGACAGCACCGCTCCCAAGGCCACGTGGGGGATTTTTACCGCTTACCATGCCGCTGGGACGTCGTTTTATCAAAGACATACTAAACGTCGATCCTGCTTGGATGAAATCACTCGGCTATTGAAGATCGAGGAACGAAAGAAGCGGCACACACTCGATCCCGACCAGTGCGCTTGGCGAGGTAAAGAGCCTCATCAGCCGCCTTTAGCGCAGTGCTCCCGTCGACATAGTTCAACCGGTCGGCCAAACCTGCTGAAAATGTCACACGCCCCATAGCGCGCTCAGTGCGACGATTGACAATGTTTCGTTCGCTAAGGTTTTGACGTGCAGCGTCCAGTTTGGCCATTGCATCTGGGACGGAATGGCCCGGCAGCAATATCCCGAACTCTTCCCCGCCAATCCGGGCAACAAAACAGCGTCGGCAGTTTTGCTTAAGCTGGTTTGAAACGAACTGGAGAACTCGGTCTCCTGCATCATGACCGTGCGTATCATTAATCGACTTGAAATGATCAATGTCGCAGATCGCCAGCACAAGCTGACCACCGTCTGCGAATGCTTTGCTGGCTTCATGTTCAAGCTGAGCATCGAAGGCGCGTCGGTTTGGGAGGTTTGTCAAAGCGTCCTTGTTCGCAGCACGTTGGGCCGCATCCAGCTTAGACTTAAGTCGAGATATTTCAGATTGATTCTGATCCATTTCGTTCTGCAGTTTGTCCGTGCGCGACACCATGGAAGAAGTGATTTCCAGCAATTTAGAAACTAAGGGCTTAACTTCTTTGCCCCGTTCGGCCTGATTGATATCTGCGCGTAATGCATCGCCATACATATGCACAGATATACGAGAGGCGGTCGCTATTCCATCCAGCACATTGACACCCTTTTGTGCTTTTTTAAGCATATCAAGAAGGGCTTCTGCTGTTGGCACGAGGTTCGTTCTCTGCGATATTTCCAGCATAACCGCATCCGACAGCGGATCGTCAGATTTTATTATCGCATCAATTTCGAGTTCGACTGCGCGATTGGTGCGCGCAAGATAGTCATGGGCAAGCCCAAAATTCAACGGAGTTATGGAGAGATCGTGAGCCAACAGAAACTCACCGACATCATCAAATAACCTCCGCCTCGCGCGTTCTCGATCGTGCACTGGACCTGCAGGTCTGGTGTGAGAAACTACCGAGTTCTCGCCCTCCGCATCGTCGCGCGAAATTGGGCGCATTCGGTTTGTTGATCGAGAAAACAGCGGCATAGCCAGACCATACTCAGCATGAGTAAACGGAAGGTAATTCCGATCAAGGCACAGGCATCATATACCGGAGTTATCGGTGAACCGAATGTTCCTGCAATTGTGGCGCAACGTGTCACCCTATTGGCACGCCTGCAACTGGTCGATGAACGACAGGCAGCTATTTTCGCCCACGATTGTGTCGCCTGCCCTAAAGACGGCCGGCGGCTATCCCCTCTTACCCGCCGGTAAAACGACATTCCGAAATCGGCCAAAAGCTGCGCGACAAAACTGGTGTTTCCGGCACATCCGCCGATGAAGCGCCATCTCAAACAATGCCATAAGAGTCCACGCGATAATAATGGACAGATGGCACTTGTGATGGTATCAATCGTGGGTCGGAAGCAAGAACCGACTTTAAATCAATACCTTGCCATGACTGCTGGGTGCCCGTAGGGGTCACCAAAATACTCTCCCGCACATGGATTTAGCTCACCACCGCCATATCCAGGCAGAAGTGGAGCGAAAACGGAGCCGGAGGTCGGCGGTGAAGCCGCTTCTGATACCGGTGGTCTGTATCCCGGGCTGCCGTGAGGGCGGATCATGCTGTCATGCCGCCGTCAGGCTTCGATCAGGTTTGCGCGAACGCCTTTCAAGCACCCCCGCCGTTACGGCTTTAGGGGCAGACGTCACAGTGGCAAAAGCGCGCGTCCTATTGACCCGAAACATCCACCGACCAGACATGTCCGATCATCCGTCGACGCTATTTCCCGGTCGGTGTCTGGACGGCGCCCCGATGCCAGTCGGCGTTATTGCGCCGGATATATTGGCGTAGCGCCGCGAGGGCGGCATCGTCGAACTCTTCGAAACGCGGCATGCCGTTGGACACCAGCGCGCCGTCCCGAACGACCGTCGCAAAAGCCGTGGGATCAACTGGCACGGTGGAGGCCCGCAGATCGGGCGCATGGCCGGCCGCGACGACATTGACGCCGTGACAGACGGCGCAATGCAGCGCGTAGGTCAGCATCCCGCGTGCCTCCATAGCAGGATCGGGCTTGAAATCCGGGTCCGTGGCAGGCGTCAGCGGCGCGATGTCGGCTTTGGGCAGGGTAGCCTTACCATCGAGCGCAAAGGTCAGGATGCGCCGCGCCTGAGTGCGATAGTCGATGCTGACCGGCAGCAGCGTGCCGAACGCCGCGCCGCTGGTGCCCATGCCGGTGATGACAGTTACATATTGCTTGCCATTAACGGCATAGCTGATCGGCGGCGCGGTGACGGGCGCCTGCGCGGCAAAGCGCCATAGCAGCTTGCCACTGTCGGCCGCATAGGCATTGAACTGGCCGTCGATCCGCCCCTGGAAGACGAGGTTGCCCGCAGTGGTCATCACGCCGCCATTCCATGGCCCCGGCGTCGGCACTTTCCACGCCGCGCGCTGGCGCACCGGGTCCCATGCCAATAGCGCGCTGGTGGCGTTGGTGGGGCCGGCGTCCTTGACGACATAATTGGGGATCGCCGCACCGTCCACCGCGCTGCCGGGCGTCCGCACCCAGTTGGCCCGCGTGATGCCGACGTCATTATAGCTGGTCGCCATCTCGATCGCCGGGATGTAGACGAGGCCTGCCTTGGGATTATACGCCATCGGCAGCCAGGTATGCGCGCCGACCGGGCCGGGCCACATGGTGAAGGTCTTGCCATCGGGATAGCGCGCGTCGGGATCTTCGACCGGGCGGCCGGTCTTGAGGTCGATGCGCTTGGCCCAGCTGACCTTGACGAAGGGTTCAGCTGAGATGAGCTTGCCGTTGGTCCGGTCGATGACGTAGAAAAAGCCGTTCTTGGGCGCGGTCATCAATACCTGACGCCGTTTTCCATCGATGGTCAGGTCAGCCAATTCCATGTCCATCGAGGCGTTATAGTCCCACGTCTCGCCCGGATTGACCTGATAATGCCATTTATAGGCCCCAGTCTTTGCATCCAACGCCACGACGGACGCCAGGAACAGATTGTCGCCCTTGCCCTCGCTGCGCACCTTGTGGTTCCAAGGCGAACCGTTGCCGACGCCCAGGATGATGGAATCCGTGCTGACGTCATAGGTCATCGCGTTCCAAACGGTTCCGCCGCCGCCATATTTCCACCAGTCCCCGGCCCAGGTCCGCGCCGCCATTTCCATGGCCTTGCTTTCGAAGCCATCCTTGGGATTGCCCGGCACGGTGTAGAAGCGCCAAAGTTGCTTGCCGGTTTTCGCGTCGTAAGTCGTCACATAACCACGCACCGAACTGACATCGCCGCCGCCGAAGCCGATGATGACCTTACCCGCGAAATAGCGGGGCGGGCCGGTGATGTAGCTGGGATTGTCGATCGGCAGCGTGCGCGACGACCAGGCAAGCGCACCTGTCTTCGCATCGATCGCCAGCAGGCGACCGTCATGCGTGCCGACGAAGATCTTGCCCTCGCCATAGGCAAGGCCGCGTATGCCCCAGCCCTGGCGCAGCTTGCGACCCGATAGTTCGGCCGCCTTGCTGTCATATTCCCATAACAGCTTGCCGGTCACCGCATCGATCGCGCGGACAAAGGTGTACCCTGTGGCGGTATAGACGACCCCGTCGATCGCCAGCGGCGCGGACACGCTGTTCTGCGGTGGCAGGTCCATCGACCAGACCAGGCCCAGCTTGCCGACATTGCCGCTGTTGATCCCATCGAGCGGGCTATAATGTTGTTCGCCGCCGGTGCGTCCGAACCCCGTCCAATCATTGGGGTTCAGCGCCGCATCGGTGGTGTCGCGAACCGTCGTGCCGCAACTCGACACAATCAGGGCAGTGGCCGCGATCCCCATAATGATTATGGCCTTGTGATGCGGCATAGATCCTCCCGATACGCTTATCGTCGCATGATAGCGCGCGATGAAGAACTTACCCCCCTGTCAAAGATGTTAGTCGCCGATCCGCACGAAAAGCCTAGCTTGGCCCGAGCAGAGGAGAGGACCGATGTCGCGACGCGCCGCCGCCAGGATCGTGCAAAATGGCTATGTCGTGCGCGATCTGGACATGGCGTGCGAGCGCCTGCGCGCGATGCTGGGCGTCGGGCCTTTTGTCGGCGGGACCGAAGTGACGCTGGAGGACCATCATTATCGCGGTGCGCCGACAGCGCCCATCCGGCTGCGGGGCGTGTTCGTCCAGTCGGGCGACCTCAACATCGAACTGATCCAGATCCTTTCACCCGGTCCCAGCGCCTTTCACGACATGATCGACACGGGGCGCGACGGGTTGCATCATGTCGCCCTGTTCTGCGAGGATTATGAGGCAGAAAAGGCGCATTGGGTCGCGGCCGGTCATGCCATTGCCAGCGAGTTCACCACCGGCTTCGGCGCGAAAATCTGCTATGTCGATGCGCGTGATACGCTGGGCCATTTCATCGAACTCTATCCCGAACATCCCATCATCCGCGCCATGTACGCCCGCACGGTCGAAGCGGCGCGCGACTGGGACGGCGAACAGTTGATGGTCCCCTGGTGACCCCTATTCCATGAAAGGCCTTTGCGCATGATCGACCTGCAACGCTTTCACCATACCGGCATGGCCGTGGCCGATATCGACGCGGCGATGGACCTGTTCGGCTCCACGCTGGGGCTGACATGGGCGGCGGTGCGGCATTTCGACCCCCTGCCCTTTTGGACGCCGGAAGCCGGATCGCATGAGGTGCATGTCAAGGCGACCTATTCGCTGGGCGGTCCGCATCATCTGGAACTGGTGCAGGGCAGCGGCGCCTTTTATGACCCCGATCGCGCGCCGGATGCGCGGCATGTCGGTATCTGGGTCGATGACCTGAAGGGCGAAACGGACCGGATGATCGGTGAAGGGTGGCGCGTGGTCGCGGCGGGCGCGTCGCCGGAAGAAGGCTATGGGCTGATCGCCTATGTCGCGCCGCCGGTGCCCGGATTGCTGGTCGAGCTGATTTCGACCGACCTGAAGCCGGTGATCGACGACTGGCTGGGCGAGTGAGGCTTGAACGAGCGCATCAGGCCATGCTGATGGGCCGGATTACGTCGCGGCCATCGAAACCGATCGACGCCTGCCTGACGACATCATAGAAGTCGGTCAGCACCGGCGCGCCTTGATACAATTCGATCATGTGGCCGTAGCGCGCGACCGCATCCATCATCAGGAAGCGGAATCCGTCGTTCATCTCCGCCTCCAATGCGGTAGCGAACCCCGCCTGTTCGCAAGCGATCCGGGCGGTCTCAAGATCGTCCACGATGAGGGCGACATGGTGAAACCCCTCCGCCCCCGGCGCAAACATATCGTGAAAGACGGAGGGGCCGGGACCATTTTGTTGCGCAAATTCGATCATCAGGTCGTTCCACTGCCCAAAGGCAGAACTATGATCGAGCGGCACCGCGACGCCACGGTGCAGGCAGCGTTTGAGCGGGATATGATCGGCCACGAAATAGGGACCGGAGCCGAAGGTCGCGGCGTGGGCGATGGCGGCGACGCGCACATCCTGAACGAAATAGGCGACCTGCCGGATCGGCAATCCCGCGATCATGCCGCCACGAACCGGCGCGCATCCGCAGCGATCAGGCTGGCCGCATGCCAGGCCAGCGCCATGACGGGACCGTTGGTGTTGCCCGACACCGGCGATGGCATGACGGAGCAGTCCACCACGCGCAGGCCCGACACGCCGCGCACGCGCAGGCGGTCGTCGACCACCGCCGCGTTGTCGCTGCCCATGCGGCAGGTCGCCACCGCATGGGTGCCGCACAGCGACAGGCGGCGGAACGCGGTGAGGATGTCCGCGTCGCTCTGACAGGCGGCGCCCGGCACCAGTTCTTCCCCGACATAGGGTGTCAGCGCCGGTTGCCGCATATAACGCCGCATATAGCGGACCATCGCGATCGCGGCATGTTCATCCTCCGCCGTGGTCAGCCAGTTGGGCGTGATGACCGGCGGCGTGGCAGGATCGGACGAACGCGCCATTACGCTGCCCTCGCTGGTCAGGCGCAAAAGCTGGCCGTAGATGGTCAGCCCAGGCAAACGCTCGACATCGGCCAGCGGGACCGGGAAATTGTCGTCGCTCCGCGCAAAGGTGAAGCCGCCCATATAGAGCTGCGCATCGGGTCGATCGACATGGGGTTCCGTCCGCACGAACGCCCCGACTTCGAACGGCCCCGTCGCCATCGGTCCCTTGCGCGTCAGAACATATTGCGCGACGCTGGCCATGAGACCCATCCCGTGAAACCGCCGGTTGATGCCCGGATCGCCCTGCAACCGATAGGGCAGCGAAAAGCCCAGATGATCGCGCATCCGCGATCCGACATCCGGGCTGTCGGTCACGACGTCGATACCCAGCGATCGCAGATGATCGGCAGGGCCGATGCCGGACAGTTGCAACAGCTTGGGACTGTTGATCGCGCCCGCCGACAGGATCACTTCGCCCGCGCAGTGGAAGGTCAGCAATTCCTGTCCGCGACGGCCGACGACGCCGGTCGTCACGCCATTTTCCACCAGGATGCGCTCGACCAATATGCCCGGCTCGATCTGGAGATTGGGCCGCTTGCGCGCGGGGTTGAGGAACACCACCGCCGCGCTCTGACGGCGGCCATTCTTGATATTATGGGCGTAATAGCCCACGCCCTCCTGATCTTCCCGGTTCAGATCCTCCTTACGCGCAAGGCCCATCTGCTCGCCCGCCTCGATCAGCGCCTCGGCCACAGGATAGCGGAATTTGCCGGTGCTGATATGCACCGGACCGCCCGCGCCGCGTTGGTCGTCCGCCCCCAGTTCATGATCCTCGATTTCCATGAACGCCGCCTTCATGGTCGGCCAGCCCCAGCCGGTCGCGCCCCTGGCCTCCCAGTCGGCATAATCCTCCGGCTGGCCGCGCACATAGATCATGCCGTTGATCGAGCTGGAGCCGCCCAGCACTTTGCCGCGTATCCATAGTTCGGAGGCGGGCATGCCCGGTTCGCGCGGCTGATCCACCGGATAATGCCAGGCATGGTTGGGATCGAGCACCAGCTTGCCCAACCCCTTGGGCATGTGAATCAGGAAACTGCTGTCCTGGCCGCCCGCTTCCAGCAACAGCACCCGATTGCGCGGATCGGCGGACAGTCGTTCGGTCAGAACGCATCCGGCCGACCCCGCGCCGATGATGATATAATCGAACTGGTCGGCCAAAGCGGTCTCTCCTTTTTCTGATTCTGAAACTATCATCGGATGATGTCGCGCCCTGTCAGCTAGTCGAAACAACAGGCCGACCTGTCCGTCGCCGTAACGACCCTAGTGTTTTGTCGAGGTTGTAAGCGACCGCCCGCCCCGCATAACTAACCTTACAAATACAGCCTTGGCCGCTGACATAAGAACAACAGGGAGACGGTGATGACCGACAGGAAGATTATGCCTTCATTTGGCCTGCTGGGCGGCTGCGCGCTGTCCGCTTTAGCCTTCGCAGCGCTTGCCGCACCGGCGATGGCGCAGGAGGATGCTGCCGCTGCGCCGCAGCTGGAAAAAAGCCAGATTCAGGACATCGTCGTCACCGCCCGTCGGCGCGACGAGACGTTGCAGTCGACGCCGATCGCGATCACCGCAATCGCCGCGGCGCAGATCGAAAACAAGGGCGCCGTTACCATCGGCGATCTTCAGGGGTCCGCGCCCAACCTGCTCATCACGCAACAGAATTCCGGCGCGGCCGCAGCCAACCTGTCGATCCGCGGCCTGACCTATGCCGATATCGAAAAGTCGCAGGAACCCACTGTCGGCGTCGTGGTCGATGGCGTGTTCATCGGCACCAGCACCGGGCAATTTTTCGACTTTTTCGACATCAAGCAGATCGAAGTGCTGCGCGGTCCGCAGGGGACGTTGTTTGGCCGCAACACCATCGGCGGCGTCATCAGCATCCAGCGGTCGCGCCCTACCGGTGAATTCGGCGCCAAGCTGGAGGGCACCTATGGCAGCTACAATACCTGGGCCGCCAAATCCATCATCAACCTGCCCATCGTTGCAGACAAGCTGGCCGCCAAGGCATGGTATATCCACAATGAAAGCGACGGCTTTTATCGGCACGGCATAACCGGCAAGCGTGCCGGCGGCAGCAATAGCGACAATTTCGGTGCGTCTTTCCTCTTCACGCCCAGCAGCAACTTCGACGCGTTACTGACTGTAGAGAAGCAGATACAGAAATTTGACGTCGTCAACCCCACCATCGCCAGGACAGGCGAACTATTCTGCAATTTCATGCCTGCCAACCAGTGCAATCGCAACACCTCTGGCGACCTCTACACCGTTTTCAACGATCCGGGTACATCCAACTATCGGGCGCCATCGGTCACCTATGAGATGAACCTGGACCTGGATGCGGTCAAACTTACATCGATCACCGGCTATCGCAAATCCACGGAGCGCCAGACGCAGGATTTCGATTCATCCACGGCCGATCTCTATTATGTGTTGCGTTTGCAGAATTATCGCCAATGGAGTCAGGAATTGCGCGCCGGTGGCAAAGTCGGCGATAATTTCGACTATGTCGTGGGCGGATATTTCTTTGACTCCAAATATAACCTGACGCAATTCACCCGCCTGTTCGGCTTCAATCCGACGCTTGATCCCAGGGTTGCCGATCCAGCGCCGCAAAACGTCACCGGCAAAAACCGGTCCTATGCCGTGTTCGGCGACTTCATCTGGGCCTTTGCGGACCAGTTCCGCCTGTCCTTCGGTGGCCGCTACACCTGGGATAAAAAGGAACTGACCAATGCCTTCGGTGTCACGCCGGTCGGCAGCGGCGCGGCGGATTTCAAGAAATTCACGCCCAAGATCGGACTGGATTATCGACCCGACGCCAACACGCTGCTCTACGCATCCTGGTCACGCGGCTATCGTTCGGGCGGTTTTTCTCCCCGCGCGGCGACGGCGGATACCGCCAGCTTGCCGTATCAGCCCGAAACGGTGGACAGCTATGAAATCGGCGCCAAGCTTGATCTGTTCGACCGGATGCTGCAATTCAATGTCGCGGCCTTCTACGCCAAATATAAGAATTTGCAGCAGAACACGACGATCCCCGGCGGCCCGACCGGTAACCAGACGATCACGTCCAATGTCGGCTCGGAATTGATCAAGGGCGTGGAAATCGACTTCGTCGCCCGTCCGGCCACGGCCCTGCGCATCAGTGGATCGGCCGGTTTTCTGGATACCAAGTTCAAGAACTTCGTCGCCGGCAACGTGCTGACCTTCCCCGCGCCTGTCGGCACGGTCATCCGCCCGTTCGACTATTCGGGCAACGATCCGATCTACAGCCCCAAATTCAACGCATCGTTCAACATCGACTATACGCTGGACACCAGCTTTGGCGATGTCGTCGCCAATGTAGGCTACCGCTACATTGGACGTTATGACCAGCAGATCTCGCTCGGGCCGCTCACGGGCAATACCGGCGCGGTCAGCAATGGCGGCACTGTCATCGTCAATGGCAACGACCCGCGCGTCCGTTCGGATGCTCAGGGACTGGTCGACGCCAGCCTGACCGCGCATTTCGACATGGGCAAAACCAAGGCGAAATTCACAGTGTTCGGTCGCAACCTCGCCAATGACCGGGGGCCATCCGCGGCATTCACCGTTGCTGGTCTGTGGTCCTTTGCATCGGCGCGCGAACCCCGCACATTCGGTGCGACACTGGGCGTCGAATTCTAACGGCCTCCCACTGCGACGGGCGGCCTACCATCGCGCCGCCCGTCGATTTCTGCACGATATGCGCTCGAAGGAGCCGAGCATCATGACTATCCCGACGCCGGTTCCCGACCATGTCCCTGCCGATCGCGTAGTCGATTTCGATGTCTATCAACCGCCCCTGATCGAGCAGGATTATTTCTCGGCGTGGAAGGCGCTTCAGGCACCGGGTAAACCCGCGCTGGTCTGGACGCCGCATAATGGCGGCCACTGGATCGCGACGCGGGGCGAGGATATTCACCGGCTCTGGGCGGATACGGACAATCTGTCCAACGAAGTGCTCACCGTCCCGCCCGAAGTGGGCAAGGTGATGCGGTTCATCCCGTTGCAACTCGACCCGCCCGAACATGGGCCATTCCGCAAGGCGGTGATGACGGGCTTTGCGTCGCGCCATATCGTCGCGATGGAGCCGCAGGTCAGAGCCGTCGCCCGCGAACTGATCGCCGGTCTGCAAAATCGCGGGACATGCGATTTCATGACGGACTTCGCCGAAATCCTGCCGATCAACATCTTCCTGACGCTGATCGACGTGCCACTGGCCGATCGCCCGATGCTGCGGGAGTTCGGCGCCCAATTGACCCGGCCTGACGGCACCATGACGCCAGCAGACCTGATGCAGGCGGCGGACGATTATCTGTGGCCCTTCGTTCAGGCGCGCCTGGCGAACCCCGGCGACGACCTGTTCAGCCGCATATTGACGGTTCCCATCGATGGCCGGGCGTGGACCGAGGACGAAGCGCGTCGGATGTGCCGCAACCTGTTGTTCGGCGGTCTCGACACCGTGGTGGCGATGCTGGGCTTCGTCATGCTCCATCTGGCCCGCCACCCCGCGCAGCAGGCACAATTGCGCGACGATCCGGCCCTGATCCCCGATGCCGCCGACGAACTGATGCGCCGTTATGCCAGCGTATCTGTCAGCCGCAATCTGCGCGTGGACATGGAACTGGATGGCGTCACGATGCAGGCGGGGGACACGATCTATCTGGCCAGCGTCCTGCACAATCTGGACGAACGCAGTTTCGATGCGCCACAGGATGTGCGGTTCGACCGCAAACTATCGCCGCTCAAACATACGACCATGGGCAATGGCGCGCACCGTTGCGTCGGTGCCGCGCTCGCCCGTATGGAGATCATCACCGTCCTCCAGGAATGGCTACCCGTCATACCCCTGTTCGACCTGGACCCGGCGCATCGCGTAACGATGCGGACGGGCAATGTCGGCGCCTGCACGGCGCTGCCGCTGCGATGGGATCGCTGACGGATCAGCCCCGCGCCGCAGCATGAAGCCCCGCGCGATAACCGAACACCATGCCCGGCGCCAGCGTGCCGCCCGCCCCGCCATAGGTCATGCCCATGGGTGAAGCCATCACGTTCCCTGCCGCATAGAGGCCCGGAATGGCGGCCCCATCGACGTCCAGCACATTCGCGTCCACGTCGGTCTGCGGTCCCCCCTTGGTGCCCAGCGCGCCACTCTTCACCTCCACCGCATAATATGGCCCCTTCCCCAAAGCGCCGAGGGTCGCCCGTTTGTCGCCGCGCCAGGCCGGATCGCCCCACCACAGGTCATTGGCGCTTTCGCCCCGTCGGAAATCAGGGTCGGTTCCCGCCGCCGCATGACCGTTGAACCGGTCCACCGTCGCCTCCAGCTGGTCGGGGTCGATGCCGATCCGGTCGGCCAGTTCCCGCAAGGTGGGCGCGCCCGCTATCCATTGGGGCGGCGTCAGGCCATGCTCATATTCATCGCGCAGACCGCCGACGAAGGGATATCTGGCATAGAAATCCTGATTAAAGATCAGCCAGCAGGGCAGGTTCGCATAGTCGAAGCGACTGACATCCTGCTCGTGAAACGCCGCACCGAAAGCATTATAATTGGACGCCTCGTTGGTGAAGCGCCTGCCCTGTTTGTTGACCATCAACGTGCCGGGCATGGTGCGTTCATAGGTCAGCAACTGTTTGCCCATGCGGTTCACTTCGGTCGGTACTTCGATCACCGGCATCCACCAGGCTTCCCGCATATTGCCCAGCATCGCGCCCACACGCATCGCCATCTTCAGGCCATCGCCGGTATTGGTCTTGATCGACAGCGGATGGGTCATCGGCCCGCGCGTAAAGGCCCGGACCATCTTCGCGTCCCATTCGAACCCGCCGGTCGCCAGGATCACATTCTTCGCTGCGACCTCGAACGGACCGCCCGGCCCCTCCAGCTTCAGGCCCGCGACCGCGCCGTCCCGCATCACCAGTTCGACCGCGCGGCAACCGGTCTGTGGTTCGATCCCGCGATCGAGACAGCCCTTCAGCAACCGCCCGATCAGCGCCAGCCCCATGCCCCGCTCGTCATTGGCGCGCCGGCGCGCCTTTTCCGCCTGCGGCACTTCGACCGGTACAGGTTGGCCCAGCGTGGTTTCGCCCACGGTGATGGTATAATCCAGATAATAGGGCGAGGTGCCGACCCGGTCGGCCCAATCGCCCAATTCGCCAAAGGGAAAGAGCCGACATTCCAGCGTCCGTCCGCCTTCCGGCTTGCCGCCCGGAAATTCGGGGTGGTAATCGGGGAAATCGGGAATGGAATAGAAGCTGACGGGCGAGCATTTTTCGAGGAAGTCGATCATCTCCGGCCCGGTATCGACGAACGCTTCTGCCATATCCGGCGCGATCATGCCGTGCGACAGCGACATCAAATAGGTCAATGCGTCGTCCCGGCTGTCTGGCTTGCCCAGTGCGCGCTGGTGCGGGTTGTTGGGTATCCAGACCTGCCCGCCCGACCAGGCGCTGGTGCCGCCCACCGTATCCGCTTTCTCGAACAGGCCGACCTTCGCGCCACCCTCATGCGCGGTGATCGCCGCCGTAAGGCCAGCTGCGCCGGTGCCCAGCACAATGACGTCATATTGATCCATCGATCCACTCCCGATTTTATTTACAACATATGTTATATAATAAAATAGACCGAAAGCTGTCGGAATCGCTAGGGAGACATGCCTTTACAGCGTCGCCTTTCTCTGGAGAAACTCGTGCCGTGCCCGCCACCGTCGATCATGAAGCCCGCCGCCGCCATATCGCCGACATCGCGGCCGATCTGATCGCGCAGGGCGGGATGGAGAATGCGACGATCCGCAACGTCGCGGCAACGGCAGGCTATAGCACCGCGATCGTCACCCATTATTTCGCGCATAAGCGCGACTTGCTGCTCTGGGCCTATCGCGCGTCCGCACAGGCGACCCAGCGCCGCTTCGATGCGGTGCAAGCCAACGATCCCGATGACCTGATCGCCGCACTCTGCGCTTTTCTGCCGGATACGCCGGACGGGATAAAGGCGTGGCGCGTCTATTTCGCTTTCTGGCGCGCGACGGTCAGCGATCCCGAAATGGCGGCGGAACAGCGATGGTGGCAGGCCAATGCCCTAGCGATCATCGGCGCCGTCGCCAGCCGTCAGCCGGGTATGACCACAGCACAGGATCGGGTCGCCCGGATGTTGCTGGCGATCGTCCAGGGGATCGCGACTCAGGCTGCGCTCGATCAGGATCATTGGAGCGCGCAGGAACAGCATCGCGCGCTGGCTATTCAGGTCGATGCCATCCTGCGCCAGCCCAGTCCTGCGATTGCGCTATCTGCCCCAAATGCCGAACTGCTTTAAATGATAGTCGGGAATAGACGCGCCATGCTCTAGCCTCCGCCTGATGGATAAGAGTATCGGGAAGAGGCACAGCATGGCCAGAGCAGCAGGCACCGCCGCCTCGTTGACGAAGGGCGTGTCCAGCCCACGAGGCGCTCTCGATACTACCAGCGACACCGCGCGCTCGCACCAGCAGATCGTCGAACTGACGCTCGCCTATTGCCGGGGCGTCGATCGCGCCGACGAGACGCTGCTGAAAAGCATCTTTCATGACGACAGCGTCGTGGTCAGCGGCGCCTTCGATGGCAATGGCCAGCAATTCGCGTCCGAAATCTGCGCGATCGTCCGGGCCGTGTTCGACCAGACCCTGCATAGCATCGACCATCAATGGATAGAGGTGACCGGCGACACCGCCATCGGCGAAACCTATGTCGTCGCGGTGTCGACCATGACCGACCTGGAACGTGGCAAATCGGAAATGCTGACCGGCGGCCGCTATCTCGACCGGTTTACGCGCCGCGATGGCGTTTGGAAATTCTCGGCGCGCAGATTCGTCAGCGAATGGAGCCGCGTCGACGGAACCAGTTGCACCGACGAAGCGCCGTCCGCCACACAGGGATCGGGCAGCCATCCTGCCCCGCGCTGGCATTGACGCATGGAGGATCGGATGAACCTTGAAGCGGAAATGCGCGATCTGGCCGCGCGGCGCGACATTCAAAAGGCGATCTTCGATTATATGCGCAGGCAGGACCGGCTGGATCCCGATTTGCAGATGCGCGCCTTGCATGCCGATTCCGACGTCGATTGCGGCCTGCTGCGCGGCGGGCCAGAGGCCCATATCGACTGGGCGCGCAAGGACGCGCCGAGCGACGCCTTCATGGCGGGCATGCCGCTCATCCATCTGCCGGGCCGCAGGGGCACGGATTTCAGCCAGACGCGCGATCGGGCGTCGGGCATATCGGGACGCTGACAGACATGACCATCAACCGCCGCTTTCTCCTCACCGCCCGGCCCGACGGCCTTATCAAGCCTGGCGATTTCACGCTGGTCGACGAACCGGTCCCCGCCATCGGCCCCGACGAGATGCTGGTGCGCAACCATTATGCCTCGATCGACCCGGCCATGCGCGGCTGGCTGGACGACGTACCCAGCTACCTGCCGCCGGTCGCACTGGGCGACGCGGTGCGGGCGACGACGGTGGGCGTGGTGGAGGCCAGCAATCTGGAGGGCTTCGCGCCGGGCGACTGGGTGATGGGCCTCAACAAGATCGAGCACTATTCTGTGGCGCGCAAAGGCGGTTTCACCAGCCCGATCGATGCGGCGCTGGTGCCATCGGTGACCCATTATCTCTCCGTCATGGGCGCTGTCGGCCTCACCGCCTATTTCGGGGTGAACGACATATTGAAGCCCCAGGCAGGCGAGACTTTCCTCATCAGCGGCGCGGCCGGCGCTGTCGGATCGCTGGTCGGGCAGCTGGGCAAGCTGGTCGGCGCGCGGGTCGTCGGCATAGCGGGCGGACCGGACAAATGCCGCCGCCTGATCGCCGATTACGGCTTCGACGCGGCGGTCGATTATCGCGGCAAGGATGTCGATGCGCTGACGGCCGCGATCGGGGAGGCGTGCCCGGACGGCATCGACCTGGTGTTCGAAAATGTCGGCGGCATCGGGCTGGACGCGACGCTGGAGCATATCAACGCCCATGCGCGCATCGGTCTGTGCGGCCTGATCTCCGAATATAATGGCGAACCCTATGGCACCCGCAACCTGTGGAAGCTGATCGCCCGAATGGCGACCATTCGTGGCTTTCTGATCAGCGAGTTTCTCGATCGCTTCGCCGAGGGCGGCATGGCGATGGCGAAACTGGTCGGCGAGGGCAAGCTGCGGTTCGACGAGCATATCGATGAAGGCATCGACAACGCCTTCCCCGCCTTCCTGCGCCTGTTCGAGGGCAGCAACCAGGGCAAGATGATCCTGAAGCTGATCTAGAAGCGCAGCGGATCGTTCACCGGATGGCCCGGATCGGCGGGATGGCCGAACAGCCGCACTTGCGCGTGCATCGTGTCGAAAAATTCCCAGATTTCGCGGATGGTGCCATCCTCGACGCGAAATATCTGGCAATAGGTCTGCTCGTAACGGTTGCCGTCCTTGGTTTCGGCGCCGCCCTCCATCATGCCGACCACGGTCGGGCCATCGACGGCCATGATGCGATGGCGGCGGGCGAGATTGACGGTGCCGGGCACGAGGTTGGCCATGACCAGCGGGAAAATATCCTCGAACAATTGCCGCTTGCCATAGGAGCGACCCGACACAGGAGTCCGACCGGCGACATTATTGATGAAATCCTCATGCAAGGTCGCAGCGAACCCGTCGATGTCCATCGCGGAGAGGCAGCGATACCACTGCTCCACCACGGATCGAGGGTCGACGGGCCTATGTTCGCGCGTCAAAGCCGCACGACCTGCTTTCCCCGGTTCGCGCCGGTAAACAGCCGGGCCAGCGCCGCCGGGGCGTTTTCCAGACCGTCCAGCACATCCGTCTGCCAACTGATCCGCCCGGCCAGCGCCAGTGCCGCCAACCGCGCGCGTATGCGGGGCCACGCCGCCTCATGGTCCAGGATGATGAACCCGCCCATCGTCGCCCGGCGCAGGATCAGGTTGAAATAATTGGTCGGCCCGGCGATCTTGCCGCCTTGTTCGTACCGGCTGATGCCCCCGCACAGCACCACCCGTGCGCCGATCGCCAGTCGCGCCAGCATCGCGTCGAGCACCTCGCCGCCGACATTGTCATAGACGACATCAACGCCATCGGGCGCGAGCGCCTTTATCTGCTTCGAGATATCGCCCGCCTTATAGTCGATCGCGGCGTCGAACCCGGCTTCATCGACCAGCCAGGCGCATTTTTCCGCGCCACCGGCGATGCCGATCACCCGGCATCCCGCGATTTTGGCCAGTTGCCCCGCGACCGATCCTGTCGCCCCGGCCGCGCCTGAGACAAGGACCGTGTCACCGGCCACGGGGCGTCCGATGTCGTGCAGCCCGACCCAGGCGGTCAATCCGGGTATGCCCAGCAGCCCCAGCATCGCTTGGGGCGGCAGGTCGGGATGGCAGGCGTCGAACCCCGCGCCGTCGCTGACCAGCGCTTCGGTCCAGCCGGTCATGCCGACGACCATCGTGCCGATCGGGAATTTGCCGCCCTCGCTTGCGACCACCTCCGCCACGCCCATGCCGCGCATGACGTCGCCCAGTTCGATGGGCGCGACATAGCCGCCGAAATTTTCCATCCACCCCTTTTGCGCCGGCTCAAACCCCAGCCAGCGGGTCGCCAGCAGCATCTGGCCGGGACCGGGTGTCGGCATAGGCACATCGACCATCGTAAAGTCGGTCGCGGCGACGGGGCGACCGACCGGGCGATCGGCAAGAACAAGCTGGCGCATCAGCGCCCCGCGTTCGCGCGCTTGATCTTCTTGGCGAGGCTCCATTTATGGACCTCGGTCGGCCCGTCATAGATGCGGAAGGCGCGAATCTCACGGAACACCTGTTCGACCATCGTGTCCTGCGTGACGCCGGTGCCGCCCATCACCTGGATGCAGCGATCGGCGACGCGGAACAACGCTTCGGACACCGCGACCTTGGCCATCGAGCTTTCGGTGGTGCCGAGTTCGCCGCTGTCCAGCACGTCGGCGCACCAGTCGATGATGAGTTCGCATTGTTTCAGGTCGATGAGGTTTTCCGCCAGCGGAAAGCCCACGCCCTCATGGTCGATCAGCGGCTTGCCGAAAGCATGGCGCTTGCAGGCATAAGCGGAGGCGATCTCCTGCGCGCGGATGCATGCGCCCAGCCAGCGCATGCAGTGGGTGAGCCGCGCCGGGCTGAGACGGATCTGCGCATAGTCGAACCCTTTGTGCAGTTCGCCCAGCACCTGGTCCGGCGACACCCGTAGATTATCGATCGCGATCACCGAATGACCGCCGGGCATCGAGCCATCCATCGTATCCATCACCCGCTCGATACTGATCGCCGGATCGGGCAGATCGACCAGGAACATGGTCGCGGCCATTTTCTCGGCCGTGCCGCTATTGGCCATGACGATGCCGACCTTCGCGCCCTTCGCGCCGGTGATGAACGCCTTTCGCCCGTTGATGACCCAATGGTTGCCGTCCTGCACGGCGCGCGTCTGCATCATCGACGGGTCGGCCCCGGCCCCGCCATCCTCGGCCGGTTCGGTCATGAAGAAGGCGGATCGGGCCTCGCCGCGATGCATGGGGGCCAGGAAATGATCCTTCTGCGCCTGCGTCCCCACCTTGCCGATCAGATACATATTGCCTTCGTCCGGGGCGGCGGTGTTGAGCGCGGTCGGGCCAAGGATCGACAGACCCGATGTCTTGAGCACCAAAGCGGTTTCGCGATGGGTCAGATGCCCGCCATCGGGCAGGACATGGGGCGTCATCAGCCCGGCGGCGCGCGCCTTGTCGCGCATCTCGGCGACCAGTGCCTCCTCCGGGCCGTGGGCGTCCTGACGCGGGTCCTTTTCATAGGGGATAACGACATCGCGCACGAAACGTTCGACCCGCGCGGCCAGATCGGCGGCGCGCTGGGTGGGCGCGGGATGGGGAGCGGTAATCATGGGCAATTCAGTCCTTTCGGGCTGCCATGGCGCGGGCCAGGCCGGCGAGTTCGGGCAAGGTATCGACCAGGCTGGCCGCTTCGGGCGAGGCGGCCGTGCCGCGCGCCATCCGCCCCTTGATCCCGTGCAGGATCGCGGCGAAGCGGAACATGTTGAAGGCGAGGTAGAAGGACAGATTGTCGATCCCCGCCCTGCCCGTCCGCGCGCAATAGGCCGCCACATAGGCGTCTTGGCGCGGGATGTTGAGCGCTACCAGATCCGCGCCCTTGAACCCGCCGATGATATGGGGCGGCAGATGATACATCATCAGATGATAGGTGAAATCGGCGAGCGGATGGCCCAGGGTCGAAAGCTCCCAGTCCAGCACCGCCAATATCGTCGGCTCTGTCGCGTGCCAGATCATATTGTCGGCACGGAAATCGCCATGCACGACTCTGCTTTCGTCGCCGGCAGGGATGTTCGTAGGCAACCAGTCGACCAGCCAGTCCATATCGTCCAGCCGCCCGGCTTCGACATCTTCACCATATTGGCGCGACCAGCGCGCGATCTGGCGTTCGAAATAATTGCCCGGCCGTCCATAATCGCCCAGCCCGATCGCGTCGGGGGCAAAGCCGTGCAGCTTTGCGATGGTCGCGTTCATGGCGTCGAAATAGAGCGGCCGTTCCTGTGTCGTCAGGCCGGGTAGCGTCGAATCCCAGAAAATGCGGCCCTCCACCATCTCCATCAGGTAGAAGGCGGTGCCGACGATGCTGTCGTCGTCACACAAGGCATAGGCCTTGGCGACAGGAAAGCCCGCCGCGCCAAGCGCGCTGATTACGCGATATTCCCGCTCGATCGCGTGGGCGCCCTTGAGCAACTGGCCCGGCGGCTTGCGGCGCATCACATATTTACGCGTCGGCGTAATCAGCTTGTAGGTCGGGTTGGACTGGCCGCCCTTGAACTGCTCGACGGTCAGCGGCCCGGCAAAGCCCTCCACATGCGCCGCCATCCATTCGGCGAGGCGTTCGATATCGAAACCATGGCCTTCGCGGATCGCGCCCGATCCGGCGAAACGCTGCTGCGCGCTGTTCGTCATCGTCATGCCGCCTCGATGAATTTCATCAACGTATTCTGAAACTGGCGGATCTGGATTTCCTGATAATTGGCCAGTTGCACCTGCCCGTTGGCGGAGCTTTTCAAGCCTTGCTGGACGAAGGGCAGATTTTCCATATCCTGTTCGAACACATCGCCCAAAATGCCGATCTCGGCCGCTTCGGTCCATTTCTGCGCGTCCGTCAGGAAATGCATCGGCGGGCATTTGGGCGGGGTTTCGCCGGGCGGCGTGCGGGTAAGGATGCGCACTTCCATCAGGCAATGGTCGACATCATGCCACGGCCGCCAGCGATAGACGATATTGGGCTGGAACCCCGCCCAGGGGCTGTAATTGGGGAAGACATTATAGAGCAGCGCATCCATCATCTCGCTGTCGGATGCGAAGCTGATGTCCTGCCCGAACATCTTGCTGGTCGTTTCGCGCAGGCTGGCGCCCAACGCCGCGCGGGCCGTAACCCCATCCGGCACCTTGACGTTATAGCCGCCTTCGGGTTGCTCCTCATAATTGTCGGACGAGCGGCCATTATATTTGACGAACTCGTCGACGATCCATTGCTGCGGCTTGCCTTCGGGATCGATGTGGGGCGACATGGTGCCGAAGGGCGTGACCGTCAGGTTCGTATAGTCGCCGTAGATATTATAGGATGAATTGGCGTCGCCGGTGAACGGCAGCAATTGCGGGTGGGTGACGACGGTGTGCCAGCTTTCCATGAAAGCCTCCATCACCACCTTCCAATTGGCGGGAACGACCTTGCCGACCCAGATGACGGTCGTGCATTCCTCATGCTTCCAGCGCTGGAAATGTTCGGGCAGCGGGGCCAGAAATTCCTCGATCGTCGGCCCTTCGCCCGCTTCCCGGATGAAGATATAGCCGCCCCAGCGCCCGACGGACACTTCGGGCAGCGCCATCTGATCGTCCGACAGATGCGCAAAATCCCAGCGGCACGGGATCTGTTTCATCGACCCGTCCATATTCCAGGTGAAGCCATGGAACGGGCATTGCAGTTCGCCTGCCCAGCCGCTTTCCAGCTTCAGCTTGCGGCCGCGATGCAGGCAGACATTGTAGAAGGCGCGGACCGACATATCCGCCTGCCGCACGATGATGAAGGATTTGCCGACATTCTCATATACGGCATAGTCGCCCGGCTCGGGCAGTTCCTCCTCGCGCACGGCGAATTGCCAGACCTTGGGCCACATTTTCTGCTTTTCCAGCTCGAAAAAGGCCGGGTCGGTGTAGCGGGATGTGGGGATCGGATCGGACCCCAGATTTTCATAGACATCCTGATAGAGATATTCCGGCACTTCATTGGTGTCGGCCAGGGCCAGGTCGCGATAGGACGGCCCCGGACAGCGTGGCAGCGGCTCTCCCTTGATCTGCGGCGGGGCTTTGATCTGGGGATCGGCGTCAGCCATAGTCTCGAATCTCCTCTTCCTGCGCCCAATCTATCGAAAGTCGGGCGCTTTATGACCTATGGATTGCATCAGGCCACCCAAGGCGTTGATGTGTCGACCTAGTGATAATCACAGGGAAGCGCCAACCGCGCACGCTCTATCATCGCGTCGTCGGCTATGACCGGCGTCCAGGAGAGTCATGACCGGCACGCATCGCACCATCACGCTGGCCCGGCGCCCCACAGGGCTTCCACAGGCGGGCGATTTCCAGTTGGCGCAGGCGCCGTTGCCGGTGGTGGCGGACGGCACGATGCTGGTCCGCAACCGGGTATTTGCGATCGATGCGGCGATCCGCGGTTTCATGGACGACCGGCCCAGCTATCTGCCGCCGCTGGCGATCGGCGAAACCATCCGCGGCATGGCGCTGGGCGAAGTGGTGGACAGCCGCCTGCCCGGTTTCGCCGCAGGCGACATCGTGCGCGCGCTGGCTGGGTGGGAGGAATATAGCCTGCTCACTGCCGACGCGCTGGGCCTGGAAAAATGCGACTGTCCCGATCGGGGGGCGCTCTCGCTCTATATGGGCACGCTCGGCCCGTCGGGCCTGACCGCCTATGTCGGCCTGTTTGCGATCGGCCGGATCAAGCCGGGCGATACCGTCGCGATCAGCGCGGCGGCGGGCGCGGTGGGCAATGTCGCGGGCCAGATCGCGCGCCTGTCCGGCTGCCGGACGATCGGCATCACCAGTTCACCCGACAAGGCCGCGCTGTGCCGCGACCTGGGCTTCGACGCCGTCGTCGATTACAACGCACCCGGCACGCTGGACGCGAAGATCGCCTCCGCCGCGCCGCAGGGGATCGACGTCTATTTCGACAATGTGGGGGGTGAGATACTGGACGGCATACTGCCCCACCTGACTGATCATGGCCGGGTCATCGTGTGCGGCATGATCGCCAATTATAACAATGCCGATGAACAATATCCGATCCGCAACCTGTGGCAGTTGCTGGTGAAGCGCGCGACGATGCAGGGGTTCCTGACCTATGAGCATCCAGAGTTTCTGGCCGAGGCGCAATCGCGTATCGGTGCATGGGTCAAGGCTGGCGACCTGCGCCCGCTGGAAAATGTAACGCATGGGCTGGACGCGACGCCGGACGCCTTCATACGATTGATGAGCGGCAGGACGACGGGGAAAACCGTCGTCTGCCTGCCGTGAGGAGAGAGACACGAGCATGGGCTATCATGACATCATCGGCAACGAAGCCGCCAGGATGCTGGACTATGTGGAAAGCGGCACGACCGACTGCGCAGCCGAAACCATGGCCGTGCCCGCCGCCGCCTATACCGACCCGGCCTGGTTCGACCGGGAGATGTCGGAGATTTTCCTGAAGCTGCCGTTGCTGGCCGCGGTGACTGCCGAAATGCCCCATCCGGGCGATTACAAGGCGATGGACCTGATGGGTAAGCCCATCCTCATCACCCGCAAGACGGACGGGTCGGTCGCGGCGATGTATAATGTCTGCTCGCATCGCGGCATGATCCTCAAGCCCGAAGGCCATGGCAACGCCAAGCGTTTTTCCTGCCCCTACCACGCCTGGACCTTCGCCAATGACGGCAAGCTGATCGGTGTCGCCGAACCCAAGAAGTTCGGTGCGATCTGCAAGGAGGACCATAATCTCACCGCCCTGCCCTGCGTCGAGGCGGGCGGCATCATCTGGGTCAGCCTGGACCCGAAGGCCGACATGGACATCGGCAAGCATCTGGGCGGGATGCTGGACGACCTCAACGCCTATGCACTGGATCAATGGCATTTTTGCGGGTCGCGCCGCATATATGGCGCGAACTGGAAGGTCGCCTATGATGGCTATCTAGAAGGCTATCATTTCGCCGCCGCCCATCCCGAAACCATCCATCCGCGCACCTTCAGCAACATCATGAGTTTCACCGCCTATGGCCCGCATCTGCGCGTGGGCTATCCGCAGGTCCGCATCAAGGAAGCGCTGGGCGCGCTGCCGCGCGAGACCTGGGGCGAGCATGAAAATGAAGGCTATGACTTCGTGCGCACCATCTTTCCCAATGTCAGCATCTTCTTCGCGCCCGAAATCACCCAGGTCGCGCAACTGATCCCCGGCCCGACGCCGGACAAGAACATGACCAACCTGCTGTTCATCCGCCGCCATGGCCCCAAGGACGAGGCCGACGCCGCCGCCATCGAGGGCATGATGGACTGGCTGCGCGACGTGGTGGATGTAGAGGATTATGGCGTCGGGCTACAGGTGCAGAAGGGCATGGAGTCCGGCGCGCGGCCGAACGTCACATTTGGCCGCAACGAGCGCGGGAACCAGTATTTCCACCGTTATGTCGACTATTATCTGAGCGACGATCCGGGCAAGACGCCGCCGGTCCTCTGACACAAAAACCTATGGCTTGTTCCCCGGCGCAGGCCGGGGCCCAGTCCCGCGCTCTGAACTGGACCCCGGCCTGCGCCGGGGAACTTCAACATCATCGCGTCTTGGCATAGCTTGCCACTTTCACACCGCGATGACTTTTGGCTCAGTTCGCCATGATCGGCGGGACCAAGCCATAATCATCTCACCCTAAACCCCCATCATCCCGGCCGTCGACGCGCCGTCGATGGCATATTCCGCGCCGGATATGAACGCAGCTTCGTCCGACGCCAGGAACGACACCAGCGCCGCCACCTCCTCCACCTGGGCCATGCGGCGTAGCGGAGACATGCCCTGATAGGCGGCCAGCGCCGCGGCGCTATCGGGCGACTTGTCGATGATCGCCTGGATCATGTCGGTCTGCACAACGCCTGGCAGGATCGCGTTGCAGCGGATATTCATCCCCTCGTTCGCGCAATGCATCGCCACGGATTTCGACAGCGCCAGCACCGCGCCCTTGGTGGTCGAATAGGCGACGAAATTGCCCATCACCTTGTGCGCGCTCATCGAACTGTTGACGATGATCGATCCGGTCGCCCCGCCCGGATTGTGACGCATCAGGCGCACGGCCGCCTGCGCGGTCAGCATCACGCCCGTCAAGTTGACGTCCAGCAGGCCGTTCCAGGCGTCGAGCGCGATATGTTCGACGCTGCTGTCGCCCCGTTCCATACCCGCATTGGCGAAGGCGATGTCGAGCCGCCCGAAGTCCGCCCGGACCAGCGCATCGAACCGCGCCCAGTCGGCAGGCTCCTGCACCCGGCCCTTGAGGAAGGTGGCGCCGGTCGAGGCGGTGATCGCGGAGGCTGCGGCCTCGTTCGATCCGGTGAAGATCACCCGCGCGCCGTCAGCGGACAGGCGCTCCACCGTCGCCTTGCCGATGCCCGACGTCCCGCCGGTGACCAACGCCACCTTGCCCGCCAAATTGTTCATATGCCCATCATCCTCTCGCCCGATTACGCCTGTTTGCGGCCATCATGGCAAGGCGCAAGCCCTTTGCCGCCTGCTATAAATGGCAGGCGGGGCATATGATGTCAGCTATCGACCGGCGTGCCCGTCGCGCGGCAGATCGCCGCCGTGTCGAAATAATAGGGCGTGATCCCGCTGAACTTGCCATCGCGCAGGTGGAATACCTCGCACAAGGGCATTTCCAGCCGTTCGCCGTTGAACCGGGAGGTCGCATGGAAAGACAGGAGGACGACGATATTATCCTGCGATATCGCGATATCCTTATAGTCCAGCGCCGGATCTTCCCAGAAGGCGAACACTTTGGTGAAGAGCGCCTGCAACGCACCCTTCCCTTCATAGACGCCGCCGAAGGGCAGACATTCCGCCTCCACGATCCTGAAGTCGTCGGTCAGCAGCGCCTCGACCTTGTCCCACTGTCCCGTGCCCGTCAGCGAATAGAGATGTTCGATCTGGCCCTTGAGGGCAGCATAGCGTTCGGCATCCATGCGCGTGTCCCTTGCTGTCAAAACTTGGTCGAAACCTGCACCATCACCGTCCGGGGCAGCGCGCCGAAGCCCGAGGCGCAATAGCGATAGTCATGATGCCCAGCCCCTTCGATCGTCCGCCCAAGGTCCGATGTCGGGCTTGTTCCGTTGAATGTCTCCGGCAACCCGATTGCCCGATATCAGGGGCGCGGACTGCCGACGACGGCGGCATGCACCCGGCGCCGCATCAGGTCACCCTGTGAAAAGCCGCAGGTGCTGCATGGCCGATATAAAGGGACAAGGATGGGCAGGAACATAGGGCCGACACCGGCCATATACGGGAGGGCGAGGATATGGGCGCAGGCCGTTTGGACGGACGCATTGCTTTGGTTTCCGGTGGCTTGCGGGGCATCGGCCTCGCTATCTGCATCTGTCTGGCCGCCGATGGGGCAAGCGTCATCATAACCGATCTGGATGGCCCCGACAGCCCGGACGCCGTCGCGGCCATCGGCACGGTCGAAAACGCCAGCTATATCCAACTGGACGCCACGCAGGAGGACGCGTGGATCGCCGCGCGGACGCAGGTAGAGCGGGACTTTGGCCATCTGGACATATTGGTGAACAATGTCGGTGGCGCCCTTAACGGCAAGGTACAGGACATGCCGCTGGCCGACTGGCGGCGTCTGATGACGCTGAACGTCGATACCGTATTCCTGGGGACCAAGACGTTCCAGCCCCTGCTGGCGAAGGCGGGTGCAGGCACCCCCTATGGCTCCAGCATCATCAATGTCAGTTCGATCTTCGGGCTGGTCGGCATGGGCGACGTATCGGCCTATAACGCGTCCAAGGGCGCGGTGCGGCTGTTCACGAAGTCCAATGCGATGGAATTTGCCGATGCTGGCATCCCGATCCGGGTCAACAGCATTCACCCCGGTTTTGTGGAAACGCCGCTTCTGCATCAGGGCATGGCCCTCTGGGCCGAGCGCGAGGGCGGGACCGCGCAGGAACGGATCGATGAGATGGCCGCGACCACGCCGACCAAGCGCCTCGCCCAGCCGGTCGAGATCGGGAAGGTCGTCGCCTTCCTCGCCAGCGACGACGCCAGCTACATGACGGGCAGCGAAGTCGTGGTCGATGGCGGATGGACCGCCCGCTGATCCCTGTCGTGGAAGGATAGATAATGCCCAACTTCGGTCTCGACGGCGCGGTGGCGCTCGTCACCGGCGCGACCGGCGGCATCGGTCGCGCGACCTGTCTCGCCCTCGCGGAATCCGGCGCGAGGGTTATCGCCACCGACCTGGCCGACAGCGCCGACATTGCAGGCGCTGCCGATTATCGTCGGCTGGACGTGACCGATGAAGCCCATTGGGCCGCGCTGATCGCCCAGATCGACACCACGCATCGTCGGCTCGACATCTTGGTCAACAATGCCGGGATATCCGTGACCAACAGCATCGCCAACACGACCTTGGCCGAATTTCGCACATGCATGGCGATCAATGTGGAGGGCGTGTTTTTGGGCACGCAGGCCGCGCAGAGCTTGCTGGCCAAAAGCGGGACGGACCGCAAGGGTGGCTCGTCCATCGTCAACCTTTCATCCGTCGGCGGCCTGCGCGGGGCAGCGCTCATGTCCACCTATTGCGCCAGCAAGGGCGCGGTGAAGCTGTTCAGCAAGAGCGCGGCCCTGGAATTTGCGATGATGGGGCTGCCCATCCGCGTGAACAGCGTCCACCCTGGCGGGATCGACACCAACATGATGGACACGATCTACGCCCGCTATGTCGATGATGGCCTGTTCCCCGACGAAGCCACCGCGCGCGCCACCGTGTCGGCGAACCACGCGATGGGGCGAATGGGCGAACCGGACGAGATCGCAGCGGGCATCGCCTATCTGTCCAGCCCGGCAGCCAGCTTCATGACCGGCGCGGAACTGGTGATCGATGGTGGCATGACCGCCAAATAAATGGCGGTCATGCAAAGCAGCGTGTGGATCAGGATGTCACCGTCAGCACTTCGCTACTGACGACCTGATGTATCTGAACGGCGGTGCGAAACTTTCCTTTGAAATCCTGTACCAGCGCGGCGACCGCGGGAAGAGCCAGGTGCGTATCCAGCGCCGCCTGGTCGCGCCATCCTTCCGTCGCCATGATAATGCCGCGCTCCGCGTCCTCAAGCGCCATATGGTAGAATAGGCAACCATCTTCTGCGCGAGATGGCGCGCATAGTTCTTTCAGGCGCCCATAAAGCGCGGGCAGTGTGTCCAGGTCGGTGAAAATCTGTCCGGTAATCACGATCATCGGTACGGCTCCTTGGCTCAGCTCTGGTGGATGATGGTGAAGCTGCGGCTTTGCAGGAACCACGCGCCGCCGCGCTTCACCAGCTTGTCATTATAGCAGGCGCGGGCGCGCTTATCCTTGCCGGTTTCCGGTTCCTCATAGACTTCGGAGATGTAGGTGCGCGCCTGCGCGACGTCGCCGTCGACCTGGATCATGCCGACGGATATCATGAAGCTGAGCTTGGGATAATGCGGCATCGCCCCGCGCCACAGCGCGACGATCGCGTCCTTGCCCTCCACGATCCCCAATTCGGGATAGTGCGACAAATCCCAGTGGCTATCCTCGACCCAGATCGAGGCCCATAGGTCCTCGTCCACGCGATTGACCGCGTCGGCATAGGTTTCCAACACCTCGCGGATCGCCATGCGATCTTCCAGCGGCCCGGTGAAATTGGCGGTCATGCGCGTGGCTCTCCCATAGTCTGTTTGGCAGCAGGCTATGCCGTCACGACCGGCGCGTGACCTGCTGGAAACAGCAGGTCAGCGATATTCGTCGCGCAACAGGCGGCGCAATATCTTGCCCGATGGATTGCGCGGCAGCTGCGCGCGAAACTCCACGCTCTTGGGCGCTTTGTAAGCCGCGATCCGTTCCCGCGCCCAGGCGATCAGGGCCACCGGATCAGGCGTCTCACCCTCGACCGGCACGACGATCGCCTTGACCGCTTCACCCCATTTGACGTCCGGCACGCCGATGACCGCGACATCGCTGACCTGGGGATGGCTGTAGAGGGCGTTTTCGACCTCCGCCGGATAGACATTCTCCCCGCCGGTGATGATCATGTCCTTGATCCGGTCGGCCAGATAGAGATAGCCGTCCGCATCCATCGTGCCCGCGTCACCCGTGCGCATCCACCCCTCGGCGTCGATCGTCTCGGCCGTCGCGTCGGGCCGCCCATAATAGCCGATCATGTTGGCGGCCGATCGCACCGCGATCTCTCCCACATCGCCGCGCGGCAGCTCCATGCCGGATTCATCGATGATCCGCACCTCCACGCCCGGCAGCGGCAATCCGACCCCGCGCATCCGCGCATTGCCGTTTGGATCATGATCCTCCGGCGGCAGCCCGACGATCGTCCCGGCCGTCTCCGTCATGCCGTACATCTGCGCAAAACCACAGCCGAACACGGCGATCGCCTGGCGCATCAGGTCCAGCGGAATGGCTGATCCGCCATAGCAGATAGTCTGGAGAAAACTGAAGTCGGTGGTGGCTGCGGCGGGATGATCGCACACGATCCGCATCGCGGTCGGCACCATCATGATCTTCGTGATGCGATGCGCGGTCAGCAGGCCCAGCACCTGATGCGGATCGAACTCGCGCACCACCACGCCCTTGCCGCCATGTTGCAGCGACCACAGCCCCCACCCCGACCCGCTGATATGAAAGATGGGCATCGCGATCAGCGCGACATCCTGCGCGCTCCACCTGTTCCAGGCGGGCATGATGGCGTCCGGCGTGTCCTGCCGCAGCGCCAGCAGGCTGCGATTGGTCAGCATCGCGCCCTTGGGATTACCGGTCGTGCCGGACGTGTAGAGTTGCAGGACCGGCTCATCATAGTCCGCATCCCGATGCGGATCGATCGGTGCCTGCGCGTCCCGCCAAGCCGCAAAGTCCACCCGCTCCGCGACGGGTTCGGTCGTCAAAATGGCATAGTCGCCCTGCCCGTCCAGCCGGTCGAGAAATTCGGGATCGGCCAGCACCAGCCGGGGCCTGGCGTCACCCAATATATAGGCGACCTCCGGCAGTGCCAGCCGCCAGTTGATCGGCACCAGCACGACGCCCGCCTTCGCCGCGCCCAGCCAATATTCGAAATAGAGATCGCTATTCCTCCCCAGAAACGCGACCCGATCACCCGGCGACAGGCCCATGGCGACCATCGCGGCGGCCACGCAGCTGGCATGGGCGTCCAGCGCGGCATAGCTGCTGTCCCGCCCCTCGAACGTCAGGGCGATCGCCTCGCCTCGCACTATCGCATGGCTTCGGATAAGGTCGGCGAGAACGGGCTTACCCATGAGCGGAACATCTCTCCTGGCGTTTATGCCACCATCTATAGGGCAGCGATGGCCCATCCGCCCCTGTCAATTCCATGGGGTCGGGGCGACAGGCGAACACTGTCGGAAACGCCAGTGCCTCCCACCCCGTCATCGGCTAGATATAGCGCAACAGGCTACGCCGAAGCACGGGCGGACCGAGAGGAGCGATGTATGGATCTGGGACTGAAAGGCCGTAAGGCCATATTGGCTGGCGCGAATGCCAGCATGGGCTTGGCCGTCGCGCGCATATTGGCGGGCGAAGGTTGCGACATCGCCTTGTGCGGGCGCACGCAGGGCAAGGTCGACGGCGCTGTCGCCGAACTGTCCGCGCTGGGCGTCAACGCATTTGGCGCATCGGTCGATGTCACCGACGCCGATGCCTTCCCGGCATGGATCGAACAGGCCACCAGCCAACTGGGTGGTTGCGACATCTTCATTTCCTTCGTCTCGGTCAATCCGGGCGCCGATACGGTCGAAGGCTGGAACACCGTGTTCAACGGCGACATCCTGCCGCTGGTGCGCGGTATCCAGGCAGCGCTGCCGTCGCTGGAACAGTCCGATGCCGGATCGATCGTCACCATCTCCTCCACCGGTGCGATAGAGGAATTTATGGGGCCGCAGCCCTATAATGCGCTCAAGGCCGCAATCATGAATTACAGCGCCGCGCTGGCGCAGAAGCATGCGCCGCAGGGCATAAGGGTCAATTGCGTGACCCCCGGTCCGGTGTTCACGCCGGACGGACCATGGCAATATATCAAGGACAATATGGCCGATTTCCACGATTCGATCCTGCAACAAATCCCCTTCGGCCGGATGGGGACGGGCGAGGAGATCGGCAAGGCCATCGCCTTCATCGCTTCCCCCGCCTGCCGCTACATGACCGGCGCCAACGTGCGGATTGACGGGTCGATGACCAAGGGCGTGTCTTTCTAGAGCATTTTCGAAGCAGATGGCATCATCTGCTGGCTGGGAAAATGCGGAAAACAAAGAATAACGAGAGCATGATCCGATCCTGTATGATCGGATTATGCTCTGGACAAAGGATTTAGGGCATGAGTGACCATCCCGAGCGGATCGACTGCGTCCTGATCGCAGGCGGCCTGTATCACGACATCGACTTCGCCCGGCTGCAACTGCTCAAGCTGCTGGGCGAGGACGACCGGGTCCGCACCCGCGTGTTCGAAAACTACGACAATATCGACGCCATCGTCCAGGCCGACTTCCTCGTCACCTATACCTGCGACGTCGTGCCATCACTTGCCGCGCAGGAAGCATTGCGCGACTGGGTGAAGGGCGGCGGGCGCTGGTATGCGCTGCACGGCACCAATTCGGTGCTGCGCCTGTTCGACAACGGCCTGTATGGTAGCCCGCGCTGGGCGCCGCTGTTCATGGACACGCTGGGCAGCCAGTTCATCGCCCACCCGCCGATCGCGCCCTACAGCGTGACCGTCGCCGATCCCGACCATCCGATCACGCGCGGCATCGCACCGTTCGAAACCACCGACGAACTCTATTTGATGGAACGGCACGGCGACCTGCACGTCCTGCTCGAAACCGAATTTGCCGGCGAAGCGACCGGCTTTGACGAGGCCGATTGGGCGCAGGACAAGCATCCTGTCCTCTACATCAAGCCGCAGGACAAGGGCGCCGTCCTCTACAACACGCTGGGCCACTGCCGGGGGCATTATGACATGCAACCCCTTCTCGACTATTGGCCGACCGTGGATCGCTGCGCCTGGGACCTGCCGGTCTTCTACGATCTTTTGCGGCGCGGCATTGATTGGGCCAAGGAAAGGCGGGCCTAGACCAGCGCCTTCACCGGCAGATGCTCCATCCCCGGCGCGTCGTCCGGCACCGCGACTTCGATCCAGCCGTCGTCGGTCACCCGCCATGGGAACAGCTTGAGCGGCTTGTAGCCTGCCCCGCCTAGGCATTCGCCGCTGTCCAGCTTGAACCGCGCGCCGTGCAGCGGGCACATCACCGATCCGCGCCGGACCTTCCCAGCCGGGGCGAGTTCCGCCGCGGCATGGGTGCAGCGATTGATGATCGCGTGGATCGCGCCCTCTTCACGGCAGAGGAACAGCGGCCAGCGGTTGACGATGAAGGGTAGCATCGCCTTTTCCGCCACATCCGACGCCTGGATCACGCGATGATAGGTCTCACTCATAGGTCTTGAACATCCGGCCTCTCCATATCCGACCCGTCTGGCCCAAGCCGATACAGCCGACAATTAATGCTTGTCATAGCTGCATGACGGACCCGAACGTTCCATGCCATGGTCAGGAAAAGAGGATGACCGGCATGAACCGCTTCTGGCAACTGGAAAGCTATCCGAACGGAACGGATTTCGCGTCCGGCATCAAGCTGCGCGAAGAGGCGGTGCCGACCATTGGCGACAACCAGTTGCTGGTGCGCAATCTGTGGCTGTCGCTGGATGCGGGCACGCGCATGTGGCTGACCCCGCGCACGGACAGCTATATGGCCCCCACCCCGCTGGGCAGCAAGATCGTGGGCTTCGTCCTGGGCCAGGTCGTGGAATCGCGCCACGCCGGGTACAAGCCGGGCGATATCGTGCGGGCCTATGGCCAGTGGGCCGACTATAGCGTGCTTGCCCCCCGACAGGGGCGCTATCTGGATCGTGGATGCCATCGCCGACATGCGCCAGCATTTCGCCGTGCTCGGCCCCAATGGCTGGACAGCCTATGTGGGCCTCACCGAATATGGCCGGGTGCGTCCGGGCGAAACCGTGCTGGTGTCGGCTGCCGCAGGCGCGACCGGGCTGCTCGCCGCGCAGTTCGCCAAGGCGATGGGATGCCGGGTGATCGGCATTGCGGGCGGCGCTGCCAAATGCGCCTTGCTGACCGATCGCTATGGCCTGGCCGCCGCGATCGATTACAAGGCGAACGATCTCGCCGCGCGGCTCGCCGCCTTGGCGCCCGGTGGGATCGACTGTTTCTTCGACTGCGTCGGCGGGGATACGCTTGATACCGTGCTGCCCGCCATGGCGATGAACGGGCGGATCGCAATCTGCGGCCTTATCTCCACCTATGACAAGGCGGAGCGGGTCGGCCCGCAGAATTTCGACCTGATCCTGATGAAGCGCCTGACCGTGGCGGGCTTCTTTTCGCCCGACTTCTATTTTCGCGGCGGCGAGATCAACCGGCTGACCGCGCCATGGCTGGCATCGGGCGTGGTGACGATGGAATTCGACGTCACCAATGGCCTGGAGAACACGCTGGACGCCTATGGCAAGCTGTTTTCCGGCGGCAATATCGGCAAGGTGATGGTGGACCTGAGCGCCAGTTAGGCCACCGTCAGAGCCAGCGCAGGCGCTTCACATGAAATCCGTTCGCCCTGAGCCTGTCGAAGGGCTTTTCTTTCCCTCAACGCCGAAAAAGAAAGGAGCTTCGACAGGCTCGGCTCGAACGGATGGGCGTGACGGGTATCTCATGCGCCTCAGGCTAGGCCGCCACCAGCGCCTCGTAACGCCGCAATTCCCACTCGCTATCGCCCAGCAATGACGCCAGCAGCATGACGCGCTTGAACGCCTGCCCGACCATCAGTTCCTCGGTCGTACCGATGCCGCCATGGAGTTGGACCGCATCTTCGCCCAGCGCCATCGCGCTGGCGCTGATATAGGCCTTCGCCCCCGTGATCGCCGCAGCGCGAGCGGCATCTTCCCGCCGCGTCGCCGCGGCGCGATAAAGCTGCGAACGGCTCAATTCCATGCGGGCATAATTGTCCGCCATGCGATGCTGGATCGCCTGGAAACCGCCGATCGGCTGGCCGAACTGCTTGCGCGTCTTGATATAGTCCAGCGTGGCGTCGAACATCATCGCCATCAACCCGATCAATTCAGCGCTGATCGCCAGTCGCACGTCGATCAATACATCGTCCAGCGCCGCCAGCCCGCCCGCCATCGCTTCGCCCGGCACATTGGTCAGCACCAGATCGCTCGCGATCGACCCGTCGGTCATGCGATAATGGCGCAACGTCAGCCCCGGCGCGTCGGCCTGCACCAGGAAAAAGCGCGCCTCACCCGTCTCATCGATCGCGGACACCACGAAGACATCGGCGACGCTGCCCGCTAGCGCCATCTGCTTCGCGCCGCTCAGCCGCGCACCCTTCGCGCGGGTGGCGACGCTGTCCTGATTGAAGCGCGCGCTATGCTCGCCATGCGCCAGGCTCGCCATCGCTTCGCCAGCGGACAGGCGCGGCAGCCAATGGGACTTTTGCGCATCCGTGCCCAACTTGTCGATCATGCCGCCCGCCATCAGGATGACCGGCAATATCGGCTCCACGGCAACGGCGCGGCCGATCGCCTCCATCACGGTGATGAGTTCGACGCTGCCGCCACCAAAACCGCCCCATTCCTCGGCGAAGGGAAAGGCGAGCAGTCCGGTGTCCGCCAGCGCGGCCCACCCCTCCAGGCAGAAGCCATGCGCCTGCCTGACATAGCTCAGCCGTTTGGCCGGGTCGTAGCGATCGCCCGCAAACTTCTCGATAAGGTTGCGCAGGAGAGCCTGTTCCTCGCTGAGATCGAAATTCACGCTGCCCCTCGCTTCCGCTATCGGTGACGCCGCGCCTGCTTCGACGGCGGCATCCTTCATCCGTGCCAAAAGGATAGACCCCGCCGCGCCCAGGCCAGCCTGCATTTTCCGATAGTTTGCGGCATCATGACATTGCGGACCTGCCACTATTCATAGGTTTTGTTTCGCTTGATCCTTATCAGCTTGGGGCGTAGCTTTCGGCTATGGAGAGATTAGGCGACATATCCGTCGCCTGTTCTAACGACGGCGGAATCCCGGCACAGATCGGCACCGACGCCCGTTTCGACAGGCATGTTCCCACCGCGATTGCGACGTCGGCCGATATATTGCCCGCGGCGCAGGCATTGCGCGACATCGCCATGGATGTCGGCAATTTCCGCGTCGCCGCATGCGCCAATATCGCGTCCAAGATGCCGATGTGCGATGCGGACGGCAATGTCCTGGCCCATTCCGTCTTCGGCTGGCCATCGACCAAGGAACAATGGTGGAAGAAGCCGCTTCTGGCGCTCAGTTCCCCCCTGCCCTTCGCCTGCCGCTATGAAAGCGATCCTTTCTGGGTCAACGCCCATGGCATCCACACCCGCGCCCACAACCCGCTGCTCGGCCAGATCGACCTGTCGCATTTCAGCGAGCAGGTGAACGCCAGCGCCGTCATCGTCGTGCCGATCCACCTGCCCTTCGGCCAGATCGGCGCGGTCAGCTTTTCACCTATCGACGATACGCGCGAAGACCTGTCGCGCGAGTTCGACCTGTACGCCGATCAGCTGGAATATCACAGCCGCCGCTTCGTCGGCGGCTATTCGCGCGTCACCAGCCAGCGGCCGTGGATCCCCACCAATTGCCGCCTGTCCAAGCGGGAAGTGGAATGCCTCCGCTGGGCGGCGGTCGGCAAGACCGACGTGGAGATTGCGATGATCCTGACGCGCAGTTGCGCCACGGTGCGCTTTCACATCCATAATGCCGCCACAAAATTGGAAGCCGTCAATCGCAGTCAGACCGTGTTCAAGGCCACCCAGCTCGGCTATCTGGGCAGCGTCGCCACCGTGACGACGCCGACCAATCACGACATGATGGACGCCGCCGCCGCCAACTGAGCAGCGCAGCGACAGCACAGGAAAAAGGCCCGCCCGGCAATGCCGCGGCGGGCCTTTTCTTGTCCATCGGGGCGACCTGCGACGATAACCTATGCTTTCTTACAGCAGCATTTGCCCGCCCGCATTTCCATAGTCGTCGCAGACAAGCAGACCAGGGAGCTGAACCATCACCGACATCGCCAGCCTCGATAGCGTTGCCGTAGCAGAGGGCCTTTTCGCCGCGCAGCCGCAACCGCATCTGATCGGCGGGCGTGATCGCGAAACGGGCCGCATCGTCTTTCCCTATCCCGCTGGCGATCCCCGGTTCGAAGCAATCGCTCTGCCTGCGCGCGGCCGGGTCTGGTCCTGGACCATCCAGCGCTTCCGCCCCAAGACTCCGCCCTATATCGGCGCGCAAGCGTTCGAGCCGTTCGCCATCGGCTATGTCGAACTGCCCGACGCGGTGATCGTCGAGACGCGGATCGTCGGCATCGCCTTCGATGCGATCCGCATCGGCATGGAGATGCAGACGGTCATCATTCCCTTCGCCACCGACGCTTCGGGTCGCGCCGTCCTCACCTATGCCTTCGCGCCACTTCAGGAGGACAGGCAGCATGGCTGATGTCTTCATCGTCGGGGTGGGCATCCACCCCTTCGGCCGCACCGATGGCCTGTCAGGCCTTCAGCAGGGCGCTTATGCAGCGCGGGCGGCGATGGCTGATGCGGGTGTCGATTGGAGCGACATCCAGTTCGGCTTCGGCGGCTCCGACGCGTCGGGCAATGCCGACACGATCGTCAACGAACTGGGCCTGACCGGCCTGCCCTTCATCAACGTCAAAAATGGCTGCGCGACTGGTGGGTCGGCGATGATCGGGGCGTGGCAGGGCATCGCGTCCGGCCAATATGACATTGGCATCGCGCTGGGGTTCGACAAGCATCCGCGCGGCGCGTTCAACGCCATGCCCGCCGACTACAGCCTGCCCGACTGGTATGGGTCGGTCGGCCTGATGGTCACGACTCAGTTCTTCGCCATGAAGCTGCAACGCTATATGGCCCAGCATGGCATCACCAGCCAGTCGCTGGGCCGCGTGTCGGAAAAGGCGTTCGATAACGCGGTCCACGCCGACCATGCCTGGCGGCGCGCGCCGGTCGACATCGACACCATCCTGAACGCCGCGATGATCAACGATCCGCTGACCAAATATATGTTCTGTTCGCCCGCTGAAGGCGGCGTGGCGCTGATCCTAGCGAGCGAGAAGAAGGCGCGCGAACTCGGCCGCGCCGACGTTCGCGTCAAGGCGGCGGCGATCCGCACCCGCCCGCCCGGATCGTTCGAGGTGTTCGCGCCGGGCCTGGACGTCGTGCGCGGTGGCGCGCCGACCCTCCTCGCCTCCGCCGCCGCCTACGAGATGGCAGGCGTAGGCCCGGAGGATATCGACGTCGCCCAGTTGCAGGACACCGAGTCGGGAGCGGAAATCATGCACATGGCCGAAAACGGGTTCTGCGCCGACGGCGCGCAGGAGGAATGGCTGGCGGAGGGCTGGACCCGGATCGACGGCAGGCTGCCGGTGAATACCGATGGCGGCTGCCTGGCCTGTGGCGAGCCGATCGGCGCATCCGGCCTCCGGCAGGTCTATGAAAATGTCATCCAGTTGCGCGGGCATGGCGGCGGCCGCCAGGTGCCGGGCAACCCCAAGACCGCCTACACCCATGTTTACGGCGCGCCCGGTATTTCCGGCGTGACCATCCTCCAGCGCTGACGGCCTATGGACCTGCATTTCACCCCCGAAGACGAAGCCTTCCGCGCAGAGGTGCGCAGGTTCCTGGACGGCCACCTGCCCGACCATCTGCGCGCGGGGATGCAGGCCACCCCTACGGTCTTCGTCGAACCTGACATCGGCCGCGAATGGCAGGCGATCCTGCACGCCAAGGGCTGGCTTGCCTATAACTGGCCCGTCGATTGCGGCGGCACCGGCTGGACCATGACCCAGCGCTATATCTTCGAGAAGGAATGCGCGCTGGCCGATGCGCCCAGTCTGCCGGTCCTCAGCCTCAAACTGCTCGGCCCGGTCATCTGCCGCTTCGGCACGGCGGAGCAGAAGGCGACCCTTCTGCCCCGCATCCTGGACGGCACCGATTACTGGTGCCAGGGCTTTTCGGAACCGGGCGCCGGGTCCGACCTCGCCAGCCTCAAGAGCAAGGCGGAGCGCAAGGGCGATCATTATCTGGTCAACGGCCGCAAGCTGTGGACCACCCATGCCCAGCACGCGACCCACATCTTCTGCCTGCTGCGCACCGACCCTGCCGCCAAACCGCAGGCGGGCATCAGCTTCATCCTGATCGACATGAACCAGCCCGGCGTGGAGGTCCGTCCGATCATCGGCCTGGCGGGCGATCATGAGGTCAACGAAGTCTATCTGGACGATGTCGTAGCGCCGCTCGACAATCTGGTGGGGGAGGAAGGCGGCGGCTGGACGATCGCCAAATTCCTGCTGGAAAACGAGCGCGGCGGCGCCTGCCACGCGCCCAAATTGCTCTCCGACCTCCAGAAATTACGCAGGGCCGCAGCCCAGGAACCCGACGGTATGGGCGGATGCATGGCGGACGATACCGCGTTCATGGCCGCCATCGGCCGCACCGAACTGGAAGCGCAGGCGCTGGAAATGACCGAATTGCGCATCCTCGCTGACATGGCCAAGGGCCTGCCGCCCGGCCCGCAAACCTCGCTCTGCAAAATGGTCGCCTCCACCCTGCGCCAGCAGGTGGATGGCCTGGCGGTGCGGCTCTACGGCTATGCAGGCCTAGCGCTGGAGGAACATCGCCCACTTTACGGCAATGGCGCGCCCGAACCGCTGCGCGACAAGGCGGCGCAGGTCGCGTCCCCCCGCTACCTCAACAGCCGCGCCTGGACCATCTTTGGCGGGACGAACGAGGTCCAGCGTACTATCATCGCCAAAACGGTGCTGGGTCTGTGACCTGCGACACCATCATGGGAGACGGACGACATGCAGCTTAGCCGCGAAGCCCTGTTACAGGCCTATCGCCAGATGAAGACGATCCGTGTCTTCGAGGATCGCCTGCATGACGAGATCGCGCTGGGCGAGATCGCCGGCTTCACCCATCTCTATGCTGGGCAGGAAGCCTGCGCCGTGGGCGTGTGCGAACGTCTGGACGCACAGGATTTCATCATCTCCACCCACCGCGGCCACGGCCATTGCATCGCCAAGGGATGCGACGTCGTCGGCATGATGAAGGAAATCTACGGCTCCAGCGAAGGGCTGTGCAAGGGCAAGAGCGGCTCCATGCACATCGCCGACGTGACCAAGGGGATGCTGGGCGCCAACGGCATCGTCGGGGCAGGCGCACCGATCGCGGTGGGTGCGGGCATCACGGCCAAGGGGACGGGCAATGTCTCGATCGCCTTTTCCGGTGACGGCGCGTGCAACCAGGGCACGACGTTCGAGGCGATGAACATGGCGGTGGTGCTGAAACTGCCGGTCATTTTCGTGTTCGAAAACAACCATTATTCCGAGCATACCGGCGAATCCTACGCGGTCGGCGCGGAAAGCATGACGACCCGCGCCGCCGCCTTCGGCATGAAGGCAATCAAGGCCGACGGAATCGATTTCTTTTCCGTCTATGAGGCGATGCGGGAGCTGATCGCCTATTGCAAGGCGGGCAATGGCCCCGCCTCCATCGAATTGGATTGCGAGCGCTTCTTCGGTCATTTCGAAGGCGATCCGCAGCGCTATCGCGGCAAGGGCGAACTGGATCGGCTGCGCGAGGAACGCGATTGCCTCAAACTCTTCCGCACCAAGGTGACGGAGGCCAAGCTGCTGGAAGGCGCGGCGCTCGACGCGCTGGACGCGGAAGTCACGGCGCTTATCGACCGCGCCGTCGCCGAGTCCAAGGCCGCCGCCCGCCCCACGGCCGACCACGTCCTTGAAGACGTCTATATCAGCTACTGACGCGAAAGATTTTCCATCATGGCCATGAAAATGATCCGCGACGTCATTCGCGACACGATCGACGAGGAAATGGCGCGCGACGATAGCGTCATCATGCTGGGCGAGGATATCGTCGGCGGCATGGGGTCGCCCGGCGGGCCGGAAGCGATTGGCGGCATCTGGGGCACGTCTGGCGGGCTGTGGGCCAAATATGGGTCCGACCGTGTGATCGACACCCCCATTTCCGAAAGCGCCATCATCGGCGCGGCGGCGGGCGCTTCGCTGACCGGCAAGCGCGCCATCGCCGAAATCATGTTCGCCGACTTCATCGGCGTCTGCATGGACCAGATCTGGAATCAGGTCGCCAAGTTCCGCTACATGTTCGGCGGCAAGAGCAAATGTCCGATCGTGATCCGCATGCCCTATGGCGGCGGCTACAATGCCGCGCCCCAGCACAGCCAGTCGATCCACGCGATGGTGACGGCGATGCCAGGGTTGAAGGTCGTGATGCCATCGACCGCCGCCGATACCAAGGGCCTGCTGGCGCAGGCGATCCGCGAAGACGACCCGGTCATCTTCCTGGAGCATAAGGCGCTGTATGGCGTGAAGGGCGAAGTGCCCGACGGCGATTATCTGATCCCGTTCGGCCATGCGCGGCAGGTGACGCAGGGCGATGACATCACCGTGCTCGCCACCGGTATGATGGTCGGCTTTGCGGAAAATGCCGCAGCGCAGCTGGCGCAGGACGGCATCGGCTGCGACCTGATCGACCTGCGCACCACCAGTCCGCTGGACGAGGAAGCGATATTGGACAGCGTGGAGCGCACCGGCCGCCTGCTGATCGTGGACGAATTGCCGCCCCGGTGCAGCTTCGCCACCGATCTGTCGGCGCTGGTCGCCAACAAGGCCTTTTCCAGCCTGCGCGCCCCGATCGAGATGGTGACCGGCCCGCACAGCCCGGTGCCTTTCGCCCGCGAACTTGAATCCGCCTATCTGCCCTCGCCCGAAAAAATCGTGGCGGCGGCGGTCAAGGCTATGTCCTACAGGCGGGGATAAGCAGCCATGGCCAATCTGCGCGCATTCGCCATGCCCAAATGGGGCATCGAAATGACCGAGGGCGTCGTTGCCGAATGGATGGTCGCCGAAGGGCAGCCGTTCAAGAAGGGCGACACGCTGGCGCTCATCGAGACCGACAAGATCACCAATGAGGTCGAGGCCGAAGCCGACGGTATGTTCCCCCGCCTGCTGGCCGAAAAGGGCGGCACCTATCAGGTCGGGGATCTGATCGCAGTCTTGACCGGCGCCGATGAACAACCGTCGGCCCAAGAGGTGGAGGCGTTCGTTGCCGGGTTCCAGCCTGCCGACGCCAAGCCTGCGTCCAAGGCGGCAGCACCATCGTCGCCGCCCCCCTCGGCCGGTTATGGGCAAGCTACTCCTCCGCCCCCGGCCAAGGCCATCACCATTCCCGCCGACGCGGCAATCAGCCCTGCCGCCCGCGCTTTCGCCGAAGCGGAGGGCATCGATATCGCCCATATCATCGGCTCCGGTCCCGATGGCCGAATCACCCTTCAGGACGTGCAGCAGGCCAGCCTGCCCCCGGTCGCAGTCGGTGGCGGCGCGGCTGTCGACACCACACCGGTCGGCAACATGCTGGGCGACGTCTATGCCAGCCCACTGGCGAAACGGCTCGCGGTCCAGCACAAGGTCGATCTTTCCGCCCTACGAGGGACTGGGCCGAAGGGGCGCATCTGCAAGGCGGATGTGCTCTCGCAGGTGCAGCCATCGGCACCGGCGTCGGCGGAACCAGCCGCCCCCATGGCCTTCGCCCGCCCCGCCCCCGGACGGCCGAGATCGTCAAGATGACGCCGATGCGCAAGGCGATCGCCAAGGCGCTCAGTCACAGCAAATCGACCATCCCGCATTTCTACCTGCGATCGAAGATAAGGATCGACGCGATACTGGGCCTGCGCGCGCAGGCGAAGGCCGCGACCGGCGAAGCGCCCAGCATCAACGACTATGTCGTCCGCGCCTGCGGCCTGGCGCTCGCGCAGCATCCCGACGTCAATGTGCAGGTTCATGGCGACGAAATCCACCGCTTCGGCAGCGCGGATATTTCGGTGGCGGTGGCCACGGACAAGGGACTGATCACGCCTATCGTGAAGGGGGCCGACACACTGTCGGTCGCCGCTATCGCGCGCGAGATCAAAGCATTGGCGGACAAGGCGCGCAACGGCAAACTCCAGCCCGAAGAATTTCAGGGCGGCAGCTTCTCGATCAGCAACCTGGGCATGTTCGGCATCGACCAGTTCGACGCGATCATCAATCCGCCGCAGGGCGCGATCCTGGCAGTGGGCGCCGGCACGCGCCAGCCGATCGAGATCGGCAATGCTTTGGGCTTCGCCACGATCGTGGAAATGTCGCTCAGTTGCGATCACCGCGCCATCGACGGCGCAGTCGGCGCGGCCTTCATGCGGACGTTGAAAGACCTGATCGAAGACCCGAAACTGCTGACGGCATGAGGAGAAGCGGGGGCTGTCCTATACGCCCCCGCTTCTTCATAATGTCGGTCAGACACATGAATAGGATCAACCGACCGTAACAATATTTCAAAATGAGCGGGAAATGTGCGAAGTTAAGCCCGGCCACCCAGCCAGGCCCGACTGGTCCGCATCAGTTCCGCAGCGCGATCGTTAAAGTCGGGAAAGTCCTCCCGCAGCGCCTTCGACCGCTCCTCGATTCCGATCGGCAATCCATCTGGCAATCCTGCCAGCAACCCATCGATCGCGAGGCCGCCCCGCCCCAAAGCGACCCGGCCATCGATCGCCTCGACGAGGATCGCATCGGGGTCGCCAGGGTCCGCCCCCGGCATCGGCGCATCGCATAATTGGGCATAGCCCAGCCACTCTATCGGCACGGCGGCGACATCCGCCAGCGTGCCCCCAGACCGGGTCCAGTGCAGCGCATCGATCAGCAACCCCATGTTCGGTGCATCGATTTCCCGCAGGATCGCGCTGGCCTGATCGATGGTCTTGACCGCTGTAAACAGGCCGAACTCCAGATTGACCCTGATCCCGCTGCCCCCATGCGCCATCAACGCCGCCAGCTTGTCCCGCGTCGCCCCCGCATCAGGGTCGCTGCTGACGCACAGGACATTGTGCGCGCCAAGCTCCAGCCCGATGTCGACGATACGCAGATGATCGGGGTCGAGCGGGCCAGGCTTGATCCACACCACTTCGACGTCCAGCAGTGGCAGGCCCGTCGCCGCCAGCGCCGCCCTGACCTCCCGCGTCGTGGCCGTCGTCCAGTCGGCCATCTCGACCCACATGCCGCCATAGTCGAACCCGGCCTGGGCGGCCGCCTCGACCAGTTGTACCGGGGTCGCTTCCGGCATGATGCCCGCCGACATGGCCAGCGGATGGCGGCGGCCCATCGTCAGCCCGCCGCAATCGCCGCCGCGACCGACGCTGCGATGTCCGCCTTGGACGGATTACCGCGCAGGCTTAGCCCGCCATTCACCTGCATATTCTCACCGGTCATGAAAGATTCGTCGCTGGCGAGCCAGACACAGGCCGCCGCGATATCCTCCCGCGTGCCATAGCGACCGAGCGGATAGGCTTTGTTGAAGGCGTCCATCAGGCCGGGCACGGCAGCCGCATCGGCCGTCATCGGCGTATCGGTGACGCCCGGCGACACGCTATTGAAACGGATGCCGCGGTCGCCAAACTGGTTGGCGACGCTGCGGATCATATGGTCGGTGCCCGCCTTGGTCGCCATATAGGCGTCATGATCGTGGAACATGATCGTCGCGGTCGCCGAACTGATCTGGATGACTGACCCGCCTGCGCCCATCGCCGGGATCAGCGCTTGCAGGAACTGGAACGGTCCGCGCAGTTGCAGCGCATACATCCGATCGAAATCCTCGTCGGTCGTTTCGAGGAACGGTTTGAGCAGGCCCCAGCCGGTGGCGTTGACCGCAATATCCAGGCCGCCCAGCGCCGCCTTCGTGCCTTCGACCAGGGCGAAGATACTCGCCCGATCGGAAAAGTCACAAGGCAGCGCCACGCCGCCAATCTCGCCCGCCAGCGTTTCCAGCACGTGCATGTTGCGCCCGGCGACCACGACCCGCGCGCCTTCATCCGCAAAGCGGCGAGCGATCGCCTGTCCCATATTCCCCGCGCTGGCGGCACCCACGACCAGCGCCGCCTTGCCCGACAGCCGGCCCATCAGACGAACTCCTCCGGGCGCGGCGTTCGCCGTAGCGCCTGTCCGGCGGTGACATCGATCCGCTGGCCGGTCACGAACGCCTCGTCACTGGCGAGCCACAAGGCGGTATTGGCAATATCCTCGACCGTAGGAAAGCGCCCCAGCGGCATTTCCTTGAGGAAAGCGTTCGTGACAGCCGGCATGGCAAAATAATCCTCCGTCATGGCGCTCTTGGTGAAGCCCGGCGCGATGGAATTGACCCGGATGCCGCGTGCGCCCAGTTCATTGGCGGCGACTTTGACCAGCACGTCCGCCCCGCCCTTGGACCCCGCATAGGCGCCATAATCGGTCGCCTGCACCAGCACGGTGAGCGACGATGCGGTGATGATCGATCCGCCACCCTTGCCATCGGCAACAGGGGTCATGGCCAGCGCCATCTGCTTGATGAACAGGCCCGTCCCGACGAAATGCACTTCCGCCTGCTGGCGGAACAGCTCGGCGCTGGTGTCCAGGATCGCGCCCGACCCACCTATACCGGCATAGTTGATCGCAATGTCGAGCCGCCCATAATTATCGACCGCCGCCTTGGCGAGCGCGGCCAATTGCGCTTCGTCGGTGATATCGCAGGCGATGGCGACCGCGCCCAGATCTGTCGCCACCGCTGCGACCGCGTCCGCTCGCCGCGCCGCCAGCACCAGCTTCGCGCCCTCGGCCGCAAAGCGCCGCGCCGTCGCCGCGCCCATGCTGCGGGGGTCGGACGCGCCCAATATCACCGCAACCTTGCCGTCCAGTCGTGCCATCATCCTCTCCCGATCGATCTCAATAGTCTTCGCTGTCGACGGCGGTGAACGCACGGAAGGCAAAGCCCCAGACGCCATTGCGTTTGCGATAGCGATCCTCGTAGCAGCCCTGCACCCGTAGCCTTTTGCCATCGGCGGTGCGCGCGACTTCGCTGGAATAGGATCGCCCGGTAGCCGCGTCGCCATCGATCACGACCTCACCCTGCGACACCATCATGATCACGAAGGGGAATCCCGCCATTGCCTGTCGCCAGGCGTCCAGGATCGCCGCCCGACCCTTCACCGGATCGGGATCGAACAGCCGCCATTCGCCGTCTTCGTCCCAGGTCGATGCCCATAAGACCGCGTCACGCCGGTTCACGCCATCGGCATAGCGCGCCAACACGTCGTTGATCGCCACCCGGTCTTCGAACGCGGACATCAGTCCCCATCCGCCGGTAACGCGCCATGAATGCCGCACGCATCGTTCAGCAATTCATGGAAGCGCTGAATCCGCTTTTCCTGCCCTGAAATCGTGCCGCCCTTATAGCCCATCGAATGCAGCCCCTGCTGCTGGCCCACAGCCACCGACATGTCCTGATCCGCGACATAGCCCAGCGTCTTGTCGCCATAGATCACGACCTCCCGCTCGGCAGGCGCGAAGGGCACGATGCCGACCGGGGTGACCACTTCCGTGCGCCCGTCAACCGGCGGCATCAGATACCAATGGTCGAAGATGCATTTTTCCGGGTCGGTCGGATGCGGTTCGGACCGCAATATCTGGAACCCGTCCGGGCTCATCGTGATCGTTGTGTTTGGCCAGAGCGTATAATGATAATAGTCGGTCAGCATGCTGTCGGTCATCGTGTCGAAATGCCGATAGCCGCGTTCGCGTCCCAACCGCCGCTTGGCCTGCTGGATCGCCACCCGTGCCTGCGTCGCGCGATCGGTGAAATCGGCGGGGTCCAGCCCCCATTCGCGCAGATTATCCTCGACCAGCGGCTGCATCGCATCGGGATAGTCCAGCCGCTTGGACGGGTGGCATCCCTTTTGCACCATGCGGTTATGGCCGCTGGGATACATCTCGAAACTGGTGTCGGTATATTCGTCGTCGATAAAGCTCGCCAGTTCCGGGTGGAGCGTGGGCAAATGATAGCTTTCGTTGAAATTGTCGCGAATGATCTTCCAGTTGCAGGGAATTTCGCAGCGCACGTCCAGCACGCGCGTCATCGTCTCCATCTGATAGCCTGCCAGTTGATCGGGCAGCGGCGCCAGCCAGTCGAGCAGCGGCGTGGCGTCTTTGTCCATGTTAAACCAGACGAACGGCCCCCATGTGCCGACCGCGATCTCGGTCAGATGCGCCTTGCCGCACGGATTGCCGCCGGGAAAATCCTCTGCATCCTGCGCGAACAACAAGGTGCCGTCCTTACCGAACTGCCAGCCATGATAGGAGCAGGTGATCCGCTCGCTGCTGCCCATGTCGGACCAGAGCAGCCGGTTGCCGCGATGGACGCAGGCATTGAAGAAGGCCTTGATCGAGCCATCCTCCTGCCGGATCATGATGACGCTGTCGCGCATCAGATTATGGGTGATCCAGTCGCCCGGTTCCTCCAGATCGGCCAGCATCCCGCCGATATGCCAGACCTTGGCAAAGACGTGGCGCCATTCGGCGCGCGCCCAGCGCTTGGAATAATAGCGTTCTCCGGTGATCGGATCGCCGCGCACCGGGGGCTCGAAATCCGCTAGCGTCCTTCCCAGAAAATGCTCTCTCGCCATTGCCTGTCCTCTGCCCGAGCGCTCTTGATTGGCGCGCGGATTTGGGGACAGTCTAGGCACTGGAGGACGGCCGCGAACCTCGGCTTTATATCAGGGTCGGTCTTCAGATATTCATTGCCGCGACCATCATAAAGGCGTCTTCTCGCCCAACAGCCCTGGGTCAGACTGACCGGCTTTCCGTGGCGATCTTTCTCAGCGCCTGTTCGAACGCTTCGGGCGGCTGCCCGCCGCTGATGAGATATTTCCCGTTCACTACGACCGCGGGAACGCTGTTGATCCCGCGGGACTGCCATAGGGCTTCCTCACTGCGCACGGCCGCCGCGAACTCGTCGCTTTCAAGGATCGTCAGGGCCCGTTCGATGTCCAGACCGGCCTTCGCCACAGCGCCAAGAAGAACCGAATGGTCGGCCACATTGAGGCCGTGGGTGAAATAGGCCTCGAACATCGCGAGCTTGAGATCGGCCTGCCCGCCCTCCTCAGCGGCCCAGCACAGAAGCCTGTGGGCATCGAAGCTATTATACATCCGGCTGTCTGCGGTCATCGTGATGTCAAAGCCCAACGCTGCGGCGCGATCCTTTATCATCGCCCGATTGGCGGCCGACTGCTCGGGCGTCGATCCATATTTCTGGGCAAGATGCTCGCCCAGATTCTGGCCTTGCGGCTCCATGTCCGGATTAAGTTCGAACGGGTGGAAGCGAATATCCGCCGTGACCTCGCCATCGAGGCGTTTCAGGGCCACTTGCAGACCTTTAAGCCCGATGATGCACCAGGGACAGACAATGTCCGATACGAAATCGATCTTCAAACGCTCGGCCATGCTGACGTCCTTTCACATGCAATCGGCTCGCTGCCGTCCGCCACCGGCAAGATGGGAATGGCTTGCCATGAATAGGAGGGCGGACGAGCATAAAATCAGGCCTGAAATCACCTGGCGGTCGCAGCCGTCAGGCGATGTCTGACGCGATATGGCGGTCACCATGTCAGCCTCTAACTCTTCGAACAATGTCAACGCGCAAATTTCATTACATATCAACATTTTAAGAAACATTGCGGAGTTAATTCGCAACATTCTTGCGCATTCTTTGATCGTGATGCACATAGCCACGCAATAATGATAGGAGGAAGAGGCGGTGGCAGCATTTCCACAAACACCCGAATATACCGGCCTGAACACACCGCTTGGCGCTGAATATGATTTGCATAATCTGAAGGTTGAGGGCGTCATACCCGCCGACGTGAAGGGCGTCTTTTTTCGCGCTGTGCCGGACCCTGCCTATCCCCCATTCATCGAAGATGGTGGCGCCATTCTGTCGGGCGATGGCATGATTTCGGCGATCCGCTTTGCAGCGGACGATGTCAGCATCTCCATGCGATACGTACAAACCGTTCGGCATGAGGTCGAGGCAGCCGCCGGTGAAGCGGTGTATGGGAAATATCGCAATCCTTTTACCGACAAGCCTGTTGCGGCAGGATTGGATCGCACCGTCGCGAACACCACCCCCATCTGGCATGGCGGACGACTGCTGCTCGCCAAAGAGGATGGACGTCCCTATCGCGTCGACCCGGCCACGCTGGCGACGGTCGGTTCTTATGATTTCGACGGCAAGCTGCAATCCCAGACATCAACCGCCCATGGCAGGGTCGATCCCGACACCGGGGAACTCTTCATGTTCGGTTATGAGGCCGACGGACTGGCATCACGGAAAATCGCCTATTTCATCGTGGATAAAGACGGCATCCTGTTGCGGGAACAATGGTTCGATGCGCCTTACTGCGCGATGATGCACGATTTCGCCATTACCGAAAATTATGTGCTGTTCCCCATATATCCGACGACCGCCGATCTGGATCGCCTGAAGGCAGGGGGCGATCATTGGGTCCATCATATGGATATCGACAGCTGGGTTGGTGTGATGCCGCGCTATGGCGATACCGCCGAACTCCGCTGGTTCAAGGGGCCAAAAGGCGTCTTCTGCTATCATATGATGAACGCCCATGAGGATGCAGAGGGGCTTATTCATTTCGATCAGTGCCTGTCGAACGTCAACGCCTTCCCCTTCGTTCAGCGCGCGTCGGGCCTTAATATTCCAGCTTGGGAAGCCGATGGTCGGCTGGAACGCTGGACCATTAATCTGACGGATGGCAGCGACACTATCACCGCTGCGCGCATCGGCCCTTCCGGGGACTTTCCCATCATTCCGGCGCATAAGCAGGGACGGCCACTCGACTATGGCTGGATGCTGACAATGGATCCCGACATGCGTGCCCCCCCGTTTTGGGCGGGCCGGTGGGGGCCATGTTCAACAGGCTTATTCGCCTGGATTTCAACGGTGGGCCTCTGCAAGCGCTCGCCTTGCCACCGGCCCATTGCTTCAATGAACCGGTCCATGTGCCCAGCAAACAAGCCGGGCATGAAGGGTGGCTGATAACGGTCGTCGACCAACAAACTGGATCTGACGATTTCGAGCACCAATGCTGGATCATCGACGCAGGGAATATCGGCGCAGGGCCAGTGGCGAAGGTGTCCATCCCCCAACGTCTGCGTCCGCAGGTTCATGGCTGCTGGGTTGATGCGGCTGCGCTTGCGAAGGCCGGGTAAACTGGATGGCCCAAGCCGGATCAGACCGATCTGGCAGGCTGACCCACAGCGAGCAACGGAGTGCAGGCGCGCCATTGCGTCGGCGTGCAATGGCGATTGCGTCGGAAGGCATTGGTAAAATGCGCCGCATCCTGAAAGCCGTTGGCAAAAGCGATTTGGGATATGGTCATGCCCGCGCGCGCTGGATCGCGCAGGTCTTCGGCGGCCTGTTCAATCCGTCGTTTCCAGATGCGATCTGTGATGGAGGCACCCAACGTATCATGAAATAACTGGTCCAGATGACGGCGGCTGATATGCTGGGATCGCGCGACAGCTTCGGCGGATAGTGCGGGTTCGGCCAGATGGAGGTCGATGAACAGGAGCGCATTCTGCACCCGCCAGACCGGCTTTGACGGCGCTTCGTCCTGCGCGAATTCCGCCGCCCCCATCAGATGGATTATGGAGACTAGAACCGCGCGTCGACGGTCCTCCCCCAACAGCGCCGCAGACCGCAATGCGCTCATCAGCGCATCAGCAATCATGCTGGTGTCGGCTTCTCCGCTACGCAATGGGCACACGGTGCGATGCTCCAGATGCGGGTTGCGACTCAGCACGCTGGCGCGCGGCATGCGCAGGAAGATGATCTGACCGCTGTCGGGGCCATTGATGCTGAATGGCAAACGCTCGTCGATAAAGCAGATGTCACCGGCATTCATCTCCGCGCGGCGCCCCTGCACGACTTCGTTGCAGCCCTCTATCTGCATCATCAGCGTGAAATTGGCGTCGTCGCTCCAGCGGCCTGGCGTGTATTGTACGCGAGCAGCGGGGTAGCGCATGGTCCAGAGGGCGCCTTCCCCCATCGCCAGCCGATGAATTTGCCCTGCCGACTGAATCTGCCCAAGGTCGCTGATGGAAAGGCCAGGGAATATGGACGGCGTGCGGCTGGACCAGACATGCGCCCGACGATCTTCCTCGACACCGCTCAGATCGAGCAGGGCGGGAACATCATATCGCCCTCCCAGTTCCATTTCAGACAACCTGCCGCTCTATTTCGCTCAACGCTTCCGCCGCCAGACCTGGATAGGATAGGCGGACGGCTTCAACAAGCGCTGAGTTGGGCAATTCAACCAGCGCCGTCCATGACCGCAGAAGTGTGCCGACCGCCATATCGGTCGAGCCGACTGCATCATGGCGACGGGGTTGGAGCAGAATAATTGGGCGATTGGCATATCGTTCGAACAGAGGGGGAGGACTTTAATGAACGTTGCCGTAAAATCCGGCTGTGCCTTGACGGCGCTGACCGCAGCGATGCTTTCGACCACGGCATGGGCGCAATCAAGCGCGGGCAACGAAACGCCAGCGGCCGCACAAGATGCCGGTCAGGCCGATGCAGATGGCGGCAATCGCGACATCATCGTCACGGCGCAATTCCGGCAACAGCGTCTTCAGGATACGCCACTGGCAATCACGGCCCTGTCGGCGGACATGCTCAACAATCGAGACCAGACGAGCCTGTCCAATATCGGCGGCTATGCCCCCAGCGTCAGCGTCAGCGAAGCGCCGTCCTATTATGGCAATTCGCTGGTCGCCTTCATCCGCGGCGTGGGCCAGAGCGACTCCAGCTTCGCCTTGGAACCGGGCGTCGGCATCTACATCGATGACGTATATTTCGGCACGACATTCGGCGCCGTCTTCGACCTGACCGATTTGGAGCGCGTCGAAATTCTGCGGGGTCCGCAGGGGACGCTCTCGGGCAAAAACTCTCTGGGCGGATCGATCAAGCTTTTCACCAGAAAGCCCGATGAAACAGCCGGTGGCTTTGTCGAAGCCACCTTTGGCCGCTTCAACCGGATCGGCCTGCGCGCCAGCGCCAATATCCCGTTGACGGACTCATTGTTCGCCCGCATTTCGGGCGTCTCCAGAAGTTCGGACGGCTATGTGAAGCGGCTCGATTATGGCTGCGTCAATCCGGGGCAAGGCTTTGCCGCCAGCCCTACATCGGGCGGAAGCTGCACGATCGGCACGGAAGGCGGCAAAAATGTGAAGGGCCTTCGCCTGTCCCTGCGCTACGCACCCGCGGACTCGCCGGTGGAAGTCAACCTGACGGGCGATGTGACCCGTGACAATTCCGAAGCTGGCGCGTCGAAATTGTTCTTCGCCAACAACCCCAACGTCCGAAGCTTTTCTCCTCTCAACCCGTTCGCCGGGATACCCTTCGACAGCCGTTTCCTGACCGGGGCCAAGAGCTACACCAACTATTCTAACTACTCCAACGGCGGCAATTATACGACGATCTTGGGTATTCCTACACAGGTTGCGCCGGGTTCCTTCAACATGACGCCAGAGTCCACCGCCAAGGGCTATGGGCTGAGCGCCATGGTCGACATCGAACTGAGTGATGCGCTCAGCCTTAAATCCATCACGGCCTATCGTGACGCGAGCGGCACCAGTGCGTCTGATTTCGACGGGTCGCCGCTCGCGATCTTGAATCAGGCGCTGCGCTTCAGCCACAAGCAATTCACGCAGGAACTCCGCCTGAGCGGCAAGGTCGGAACAGTCCTGAACTACACCGTTGGCGGATTTTACTATGATGCCAAGGATCGGTTGCGTTCCAGGGTAGAAATACCCGATTCGCTGTTTAACTTCTTGACCAACGATCCCGTCACCAATCGCAATTATTCCGTCTTCGCCCATGGAGAAGTCACGCCGTTTACGGGATTTAGCATTATCGGCGGGCTTCGTTACACCAATGACAAGAAAACCTATACTTTCAGTCGCAGAAATACCGACGGCACGCCGATTTCCCCTGCCTTCTTTGCGCCAAACTTCCTGATCTTCGGCCTGGACGGTGTTTCAGGCACCTATAAGAAGACCCATGTCGATTACCGCATCGGCGTCAACTATCGCTGGAACGAGGCGCTGATGACTTATGCGCAGGTGTCCACGGGCTTCAAGGGCGGCGGCATCAATCCGCGTCCCTTCGTACCCGATCAGGTCCGCAATTTCGGCCCGGAAACGGTGACGGCTTATGAAGCCGGTTTCAAGGCCGATCTGGGAGGGCGGACAGCGCGGTTGAACGGCGCTGTTTTCCTCAACGATTATAAGGATATGCAACTGACCTTGTTTGCCTGTCCGCCCAGCGTAAGCCCGGCCTGTGCCGCCCCGGCCAATGCCGGCAATGCGCAGGTGAAAGGCGCGGAGATCGAACTGACCTTGCGCCCGGTCGATGGGCTGACCATCGACGGGACCGCAGGCTACCTCGATTTCAAATATAAGTCGGTCAATCCGCTTTCGGGCGTATCGCTGAACATGAAAGAGCCCTTTCTCAGCGACTGGCAAGCCTCTGCGGGCATCCAATATGAGGCCGATCTTGGCTCCGGCACGCTCACGCCCCGGCTGGATTGGACCTATCAATCGAGCTTCTTTTACAAGGCGGTCAACACGCCTCTCAATCGCGTAGAAGCACGTAGCCTGTTTCAGGTGCGCCTGACATATGAAACGGCGGACCGTGACTGGAGCCTGAGTACGGGCGTGACCAATCTGTTCAATAAATTCTATTATACCGGTTTGGACGAAAGCGTTGTCGCTTACGGACTGGTGACAGGTTATGTGGGTCGCCCCAGAGAATGGTATGCGACGCTTACCCGACGGTTCTAATAGCAAGTTGCATTGATAGGAACCTATAGTCAGTTGTTCCCCGGCGAAGGCCGGGGCCAGTCGGGCGCTCAGAACTGTACCCCGCCCTTCGCCGGGGAACTGCCTCATGGGTCAGCGTCATCGCATTCTGGTATTAAACACAGGCCAGAAGTCAGAACCGATGTGACATCAATACTTTGGCATGACTGCCATTTGCCCGTAGCCGTCACCAGCTTTTGCGATATCCTAAATCTCGCAGAGCGGATGGCCGTCCTTGTCCCGGGCGCGCAGGGCGCTGGCGGCGTCGTTGGCGGTGCGCGGGAAGCTGACGCCTTCCAATGAGCCGCGCCCTTCGCACAGGTCTGCGCAGGCCATGTCGACCACACCGGGCAGCGCGATCTGGTCGCCATCATATTGCGCGACCACGATGCAGCGATCCCCGCCCTTGAAGCTGAGGATCAGCTTGTCGCCCGCGCGCCGCGCCGACCCCTGCCCTCGGCAGCTCTCATCCTCGCCGAAATTGGCCTGTAGCCCGAAGCGAAACGCGCCATCCTTGGACGGCATCACGCACAACATGTCTCGCCCGGCCTCGTGGCTGCGCTGGTAGAGGCCTATGGGCGACGTCTTGCTGGTGTCGGTGATCGCGCCACTCTCGATCGCGGCGCGCTCAAGGCCGGAGACGGCGGGCGCATCGGATGCCCCCCGGTGGCGTCAGCCGCCTCCGGAGCACGTTGGCAAGAGGCCAGGAGGACAAGGAGCGCCAGGCTAGCCCGCTGCATCGATCGCAATATCTGCCGCAGGTTCCACGGCCGTCAGGCCGTCCGGCCCGACCCGACGAAAGAAGCAGGAGCGCGCGCCGGTGTGGCAGGTGGGACCGGCGGGCGTCGCCTTCACCCAGACGGCATCCTGATCGCAATCGATGCGGATATCGCGCACTGTCAACATGTGGCCCGACGTCTCCCCCTTCTTCCACAGCGCCTGGCGACTGCGCGACCAGAAATGGGCAAGGCCGGTCTCGACCGTCAGCGCCAGCGCCTGCGCGTTCATATGCGCGACCATCAGCAGTTCGCCCGTCGCCGCGTCGGTCACGACTGCGGTAATCAGGCCATGATCGTCATATTTGGGATTGAGGGTCAGGCCCTTGTCGCGCGCATCGGTCATAGCCGCGCTATAGAGCATCATGAGGAAAATTGGGAACGGCTTTTGCGTGTCCGGCAACGCCGTTTGACGATCCCATTCCCGCAAAGAACAGGCCCCTTATGGCAGGGGACATATCAGACAATGGGGCGATCGACGGGATCCGAACCCGCGACCTCCGGTACCACAAACCGGCGCTCTAACCAACTGAGCTACGATCGCCACAGGGGCCAGAAGCCCCGAGAGAAGCGCCACATATGCGGCCCATTACCGGTCGTCAAGCAGTCAAATGCCATAGGCGCGCAATGACGCACATTCTCCCCTTCATCCCACCGATCGCGGTCTTGCCGCCTCGCTCCAGGGAAGGATCGGCAGATCGGGCCAGCATGTAGCCCAGCGCGCAGCCTTATGCTCGTAAAAGGCGCGGTCGATCAATGTCGCATTGGCGCGCACGACAGGCGCCAGGAAATCGTCCAGACCGAAAGGCGCGGACAGGGCGACCTCATTGATCGCCACGGCCGACGCGGTCGTGGGGAAAGTCGCGGTCGCGTCCCGCGCCGAACGATAGGGCGCAATCGGAACGCCGAAGCGATCGGGATACCAGAGATGCACCCGCGCCTGATTTTTCACGTCCAGACGGATCGGCAGATCGGCGAAGACCTGGCCGACATGCGCCGCCGCCCGCGCCTCCGCGTTATCGGAGAGGTCGACCGGATCGAAATAGATGATGTCGGCGTCATCGATGCCGTGCAACGGTGGCAGGCCGAACCGGATGTTCCACCAGGCCTGCGCGAGCAGGCTGCCGGACAACCAGGCGTCGGGCAGGCCCAGCAGTGCCCAGCGGTCCAGCATCGGACCAGCGACGGGATGGTCTTGTGCGATGCGCCGCACGGTCTCTGCCTGCGCCGCCGTCGCCGTCATGGGGCCGACGCCTGCAATTGCGCGCGCAGGTTGACCAATATCCTTTCCGGCACGCGTGGCCGGCTGCTTGCCGCCTTGCCCTTGCGCAGGCGCGCCTTGTCCTTTTCCGGTGGATCGACCAAGCGCACGCGGACCGGCGCATGACCCTGCGCCCGGATGCCCAGTTCTTCCGCCGCGCCGCGCGACAGGTCGATCACCCGTCCGCGACCCGAAAAGGGGCCTCGGTCGTTGACGCGGACCAGCAGCGTGCGGCCGGTGTCCAATGCCGTGACCTCGACATAGCTGGGCAGCGGCAGGCTGACATGCGCGGCGGTGATCCACTTGGCCCGGAACCGCTCGCCATTGGCGGTGTGGTTGCCTGATTCCGATCCATACCAGCTGGCATAGCCCAGCATGTCATAGGTCGGATCGGCGGCAGGAACATAGGTGGTGCCGCGCACTGTATAGGGCGGGCCGATCCTGACCGGCGTGTCGCGCACCGGGCGATAATGGCCGCCAGCGCAGGCGGACAACCCCAGGGCCAGGATGATCCCGATGGCTCTCGTCATGCGTCCCGTCATGGAGAACGTCCTAACCATCGCTCCCTCTCGGGTCGAGGGGCGCATCGGCAAAAAAAGGGACGAAAAGGCGATGTGCCCCTTCGTCCCTTTTGCCATTCGGCATCTGGCGGCGTGGAAGATGATCTTCCTGTCGCCGCATCACTCTCCTGAAAACTTTCCGGCCGCGATGCCGGCAGATGGTCGAACGGTCGGCGCCCCCGGGAAGGCAGGCGCCGCGCGCCTCAGTTGACCGAATCCTTTAGGCCCTTGCCGGCCTTGAACTTGGGTTGGGTCGAAGCCTTGATGGTCATGGTTTCGCCGGTGCGCGGGTTGCGGCCGGTGGACGCTTTGCGCTGCGAAACGGAGAAAGTGCCGAAGCCGACGAGGCGCACTTCGTCGCCCTTCTTCAGCGCGCTGGTGATGGCGTCGAACACGCCTTCGACGGCCTTGGTCGCGTCATTCTTGCTAAGGCCGCTGCTTTCAGCAACTGCGCTGATCAAATCCTGCTTGTTCATGCCTTGGGAACCCCCTTGCTATTTGGTTGATTAGGAATCGCGGCGTAGGGGGCGCAATAAGGCGCGGATTCCTGCGCCTGTCAAAGGGAAAGCGACAAAGCCCTTCACCGCTGTGGAATTTTGCGCCCGCGGACGCAAAATCCAACAAAACCCGCAGATACCCGCCGCTTTCCCGGCTTTTGGTTAATGCCGCAAGGCGGGGTCGCTGTCGCGCCCTGGCCCATTGCTGGGCTGTGCAGCCAAATCATCCTCTTCGGTCCAGGCGATCGCTTCCGGTACGGATGCGAGCGCGCGGGCCAGCACCTCATCGACATGCGAGACCGGCACGATTTCCAGCCCTTCGCGAATGTTGGCCGGGATTTCTGCTAGGTCCTTCTCATTTTCCTGCGGGATCAGCACCGTCTTGATGCCGCCGCGCAACGCCGCGAGCAGCTTTTCCTTCAAGCCGCCGATCGGCAACACGCGGCCACGCAATGTGACCTCACCCGTCATCGCGACATCCTTGTGCACCGGAATGCCGGTCAGGGTCGACACGATCGTGGTGACCATGCCGATACCGGCCGACGGGCCGTCCTTGGGCACCGCGCCTTCGGGCAGATGGATATGGATGTCCTTGCGGTTGAAGACGCTCGGCTTGATCCCATAGCCCGGCGAACGCGCCCGCACATAGGAGAAGGCGGCCTGCACCGATTCGTTCATGACCTCGCCCAGCTTGCCGGTGGTCTTGATCAGCCCCTTGCCGGGCACCGTCACCGCTTCGATCGTCAGCAATTCGCCGCCGACTTCGGTCCAGGCCAGGCCCGTTACCGCGCCGATCTGATCCTCTTCCTCACCCATGCCGTGGCGGAATTTCCGCACGCCCGCATAGTCGGCCAGATTGTCCGGTGTGATGACGACCTTGTCATAGGCGCCTTCCAGGATCTTGCGCAGTGCCTTGCGCGCCAGCCGCGCCACTTCGCGCTCCAGCGTGCGAACGCCCGCCTCGCGGGTATAGTAGCGGATCAGGTCGCGGACGGCCGCTTCGGTGACTTCGAACTCGCCGTCTTTCAGGCCATGCGCCTCGACCTGCTTGGCGATCAGATGGCGTTGGGCGATCTCGACCTTTTCATCCTCGGTATAGCCTTCGAGCCGGATGATCTCCATGCGGTCGAGCAAAGGTTGCGGCAAATTCAGCGAGTTGGCCGTCGTCACGAACATGATGTCCGAAAGGTCGACGTCGATTTCCAGATAGTGATCCTGGAACTTGCTATTCTGTTCCGGGTCCAGCACCTCCAGCAGCGCCGACGCGGGATCGCCGCGGAAATCCTGCCCCAGCTTGTCGATCTCATCCAGCAGGAAGAGCGGGTTCATCGTCCCCGCCTTTTTCAGGTTAGTGACGATCTTGCCCGGCAGCGAGCCGATATAGGTGCGACGGTGGCCGCGAATTTCCGCTTCGTCGCGCACGCCGCCCAGCGACTGGCGCACGAATTCACGCCCCGTCGCCTTGGCGATCGAACGGCCCAGCGACGTCTTGCCGACGCCCGGAGGACCCACGAGGCACAGGATCGGCCCCTTGAGCTTGTTGGTGCGCGCCTGCACGGCGAGATATTCGATGATCCGGTCCTTGACCTTGTCGAGCGCGAAATGATCCTCGTCCAGCACATCCTGCGCGCGCTTGAGGTCGTTCTTGACCTTGCCCTTCTTGCCCCAGGGCAGGCCGAGCAGAACGTCGAGATAGTTGCGCACAACCGTCGCTTCGGCCGACATGGGCTGCATGCCCTTGAGCTTCTTCAGCTCCGCCGTCGCCTTGGCACGGGCTTCCTTGCTGAGCTTGGTCTTGGCGATCTTCTCGGTCAGTTCGGCGAGTTCGTCGCCTTCCTCACCCTCGCCATTGCCCAGCTCGCGCTGGATCGCCTTCAACTGCTCGTTCAGATAATATTCGCGCTGGGTCTTTTCCATCTGGCGCTTCACGCGGCCACGAATTTTCTTTTCGACCTGGAGCACGCCCAGTTCGCCCTCCATGAAGGCGAACACCATTTCCAGCCGCTTGACCGGATCGGCCTCGACCAGCAGCGACTGCTTGTCGGACACCTTGACGTTGATGTTCGCGGACACGGCGTCGGCCAGGCGGCCCGCATCCTCGATCTCGCGCAGTTGCACCGGGGTTTCGGCGGGCAGCTTCTTGTTGAGCTTCGCGTAATTTTCAAACTGTTCGGCAACCGAGCGCATCAGCGCCGCCGCCTCCGGCCCTTCCGCGACGATGTCTTCGACATCATCGACATTGGCGACCAGATAGGCGTCGCGGGTTTCCATGCTGTCCAGCTGCGCGCGATGCTTGCCCTCCACCAGGACGCGCACGGTGCCGTCAGGCAGCTTGAGCAGTTGCAGCACCACTGCCACCACGCCCGTGTCGTACAGCGAATTGCGGCCCGGATCATCTTCCGCCGGGTCGAGTTGCGACACGAGGAAGATTTCCTTCGATCCTTCCATCGCGGCTTCCAGCGCGGCGACGCTCTTGTCGCGGCCGACGAAGAGCGGGACGATCATCTGCGGGAAGACGACGATGTCGCGCAGCGGCAGAAGGGGATATTGCACAGTCATTCAATCTCCGGGGCCGAAAGAAGCGGCCCTCTCCTACGGTTCATCGCCATTATGGGGATGCCCGTCGCGGCAATCAATCGCCGCCGTCATATTGGTGCAACGATGAACCGCAGGTGATCGATCCATCGCGCCGGTCATCAGAAGGGCAGCTTGAAGCCGGGGGGCAGCGGCAGGCCGACGGTCATCTTGCCCATTTCGGCGTTGCTGATCTCGTCCGCCTTCTTGCGCGCGTCGTTGAACGCGGCGGTGACCAGGTCTTCCAATATCTGCTTTTCCGACGGGGCGAGCAGATTGTCGTCGATCGATACGCCCAATATACGGCCCTTGGCCGACGCGCGCACCTTGACCAGGCCGCCGCCAGCCTGGCCTTCGACCTCCAGCTTGTCCAGATTATCCTGCGCGCGCTGCAACTCTTCCTGAACACGGCTCGCCATGCCCAATATGTCGTTCAAATCCTTCATGTCTCAAGCACTCCATGCTTCGGGGCGGTCGGTTTCGACCAACTCCGCGTCGGGGAAAGCGGCCATCGCCGCCTTGACCACCGGGGTTTCCAATATTGCGGCGCGGGCATCGGCCTTTGCGGCTTCGGCCTGTTCCAGCAAGGTAGGGCCGCCGCCCGCCTGCGCCAACTGCACCGTCCATTTCGTGCCGGGCGTGACGGCGTTGATCGCCTGTTCCAGATCGCGCTTGAAATCGCCGAACGGCCAGGGGCTGGTCAGCCGGATTTCGATCGCGGGCGCGTTCAGGGCGACCAGCGCGGCGCAATCATGCAGATGATTGGCCAGCAGCGCCTTGTGCGGCTCCACCAGCTTTATGATGTCTTCCAGGCTACCAGGCAGGGTTGCGGATGGCTGCGCGGATGGGCTTGCCGCTCCGCCCGATTCCGCGCTCCCACCCGCAACGGGCGCGCCTTCGCGCAGCATCCGCACCAGTTCGCCCGGATCGGGCATGGTCGCGGCATGCATGACGCGCAGCAGCGCCATTTCGCAGCTTTCGATCGGCAATATGGCGCCCGCGACTTCGTCATGGCCCTTCACCAGCAATTGCCACAGCCGATGCAGCGGCGCGAAGCCCAGTTGCGACGCCCATTCCGCCAGCGCATCGCGCTCCTCAGCCGACTGGCCGGGGCTGGCGATATCGCGCCCGGCCTTCACCAACGTCACGGCGTGGGTGAGTTCCATCAGGCCGCGCATCAGCGCCAGCGGCTCCACCCCCAGCGCATATTGGTCGCGTACCGCGCCCAGCAGCGCGGCCGTATCGCCCTCCAGCAGCAGACCGAGCAAACGCCGCACCGACCCGCGATCGGACAGGCCCAGCATGTCGCGCACCTGGGCGGCGGTGACCATCGGCGCGCCTTCACCCATCTCCGCATGGGCGATCGCCTGGTCGAGGATGGACAGGCCATCGCGCGCGGAGCCTTCGGCCGCCTGCGCGATCAGCGTCAGCGCATCGGGTTCGGCCGCCACGCTTTCGGCCTCCACCACATGGGCGAAATGGCTGGCGAGCAGTTCGGCGGGAATGCGGCGCAGGTCGAAGCGCTGGCAGCGCGACAGCACCGTCACCGGCACCTTGTTCACCTCGGTCGTGGCGAACAGGAATTTCACATGAGCAGGTGGCTCCTCCAACGTCTTCAACAGCGCGTTGAAGGCGTTTTTGGAGAGCATATGGACTTCGTCGATGATGTAGATCTTGTAGCGCGCCGACACCGCAGCATAGCGCACCGCCTCGATAATCTCGCGCACATCGTCCACGCCAGTATGGCTGGCGGCATCCATCTCGACGACGTCGATATGCCGTCCTTCGGCGATGGCGACGCACGGTTCGCACACGCCGCACGGATCGATGGTAGGCCCGCCCTGCCCGTCCGGGCCGATGCAATTGAGCGCCTTGGCAATGAGGCGCGCCGTCGATGTCTTACCCACCCCGCGTACGCCGGTCATTAGGAAGGCGTGGGCCAGACGGCCCCGCTTGATCGCGTTGCCCAGCGTCTGGACCATCGCGTCCTGTCCGATCAGCTCGCGAAAGCTGCGCGGTCGATATTTGCGCGCCAGGACGCGATAGGGCTGCGGGGAATCGGACATGGACCTGTCCTAGCCGCTCATGCGGCCATTGTCGAAGATGGATGATGGTTGAAAAGTAGGAGCCGGAACGACCCGTGACGAAATCACTGTGGCTGCTTCCGTCAGGACCTGACCCGGTTCGCGACGATCACGTCCGCCCGACTCCCGGCGCGGCATATGGCGAAAGGGGAGAGGGATGGCAAGGGGTAGTAACCACCTCTTGCCAATCGTCACCCTGAACTTGTTTCAGGGTCCATTTCTCCACACATGCTTTTGTACCCGGTGGCGGGATGGATGCTGAAACAAGTTCAGCATGACGGTGGACAGGATGGCAGCGCCTTCCTCTACTCCAGCCCGCTCTTCTGCGCCTTGCCCACGAAATCCAGCGCGGCGCGCGCGGTTTCCGCGATCGCGGCTTCGGCCTTCTTGGCGTCGACGGTCGGCCGGTCGATATAGATCGCCAGGATATATTCGTCGCCAGCCGGCGATTTCACCAGCGCCACGTCATTATAGGCGTTGCCGCATGTCCCGGTCTTGCTGCCCGATGTCCAGCCTTCGGACAGGCCCGCCTTGATCCGCTTGTCGCCGGTGCTGCTGGCGTTGAACCAGCTGCGCAGCGTATCCGCGCTTTGCGGTTTCATGTCGCGGAAGAAGAGGCGCCCCATCAGCCCCGCCATCGCGGCGGGCGTCGTGGTGTCCTGCTCGTCCCCTTCCGCATTTTCGTTCAGCGTCGGCTCGTTGCGATCCAGCCGCGTCACGCTGTCGCCATGGGCGCGCATGAAGGCTGTCAGTCCTTCCGGCCCGCCCAGCATGGGCAGCAACAGGTTGGCGGCGCTGTTGTCGCTGACCTCCACCGCCGCCTGCGCCAGCTCGCCCATGGTCATGCGACCGCGTTTAAGGTTCTTCTTCACCACCGGCGCATGGTCAAGGATATCATCCTTGCCGACGGGGATCGTCCCGTCCAGCCCGAACTTGCCCCCTTCCGCCCCGATCAGCACGGCGGCGGCCAGCGGCCCCTTGAAGGTCGAACACATGGCGAACCGCTCGTCGCGGTTGAACCCCAGCAGCAACGCCCCGCTCCTGTCGACCAGCGCGACGCCCAGCCGACCGCCGATCTCCTTCTCGATCTCGGCGGGATTACGCACGGAAGTCAGCGCCGATTGCGGCACCAGATAGCGCGGCGCGGGCGGCAGCAGCGTGTCGAGCCGTCCCGTCGGCGCCGGTTCCTTCGCGGGCGGGGCCTTCTTTTCGGCGGCCGAGGCGGGGGCGGCCAGCAGCGACAGCGTGGCGAACGCGGCGATCAGTGTTTTCATATCGGTCATCACATGCCCTGCATGTTGTTGAATTCGCCTGGAATGCGCACCATCAGCCGGTCCAGCTTCCCATCCAGCACGATCTGGCACGACAGGCGGCTGGTGCGGGTCGCGGCAGCGGCCAGGTCCAGCATATCTTCTTCATCCTCGCTGGCGCGGGGCAGCCTGGCGAAATCGTCGGTATCGATGATGACATGGCAGGTGGAGCAGGCCATCTGCCCCTCGCACGTGCCCTCCAGCGGCTGGCCAGCGGCTTGCGCTATCTCCAGCAATATCGATCCAGTGGGTGCGTCCACCTCCTGCCGTCGTTCGCCATCGGCGCTGATGAAGGTGACGATGGTCATATATTCTATGCGCTCCCGTTCACGGCGCCGCTTGTGCGGCTGCCGCTTCATGCAATGCCTGTGCTGCCCTCTCCAACTCTTCCCGGCTCGTGTAACGGCCAAAGCCGATCCGCACCGATCCGCGCGCCTGGGCATCCGTCAGCCCCAGCGCGCGCAGCACATGGCTAGGCCGCCCGGACCCGCTTGCGCAAGCGCTACCGAGCGAAAAAGCAATATTGCGGCAATATGACAACAATCGCGCGCCATCGATGCCGTCGCGGCGCAGGTTGAGATTGCCGGGATAGCGATGGGTGTCGGACCCGTTCAATGTCCAGTCGGCGAACAACGCACGGGCCAGTGCGGCTAGCCCTTTGACGTGGTCGCGATCGGCATCGGCCCGTTCGCGCATCAATCGCGCGGCAACGCCGAAACCGGCGCAGAGCGCAGGCGACAGCGTGCCCGAACGCAGCCCGGCCTCCTGCCCGCCGCCATGGATCAGCGGCACGGGCCGCACGCCATCGCGCAGCCAGAGCGCGCCCACGCCCTTGGGACCATGGATCTTGTGGGCACTGATCGCGATCATGTCGCAGGCCGGGGGGATCGCCACGCGGCCATAACCCTGCACCGCGTCGCACAGGAACAGTGCGCCCGCGCGATGCGCCAGATCGGCAAGCGCGGCGACCGGCTGGATCACGCCGATCTCGTTATTCACCAGCATGGCGACAACGAGTGAGACACCTGGAACGATGGCCTGCGCGGCAGCGTCCATATCTACGACCCCATCCGGCCCGACGGGGAGAATGGTGACATCCCGCCCGGTGCGCCGCATCGCCTCCACCGTATCCAGCACGGCGGCATGCTCGGTCGCGATCGTCACGATGCCGCCCGGCCCCGCGCCCTGGATCGCGATGTTGAGCGCCTCCGTCGCGCCGGAGGTGAAGATCAGCCTGCCGCCCGGCGGCAGCAATCGCGCGATCTCGTCGCGCGCCACCTCCACCTGTGCGGCGGCGGCGCGGCCCAGCCGGTGGGCGCTGTGCGGGTTGGCGAACTGGTCGCGGAGCAACGGCACCATCGCGTCGAACGCTTCGGACGCAAGCGGCGTCGTTGCCTGATAATCCAGATATATCAATGCTTTGATCGCTGCATCATGGTCTTCCAAACATTTAGGAACCTGTCCATGTCGCTGTCGCACGTTTGCGGGCCGAAGCTGACCCGGACGACTTGCGACGCGGCATCCTCGTCCCAGCCCATCGCGCCCAGCACATGGCTGGTCTTGAGCGAACCGGACGAGCAGGCGCTGCCCGCCGACACCGAAATGCCCGCCATGTCGAACTGGATCAGCTGGGCGCGGGCCGACACGCCGGGCATGCGATAGCTGGCGATAGTGGGGATACGCGGCGCATCGCGCGCGACGATGATCCCGCCCGCCGCCTCTATGTCCGCGTCCAGCCGCGCGCGCAGGGCGGCGGCGCGGGGCAGCCAATCCTCCCGCGCCTCCAGCGCGGCGACCATGGCGAGGATAGCGGGCAGATTTTCGGTCCCGGCGCGATAGCCCTGCTCCTGCCCGCCGCTCGGTTCCATCAGGGCCAGGTCGCGGATCAGCAGCGCGCCGATGCCGGGCGGGCCGCCGAATTTGTGCGCACTGATCGCGATCATGTCCGCGTCCGGCAGGGGCAGTTTACCCGCGCTCTGGGCGCAATCGGCAAACAGGATCGCGCCGTCACGATCGATCTGGTCGAGCGGCTGGATCACCCCGGTTTCGTTGTTGACGTGCTGGATGGCGAAGACCACCCCCTCACCTGTTCGAACTGCGCCAACGGAGGTTGGATCGACACGTCCGTCAGACTTAACCCCCAACCGCGCCGCCGCCTTCGTCACGCGCAGCACGGCGTCATGCTCCACCGGCGACGTGACGATGCGGGCGGCCTTCGCGCGCAGCAGACCGATGGCGATCGCCTCGCTCGCGCCAGAGGTAAAGATGACATGCCCGGTCCAGCCTAGCGCCGCCGCGATGCGGGCACGTGCCTCCTCCAGCCTGGCGCGGGCGGCGCGGCCATCGGCATGGGGGCTGGACGGGTTGGCCCAGCCAGCCATCGCCTCCACCATCGCGACTTGCGCCGCTGGCAGCATGGGCGTGGTGGCGGCATGATCGAGGTAAAGGCGGTCGGCGACCAAGCGGCGTTACTCATTGATTGCGGAAATGGCGGCGGCTTCTATATAGGCGGACTGCCGCGCAGCGCCAGCACTACCCATTGGTGCGCGCGATCCGCATCCATCCGCTGTCGGCTCATCCGAGCAGGACGGCCCAGAACGATAACAGGTGCCATGCCAGACGTCATTTTCCCCGGACCCGAAGGCCGCCTCGAAGGCCGTTTCAGCCCCCCGCCCCGCCCGCGCGCGCCGGTCGCCATGATCCTGCACCCGCACCCCCAGGGCGGCGGCACGATGAACGACCGTATTACCCAGGCGCTCTACAAGACCTTCGTGAAGCGCGGCTTTGCCGTGTTGCGCTTCAACTTCCGGGGCGTCGGCCGCAGCCAGGGCACGTTCGACAATGGCATCGGTGAACTGTCCGACGCGGCGGCCGCGCTCGATTGGGTGCAGAGCTTCCATCCTGAAGCGCAGACCACCTGGATCGCCGGCTTCTCCTTCGGCGCGTGGATCGGCATGCAGTTGCTGATGCGCCGCCCGGAAATCCGCGGCTTCATCTCAGTCGCGCCGCCCGCCAACATGTACGACTTCTCCTTCCTCGCGCCCTGCCCCTCCTCGGGCATCATCGTGCAAGGGACGTCGGATGAAGTCGTGACGGCGAGCGCCGTGCAGAAGCTGGTCGACAAGCTGCGCACGCAAAAGGGCATCACCATCCATCATGACGAAATTCGCGGCGCGAACCATTTCTTCGAGCATGAACTCGACCAGTTGATGAAGTCGGTCGACAATTATCTCGACATGCGCCTGTCGCCGGATTCGCCGATCCGCTGAGGATCGGCACAGCTAAAAGAAAAGGGGCTGCCGAAAGGCGGCCCCTTTTTATCGCCGTTCCAGCGGCGCGATATCCGGCCCCGGTATCGCGCTGATCGCGACATTGCCGAACATGACGAGGCCCGCGACGATCATCAGGCCGCCGCGCTTGCGGTCGCCCTTCTTCACGACCGCATAAATGCCACCGCCCGTGAGCAGGACGCCTGCGAGCATCAATATGGATAAAATCGTGCCAGCCATGGCGACGATGCATAGTCGGCAAGCTGGACGGTGGCAATTGCCCGCCTCTCCCCCTATGACGCGCCCAGACTCGAATCACCCCATGGACGCAGGGGCCCAACAGCCATGAAGATCGCCATCGCTTCCGATCATGCCGCCGTCGAACTGAAGGCGGAGCTTGCGCAATGGCTGCGCGACGAGGGGCATGACGTCGCCGACCTTGGCCCCGCGACTGCCGACCGGGTCGACTATCCCGATTTTGGTTACAAGCTCGCGACAGCCGTCGCCTCGGGCGCAGCGGAGCGCGGCATTGCGCTGTGCGGCTCTGGCATAGGCATTTCGATCGCCGTCAATCGCAACCCCGCCTGCCGCTGCGCGCTGGTGGGGGAACCGCTGTCGGCCGCCCTGTCGCGCGAACATAATGACGCCAATGTCATCGCGATGGGCGCGCGCCTGACGGGCGTGGACATGGCCAAGGCCTGCGTCACCGCTTTTCTCTCCACCGATTTCGGCGGTGGCCGCCATGCCGGCCGCGTCGAGAAATTATCCCAGCCCGCGCTCTGAAAGGATATTTCGATGAGCACAGACACGCTTTCGCCCGCCATCCGCCAGGAAGGCTTCTTCAGTGAATCGCTCAGCAGCGCGGACCCGGACATCTTCGGCGCGATCGGCAATGAGCTGAAGCGCCAGCAGGACAAGATCGAACTGATCGCGTCCGAAAATATCGTGTCGAAGGCGGTGCTGGAAGCCGCAGGCTCCATCTTCACAAACAAATATGCCGAGGGCTATCCGGGCAAGCGTTACTATGGCGGCTGCGAATATGCAGACGTGGTCGAAACGCTGGCGATCGAGCGCGCCAAGCAGCTGTTCGGCGCGAACTTCGCCAACGTCCAGCCCAATAGCGGCAGCCAGATGAACCAGGCCGTGTTCCTGGCGCTGCTGCAACCGGGCGACACGTTCATGGGGCTCGACCTGTCGTCCGGCGGCCACCTGACCCACGGCTCGCCCGTCAACATGAGCGGCAAGTGGTTCAAGCCCGTCGCATATGGGGTTCGTCCCGACGATCATCTGATCGACATGGACGAAGTCGCCCGCATCGCGCGCGAATCCAAGCCCAAGCTCATCATCTGCGGCGGCACCGCCTATTCGCGCGTCTGGGACTTCAAGCGTTTCCGCGAGATCGCCGATGAGGTGGGCGCCTATCTTCTGGCCGACATGTCGCACTTCTCCGGCCTGGTCGCGGGCGGCGCGCACCCCTCGCCGGTGCCTTACGCCCACGTCACCACCACCACGACCCACAAGTCGCTGCGTGGACCTCGGTCGGGCATCATCCTGTGCAATGACGAGGCGCTGGCCAAGAAATTCAACAGCGCGATCTTCCCCGGCCTGCAGGGCGGCCCGCTGATGCACATCATCGCGGCCAAGGCGGTGGCGTTCAAGGAAGCGCTGACGCCAGAGTTCAAGGCTTATGCGCATCAGATCGTCGCCAATGCCCGCGCCCTGTCTGAAACGTTGGTCGAAGCCGGCCTGTCGATCGTGTCGGGCGGCACCGACAATCACCTGATGCTGGTCGACCTGCGCGCGAAGAACACCACCGGCAAAGCCGCGGAAAAGGCGCTCGATCGCGCCTACATCACCTGCAACAAGAACAATGTGCCGTTCGACACGGCCAGCCCGTTCGTCACGTCGGGCGTGCGGCTCGGCACGCCGGCCGGCACGACGCGCGGCTTCCGGGAGGAAGAGTTCCGCGAAATCGGCCGCCTGATCGCGCAGGTCGTGGAAGGCCTCAACCGCAACGGCGACGAAGGCGATGGCCAAGTCGAAGCCCATGTGCGCGAGAAGGTGCTGGGCCTGACGGCGCGCTTCCCGATCTATTAAGATGAGAGAGCCGTTCGTTTCGAGCTTGTCGAGAAACGGGTTCAGCGACATCGTTTTCCGAAGCGGCTCGAAACGAACGGAGATTATTATCCATGCGCTGCCCCTTCTGCGCCCATGAAGACAGCCAGGTGAAGGACAGCCGTCCGACGGAGGATGGCGCCGCCATCCGCCGCCGCCGCCAGTGCGAAGCCTGCGCCGCGCGCTTCACCACCTTCGAGCGCATCCAGCTGCGCGACATCTGGGTCGTGAAGAGCGAGGGGCGCAAGGAAGCGTTCGAGCGGGACAAGCTGGCCCGCTCCATCGGCATCGCCTGCCGCAAGCGACCGATCGACCCCAGCCGCCTGGAAAAGCTGATCTCCGGCATCCAGCGCCAATTGGAAACCAGCGGCGACAGCGAAGTCCCGGCCCGCGCGATCGGCGAACTGGTGATGGAAGGGCTCAAACGCCTCGACAGCGTCGCCTATATACGCTTCGCGAGCGTCTATAAGGACTTCACCGACGCCAAGGATTTCGAGGAATTCGCAGGGACGGTGAAAGAAGTCGGGCGAGAGTGAGGATGTGACCAGCGGTCATCCCAACCCCCGTTCAGTTCGAGCTTGTCGAGAATCCCGCGCCATATGAGTTTCTGGATCTACATCCTTCGCTGTTCGGACGGCTCTTACTATACCGGCCATACGGACGATCTTGAACGTCGCGTCGCCCAGCACCAGTCCGGCGAGTTGCCCGGCTACACCCATGATCGCCGGCCTGTCGAATTGGTCTTCAGCGAGACCTTCACGGATCGTATCAACGCTTTGGAACGGGAGCGACAAGTCAAGGATTGGTCGCGGAAGAAGAAGGAGGCGCTGATTCGCGGCGACTGGAACGCCGTTTCGGATGCAGCCCGTTCTCGACCGCGGGTCTCGACTGCGCTCGACCTGGCTCGAACCGAACGGAACATATGGAGGCTCAGCCCCTACTCAGGACGAACGGTTTAATGACAGAAGATCACGCCCCTCCCCCTCCCCCGTCATCGTCCTGGTCCGCCCGCAGCTGGGGGAAAATATCGGGAAGGCGGCACGCGCCATGCTGAATTTCGGGCTGACCGAAATGCGGCTGGTGTCGCCGCGCGACGGCTGGCCCAATCCCGACGCCGGGCCGTCGGCGGCAGGCGCGGACTTCATCCTGGACCAGGCCCAGGTCTACGAAACACTGGCCGACGCGGTGGCGGACTGCGCCCATGTCTACGCCACCACGGTGCGCAAGCGCGGCGTGACCAAGCCTGTCGTGACACCGGAGCAAGCAGCGCAAGAAGTTCATGCCGCGCAGGGCCGCTGCGCCTATGTCTTCGGCCCGGAACGATCGGGGCTGGAGACGGAGGACGTTGCGGTCGCGCGCAAGATCCTGACCGTGCCGATCAACCCCGAGTTCGGGTCGCTGAACCTGGCCCAAGCGGTCATATTGTGCGCCTATGAATGGTCGAAACAGGCGGACCTGAAACAGCCCACCATCACCGATCTGGGTGAGCCTGCACCGCAGGTGGAGCTTGAGGGCATGATCGAGCAACTCGATGCGCTGTTGGTGAAGGTCGGCTATTTCTTTCCGCCCGACCGCGCCGGTGCGACCCGGCTGACGCTGCGCAACCTGCTGACCAAGCCGGGCTGGAACCACCTGGAGGTGCGGACGCTGCGCGGGGTGCTGTCGCATCTGGCGCGGCCGCGCGAACGCTGAATGCTCCTTCCCGTTCGGTTCGAGCTTGTCGAGAACCCTGGCGCCAGGGTTCTCGACAAGCTCGAACCGAACGGAGTCATGTTCACCCCCGCGTCCGGTCGAACTCCGCCATTTCATAGGCGATCGACGCTTCGACCAGTTCTTCCCACATGCCCGCGATCAAGTCGCACGGCACCCCCAACGCCTCCGCCTCGGCACAGGCGTTGGCGATGACCTCCGCCTTGCGCGCTTCGTCGCGCACCGCGCTGCGATCGGGCTTGATCCGGGCGGCGGCGCGCATATGGGCGAAGCGTTGCGCCAGCAAGGCGACGATCTGCCGGTCGAGATTGTCGACGCCAGCGCGCACCTGCGCCATGGTGGAATAATGTTCGGGAGTCATGCCTGACCGACTAAGCCGCCGCGCGCAGCCTGTCGAGGGTTGACATACAGGGTCCATATGGTCATAGGCGCGCCTTCGCAATTGGCTCCGCATCCCGGTGAAGCGGCGGCCCTGCCCCTGAGCGCATGACGCAATACGGACGTAGGCGATACCGGGAACAACGTTAAAAGCAATTACTAGGAATTATCTATGACGAAGCGCACCAGCGCCAAGTACAAGCTCGACCGTCGCATGGGCGAGAATATCTGGGGCCGTCCCAAGTCGCCTGTGAACAAGCGCGAATATGGTCCCGGTCAGCACGGCCAGCGCCGCAAGGGCAAGATGTCCGACTATGGCATCCAGCTGCGCGCCAAGCAGAAGCTGAAGGGCTATTACGGCGACATCACCGAAAAGCAGTTCAAGAAGAACTATTTCGAAGCCAGCCGCATGAAGGGCGACACCGGCCAGAACCTGATCGGTCTGCTGGAGCGCCGCCTCGACGCCGTCGTGTACCGCGCCAAGTTCGCGCCGACCATCTTCTCGGCCCGTCAGATCGTGTCCCACGGGCACATCTATGTGAACGGCGTGAAGTGCAACATCGCGTCGCGTCTGGTGAAGCCGGGCGACGAAATCACCCTGGGCAAGAAGGCGCAGGAAATGGCGCTGGTTCTGGAAGCGCAGAGCCTGCCAGAGCGTGACATCCCCGACTATGTCGCCCCCGACGGCGCGACCAAGGTCAGCTATGTCCGCGTGCCGACGCTGGACGAAGTGCCCTACCCGGTGAAGATGGAACCGAACCTGGTCGTCGAATTCTATTCGCGCTAATCGGTTTACCGATACGGAATTACGAAAAGGGCGGCTCTGCAAAGAGCCGCCCTTTTCTGTGTGCGCAACATTCTTGCGCGACCTGCCACACGGTGGCATCACCTGCGCATTCGTAAAACAGAGGGTATTCCATGCGTAGCTCCATTGCGGCGATCGCCGCCGTCCTTGCCCTGTCCACACCGGTCGTTGCGACTGCGGCACCAGCCAGGTCCACCGCCGCCAAAACGGCCGAGCCGTCGATCGACACGATGAAGCGGCTGGTGAAGGAACTGTCCTCCGACGCCTATGAAGGGCGCGCGCCTGGATCGCCCGGCGAGGAAAAGACGCTGGCGCTGCTCGCCGCCGAATTTGCCAAGCTGGGCCTGAAGCCCGGCAACAAGGGCAGCTGGTTCCAGGATGTGCCGCTGGTGGAAATCACCGCGAAGAATGTGTCGCCGCTGTCCTTCACCGGCGGCAAGAGCGCCGTCACCGCCGCCTATGGCCCCGAAATGGTGGTCGGCACCTATCGCACGACTCAGTCAAAGATCACGATCAAGGACAGCCCGGTCGTATTCGTCGGCTATGGCATCAACGCGCCGGAAAAGGGCTGGAACGACTATGCCGGGCTGGATGTGAAGGGCAAGACGGTCATCATCCTGGTCAACGACCCTGATTATGAGACGCAGGGGCTGACCGGCCCGTTCAACGGCCGGGCAATGACCTATTATGGCCGCTGGACCTACAAGTTCGAGGAAGCCGCTCGGCAGGGTGCGGCCGCCGCGATCATCGTGCATGACACGGTGCCTGCCGCCTATGGCTGGAACGTCGTCCAGTCCAGTTGGACCGGCGCGCAACATGTCGCCGACAGCGCCAACGGCAATGCCGACCAGAGCCAGGCGATCGGCTGGATTCAGAAGGACAAGGCGTCGGCTCTGTTCGCCAGCGCAGGCCTGGACCTGAACGCCCAAATGGCGGCAGCCAAGAAGCCAGGCTTCAAGGCGGTGCCGCTCACAGGGGTGAAGGCCAGTCTGTCCTTCGACAACGACCTGCGCAAGCATAGCTCGAAAAATGTCGTGGCGTTGCTGCCCGGCAAGACCCGGCCCGACGAATATGTGCTCTACAGCGCCCATTGGGACCATCTGGGCCACTGCCAGGCCGCGCCCGACGGCGACGATATCTGCAACGGCGCGGTCGACAACGCCACCGGCACCGCCGCGCTGGTCGCGCTGGCGCAGGCCAATGTGAAGGCCGGGCCGACCGACCGCAGCCAAGTGTTCCTTGCCGTGACCGGGGAGGAATCGGGTCTGCTGGGATCGGCCTATTATGGTAAGAACCCGGTCTTTCCCTTCGCCAGGACCGTGGGCGGCGTGAACATGGACGCTTTGTCGGTTGCGGGGCTGGCAAAGAATGTCGTGGTCATCGGCAAGGGCAAGTCGCAGCTCGACGCCTATCTCGACCGCGCGCTCGCCGCGCAGGACCGTGTCGCGACGTTGGAGCCGACCCCGGAGAAGGGCTTTTATTATCGTTCCGACCATTTCAGCTTCGCCAAATATGGCCTGCCGATGCTCTATTTCGAGGGTGGCGAGGATCTGGTGAAGGGCGGCACGGCAGCGGGTCTGGCCGCGGCGGAGGATTATACCAAGAACCGCTATCACGGTCCCAAGGACGAATATGATCCCAACTGGGACTGGACCGGCATCCTGGCCGACCTGAAACTCTATTACAGTGTCGGCCGCGACCTGGCGACGACCACCGACTGGCCCAACTGGGTGGAAGGCGACGAATTCCGCGCCATCCGCGACAAGGATCGGGCGGGGAAGTAAAACCGGTAGCTGGACCTACTTCCCCGCCGGGGCGTAGGTCCAGCTCTGGACATTGCTGCCGTCCATCTTCGACGTTTCGGCCATCAGCAGTCGCCCTTCGCGCCAATAGCGGATGCGTTGCGGATAATCATGGTCGGGATTGGCGAAGACGATATCGCGAACGCCCTGCTCGACCAAAGGAAAGACGGTCGCCGGGCCGCCGTCGGGCGCGCCATGAAACGCCAGCGATCCATCGGCGGCGCGCACGATCCGCATCACTTCCCAGGACCGCAGGCTTTCCCCGCGCCCGGTCCGACCGACACCGATCATCATCCCGCCGCGCGGCAGGGTCCATACTTCCTCGGTCCAGCGATCCGCCCGCTCCTGCTGCCATTCGCCGGTCAGCCAGTCCGGCAACTCACCGGCCCTTGCCGGACCGGACAGCGAAAGCAGAAGGCCCGCCGCCATCATCGAAACGCGTATCTTCATGGCATCCGCCCTCTGTCCACTTGGCACATGGCACGCTATGGAGCGCGCATAATCCCGCTATCACGGATCGGCCCCCGGTCGAGCAAGGACAAAAGCCATGACTTTCCGCATGCCTGCCGAATGGGCGCCGCACGACTGGACCTGGATCGGCTTTCCTACCAACCCCGCCGAATGGCCCGGCGCGTTCGAGGATGCCCGCGCGCAGATCGCCGCCTTCGCCAGCGCCCTCCATGCCGATGGCCGGGGTGAAGCGGTGCGGCTGGTCGTCGCCAATGAAGGCGATGCGCAGGCGGCCCGCGCGCTGGTCGATTCTGGTGTCTCTATCGTCGTTCAGAAACTGGGCGACGTCTGGCTACGCGACACCGCGCCGATCGCAGTGCTGAACGGCGCACAAGGCCGGGCATTGGTCGATTTCGGCTTCAACGGCTGGGGCGGCAAATATCGGATGCCCGGCGACGAGGATATCGGGGCGCGGCTGGCTGCGACCACCGGCCTCATGACCTCCACCCAGAATTGGGTGTTCGAAGGGGGCGCAATCGACACCGACGGCACCGGCCTGTTCGTGACGACCGAGCAATGCCTGCTTAATCCCAATCGCAACCCGGATCTGGATCGCGGCAAGATCGAGACGTTGCTCGCAGGCGCGCTGGGCCTGTCCGACATGCTGTGGCTGGGCGACGGGTTGCTGAACGACCATACCGACGGCCATGTCGACAATCTCGCCCGCTTCGTGGCGCCCGGCAAGCTGGCCCTGCCGATCGCGACGACGGCCGACGATCCCAATAGGGCGATCTACGCCGACGCCCGCGATCGCGCCAAGGCGCATGGGGTGGAGGTGGTCGACATCCCCTCCCCCGGCCTGGTGCTGGTGGACGGCGAAGCCATCCCGGCCAGCTACATGAATTTCTACGTCGGCAACGCTGCGGTCATCGTGCCCATCTATGGCCAGCCCAACGACCAGGCCGCGCTCGACGCCTTCCGCCCCTTCTTCCCGGGCCGGGAAATCGTCGGCCTGCGCAGCGACGCCATCCTGTCGGGCGGCGGCAGCTTCCATTGTTGCAGCCAGCAGATGCCGAGCGCCGCCTGAACTACCGAAAAGCGGCGTTGCGAATGAAGGCGGATCGGCCCACCCTTCAGGCCGATGGCCGGAGTCGTCCGGCCGTAAAGGAGACTGCCATGATCCGCCTTCCCCTTCGCGCTGCGCCGTTCGTGCTGCTGGCGATGACCGCCGCCCCGTCCTCCGCGCAACTGGATCTGGGCGGCCTGCTGGGTGGCGGACTACCCAATATCGCATCGGTCGGCGCGGGCAATGCCGCAGGCGTGCTGAGCTATTGCATGAAGAACAAGCTGGTCAACGCCACCCGCGCCGCGTCCATCCTGGGCAAGCTGACGGGCAAGCCGGGCGTGAAGGAATTGAGCGGCTTCAAGCTGGGGCAGACGGGCACTATCCAGACCGACCGGAACGCCCTGTCGCTCGACAGCCTCAAGAGCAAGGTGAAGACCCGCGCCTGCGACCTGGTGCTCAACCACGCGTCCGGGTTGCTCTGAACCGGTCGGTCGGCAACGATGGTTTGAACGGTGGCATGTCGGGCGGACAGTCCCTATATGGCGCGCTGTTTCCCGCCATGGAGTGAAGAATGACCCGCGTCACCGTCGCCGCCCTTCAACTCGCCTTTTCGGACGATATGGGCGCCAATATCGCGCTGGTCGCCGACCATGTGCGCAAGGCCGCGAGCCGGGGCGCAAAGATCATCCTGCCGCCGGAACTGTTCGAAGGCCCCTATTTCTGCCGCGTAGAGGATGAAGCGCTGTTCGCCAACGCGCAGCCGACCGACAGCCATCCGGCGGTGCAGGAGATGCGCAAGCTGGCGAAGGAACTGGGCGTCTATATCCCCACCAGCTATTTCGAGCGCGACGGGCAGCATCATTACAACTCGCTCGCCATGATCGATGACCAGGGCGAGATCATGGGTGTCTATCGCAAGAGCCATATTCCCGATGGCCCGGGTTATGAGGAAAAATATTATTTCCGCCCCGGCAACAGCGGCTTCAAAGTGTGGAACACTCGATATGGCACCATCGGCGTCGGTATATGCTGGGACCAATGGTATCCCGAAACCGCACGCTGCATGGCGTTGATGGGTGCGGAAATGCTGCTCTACCCTACCGCCATCGGTTCCGAACCCTATGACGCCGACCTCGACACCAGCCGCATGTGGCGGCGCGCGATGATCGGCCATGCGGTCAGCAACTGCATGCCGGTGATCGCCGCGAACCGCATCGGGGACGAGGACGGCCAGCTTTTCTACGGCCACAGCTTCATCACCGACGAATGGGGCGACTATCTGGCCGAAGCCGACGCGAAGGATCATGGCGCGCTGGTGGCGACGCTGGACCTGACCAGGGCGCGCACCCACCGCGCGGGCATGGGCTTCTTCCGCGACCGGCGACCCGACCTCTATGGCCGGATCGCGCAGGATATCTGATCGCATGACCGACACCGATACCCCCATCACCGATGCTGCGGCACCCCAAACGCCCGAAATCGAGATCGAAGCGCCGACCGAACCGATTCACGAGCTCGGCAGACCCCAGAAGCGCCTGTTGAAGCGGCTTTACAATGCGCGTACGGTGCCGGTTATCGCGGATGAGCGGCCCTTTCTGACCTATAAGGACGCCCTGCGCTATCTGCTGACGCTGCCGCTTGATGCACAAGACGCCGCCTATGCCCAGATGAAGGCGCAGGCCAGGGATAAGGTCCGCTAGGGACGCCGATGGCCGACCCGCGTCATCTCTACGCGCTGGCGCTCGGATCGAACCGGCCCTTGTCCGCCAGCCGGACGCCCACGCGCCTGCTGACGGAAGCGACAGCCATGATCGGGAACCAAGCGCGGGTTCTGGGCGTGTCGCCCATATTGTCCACGCCGCCACTTGGCCCTTCCGCCCGCCGCTTCGCCAATGGCGCCTTGCTGGTCGAAAGCGCACTGCCGCCGCCCGCGATGCTGACCTTCCTCCAGGCCATCGAGAACCGATTGGGCCGTCGTCGCCATCGCCGCTGGGGCGCGCGCAGCGTCGACATCGACATCATCCTCTGGTCGGGCGGCGTCTGGCGCAGCCGCCTTCTGACGATCCCGCACGCCGCCTATCGCGGTCGCGCCTTCGTGCTGACGCCGCTTCTGGCGATCGCGCCGGACTGGCGCGACCCGCATCTGGGGCTGTCCGTCCGCCATCTCCATGCCCGCCTGCAAAAAGCCAGGGTCAAGCGCGCGACTAGAGGTTGACCATCGCCATCCTCGCCTTTAGGGCAGCCTCCACCGCTTGCGGGGGTCCATAGCTCAGTCGGTAGAGCAACTGACTTTTAATCAGTAGGTCGCTGGTTCGAACCCAGCTGGACTCACCATATTTCGTCATCGGCGTCATGTTCCCGTAGCGGCAAGGCACGGCGGAACCGGAGAACGTCTGATGACCAGCATCCTTTCGACGCGGACGATCTATGAGGGCTGGCTGAACCTGTTGATGGTGGCGATGCGCGCGCCCGACGGGCAAGAGTTCGAGCGGCATGTCGTGGAAATGCGCCGCGCCGTGGTCGTTTTGCCCTATGATCCCGATCGCCGTGTCGCGCTGCTCGTGTCGATGCCGCGCACGCCCGTGATGCTCGCTGGCCTGCCCGACATGCTGGAGCCGATCGCGGGGATATTAGAAGATGAACCGGAACAATGCGCCCGGCGTGAGGCGCTGGAGGAAGCGGGCGTACGGCTGGGCGACCTCACCCATCTCGGCCAGATCTGGAGCATTCCCACCGTCGTCACTGAAAAGATCGACTATTTCCTAGCCGAATACCGCGCGCAGGACCGGATCGCCGCAGGCGGTGGACTCGATGCGGAGCAGGAACATATCAGCGTCCACGAATTGCCGCTCGATACGCTCTGGACGATGTTCACCGACAAACAGATCGGTGATGGCAAGCTGGCGATCACGCTGATGGCGTTGCGGCTCCGCAGGCCGGACCTGTTCAGCGTTCCGGTCGCCTGATCGCGACGGCGCGCGCAGCGACATCCACCTCTGCGTCCGGCAGGCGGAAGCGGCAGGGCGTGGTATCGCCGTTGACGCAAATGGCCAGCCCGCTGCTGCGATAGCGCAGTGTCAGGCGTCGGCGCGCAGGGTCTTCCCACTGGCCGACCGTCAGTGCCTGCCCCTCTTCGTCCAGCCATTCGACATCGGCATCCGACAAAAGCGCCGCGTCGTGCAACGCCGGCGTCTCCGCCCGCACCGCCGCCAGCGCGAAGGCATGCGCCTCCAGCGTCCGATCCCGCCCATTCCAATCGATCCAGCTGATCGCATTGTCCTGCGCATAGGCATTGTTGTTGCCCTGTTGGCTGCGCCCGAACTCGTCGCCCGCCGTTAGCATGATCGTGCCCCGTGACGCGAAGAGCGTGGAGAGCAGCGCCTCGACATCGCGCCGCAGTGCCGACAGGATCGCCGGATCGGCGCTTGCGCCCTCGACGCCGTTGTTCCAGCTGAAATTGTCGCCATGGCCGTCGCGATTCTGCTCGCCATTGGCTTCGTTGTGCCGCTGTTCGTAGGCGGTCAGATCGGCCAGCGTAAAGCCGTCATGCGCGGCGAGGAAATTGACGCTGCGGGTGGTGCTGCCGGGGAAAATATCCGACGATCCCGCCAGGCGCATGGCGAATGCGCCCAGCATCCCTGCGTCACCACGCCAGAAGCGACGCATATCGTCGCGATAACGGTCGTTCCATTCCAGCCAGCCGTCGCCGAACCGGCCCAGTTGATAGCCGCCTGGCCCGATATCCCATGGTTCGGCGATCAGGATGCGATCCGCCAGCAGCGGATCGGCGCGCATCTCCTGCAACAGCGGCGCGGCAGGATCGAATCCGTCCGCCATGCGACCGAGCGCCGGACCAAGGTCGAAGCGGAAGCCGTCCACCCCGGCTTGGGCCACGAAATAGAGCAGCGAATTGAGGATCAGGCGGCGCACGACCGGCGCATTGCAGGCAATGCTGTTGCCCGTGCCCGTGTCGTTGATCAGCCGCCCGTCGCCGTCGTGGCGGAAATAGCCCCGCGCATCCAGGCCGCGCAGCGACAGCGTCGGCCCATGCGCGTCGCTTTCCCCGTCATGATTATAGACCATGTCGAGGATCACGCCGATGCCCGCATCGTGCAGCGCCGCGACCGTATCGCGCAATTCCGCGATGCCGCCGGGCGCCAGGCGCGGATCGAGCGCGAAATAGCTGACCGGATTATAGCCCCAGGCATTGGTGAGGCCGAGCGGCCCCAGATGCCGTTCATCGATCCAAGCGTTGATCGGCATCAGTTCGATCGCCGACACATGCAGGCGTTGAAGATGCGCGATGATCGACGGATGGGCGAGCGCGGCAATCGTCCCGCGCTGCGCCTCCGGCACATCGGGATGCAACAGGGTGAAGCCGCGCACCTGCACTTCGTAGATCAGTCCGCCCGGCGCAAATCGAGGTGGCTCGGGCGGTAGCGCCGCTCCTTCAGGAACGACGATAGCCTTGGGCATCAGCGACGCCGTGTCGCCCCCGTCCCCGCGCGACGCGGCCAGCGCCGGGTGATAGGCAAAGGCGCGGTCGATCGCCGTCGCATAGGGATCAAGCAACAGCTTGTCGGGATCGAACCACAGCCCCGCGCCCGGATCATAGGGGCCATCGGCGCGCAGGCCGTAGCGCGCGCCCGCGCCCACGCCAGCCGCCTCGACATGCCAGCAGCCATCGGCATCGCGCAACATCGGCAGGCGGGTTTCACGATCCGCACCGTCGAACAGGCAAAGCCAGAGCTGGGTCGCATCGGGCGACCACACCGAAAAGCGCGTCCCCGTCGCCCCGACCGATGCACCCGGCCTCACGCGGCCGCCGCGATCAGCGATCGATACAGGTCGGCATAGCGCGCCGCGCTGTGGGTCCAAGAAAAGTCAGCGCCCATGCCCGCGCGCTGAATTGCCTGCCATGTCGGCTTGTCGCCATGCAGTGCGACCAGCCGGTTGATCGCGCCGTGCAGGGCCAGCGGATCGGACGGGGCGAAGACGATACCCGTCGCCGCCCGCGCGCCCACCGCCGCTTCATTGGCGTCGATCACCGTGTCCGCCAGCCCCCCGACCCGCGCCACCACCGGCACGCAGCCATAACGCAGCGCATAAAGCTGGGTCAGACCGCAGGGTTCAAAGCGCGACGGGATCAAGATGGCGTCGCCGCCCGCCTGCATCAGGTGCGACAGCGGCTCGTCATAGCCGATCTGCACGCCGATCCGCCCGCGATGCCGGTCCGCCGCGCCCAGCAGCGCGCCTTCGAGCGGATGATCCCCCGATCCCAGCACGGCCAGCTTGCCGCCCAGCGCGACCAGATGTTCGGCCGCGTCGATCATCAGGTCCATGCCCTTCTGCCAGGTGAGGCGGCTGACGATGATGCACAGCGGCGCGCCGTCATGGTCGAGGCCGAACTGCGCCTCCAGCGCGCGCCGATTGGCCGCGCGGCCCGCCAGCGCCCGCGCGCTGAACGGCTTGGCGATCAGCGTATCAGCGGTCGGGTTCCAGATGTCGGTGTCGACCCCGTTCAATATGCCATGCAGCTTGTCGATCCGCCCATTGATCAGGCCATCCAACCCCATGCCATGGACCGGGGACCGAATTTCCTGCGCATAGCTGGGGCTGACCGTGGTGATCGCGTCCGCCGACACCAGCCCCGCCTTCAGATAACCGGTCCCGCCATAATATTCGACGCCATCGACGCCCCAGGCTTCGGGCGGCAAGCCGAGTTGCGCGAAGATGTCGGCAGGAAACCGCCCCTGAAAGGCGAGATTATGGATCGTCACCAGCCGGGGCACATGGGCCGCAGGGCCGAAGCGCATATAGGCCGCGGTCATCGCCGCCTGCCAGTCATGGACATGGACGACATCGGGCCGCCACCCCTTCAACCCGCCCTCGGCGATGTCGGCGCCGACGCGAGACAGCGCCGCAAAACGCCGCCAGTTATCTGGCCAGTCGTTGCCGCCATGATCGCCATAAGGCCCACCTTCACGCGCGAAGAAATCGGGCGCGTCCAGCACCAGCAGGTCCAGCCCATCGACCGTGGCCGCCAGCACGCTCGCCGCCGCACCGGACAAAGCGTCGTAGCGGCGCACGACCTTCGCCTTGCCCAGCCGTGCGATCACGGCCGGATAGCCCGGCACCAATGTCCGCACCTGTACGCCCTGCCCCGCCAGCGCAGCAGGTAGCGCGCCGACCACATCGGCCAGGCCACCGGTCTTGATCAGGGGGTAGATTTCGGACGCGACCGACAGCAGCTTGATGGTCATGGGTCGGATCAGGCCTCCAGACGGTCGATCATGGGCTGCGTCACCAGACAGATGCCACTGTCGGTCAGGCGGAACCGCTGCGCGTCATGCACCGGATCTTCGCCGATGATGAGGCCGGGTGGAATGATGATCCCCGAATCCAGCACGCATCTGTGCAACCGCGCGCCCCGCCCGATCTCGCAATTGGGCATGATCACGCTTTCGGTGACGGACGAGAAGCTGTGCGTCTTGACCCCGGAAAACAACAGGCTGCGATCAAGTGAGGAGCCGGACACGATGCATCCTCCCGCCACCAGCGATGACGTGGCCGACCCGCGGCGGCCGTCTTCATTATGGACAAACTTGGCGGGCGGCGTCACCTCCGAATAGGTCCAGAGCGGCCAGCTGCGATCGTAGAGGTCGAGCGACGGCACCACGTCGGTCAGGTCGATACTGGCCTGCCAATAGGCGTCGATCGTCCCGACGTCCCGCCAATAGGGGACCAGTTCGCTTTCGGCGCGGACGCAACTGCTGGAAAAGCGATGCGCCACCGCTTTGCCGTGCTTGACGATATGGGGGATGATATCGCCGCCGAAATCGCGCTTGCTGATCAGGTCGTCCGCGTCGCGGCGCAACTGTTCGATCAGGAAACGGGTCTGGAACACGTAGATGCCCATCGACGCCAGCGCCATGTCGGGCTGGCCCGGGATGCCCGGCGGGTTCATGGGCTTTTCGATGAAGGCGGTGATCACGTCCTTCTCGTCCACATGCATGACGCCAAAGCCAACCGCTTCCATGCGCGGCACCTCCAGGCAGCCGACAGTGACGTCCGCGCCGCTATCGACATGCTGTTGCAGCATCAGCTCATAGTCCATCTTGTAGACATGATCGCCCGCCAGGATGACCATATATTCGGGCGCATAGCTTTCGATGATGTCGATATTCTGGAACACGGCGTCGGCCGTCCCTTCATACCACTGGCTTTCCGACACGCGCTGGCTGGCGGGCAGGATGTCGAAACTTTCATTGCGTTCCGGGCGCAGGAAGTTCCAGCCGCGCTGCAAATGGCGGATCAGCGAGTGCGCCTTATATTGCGTTGCCACGCCGATGCGGCGGATGCCGCTGTTGAGCGCATTGGACAGCGCGAAATCGATGATCCGCGCCTTGCCGCCGAAATGGACGGCGGGTTTGGCGCGCTTGTCGGTCAGTTCCGCCAGCCGACTGCCCCGTCCGCCCGCCAGGACATAGGCCATGGCGTCACGCGCGATCGGCTGATATTTGCTCTGCATTGCGCCTCTCCTATATGCGCCCGCGTTTCGTCGCATGCGCCGTCATTGATCAATAATCCAGTTCCAGCATCAGGGTTGCGAAGGGCGGAATGGTGATGTTCGCCCAACCTTCCTCATCCGCCTGCACCACGCCCATATTGCCCACGCCGCTGCCGCCGTAATCGGCCGCGTCGCTGTTCAATATCTCGCGCCACAACCCGCCCGATGGCAGGCGCATGCGATATCCGTGCCGCAATATCGGCGTGAAATGGCTGATGACGACGATCGGCCGGACGCCCGGCGCGCGTCGCTGCCACGCGAAGATGGAATCCCCGGCAGCATCGGCCAGCACCCATTCGAACCCTTCCCCCTCGCAATCGCGCGCATGTAGCGCAGGGCGCGCACGGTAGAGCCGGTTGAGGTCCCCCACCAGCCTCTGCACCCCCAGATGCGGGCCATGGTCGAGCAGATTCCAGTCGAGCGAACGCTCTTCGCTCCATTCGCCGCGCTGGGCGAACTCCTGCCCCATGAACAGAAGCTTCTTGCCGGGATAGCCCCACATGAAGCCATAATAGGCCCGCAGCGTCGCGAATTTCTGCCAGTCGTCGCCCGGCATCTTGTGCAGGAGCGACCCCTTGCCATGCACCACTTCGTCATGACTGAGCGCCAGCACGAAATTTTCGCTGAAGGCGTAGACCAGGCCGAAGGTGATGTCGTCATGATGATGGGCGCGATGCACCGGGTCACGCTGTAGGTAACGCAACGTGTCGTGCATAAAACCCATATTCCATTTGAAGCCGAAGCCCAGCCCGCCGCTATGGACCGGCTGCGATACGCCGGGCCAGCTGGTCGATTCCTCCGCGATGGTCATGATGCCGGGATGCGCGCCGTAAATCGCCTTGTTCATCTGCTGGAGGAAGGCGACGGCCTCTACATTCTCCCGGCCGCCATGGTCGTTGGGAATCCATTCCCCGGCCTTGCGCGAATAATCGAGGTAGAGCATCGATGCGACCGCATCCACCCGCAGCCCGTCGATATGATAGCGCTCCGCCCAGAACAGCGCGTTGTTCACCAGGAACTGCGCCACTTCGCGCCGCCCGAAATTATAGATGGCCGTGTTCCAGTCGGGGTGGAAGCCCTTGCGCGGATCGGCATGTTCGTACAGCGCCGTGCCGTCGAAATGCGCCAGGCCATGTTCGTCGGTCGGAAAATGCGCCGGCACCCAGTCCAGAATGACGCCCACCCCCGCCCGGTGCGCCCCGTCCACGAAGCGCGCGAACCCGGCCGGATCACCGAAGCGCGCGGTCGGCGCATACAGCCCCAGCGTCTGATATCCCCAGCTGGGATCATAGGGATATTCGCTGATCGGCAGAAATTCGATATGGGTAAATCCCATCCCCACCACATAGGGGATCAGCCGGTTGGCCAGTTCGTCCCAGCTCAGGAAATCGCCATGGTCGTCATGCTGCCACGATCCGGCATGCACTTCGTAGATCGATACGGGCTGGCGACGCGCATCGACCGTTCGCCAATGGTCGCGGTGCCGGTCGTCGCCCCAGGCCTGATCGATCGGCGCGGCGACGATCGACGCGGTGGAGGGGCGCAATTCGCTCTGGAAGGCGTAAGGGTCGGCCTTGAGCGGCAGGCGCACGCCATCTGCGCCGATGATCTCATATTTATACGCGCTGCCCGGTCCGACCTCCGGCAGGAAGACCTCCCACACCCCCGCATCGGCGCGATGGCGCATCAGCCCGCGACGGCCGTCCCAACGGTTGAAGTCGCCGACCACCGACACGCGCCGAGCATTGGGTGCCCAGACCGCGAAATGCGTGCCGGCAACGCCCTCATGCGTCATCGCATGCGCGCCCAGCTTGTCGAACAGGCGGTCGTGCGATCCTTCCGACAGAAAATGGTCGTCCATCGGCCCCAGCACCGGGCCAAAGCTATAAGGATCGATCAGCGCATAATGCCCACCGTCGCCAAAGGTGGCGACATAGCGGAGCGGCTGGCGCTTGCGGATCTTCACCTTGCCGAAAAACAGCCCGTCGCCATGGATCTGCGCCAGGTCGCCGACGGGCTTACCATCCAACGTCTGCGCGATCACGCTGACCGTTTCGGGCAGCAATAGGCAGGCGGTGAAGCCTTTTTCAGCCGGATGCACGCCCAGCGTGGCGAAAGGATCGTCGTCCAGGCCCTTGACCAGCCGATCGATCTGCTCCGGCGTCGGCACGGCCTATCTCCTCTTCCGGATCATGATGCGATCTTCCAGATGTCGGCCGCATATTCACGGATCGTGCGGTCGGACGAGAACCAGCCCATGCGCGCCACATTGTGGATCGCCTTGCTCGCCCAGACCGACTGGTCCTGCCACAAGGCGTCGACCCGGCGCTGCGCGGCGGAATAGCTGTCGAAATCGGCCGCGACCATGAACCAGTCATGGTCATATATGCCCTGCACTAGCCCCTTGTACCGGTCTGGATCGTCGGGTGAAAAGACGCCACTGGCAATGGCGTTTAGCGCCTGGCTCAATTCCCGACTTTGCCCGATCACCTCGCGCGGAACATAGCCCTTCGCGCGCCGGTCGTTCACGTCCTGCGCGGTCAGGCCGAAGATCACGATATTCTCTTCGCCCACATGATCGCGCATCTCGACATTCGCGCCATCCAGCGTGCCGATGGTCAGCGCGCCGTTGACCGCGAATTTCATGTTGCCGGTGCCCGACGCTTCCATGCCCGCCGTCGAAATCTGTTCCGACAGGTCGGCCGCCGGAATCATCACTTCGGCCATGGAGACATTATAGTTGGGCACGAATTGCAGTTTGAGCAGCCCCTGCACCGCCGGATCGTGATTGACCGCGCGGGCCACGTCACCGGTCAGTTTGATGATCAGTTTGGCATTGTGGTAACTGGACGCCGCCTTCCCGCCGAACAGCTTGACGCGCGGCACCCAGTCCTTTTCCGGGTGCGATCGGATCTGGTCGTACAGCGCCACCGCTTCCACGATGTTGAGCAGCTGCCGCTTATATTCGTGGATGCGCTTGATCTGGATGTCGAACAGCGCCGCCGGGTCGATCCGGGCATTCACGCGGGCGCGCAACAGGTTGGACAGTTCGACCTTGTTCGCGCGCTTCACCGCGACGAATTTCTCCTGAAACGCACTGTCGTCGGCAAAAGCGTCCAGGTCGCGCAAGGCTTCGGGATCGTCCAGGAAACGGTCGCCGATCGCTTCGCGGATCAGGCCGGTCAGCCCCGGATTGCACTGCATCAGCCAGCGGCGGAAGGTGACGCCGTTGGTCTTGTTGTTGATCCGCGTGGGATAGAGCGTGTGCAGGTCGGCGAAGACCGTGACCTTCATCAAATCGGTGTGCAGCGCCGACACGCCGTTGACGCTATGCGACCCGGCGAAGGCCAGATTGCCCATGCGCACCCGCCGCTCGCCGCCTTCGTCGATCAGCGATATCGCACCGATCGCCCCGTCATCGAACTGGCCGGATTTGCGCGCCTCGCCCAGAAGCTTGCTGTTGATCGCATAGACGATCTGCATGTGCCGGGGCAGCAGCCGTTCGAACAAGGGCACGGGCCAGCTTTCCAGCGCTTCGGGCAGCAGCGTATGGTTGGTATAGCTGAACGTGCGGCGCGTAATGTCCCAGGCTTCGCTGAAATCGATGCCATGATCGTCCAGCAGCACGCGCATCAGTTCCGCCACAGCGACCGCGGGATGGGTGTCGTTGAGCTGGATCGCCGCCTTGTCCGGCAGAGTGCGCACATCGCCGAAATATTGGATATGCCGACGCACGATGTCCTGCAGCGAGGCGGAGGAGAAGAAATATTCCTGCCGCAACCGCAATTCCTGGCCCGCAGGCGAAGAGTCGGCAGGATAGAGGACACGCGTCAGCGCTTCGGCCCGGTTGCTTTCGGACAGCGCGCCGATGTGATCGCCCGCATTGAACTTGTCGAGCAGGATGGGGTCGATCGGCTGCGCTTCCCATAGCCGCAGCGTATTGATCCGCTTGCCGCGCCAGCCCGCGATCGGCGTGTCATAGGGCGTGGCGATGACGCGCTCGGCGGGACGCCAGCGCATCTGGTGCGGCCCTGCGTCCTTACCCTCGGCCGGGTCGACGCGCCCGCCAAAGCCGATCTCGTAGCTTGCCTCGCGCCGCTCGAACTCCCACGGATTGCCGTGCGCCAGCCAGTTTTCGGGCAGTTCCACCTGCCAGCCGTCGCTGATTTCCTGCCGGAACATGCCGTTCACATAGCGGATGCCATAGCCATAGGCGGGCACGTCCACCGTCGCCATGCTTTCCATGAAGCAGGCGGCCAGACGGCCAAGGCCGCCATTGCCCAGTGCAGCGTCAGGTTCCAGCGCGGCGATGACGTCGATGTCGACGCCCAGCAACGCGAGCGCAGCCTGCATATCGTCCAGCATTTCCATGTTGGACGCCGCATCGCGCATCAACCGGCCGATCAGGAACTCCAGGCTCAGATAATAGACCCGCCGCCCTTCTTCCTCATAGGTTTTCTGGGTGGAGGTGATCCACGCGTCGATCACCCGGTCGCGGATCGCCAGGATGACGGCATGCAGCCAGTCGTGCGGCTTGGCCGCCACCGCATTCTTGCCGATGCGATAGGTCAGCCGCTCGACGATCTCATGCGCCAGGGCTTCCGGGTCCACCTGCCGCGGCGCTGGCTTGGGAAGCTTGGTCTGGCCGTCGAGATTCATGGCGCGTTCCCCCTGATGAGTCACCGCGATGATGGCACAGCGCCCCACGCCATGCCATCGCCATTTTTGCGGTGCAGCAATAACTTGCGGCCCGCGATTTCGATCCGCCTACCCTTTGCGACGGGTGATGATCGCGTCCGCGACGCCCTGCCGCAACATGGCGCGGATGGGATAGGTGCTGGACGGAAGATGCTGGGTCATGAAGATACCGATCAGCCGTTCAACCGGGTCGATCCAGAAGTAGGTCGAGAAAACGCCACCCCAATAATATTGCTGGGTGTCGAGGCCCATGGCGAAGCCCAGGCCGAAACCGACGCCCTGATAGTCCGCTTCGCTGAACATCGCGCTGGACATGGACGACAGATCGCCACCGCCCGGCAACTGGTTGCTCCGCATCTGCGCGACCGTGTTTTCCGACAGGAGCCGTACGCCATCCAGTTCTCCGCCGCGCAGCAGCATCCGCGCAAAGCGATGATAGTCCGCCATCGAGGACACCAGCCCGCCGCCACCCGACTGGAACCGGTCGGTCCATCGCCACCCGCTGCGCGCACCAAAATCGGCGACGCTAATCCTGCCCGTCTCGTCCAGCCGCCACGCGTCGGTCAGCCGGTCGGCCTTGTCATCGGCCAGCGCGAACGTCGTATCGACCATGGCGAGGGGATCGAAGATGCGGCGGCGAAACACGCTTTCCAGGTCCAGACCGCTCAGCCGCTCCACCACCACACCCAGCACATCGGTCGCCACCGAATAATTCCACCGCTCGCCCGGCGAGAATTCCAGCGGCAGGGTGGCCAGGTCGGCGATGAACCGGTCGGACGTCCGCTTTTGCTTGAAGTCGTCCAGTCCCATCTCGCGGTAGCGGGCATCGATCGCCGTCTGGCGCTGCAATCCATAGCTGAGGCCTGATGTGTGGCGCAGCAGGTCGATCATCAGCATGGGCCGCTTGAGACGCGCCGCGCCGTCCAGCCCGACGCGCAGATCGGCAAATTCGGGAATGACGTCCGTCACCGGCGTGTCGAGCGTGACTTGCCCCGCCTCCACCAACATCATGAAGGCAACCGACGTAACGGGCTTTGTCATCGACGCAATCCGGAACAACGCGTCGGCGCGCAGTGGCTCGCCGGTCGCCCGCGCCTGTCCGCGCGTCACCGACAGCAACGGCTGTTCATCGCGCGAGAGCAGCAATTGCATATGCGGCAGCTTGCCCGTGGCCACGTAAGTGGCGTCGATAGAACCCGCCAGCGCGTCCAGCCGGTCAGGGTCCATTCCCGCCGTCCGGCATGCCGCCCCGTCGATTCCATCCACCATGCCGCCTGTCGCTCCATCAACCGTGCCCCCCGCTAACCCAGCGGCACGGACAGGTAAACAGCTTGGGCGTTGCCAAGACCCCACCGCCCCCTCTATGGCAACGCGCCAGACCCTTTGACTGGACGCAAGACAGGCATGGCCACCGGCCTCACCGCAATCTTCATGGCCAACCGCGCCGCATTGTTGCGCTTCGTCCGCGCGCGCGGCGCCGGGGACGATGCCGAAGATTTGCTCCAGGACATGTGGATGAAACTGGAGGCCAAGGATCTGGGCCCGGTGTCCGATCCCTTGCCCTATCTCTATCGCATGGCGAACAACCTGATGCTGGACCGCTATCGTTCCGCCACGCGGCGCGAACGGCGGGAACAGGATTGGGCGGAGGGCGCGGGCGGCGTGATGGCCGACCCGACGGACGATGTCGCCGTGGACGATCGCATGATCCTGAACGAAGCGCTGGACGAAGCGCGCGCCGTGCTGCGCGAGCTTGCCCCCGCGTCGAACTGGTGTTCCGCCGCTTCCGGATCGAGGGCGTGGGGCAGCGCGTCATTGCCGAGGAACTGGGCATCAGCCTGACCACGGTGGAGAAGGATTTGCAGAAGGCCTATCGGGCCATGCTGGCGCTCAAGCAGAAAATGGATACGGCATGAGCGGGTCGGCGGCGTCAGCTTCCGTAAGGGGCATAAAATGAACGGGGCTGAAGCCATGATCAACGAGGAGGCGCTGGGCTGGGTCATCCGCACGCGCGATCCCGATTTTGTCGATTGGGACGGCTTCACGGCATGGCTGGAGACGGATGCCCAACATGCGTCCGCCTATGACGCGTTGATGCTGGCGGACAGCGAGTTGGACAGTATCACGCCGGTTCAGCCCGTGGCCATGCCGGTGGCGGCGAACGATCCGGGCGTGGCATCGCGTCGGCCTTTCCGCTGGATTGCTGGCGGCGCGGTGGCGGCCGTCCTCGTCGCAACTGTCTCACTTGCTGTTTTCAATCGCAGCGACATCTACACCGTCACCACGAAACCCGGCGAAATCCGGATGATCGCGCTGGACGACGGCACGAAGGTCGAACTCAATGGCGGCACGACCATGCGCTTCGATCGCAAGGATGCGCGCTTCGCCGCGCTCGATGCGGGCGAGGCCGCCTTCACGGTGCGCCATGACGAAGCCAACCCGTTCCGCGTCACCGTGGGCGACGCCGTGTTCGAGGATGCGGGCACCGTTTTCAACATCGTCCATACTAACGCCGCGACGCGCATCGGCGTTTCGGAAGGCAAGGTGATCTATAACCCGCAGGCCGAAGCGATTGCGTTGCCCGCCGGGCGCGCCCTGGCCGACGACGCGCAAGGGTTGCGCGTCATGGATATCGCGCCAGCTTCCGTCGCAAGCTGGCGTCAGGGGCAGCTGAGCTACGCCAACGCACCCGTCACGCAGGTGGCCGAAGACGCCGCCCGATCGCTGGGCCTGACCGTGCGTTTCACGCCGCAGGCGCAGGCGATGCGCTTTACCGGCACGATCCGGCTGGATCGCGATCCGGTTCGCTTCTTCGCGCAGGCTGCGCCGCTGATGGGATTGACCGCCACGCGTCAGGGCGACGGATGGCTGTTGCAGGAAGAGCCGAAGCAATAGGGGAATGGGCCGCAGAGCTGATCTCTTCATCGTCACCGCCTCCATCATCGCCGTCGCCACAGCGATAGCGACGCCCGCTTGTGCGGCGGAAAGACAGGATATCAGCATCGCCCCGGGACGGCTGGGCGAGGCGGTGATCGCACTCGGCCGTCAAACCGGCGCCAGCATCGGCATGTCGGACCAATCGCTTGCCGCGATCCGCACCCCCGCCATTCGGGGACGCTTGAGCGCGGAAGCGGTGCTGCGCCGGTTGCTCAAAGGCACCGGCGCGAGGGCGCAGCGGATCGGCGGCAATGGCTGGCGCATCGTCCGCACCCTGCCCGCGCCCTCTTCGCCCTCCGCCGCGTCCGCCCCGATCCCCGCCGCGCCCTTGCCCGAGCAGCCGCCTGCTCAGATCGTGGTCACAGCGTCCAAGCGCGACACGCCCCTGCCCCGCTATGCCGGGATGGTCGAAGCGCTCGATGGCAGCCTGTTCACGACCGCGGAGGCTTCGGGCGGCACCGCCACCCTGTTGTCGCGCGTCGCGAGCCTGAGTTCCACCCATGCCGGTGCGGGCCGCAACAAGCTGTTCATCCGCGCCATCGCGGATTCGGGTGTCGCCGGGCCGACCCAGGCGACCACCGGCCAATATCTGGGCGACATGCGGCTCAACTATGCCGCGCCCGACCCCGACCTCAAACTCTATGATGTCGGCCGGGTCGAGGTGCTGGAGGGACCGCAGGGTACGCTCTATGGGGCGGGATCGCTGGGCGGCATCATCCACCTCATGCCCAACCCGCCCAATCTGGGCGCATATGGCGGGCAGATATCCGCGGGTCTGTCCGCGACCCAGCATGGCGATCCGGGCGGCGACCTGTCCGCCACGCTCAACCTGCCGATCGTGCCGGAAAAGCTGGCGTTGCGCATCGTGGGCTATAGTGTGCGTGACGGCGGCTATATCGATGACGTCCATCGCGACAGGCAGGATGTCAACCGGACCGGCACCTATGGCGGCCGCGCCGCGCTGCGCTTCGCGCCGGGGGACGACTGGACCATCGACTTGACCGGCGTCTATCAGCATATCCACGGCGACGACGCCCAATATGCGGCCCGGTCGGTCGGACGGCTGGAACGGGCGTCCGCCGTCGCCCAGCCCTATTATGCCGACTATCTGCTGGGCAATCTGCGGATCGAACGGCAGTGGGACAGCCTGCGCTTCGTGTCGTCCACCGGCTATGTCCGCAACATCCTGGCCGAAAGCTACGACGCGACCCAGGCGAACAGCCCGCCCGCCCTCTTCCGTCAGCGTAACAGGGTGGATATCTTCTCCACCGAAAACCGGCTGGTGCGCGATCTGGACAATGGGCTGGGCTGGATATTGGGCGCATCCTATCTGCGCAGCACGTCGGACCTCAAACGATCGCTGACATCCTATGGCGCGGCGGCGTTCCAGCCCGCCATCATTCCCGGCGTGCCGATGTTCGGACGTGGCATGGCGGCGTCGGCCACCGGGGTGCGCAACATGGTCCAGGAAGCGACGCTGTTCGGCGAAGCCTCCTTCGAACCGGTCAAGGGGCTGGTCGCGACCTTCGGCGGTCGCCTGACAAACAGCCGCCTGTCGGGCCGTGCGCTCGATCCCGTCGCCGCCCTGTCCAACATCGAACTCGCCCGGGCCGAAGCGCAGGCCGACCGCAGCGAGACGATCTTCTTGCCGTCCGCTTCGCTGCTGACCGACGCCATTCCCGACCTGACGCTCTATGCCCGTTTCCAGCAGGGCTTCCGTCCCGGCGGGCTGGCCGTCGACGACCAGCGGGTGCGGCGGTTCCAGAACGACCGCGTGTCCACGGCGGAGATCGGCGCGCGCAAGGGCGTGCCGGGACGCGATGCGATCGCCTTCAGCGCCAATGTCGCCTATACCGACTGGCGCAATATCCAAGCCGACGTCACCGACCGGATCGGCCTGCCCACCACCGCCAATATCGGCGACGGGCGCATCTACACGGTGGAGGGGCGCGTGGTCGTGCGGGCGACACGGGCGCTGACACTGGATGGCAGCGTCATCTATAATGACAGCCGCCTGACCCAGCCCGCCGCCTTCGTGCGCGCTTTGTCCTATGAGGGGCGCTCGCTCGGCCTGCCCAATGTCGCGGACCTGAGTGGCCGGGTGGCGCTCGATTATCGCGCGTCGCTGGGCGACGCCATGCAGTTCCACCTGTCCGGCTCCGCCCGCTATGTCGGCAAGTCCCGGCTAGGGGTCGGGCCGATCCTGGGCCAGAGCCAGGGCGACTATGTCGACACCAGCCTGTCCGCCAGTATCACGCGCGGCCCTGTGCAATATTCGCTGTCGCTGACCAACCTGTTCGACAGCGACGGCAACCGTTTTTCGCTGGGCACGCCGTTCGACCTGCGTACCGATTATTATACGCCGTTGCGGCCCCGCACCGTGCGCTTCGGGATCGATTTCGCTTTCTGATCAAGCCTTTGTCGTATTTTCGTGACGGAAGCCGGGAACCGGCACCGTCCCTTTGCGACGCGCGCACATCAATAGCGCGGTACGCAGAGGAGACATCATGCGACATCTACTGGCCTGCACGGCGATCGCGCCCGTGCTGGCGGCCCTTACCATGGCCGACGCGGCGGCGGAAACCACCATCGCCACCGCCACCACCGTTCCCGTCAGAACATCCATTGTCGCCAATGGGGCAAGGGACGACATCACGATCAGTTCCGCCGGATCGATCACGCTGACCGGCGGCACGGCGGTGACGGCGGACAGCAGCAACAAAGTGTCGAACGCGGGCACCATCACCATCAACGACGCCGACACTGTGACCGGCATCCTGGTCGCCCCCGGCACCAGCGGCGACATCACCAACAGCGGCACCATCACGCTGACGGAAAATTACACCGCGACCGATACGGACAATGACGGCGATGTGGACGGCCCCTTCGCCAAGGGGACGAACAAGAAGGGCATCTGGGTCCAGTCGGGTGCGGGCCATAGCGGCAGCATCGTCCATAGCGGCACCATCACGATTGAGGGCAACCAGTCGGCAGCTATCCGCCTGGACGGCGCGCTGGCGGGCAATCTGTCGACCAGCGGCACGACCAATGTCGTCGGCGACAACAGCTATGGCGTGCTGGCCAACGCCGTGACCGGCAACGTCACCCTGCGCGGGACGACGACGGCCGTGGGCAAGGACAGCATCGGCGCAGCCCTGCTGGGCGACATCAACGGCGCGCTCAAGATTCAGGGCGGCATCACCACCACCGGCTACCGCACCACCACCCGTCCCAGCGACGTATCGAAGCTGGACTCGGACGACCTGCTCCAGGGCGGATCGGCCGTCGTCATCGCCGGCAACGTGACCGGCGGCATAATCTTCGACGTGCCGCCGACACCGAGCACTACGGACACCGACGTCGACAAGGACGGCTTGCCCGACGCCACCGAAGGCAGCGCGGCGATCGCGACCTATGGATCGGCGGCGGCTGTCCAGATCGGCGCGGCCGACCGCGACACGAGCATCGGTGCGGTCGCGGCGGGCAATACGGGCTATGGCCTTATCGTCAACGGCAGCATCGCGGGCTACGGCGTCTATGACGGCGTCAACGCCAACGGCCTGGTCATCGGCGGACTGGGCGGCGCCGTGTCGATCGCCAGGGGCGTGCAGGTGGCGGGCACGATCGCGGCGGCGTCCTACGACAGCACCGCCACCGCCCTGCGGATCGGGTCCGGCACCACGGCCAGTGCGATCGACATCAGCGGCACGGTCGCCGCCGCCGGATCCGTGAAGGACGGCACCGTCGCCCGCGGCCTGGTGATCGACGCGGGTGCATCGACCCGCGCCATCACCGTCGGCGGCACGGTCGCCGCCACGGCGGGCAGCAGCGACAAGGGCGCAGCCACCGCGATCCTCAATTCGTCGGGCACCCTGTCCAGCCTGGCGAACAGCGGCACCATCAGCGCGTCGGGCGGCAAGGCCGGATCGAATGTCGCCATCGACCTGAGCGCCAACACGGGCGGCGTCACGCTGACGCAGGCGCTGGCGTCGACAACGGCCAAGGCCCCGTCCATAGTGGGCGACATCCGCCTGGGTTCGGGCAACGACGCCCTCGCCGTATCGGCCGGCACGATCAACGGCAATCTCAGCTTGGGCTCCGGCAATGACAGCGTCGCGCTGTCCGGCACGTCCAGCCTGGCGGGCAACATCGCCTTCGGGTCCGGCACCAACAGCCTGACCCTGGCGGACACGGCCAGGGTCAGCGGCACGCTCGATTTCGGCGGCGGCGCGGGCGCGTTGACGCTGGGCGGCACATCTTCCCTCACCGGCACGATCGCCAATGGCGGCAATGTCGCCGTGGCGCTGAACGGCGGCACATTGAACGCTACCAACACCGGATCGGTGGCGCTGGGTTCGCTCTCCGCCAGCGGTACGTCCACGCTGGGCGTCAGCATAAACGCGGCGAACAAGACCAGCACCGTCTATACCGTCGCGGGCGCGGCCAGCTTCGCCAGCGGATCGCAGGTGAAGGTGAACCTGACCAATGTCGGGGGATCGGCGGGCGACTATGTCATCGTGCGCGCCGGATCGCTCAGCGGATCGCCGACGCTTGCCACCGCCACGCTGCTGCCCTACATGTTCAAGGGCAATGTGGCGGGCAACAGCAGCGCGGGCACCGTCACCCTGTCCATCGCGGCGAAGACCGTGTCGGAACTGGGGCTGAGTGGATCGACCGCCAGTGCCTATCCGGCGATCTTCAACGCGCTGGACAATGACGCTGCCGTCGCCAACGCCTATCTGGCGATCAACGACGGATCGACGCTGACAGCCAATCTGCGCCAGATGCTGCCCGACCATGCCGGTGGCACGTTCGAAGCGGTCACGTCGGGATCGCGGGCCACCGCCCGCATTCTGTCCGACCCCAATGGCATCTATCGCACGGCGGACGGACGCCTGGGCTTCTGGCTGCAACAGGTGGGCTTCGGCAGCGCCAAGAGCGTGGGCAGCACCGCGTCCTACGACATCACCGGCTGGGGCGCTGGGGGTGGCGCCGAATATCTGAGCGACATCGGCGCGTTCGGCGGTTCCTTCGCCTATATCCATGGCAGCGACAGCAATGGCAGTTCCAACAATGCGGTCGATTCCGACCAGTTCGAACTGGCGGCGCACTGGCGCGGGCAATGGGGTCCGCTCCAGGGCTTCGCCCGCCTGTCGGCCGCCCATGTCAAGTTCGACGGCAGCCGCCATTTCGAATCCGGCGATGTCGTGCGCACCGCCAATGGCGATTGGACCGGCAAGCTCTACTCCGCGACGGCTGGTGCCTCCTACCAGATCCAGATGGGTCGCTTCGGCCTGCGTCCGGCGGTCGGCATCGATTATTACCGGCTCAAGGAAGACGGCTATAGCGAAAGCGGCGGGGGCGACGCGTTCAACCTGACCGTACTCGGCCGGACCAGTGATGAACTGACCGCCAATGGCACGGTGACGGCGGGCTACGACTTTGGCAGCCTGAACAAGGAAGATGGCTGGCTCCGCCTGGAACTGGAAGGCGGCCGTCGCCAGATCGTGGGCGGATCGCTGGGCGACACGACCGCCTTTTTCAAGGGCGGCGAACGCTTCACTCTGGTGTCGGAAGAGCGCACCAACGGCTGGACCGGCCGCGCCCGCCTCTATGGCGGCACCGACACTTTCCGGGTCGGCGGCGAGTTCGGCGCGGAGGAACAACAAAATCACGTCGCCATATCATTTAGGGCGACGGTAAACTTCGTCCTGTGACGTCTTGAATGTGAAAGGACGGGCCACCCCACTGACCCCTCCCGGTCCGTCCTTTCCACTCCGGCGCATATCCCTCCCCAAGGGTGCCGGACAGTAAAGAGGGGCGTCGCTGGTCCCCCCGGCGGCGCCCCTTATTTATGTGGACACAGCAACACGCTGTCCCCCATGTGCATGCCCCACAGCTATTCAGGCTGTCGGCGCCTTTCGCGCTGTTCCCCGGCGCAGGCCGGGGTCCAGTTCGGACCTCGCAAACTGGACCCCGGCCTGCGCCGGGAACAGCATATTACTCCCGGTCAGCCAAGCGATACACCCACACGAAAAAGGGAGCGGCCCGATTGAGCCGCTCCCCTTTTTCCTTCCTATCGATGACGCAGCAACTCAGCCAGCCAGCGCCTTCTTCACCAGTTCATTGACGACCTGCGGATTGGCCTTGCCCTGCATCGCCTTCATCGTCTGCCCTACGAAGAAGCCGAACAGCGCTTCCTTGCCGCCGCGATACTGCTCGACCTTGTCGCCATTGTCCGCCAGCACCTTGGCCACCGCCGCCTCGATCGCGCCGGTATCTGAGGTCTGCTTCAGGCCCTTTTCCTCGACGATCTTGGCCGGCTTGTCGCCGGTTTCGAGCATGATCTCGAACACCTGCTTGGCGATCGTGCCGCTGATCGTGCCATCGGCGACCAGCGCCAGCAGTTCCGCGCCATCGGTCGGGCCGACCGGGCTGCTGTCCAGCGTCTTGCCCAACCGGTTGAGCGCGCCATAGAGTTCCGACAGCAGCCAGTTGGCCGACGCCTTGGCGACGTCGCTTTCACTCTTGCCCTGGATGCGCGCGGCTTCCGCCACCAGCGTCTCGAACCAGCGCGCCGTATCGGCGTCGGCGGTCAGCGTCGCGGCGTTGTAGGCGGACAGGCCCAACGCCTGCTCATACCGCTTGCGCTTCACGTCGGGCAGTTCGGGCAGCGACGCGCGGCATGCTTCCAGAAACGCGTCGTCCAGTTCCAGCGGCAACAGGTCGGGATCGGGGAAGTAGCGATAGTCGTGCGCATCCTCCTTCGACCGCATCGACCGCGTTTCGTTGCGGTCAGGGTCGTAGAGGCGCGTTTCCTGCACGATCTTGCCACCCGCCTCCAGCACGTCGACCTGGCGGTTCGCTTCATGCTCGACCACGGCCATGACGAAGCGCACCGAATTGACGTTCTTCGTTTCCGTGCGCGTCCCAAACTCTGCGCCCGGCTTGCGGACCGACACGTTCACGTCGGCGCGCATCGACCCCTGGTCCATATTGCCGTCGCACGATCCGACATAGCGCAGGATCGTGCGCAGCTTCGCCAGATAAGCGCCTGCTTCGGCGGGCGAGCGCATGTCCGGCTTCGACACGATCTCCATCAGCGCCACGCCCGACCGGTTGAGGTCGACATAGGAACTGGTGGGATGCTGGTCGTGCATCAGCTTGCCCGCATCCTGCTCGACATGGATGCGCTCGACGCCGATCACCTTGGTGCTGGTTTCCGGGTTCTTCTCATCCAGCACGATCTCGATCTGCCCTTCGCCCACGATCGGGTGATAGAGCTGGCTGATCTGATAGCCCTGCGGCAGATCGGCGTAGAAATAGTTCTTGCGATCGAACCGCGACCATTTGTTGATCTGCGCGTCGATCGCCATGCCGGTGCGCACTGCCTGACGGATGCATTCCTGGTTCGGCACGGGCAACATGCCGGGCATGGCCGCATCGACCAGGCTGACCTGCGTGTTCGGTTCCGCGCCGAACGCCGTGGCCGCGCCCGAAAACAGCTTGGCGTTCGAGGTCACCTGCGCATGGACTTCCAGGCCGATCACGACCTCCCACTCGCCGGTTGCGCCCTGGATGCGATAGGTTGATTCAGTCATATTACCACCACTTGTCCGGGCGCGCGTTGAAACCGGCGCGTTCCTCGATTGCCAGGCCCGCGTTCAGCACGGTCTGTTCGTCCAGCGCCTTGCCGATGATCTGGAGGCCGATCGGCAGCCCGGCCGAATCCAGCCCGCCCGGCACCGCCATCGCGGGCAGCCCGGCCAGGGAAGCGGGAACCGTGAAGACGTCGTTCAGATACATGGCGAGCGGATCGTCCTGCTTCTGGCCCAGCGCGAAGGACGCGCTCGGCGCGGTCGGCGTCAGCAGCAGGTCGCATTTTTCGAAGGCCTGCTCGAAATCGCGCGCGATCAGCGCCCGAACCTTCTGCGCCTGCGTATAATAGGCGTCGTAGAAACCTGCCGACAGCACATAGGTGCCGATCATGATGCGGCGCTTGACCTCCGGCCCGAACCCGGCGGCGCGGGTCGCGGCATACATGTCCTGCAAACCGGCCCCATCGGGCAGGTCGCGCTGGCCGTACCGCACGCCGTCATAGCGGGCGAGGTTGGACGACGCTTCGGCAGGCGCGATGATATAATAGGTCGGCAGCGCATATTGGGTATGCGGCAGCGACACGTCGACCACCTCCGCGCCCGCATCCTGCAACCAGGCGATACCGCGATCCCACATCGCGGAGATTTCGGCGTTCAGCCCATCGGGACGATATTCCCTGGGAATACCGACCCTCTTGCCCTTGAGATCGCTCGACAGATGGGCTTCCCACCGGGGCACTTCCAGATCGAGCGAGGTCGAATCCTTGGGATCGAAGCCCGACATCACCTCCAGCAGGATCGCATTGTCGCGCACGGTGCGCGCCATTGGCCCCGCCTGGTCGAGGGAGGAGGCGAACGCCACGATGCCCCAGCGCGAGCAGCGGCCATAGGTCGGCTTGATGCCGCTGATGCCGGTGAAGGCGGCAGGCTGGCGGATGGAACCGCCGGTATCGGTGCCGGTCGCTGCCGGGCACAGCCGCGCGGCGATGGCGGACGAAGACCCGCCCGAAGAGCCACCCGGCGCGAGCGCGGCATTGCCGCCGTCCTTGCGCCGCCAGGGCGAGATCACATTGCCATAATAGCTCGTCTCGTTGGACGATCCCATGGCGAACTGATCCAGGTTCAGCTTGCCCAGCATCCCCGCGCCCGCCGCCCACAGCTTGCCCGACACGGTCGATTCATAGGTCGGCACGAAACCTTCCAGCATGTGCGACGCGGCGGTGGTCTGTGTGCCTTCGGTGCAGAACAAATCCTTCATGCCGATCGGCACGCCGGCCAGCGCGCCGAGCGTGTCGCCAGCGGCTTTCGCGCTGTCGGCGGCATCGGCGGCGGCCAGCGCCTTGTCCGGCGTTTCCACGATGAAGGCGTTCAGCGCCTTGGCGGCGGCGACGTTGGCGTTGAACGCGCTCGCCACTTCGCGCGCCGAAAAATCGCCCGCGCGGAAGCCGTCGCGGATTTCGGCTACGGTAAGATCAGTAAGGTTGGTCATGCCCCAAATTCCGTTCGCCCTGAGCCTGTCGAAGGGCTGCTCTTTATGTCAAGAAAGGACTGGGCTTCGACAAGCTCAGCCCGAACGGTGAGAGTGATGATCACTCAATCACCTTGGGCACCGCGAAAAAGCCATGTTCGGCCTGCGGCGCATTGGCCAGCACCTTGTCACGCACATTGCCGTCGGTGACGATGTCCTGACGCAGGCGTTGGTGGTTGGGGATGACGGCGGTCATCGGCTCTACGCCGGTGACATCCACCTCGCCCAGTTGCTCCACCCAGCCAAGGATGTTGTTAAGTTCGGGCACCATCGCTTCGGCTTCGGCATCGGTCACCGAAATGCGCGAAAGGCTGGCGATCTTTTTCACGGTCTGAAGGTCTATCGACATGGCTTGCCGCTAGCACCCGCTCCGGCCCGCTTCAACCCGTTTCGCGCCTCTTGCGCCCACTCTTCCCTTGCGCCAGACAGGACGCCGCAAAAGGGGGCATGATCGCGCCCCGATACGGAGAGCAAGGGTGGCCCGCAAATTCCTCTATGTCATCGCGGCTCTGGTCGTGCTGGTGATCGCGGCGCTGCTCGCCTACCGCGTCTGGGGCATGCAGCTCATCCGCCTGGTGATGGTCCCGCGCGAAGCCTTCACCCAGCTGCCGCCCCTGCCCGCCAACGCCTATGACAGCGCCGCCATGTGGGTGGCCCGGCCGGACATCGTGAAGGACAATGTCGCGCTGTGGACGCCCGCAGGCGTGACCACGCCCGCGACGGGGCAGAAGGCCGCCATCTTCTTCATCCACCCGACCAGCTACATCACCACCTTCGGCGACGCGCACTGGAACGCCCGGATCGGGGACAAGGACGCGGACGCCACCGCCCGCCGCTTCGTCATGGGGCAGGCCAGCGCCTTCAACGCCGCAGGCGCCGTCTGGGCGCCGCGCTATCGCCAGGCCAATTACGGTGCCTTCCTGACCGACAAGCCCGCGGGCGACCAGGCGCTGGCGGTGGCCTATCGCGACGTGACCCAGGCCTTCGCTGCCTTCCTGAAAGCCAATCCCACCGGTCCGCTGATCCTGGCCGGTCATAGCCAGGGGTCGCGCCACCTGCTGCAACTGCTGCGCGAACAGGTGGCGGGGAAGCCCGTGGCCGACCGGATCGCCGCCGTCTATGCGGTCGGCTGGCCGGTGTCGGTGGAGGCGGACCTGCCTGCGCTCGGCCTGCCGGCCTGCGCGCGGCAGGATCAGGCGCACTGCATCGTCAGCTGGCAAAGCTATGCCGAACCGGCCGATCCGTCCGCCGTGGTCGAAAGTTTCGAGCGCAAGACCGGCTATACCGGCCAGCCGCGCAAGGGCACGCACATGCTCTGCACCAACCCGATCACCGGCGCGTTCAACGGCGCGGCCCCGGCCAGCGCGAACAAGGGTACGCTCGATGCGCGCGAGCAGGGCCAGCCGCCCAAGCTGCTGACCGGCATCGTGCCCGCGCGCTGCGACACCAGCGGCGTACTGATGATCGGGGAGCCGGTCGACATGGGGCCTTTCACCCTGCCCGGCAACAATTACCATGTTTACGACTACAGCCTCTTCTGGGGCAATGTGCGTGAGGATGCGCAGAAAAGACTGGCGGCCTTTACGAAGAAGTGACTCCGGTCCGAAGACATGGCAGGGCACGGCCCATGACATTGGTAACAACGGATCGCGCCATTTTCCGCGCGGCGCTCCCCGAAGGCGGGCGGCTGATCGGCATGGACGTCGGCACGAAGACGATCGGCCTGGCGCTGTGCGACGCCGAATGGTCGATCGCCAGCCCCGCCTATACGGTGACGCGCGGCAAGTTTAGCAAGGACAAGATCGGCCTCGCCGCCTTCATGACGCAGCAGAATGTGAAGGGAATCGTCATCGGCCTGCCGCTGAACCTGGACGGCACCAACAGCCCGCGCAGCCAGTCGAGCCGCGCCTTCGCCCATAATGTCGCGGATCTGGGGTGCCCGGTGCTGCTGTGGGACGAACGCTGGTCGACGCAGGCGGTCACCCGCACCCTGCTGGAAGCCGACGCCAGCCGCGCGCGTCGTGACGAACTGGTCGACAAGCTGGCCGCCAGCTACATATTGCAGGGCGCGATCGATGGGCTTGTCGCGGGGATGGAATGACGCCGTCCTGGCCGAAACCCGTTCGTCATGCCCGCGCAGGCTGGGATCTCAGGCGGCGGAGCGCCATCGACTGAGACAAGATGGAGAGTCTTTGAACATGCGCCCCAAACATCTGTCCTACTTTGCATTGGCCGCAGCCGCGCTCATCCCCGCCACCGCCAACGCCGGTTTCTACTCCGGCGACGAACTCTACGCCGTCTGCACGACCGACAAGGACAGCAAGGATTATTTCGAGAAAAGCTATGAATGCGTCGGCTATATCAGCGGCGCGGTCGATGCGTTCAACACGACGCGGGAGGCCAATAAGCTGAAAAGCTGCATCCCCGGCGACGTGACGATCAACAAGCTGCGCACCGTCACGGTCGATTATCTGGGCAACAACCCGATCGACCGCAAGCAGTCCGCCTCCTCCCAGGTCTTTGCCGCGACGCGCAAGGCCTGGCCCTGTTCCACGCCCAAGGCGGCGGTGAAGAAGAAGGCGAGCAGGAAGAAGCGATAGGCTTGAATGGGCACGGACAGGCGTAGCGCTTTTGGGCTGGAAGCAGGCAGCGGTCAGTGCTGAGCCTCCCTAACCCATTGCGACGACGGGATGCCCTGCGCGTAGAGCAGCACCGACAGATCGCCGTGGACGATTTCGGCAGCCGCCGCTTCGCGCGTCTTGGGCTTGGCATGATAGGCGACGCCCAGGCCCGCGCCTTCGATCATCGGAATGTCGTTCGCGCCGTCGCCCACCGCCAATGTCAGTGCGCGATCGATCCCGCCTGCGATCGACGCCTCCAGTTCGGTCCGCTTGCGCGCGGCGTCCACGATCGGCGTGGTTACGGTACCCAGCAATGCGCCATCGGCGATTTCCAGCACATTGGCGATATGGGCGTCGAAGCCGATCTCCGCCGCCACCGGCCCGGTGAAGCGGGTGAAGCCGCCCGACACCAGCAGGGTCTTCGCCCCGCGCGCCTTCATCGTGCGGACCAGCGCCTTTGCCCCGCCCATGATGACGACCCGTTCTGCGCGACACTGGTCGATGGCGCTATCGGGCAAGCCTTTCAGCAGCGCGACCCGGCCGTGCAGCGCCCCTTCGAAATCCAGTTCGCCGCGCATCGCCCGCTCGGTGATCTCGGCGATCTGCGGCTTGATCCCGGCATAGTCGGCCAGTTCGTCGATGCACTCGACGGTAATCATGGTCGAGTCCATGTCGGCGATCAGCAGCTTTTTCTCGCGATTGGCGACGGGCTGGACGATGACGTCCACTGTCTCAGCCACGCCATTCAGCGCAGCGCGGGCCGCGACCGGATCGGCGGCGAAGAACAAGTCTGCGGCCTTGCCTTCCTCCAGCCATGCCGTCTTGCCCGGCTGGCAACCGGCGTCGCGCAATCGATCGGTGGCCTGCGCAATATCCCCCTGCCCGATCGAGCCACTTGCCACTAAGGTCGCGACGAACATGCACACTCCTGAACCATCTTCGGGCGAATCCCGCCCGCGCGTCGCGCTTATTGCCGGGCCGACCGCCAGCGGCAAGAGCGCGCTGGCCATTGCGCTGGCCAAGGCGACGGGCGGCGTCGTCATCAATGCCGACGCCAGCCAGGTCTATGCCGACCTCGCCATCCTGTCTGCCCGCCCCTCAGCGCAAGAGATGGGCGATGTCCCCCATCGCCTCTTCGGCCATATCGACGGGGCGGAGGCCTGCACCGCACCGCGCTGGGCGGCCGAGGCGAAGGCGCAGATCGCCGCCGCCCATGATGCGGGTCGCCTGCCGGTGCTGGTCGGCGGCACCGGCCTTTATATCCGTACGCTACTGGACGGCATCGCCCCGGTGCCGGAGATCGATCCCGACATTCGCGCCACCGTCCGCGCGCTGCCGGTGGCCGACGCCCATGCCGCCCTGACCCGCGAAGACCCGGAGGCCGCCGCCCGCCTTGCGCCTGCCGACACCACCCGCGTCGCCCGCGCGCTGGAGGTGGTGCGGTCGACCGGCCGACCGCTCAAACAATGGCAGCAGCATAAGGCGGGCGGCATCGCCGATCGGATCGCCCTCGCCCCCCTGATCCTGCGCCCGCCGCGCGACTGGCTCATCGAACGCTGCGACCGGCGCTTCGCCCAGATGATGGCGAGCGGCGCGATCGAGGAAGTGGCGCAGCTCCTGACCCGCAAGCTCCATCCCGACCTGCCGGTCATGCGTGCGATCGGCGTGCCGGACATCGCTGCGTTCATCAAAGGAGACAGCGAGTTGGACAGTTGCATCGCATCGGGCAGCCTGGCGACCCGCCAATATGCCAAGCGCCAATATACCTGGTTCACCAACCAGCCGCCGCCATCCTGGCCCCGCGAAGATCGCGCAATTGATGCCAAAATCATCGATGAATTAGCAATTAAATTACAACAATAGTGGGTTGACCAGTCATTTTATGTCCTCTAGAGGCTGCCACCTTGCTATCGCAGGTGCGCTGTCGCAAAGGACGTGCCCTGCATCATGAAAGAAGGATTTTATCGTGGCCGAAAAGAGCGGCGCGGACATATTGGTCGAATGCCTGATGGATCTCGGGGTCGAGGTCGTGTTCGGCTATCCCGGCGGCGCGGTGCTGCCGATCTATGACGCGCTCTACAATCATCCCACGATCCGCCACGTGCTGGTCCGCCACGAACAGGGCGCGACCCACATGGCGGAGGGCTATGCCCGCTCGACCGGCAAGCCCGGCGTCGTGCTGGTCACGTCCGGTCCGGGCGCGACCAATGCCGTCACCGGCATCACCGACGCCTTGCTCGATTCGATCCCCATGGTCGTCATCACGGGCCAGGTGCCCACGCAACTGATTGGCACCGACGCGTTCCAGGAAGCGGACACGATCGGCATCACGCGCCACTGCACCAAGCATAATTATCTGGTGAAGACCCCCGGCCGCCTGGCCGAGGTCGTGCATGAAGCGTTCCACATCGCCACCACCGGCCGTCCCGGCCCGGTCGTCATCGACATTCCCAAGAATGTCCAGATCGCGACCGCGCCCTATGCCAAGCCGGAACTCAAGGTCCACGCCAGCTATCATCCGCAGACGAAGGCGGACGCGAGCGCGATCGACGCGGCGGTCGAGATGCTGGCCGCGGCCGAGCGCCCGATCCTCTATACCGGCGGCGGCGTCATCAACTCCGGCCCGCAGGCGAGCGCCTTGCTGCGCGAACTGGCGGCGCTGACTGGCGCGCCCGTCACCTCGACCCTGATGGGCCTGGGCGCCTTCCCTGCATCGTCCGACCAGTGGCTGGGCATGCTGGGCATGCACGGCACCTATGAAGCCAATTGGGCGATGAACCAGGCGGACCTGATCCTGTGCGTCGGCGCGCGTTTCGACGATCGCGTCACCGGCCGGCTCGACGCCTTCGCGCCCAACAGCCGCAAGATCCACATCGATATCGATCGCAGCTCGATCAACAAGATCGTGGATGTCGACGTGCCCGTCGTCGCCGACATCGCCAGCGCGCTGGACGACATGATTGCTCTGTGGAAGCAGCGCAATCACCAGAAGGTCGACCTGACCGACTGGTGGTCGCGGATGGAAGGGTGGCGCGCGCGCAAGAGCCTGGACTATGCCGAAAACGGTGTCGAGATCATGCCCCAGCGCGCGATCGCGGACCTTTATGCGGCGACGAAGGCGACCGGCAAGGATGTCATCATCACCACCGAAGTGGGCCAGCACCAGATGTGGGCGGCGCAGCATTTCGGCTTCGACGCGCCCAACAAATGGCTGACGTCGGGCGGCCTTGGCACCATGGGCTATGGCTTCCCGGCCGCCATCGGCGCACAGATGGGCAATCCCGACAGCATCACCATCTGCATCGCGGGCGACGCGTCGATCCAGATGAATATCCAGGAAATGGGGACGGCCAGCCAGTATCGCCTGCCGGTCAAGATCTTCATCCTGAACAATGAATATATGGGCATGGTCCGCCAGTGGCAGGAACTGACCTATGAAAGCCGCTATTCCAACAGCTATTCCGACAGCCTGCCCGATTTCGTGAAACTGGGCGAAGCCTATGGCTGGACGGGCATCCGGATCGAGGAACCTGCGGATCTGGAAGCCGGCATCCAGCAGATGCTGGACACCGACGGACCGGTCATCGTGGACTGCCGCGTCGCGAAACTGTCCAACTGCTTCCCGATGATCCCGTCGGGCGCGGCCCATACCGACATGATGCTCGATCCCAACCAGATCGCAGGCGTGATGTCGGACGAAGCCAAGGCGCTCGTATGATGGCCGTCCTGTGACGCAGCATCTCAAGCTCCGCATCCATGTGACGGAGCCGTGGGATTTCGAGAGGAATGCGGGCAGCGCCGAGCTGACCGGCTGGACCATAGACCATGCCGACCCGGACAATGAGGAATGGGAAGTGCATCTGGACCATGGGTTCGACTTTAACGGGCGGCATATCGGCACATTGCTGCTCGGCCCCCGCTATGTCGGCGAACATCTTGCCCGGGTGTTCGACACGGTGACGGGCCTGCCCGTGCGCGTGGCCCACGCCCAGGACGGCGGCTGGCACTATGCCTTTACCGCCATGATTTCGCAGCGCCATGACGATAGGGACGGGCGCGCAGATACGGATAACGGAAGCAGCATCTGATGCATATTCAGGAAGAACTCAGCCAGCGGCACGTCCTGTCGCTGACCGTGTCGAACGAGGCGGGCATATTGGCGCGGATCGCGGGCCTGTTCACCGCGCGCGGCTATAATATCGACAGCCTGACCGTGGCGGACATCACGCAGGATCATGGCGTCAGCCGCATCACCATCGTCACCAACGGTCCGCCCAAGGTGATCGACCAGATCATCGCGCAGCTCGACCGGCTGGTGCCGGTGCACAAGGTCACCGACCTGACCGAGGCCGGCCCCTTCGTGGAGCGCGAACTGGCGCTGGTGAAGGTCGCGGGCATCGGTGAAGACCGGATCGAGGCGCTCCGCCTGGCGGACGTATTCCGCGCCAAGGTGGTCGACACGACGATCGAAAGCTTCATCTTCGAAATCACCGGCACGACCGAGAAGATCGACAATTTCGTGGGCCTGATGCGCCAGATCGGCCTGGTCGAAGTCGGCCGCACCGGCGTGGTCGGCCTGATCCGGGGCAAGGAAGCGAACTAAGCATTTTCCCTCTCCCCTTGGGGGAGAGGTAGCGAGACTTGGCAGCGTGCTGCCTAGTCGCAGCTAGGTGAGGGGGCGTTGTGCCACTCGACCCCTCTCCAACTTCATCTAGGACCGGCTCCGCCGGCCCGAGATTTCGTATCCTCCCCCCTCTCCGGGGGAGGGAGCTATTGGACGGTTCGAGGAAAAACACTCATGAAGGTTTATTACGATCACGACGCAGACATCGGCCTGATCAAGGGCAAGAAGGTCGCCATTCTGGGTTACGGTTCGCAGGGTCACGCCCATGCGCAGAACCTGCGCGACAGCGGCGTCGCCGAAGTCGCCATTGCGCTCCGCGCCGGTTCGCCGTCCGCCAAGAAGGCCGAGGGCGCAGGCTTCAAGGTGCTGCCGAACGCCGAAGCCGCCGCATGGGCCGACGTGCTCATGATCCTGGCGCCCGACGAGCATCAGGCCGCCATCTATGCCGACGACATCCACGCCAATCTGCGCCCCGGCGCGGCGCTGGCCTTCGCCCATGGCCTGAACGTCCATTTCGGCCTGATCGAAACCCGCAAGGACGTGGACGTCATCATGATCGCGCCCAAGGGTCCGGGCCACACCGTGCGCGGCGAATATGTGAAGGGCGGCGGCGTGCCCTGCCTGATCGCGATCCATCAGGACGCGACCGGCAACGCGCATGACATCGCCCTGTCCTATGCGTCGGGCGTTGGCGGCGGCCGCAGCGGCATCATCGAAACCAACTTCCGCGAGGAATGCGAAACCGACCTGTTCGGCGAACAGGCCGTGCTGTGCGGCGGCGCGACCGCGCTGGTCCAGGCCGGTTTCGAAACGCTGGTCGAAGCCGGCTATGCGCCGGAAATGGCCTATTTCGAATGCTTGCACGAACTCAAGCTGATCGTCGACCTGATGTATGAAGGCGGCATCGCCAACATGCGCTATTCGATCAGCAACACCGCCGAATATGGCGATATCAAGACCGGCCCGCGCATCATCACCGAAGAAACGAAGAAAGAAATGAAGCGCGTATTGGCCGACATCCAGTCGGGCCGCTTCGTCAAGGACTTCGTCCTCGACAACCGCGCCGGTCAGCCGGAGCTCAAGGCCAGCCGCATCGCCGCCAAGCGTCATCCGATCGAGGAAACCGGCGCCAAGCTGCGCGCCATGATGCCCTGGATCGGCGCCAACAAGCTGGTGGATCAGGAAAAGAACTGACCCTTCTTCACCCCTTCCTTGAAAAAGAAGGGCAATCGCATTTGATTTTTTACTATCTCTTCAACGTCATCCTGAACGTGTTTCAGGATCCATCGCGCCCCAAAAGCCGCCGTCTGTGACGAAAAATGGATGCTGAAACAAGTTCGGCACGACGACGTGGGATAAGCTATGCGTTTCATATGCGATAGTAGTTTGAGAGAGGGGCTTTAGCGGGAACGATCCGTTTCCGCTTACGGCTCTGGCGCAATCGAGGGGCGTAGCTTATTCAAGCTGCGCCCCTTGAGCGTTTTACGGAGAGTCTGTCCTATGAAGAAGTTTCTCATCCCCGCCGCCGCCCTCATCGCGATCGCTGGCGGCACCGTCGTCGTCGCCCAGATGCCCACCAGCGCACCCGGCACGAAGGACATCGCGAAAGTCACCGGCGGCACCTACAAGGTCGATGGCGGCCATACCCAGGTCGTCTTCGCCTGGGACCATATGGGCTTCACCAATAATGCGGGCACGATCGCCGAGCCGACCGGCACGCTGACCCTGGACAAGGCGAACCCCGCCGCATCGAAGGTATCGGTCACCTTCACCATCGCCAATCTGCGCACCGGCGTGGCGAAGCTGGACGAGCATCTGATGAAGCCCGACTTCTTCGACGCCGCCAAATTCCCGACCGCGACCTTCGTGTCCACCAGCGTGAAGCCGGAAGGCGCCAGCGGTGCGGCCATCACCGGCAACCTGACCATCAAGGGCGTGACCAAGCCGGTCACGCTGGACGCCGAATTTTACGGCGCGGGCGTGCAGCCGATGAGCAAGAAGGAAAATGTCGGCTTCGTCGCCACCGGCACGATCAAGCGCAGCGAATTCGGCATGGGCTATGGCGTGCCCGTCGTGGGCGATGCGATCGAACTCAAGATCATCGCCGGTTTCGAAAAGCAGTAAGCCGACCGCACGACATATTGCATCAAAGAACGGGGCCGACTTGCATGTCGGCCCCGTTTTGCGTTAAGGCCCGTTCCATCATGCAGCGCGTCACGCTTCTTACCCTGCTACGACTTACACGCCCTTAGGCGTGGCTTTTGTGCTGCCGTCCGGCTAAGGGCAGCGTCGATCCGCCTAAGGGCATTCATCATAGTCAAGTCGTATATCGAAAAGCGCCTGCGCTTTTCGACCGCCAAGAAGTAGTTTGATCCCATGATGCTGACCGATCCTTCCCAGAAATACCGCGCCTTTCCGCAGGTGGACCTGCCCAATCGCCAATGGCCTGCCCAGGTCATCACCGCGCCACCGCGCTGGCTGTCGACCGACATGCGCGACGGCAACCAGTCGCTGATCGATCCCATGAATGCGGAAAAGAAGCGCCGCTTCTTCGACCTGCTCCTTAAGGTCGGCGTCAAGGAAATCGAGATCGGTTTCCCGGCCGCAGGCGCGACCGAGTTCGACTTCATTTCAGGCCTCGTCCGCGACGGCGCGATCCCCGACGACGTGATCGTCCAGGTGCTGACGCAGGCGCGCGCCGACCTGATCGCCACCACCTTCGAATCGCTGCGCGGCGCGCCCAGGGCGATCGTCCATGTCTACAACGCCGTGTCGCCCGCCTGGCGCAACATCGTGTTCCAGATGAGCCGCCCGGAGATCAAGGAGATCGCCGTCAACGCCGCCAAGCTGCTGCGCGACAATGCGGCGGCCCAGCCCGACACCGACTGGCATTTCGAATATTCGCCCGAAACCTTCTCCACGGCCGAGCTGGATTTCAGCCTGGAATGTTGCGAGGCGGTGATGGATATCCTCCAGCCCACGCCCGACCGGCCGCTGATCCTGAACCTGCCCGCGACGGTCGAATGCGCCACGCCCAACATCTATGCCGACCAGATCGAATGGATGTGCCGCAACATTTCCAAGCGCGACAGCGTCGTCATCTCGCTGCATCCGCATAATGACCGGGGCACCGGCGTCGCGGCGGCCGAGCTGGGCCTGATGGCGGGCGCGGACCGCGTCGAAGGCTGCCTGTTCGGCAATGGCGAACGGACCGGCAATTGCGATCTGGTGACCGTGGCGCTCAACATGTACACGCAGGGCATCAACCCGCTGCTGGACTTCAGCGACATCGACGAAGTCATCCAGACCGTCGAATATTGCAACCAGCTGCCCGTCCACCCGCGCCATCCCTATGCCGGGGAACTGGTGTTCACGGCCTTCTCCGGCAGCCATCAGGACGCGATCAAGAAGGGCTTCGCCGCACAGGAAGCGCGCAACGACCTGATCTGGGACGTGCCCTATCTGCCGATCGATCCCAAGGATCTGGGCCGCGACTATGAAGCGGTGATCCGCGTCAATTCGCAATCGGGCAAGGGTGGCGTCGCCTGGGTGTTGCAACAGGACAAGGGCTACAAGATGCCCAAGCGGATGCAGGCAGAATTTTCCAAGGTGGTGCAGGCCTTTGCCGACGAAAGCAGCCGCGAACTCAACGCCGCCGATATCTGGAGCGCCTTCCAGGACCATTACCGCCTGAGGGGCGAGCAGGCCTATAGCCTGGTCGACTATCATGAGAGCGGCGTCGCGGGCGACCGCATCTTCACCGGCAAGATCGTCCATGACGGCGCGGAGCGCTCGATCTCCGGGCGCGGCAACGGCCTGCTCTCCTCGGTACTGGCCGCGCTGCGCGACGAATTCGGCGTGCAGCTGGAGATCGCCGACTATAGCGAACATGCGATCGGCGCGGGCAGCGACGTGAACGCCGCCGCCTATGTTGAATGCCGCACGCCTGATGGCCGCACCGTCTTTGGCGTGGGCACCGACGCGGACGTGGCGACGGCTTCGGTCCAGGCCGTGCTGTCCGCCGCGAACGGGATCGCGGCCAGGGGTTAATCCCCCTTCCTCCTGACAGCCGTTCGGTTCGAGCAGCTTCGAGCAAAGTCGAGAAACGTCCGTCGAGAACAATTCTCGACAGGCTCGAACCGAACGGGTTCAGGGACAGGCCCTACTTCGCCAAGGCCCTTACCACCCGGTCCCATTGCTCCAGCGATTGCGCGATGCCCGCCACCGGCACCCGCTCGTCCAGCCCATGGGCGAACCCGTCCCCCGCCTTCATGAACAGGCTGGACACGCCGTAGCTCGGCACCCCCAGCGCCCGGAAATAGACGCTGTCGGTGGCCCCTGCCGACATGCCCGGCATCACAGCGATCCCCGGCGCCCGCGCCGTCACCGCGTCGCGCACTGCCTTCATCACGTCGGCGCGCAAGGGGGAGGCGTCGCTTGCCAGCGGATCGCCCAATGTCGTCACGGTCGCATCCGGGTCCGCCACGATCCTGGTCAGTTCCGCCTTGACGTCATCGATTGCGACACCGGGAAAGATGCGGCAATTCACCTGCACCTTCGCGCTTTGCGGCAGGGCGTTCAAGGCATGGCCCGCCTGCGCCATGGTCGCGACGCAGGTCGTGCGCACCTGCCCCACAAACTCCGGCCGCGACGACAGCAATGCCGCCGCCGCCCCGTCGCCCGTTTCCGCATAGTGCCGCATCGCCTGCCCCACCTCCCCGCCGATCCGGTCGCCGGACAGCAAAAGCGACGCTTTCGTCAGGTCGTTGCGCATCGGGGGAAACTGATAGGCCGCGATCGCGTCGATCGCCTTCGCCAGCCGATAGATGGGATTGCCCGGCGTCGGCGCGCTCGAATGGCCGCCGGGGTCGGTAAAGCCGATCTCGAAATCGGCATAGGTCTTCTCGCCCGCCTGCACCTGGTAGAGAACCGGCTCCCCTTCGTCATTCAGCAGCCCGCCGCCGCTATCGCCGTTCAGCACCAGCGCCGCGTCCTTGTAGCGCCCGGCCAGCGCCTTGGTCGTCGCCATCGCGGTTTCCTCGTCCCCCGACAGAGCCAGGATGACGGTTCGGCGGGGTTTCCAGCCCGCCTTGCGCCACCGCGCCATGGTCGCGACCATCATCGCGACATCATATTTATTATCCTCCGCGCCCCGGCCGAAAATATAGCCGCCCTCCTCTACCGGCACGAAGGGATCGCGGGTCCAGTCGGCACGGTTCGCCGCCACCACATCCATATGCCCGATCATCAACAGGGGTTTGAGCGCCGCATCGCTGCCCTTGAGCGTCGCGGTCAACATTGCCGTCTCGCCGATCGACGTGACGACGACATCCGCATCGGCGAAGCCTGCGGCTTTGAGCACCCCGGCATAATAGGCCGCAAGTCCCGGCACCTGCCCCGCTCCCTCGACCGTACGGAACGCGACCGAGCGCATCAGGATTTCCTTCGCCACCCCCGCGTCGGCCGCGGCCATCGCGCCATGCGGCAGAGCCAGCATCGCCGCGATCATCCCCCATCCATAATGCCGCCGCTGCATCAATCCGCACTCCCTGATGAACCTTGCCTGCTTCTGTGGCATAGTGGATTATGCGCGCCAATGCGTCGAACAGGCAAAGCCGTGGAAAGAGGACCACCTTATCCGCGTTGCATCCCCCTAAAGAATTGCTTGCGCGCAATCGGATCGTCAGTTCCCATATGGCGTAGCGGCACGCCCCACAGGAATGAAGCCCATGGCCATCAACTATCGCAGTTTCGGATTTCAGGTATTGGCCGGCATGGTCGTGGGCCTGTTGCTGGGCCTTGTCGCACGCCAGATCGGCGCAGGGCCGGACGGCGACCTCAACTGGCTGGCGACCACGCTCAAAACGGTCGGGTCGATCTTCGTCTCGCTGTTGAAGGCGATCGTGCCGCCGCTCGTCTTCGCCGCCATCGTCGCGTCGATCGCCAACCTGCGCGCGCTCGACAATGCGGCGCGGCTGGCCGGGCAGACCTTGCTCTGGTTCGCCATCACCGCGCTGATCGCCGTCGCCATCGGCATCACCATCGGCGTCATCGTCCAGCCCGGCACGGGCCTGCAAGGCGCGGCCCTCCCCATGGGCAAGAGCGACAGCATGGGCGGCTGGCTCGATTTCCTCAAAGGCCTGGTGCCCGCCAACAGCCTGGCGCTGTCGGGCAGCACCAAGGTCACGGACGGATCGGCCAGCACCAGCATCGGCTTCAACATCCTGCAACTGCTGGTCATTTCGATCGCCGTCGGCCTCGCTGCCTTGAAGGTCGGGGAAAAGGCCGACGCCTTCCTCTCCTTCGTCCGCTCGCTGCTGGCGGTCGTGCGCGCCATCCTGGGCTGGGTCATCCGCCTGACCCCGATCGGTTCGGCCGCCCTCATCGGCACCGCGATCGCCACCTATGGCTGGAGCGCGCTGGCGCAACTCGGCACCTTCACCGCCGCCATCTATCTCGGCCTCGCGCTGGTGCTGCTGGTCGTCTATCCGACGCTGCTGATCGCCAATGGCCTGAAACCCGGCCCCTTCTTCGCCAAGGCCTGGCCCGCGATCCAGCTTGGCTTCGTCTCGCGCTCCTCGGTCGGCACCCTGCCCGTTACCGAAGCCGTGACCCAGCGTCTGGGCGTGGAGCAAGGCTATGCCGCCTTCGCCATTCCCCTGGCGTCCACCACCAAGATGGACGGCTGCGCCTCCATCTATCCCGCGCTGGCGGCGATCTTCGTCGCGGGCTTCTACGGCATTCCGCTGCATTTCATCGACTATGCGCTGATCGTCTTCGTGTCGGTCATCGGGTCGGCCGCGACGGCCGGACTGACCGGCGCCATCGTGATGCTGACGCTGACCCTCTCGACACTGGGCCTGCCGCTGGAGGGCGTCGGACTGTTGCTCGCCATCGACCCGATCCTCGACATGGGCCGCACGGCCGTGAACGTCGCGGGCCAGGTGCTGGTCGGCGTCATCGTCGCGAAGCGCGAGGGGATACTCGACGAGACGGCCTATTATGGTGAGGGACAGTTGGTGACGGTTTAGCCTCGCTGCCTTCCGCTGTGCCATCCATCATCCACCGCCCGCTTTTACACGTCCGATACCATTGACCGGGCACGCCGTTCGTTTCTAAGGCGCTATGAATATTGGGCGCAAAGCAGAGTCAATGAAGGCGGTATGATGTCTTATTATCAGCAGGCACGGAGCGCTCTGGATTTTCTGGAACATCACCAGCACGAGCCGTCCCCTGCCAATTATGATTTCGCCCTGCGCTATATCATGAATCCGGCATCCAAACTGGCGCATGATGTCGACGATCTGACATCGGACGGCTTGCGACTGACGACCAATGCCATGATGACGCTCGTGGAGCGTCATTCGTCCGAGAATCATGGCTTTGCGCTTGATAAGCGGGAACGCACCGTCGCTCGACAGGCGGACGAGTTGGGAACATTAACCTCAGACGCGCACGACCTTACCGAAGCGCTTGGTCGTGACGTCGGCATCATCGTGAATCAGCCGGATCGCTCTCTGATCAATACGGACAATCTGGTAACCCGCCTGTCCGCTGCGGAGCGCGAGCTTGCGGAATTGCGCGATGACTTCATGACGCTGCGCAACGCAATCGACAATCCTGGGCAACCACGCGCCGATGTCGACCAGGACGAATTGACCCGGGCGCTGAATCAGACTGGCGCATGGCGGGTACTCGAACCGCTGTTGAGAGAAGGGCATAGCTATGTGCTGATCATGTTCGTCATCGATGATCTGGTCAGCATCAACGCCAAATTCGGGCGCGAAGTGGGCGACAACGTGCTCAATGCCTTTGCCGCGACTTTGCGACAGGAATTCCCCAAGGAAGATTTGATCCGCTGGAACGGGAACGAGTTTCTCATCGTGGCGACCGATATCGCAGCGACGGCAGCCCGTATTCAAACAGACGAAGCCCTGGCCGCTTTTGCGGCGCGGCGGCTGAGGTTGCGCGGCACGGGAGAATGGATCGGCACCGTCACCGCATCGGCGGGGATCGTGACGAGCAGGGGCGAAGAACCGGAAGCCATATTGGAACTGGCTCGTTCCAGCGCTCTGTCTGCGGTGGAACAGGGTGGCAACCGAACGGTAGGGTGAGACGCCAGGCTCCTGCGGCCGACCCCGAGCGAACAGCATTTCGCAAAAATTCTCCTATTGTGAAGTGCGTTTTGCCAATCACCATTGCTGGAAATGCTGACCCTGCGACGGTGTGAACTTCGCAGCTTTCGCATCTCGCCCTGCCCCGCCGCCTTTGGACAAAAGCACGTCACCCCGCCTGTCCTACTGCCACCCCATCGGCTATAGCCCTTGCTCCAGGCGGCGATATGTCCCACGGACGCCCGCATCATCAGCCTTGTCCCACATAGCCACGAAGTCACACATCCATGCCCCATCATCAGGTCCATATCATCGGCGGCGGCCTCGCCGGAACGGAAGCGGCGTGGCAGTTGGCGCAGGCGGGCATCCGCGTGCGCCTGTCGGAAATGCGGGGCGCGGGCGACATGACCCCGGCGCATCAGACCGAGGGATTGGCCGAACTCGTCTGCTCGAACAGCTTTCGCTCCGACGATGCGGACAAAAATGCCGTGGGCCTGCTGCATCAGGAAATGCGCCGCCTGGACTCGCTCATCATGGCAAGCGCCGAACCGGCCAAGGTGCCCGCCGGCTCCGCGTTGGCGGTCGATCGCCATGTCTTTTCGGGCGCCGTCACCCGCGCGCTGGCCGATCACCCTAATGTGGAGATCGTGCGCGAGCGGATCGACACGCTGCCGACCGATGGCATGACCATCGTCGCCACCGGCCCGCTGACCGCGCCCGCGCTCGCGACCAGCATCGGCCAGGCGGCAGGCATGGAGCATCTCGCCTTCTTCGATGCGATCGCGCCGGTCATCCACTATGACAGCATCGACATGGACCAGTGCTGGATGGCCAATCGCTGGGACAAGATCGGCCCCGGCGGCGGCGAGGGGAAGGATTATATCAACTGCCCGATGGACAAGGAGCAATATCAGGCCTTCGTCCAGGGGCTGCTGGACGGCGAAAAGACCGAGTTCAAGGAATGGGAAGCCAGCACCCCCTATTTCGAGGGCTGCATGCCGATCGAAGTCATGGCGTCACGCGGGCCTGAAACGCTGCGCCACGGGCCGATGAAGCCGATGGGCCTCGACAATCCGCGCACCGGCCGCTGGCCCTATGCGGTCGTGCAGTTGCGGCAGGACAATGCCAGCGGCACGTTGTGGAACATGGTCGGCTTCCAGACCAAGCTGAAACATGGCGCGCAGGTCGAATTGTTCCGCACCATTCCCGGCCTCCAGAATGCCGAGTTCGCGCGGCTGGGCGGGCTGCATCGCAACACCTTCATCCAGTCGCCCAAATTGCTGGATCCGACTTTGCAACTCAAAAGCGCGCCGCATATCCGCTTCGCCGGACAGATGACCGGCTGCGAAGGCTATGTGGAGAGCGCCGCGATCGGCCTGATCGCCGGGCGCTTCGCCGCCGCCGAACTGCTGGGCCGCGACCTGACCCCGCCGCCCGCCGACACGGCGCTGGGCGCGCTGCTCGGCCATGTGACCGGCAATGTGGTGAGCGCCGACTATCAGCCGATGAACGTCAATTTCGGTCTTTTCCCGACACTGGACGAGGTCAAGAAAAAGCAGCGCAAGGAAGCCTATACGGCGCGGGCGCGGGCGTCCTTCGGCGTGTGGATGGGGGAAATGGAACTGGCGTGATCGCCCCATCCCCGTTTCAACATTTACATTTCGCCTTCACCGCCCGCTTGGGCGCAGTCGCGGCGAACTCGGCCGGGGTCAGCTTGCCATCCTTGTCGCCGTCCGCCGCGCCGAACCGATCGGCCGTCGCCACCGCCCATTCCTCGAAGGACAGGAGGTTGTCGCCATCCTTGTCTAGCGCCTTGAACGCCCTGGTCCGGCTGCCCAGCATCTCGACCCGGGTGATAACGCCATCGCGGTTGCGGTCGTAGCGGGCGAAGCGCTTCTGCTCCCGGCTCTGCGGGCTGGCTTCCCCGGGCATGGGCGGCGCATCGCCGACGGCATTGGGGTCGCCCTCCGGCAGCGGCTCGATCTGCGGCGGCGGCGGTGGAGCGGAGGCCAGTTGCGGCACCGGCGCGGTGTCGGCCCGTCCCTGCCACCAGAACAGCCCGCCCGCGACCAGCAACAGCGCCGCCATGCCCCCCGCCAGCATTCGCCCCATGCCTGCCCCCTTCGTCTTGCCGCCAGACCCTATCCCGCCAGCCTAGCGACCGACAAGCGCAATTCGCAACAGTCGCAGCGCCAGCGCGCGCGGCATCCCGACCGGCGCGCCCCGTCCCGCCAGCACATCCTGCCGCGCCAGGGTGAAGGCGATGCGCAACGGTTTCCAGGCCCGCGTCCACCCCGCGCCCTCCGCCTGCGCCAGCGCGTCCCGCGCCAAACCCAGCGCCGCCTGCGCCAGCGCCGGATCGCCGACATGCCCCGCCAGATCCCACAGTGCCCATACCTGCCCCGCTGCATCCAGCCAGGCGGGCACATCCGCGACACCGGCCAGCGCCCGGAACAAGCCGCCGCCGCGCCCGGCCGCATAGTCGCGCAGCCCCTGCACGTCGATCTCCGGCTCGACCACCAATATTTCCCAGCCGTCGATCATCGCGCAAAGACCCGGCGCGCCGATCGCTCCCGTCGCCCGCATGGCGTCGACCACCGGCTCGCCCTGCCCTTTCAAGCCCGCGGCGTCATCCACGACGTCGTTCCACCAGGCAAGGCGCATCTGCCCGATCGTCGGCTCGCTGGTGGTGCGCGCCACCTGCGCCAGCCGTGCATCGAACGCCCAGAGCGCGCGATGCCGCTCGACTTGGCCAGGCCCGGCATGCGCCGACAGCAACAGCGCCAACGGCGGCATGGCATCTTCCGCCACCATCATCGAACAAAGCCTGCAATGACGGGGATCAGGCGGGTTATCGATGCTTTAACCATCTTCCTCATACACATTCTAACGAGTGCGCCTGCATAGGCGAAAAGGCTGCCCGTCCCATTACGGGGACATGGGGCGCGACATGGGTGATTGCGGGCAAATGGGCAAGATTAAGTATCGGGCGTTGAGCTTTCTGGCGACTTTACTGCGCAATCAGGCCGGTAACACACTCGCGATCATGGCGATTGCTCTGATCCCGCTGGCAGGAATGATCGGCGGCGGCCTCGATATGAGTCGCGGCTATTTGGCCAAGACCCGGTTGCAGAACGCCTGCGACGCTGGCGTCCTGGCCGGGCGAAAGGTCATGGCGACCAAGGGCGTGATCGACGATGCCGTGCGGACGGAAGTGCGCAAATATACGACGTTCAACTTCCCGACCGGCTATCTGGGCACGAACCTCGTCGCAACCGACATCAATCCGACCTTGGGCGCCAACGAACAGATAGATCTTTCTTTGTCCGCCACAGTCCCAACGGCAGTTATGCAGTTGTTCGGCAAGAACAGCATTTCCGTCACCGCGACATGCAGCGCGCGCAACGACTATACCAACATCGACATCATGCTGGTGTTGGATACCACCGGGTCGATGGCATGTACGCCCAGCATGAACACGAGCGAGTGCAGCACCTACGCCAATGCTAACAAAGTCGTCAGCAACCTTCCTTTGATCGGCAAGTCGCTAGAGTATATAGTTGAAAATTCGGGCGGTTCGCGCATGGCTGGTTTAAGAACCGCATTGTCGACAATGCAAAGCCAGATGGCGACGATAGAATCCCAAATGAACCTAAGCGATGCCAGTAAACGTAAGCGTGTACGATGGGCGATTGTCCCATTTTCTCAGATGGTCAATGCCGGTTTTAGCACTGATGCGGCAGGAACCAAGTTATACGATCGTCAACCGACATGGTTTAATACTAGTGGATACTACATCCCCAGAAGCTGCAGTTGGTTCGGCGGCAATTGCTATCCGGTAGATCATGACTCCAACTGGTTGAACAATACATGGGATGGTTGTGTGGAAGAGCAATCGACCAGCAACAATATAACCTCCACATCCAGCACGATTCCTTCGACTGCTTATGACATGCTATATGATACAATTCCGTCGTCAACAGCGACTAGATGGCTAGTTGCTGACCCGGACGCTGCCGTCGGTCAATATGCCTGCCCGAAGGCGATGAGCGAATTCAAACAAATGAACGCAACTGATTTCAATAATTACTTTACCGCAGAACGTGGATTTGTAGCAAATGGCGGCACCTATTTAGACTTGGGACTATTATGGGCTGCTCGCCTGTTATCGCGCAGTGGTAATTGGGCCAGCAACAACCCCACATCCTACAATACCTTTCCGGTTAGCCGCTATCTGATCTTCATGACGGATGGCAATATGGATACGGGCAACTCGGGCTATGGCGCATATAATCGAGAGTCCGTCTGGAAACGTGTCACCACGAATGGCGCGATTAGCAGCAGCAATGCCAATCATACCGCCCGCATGCTGCTGACATGCAACGCAATCAAGAATATGGGCGTGAAGATCTACACAATATCTTTCAGTCTTGGTTCCGATCTGAGCGACGACCTGATCGACTGCTCCTCATCTACCAATTCGACCAGTCCCGAATTTGCTTACAAGGCCGACAGCAGCAACCAATTGAATACCGTATTCCGCAATATCGGCGAAAATATTGGCTCGTTGAGGCTTTCGCGATGAAGCGCTTCACAAACTGGCGCCGACGGTTGATCAAAGATCGGCGCGGTGCGTCCATCCCCGAATTTGCGCTGATATTGCTGCCGTTGTGCTTGCTCATCCTGGGCGGCCTCGACATGGGCTATCAGCTCTACGTCCGTTCGGTCGTGCTCGGCGCGATGGAGCGCGCGACGCGGCTCGCCACGCTTCAGACGGTCGACAACACCGCAGTGGAAACCGAAATCGAAACCACGATCAAGCGCATCGCGCCCAATGCCACCGTCAACACGACCAAGGGCAGTTTCAACGCCTACAGCAATATCAACACCATGGAGCGGCTGACAAAGGACACAAATGGAAACAATGTCCTCGACAGCGGCGATTGCTGGGAAGATATCGACGATAACGGCGCGCGCAACGTCGTGGTCAGCGGCAAGGCGGGCAGCATCGGCGGTGCCGACGACATTGTGCGCTACGAGACGACCGTCACCTATAAACGCATATTGCCGATCTGGCGCATCATCGGAATGGGCGACACGGTCACCATGACCGCCAACACTCTGACGAAACGCCAGCCCTATGAAAAGCAAGACCCGGTGGTGCCGAAATGCAAAGCATGACATGCCACATGCGCGCCATGTTCCGCAACCGCGTCCGATCAGCCATAGCAGACCAATCGGGCGTGTCTGCGGTCGAATTCGCGTTGGGCCTGCCGGTCTTGATCGCGTTGACGATGGGCGGTGCAGAAGCAGCCAACATGGCCTACACATCCCAGCAGTTGGGCGATATCGCGACCATGAGCGCCGACAGCGTTGGCCGCGTGAAGGAATCCATCAATAACGGCACCGTCACCGACATATTGTCCGCCATGAAAACCATCAGCGACAAGATCGACCTGCGTAATCGTGGTCGCATCATCGTGTCCAGCATACAGCCGGTGGTCAATGATGCCGGAAACGTCACCAATCAGAAATTGCGCTGGCAACGCTGTACGGGCGCGCTGGTCAAATCATCCGCCTATAGCTCGACGGAAGGCGCGTTGCTCGGTGCGGACGGCATAGTCGTGTCCAGTAACCGCAAGATCGCCGCGTCGAAAGACAATGAGATGATCTTCGTAGAGGTATATTATACCTACAGACCGTTGATATCGTCGGCTTTTCTCGGGACGCCGCAAATGTCCGCCATTGCCGCGATCAGTGTGCGCGAACGATCGAACAACGACATCGGAGCGGGCGGGACGGTGTCCTCCTGTTCGACATACGCCGCCTGAACCGTGCCAATCGGCGGCATGACGTAGCGCCGCCTTCTCCTCGTCATTCGGCCCATGAAGAAGGCGCTGTCGTTTCCGACAGCGCCTTCTTCATTTTGGGATGCACCCGGGCCATCACCGGCCCGGTCCATATTTACCTGTAACACACCTTCTTCGCCGCTGCGACGACGCGTGCGGCGTCGATCAGGGCCGCCTTTTCCAGGTTCGCGGCGTAAGGCAGCGGCACGTCTTCATTGGTGACGCGCAGGACCGGGGCGTCGAGGTCGTCGAAGCCCTGTTCCATCACGACCGCGGCGATTTCCGACGCGATCGAGCAGGTCGGCCAGCCTTCTTCCACCACCACCAGGCGGTTGGTCTTTTTCAGGCTCTCCAGCACCGTCGCAGTGTCGAGCGGGCGCAGCGTGCGCAGGTCGATCACTTCGGCATCGATGCCTTCGCCCGCCAGCGTTTCCGCCGCGTCGAGCGCCAGGCCCACGCCGATCGAATAGCTGACCAGCGTCACGTCCTTGCCCGGGCGCATGATGCGCGCCTTGCCGATCGGCAGGACATAGTCGTCGACCTTGGGCACGTCGAAGCTGCGACCGTAGAGAAGTTCGTTCTCCAGGAACACGACCGGATCGGTCGAGCGGATCGCCGCCTTGAGCAGGCCCTTGGCGTCGGCCGCGTCATAGGGCGCAATGACGATCAGGCCGGGAACGGCGGCATACCAGGGACCGTAATTCTGGCTGTGCTGCGCGCCGACGCGGCTGGCCGCGCCGTTGGGACCGCGAAACACGATCGGGCAGCGCATCTGGCCGCCCGACATATAGTTGGTCTTGGCGGCGGAGTTGATGATGTGGTCGATCGCCTGCATGGCGAAGTTGAACGTCATGAACTCGATGATGGGGCGCAGGCCGCCCATGGCTGCACCCGTACCGATGCCGGCAAAGCCATATTCGGTGATCGGCGTGTCGATGACGCGCTTGTCGCCGAACTCGTCCAGCAGGCCCTGGGTCACCTTGTAGGCGCCCTGATATTCCGCGACTTCCTCGCCCATCACGAAGACGCGCTCGTCCTTGCGCATTTCTTCGGCCATCGCGTCGCGCAGCGCTTCGCGGACCGTCGTCTTGACGAACTCGGTGCCTTCGGGAAGGTCCGGATCCTGCACCGTCGCCTTGGCTTCCGATGCCAGCTTGGACGTGCCGCTCTCCGCCTTCTTGGGCGCTGCCTCGGCGTCGGCCTTGGGCGCTTCCTCGGCCTTGGGGGCTTGTACCTTGGGCGCCGGCGCCTCTTCGCCGTCCTCGCCCGCCATCGTCGCGATGACGGTGCCGACCTTTACGCCTTCGCTCCCTTCGGCGATCAGGATCTGGCCGATCTTGCCTTCATCGACGGCTTCGAATTCCATCGTCGCCTTGTCGGTTTCGATCTCGGCCAGGATGTCGCCGGATTTCACGTCGTCGCCTTCCTTCACCAGCCACTTGGCCAGCGTGCCCTCTTCCATCGTCGGCGAGAGCGCCGGCATCTTGATTTCGATACCCATTAATATTGCTCCACCAACACGTCGGTATAGAGTTCAGCCATGTCCGGTTCGGGCGAGGTTTCGGCGAAATCGGCCGCTTCGGCGACGATCTTGCGGATGTCCTGATCGATCAGCTTGATGTCGTCTTCGCTGACGCCCACTCCGATCAGATATTTCTTCACGCCCTCGATCGGGTCGGACTTGTCGCGCATCGCCTGCACTTCCTCACGCGACCGGTATTTGGCCGGGTCGGACATGGAGTGACCGCGATAGCGATAGGTCTTCATTTCCAGCAGGATCGGGCCATTGCCGCCCTGCACCCACTTCAACGCTTCCTCGGTCGCGCCGCGTACCGCGAGCACGTCCATGCCGTTGACCTGGATACCGGGAATACGGAAGCTTTCGCCACGACGATAGAGCTGGTCCTCGGCCGAAGAGCGGTTGACGCTGGTGCCCATGGCGTACTGGTTGTTCTCGATCACGAAGATGATCGGGAGCTTCCACAGTTCGGCCATGTTGAACAATTCATAGACCTGGCCCTGGTTGGCCGCGCCGTCACCGAAATAGGCGACGCATACGCCGCCATCGCCATTATATTTATGCGCAAAGCCCAGGCCCGCGCCGAGCGACACCTGCGCGCCGACGATGCCATGGCCACCGAAGAATTTATGTTCGACGCTGAACATATGCATCGAACCGCCCTTGCCGCGCGAGATACCCGCTTCGCGTCCGGTCAGTTCGGCCATGATGACCTTGGGATCGATGCCATAGGCGAGCATGTGGCCATGATCGCGATAGCCGGTGATGACGCTATCCTTGCCGGGCTGCAGCGCGGACTGGATGCCCACGGCCACGGCTTCCTGGCCGATATAGAGATGACAGAAGCCGCCGATGAAGCCCAGGCCGTACAACTGGCCGGCCTTCTCCTCGAAGCGGCGGATGAGGACCATCTGCCGATAGAATTCCAGCAATTCTTCCTTGCTGGCCTTGTAATCGGTCGGCGTTTCCGGGCGAGGCCGGTTATGGTCCGCACCGGCGACGGCGGGTGCAGCCGCCTTTGCCTTTGCGCTCGCAGCGCGCGGCGTGGTTGGTTTCGCCAAGGCTATTATCCTTTTGCGTGGGGGTAGGATGGAAGGAAGGCCGATATAGCGGTAGAGTTGCATATATTGCAACGGCGGACGCCTCGAAATCCGGGCAGAACCGACAGCTATCGGTAAAAATCGATGACAGGCGCGGCAGTCTCTACAACCGCGCCCACCAAGCTCGCATCAAAATTACGAAGATCGCATTCACCACGCAAATTCCTTGCGTGCGATCGCAGATGGCGCAAGGCTCAGTTGAGCGGCACGACCACTTCATCATGATGGATGACGCCCAACTGACGGCGGATCAGCTCGTCCGACAGGTCGGGATCGACCCGGCGGGCATTGAGCAAGTCGACTCTATTGTGCAGTTTCGCCCGCGCCAGTTGAGTCGCGTGCAATTCCGTCTTCGCCTCGCGCAATTGGCGCGAATAATCGCCCCAGGCCAGCACGCCGTTCGACCCCAGCACGACATAGCCCGCGAAGAACAGCAGCAAAAGCAGCGCGATCGCGGGGCCGATAGCCGACCATAAGAGGAGACGAAGCTTCGCGATATGCGCCATAAGTCAGATGAATCACAGGAAAAGGCTGGCCGCAAGCGAAAAATACATTGCTTGCGGCCAGCCGAGTCCCTGACGGTTTTTAACGGAAAATCGAACGCCCGGCATAGACCGCGATATCACCCAGTTCTTCCTCGATCCGGATGAGCTGGTTATATTTTGCAAGCCGGTCCGAACGGGCGAGCGAACCGGTCTTGATCTGCCCGCAATTGGTCGCGACGGCGAGGTCGGCGATGGTCGCATCTTCGGTTTCGCCCGACCTGTGCGACATGACGGCGCTGTAGCGCGAACGATGCGCCAGATCGACGGCGGCCAATGTTTCGGTCAGCGTACCGATCTGGTTGACCTTGACCAGCAACGAGTTGGCCAGCCCTTTGCCGATGCCCATCGCCAGGCGCGCGGGGTTGGTGACGAACAGATCGTCGCCCACCAGCTGAACCTTGCCACCAATCTTGTCGGTCAGCGCCTTCCAGCCCTCGAAATCATCCTCGCTCATACCGTCCTCGATCGACTTGATCGGATAGTCGGCGGCCAGCGCGGCCAGATAGTCGGCCATTTCGACCGGCGTCAGCGACAGGCCTTCGCCCGAAATCTCGTAGCGGCCGTTCTTGAAGAACTCGGTCGCGGCGCAGTCCAGCGCCAGCACGACGTCGTCGCCCGGCTTGTAGCCCGCCTTCTCGACCGACAGCATGATGAAGTCGAGCGCATCGCGCGTGGAAGCGATGTTGGGGGCAAAGCCGCCCTCGTCGCCGACCGACGTCGCCAGCCCCTTGTCATGCAGGCCCTTCTTGAGCGTATGGAAGATTTCAGAGCCGATGCGGACGGCGTCGGCGATGCTGTCCGCACCGACCGGCATGATCATGAATTCCTGGAAATCGATCGGGTTGTCGGCATGTTCGCCGCCATTGATGATGTTCATCATCGGCACCGGCAGGACATGGGCCGACACGCCACCGACATAGCGATAGAGCGGCAGGCCACGCGCGTCGGCGGCGGCCTTCGCGGTGGCGAGCGACACACCCAGGATGGCGTTGGCGCCCAGGCGCGACTTGTTCTCCATGCCGTCCAGCGCGATCATCGCGGCGTCGACTTCGCCCTGATCCTCGGCGTCCAGGCCGATCAACTCGCCCGCAATCTCGTCATTGACGGCGGCAACGGCCTGCAACACGCCCTTCCCCAGATATCTGCTCTGGTCGCCGTCGCGCTTTTCCACCGCTTCATAAGCGCCGGTGGATGCGCCCGAAGGCACGGCGGCGCGGCCGAAGCTGCCATCTTCCAGCATGACGTCGACTTCGACGGTTGGGTTGCCCCGGCTGTCGAGAATCTGACGGGCGTGAATATCGAGAATTGCGGTCATGAACGCTCCTGCACTTGCGGTCGTAACGGGTGGCTTGCGGCCGGGAACTCGCGCTCCGCTTAGCCAGCGCCTACTCCGATGGCAATGCAGGGGGTTGCGCGGACGCAAAAAATGCCGATGCTCGAAAATGTAACGGCAACGGAACTGTAGGCCGCCACGATGCATTTGTGCGATGATGCCCGCAGGCCTTTATCGGCCGCCATGCTGAATTTGTTAAGGGAGACCAGAGGACCATGGCCGACACACCAGGCACCCCGCCCACCAAGCGCGTGAAGAAGACGGTAGAGGTCAAGCCGGTCAAGGCGAAGCCCGCCAAGTCGGCCATCGCCACGCCGTCCGCGCCTGCGGTGAAGGCTGCGCCGATCAAGAAAGCCGCGTCCCGCAAGGCCTCTGCCGCTCTGGCCGCCGCCAATGGCGCGGCGTCGGATGGCTGGGCATCGCAGATTGCGCCGATCAAGGAAAAGGCCGGAAAGGCAGCCAAGGCTGCTGCGGAAAAGCTGAACGCCGTCGATTGGAAAGCACATATCGACCCGATCAAGGATCAGGCCGGCAAGACCGCGAAATCGGCAGCTGTCGTGGCCAAGGGCAAGACCGGCAGCGCCATGCAGAGCCTGGCCAAGCTGATCTCCGACACCGCTGGCACCGTGGATGCCAAACTGGGGCCGCAATATGGCGACTATGCCCGTCAGGCCGCGGAATCGGTCGCGGGCGCGGCCGACACGCTGGACACCAAGGATATCGACCAGTTGCTGGGTGAAGCGCGCGACTTCGTGCGCAAAAGCCCTGCGGTGGCGATCAGCGCGGCGGCGGTGGTCGGCTTCGTGCTGATGCGCCTTGCCAAAGGGTCGGATGATACGGCCTGACCGCCGAAAGACGATCACATATTCTGACGCACAGGCCCGTATGGCGGGTCGGAGGTCCAATTGATTGACGAGCCAGCGGAAACGGCGGTGACGCCGCATACCGATGGGCAGCCCGACGGCGCGCCCGCAGAACAGGCACGCGAAGAGGGTGTGCGAGCGACGTTCGCACGCCTCTATGCTGACAGTCGCGCCTATGCGGCGGCAGAAGCAGAAAAGCAGAAACTGCGGGCCGGGATCATCGGCGTCGGCGTGCGCAATGCCGCGATCTTCGGCGTTGTGGCGCTCATGCTGGCCTTCGCCAGCATTGTTGCGCTGCTGGTCGGCCTTATCATCGCTCTGTCGCAAATCGTGGCGCCGATCTGGGCCACGCTGATCGTGGTCGGCGGCGGATTGGTCGTCGTGCTGCTCCTTTTGCTCGCCGCCAAGGGATGCATCACGCGCATGAAGAAGGCGATCGCGCCATGACGACGCTGGAGACCCGCTATCGCGAGGCCTGCGAACGGGCCGACGCCGCAAAGGGTCGCCTGACCATAACGGCACAAGAGGCCAAGGACCGCGTCACCCCTGCCCGCATCAAGCAGGATATCAGGGACAAGGCCAAAGGGGCGATCAAGAATGGCGCGGGCAGGATCGTCGCAAAGGTCCAGCAACGCCCCGTCGCCTCCGGCGCGGCGGCTGCGGCCTTTGCCCTGTTTCTGGCCCGGCGACCGCTGACGGCACTTTTCGGGCGGCTGTACGTTCGTCTAAGGAACACAGGAACAGATAATTCGGAGACTGACGATGGCTGATATCCGCGCTCAACTGACTCGCGTTCGCGAAGCCGCCAATGATGCGGCGGTCACAGCGTCCGACCGGATCAAGGACACCACCGAAAAGGCGCGCGACAGCGCTGGCGACCTCATCCAGACCAGCCGCGACAAGGCGAGCGAAGCCTATGGCGAGGCACGGGAAAAAACGCAGCGTGTAGCCACCCGCGCCAACGAAATCGTGCAGGAACATCCGATCGTGGCCGTAGCGGGCGCGGTTGCGGTGGGGGCTGTCGTCGCGTGGATGTTCCCCAAAAGCCGCGCCGTCATGAAAGCGCTGCCGGGCCTGGCCGCTACCGCAGGATCGCGTGTGTTGGAAGCGGCCGTCGCCGCCCGCTCCGTGGCTGCCGAAGGCGCTGAAACGGTGAAGAAGGGCGCAACGCACGCATTCCACAGCGCCAGCGACGCTGCGGCGGACGCGCGCGATAATGTGGCGGCGGCCGATCTGCCTGCAAAGGCGTCCAAGCTGGCCGATATGGTCGCCACGCTGGTCGCGGCGAAGGTCGATGCGCTGAGCGGCGCTGCGGCCGATGCCCGGCACAATGTGGAGGAGGCTGATCTGCCTGCTAAAGCATCCAAGCTGGCCGACGACGTCACCGCCCTGGTTGCGGCGAAGGTCGATGCGCTGAGCGACGCGATCAAGGCGCGATTGCCGAAAAGCTAATCGCGATTGCGGCAAACGCAATCGCGGCCTGCCGCCGCTCTCCTTGGCTGATGCCAGCGACGATGCTAAGGCGTCGCCATCAGCCAAAGGAGAATAGAAAACGCCATGAGCAAAATGCACCTGGTGATGGGCGGTCGCGTAACCAACCCGCAGACGCTAGAATTTCAGGATTTGAAGGACGTCGATCTGGTCGGCGTATTTCCTGACTATGCTTCGGCGGAAAAAGCCTGGCGCAGCGCCGCGCAACGCACGGTCGATGACGCAGAAATGCGCTACGTAATTGTGCATCTGCACCGCCTGCTGGAACCCGAATTGCCGGCCGCTTGATTTGAAAGATATTTCTGTATCCCGGCGAAGGCCGGGGTACAGTTCTGCGATCAGCCTACCCTGGCCTTCGCCGGGGCAGAGCAAATCCCAAACGTCAGTTGACGACCCTTGGCTTCTTCCGAAATCGCCAACGGAGCAATGGCCGGGTCAGCGCCAGCCCGACCAGAAAACCACCGATATGCGCGGCGATCGCGATCTGCCCCAGTTCCGCCATGCCCGCTCCGCTGGCCAGCCCGATCATCAGCTGCACCGCGATCCACGCCCCCGCCAGCCACAGCAGACGCACCACGTTGGACGATAGCGGCCCGATCGCACGCACCTGCTGCTGACTATAGAGCAACGCATATGGGGCGATGATGGCGGAAATTGCGCCGCTGGCGCCGACCATAGGGTTGGTGGACCCCGGATCGAGCGCCCATTGCGCCAAGCAGGCGCCATAGGCGCCGACGATGTAGAGGGCCAGCGTACCGCCCCACCCCAGCACATGCTCCACCTGACGCCCGCAGAACAGCAACATCAGCATATTGAAGCCGATATGCATCCAGCCTGCATGAATGAAGGTGCAACTGAGCGGCGTCAGCCAACTCGGTACGGCGGCCATCCCCTCCAACAACGCGGGATCGTCCAGCCGCGCAGGGATGAAGCCGCCGATGATCGCGGCATTATCCACCTGCCCCGTCAGAAAAGTCAGCAGGAACGCGGCGAAGGTGATCGCCGCGATCCCATTGGTCAATCGGCCAGCTGGCAGCTTCACGGTCAGATGAAATCGATTTTATCGACCGAATAGAATTTGTCCCCGGACGGCACGGACACTTCCACATCCTCGCCGACCGTACGGCCGATCAATGCACGACCCAGCGGGCTGTTATAGCTGATCATGCCCTGCTTGGCGTCCGCCTCCGCCTGACCCACAATCTGATACTTCACCGGCTTGTCGTCTTCGTCCAGCAGTGTGACGGTCGCGCCGAAGATGATCTTGTCGCCCGACAAGGTCTTAGGATCGATCACCTGGGCGCGGGACAGCTTGTCCTCCAGGTCGTTGATCGTCGCCTCGACCTGACCCTGCCGTTCCTTGGCAGCGTGATATTCCGCGTTTTCCGACAAATCGCCGTGCGCGCGCGCTTCTTCGATCGCGTCCACGATCAAGGGCCGCTCGGCCTTCAATTCGCGAAGCTGCGTATTGAGCTTGTCGTAGCCCATCTGAAGCATCGGCATCTTTTCGACCGTCGCCATTAGTGCAAATCCTTCGTCAAAACTTCCCTTTGGCGACCCGAACGTCGGGTCACCCGCAGCATGCTTCCTTGTGCAGGGGATCAGGCGTGCGACAGGGGATAATAGGACTGGAGCGATCGCACTTCAAGGGGATGACCCCGTAAAGCCTCGATTGCATCGGCTGCGGCGACGCTGGCGGCCGCCGTGGTGAAGCTCGCTACCTTCTGGCGCAACGCGCTGGTGCGGATCGCCTTGCTGTCCTTGAGCGATTGCCAACCCTCGGTCGTGTTGAAGATCAGCTGCACGTCGCCGTCGGTGATCTTGTCCACGATATGCGGACGCCCCTCGGCGACCTTGTTCACCTTCTCCACCGCGATGCCATGCTCCGCCAGGTAATCGGCGGTGCCACCAGTCGCGATCAGTTTGAAGCCCATATCGACCAGCTTGCGCGCGGCAGGCAGGATCACCGGCTTGTCGCTGTCCTTGAGCGAGATGAACACGGTGCCACCGGTCGGCAATATGGTGCCCGCACCGATCTGTGCCTTGGCGAAGGCAGTCGCGAAATTGCTATCGATTCCCATGACTTCGCCGGTGCTCTTCATTTCCGGTGACAGGACCGGATCGACGCCGGGGAAGCGGCCGAAGGGGAAGACGGCTTCCTTCACCGCCACATGGTCGATGGCGTTGCGGTCTATCCTGGGCAGATCCTTGATCTTCTCTCCGGCCATCACGCGGCTCGCGATCTTGGCGATGGGCGTGCCGATCGCCTTGGCGACGAAGGGTACGGTCCGGCTGGCGCGCGGATTGACCTCGATCAGATAGACGACGCCATCCTTGACCGCGAACTGGATGTTCATCAGGCCGCGCACCGACAGGGCGTGGGCCAGCACTTCGGTCTGGCGCTCGATTTCCGCGATGATCTCGTCCGACAGGCTGTAGGGGGGCAACGAACAGGCGCTGTCGCCCGAATGGACGCCCGCCTCCTCGATATGCTGCAAGACGCCCGCGACCACAACATCGTCGCCATCGCACAGTGCATCGACATCGACCTCAATCGCGTCACGCAGATATTGGTCGATCAGCACCGGCGATTCGCCCGACACCTGCACGGCCGTCGTGATATATTCCTCCAGCTGCGCCTGACCGTCGACAATCTCCATCGCCCGGCCACCCAACACATAGCTGGGCCGCATCAGAACAGGGTAGCCGATGCGATTGGCGACCGCGATCGCCTCTTCCCGGCTACGCGCGATGCCGTTGGCGGGCTGGCGCAGTTTCAGCTTGTCGATCAGCGCCGCGAACCGCTCGCGATCCTCGGCCAGATCGATCGCGTCGGGGCTGGTGCCCAGGATCGGAATGCCCGCATCCTCCAGCGCCTGCGCCAGCTTGAGCGGCGTCTGCCCGCCAAACTGCACCAGTACGCCCGCCAGCGTCCCGTTGGACATTTCGACGGCCAGAATTTCCAGCACGTCCTCGGCCGTCAGCGGCTCGAAATAGAGGCGGTCCGACGTGTCATAGTCGGTCGACACGGTTTCCGGGTTGCAGTTGACCATGATCGTTTCATAGCCGACTTCGCTCAACGCGAAGCAGGCATGGACGCAGCAATAGTCGAATTCGATCCCCTGCCCGATCCGGTTCGGCCCGCCGCCCAGGATCACGACCTTCTTGCGATCGGTCGGCGCGGCTTCATTCTCCGCCTCGCCGAACAAAGGCGCTTCGTAGGTCGAATACATGTAGGGCGTCTTCGCCTCGAACTCGGCGGCGCAGGTGTCGATGCGCTTGAACACCGGGCGCACGCCCAGCTTGTGGCGCAGCTTGCGCACTTCATCCTCGGTCACGCCACCGGTCATTGCCTTAACCGCTTCATGGATCAGGCCCGATCCGCGTGCGATGCCGCGCTCCATGCCCCGCAGATTGGCGGATTTCAGCGCCAGCCAGGCGAGCCGCTTATCCGAAAAGCCCATGGCCTTGAGGCGACGCATGCCGTCCGCATCCTGCGGCAGGCCGTTTTCCAGCACTTCGCCTTCGGCATCGACGATCTCCTTGATCCGCTCCAGGAACCATGGGTCGAACTTGGCGATATTGTGGATTTCCTGAACGCTCAAGCCTTCGCGCAGCGCCTGCGCGGCGACCAGCAGCCGGTCGGGCGTCGGCTGGGCGAGCGCCGCAACGATATCGTCCTTGGGCGCGCCGACCAGATGATCCACATTGTTGAAGCCGCTCAGCCCCGTTTCCAGACCGCGCAGCGCCTTCTGCATCAATTCATGGATGTTCCGGCCGATCGCCATGACTTCGCCGACGGACTTCATCGCGGTGCCCAGCAGCGGCTCGGCGCCTTTGAACTTCTCGAAGGCGAAGCGCGGGATCTTCGTCACGACATAGTCGATCGTCGGTTCGAACGAGGCAGGCGTCGCGCCGGTAATGTCGTTGGTGATCTCATCCAGCGTGTAGCCCACCGCCAGCTTCGCTGCGACCTTCGCGATCGGGAAGCCGGTCGCCTTCGACGCCAGCGCGGACGAGCGCGACACGCGCGGGTTCATCTCGATCACGACCAGGCGGCCATCCTTCGGATTGACTGCGAACTGGACGTTGGAACCGCCTGTTTCGACGCCGATTTCCCGCAATACCGCAATCGATGCATTGCGCATGATCTGATATTCCTTGTCGGTCAGCGTCAGCGCCGGAGCGACGGTGATGCTGTCGCCGGTATGGACGCCCATCGGATCGACATTTTCGATCGAACAGATGATGATGCAATTGTCGTTGCGGTCCCGCACGACCTCCATCTCATATTCTTTCCAACCCAGGAGGGACTCCTCGATCAGCACCTCGGTCGTGGGCGACGCATCCAGCCCGCCGCGCACGATGGTCATGAACTCGTCGCGATTATAGGCGATGCCACCGCCGGTGCCGCCCATGGTGAAGCTCGGCCGGATGATCGAAGGAAGCCCTGTAAACTCCAGCCCCTCCAGCGCCTCTTCCATCGTATGCGCGATGCGCGAGCGGGCCGATTCCAGACCGATCTTGTCCATCGCGTCGCGGAACTTGATCCGGTCCTCCGCCTTGTCGATCGCCTCGGCATCCGCGCCGATCATCTGCACACCGTATTTTTCCAGCGTGCCGTCGTTGAACAGCGCCAGCGCCGTGTTCAGCGCCGTCTGCCCGCCCATCGTCGGCAACACCGCGTCCGGTCGCTCCTTCTCGATGATCTTCGCCACGATTTCGGGCGTGATCGGCTCGACATAGGTCGCGTCGGCAAATTCCGGGTCGGTCATGATCGTAGCCGGGTTGGAATTGACCAGGATGATGCGATAGCCCTCTTCCTTGAGCGCCTTCACCGCCTGCGTGCCCGAATAATCGAACTCGCACGCCTGGCCGATGATGATCGGGCCAGCGCCGATGATGAGGATGGAGGAGATGTCGGTTCTTTTAGGCATTGACTGTAACGCTCCAAAGCCCTCTCCCTTGAGGGAGAGGGTTGGGTGAGGGTGTGAAACGGTGGCGGAAAAGCGCTTGACCAGCACCGCGCGAAAGCTGCGCGGTGAACTGACCGAGGCGGAAAAATCTCTGTGGATGCGGCTGCGCGCCAGTCAGGTCGATCGCTTCAAATTCGTCCGACAATTCCCCATCGGCCCGCATATCGTCGATTTTGCCTGCCGCAGCGTGAAACTGGTCGTTGAGCTGGATGGCGGGCAACATGCGACGGACGACACGGACCCCGCGCGTACGCGCATTATCGAAGCATACGGCTATCATGTCATCCGTTTCTGGAATCATGAAGTGCTGAACAATATGGACGGCGTCCTCGACACTATCCAATCTGAACTGCGTCTCGCCAGCAACCGTCTCCCTTGAGAGAGACGGATACGAAGCCTTGCCAGCCTGCTGGCTAGGCGAAATTGGATGAGGATGTGGCGCACTGGCAGAATATCCCATCAGCGCAGTTCCCCCTCACCCCGGCCCTCTCCCCGCAGGGGAGAGGGAGATGAACAGCGGCGCATTATCAATGCACCGCCCCCGTCTGCGCCTCGCACCCCCAGCCGTCATATTCGACGCCGCAGAGGATTTCGATCTGGAGGCATTTGCGGGTCAGCGCGCGGATCGATTGTTCGTCGACCGGCTGCACGCATTCCAGGAACAGGTACAGATCGCCCTCCTCATCCTCTTCCCGGTCCAGTTCGACAAAGCCGAACTGGCTGGCGATGGTGAGCAGCCGCTCGAAATCCTTTTCGCTGCCGCGGAACGACACGTCCACCGGCCGCGCGATCCGCGCCACGTCGCCATTGGCGGCGAGGTTGGCGAGAACGTCCTTATCCGCCTCCCACTCGGCGGCGAGGCGCACTTCATCGACGGGGGAGGTGCTGGCTCACGCCGCCACCGACCCTTTGAGGCCCGCCACGAACTTCTTGAACAGATAGAAGCTGTCCTGCGGCCCCGGCGAAGCTTCGGGGTGATATTGTACGGAAAAGGCATTCTTATCCGTCAGTTCGATGCCACAGTTGCTACCGTCGAACAGCGACACATGGGTCGCGCGGACATTGGCGGGCAGCGTATCGGCATCGACCGCAAAGCCATGGTTCATCGACGTGATCTCAACGAGGCCATCGTCCAGCCGCTTGACCGGATGGTTCGCGCCGCGATGGCCCTGATGCATCTTGATCGTCTTGGCGCCCACAGCCAGACCCAGCAATTGATGGCCAAGGCAAATGCCGAAGATCGGCACATTTTCGGTCAGCAGTGCGGCGATCACCGGCACGGCATAGGCGCCGGTCGCGGCCGGATCGCCCGGCCCGTTGGAGAGGAACACGCCGTCGGGCTGCAAGTCCATCACCTGCTCGAACGTCGTGGTCGCGGGCAGTACGGTGACGCGCGCGCCGGCCTTCACCAGATTGCGGAAGATATTGTTCTTCGCGCCATAATCGATGGCCACGACATGCGGGCGCGGCGCGGGGGTCGGCAAGTCCTGCTGGTCGAACAGCAGCGCATTGCCATCCGCATCGCTGGCAGGATAGCCCGCCGCGACCGTCTCCAGCGCGTCGGTGGCGTCGACATCATAGCCCTTGCCCAGCGTCCAGCCGCCATCCTTCCACAGGCGCGTTTCCTTGCCCGTGACTTCGATGGCGAGATCCATGCCCTCCAGCCCCGGCCAGCCCGCCGCCTTGGCGGCCAGCGCGGCGATGTCGAACGCGCCTTCGGGATCATGGGCGATCACGACATTGGGCGCGCCCTTGACCCGGATCAGGCGCGTCAGCGCGCGCGTATCGACGCCCGCCAGGCCGATGCGGCCATTGTCCGCCATCCACTGGTCGAAGGCCATGACATTGCGGAAATTGCTCGGCGCGGTCACATCCTCGCGCACGATGCAGCCCAGCGCATAGGGCTTGTCCGCCTCGACATCGTCCAGGTTGGTGCCGACATTGCCGATATGGGGAAAGGTGAAATTGATGATCTGCCCGGCATAGGAGGGATCGGTCATGATCTCCTGATAGCCGGTGATCGACGTATTGAAGCACAGTTCGCCCACCGCATCGCCGACCGCGCCAAAGCCGCGCCCGAACACTGCGGACCCATCGGCGAAAACCACGACCCCTGTCGCTCCTTTAGGCACGGTAAGGGTTTTGGCGTCAGCCATGGCGATCGGTCCTTTATGCTTTTGCGGGAACCCGTCTGATGCGGGTTAAACGGCCGGTCACCTATGCCCCCACGCCCGCAAGGTCAACGTCTGTTAAAAATCTCTTTTGGCGCTATATCTGTCTCTTTCCGCAAGAAACAGGATTTATGCGTCGATGATTCGCGATACCATCAAGAGCGCCCAGGTCACCGCCATGAAGGCCGGCGACAAGGAAAGGCTGGCCGCCGTCCGCCTGATCCTGGCGAAGCTGAAGGACCGCGACATCGAACTGCGCACCGCTTCCACCGTGCCGGATGACGACGCCATCGTGGTCGAAGTGCTCCAGAAGATGGTGAAGCAGCGCCGCGAATTGATCGACATGTTCAAGACAGGCGGCCGCGACGAACTGGCCGCCAAGGAACAGGCCGAATTGGACGTGATCGAAAGCTTCCTCCCCGCGCAGCTGAGCGAAGAAGAAACCAAGGCGGCGATCGAAGGGATCAAGGCGGAAGTCGGCGCGGAAAGCGTGCGCGACATGGGCAAGGTGATGGCCGTGCTGAAGGAACGCCACGGCAGCGTCATCGACATGAGCAAGGCCAGCGGGCTGGTGAAGGCGGCGTTGGGGTGAAGCAAGACGGGGGAGCGCCAAGCACTCCCCCTCCCGCCTGCGGGAGGGGGCCAGGGGGTGGGCGCACCCTTTCGACTTGCACGACCGACCGATAGAGCGCGCGATTTGCGCCATAACGCGACCGCCGCAGAACGCCTGCTGTGGAGCCACCTCAAAGGCGCCCGACTGGCTGGCCTGAAATTCAGCCGACAGATGCCCATCGCTGGCTTCATTTGTGATTTCGTGTGCCGATCCCGCAGATTGGTTATCGAACTTGATGGAAGCCAGCATGTCGATGCGACAGATTACGACGCCATGCGCACTGGAAAGATAGAGGCGCAGGGCTACCGCCTCATCCGATTCTGGAATAACGATCTTACCGATAATCTAGAGGGCGTTTTGGAGACCATCGTAAGGGCAGCATTGGGTGGCCCGGTCCAGCCCACCCCCCAGCCCCCCTCCCGCAAGCGGGAGGGGGAAGAGCGCCGATGACCCTCACGCCCCAATGGCTGGACGAACTGCGCGCACGCACGTCGCTTTCCACCTTGATCGGCAAGACCATCAAGGTCACGAAAGCCGGCCGCGAATATAAGGCCTGCTGTCCCTTCCATAACGAAAAGACGCCCAGCTTCACCATCAATGACGAGAAGGGCTTCTACCATTGCTTCGGCTGCGGCGCGCATGGCGATGCGATCCGGTGGATGACCGACCAGCGCGGCCTGCCCTTCATGGAGGCCGTCAAGGAACTGGCCGCCGCCGCGAGCATGGACGTCCCCGCAGCCGACCCGCGCGCCGCCAAACGCGCCGAAGCGGCCAAAGGCCTGCACGACGCCATGGCGGCAGCACAGGGCTTTTTCGAGGAGCAGTTGGGCGGAATCGATGGCGGAGAGGCGCGCGCCTATCTCCAGAAACGCGGGATCAGCGACGCCACCCGCCGCGCCTTCGGCTTCGGCTACTCGCCTGACGGACGTGGCCGCCTCAAGACGGCGCTCAAGGATTTCGGCGATCCGATGCTGGTCGAAGCCGGCCTGCTGATCGACCCGGACGGTATCGATCCCGATGGCAATAAGGGCAAGAGACGCGAGAGCTACGATCGCTTCCGGGGTCGCCTGATGCTGCCGATCCGCGACATTCGTGGACGTGTCATCGCCTTTGGCGGCCGTATCCTGGGCGCGGGCGAACCCAAATATCTGAACTCGCCCGACACGCCACTGTTCGACAAGGGCCGCACCCTCTACAATATCGACCGCGCCTCCCCCGCCAGTCGGCAGACCGATCGCGTGATCGTTGTCGAAGGCTATATGGACGTGATCGCCCTTGCCCAGGCAGGGTTCGGCGACGCCGTCGCCCCGCTCGGCACCGCGCTGACCGAGCATCAGATCGAACGGCTGTGGAAGATGGTCGAAGTGCCGATCCTGTGCTTCGACGGCGATTCGGCGGGGCAGAAGGCCGCGATCCGCGCGGCGACCCGCGCCCTGCCCCTGCTGCGCCCGGGCCATAGCCTGTGCTTTGCCACATTGCCGCCGGGCCAAGACCCCGACGACCTGCTTCGCGCCAGCGGCCCCAAAGCGATGGATGCGGTGCTGGATGCGGCAGAGCCGCTCATCGAACGGCTCTGGAGCCACGAACTGGCCGCCGCCCCGCTCGATACGCCCGAGCAGAAAGCCGCGCTCAAGCAGCGGCTGCGCACCATCACCGACGCGATCGCCCATCCCGACGTGCGCGCCCATTATGCGCATGAATTTCGCGAACGCTATGACGCCCGATTCTTCGCACGGCGCGATTCGGGGCCTTCGCAACAGCGCGCCCAAGGCGGCAACGCGGGATATGGTGGCGGCGCGCGCTGGCAACGCGACAAGCGCGGCAACTGGAAACCACCCATCCCCTCGGCCGGGACCGAAGCCCACGCGATCGGCGCGACCGGCCTGGAGCAGCGATTGCTGCGCGCCGTCTTCGCCAGCCTGCTGCGGCACCCCGAACAGATCAGGCTGCACCGGGAAATGCTGTCGTCCCTCAAAATCGCCGATCCGCTGCTGACGCAATTGCTCGATGCGATGATCGGCGCGTCCTTCCGCAAAGAAACAGTTGAAACGCAGGGCCTCCTTACCATATTGGGGCAAGGTGAGTTGTATAATATGGCTAAGGGGATGCTCCGGGCCGACGCGTTCACACTCACTCCCGCCAGGATGACCACCGATCCAGATCGCGTCGCGCGCGATCTGGAGGAGGCCGTTCGGGTCATGGCGCAGGGACCGGAGCTGGAACAGAATCTGGTCCTGGCGACCGAGCGGGTGAAGGCGGATGTGAGCGATGAGAATTTGCTAGCGCAGAATCGCGCGCTGGTCGCTCATCGGAATCATCTGGACCGTTTGGCGGAACTCGGCCAGTCCGAAGACATTGTTTGATTTGATCGTCCCTATGCGGGGGCGACGGAGTTAAGGCGAATACATGGCGACCAAGGCGAACAGCAAAAATGCGGCGGGTGCAGGCGACGGCGGGGACGAAGGCGGCGATGCGCCCCTGCTCGACCTCAACGAAGCCTCCGTCAAGAAGCTGATCGCTCGCGCGAAAAAGCGCGGATACATCACCTATGACGAACTGAACGACGCTCTGCCGCAGGACCAGATGTCCTCCGAGCAGATCGAAGACGTCATGTCCGCGCTCAACGACATGGGCGTCAACATCGTCGAGAATGAGGAAGCGAGCGAAGACGGCGACGAGCAGCGCGAGCGCGAGGATGCCGAGGACGCCGAAGACGATTCGGGCGACGATGACGGCCCCAAGCTGATCACCGAAAAGAAGAAGGAAACGGTCGATCGCACCGACGATCCCGTGCGCATGTATCTGCGCGAAATGGGCGCGGTGGAACTGCTCAGCCGCGAAGGCGAAATCGCCATCGCCAAGCGGATCGAGGCCGGTCGCGACACGATGATCTTCGGTCTGTGTGAAAGCCCGACCACCTTCAACGCGATTATCGAATGGTCGACCGCGCTGAACAATGGCGAAATGCAGCTGCGCGAGATTCTCGATCTCGACGCCATGCTTTCCAAGGACCCTGCCCCGGAAAATCTGGAGGAAGGCGCCGAGGACGAGGATGGCGAGATCAGCGAGAAGACCGCCGGTCCTAGCTTCAAGGAAGAGGAAGAGCCGGAGGAGGAATCCGCCGACGCCGATGAGGATGAGGACGGCGCCCCCCGCGCCCGCCGCGCCGAAGAGGAAGAGGAAGAGGACAACACGCTGTCCCTCGCCCAGATGGAAGAAACGCTCAAGCCGATGGCGCTTGAGAAGTTCGCGACCATCACCGAGATTTTCCGCGCCTTCTCCGCCGCGCAGGCTTCGCGCATGGTCGCCATGGCGACCGGCGAGGTGCTGAGCCAAAAGGATGAGGACGACTATCAGGAACTGCGTGAAAGCCTGACCGCGCAGGTCGAGAGCGTCCAGTTCCATCAGCAGAAGATCGAATATCTGGTCGATCAGCTCTATGCCTATAACCGTCGCCTGACCGCGCTCGGCGGCCAGATGCTGCGCCTGGCGGAGCGCCACAAGGTGCCGCGCAAGGATTTCCTCGACCGCTATGTAAACCACGAACTGGACGATGGCTGGCTCGACAAGGTCGGCGGCCTCGACAAGAAATGGACCGCCTTTGTCGCCGCCGAAGGGCGCGCGGTCGATCGCATCCGCAACGAAGTGGGCGAAATCGCGCAGGCGACCGGCATGTCGCTTAGCGAGTTCCGCCGCATCGTCAACATGGTGCAGAAGGGCGAGCGCGAAGCGCGCATCGCCAAAAAGGAAATGGTCGAAGCAAACCTACGCCTCGTCATCTCCATCGCTAAAAAATATACGAACCGTGGCCTGCAATTCCTTGATCTTATTCAGGAAGGTAATATCGGCCTGATGAAGGCGGTCGATAAATTCGAATATCGCCGCGGCTACAAGTTCAGCACTTACGCGACCTGGTGGATCAGGCAGGCGATCACCCGTTCGATCGCGGATCAGGCGCGGACCATCCGTATCCCGGTCCATATGATCGAGACGATCAACAAGCTGGTCCGCACCAGCCGCCAGTTCCTGCACGAGCAGGGCCGCGAACCGACGCCCGAGGAAATGGCCGAGCGTCTGTCGATGCCGCTCGAAAAGGTGCGCAAGGTGATGAAGATCGCCAAGGAGCCGATCTCGCTCGAAACGCCGATCGGCGACGAGGAAGACAGCCATCTGGGCGACTTCATCGAAGACAAGAATGCGATCATTCCGGTGGATGCCGCGATCCAGGCGAACCTCAAGGAAACCGTCACGCGCGTCCTTGCCAGCCTCACCCCGCGTGAAGAACGCGTGCTGCGCATGCGCTTTGGCATCGGGATGAATACCGACCATACGTTGGAAGAAGTGGGCCAGCAGTTCAGCGTGACCCGCGAGCGTATCCGACAGATCGAGGCGAAGGCGCTGCGCAAGCTCAAGCACCCGTCGCGCAGCCGGAAGATGCGGTCCTTCCTGGATCAGTAAATTAAAAGCTTTCGGTAAATATAAATTAACCATTCTTGACGGAAAAGGGCGGCTTTCACGGTCGCCCTTTCTGATTCCGTAAACCGGACGTTTACTCCGGCGCGCTATCTCTCTTGATCACAGCCTGCGCATGCGGGGCATCACAGGGATTTGAGCATGAGCGAAGCGGCACCGCGCTATCAATTTGGCGACATAGCGCAAATCCTGGAGGCGCTGGTCGCCGCCGATGGAACGGCCGCCCATCCCTATGCCAATCGCGCCGCCACCGGCGTGGCGCGCGATACGCTGCTCTCGCTGTCCGATCTGGCCGACGCCGCCTATTATCTCTGCATGCTCCATGGTCGCCACCCCGGCGTGATCGATCATGCCGCCACCCGTTCAGCCGACAATGCCGCGCGCCTATGGCTGATCGAGGCAGGCGACGCCTTCGCGCGGGAACGCGCCTATCTCGCGCAGGTCACGGTCGCTGTCGGCCCCGCCCCCAGCACGGCGGGCCAGGCCGATTGCGAAACCGTCGTCAGCCAGCAGCGCCACGCGCTCGACATGCTCGCCCAGTCCGACCGGCGCGGATGCGCGCTGGGCGCGGCGATGGCGCTGGTGCTCGACTGGCGCGCCGTGCGCCATGTCCTTGACATGGCGGCCCTGCGCGCAGGGCTGGAACCCCATCCCTGCGCCCTGCCCGATCGCAGCGAGACGCTGACCGTCGCCCGCGCCATCGGCGGCGACGAAGCCATCGACCGGGCGATCCAGTTCGGCGCGCGCCAGCTGCTCAACCAGCATCGCGGCCTGTGGGATCTCCTTTCCGCCCGCGCCGACGTGCGCGCAAAGGCCGACTAAACGCCATCGCAATGCCAGGCCATGTCCGTTAAGGTCCATGCCATCATGTCCGTCAGGACAGGCAGCAGATGGGAGCCGGAATGCGCTTTGAAGGCACGCAGGATTATGTCGCCACCGACGATCTGAAGGTCGCGGTCAACGCGGCGGTGTTGTTGCGCCGCCCGCTGCTGGTAAAGGGCGAACCCGGCACCGGAAAGACCGTCCTCGCCCAGGAAATCGCTAGGGCGCTGGACGCTCCGCTGATCGAATGGAACATCAAGTCCACGACGAAGGCGCATCAGGGCCTCTACGAATATGACGCCGTAGCGCGCCTGCGCGACGGGCAACTGGGCGACGCGCGCGTCCACGACATCGCCAATTATATCCGCAAGGGCAAGCTGTGGGAGGCCTTCACTTCCCCCCGTCTGCCCGTGCTGCTGATCGACGAGATCGACAAGGCCGACATCGAATTTCCCAACGACCTGTTGCAGGAACTCGATCGCATGGCCTTCCACGTCTATGAAACGGGCGAGACGGTCGCGGCGGCCGAGCGCCCGGTCGTGATCATCACGTCGAACAATGAAAAGGAATTGCCCGACGCCTTCCTGCGCCGCTGCTTCTTCCACTATATCAAATTCCCTGACCGCGACACGATGCAGGCCATCGTGGACGTCCATTTCCCCGGCATTCAGAAAATCCTCGTGTCCAGGGCGATGGACATTTTCTATGACATCCGCGACGTGCCGGGCCTCAAGAAGAAGCCCAGCACCAGCGAACTGCTCGACTGGCTGAAACTGCTGCTGAACGAGGATATGCCGCTCGACGTCCTGCAAAACAGCGATCCGACCAAGGCGATCCCGCCCCTGCACGGCGCGCTGCTCAAGAACGAGCAGGACATCATGATGTTCGAACGCCTGGCCTTCATGGCGCGCCGACAGGGGCGTTGAAATTCTGTAGCGAGACTGATGCGCGTCGCGCGTCAGTCGCAGCGGGGTGGGCAACCTACTGCCGTAACTGACAAGGAGTTCCCATGCCCCACAAAGCCGGATGCCTGTGCGGCGCCGTCCGCATCACGATCGACGCAGAGCCGATCGCCGCGCGCCAATGCTGGTGCCGCCTCTGCCAATATCTGGGCGGCGGTGGCCCGACCGTGAATGTCGGCTTCCCTTCGGACAAGGTGACGACGAGCGGCGACATACGCTGGCACGCGAGCACTGCCGACAGCGGTAACGCCATGCAGCGCGGCTTTTGCCCGGCCTGCGGCACGCCCCTGTTCAGCAAGGCCGAATCGCGCCCGCACATTCTCTTCATCCGCGCCGGTGCGCTGGACGATCCCGCGCTCATTGCTCCGCAGGCCGTGATCTGGACCGACGCCGCTCCTGATTGGGCGCATCATGATCCTGACTTGCCCCTCTATCCCGCTCAGCTTCCGCCCATCGCCTGAATCCGGCACCCATCTATAAATAGGCGCTTGCGCGCTCCGGATTAGTCTGTAGCCTCCCTGTCATAGTTCAATGCCGCGCCAAGACGGTAGGGATCTGGAGAGTGATGACGATGCCGAAGCGCGCCAAGGGACTCATTGCAGCATCATTGTCGGCGGCCGCCCTGTGCCTGGCTGCCCTGTCGCCTGCGCAGGCAGCCGACACCGAAGCCTGGACGCCGACCGACAACGCGATCCGCGCAGCGTCCGCGGGCGTCAGCCTGCCCCAGACCGTTGCCGGCCTTTCTCTCTCCAAGAGCGGCGAAGCGTCGAACGGCGGTCGCGCCGTGGACAATTATGCGCAATATCTGTCCGAAGACGGCGCCGTACAGGCGACCCTCTATGTCTATCTGCCCACCTATGCCGACGCTTCGCTCGCCGCCTATATGACCGACAAGGCCGTGATGGCCCGGTTCGGCACGAAGACGCGCCGCACCGCCTATGCCACCGCCCCCGCTGCGGGCCGCGCCGACGGGGCGATCCGCGCCGTCTATGACGATGCGGCCGATGGCGCGCTGACGACGGCAGCGGGCTTCGTCCATGCCGGACGCTGGATCGTCAAGGTCCGCGTGACCGGCCCGACCGAACGACGCAGCGAAGTGCTAGCCGGCCTCGACGGCATGCTCGCCAATCTGTCGGTCGAAGACCCAGCCGGCGTGCATGCGACCGCCCCCGCCAGCTTCGCCGCCTGCCCGGCCGCACCCACCGCCGACGCCCGGCTGACCCCGGCCAAGCCATCGCAGGACGCCGCGCCGCAGGCCGTGCGCATCCCGCGCGAAGGCAAGGATTCGCTGTGCATTCGCGGCACGGTGAAAACCGCCGACGGCAGCTACGACATGCTCCAGCAGACGGGCCGCAGCGACGGCGCGATCATCGTGCCGGTCGATGACAGCGGCACCGTGCTTGCCCTCGATCCCGCCACCGATGCGAAAGGCTATAAGCTGTCGATCCACATGGTGGGTCAAACCGATCTCTACGGTCTTTACGACGGTGTCCCCAGTTCGCGCCAGATCGCCGCGATCCTGGACGGCAAAGACCCCCAAACCGCACAGGCCGGCGCCGTCGCCACCTACGCCGCCAATGGCGACGTAACGATCAGCCACCTGGCGCAGAAGGCCCGCTGATCAGATCAGATAACCCACCTCATACAGCCCCCAGCGCCGCCCGCCGAAGATCAACGGCACGAACACGCTGCGCAACGCGCGATAGCGGCCTTCGCCCAGATCCTGCCGATAGGTGTAGAGGAAAAAATCGCCGTCTTCCTGCAAGGCCTTGCGGGTCTGGCCGTCCATGAAAATCTGCCGGTTGCGCGCATTGTCCATGTTCCACGCCAATGCGCCCGGTCGCTGCGGCTGGGATCGCGCGCTGATATGGGTCGGCAGATAGCCGTTCATGTCGAGCAGGCAGCAGCCGATGATCGCCCCGTCCTCACCCGTCCGCTGGTCGAGCACAGGCCTCAGCACCCGATCGGCGAAATCGGTGAAGCCGTTCAGATATTGGGTCGGTCCCGATTCCGCGATCGGGCGATAATCGGTGTCGAACAGCTGGGGCAGGCTGATCTGACCATCGATCAGCGCGCGCTCGATCAGCGCGCCGACCTCTTCCGCGCCCTCTTCCGCCAGCGCGATGTAGCGGCTGTTGCGCGTCTTTTGCGGGCCATGCGCTGCGGTGTCGAGCATCGCATTGGCCATGCCCTCCAACCCTTCCAGCTTTTCGCGGGCGACATCGACGCGCGCGGCATTGTCACTCGCTGATCGGCTGAACGCGCCTAGCCCCTCACGCAGCGCGCTCACATCGCCATCGGCGGCGTCGGTGCAGGTGACGATCGCTGTGGACCGCTCGCCAAACTGGGTGACGAGCGAAGCGATCTCCGCCATGCTCAGGCGTAGCCGGTCGATATGCGTGCCTGCCCCCCGGCCGCGCACGATATTGGCCTCCACCCCATCGATCAGACGGCGTGCATCGCGATCCAGTTGGCTCAGCTTGTCCCCCACAGACGCAGACGACTCGCTCGCCTGCCCCGCCAGCCGCCTGATCTCGTCCGCCACCACGGCAAAGCCTTGGGTCGCCGCGCCACCCCGCGCGGCCTCGATCGCCGCGTTGACGCCCAACAGCCGCGTCTGACGGGCGATCGCGCCCAGTTCTTCGGAGATATCGCCCACCGCCTCGATCACGCTCAAAAACTGGCGCAGATGGCCCTCCAGGCCAGTGACATGCTCGACCAGGCCAGCCACCTCGCCCAGCGACAGGCCGATCACATCATGCCCGTCGGCAATGATCTGGCCGGCGCGGTGCGCGGTCAGGCTCAATTCCTGCGCGGCGGCGACGCTCTCATTCTGGCTGGCTGCCAGCCGGTCCATATTGGACTGGAGGTCGCCCAGATGCACGACGTCGCCCTGAATCCGGCGGTTCAATTCGCTCAGATAGCCAGCCGTCTCGCTGCACTGCAATGCGATGTCGCCCGACCGTTCCCCCAGGTCAGCCAACAAGTCCCTGTTTTCCAAGCCTGCCCCGCTTTATTTCTTGGTCATGGATAGTGCCCGATTAACCATGCATCGCAACACTTAATATTCGGACAATCGCACGCGACACGGATGCTTGCATCGTTGCGCCTGCTGACCGAAAAGCATCGCCATGCTCCTGAACTTCCTCGACGCCCTCCGCGCGGCCGGCATCAACGCCAGCATCAAGGAACATCTGTTGCTGCTGGAGGCGCTCGACCGCGACGTGATCGCCCGGCGGCCCGAGGATTTCTATTATCTCGCCCGCGCGACCTATGTGAAGGATGAAGGGCTGCTCGACCGGTTCGACCAGGTCTTCGCCAATGTCTTTAAAGGCGTGCTCAGCCAGGACGGGGTCGAAGCCGACATCCCGGAGGAATGGCTGCGTCTCGTCGCCGAAAAATATCTATCGCCCGAAGACATGGAGAAGATCCAATCGCTGGGCGACTGGGACGCAATCATGAAGACGCTCAGGGAACGGCTGGAAGAGCAGAAGGAACGCCATCAGGGCGGCAACAAATGGATCGGCACCGGCGGCACATCCCCCTTCGGCCATGGCGGCTACAATCCCGAAGGGGTCCGGATCGGCGGCGAATCCCGGCACAAGCGCGCGATCAAGGTCTGGGAAAAGCGCGAATTCGCCAATCTCGACAACAGCAGAGAACTGGGCACCCGCAACATCAAGGTCGCGCTGCGGCGCCTTCGCCGTTTCGCGCGCGAAGGGGCTGCGGACGAACTGGATATGGACGAAACCATCCGTGGCACCGCGCGGCAGGGCTGGCTCGATATCCGCATGCGCCCCGAACGGCATAATGCCGTCAAGCTCTTGCTCTTCCTCGATGTCGGGGGATCGATGGACCCGTTCGTCACCCTGTGCGAGGAACTCTTTTCCGCCGCGACCGGCGAATTCAAGAATATGGAATTTTTCTACTTCCATAACTGCCTCTACGAAGGCGTGTGGAAGGATAATCGCCGCCGCTTTGCCGAGCGTATTCCAACCTGGGACATCCTGCACAAATATGGCCACGACTATAAGCTGATCTTCGTCGGCGACGCAGCGATGAGTCCCTATGAAATCAGCCATCCGGGCGGTTCGGTCGAACATATGAACGCAGAATCGGGCGCGACCTGGCTCGGGCGCATCACCCACACCTATCCCGCCGCCGTCTGGCTCAATCCGGCCGCGCAGACCCATTGGGACTATAGCCAGTCCACGAAGATGATCCGCGACCTGATGAACGGCCGCATGTATCCGCTGACGATCGCGGGAATCGACGCGGCGATGCGCGAACTGACGCGCAAACGATGATGGACGGAGCAGTCGAGCCGATGCAATCGGATCGGATCATGCCCTAGTCCGCCCGAAACAGCACCCCGCCCGTCATCGGACCCGGCACGCCGGTGGTGCCCGGAAAGCTGATCGGCAGGCCGGCCAAATGCCGCACCGCCATATAGGCGAACCCCTGCGCCTCCAGCGCGTCGCCATCCCAGCCCAGACCATCGACCGGCCGCACCTCCACCCCGGTTCGCTCCTCCAGCATCGTCATCAACGTTGCATTATGTCGGCCGCCACCAGCCACGTAGATGCGCGTGGGCCGGTCGGCCAGATGATCGACGCCCCGCGCCACGGCGGCCGCGGTAAAGGCCGTCAGCGTCGCCGCGCCATCCTCGAGCGACAGCCCCGCCACCGCCGCGATGCTGAACTGCTCTCGATCGATGCTCTTGGGCGGGGGCGCCGCAAACCAGGGATCGGTCATCATCGCCGCCAGCCGGTCCGCATCCACGCGCCCGCGCGCGGCGCAGGCCCCGCCCGCGTCATAGGCGGCATCGCCATGGGCCTGCATCCAATTGTCGATCAACCCGCTCGCCATCCCGGTGTCGAACGCCACCAAAGTCCCGTCCGCGCCGATGGAGGTGATGTTGGCGACTCCGCCCAGGTTCAGCACCGCCACGGGTTTGGGCAGGCCCGCCGCCAGCGCCCGATGATAGACCGGCAGCAAGGGCGCGCCCTGCCCGCCCGCCGCCACGTCCGCGCTGCGCAAATCCGCCACGACCGGAATCCCGAACGCTCCTGCCAGCGCCGCACCGTCGCCGATCTGCCAGGTCCACCCCCGTTCGGGGCGATGCGCCACCGTATGCCCGTGAAAGCCAACGACGCCCACATCCTCCGCAATATAGCCGCCCCGCCCCAACAGATCCGCCACCGCCTCGACATGGCGCTCGGTCAGTTCCGCCTCCACCGCCGCCAGCAACGGTTCGAACCCCGGCGCGTCCATCGCCATCGCCCTCTGGCACGCTTCGGCCAGCCGCACCCGGAACCCGTCATCATAGGCCATGGCGTGAAAGGCGACCGGCGTCACCACGCCTTCGCCATCGGTTTCGATCAGCGCCGCATCGATCCCGTCGCGCGACGTGCCGGACATCAGGCCGATTGCTAGCATTGAGGATCGCGTCATCTTGTCTCCGTTCGGGCTGAGCCTGTCGAAACCCTGCTCTTCTTTTGGAAGAAGTGATGTCCTTCGACAAGCGCAGGACGAACGGAGGCTTTTCGCGGCCGGGCCGCAATGCTACAGGCGCGCGCCATGAGCAACTATCAGTCCGATCTCCTCCGCCTGCTCGACACGCGCGGCTACATCCACCAGCTGACCGATGCGCAGGGGCTGGACGCCCTCGCCGCGCGCCAGGTGGTGCCGGGCTATATCGGCTTCGATCCGACCGCCCCCTCGCTTCATGTCGGCAGCCTGGTGCAGATCATGATGCTGCGCCGCATGCAGCAGGCCGGGCACAAGCCGATCGTCCTGATGGGCGGCGGCACCGGCAAGATCGGCGACCCCAGCTTCAAGGACGAAGCGCGCAAGCTGATGACCGGCGACACGATCGCGTCCAACGTCGCCAGCATCAAGCGGGTGTTCGAAAAATTCCTGACCTTCGGGGATGGCCCGACCGACGCCATAATGGTCGACAATGCCGACTGGCTCGACCGGCTGGAATATATCCCTTTCCTGCGCGACATCGGCCAGCATTTCTCGGTCAACCGGATGCTGAGCTTCGACAGCGTGAAGATGCGGCTCGACCGCGAACAGTCGCTCTCGTTTCTCGAATTCAACTATATGATCCTCCAGGCCTACGACTTTCTGGAACTGTCGCGCCGGTCGGCCTGCCGCCTCCAGATGGGCGGCTCCGACCAGTGGGGCAATATCGTCAACGGCATCGAACTGTCGCGCCGCGTCGACGGCACGCAGGTGTTCGGCATCACCAGCCCGCTCATCACCACCGCCGATGGCGGCAAGATGGGCAAGACGATGAACGGCGCGGTGTGGCTGAATGCCGACGCCCTGCCCGCCTATGAGTATTGGCAGTTCTGGCGGAACACGCAGGACGCTGATGTCGGGCGTTTCCTGCGCCTCTTTACCGACCTGCCGCTGGACGAGATCGCCCGGCTGGAGGCGCTGGAGGGCGCGGACATCAACGACGCCAAGAAGATCCTGGCCGATGCCGCCACCACGCTGGCGCACGGCGCAGACGCGGCGCGGGCCTCGGCCGAAACCGCGCGCAAAACCTTCGAGGAAGGCGCATCGGACGCCAACCTGCCGACCGTCAGCCTGGGCGCGGACGGCCTGACCGTCGTGCAGGCCGTCACCGGCCTGGGTTTCGCGACATCCAACAAGGAAGTCCGCCGCAAGCTTGGCGAAAACGCCATCCGCGTGAATGGAGAGGTCGTGACCGACCCCGCCATAATGCTCAAGGCGGGCGACAAATTGAGCTTCGGCGCGAAGAAGCATGGCCTGATCGTCACCTGACATATAGGCAAAAGGGGAAAGCGTTAGCCCGCAGTTAACGCTTTCCCCTAGTGAATTGTCCATCTTCCCACGCTTAGGCTCGGGATCATGACGTCATCCGTCTTCGCCCATCTGGACCATGTCCTTGGTTCGCGCGACCCTGCGGTCGATCAGCGCCGTGCGCGGCGGGATCTGGTCGACATGGTCAGCCACGCAACGGCGCGCGGCCGCAGCCAGAGCATTCGCATCATCAACATCTCCTCGCTTGGCCTGATGTGCCGGACCGATGGCGACCTGCTCAAGGGCGAGCGGGTCAGCGTCTGGCTGCCGATCGTGAAGGATTATGAGGCGGAAATCCGGTGGGTGGAGGGCAATCGGGTCGGCATGGAATTTTATACGGCCATCGAACCGCGCATCTACGACGCTATGCTGTCCCTCATCCCGCCGCGCCGGACAGAGTGGTGAAACCCTCCCCCGCTTCCACCCGCTGACGCCCGCGCACCAGCGCTTCGGGCATGTCCGTCCGCAGGAATGTCAGCATCGCCTCCCGCACCTCGCAGCGCAGGTCGAAAGCGATGCCCGCATTACGCGCGCTCAGCAGTCCGCGCAGTTCCAGCGCATCGGCGCGATGATCCGTCACCTGCAATATCGCGACCCGCCCGTCCCAGCGGCTGTTGCCCTTCACCGCCTCGATGAAGCGCGCGCGGATACGCTCGATATCGGCGGTCGGATCGACATAGAGGAACACCGTGCCCAGCAGGTCCGACGTCTTGGTCGTCCAGTTCTGGAACGGCTTTTCCAGGAAATAGGACACCGGCACCACCAGACGCCGGTCGTCCCAGATGCGCACGATGACATAGGTCAGCTTGATGTCCTCGATCCGGCCCCATTCGCCTTCGATTATGACCACATCGTCCAGGCGGATCGGCTCGGAAAAGGCCATCTGCACGCCCGCGATCAGGTTCTTGAGTGCAGGTTGCGCCGCCGCACCCACGGCCAGCGCTGCAAGGCCCGCCGACGCCATCAGCGACACGCCGATCGTCCGCACGCCCGGAATGGCGATCAACATCATGGCGATGACGAAGAAGCCGACGATGCACTGGCAGATGCGGTAGAGGATGCTGATCTTGGTCCGCCGCCGCCGGGCTTTCAGATTATCCTCGACGCTGATGTCGGCGCGCTCCTCCAGCATCGCCTTGCCCGCGCGCATCACGCGAAGGATCAGCCAGCCGACCAGCAGCGCGAACACCATGCGCGACCCGATCGACCATATGCCCTCGGTACGTGACCCCATCTCGATCGACTGCATCCCCGCGCCCAGCGCCAGCAATACGACCAGCCAGCGCGTCGGCTGGAATATGGCGGGCAACAGCACCGGCTCGATCTTCGATTGCACCACCACCCGCAACGCGATCCAGTAGAGCGCCCAATGGACGAGGAAGGCGACGACCACCGACGACGCGATATAGAGCGCGGCCATCGGCGTGATGTGGGTCAGGCTGATGTCGGACATGATGGGGCAACGCGGGCACGCGCGATTTTGTTTCGCATGTGCGAGATGTTTTGGCCTGCATCCCTCTTCCTTGGGGGAGAGGGTTACCAAGACTTGGCAGCTTGCTGCCTAGTCGCAGTTGGGTGAGGGGGCAGCAGCCTATCGCATGCGCGCCGCTCCGCCCTCATCCAACTCCGCCTAGCCGCTACGCGGCAAGGCTCCATATCCTTCTCCCTTCAAGGGAGAAGAAAAAGCTACCCGCCCCGCAACAACCCCACGGCCGCATCCTTCTCGAACAGATAGAGGCACGTCCGCGCCGCCTGCCCCCGCGCGCTGTCCAGCCCGCCGTCGCGCTCGATCAGCAGATGCGCGTCGTCCCGCGCGCTGTCTACCAGCGCGGCGACATGTTCCGGGGTCGCCACCTTCAGCGCCGCCTCGCCCGATTGCCGCGTGCCCAGTACCTCACCCGCCCCGCGCAGCTTCAGATCCTCCTCGGCGATCCGAAACCCGTCATTCGTCTCGCGCATCAGCGCCAGCCGCGCGCGCGACGTTTCGCCCAGCGCATTGCCGCGCAGCAGCAAACAGGTGGACGGCTTGTCGCCACGCCCCACGCGCCCGCGCAACTGGTGCAACTGCGCCAGCCCGAAGCGATCCGCCCCCTCGATGATGATCAGGCTGCTATTGGGCACATCGACGCCGACCTCGATCACCGTGGTCGCTACCAATATCTGCGTGCGATTGGCGGAAAACGCCTCCATCGCCGCATCCTTGTCCGGCCCTTTCATCCGGCCATGGACCAGACCCACCCGATCCCCGAACCGCGATTGCAGCGACGCTGCACGCGCTTCCGACGCCGCCTGGTCGCTCGTCTCGCTTTCTTCGACCAGCGGACACACCCAATAGGCCTGCCCCCGCCCTCGACATGGCGGGCCAGCGCCTCCACCACCTCGTCCAGTCGCGTGGCGGCCATCACCAACGTCTGGATCGGCTGACGCCCCGGCGGCATCTCGTCCAGCCGCGACACTTCCATCTCGCCATAATAGGTCAGCGTCAGCGTGCGCGGGATCGGCGTCGCCGTCATCACCAGCAGATGCGGCGACCGCTCCGCCTTGCTCGCCAGCATCATCCGCTGCGCCACGCCGAACCGATGCTGCTCGTCGATCACGGCCAGCCCCAGACTCTTATACTGCACCGCTTCCTGAAAGATGGCGTGGGTGCCGACCAAAATGTCGATGCTGCCGTCCGCCAACCCCATCAGCGTGGCCTCGCGCACCTTGCCTTTCTCGCGCCCTGTCAGGATCGCGATCTCGACCGGCAAGCCCGACGCCATTTTCCGCAGCGTCTCATGATGCTGCCGCGCCAGGATTTCGGTCGGGGCCAGCATCGCCCCCTGCATCCCGGCCTCGACCGCATTGAGCAGCGCCATCAGCGCCACCAGCGTCTTGCCCGACCCGACATCGCCTTGAAGCAGGCGTAGCATCGGCGTCGCCTGCGCCATGTCGCCTTCGATCTCGCCGATCGCTCGTCGCTGCGCGCCCGTCGGTGCAAAGGGCAGTTTCAGCATGTCGCGCAGCCGCCCATCGCCCTGGATCGGCACGCCCCGCCGCCTGCGCGACGATTGCCGCACCAGCATCAACGCCAGTTGCCCGGCGAAAATCTCGTCATAGGCCAGCCGCTCGCGCGCTTGTGCGTCGGACGGATCGGCATGTACCCGCGCCAACGCCTCGCGCCATGTCGGCCAGTCCTTGCGCGCCAGCAGGCTCGGCTCGATCCATTCGGGCAGGTCAGGCGCACGGCTCAGGGCCTGCGCCGCGATATCGCGCATCCGGTTGTTGGTCAGCCCTTCGGACAGCCCATAGACCGATTCGCGCGCGGGTACCGTGCCGCCTTCTTCGGGTGGCAGGACATAGTCGGGATGCACGATCTGGAGGTTGTCGCCATAGGCCTCCAGCTTGCCCGAGATGAATTTCGCTTCGTTCAGCGGCAGCAATTTGCGCGGCCAACCGCTGTTCCGGCCGAAATAGACCAGCGCGACATGATTGCCTTGCGCGTCGACCGCATCGACGCGAAACGGCGCGCGCGCGCTGCCGCTGGCGCGATAATCGACCGGGGTCAGCACGATCCCGACGATCCGCCCGGCGTCCGCCAAATCCAGCCTGTCGGTCAGGTGCCGATCCACCCAGCTGACCGGCAGATGAAAGGCGACATCGACCGCGCGCTTGAGGCCCAGCCGCTCCAGCGGGCGGGCCAGCGCAGGGCCGATGCCCTTGAACAGGGATATTTCGGCAAAGAGCGGATTGAGAATATCGGGTCGCATGGCTATCTGCTGCGCTCTAGCTTAACCGGGGCGATGTCTCAAACATCCGATCGGCTAAATGGCCATGCTCATTTTTACCGTTCGTGCTGAGTAGGGACTGAGCTTGTCGAAGGCCCGTATCGAAGCATCCGCGCTTCGCCCCATCCTTCGATACGCCGTTTCGACTTCGTTCAACGGCTACTCAGGACGAACGGACTATTCATGCCCCTCGCTAACGATCCCCTGATGCGCCGCCTGAAATTCCGGGCCTGGCACCGCGGCACGCGCGAATTGGACTATACCGTCGGCGGCTTCTTCGAACGCTACCACGCGGAATGGAACGCGGAGGAAATCGCCTGGTTCGAACGCTTCATGGAGGAACAGGACGCCGACATCATCGGCTGGGCGCTGGGCACCATCCCCGTGCCGGACGAATGGAAAGGCCCGATGATGGACAAATTCCTGAAACTCGATTTCGTGAGAATCGAGAATTGATCCTATCGCACCGTTCGGGCTGAGCCTGTCGAAGCCCCCTACTTCTTCATCAAAGATAATAAGACCCTTCGACTGGCGCAGGGCGAACGGATGTTGATGCTATGACCGATCTCCAGACCATCCTGAAGGCCAAGGCGCCCCTCACCCTCTCGGGCGTCCCCGCAGGCTTCCAGCCCTGGCTGCTGGCCGACATCGCCCGCGCCGCCGGGGCGGCAGGGGGTCGCGCCGTCTTCATCGCGTCCGACGAGCAACTGATGCGCGCGGTCGCCGACACGGCGCATTATTTCGCGCCGGAGATCGAGATCATCGAAATTCCCGCCTGGGACTGCCTGCCCTATGACCGCGCCAGCCCCTCGCTGCGCGCGGCGTCGGCCCGCCTCGCGGGCCTCCACGCGCTGCAGGCCAAGCCCAAAGGCCCGCAACTTGTCCTCACCACGCTGGCGGCCATGACCCAGCGCACGCTTACCCCGTTCCGAGTCCGCCAGCTGGTCGCGCGGCTCGCGCCCAAGGAGCGGATCGCGATCCAGAAGCTGGCCGAAATGCTCCAGGCCAACGGTTACGTCCGCACCGACACCGTCCATGACCGGGGCGAATTCGCCATTCGCGGCGGCATCGTCGACCTCTTTCCCGGCGGCGAAGACCAGCCGCTGCGCCTCGACTTTTTCGGCGACGAGATCGAAACCGTGCGCCGCTTCGACGCCGCCGATCAGCGCACGATCGAAAATGTCGACGGCTTCACCCTCCTCCCCGCCTCCGAAGCGCTGCTGGACGAGGAGACGATCAAGCGTTTCCGCAGCCGCTACCGCGAAACCTTCGGCGCGACCGCGACCGGCGACCCGCTCTATCAGGCGGTCAGCGACGGCCGCCGCCTGGCGGGCATGGAACATTGGCTCCCCCTGTTCGAGGAAAAGCTGGTCCCCCTCGCCGATCATCTGGGCGAAGGCGCGGTCCTGATCCGCGACCCCGGCGTCGCGGGCGCGGCGGAAAACCGGTTCGAGGCGATCCGCGACTATCACGCCAACCGCGTCCAGGCGAAATCCGCCGATCCCGGTGCCTACCGCCCGCTCAAACCCGACTCCCTCTATCTCGACGCCGCCGAATGGGACGCCGCCGTCGCCACGCTGCGCATGCACCACACCACGCCGTTCCACGAGCCCGAAAGCGCGACCGTGCTGGACTTCGCGGTCGACGGCCCCCGCGATTTCGCCCCCGAACGCGCGCAGAACAGCAACATCTACGAAGCGGTCGGCAAACATATCGCCAGCCTGCGCCGCACGAAGAAGAAGGTGGTCATCGCCAGCTACTCGATCGGCGCGCGCGAGCGCCTGTCGGGCCTGCTCGCCGATCATGACGTCCCCCGCCTCGCGACTGCCGACAACTGGCAGGAGGCGCTGGGCGTCGCCGCCAATGGCAGCGTCACGCTCACCGTCCTGCCGCTGGACCACGGCTTCACCGCGCCCGACGTCGCCGTCCTCACCGAACAGGACATGCTCGGCGACCGCCTCGTCCGCCGCGCCAAGCGCAAGAAGAGCGCCGACGCCTTTCTGGCGGAACTCGCCACCCTCTCGCCCGGCGACCTCGTCGTCCATATGGACCATGGCATCGGCCGCTATGAAGGGCTGACGCAAATCCCGGTCAGCAAGGCCGCGCATGACTGCGTCGCGCTGACCTATGCAGGCGGCGACAAACTCTACGTCCCCGTCGAAAATCTCGAAGTCCTCTCCCGCTATGGCTCCGAAAACGAAGGCGTAACCCTCGACAAGCTGGGCGGCGAAGCCTGGCAGCGGCGCAAGGCGAAGATGAAGGAGCGCATCCGCGAAATCGCGGGTGAACTCCTGAAAACCGCCGCCGAACGCGCCCTGCGCGCCGCCACCGTCGCCGAACCGGATCAGGCGGGCTACCCCGCCTTCGTCGACCGCTTCCCCTATCAGGAGACGGAGGATCAGGACCGCGCGATCAGCGACGTGGTGGACGATCTGGGGTCGGGCAAGCCGATGGACCGCCTCGTCTGTGGCGACGTGGGCTTCGGCAAGACCGAAGTCGCACTGCGCGCCGCCTTCGTGGCAGCCATGGCGGGGATGCAGGTCGTGGTCATCTGCCCCACCACCCTCCTCGCGCGCCAGCATCATATGCAGTTCGAGGAACGCTTCCGAGGCTTCCCCGTCAACATCGGCCGCCTCTCCCGCCTGGTCCCCGATAAGGAGGCGAAGTCGACCAAGGCAGGCCTGGCCGACGGCACGATCGACATCGTCGTGGGCACCCATGCGCTGCTCGCCAAGGGGCTGGAATTCAAGCGCCTCGGCCTCGTCATCGTGGACGAGGAACAGCGGTTCGGCGTCACCCACAAGGAACGGCTGAAGTCCCTCAAGACCGATGTCCATGTCCTCACCCTCACCGCCACGCCCATCCCGCGCACGCTGCAAATGGCGATGTCGGGCCTGCGTGAACTCTCCGTCATCCAGACCCCGCCGGTCGATCGCCTGGCGGTGCGCACCTACATCATGCCCTGGGATGGCGTCGTCATCCGCGAAGCGCTGCTGCGCGAACATTATCGCGGCGGCCAGAGCTTCTTCGTCGTCCCCCGCATCGCCGACCTGACCGAGATCGAGGAATTCCTCCGCAACGAGGTGCCGGAAATCAAGGCCATCGTCGCCCATGGCCAGATGAGCGCCACCGATGTCGAGGAACGCATGTCCGCCTTCTACGACAAGCGCTACGACGTGCTGCTCTCCACCACCATCGTCGAATCCGGCCTCGACATTCCCAGCGCCAACACGCTCATCATCCACCGCGCCGACCGCTTCGGCCTCGCGCAACTCTATCAGCTGCGCGGGCGCGTGGGCCGGTCGAAGACCCGCGCCTATGCCTATATGACCACGCCCGCCAACCGCATCATCACCGACACAGCGGAAAAGCGGCTCAAGGTCTTGTCGGACCTCGACACGCTGGGCGCAGGGTTCCAGCTGGCCTCCCACGATCTCGACATTCGCGGCGCGGGCAATCTCGTCGGCGACGAACAATCAGGCCATATTAAAGAAGTCGGCTTCGAACTCTACCAGTCGATGCTGGAAGAGGCGATCATGGACGCCAAGGCGGGCGGCGTCGGCATCGAAAAGCGCAGCGACAGCTTCTCGCCCCAGATCAGCGTCGACGCGCCCATCCTCATCCCCGACGATTATGTGCCCGACCTTGACCTGCGCATGGGCCTTTATCGCCGCCTCAACGAGATCGAGGATCGCAATGGCCTCGAATCCTTCGCCGCCGAACTCATCGACCGTTTCGGCAAGCTGCCGCTGCCCACGCAAAATCTGCTCAAGATCATCGAGATCAAGCAGAACTGCATGGTCGCCAACATCGCGAAGATCGATGTCGGGGCCAAGGGCGCGCTGGTCAGCTTCTTCGAAGACCGCTTCCCCAACCCCGCAGGCCTCATCGCCTATGTCCAGCGCCTGGACGGCGTCGCCCGCCTGCGCCCCGACAGCAAGGTCGTCGTCAACCGCGCCTGGCCCGACCCACAAGCCCGCCTCAACGGCGCGCTGCAACTGTCGAAGGGATTGATGAAAGCGGCTGGTTAGACCTTATCCCCTCCCTTTCAGGGAGGGGTTAGGGGTGGGTGGCGAGCGGAGCGAGCATCCACCTTTCCTATCAGCCAATCCTCTGCTTACCCTCCCCAATGGAAAAGCCTCGCCTCCACCCCGCCCGCGCCCCGCAACAGCCGCCCGCCAATGATCCATCCGTGACCTACAAGATGCGCAACAGACGCGCCGCCATGCCCTTCCAGACGCGTCGGAGGCGCGCGCCTGTCGCGTCAGCGGCGCTTCACGGACGCGTAACTGGCGCATTTGCCGAAAATCCCCCGCAAATCGCGACCCATCGACGGTGTGAACTTCATGCATGACGCGTCACGATGACCCTGCACGATGCCCCATGCCACCCCGGCAGGACGCCCTTCCTCATCATCCAGCAAAGAAACAGCAACGGGCAAAACCTAAACCCTCAAGGGACGACCGGACAACAAAGCCCGGCGTCACAGCAGGAGAATTTGCATGAGCATGACCCTAATCGCGCTTGCGGCGGCCGCCGCGACCCATAGCGTCTCGGTCGATCATCACGGCCAGACCCTGGGCGCGACCTACACCGCCCGCGCCGACATGCGCACCCGGACGATCGGGGCGAAGACGCCCAACCGCATGGACAGCCAGCGCTGCCAATGGACCGCGACGGTCGTGGTCGACCGCAAGCTGGATCACGCCCCGGCCCTCGCCCGCACCATCGCCACCGACCGAACCTTTTCGGGCAGCGAATCCGGCGCCTGCCCCCGCGACGACCGGTTGGGCGCCCGCGCGCTAGCGCAGCATCGCGACAAGATAGAGGCCCATCTGCTCGCGGTGGCGCAGGCCGATCGCGCGCCGCTGCTGGCAGAGCTCGACGCGGTGCGCAATCTTGCCGCCAACTGATCGCTTCATCCGGGCTGCATGGCTGGGCGCGCTCTCGCTCGCCGGTCATGCCGTTCCGGCGGCCGCCCAATATGCGTCCAGCCCCACCGTCACGCTTGAAGCCGCCAGCGACGAACGCCGCCGTGGCCTGAGCTGGAGCGATGGCGATCCGGTGTTGCGCGGCACCGTGTTGGTTCCGGTGATGACGGACGGCCTTAACCTCGACGGCGCGGCCACGACGCTATGGGGCAGCGACCGCCATGGCGGCGCCGACGCGGTGATCGACCTGGGCGCAACCTACGCCCGGCAACTGGGCGGCTTCCGGCTAACCAGCGAAGCCCGCTACCATCTCTTCCCCGGCGCATCGCATCAGGGCTACGGCGAAGTCGGCGCGGGCGCAGGCTTTTTGATCGGCCCGGCCAGCCTGGACCTGTTCGCCAGCTATGCGCCGCGCCAATCGGCGATCGGTGGCGACAATCTCTACCTCGCCGCCTCCGCCGCCACCGCCATTCCCGGTACGCCCTTCACCGTGTCCGCCCGGATCGGCCGATCGTCGGGCGACGTTCGCGACCCCATGCGTGCCTCGCGCCTGCGCCCCGACGGCCGCTATTGGGATCATGGCGCGGGAATCGACTATGTCAAAGGGCGCTGGTCCGCCGGGCTGCGCTACGCCAACAGCAGTATCGACGGCCCCGGTCGCAACCATGCAGGCGCACGCCTGATCGGACGCGTGGGCCTGACATTATAAGCCAATGCCTGCCCCGTTCGCTTCCAGCGCAGTCGAGACGCACCCGGCACCAAGCCGCCTTATCGCGCCACACCCAAAAAACGGACGGCCACGTCTCAACCCTGTCCTACCCGGCCCCACTTTGCTAATCAGGCCGGGAAGGAGACATGTCCCATGCCCGTCGAAATCACGATCCTCGCCTGGTCCATGGTCCTGCTGCTGGTCCACATCTTCACTGCGGCGCATTTCAAGACCAAGCAATATGGCCCCAAATGGAATATGGGCGCACGCGACGAAAAACTGCCGCCGCTTCATCCGCTCGCCGGGCGGCTGGTCCGGGCGGAGGCCAATTTCAAGGAAAACCTGCCCATCGCCATCGTCGCGCTGATCGGGGTCGTGGTGGCGGGGAAGACCAGCGAATGGACCGCCATGGGTGGCTGGATCTGGCTGGGCGCGCGGGTCGTGTATCTGCCGCTCTATGCCGCAGGGGTTCCGGTGGTGCGCACCATCATCTACCTGGCCAGCCTGGTCGGCATCCTGATCGCCCTCTGGCCGCTGCTGCTTTTCTAACCCGCCAGCACCAGATTGATGAGGTCGGCGGAAGACACGCCCGCCGATCGCAGGAAGCCCTGACAATAATCGCAACCTTCCCGCGCCAGCAGGTCGAGTTGCTCCTCCGTCTCCACCCCTTCGGCGATTACTTTAAGGCCCAGCGACTTGGCCATATGGATCACCCCGCGCACGATGATCCGGTCCCGCGCGGTCCCGGCGATATCCTGCGCCAGTCCGCTGTCGATCTTCAGATAGTCGAGCGGCAGGCTTTTAAGATAGGCGAGACTGGAATAGCCCGTGCCGAAATCGTCGATCGCCACCGCCAGCCCTTCCGCCCGCAGTGCGTTGAGCAGCGCCGTCGCTGCGGCCACATCCTCGATCAGCCCGCTTTCGGTAATCTCGACCGTCAACCGGGATCGCGGAAAACCGCTGCGATCCACCAGCCCCAGCAGATCAGTCATGAATCCGGGCTGGGCGATGTCCGCCGCCGTGACGTTGATCGACAGGCGCAGGTCCGCCAGCGCGCCGGGCCACGCCGCCGCCTGCCGCAGCGCCTCCGCCTGGATATGCGCCGACAGCGGCAACATATAGTCGGATCGTTCGGCCGTGGCGAACAATATGCCCGCGCCCAGCGGGCCATAATGGGGGTGGTTCCAGCGCGCCAGCGCCTCCACCCCGCTGATGCGATCGGAGCCGACGGGATATTGCGGCTGGAACACGATACTGATCTCGCCCCGGTCCAGCGACAGGCGCAAATCCGTCTCCAGCCGGTCGGCATCGACCTGCCGACTATGCTTTTCGGCCGACAGGATGCGGATGCCCTCGCCGCCCGCCTGGCGCGCATCGGACAGGGCGGTGCCCGCCCGACGCAGCAATTGCGTCACATCGTCCTCGGTCCGCGCCTGGGCGATACCGCACCGGGCGATCAGGCGGATCAGATGGTCGCCCGCGCTGAACGGCTGCCCGACCGCGCCGATCAGCTGCCGCGCCAGGAAGGTCGCCCGGTCGCTGCCCGCCACTTCGCCGGTCAGGCCGACCAGAAATTCGGTGCCCGCGATGCGTGCGACCATCGTGTCCGGCGCAACATCGTCCACCATCCGCTCGATCCGCCGGGCGATGCGCCCCAGCAGCGCGTCGCCCACCACTTGCCCATAGGCCGCATTCATCCGGTCGAAATGGCTGATCGACAGCAGCAATATGGTGGTCGGCAGCCCCGCCCGCCGCGCCAGCCAGTCGAGCGCCGCCTGCCGCGAACGCAGCCCGGTCAGATAGTCGCGGCTCCCCCCATCCTGCGCCTGCCCGTCCGACAGCCATTCAACGTCGGCGGCAATCGCGCCGTCCGTGTCCCGCAGATGATGGACCAGCCGCTGCCCCGGCCGATCCGGCAGGGCATGCGCCAGCACGGCAGGCCGCCCGACCTTGCGCATCGCCTTCAACGCCGCCAGCACCCCGCGCCGCTCCACCCGCGGCAGTCGGCGGACCAGCGCCGCAGGCGCGACGACGCTATCCGTCAATCCCAGATGCTGCGCCAGGCTATCGCTGGTCCGCAGCAATCCGTCGCGACCCAGTGCCCAGTAAAGCGCGTCCCCCCGTCGGATGCGCTGCGCCCGCTGGCTGTGCGCGACACCGCCGCCCAGCCGCTCGACCAGCCGATGCGCAGACGCCAACGCGGCTTTCAGGCTCATGTCGGTCACGGCGCCCGCCAGATAATGCGTCGCCCCGACCGCCAGCAGGGCGGGCACCTGATCCAGATGGCGCGCGTCGATCAACACCAGGATCGCGCCGCCGCCCGCCTCCATCGCCGGCACCAGCGGCGCGAGCAGATTGTCGACGTCGCCGCCGCCTCGCAGATCGACCAGCCCGATCTGCGCTTCGCTGTGGAGATAGCGTTGGGGGGCATCCTTGGCCCGGCGCGCGCCGATCGCGCGCCAGCCGATGCGCTGTGCCGTCTGGATCAGCCCGTCGCGGTCACCCGGCGACAGGATGAACAGGCTGCGCTGGCCCTCGCCACTCTGATCCCCACTTGCCAAATTCACTTCCCCGGCGCCGCGCATCGCCACGCCCTAACAGACAGGCGTTACCGACCTCTTGCCTGCCCTGCAACTTCCTATGGCGCAACTTCGCAAGGCTGGGCGCGGTGGTGCTTGCACAGGCCATGTCCATCGCCTAGCTAGACAGCATGGTCCCGGCCGATCCCTCCCGCGCTCTGATGACCGACGGCCTTGGCCGCCGGATCAGCTATCTGCGCATATCGGTGACGGACCGGTGCGACCTGCGATGCCGCTACTGCATGGCCGAACGCATGCAGTTCCTTCCCAAGAACCAGGTCCTGACGCTGGAGGAGATCGCGCTGCTCGCCGACCTCTTCATCGCACGGGGCATCAGCAAGATCCGGCTGACCGGCGGCGAACCGCTCGTGCGGCGCGACATCGGTGACCTCGTCCGCCGGATCGGCCGACATCTGGGCGAGGGTCTGGAAGAACTGACGCTCACAACCAACGGCACGCGTCTGGCCGAACATGCCGACATGCTGGTGGATGCGGGCGTGCGGCGGATCAACGTCAGCCTCGACAGCCGCGACCCCGACCGCTTCGCTCATGTAACGCGCGGCGGCCGGATCGAACAGGTGCTGGAGGGATTGGACGCCGCGCGCGCGGCTGGGCTGGCGATCAAGATCAACATGGTGGCGCTGAAAGGCGTCAACGATGACGAAATCCTGCCCATGTTGCGCTGGTGCGGCGACAAGGGCTTCGACCTGACCCTGATCGAAACGATGCCGCTGGGCGACACCGGCGAAGATCGTACCGACCATTATCTGCCGCTGACCAAAGTGGCCGACGCGATTCAGGTCGAACACAGCCTCACGCCCCTGTCCCACCGCACCGGCGGACCGGCCCGCTATCATGCGGTCGATGGCATGGGTATCAAGCTGGGCCTCATCACCCCGCTGACGCAGAATTTCTGTGCCGACTGCAACCGCATCCGCATGACCTGCGAGGGCAAGATCTTCATGTGCCTGGGCCATGAAGACCATGTCGATTTCAAGGCCGCCCTGCGCGAAGGCGGCCTGCCTGCCGTGGAGCCGCTGATCGACCGGGCGTTGCGGCTGAAACCTGCCGCCCATGATTTCCGCATCGGCGCGGGCGAAAGCGCCGCCACGCGTCGGCACATGAGCGTTACCGGCGGATGAGCAGCGAGCCGCGGCGCGCCCTGGTCGCGTCCCCCACCCAGGCTGCACGCGCGGCGGAAGAACGGCTGCGCGCCGCCTACGACTTCGTCCCGTTCGAACAGGCCGATATGATCATCGCCCTGGGCGGCGACGGCTTCATGCTCCAGACGCTCCATTCGATGCTGGAGGCGCGTCGGATACTGCCGATCTTCGGCATGAACCTGGGCACCGTCGGCTTCCTGATGAACGAATGGCGGCTGGAACGGCTGGATCAGCGGCTGGAAAAGGCCAAGAGCTTCAAGGTCAATCCGCTCCGCATGACCGTGGATACGGTCGATGGTGAGCGTTTCTCGATCCCCGCCATCAACGAAGTATCGTTGCTGCGCGAAACGCGCCAGACCGCCAAGCTGGAAGTGCAGGTAAACGGCCGCCCGGTCCTGCCCGAACTGGTGTGCGACGGGGTGCTGGTCGCGACCCCGGCCGGCTCCACCGCCTATAATCTGTCTGCCCATGGGCCGATCCTGCCGCTGGGGTCCGCCCTCGTCGCGCTGACCCCGATCAGCCCCTTCCGCCCCCGTCGCTGGCGCGGCGCGATCCTGCCGGAAAATACCAGCATCCGCTTCACCGTGCTGGACCCCGTCAAGCGCCCGGTCAGCGCCGTGGCCGACCAGCGCGAAGTGCGCGACGTCGCGCAGGTGGAGGTCGGCATCGACCGCGCGACACCGCTGACGCTGCTCTTCGATCCCGAACATACACTTGACGACCGCATCGCCGCCGAACAATTCATCGCCTGAAATTTCCGTCATTTGGCGCTTGCCATTTCCGGAAACCCGCTGCTATACGCGCCGCCTGCCCAGCGAAAGCGGGCTGCTCCCCGATAGCTCAGCGGTAGAGCATTCGACTGTTAATCGAATGGCCGTAGGTTCAAATCCTACTCGGGGAGCCAAATTGCACCATCGCCGTCCCGGAATAGCGGACAGGTGAGCGGCTGGCGCCATATTCCCAGATCGAACGCTTTCATGGCCCCCTGTAGTCAGGGTTTCATCGGCATTATCTGCGCTAGCAATTGGTCGGGACCGCCGCACTTCTGCGCCACCCTGTCCGACAGATGCGGCCCCCGCTGCCATCATGGCGTGTCGATCTTGCTATCTTCACGGCATAGACCATAAGTTGCGAAGGGCCATGGATTGTCTGCAACCCTTATCGCTTCCGCTTCGTTTTACCCGCAATTCGTGACCGGTAAAATTGTGGCTACAGCAGGATGCTTCATCACGCAGGTCGGCGACAGCAAGGAAAGCCCGTGCATCCCACACTCCCTTATATCAACGCCATTTCCACCGCGACCCCACCCCATGATGTTCACCCCGCTTTTATAAACTGGGCGAAGAAGAGGATGGCTGACGAGCGGGAAAGCGCCGTCTTCGCGCGCATGGTCGATCGCGCTGCCATCGATCATCGCTGGAGTGTCCTGCCGCCCCCAGCAATCGATCGTTCGCAGACCGATACCGGCGGATTCTATGACAGCCAGGCGTGGCCGGGCACGGCGCGACGCATGGCGCTCTACGCCGACGCGGCGCCAGCACTGGCCGAACAGGCCATTCGTGGTCTGGGATCGCTGGATGACGTAACGCATCTGGTGCTGGCCAGTTGTACCGGCTTTGTCGCGCCAGGCATCGATCAACTATTGGCCCAGCGTCTGGGTCTGGACGCGACGGTGGAACGGACGTTGATCGGCTTCATGGGCTGCTATGCCGCCGTCGCCGCTATGCGGACGGCCTATCATATCGTCCGCTCGCAACCAACGGCAGTGGTGCTCGTGGTGACGGTCGAACTGAGCACCCTGCATCTGCAACAAGCGGACGACCTCGAGTCCTTGCTGGCAATGCTGCTCTTTGCCGATGGCGCGGCGGCGTCACTGGTCAGCGCCCGCCCAGTGGGCCTTGAGATTAGCGCGCCCTTTTCCGTAGCCCTTCCCGACAGCGGCGATCTTATCACATGGACGGTGACCGACACGGGTTTCGCGATGGGCCTGTCCGGCATGGTGCCCGGACGGGTTGCCAGCGCCCTCGCCGACCCTGACATGCATCAACGCCTATGGGCGGACGGCAGGACCGATAGTTGGGCCGTCCATGGCGGCGGACGCTCGATCCTGGACGCCGTCGAACGTGGACTGGATCTGCCCGAAAATGCGCTGGACACCTCTCGCGCCGTGTTGCGCGACTGCGGCAATATGAGTTCGGCAACCCTGATGTTCGTTCTGGCCCGTATCCTGGCTGACGACGCGCGGCCATCTGCCGGTGTTGCCCTGGCGTTCGGCCCCGGCCTCGCAGTCGAAGGCTTTCGCTATCGGTCGCCAGGATGATCGATCTTTCACGCCCCGTCATGGCGCAGGAACAGATGGATGCGCCGGACTTGCCGCCCGAAACCTATGCGGCGGTGCTCCATGACCTGAGCCGCGTCAACAAGTGGACGATGGCGGCGCGCCCGACGCTCGGCTTCCTGGGCCGGATCGCGCGGCCGGGCGAACCGCTTCGGATACTGGACGTAGGATATGGGGCGGGCGACATGCTGCGCACGATTGCCCAATGGGGCAGGACACGGCGCATCCCTCTGACGTTGGTGGGCATCGACCTCAATCCGCGATCCGCCGCCGTCGCCAAAGCTGCGACAGCGCAGGACATGGAGATCGATTATCGGACCGGCGATTATGCCGATCTTGCCAACCAGAATTGGGATGTGATCCTGTCCAGCCTTGTCGCGCATCATATGTCGCGCGAGGAACTCATCCAATTTCTGCGCTTCATGGACGGGGAAGCCAGTCGCGGCTGGCTGATCAACGACCTTCATCGCCACCGCTTTGCCTATCTCGGCTACCCCCTGCTCGCGCGCCTCATGCAATGGCACCCGATCGTGCGGCAGGACGGTACGCTGTCCATCGCGCGCTCTTATCGGCGCGATGAGTGGCGGCCGTTGCTGGATGAGGCGGCCATTATGGGCGCGCGTGTCTTTCGGGCTTTTCCCTTTCGCCTTTGCGTCGAACGATGCCGCTGATCGTCGGCGGTGGCCCGGCAGGCGCAGCGGCGGCGATCCAATTGTCGCGCGCCGGGTTACGCCCTGTCGTCATAGAGCGTTCCGCCACACCAGCGGACATGCTCTGCGGTGGCTTCCTCAGTTGGAACAGCGTTCGACTTTTGGAGGAATGCAATGTCGATCCGCTGGCATTGGGTGGACATGCCATTCATCGCGCCCGCCTGTTTGCCGGACGACACGTCACGGAACTGGCATTGCCCGCACCCGCTGTCGGTCTGTCGCGCAGACGCCTGGACGCGGCTTTGCTGGACCAGGCGGCGGCGGCTGGTGCCGACATCCGGCGGGGCGTGACCGTGCGCGGAATCGACAATGGCGTCGTCCGCTATGCTGACGGCACGTCCGAAACGCCCGCTCACCTCATATTGGCGACCGGCAAGCATGACGTGCGCGGGGCTGCGCGCCCGGCCCCCACGAACGATGCCGCCGTCGGCCTGCGCTGGCAATTCCCAGCGAGTCAGCGACTGATCCAGACATTGGGCGACGCGATCGAGTTGCATCTCTTCCACCAGGGCTATGCCGGACTGGTCGGCCAGGAGGACGGCGCGGTCAATCTTTGCCTTGCCGTTCGCCAGAGCGCGTTCGTCAGGGCGGGCAAGCGTCCCGATGCCATGCTGACCGCCCTCCTTGCGCAAACGCCGGGGCTGGCAGACCGGCTGGCCGACGTCGCGGTGGGGGAAGCCCAGGCCATAGCCAATATCCCTTATGGCTGGCGGGCGGATGGTCCGTCGGAGGGGCTATATCGTATCGGCGATCAGATCGGCGTGATCCCGTCCATAGCAGGAGAAGGCGTGGGAATCGCGATCGCGACGGGAATGGCGGCAGCGAAAGCGATAATGGCGGGTGTCGACCCGCTGACATATCAAAGAGCCTGCTCTCGTCAGATCGCGCCACCGATCAAATGGTCAGGGCTGATATGGTCGTTGGCGGAGCGGCCTTGGCTCGCGACCATGGCGCTTAACCTGTTGTCGGCTCTACCGGGCTTGGGCTTGGCCGCAATGCACATCACCCGGGTGGCCGGTTCACCCAGGGACGACTGATTCTGCCGTCGACGCAGGGCCGGAATTTGCCTGTCCCGGCGCATACGATTTTTTGAGATCAAGGGCTTGCGAAGCCCTTGCCATTTCAAATCAGCCGATGCATAGGCGCAGCCAGTCCGACGAAAGCCGGTCGTTCCCCGATAGCTCAGCGGTAGAGCATTCGACTGTTAATCGAATGGCCGTAGGTTCAAATCCTACTCGGGGAGCCATTTTTCCAAATCCGATATCGCGCAATTCTCATTCGACCGTTTCTGCGGCCCAGAAAAAACGCGCGAAGCCGACGGGGCCTCGCGCGTTCAGGTTTCTCGGGGGAGAGATTGTGGTTCAGCGCGATGCGAACTGACGCCCCCTGGTCGCCACCGCCCAGCGCTGAGGCGTTGCGCCCTGCGCGGTTTCACGGACGAAGCACTGACCGCTGCGGGCGCGAATGGTCCGGCATGCCGTTATCGCATCGGCGCGGCTGCCAAAGCCGCTGATGGCTAGGCGGTGATAGGCCTTGCCCTTCACCGTCACCTGGCTGGTAAGCACCGGGAAGGCTGCCAGCGTAGCGCTGCGCCCGGCCATGCCCATCCATTTTTCCTTGGCGATCGCCGCGCTGTCATAAGCGCCCAGTTGCACCACCCAATGGCTGGCGCCATTGGCGACGGGCTTCACGAACGCGACCTGCTGCATCCGCGCCTCGCCGGTCGATGATGTTTTGGCGGTGAAGGACTTGGCGTTCCGATCCTCGATGATGAAATCGCGCGCGGCGACGCGAACGGGCGCGCGGGACGCCTTGATCGTGGGCGCGGTTTCGACCACCGGTTGCGGGACTGCTGCCGCCTCCGCCATCACCACCGGCTGGACTTCCGGCAGCGGTGCAGGCTGCGGCGCAGCCTCAGCCAAGGCGACCGGTGCGGCGGTGGCGGCAGGCGCGAGCGCGAGGGCAACCGGTTGGCCTGCATCGGCCTCGTTCATCGTCACGCCCAGCAGTGCGGCGACACGCATCGGTGCCAGTGACGGCTCGGCAATCTGCGCCCAGTCGGAAATGCGTTTGTTCGCGGCCAGCGGCTCCATGTCCAGGCCGACGATGAGGCGAGCATCCTTCCAGCGCCCGGCCAGCGCATAGGCATAGGCCAGGTTCTGGCGCGTCCGCACGGTGGCGGACGGATCGTGAATCGCTTCGGACAGGATACGCACGCCTTCGCCCGCATCGCCCGCCATCGCCATCGCCAGACCATAATCGCTGGCAGGCACGGTGCTGGCGTTGGCCGTCAGCAGGCTACGCGCGGCATCGGCCCGACCTTGCGCCACCTGCACCAGGGCCAGGCTGACGATCGTGCTGGCATTGCTGTTGCCCAGCGCGACGGCGTCACCCAGCGCCGTTTCCGCCGACGCAAAGCGGCCGGCCAGCACATAGGCACGGCCCAATATCTGACGATAGGCGGCATTTTGAGGCTCGAGTCCTACCGCCGCCTCGGCGGCTTCCACCGCCTTGGTCGCGTTCCGGTCGGCCAGGGCCCTTTCCGCCGTGATGGCGAGCTTGCCCGGATCGCCCTTTTGCCGGACGGCCGAAGCCGACGGGCGGAACGCCGCGCCGGTGCAGCCGACCATGGTCGTGGCGACCAGCAGGGACGATAGCGCTGCCTTTGCGAATGTGTTGCGTTTCATGATTTTACCCACCCTTCATGCGCTCGCCATCGCCCGCAGGCGGCAGCTGCTCCGTCAGCCGGTCGATTTCCGGCAGGTCGTTGAGAAGATCGTCCAGCGCCTGCGTCACGATCTGTTGGGCCGAACGCCCCGTGATCGCGCAGGCCAGGCGCAGTTTCAGATGCCGTCCGGTATCCAGCCGCAGCGTGAAAGCGGTCTTTCGCCCGCGCACGGGCGCATCGGCCGACAGAAGCTGGCGCGCCAGACGCGTCGCCAGCAACTGGCGCTCCACCATAACGGGCGGCACGGGAATGACCGGCGCCATCGGCGTCAGGCCGATCGGCGCGGCCAGTTCCTCGGTCGGTTCATGGATGGGTTCGACATCGAAGCCCATGTCGTTCCAGCCCAGATCGTCCGGCGACGCCGTCAAAGGCGTGCGGGTGAAGCCCAGCGTCGGACGGCGCATGGCGGGCTGGGCAGCGCCTTTGCGGGCGAGCAGGCCGGAGGTCAGCGAAGCGAGCGGTTTGGGTTCGGCCATCATACTGTCCCTTACTGGCCGATCACGCGGCGACCGAAGCCGCCGCTCACCGGGCGGGCCGCGATCGTGCCGACGCTGCTGCCCTGGGGCACGGAAAAGACCGTGCGGCGGAAATTCTTTTCAAGCCGATCCGACACGTAGGACCAGAGCGCCTCCACTTCGGCGGCGGAGCGGCCCTTGGGATCGACCTCCATCACGGTGCGACCATCGATCATCGACGCGGCGAAATCGGTGCGGTGATGCAGTGTCACCGGCGCGACCGTGCCATGCTGCGACAGCGCGACGGCGGCTTCGGACGTGATCCGCGCCTTGGGCGTGGCGGCGTTGACGACGAAGATCAGCGGCTTGCCCGCCCGTTCACACAGGTCGACCGTCGCACCCACGGCGCGCAGGTCGTGGGGGCTGGGCCGGGTCGGCACGACGATCAGTTCGCTGACCGCAATGACGCTCTGGATCGCCATGGTGATCGCGGGCGGCGTGTCGATGACGGCCAGCTTGAACCCCTGCTGGCGCAATATCTCCAGGTCGGCGGCCAACCGCGCGACGGTGGTCTGGGCGAAGGCGGGAAACTCCGCCTCCCGCTCGTTCCACCAGTCTGAAAGCGACCCCTGCGGGTCGATGTCGATCAGGACGACCGGACCAGCCCCGGCCCGTTGCGCCTGCACGGCCAGATGGCCCGACAAGGTCGTCTTGCCAGATCCACCCTTTTGCGACGCCATCGCCAAAATCCGCAACGCACACCCCCCGAAAATCCAGTTCCGGGTTGAACTGCCACAAGTCGCGCTAAAATTTGGTTAACCGCAGGCAAAAGCGGCCCGACGACCCGGCCATGCTATTGCTCCGTCACCCTATATTTCGGCCTTACGCTAACAGGACTTTAACCTTATCTGGCCATGGCTGTTATCCATTAGGATTTTCGCACTGGAGCCTGTGCACATGAAGCATATCTGGGGAACCGCGGCGCTGGCCGCGATGCTGGGCGTCGCGCTTCCTGCGCTGGCGGATGTGAAGACGGGCGTAGATGCCTGGCAACAGGGCGATTATGCCAAGGCGATCGCCGAATGGCGGCCGCTGGCGCAATCGGGCGACCCCGACGCGCAGTTCAACCTGGCCCAGGCCTATAAGCTGGGCCGTGGCGTTCAGCCCGACGTCAATGTCGCGATCGACTGGTATCGCAAGGCAGCGGTGCAGGGCCATTTGCGCGCAGAAGATAATCTGGGCCTGTTGATGTTCCAGCAGGGCGACCGCGCGGCGGCCATGCCTTATCTGCAACGTGCATCGCTGCGGGGCGAACCGCGCGCCCAATATATCGTCGGCACGGCCCTGTTCAACGGCGATACCGCGCCCAAGGATTGGGTGCGCGCCTATGCGCTGATGACGCGCGCATCCGCGTCCGGCCTGACGCAGGCCGCGACCAGCCTGGAGCAGATGGACAAATATATTCCCGAAGATCAGCGCAAGCAGGGTCTGGCGCTGGCCGCCAACATGGAAAAGGGTGACGCCGGCCGGGCGCTGGCCGCCGCGCCGTCTGCCCCATCGCGCAGCACGCCCTCGGCGGTCCGCAGTGCTGCGGTGCCTGCGTCCACCGTTACACCCGCAGCACCCAAGCCGACGCCTGCCCCTGCCAAGGCTCCGGCGCAGGTGGCCGTCGCCAAGCTGAAAACCGTGCCCGTACCGGCACCGGCCCGTCCCGCGTCGAGCGCTCCTGCCCCGGCGGCATCGGGCGGCTGGCGCGTCCAGCTCGGCGCTTTCGGTGAGGAAGGTCGCGCCCGCGCGCTGTGGAGTCAGCTCAGCCGCAAGGTGAGCGGTCTGTCCGCCTATCAACCCTATCTGGTGAAGGCCGGCGCCGTGACCCGGCTTCAGGCCGGTCCGATCGCCAGCAGCGGCGACGCCGCGCGCCTGTGCGGCGCGATCAAGGCGGCGGGCGCCGACTGCATGCCCAAGAAGATGTAGGGGATCACGCGCTTCGCGCCTGATCCACCATCCAGTCCCGGAATTGCGCCAACGGCCCCGCGCCCAGAGCGCCGGTCGGATAGACCAGATAATAGGCCTGATCGGTAGATAACGGCCGGGCGAAGGGGATGACCAGCGTCCCCGCCTCCAGTTCCGGCTGTATCAGGAAGCTGGGGATCAGCGCCACGCCGACCCCGGCGGCGCAGGCCTGCGCCAGCATCAGGAAATGCTCATAGGCCGCGCCTTGCGCCAGATCGGACGTGTCCACCCCCGCCGCCATGAGCCAACGCGCCCAGGCGTCCCGCCGCGATGCCTGGCTCAGCAGCGGCGCGCGCAGCAGGTCGGCCGGATCGCGCAGCGGGTGCGCCGCCAACCAGGCGGGGGCACAAACCGGCACCGCTTCTTCACGGAACAGAAAGTCCATCGCGACGCCCGGCCAGTCCTCTGCGACACCGAAATGGACAGCTGCATCGAAATCCTCATGCCCGAAATCGAAGGGCTGCGATCGGGCGGCGAAGTCGATCACCAGATCGGGATGGCGCGCGGTCAGCTGCGGCAGGCGCGGCGCGAGCCAGCGCATCCCGAAGCTGGGCAATGTGGCGATCCGCAGCGCCGTCCGCGACGGCCGCGCCGACGCTCTCGCCGTGGCCCGGCGGATGCTATCGAGCGCAGGGAGCAGATCGTCGGCATAGGCCCGCCCCGCCGCGTTCAGGCGCACCCTTCGCCCGATCCGGTCGAACAGCGGCATTTGCAGCCAGTCCTCCAGTTGCGCGATCTGGCGACTGACCGCGCTCTGGGTCAGGCCGATTTCGGCCCCGGCGCGGGAAAAGCCGCCGTGGCGCACCGCGGCTTCGAACGCCGTCAGCGCGGACATGGGCGGCAACCATTTGCGACTATCATTCATTCCAACCTCGCATCAACAGATGACAGGAAGCCATTTTGAATTGGCTGCCTACCGTGCGATAACAGTGCTGTCATCCGGAGCATATCATGTCGAATGAGAATATGGGTAGCATAGAGACACTGGTCGGCGCGGCGCTGGGCGAACAAGCCGCGCGCCAGACGCTGGACATGCTGGAGATCGATCCCATCCTGCTGGCCCAGCATGGCGACACCGTGTCCCGCGCCGCCTTCGCCATGGCCATGAACGTGGCGCTGTTCCACGACCTGTTGCATCGCGTGCCGAGCGGCGCGGCCTATGTCGCCGACACGCTGTCACGCGGCGGAAAGGTCGTCTTCGACCATGGCGCGCTGCGCTCCATCCGCTTTCCTGACGGCCCGACCGGCGCCCTGCCCGGCGGCGAAGACGCCTTCACGCGCATCTTCCTGCCCCTGGGCTACGAAATGGCGGCGATCTACCCGCTCGACCGGCTGCGCATGACCGGGCGCGCCTATCGCCACCGCGACTTCCCCGAAGCGATCCCGCAATTCTTCCTGTCCGAACTGCATGTCGACCGGTTCGACGCCGCATTCGGCGAAGCCGCCGCGCGTGTCTTCGGCACGTCGCGCGACCCGCTCGACGACCGGGCCAGGGCCGTATTGGCCGATTTTAACACCGCTGATACTGTCCAACTCGTTGACGCAATCGCTGTTTTGCCGGTGATCCTGTCCGCCTTCGACCGGCAGCATGAGCCACCAAGTTTCGCCGATTATCAATTACTTCTGTCCCGGTCCAACGAAGCCGCCTGGATCGCGACCGAAGGCAATGGCTTCAACCACGCGACCGACCGGGTGGCCGATGTCGCCGCCCTTGCCGATCGCCTGAAGGCCGAGGACCACCCGATGAAGGAGAAGCTGGAAATTTCCCGCACCGGTCGGGTACGCCAGACCGCCTTCCGCGCCGACAGCGTGGAGCGCCCCTTCGCCGATGGGGAATGGCGGCGGGTGCCCGGTTCCTTCTACGAATTCATCAGCCGCGATATCGACCCGGAGACGGGCAAGCTCGACCTCGCCTTCGACACCGGCAACGCCACGGGCATCTTCGCCATGACGAGCGCGCAAGAAAGCGCGGGCCGGTGAGCGCGATGTTGCAGTCCTTCGATCCGGCGTCGCGCGAACTGGTCTGGGAAGGGCCGGTTGCAGATGCAGACGATTGCCATCGGGCTATCGCCACCGCTCGCGCTGCCCTGCCCGGCTGGCGCGCCCTGCCTGTGGACGACAGGATCGCGGTCGCTCGACGCTACGCGCAAGTGCTGGGCGACCGGCGCGGGGCGCTGGCGCAGCTCATATCGCGCGAAACGGGCAAGCTGCTGTGGGAAAGCGACGCCGAAGTCGGATCGATGATCGCCAAGGTCGACGTGTCGATCAAGGCCCATGCCGACCGCACCGGCGAACGCGCCGCCGACATGCCCTTCGGCCGCGCCGTGCTGCGCCATCGCGGCCATGGCGTGATGGCGGTGCTTGGTCCCTATAATTTTCCCGGGCACCTGCCCAACGGCCATATCGTCCCTGCGCTGATCGCGGGCAACGCCGTCCTGTTCAAGCCGTCGGAGATCACGCCTGCCACCGGCGCGGCGATGGCGGACGCCTGGGCGGCGGCTGGCCTGCCCGATGGCCTTCTGACCGTCGTGCAGGGCGGGCGGGCGACCGGAGAGGCACTGGTGGCGGGCGATATAGACGGGTTGCTCTTCACCGGATCGGCGGGCGCAGGCGCAGCGCTGCGTCGCGCTTTAGTCGATCGGCCGCATGTCGTCATGGCGCTGGAGCTGGGCGGCAACAATCCGCTCATCGCCTGGGATTCGCCCGAACAAGCGGCGTCGATCATCGTCAACTCCGCCTTCATCACCACGGGCCAGCGCTGTTCCTGCGCCCGCCGCCTGATCGTGCCGGAAGGCGCGACCGGCAACGCCATCGTGGAGGCGACCGCTGCGATCGCCGCGCAATTGCCGATCGCTGCCTGGAACGAACCGGGCGACGCCTTCATGGGACCGCTGGTGTCGGATCAGGCCGCCGCCGCCGCCCACCGCGCCGTCAGCGACCTGATCGCGCGCGGCGCAAAGGTGATCCGCCCGTTCGATGGTTTGCCGGACCGCAGCGCCGCCTTCGTCACGCCCGCCCTGCTAGACCTGACCGGTGTCGATGCGCCCGACGCGGAAATTTTCGCGCCGGTGCTGACGATCGTCCGGGTGCCGGATTTCGACGCCGCGATCGCGACCGCCAACGCCACCAGCTTCGGCCTGTCCGCTGGGCTGATCGCACGGGACGAAGCGCTCTGGCAGCGTATGGTGGAGGAAAGCCGTGCAGGCGTGGTCAACCGCAACCGCCCGACCACCGGCGCGGCGGGCAACATGCCCTTCGGCGGGCTTGGCGCATCGGGCAACCACCGCCCCAGCGCCTATTATGCCGCCGACTATTGCGCCTACCCCATCGCCAGTTTCGAGGCGAACGAGGTCGCGACGGTGCCAATTAACGGTTTAAGCCGTTAGGGTGGCAGGGGTGGAGTAAAAGCGGTTCAAGCGCGCTGGATCGCTGTCCTGGCGAGTGCTGCTTAACTAAAGCGCGAGCGGAAGCGCTTGGGCGATGCCGACCGCCTTCTTATCGCGATGACGATCGGCATCGCCGAATTACAGCCCCAACCGCGCCCAGAAATCATCGGGTGCGATCACGGTTGCGGCGGTCAATTTGCGATCGACGCGCGCCCAGCTGCTGTGGGGCAGATAGACATGATTGTCCCCGCGAACGGGACGCTGCGGGTGGGGGCGAGTGGTCTTGCGGTTCATCGTCTTCTCCTCGAACAAGGGAACACGAAACCTGGCGTGGTCGCTTCGGCACCGTGCGCTTTAGCCGTTGGTAACGCGGAGCAAGCTGACATCCTTCAAAAGCCGCGGAGCGAAACGCTCGCCATCCTATTGAACGCCGAGAGCCACAAAGTCCAAATAGCTTTGCTTGGGGGCGATCCAGCACTGCTTGACCGATATGGGATCAGGCGATGCGATGCAGACCGCATAATTTGTTACCGGCCGGATCGCGAAGATAGGCGAGATAAAGCTTGCCGAAGCCCCCTTCCCTTATGCCGGGCGGGTCTTCGCAATGGCTGCCACCTGCCGCCACACCAGCTGCATGCCAGGCGTCCGCCTGTTCGGGAGACGCCATGGAAAAACCGATCGTCCCGCCGTTAGCATGACAGGCCGGATTGCCATCGATCGGCTTGGTCACCAGGAATAGTGATCCGTCATGCATATAGATGGCGCGGCCCATGTCATCGTAGAAGCCGGGCTTCGCACCAAGCGCGCCTAACAGCGCGTTGTAAAAGGCTTTGGACGCGTCCATATCGTTCACGCCGACCATGACGTGACTGAACATCATTTTCCCTGATTGATGCCATGATAGACGATCCGCAAAGCGCAAGCCTTCATGAGGAGATACTCTTGGCGCCGACCGCCTGCGACAGGTGGCATCAGCATTCCAATTCGCGCGCCTAGTCGCGGCGGGATCAGACGATCGTGCTGTAGAGGAACCAGCCCACGATCAGCAGGCTCGACACGATGCAAATACGATCACCGAAGACGTCGATACGAGACATCAAAAACATCCTTCCACCAAATAGGCGCTCTGCGTCGCCTCAAGGGAAAGATTACATCAGTTTTAATCGTACTGGAATAGCAAAGTTGCGACTGGCCGCCTGAACAAGGGGTTGAACCGATATTCCCACCATATTGAAATCCGGTCGGCATATGCCCATCGACAAATGCCCGAACCGGGGCGCAGCTTAACTCGCCAAATTTATTCGACAATTTCTCCGCGGTGGCGGAGGAAGGCGTGCGTGGCCTCCTGCGGCCCGCGATAGGCCTCCTGAAACTCCGCGCTCCAATATTTGAGGTCTTCCAGATCGATTCGCGTGCCTGACACGGCGCACAGCACGAACTGGCCTGGTTGCATGACGTCGAAATGCGGCGTGTCATAATGCAGCACCGCCAGCCCCTGGATATCCGCCACCCTCAATCGCCGGTCAGGATGCGGTCGACCAGCTGCTTTACGGTCGGCACGAACCCGTTCGAATAGAAGGGATCCTGCTTAAACCGATAGGCGGCATGGCCAGCGAACAGCAAATTCTTGTCAAGGTCGCCGCCATGGACCAATTCCTGGAGCGACTTCTGGATACAGAAGCTGCGCGGGTCCGCCAGACGGCCGGTCGAATTGGTTTCGCTATCCATCCAGCTGGAGAAGGAACATTGCGACAGGCAGCCCATGCAGTCGGTCTGGTCCTTGCGGATTTCCGCCTTCTCGTCTTCCGCGACGAACACCAGCGTGTTGTCGGGCGTCTTGAGCGCCGAGGTGAACCCCGCGCCGAACCATTCGCGCGCGCGGGTCAGGTCGCCCAGCGTCACCCAGAAATTCTTGCCCTTCACGCCCACGTCCAGCTGGTGGGTATGGTCGCCCGCCTGTTCGGTGCTGAACGGTATCTGGCGTTCCGATCGGGCTTCGAGCGAGCGCAGGAAAGGATTGCGGATCGCCGAACTGTAGAAGCCGGTGGGCGAGAATTTGTGCAGCAGCACGTCGCCCGGCTCCAGCTGCATCAACCGGTCCTTCCACGCCTGCGGAATTGGGCTTTCCTGCGTCAGCAGCGGGCGGGTGCCGAACTGGAACATGATCGCGCCCAGTTCGGGATTGTCGATCCAGTCGTTCCAGTCCTTGAGCGCCCAGACGCCGCCCGCCATCACGATCGGCACGTCGTCCGAAATGCCGCCTTCGCGCATGGTCGCGCGCAGGTCGCGCACGCGGGGATAGGGGTCTTGCGGGGCGCGGGGATCTTCGGCGTTGGACAGGCCGTTATGGCCGCCCGCCAGCCAGGGATCTTCATAGACCACCGCTGCCAGCCATTCCGACGCCTTGGAATAGGCGCGCTTCCACAGGGCGCGGAAGGCGCGGCCGGATGAGACGATGGGGAGATAGCTGACATTGTAGGAGGCCGCGATTTCGGACAGCTTATAAGGCATGCCCGCGCCGCAAGTGACCCCTGCCACCATGCCGCGCGTCTTTTCCAGCACGCCATGCAGGACGCGCTGCGCGCCGCCCATCTCCCACAACACGTTGATGTTGATCGCGCCCTTGCCGCCGGCGATCTCGAACGCGCGCTTTACCTGTTCGACCGCGCCATCGATGGCATAGGCGATCAGTTCTTCGTGCCGGTCGCGACGGGTGCGGCCATGATAGATTTGCGGTATGACATTGCCGAAGCTGTCATAACTGTCGGCATTGACCGCCGACACTGTCCCGATGCCGCCGGCCGCCGCCCAGGCGCCGGAGCTGCTATGGTTGGATACGGCAACACCCTTGCCACCCTCGACTATCGGCCAGACTTCACGGCCGCCATAGACGATAGGCTTCAACCCCTTGAACAACGACATCTCCTGCACATGCGCCGGCCCCCTCGACCGGGTAAAAAGCGACCCTATAGCAGCTTTGGCTGTCTATGACGAATTTCGCGCGCCCTAGCGCAAAATCATGGGGCTGGCCAGAGCGTCGCCATATAGCTGTGCATAAGCGTTTACCATAGCGTCTTCGGCATAGTCGCGCGCCGCGCGCTGGCGGTTGGCATCGCCCAGGCGCGCGCGCAGATCGGCGCCCGACGCCAGAGCCCCCAGCGCATCGGCAAGCCCCGCCTCACGCCCCACGACGAACGGGCGATTTTCCGGCGCGACCATATGGGCGACATCACCCACGTCCATCGATGCAGCAGGCAATCCGGACGCCATCGCCTCCACCAGGGAGATCGGGAATTGTTCGCTGTCGGATGACAAAGCGAAGATGTCGAACAGGCCGACGAAGCGCCAGGGCCGGTCCATGAAACCGGCCATGTGCATGTCGTCCAATCCATGGGCAGCGGCTTCGGCCAGGATGGCGTCGCGCTCCGGCCCCTCACCCACCACCACCAGTTGCAACCTGTCCTTGTGCGCGGCGACGGCGCGGACGAGGCGGGGAATATTCTTGACCCCGCGCAATCCCGCGAGCGTACCGACCAACAGCTTGCCGGGCGTGCGGACAAGCCCTGCAATGGCATCCGGCGCAGGCGGCGTGGCGTAGCGGGCGATATCGATGCCGTTGCGGATCAGGTGGAGCCTGTCGGCCGGTTGCTTCCAGACGATGCGGGCGATGCCCTCCAACCGCACCGAGGGCACGACCAGCCCATACGCGCTTTGCAGACCAAGGCGGCGGAACAGGTTGCGTTTGACCTTCAACCCATCGGTCTCGTCGGCGTTAAAGCCATCCTCATGATGGATCAATGCGGGCAGTCCCGCAGACGCGCCCGGCATCATCGTCGCCAGACGATGTGCCATGACGGCGTCCATTGATCCCCAATTATAGGTCAGAACAAGGTCGAACCGCTTGAGGAAAGCCGTAATCACCCGGTAGCGTGCCGGGCCGGGCTTCCCCGCGAAGGACGGGCCATCGGGGAAATCGACCATGATGCCCGGATCAATCGCGTCGCGCGCATTCATCGCCTGGGGATCGGCGCTGACGATGCTGTGCCGCGCTTTGTCGCCCCACAGGTTCATCAGGCGCACGGTGCGCGCCTCCTTCCCGCCCAAAGAGAAGCTGCCATGGACATGGAGAATATGGGGCCGCGCCCCGCCGATCCTGAAATTGCGGGAAGCGTCAGCCATGGAGGACGCGCGCCAGCAACCGGTCGATCGCCGCCGCGCTTTCCGGCTCGTCCAGCGCAGGGGCGTGGCCGACATGGGGGACAGTCACCAGCTCCGCGCTGTGCCCGATCCCGTCCACCATACGCCGGGCCGTCGCGTCGGACAGAAGATCGGATCGTTCCCCCGCAGCAGCAATGTCGGGATGTCGCGGAACGCCTGCATCACCGGCCACATGTCGACCCCGGCCTCGCTGCCCATGGCGCGGATCGGCTCGGCGATCTTCATGTCATAGTCCAGCACCACGCGCCCGCCGCTGTTCAGGCGGTAGAGGCGCTTGGCCATCGCCAGCCATTGTTCCAGATCATAGCCGGGATAGACGTCGGCATTGGCTTCCGCCAAGGCGCGGGCGGCATGCACCCAGGTCGGATGCGACTGGCCCACGCCGACATAGGATCGAATGCGCGCCAACCCGCCTTCGTCCAGCACCGGGCCGACATCGTTGAGCAGCGCGCCAGCCAGCCATTCCTTGTGGGTCGCGGCGATCAGCATGGTGATGAGGCCGCCGAGTGAGGTGCCGATCGCGACGAAGCGCGTGATCGCCAGATCGGCCAGCAGGCGGCCTATGTCCTGAAAATAGGTGAGCGGGACATAGGTCATCGCATCCTTGGCATAGGCGCTTTCGGCACGCCCGCGCATGTCCGGGCAGATGATTCGCCACTCGCCCGCCAGCCGCCCGGCCAGCGGTTCGAAATCGCGGGCGTTGCGGGTCAGCCCCGGCAGGCAGAGCAGCGGCGGACGACCGTCATCGCCGCCGGCCCCATTCTGGTGATAGTCCCGATAATGGAGCCGCAGCCCATCGGGTGACCACCAATATCCGTCGCTATAGCCGCTCAAGCTTGATCCTTCAGGTGACCTTCCCCCATATCGCCATATGAACCACAAGCCGCAACCCGCCAAATATCGTCCCGCCACTGAAATCGACGCGCTGATGCCGGACATCGCTGATCCGGTCGCAGCGGCCGACTTTCCCCAGGCGATCCTGCGCTATCGCAATGACCGGGCGGCCGCATCGGTCGGATTGGATGACTTGAGCGATGATGCATGGATCGCGCATTTTGGGCGCTTTGCGCCATTGGAAGGCAGCCTGCCCCGGCCGCTGGCGCTACGTTACCATGGCCATCAGTTCCGCCACTATAATCCCGACATTGGCGACGGGCGCGGCTTTCTCTTCGCGCAATTGCGCGACGATAGAGACCGCCTGCTGGATCTGGGCACCAAAGGATCTGGTCAGACGCCCTATAGCCGCTTCGGCGACGGACGCCTGACGTTGAAGGGCGGCGTGCGTGAGATATTGGCGACCGAGATGCTGGAGGCGCTAGGCGTCAACACCTCCAAGACCTTCTCCATCATCGAGACGGGCGAGGCATTGGAACGCAACGACGAACCATCCCCTACACGCGGCGCGGCGATGGTGCGCCTGAGCCACTCGCATATCCGCATCGGATCGTTCCAGCGCGCGGCCTTTCATGACGACAAGGTGTTGCTGGAAAAGCTGACTGATTACGCGTTGACGCGGCTGTATGGCGAAACCCCTGGCGACAACCCGCCTGCCCAATTGCTGGGCCGGGTGGTGGAGCGCACGGCGGACCTCGCCGCCAGCTATATGGTCGCGGGCTTCGTCCATGGCGTGCTGAACAGCGACAATATCAATGTGACCGGCGAAAGCTTCGACTATGGGCCATGGCGCTTCACGCCTTTGTGGGACGCAAATTTTACGGCTGCCTATTTCGATCATTACGGTCTCTATGCCTTCGGACGTCAAGCCGAGGCGATTCACTGGGACGTGGCGCAATTGGCGGTGTCACTGCGCCTGCTGACGGAAGCGCCGCCGCTGATCGCACAACTGGAGCGGTTCCCGGCGCTCTATGGGGAAGCGATGCAGCGGCGCTTCTGCTGGCGGCTGGGCGTAGAGCCGGGCGCTGACCCCGGACCGATGGTCGAAGCGGCTGTGCGCGGCATGGTGACGAGCGGTACGCCGATCGATCGCTTCTTCCATGACTGGCGCGGTGGCACGACGCGCGACGGCGCGCCTTATGACGACGCTGCCTGGGCGCCCTTTCGCGAGGCGATCGCGCGCTTTACGGCAAAGCCGGGCGCAAAGGATCATGATTATTGGGCGGATGATGCCCCCTGCTCCATGCTTATTGAGGAGGTCGAGGCAATCTGGAGCGCGATCGACAAGGATGACGACTGGAAACCGCTCCATGCCAAAGTCGCCGCGATCCGGCGGATGGGTGAAGCGCATGGTTCCGGTCCGGCTGCTGTTGCGACGGGTTGAGGCGCGCCCTCTTCTTTCGTTAACCAATTTCCGTCATGCTCAGTCCAAATGGTCGCGTCGCTTACATCCTACGAACCTGCCACCGGCGTCCTGCTCTGGCAGGGTGAAACTGGAGATGTCGAGGCCGAGGTAGCGCGCGCCCGCGCCGCCTGGCCGCGCTGGGCGGCGCAACCCATAGCGTATCGCATCGAAACGCTGCGCCGCTTCGTCAATGTCGTGCGGCGGCAGGAAGATGCGCTGGCGGACCTGATCGCACGGGAAACGGGGAAGCCCTTATGGGATGCGCGCGCCGAAGTCGCCGCAGTCATCGGCAAGATCGACGTCAGCGTCGCCGCCTATTCCGAACGGACGGGACAGCGCCGGTTGGAGGCCGCCATGGGCGCGCGCCAGTCGGTGCGGCACAAGCCCCATGGCGTTATGGCGGTGCTGGGCCCCTATAATTTCCCTGCGCACCTGCCCAACGGCCATATCATTCCTGCGCTGCTGGCCGGGAACGCGGTCATATTCAAACCGTCGGAAAAGACGCCTGCGGTGGGCGAGATGCTGGTCAGTCTCTATCATGAGGCGGGCGTGCCGGTGGACGCGGTCCGCCTGTTGATCGGCGGGCCGGACGCAGGCAGGGCACTGGCCGCCCATCCCGATGTCGGCGGCATCCTGTTCACCGGGTCCGCCCAGACGGGCATCGCGATCAACCGGCAATATGCCGCCCAGCCATCCAAGATCCTGGCGCTGGAAATGGGCGGCAACAACCCGATCATCGTGTGGGACACGCCCGAAATCAACGCGGCAGCGACGCTCGTCGTCCAGTCCGCCTTCATGAGCAGCGGCCAACGCTGCACCGCCGCCAGCCGCCTGATCGTACGCGACGGCATCGCCGACCGCCTGATCGCGGAGGTCAAGAAACTGGCCGACCGGCTGATCGTCGATCATCCCCATGCCGATCCCACACCCTATATGGGACCGGTGATCGACAATCCGACCGCCGACGGTCTGACCGAAAGCTTCCTCTATCTGATGAGCAATGGCGGCAAGCCGATCAAGCATATGGTGCGGCCGAAAAAGGGCCTGCCCTTTCTGACCCCCGCCATCATCGACGTGACGGGCATGAAGGAGCGGCCCGATGTGGAATTGTTCGGACCACTGCTACAGGTGATCCGCGTGGCCGATTTCAGCGACGCCATCGCGGAGGCGAACAACACACGCTATGGCCTGTCTGCCTCGCTGATCGGCGGGTCGCCCGAACAATATAACCAGTTCTGGGCCAATGTCCGTGCCGGCGTCGTCAATTGGAACCGGCCCACCAACGGCGCGTCGTCATCCGCGCCCTTTGGCGGGGCCGGCATATCCGGCAACCATCGCCCCAGCGCTTATTATGCCGCAGACTATTGCGCCTATCCGGTGGTATCGGCGGAGATCGAAACGCCGCGCGCCTCGATCGGCGTGGGGCTGAAGGACATCGACGTCAGCGCGATGGGCGATTGACGGTCGCAACACGCAAAACATTTCCTAATCCCCGCCATACCCATTATGAATTGAACTTGGCCGACGCTTTCGCCATGTGAGCGACCATGGCTGACAATGCACCTTCGACGGTCTATCTGGTGGGCGCTGGTCCCGGCGATCCGGACCTGCTGACGATCAAGGCCGCGCGCCTGATCGGGGCGGCGGACGTGATCGTGCATGACGGCCTGGTGTCCGACGCGATATTGGCGCTGGCGTCGCCGGACGCAGACCTTATTTCGGTCGCCAAACAACGCAGCCGCCACAGCATGCCGCAGGACGCGATCAACGCGCTGCTCATAGATCTGGCGCGCGAGGGGCGCAGCGTGGTCCGCCTGAAGGGCGGCGATCCCTTCATCTTCGGACGCGGCGGCGAGGAAGTCGATGCCTGCCGCGCTGCGGGCATAGCGGTGGAGGTCGTGCCGGGCATCAGCGCCGCCATGGGCAGCGCCGCGCAGGCGCAGCTTCCCCTCACCCATCGTGATGCGTCCAGCGCGGTCAGCTTCGTCGCGGGCCAGTGCAAGGGGCTGACGGATCAGGATTGGTCGGGACTGGCGGGGAAGGGCCGTACGCTCGTCATCTATATGGGCGTCGCGACCGCCACCGACATCGCCGACAAGCTGATGGCGGATGGCGTGTCGCCGACCCTGCCCGTCGCGGTGCTGGAAAACGGCACGCGCGCGGACATGCGGACATTGCGCACCCTGCTCGCCGACCTGGGCGACATGGTGGCGCGCGAACAGGTGGTCAGCCCGGCCGTGATCGTGGTCGGCGACGTGGCGGCCCACGCACTGGCACGCGATGTGCTGGCGGGTTGGGCGGCAACAGGGGAGAATATTTCGGAGATGCGTTCGTGAAGATACTGACCGGCAACGATCTTGTGAGCGGCGACGTCATCTGGTGGGCGGGCGACGGTTGGTCGCGCCAGGTCGGCGACAGCGCCGATGTGGGAGAGCGCGGCGACGACCTGGCTCGTACTGAGGAAGCCGCGCTGCGCGTGGTGGGCGCCTATGTCATCGACGCGACCGTCACCGACGACGGCGTGCGCCCCGCCCATATCAAGGACCGCATCCGCGCCCTTGGGCCGACCGTGCGCCCCGACCTGACGCTGAAACCGAATGACGCCGATGCCGGCAACTGGGTGATCTGAACCATGTATCGCTACGACAGCTACGACCAGTCCATCGTCGACGCCCGCGTCGAGGAATTTCGTGACCAGGTGCAGCGCCGCCTGACCGGCGCGCTGACCGAGGATCAGTTCAAGCCGCTGCGGCTGATGAACGGCCTCTATTTGCAATTGCATGCTTATATGCTGCGTGTCGCCATCCCCTATGGCACGCTGAGCGGCAAGCAGATGCGCAAGCTGGGCGAGATCGCGGCGAAATATGATCGCGGCTATGGCCACTTCACCACGCGCCAGAATCTGCAATATAACTGGATCAAGCTGGCCGACGCGCCCGATATCCTCGCCGAACTGGCGACGGTGGAGATGCATGCGATCCAGACCAGCGGCAATTGCATCCGCAACATCAGTTCGGATCAATATGCCGGGGTAAGCGCCGACGAGGTGGCGGACCCCCGCCCCTGGGCCGAGTTGCTGCGCCAATGGTCCAGCTTTCACCCCGAATTCACCTATCTGCCGCGCAAGTTCAAGATTTGCGTCATCGCCAGCGACGATGATCGCGCGGCGATGAAACTGCACGACATCGGCCTGAAACTGGTGGAACGCGACGGCGTGATCGGCGCGGAAGTCTATGCCGGTGGCGGCATGGGGCGTACGCCGATGGTTGCGCCGCTTATCAACGCCTTCGTGCCGGAAGACGAGATCATCTCCTATCTCGAAGCCTGTCTGCGCGTCTACAATCGCTACGGTCGCCGCGACAATAAGTATAAGGCACGGATCAAAATCCTGGTCCATGAGATCGGCGTCGAAGAGTATAAGCGGCAGGTCGAGGAGGAGTTCGCCCATATGCGCGAATTGGGCCTTAACCCGCCGACCGAAGAACTGGACCGCATCCGCGCCTTTTTCGCGGCGCCTGCTTATGCCACCGGCCTGTCCGATGATATCGACCGCAGCGACCCGGCGTTCGCGCTGTGGGTCGATCGCCAGGTCGCGGCGCACAAGGCGCCCGGCTATGCTATCGTCAATATCAGCCTGAAGCCGCTGACGGGTATCCCCGGCGACGCGTCGGCGGACCAGATCGAGCTGGTCGCAAGCCTGGCCGAGCAATATTCGCTCGACGAGTTGCGCGTAACTCACGCCCAGAATCTGGTTCTGCCGCATGTGAAGAAGGCGGACCTGTACGCTATCTGGCAAAAGCTGGACGAGGCAGGTCTGGCAGAAGCCAATCTGGACCTCATCACCGACATCATCGCCTGCCCAGGCCTGGACTATTGCGCGCTGGCCAATGCGCGCTCGATCCCGCTGGCGCAAAAGATCGCGCAGCGCTTCGCCGCGGCCGAACGGCAGGCGGAACTGGGCGAGTTGAAGCTCAAGATTTCGGGCTGCATCAATGCCTGCGGCCACCATCATGCCGGGCATATCGGCATATTGGGCGTGGATCGTAAGGGTATCGAGAATTTCCAGCTATTGCTCGGTGGATCGGGCGCGGAGGATGCTTCGCTCGGCCAGATCACCGGTCCCGGTTTTTCCGAGGATGGCGTGGTCGATGCGATCGAGAAGGTCACCGATATCTATCTCGCCCAGCGGGAAAGCGGTGAACGCTTCCTCGACACCTATCGTCGCATCGGCATGAAACCCTTCAAGGAGGCGATCTATGGCTAAGCGCGACGCCGTTTATCCGGCCATTCCCCACGCTCTGTATGAAGAGCATCGCTACTCTCCTGCGATCCGATCGAAGGGCTTTCTGTTCGTGTCGGGACAGGTCGGGGCGCGTACCGACGGATCGCCCGAACCCGATCTGGGGGATCAGGTCCAACTCGCCTTCGACAATCTGAACGCGATATTGGAGGCGGCGGGGAGCAGCTTCGCCGACGCTGTTGACGTGACCCTATTCATGATCGACCCGGAACGGCATTTCGAAACGATCTGGCCCGTTCTCCAGAAAAACTGGGGCGAAAAGCCCTTCCCGAACATCACTGCGGTGGGCGTCACCTGGCTGGCGGGTTTCCAGTTCGAGATCAAGGTTATCGCGCGTATCCCGGAGGAAGCGGATCATGGTTGAATTTCTCTCCTTCCGCGACGGTGAAGCCACGCAGGAACCGGCGGTTACGGTCGAATCCTTCACGGGCCAGTCCAACTCGACGGCTGTCCGTATCGAAGCGGGTGAGGATGCGCGTGAACTGCTGCCCCATCTGGATCGTCTGTCGCTGGTCGAGGTGAATTTCCCCGCTTATGGCGACGGGCGCGGCTATTCGGCCGCCCGCATCCTGCGGGAATCGGGCTATCAGGGCGAGTTGCGCGCCGTCGGCGACGTGCTGGTCGATCAGATCAACGCCATGCGTCGCTGCGGCTTCGACAGCTTCCATCCCGCAAAGGCGCTGGACGACGATGCCGTGGAACGCGCGCTCAATCGCTATGCCGACGTTTATCAAAAAACGATCGATGGCCGTCAGCCCGTCTGGGCAAAACGGCACCCGGAGACAAGCAATGGCTGAACCTGCTCGCCAGATCGACCTGATCGACGCCCGCCCTGCTTTTACGCAGGCAGATGCCGACGCGCTGAACGCGCGGTTCGAGGGCGTCGATACGATCACCATGCTCAAGACCGTGTTTGCAGAAGGCCTTGCCGGCAATGTCGCCGTCGTGTCTTCGTTCGGCACGGAAAGCGCGGTGCTGCTCGATCTGGTGGCGAAAGCCGACAATACCGTGCCGGTCATTTTCGTAGACACGATGAAGATGTTCGCCGAAACGCTGAACTATCGCGACACGCTCATCAAGCGCTTCGGCTTTACCGACAGCCGGACGGTCACGCCGATCGCCGAGGTGATCGCGCAGAAGGACGAGACGGGCCTGCGCTGGTCCTACGACCCGGACGGCTGCTGCGAAATCCGCAAGGTCGAGCCGATGAAGCGCGCGAAGGATGGCCTGGACGCCTGGATTTCGGGTCGCAAGGCGTTCCAGTCGGTGACGCGCCAGAACCTGCCTCGGTTCGAGGTGGAGGATGGCCGGCTGAAGCTCAATCCGCTGGGCGACTGGAACAAGGCCGACTTAGAAGCCTATTTCGAGGCCCAGCAACTGCCGCGCCATCCACTGGAGGCGCAGGGCTATCTGTCGATCGGCTGCGAACCGTGCACGTCGAAGGTGATGCCGGGCGAAGACCCGCGGGCGGGCCGCTGGCGCGGTTGGGACAAGGTGGAGTGCGGCATTCATGCGCCCGTCACGCCAATTCCGGTCGTCGATCCCGAAGACCCGGCCAACCAGCCCGCCTTCTAAAAGATCACGACTTAGTAACAAAGTTACAAGCGGGTGGACGGACGCGTCTTAGGACGCGATAAACTTCCTTATCTGACATAAGGGAGTCGTCCATGGATCGCCGTCAATTTCTTGCTACCAGTGGCGCAGCCGCTGTTAGCGTCGCCGCACCGCGCGCGCTGGCACAGGGTGCCGATGCGGACGACGCCCGCCTGTCGGCCGCTTTCGCCGCAATTTTCGAACGGCAACTGGACATGTCGCCCAGCTTCGTGACCAGTCTTGGTCTCGACAAGGGCGCACGCGCCGAAGCCAAGAGCCAGTTGGACGACAACAGCAAATCAGCGATGCTCAAAAAGCTGGCGGCGACGCAGGCTGCGATCAGGGAACTGGATGGCTACAAATCGGCCAAACTGTCCGACGCGCAGCGATTGAACCTGGACGTCATCCTTTACGCGCTGGACCAGCAGACGGTCGCCCCGGCGAAATTCGGCCTGAACAGCGCGGTGCGCCCCTATCGGATCTTCCAGCAGGGCGGCAGCTATTTTTCGACCCCCGATTTCCTCAACACCGCTCACACCATCAACGTCGCGGGCGATTGCGACGCCTATGTCGCGCGACTGGAGGCGTTCGCCCGCAACCTGCGCACCGACACCGCGCTACAGCGGGACGAGGCGGCGCGCGGCTATCTGGCCCCCGGCTGGTCGCTCGACCTGACGTTGGGGCAGATGAAGAAGCTGCGCGGCCAGGCTGCTGCTAACAGTTCGATGGTGCAGTCGCTGGTCAAGCGCGCCGCCGCCAAGGGCATAGCGGGCGACTGGCAGTCGCAGGCCGCTGCCGTCGTGGAGAAATCCATCTATCCCGCGCTGGATGAGCAGATCGCCGCGATCGAGGCGCTGAAGGGCAAGTCCGCGGCGGGCGACGGCGTGTGGCGCACCCCTCGGGGTGACGAAATCTACGCAGCGGCGCTCAAGAGCGCGACGACGACCGATCTGTCCGCCGACCAAATTCACGCCATGGGGCTGGAACAGGTCGCCGACATCAGCGCGCAGCTCGATACGATCCTGAAGGGGGCGGGCTACAGCAAAGGTACGATCGGCGAGCGGCTGGCGGCGCTGAACGTCGAACCGTCCCAGCTTTATGCCGACAGCCCGGACGGACGTGCGGCGTTGCTGGCGCAGCTCAACCGCGATGTCGATGCGATGAAAGCCAAGCTCCCCGAAGCCTTCGCGACCATTCCCGATACCGCGCTGGAAATCCGCGCGGTGCCTGTCGAAATACAGGATGGCGCGTCGAACGGCTATTATAACCGCGCCGCACTGGATGGATCGCGGCCGGCCATCTACTTCATTAACCTCAAGGATGTGGGCGACTGGCCGAAATATGGCCTGCCTGCGCTGACCTATCATGAAGGCGTGCCGGGCCATCACCTTCAGATATCGACAGCGCAAACGGCTGGCGACATCCCGATGCTGCGCAAGACCGCCTTCATGAGCGCCTATAGCGAAGGCTGGGCGCTCTATGCCGAGCAGTTGGCGGACGAACTGGGCGGCTATGAGACGCCGCTCGACCGGGCTGGCTATCTCCAGTCCTTCCTGTTCCGCGCCGCCCGGCTGGTGGTCGACACCGGCATCCATGCGAAACAATGGAGCGCCAAGCAGGCGACCGATTACATGGTCGAAAAGACCGGCTTCGCCCGCCCCCGCTGCCAGCGCGAGGTCGAGCGTTATTGCACCCAGCCGGGCCAGGCGACCAGTTACAAGGTCGGTCATGGCGTGTGGACCAAGGCGCGTCAGGCCGCGCAGGCCACGCTGGGCAAGCAGTTCGATATCAAGCAGTTCCACGCCATTCTTGAGGAAGGCGCGATGCCGCTGTCGATGCTGGAGACGCGCGTCGCGGCGCGGGCGAAGGCGGCCAAGGGTTAGTCGCGTGCCCGGCAAGGGCCAGGGTTCGGTTTCTCTATCGAAGCTCTACCTTGGCCCTTGCCACGCTGCGGTTCACCCAGCGACGCGCCGGTCTATTCGTAGCTCAAATCCTCATAGCCATCGTCGGCGAGGTCGGAGAAACGGGTGATCTTCGCGTCGAACTTCATGCGGATACGGCCGGTGGAGCCGTGGCGCTGCTTTGCGATGATAACTTCCGCCTTGCCGTAGATGCGCTCCATATTTTCTTTCCACGTGGCATAGGCGGCCTCGTCGTCGGGTTTCGGCTCCTTGGCAGCTTCGTAATAATCCTCGCGGAACACGAACCAGACCATGTCCGCGTCCTGCTCGATGGAGCCGGATTCGCGAAGGTCGGACAGTTGGGGCCGCTTGTCTTCACGCTGTTCCACCGCACGGCTGAGCTGCGACAGCGCCAGCACCGGCACATGCAGTTCCTTCGCCAAGGTCTTAAGGCCGCGCGAAATTTCCGAAATTTCGTTGACGCGGTTCTCGTTGCCCCGCCCGGTTCCCTGAAGCAGTTGGAGATAGTCGACCACGATGAAACCGATATCGTGCCGCCGCTTCAACCGGCGCGCGCGGGTGCGGAGCGCGGCGATGGTCAGGCCGGGCGTATCGTCGATGAACAGGGGCAGTTCCTGTAATTCGCGCGCGGCGCGCGAGAGGTTCTGGAAGTCTGCGCGGCTGATCTTGCCCATGCGCAGCGCTTCGCCGCTGATGCCCGACTGTTCGGCCAGGACGCGGGTCGCCAGCTGGTCGGCCGACATTTCCAAGGAGAAGAAGGCGGTCTTCGCGCCCATATTCTTTTCCGCCGGGATGCCGTCGGCATTGTCCCGCAGCCAGCGCGACGCGGCATTATAGGCGATGTTGGTCGCCAGCGACGTCTTGCCCATGCCAGGGCGCCCGGCCAGGATCATCAAGTCCGAATTGTGCAGGCCGCCGATCTTGGCGTTCAGGCTGTTGATGCCGGTCGTGATCCCCGACACATGGCCGCCGCTGTTGAGCGCGCGTTCTGCCACCTGCACCGCCGCAGTGGACGCCATCAGGAAGCTTTTGACCGAGCCGCCCTCGCCTTCGCCCTCTGATACTTTGTAGAGCGCGACTTCGGCCGCCTCTATCTGCTCGCGGGGGTTGACGTCCTCGCTGGTATCCAGCGCATTTTCAACCAGTTCGCGGCCGACGCTGACAAGCTGGCGCAGCAATGCGAGGTCGTATATCTGCGTCGCGAAGTCGCGCGCGCCGATCAGCGCCGCGCCGTTGCCGGTCAGTTGCGCCAGATAGGCCGCCCCGCCCAGTTCCTTGAGCGCCGGGTCCTGTTCCAGCATCGGCTTCAAGGTCACGGGGTTGGCGACCATATCCTTGTCCAGCAGGCGCATGATCGCGTCGTAAATGCGGCCGTGCAGCGGCTCGAAATAATGTTCGGCCTTCAGCTTGAGCTGCACATCCTCTGCAATGCGATTGTCGATCATGATCGCGCCCAGCAGCGCGGCCTCCGCCTCGACATTGCGCGGCAATTCGGTTCCGCCGGGTTCGGCGGGGGTGATTTTCAGCAGTTCGACCATGGCCTCTCTTTCCTCCGCTCGCGCGCGCCATGCAAGGGCCAGAATGGAAACCATCTGTGGATAAGTCCCGCTTGCTTTTCGCCGCGCGCCGCCGCACTGACTATCGCCTTCATCATGGCCGATCCGCGCATCATAGACATCCAGCTGGACCAGCGCACGATCCTGTGGCGCAATGCCGATGTGGAGCAGGAACGGCGCATCGCCATCTTCGACCTGCTGGAGGATAATCATTTCGCGCCGCAGCGCGTTCATGCCGACGGCTATGCCGGTCCCTATAAGGTCGTGCTGCGGGTCGAGGACGGACGGCTGGTGATCGAACTCAACCGGGAGGATGATGCCCCGCTGGAGGCCATCATCCTGGGTCTGGGCCGGTTTCGTCGGCCGATCCGCGAATATTTCGCCATTTGCGACAGCTATTATCAGGCGATCAGCAACGCGTCGCCGCAGCAGATCGAAACGGTCGACATGGCCCGCCGCGCCATTCACAATGACGCGGCGGAGATGTTGAAGGAACGGCTGGAAGGCAAGATCGATGTCGATTTCGACACGGCACGACGGCTGTTCACGCTGATCTGCGTACTGCATATCAAGGGGTAGGACGATCAGGGTAGTGACTTTGGGGGGCCTGCTGGTCCGCGTCGGGGCGGGACTGGCTGTGGTCGCAGCACTGGCATTGGCGCTGTGGATCTACGCGCGCGGATGGGCGCCGAGCCGCGACCAATATCCGGTGCAGGGCGTGACCATCAGTGCCGACAACGGTCCGGTCGACTGGGGCACGCTGGCGGCGCAGGGCGTGGACCTGGCCTATATTCGCGCAGCGGACGCCGCAAACCGGCGCGATCCGGCGTTCGCCGCCAACTGGCGGGGCGCGCGGACGGCGGGCCTGCGTTATGGCGCGTTGCTGGAATTTACGCCCTGCCGCCTCGCCATCGATCAGGCCACTCGCTACATGACCACGGTGCCGCGCGACAATGCCGCGCTGCCGCCGGTCATCCGCCTGGCCTTCTCCCCGCCTGCACGGCGCGTCCGAACCGTGACCAGTTGCTGTCCGAACTCAACACGCTGGTCAATCTGGTGGAGGGGCATGCGGGCAAGACGGTGCTGATCAACGTGACCGAGGATTTCGACAAGGCCTATGACATCGGGTCGGGAATCAATCGCACCTTGTGGCTGGACGGCAATTTTTTCCCGCCCGATTACGCCACCCGGCCATGGGTGATGTGGACAGCCACCGATATGCGGCATATCGACGGCGTCGATGGTCCGGTACGATGGAATGTGGTGGCGCCCTGATGCAAGATAGACAGCGAGTTGGACAGTTGATCGACGCTGCGCGAGCGGCGATGGCCCACGCCCATGCGCCCTATAGCCGCTTTGCGGTGGGCGCGGCGGTGCGGTTGACCGACGGCAGCATCGTGACCGGCTGCAACTTCGAAAATGCCAGCTACGGCCTGTCGCTCTGCGCCGAAACGGTGGCACTGGCGAGCGTCAACGTGCAAGGTCGTTTCGCTGACGTAACGGAAATCGCCGTGGTCGGCGGCGCGATGGATGATGCGCAAGAAGCGCTCGTCACGCCCTGCGGTCGTTGTCGCCAGATCATGAACGAGGCCGAGCAGATGGCGGGTCGCACGCTGGCCATCTATTGCGCCACGCCCAGCGGAGACCGTATCCTCAACCTGTCCGTCGCCCAACTCCTGCCCCATGCCTTCGGTCCGGCGGACCTGGGCATCGGCCCTGCAAAAAAGAGCTAAGACCCATGGCCATTCTTTCCGACAAATGGATCCGCGAACAGGCGCTGAAAACCAACATGATCGAGCCGTTCGTGGAGAGCCAGCGGCGCGAAGGCTGTATCAGCTACGGCTTGTCCTCCTACGGCTATGACGCGCGGGTGGCGGACGAGTTCAAGATCTTCACCAATGTCGACAGCACGATCGTCGACCCCAAGGATTTCGATCCCAAGAATTTCGTCGATCGCAAGACCGACTGCTGCATCATCCCACCCAACAGCTTTGCCCTGGCCCGCACGGTCGAATATTTCCGCGTGCCGCGCGACGTGCTGGTCATCTGTCTTGGCAAATCCACCTATGCGCGCTGCGGCATCATCGTAAACGTAACGCCGCTGGAGCCGGGCTGGGAGGGCCATGTGACACTGGAATTTTCCAACACCACGCCCCTGCCCGCCAAAATCTACGCCAATGAAGGCGCGTGCCAGTTCCTGTTCCTTCAGGGCAACGAGCCATGCGAGGTCAGCTATGCCGACCGGGCAGGCAAATATATGGGGCAGCAGGGCGTGACTCTCCCCGCCTCTGATGCGACATTCATCGTCATGAGATTTTGGCCCTCATGAAATTCTGGCGCAGAGCAGCGCGGGACGCGGCACCGATCCCCGATGTCGGCGCGGATCGCCGGGTCTATGCGATCGGCGACGTGCATGGCCGCATCGACCTGCTCGACGCATTGCTGGCGATGATTGCGCAGGACGACAAGGATCGACCGCGAAAGGCCATCAGCCTGATCCTGTTGGGCGACCTGGTCGACCGGGGCGCGGAGTCCCGCGCGGTTGTGGAGCGGGTGATGGCCCTGTGCGCGTCGGGCGGGGATGTCGTTTGCCTCAAGGGCAATCATGAGGAAGCATTCATCCTGGCCGCACGCGGCGACGTGCGCGCCCTGCCCCTGTTCCGCCGGATGGAGGGCGAGGCGACGCTGGCAAGCTATGGCCTGCCCCCCGCGCTGTTCTGGACGATGAGCGACGAAGAGGTCGCAGCCTGGATGGCAACCAACGTGCCGCGCGCGCATGTCGATTTTCTCGACAGCATGCCCGACAGTGTTGCGATCGGCGATTACCTGTTCGTCCATGCCGGTATCCGTCCCGGCATACCCATAGAAGAGCAGAGCGCGAACGACTTGCGCTGGATACGGCAGGAGTTTCTGGGCCACCGGGGCGTCCATCCCAAGATGGTCGTCCACGGCCACAGCATCAGCCGCGAGGTGGACCAGCAGGCGGGCCGGATCGGCATAGACACCGGCGCCTATTTTTCGGGACGTCTGACCGCTATCGGCCTGGAAGGCACCGAACGCTGGGTGCTGCAGACGGGCACCTGATTACTGTCCGCTGACAATATAGTTGGCGGTTCAGGCAATAGGTTCGTCGAACAGACTGTTTATCATAACCCTATCAGAAACATTTTATGTCGTGATCACCTGACGAACGGTAGGGGAATCCCATGCTTTCTTCGTTGATGACAGCAGAACGGCCTTAGAACGCCGGTCCAGCAGGGGAACAGACAATGCGTAATCGCCATGCCATGGCGGGGATGGCCCTCGCCATCTGCCTCGTGTCGCCTAGCCATCTCCTTGCCGCCGCACCGGCGGACGCCACACTGACCCAGCGGCACAATTTCGACATCCATGTCCAGCCGCTGAGCAGCGCGCTGCGTCAATTGTCCGCCCAGTCGGGCATCCGCATCCTTTTTCCTTATGACGAGGTCGCGTCGATCCGCAGTCGCCGCATCCAGGGCTGGCTATCCACGCAGGACGCCCTTGCGCGCCTGCTGGCGGGCACAGACTTGACGTCCACGCCCGCCGGCGCCGGGGTGATCGCCCTGGCCGCACCGTCCAGCCGCAGCGCCGCCCGGCGCAGTCCGCTTGGCCTGCAATATGCGCAGGCCAACGTGCCGGGTGCGGCACCTTCGGCCATGACGATGGCCCCTGCCCCAAAACCGGTCGAGGATGCGACGCCGATCATCGTGACCGGCACCCGCACCACCAACCGGACCGTCGCCGAAAGCCTGGCACCGATCGACGTGCTGGGCGAAAAGGATCTGGAAGCGAGCGGCAAACAGTCGGTGCGCGACCTGCTCGGTACGCTGGTGCCGTCGATCAACGTGTCGAACAATGGCGCAGGCGCGAGCTGGGCGGTACGCACCCTCTCCTTGCGCGGACTGGGCGGCGATCAATTGTTGGTGCTGGTAAACGGCAAGCGCCGCCACAATACCGCGACCCTGTTCATCAATGGCTCCGTCCAGAACGGCCAGTCGCCGCCGGACCTGGACCTGATCCCCGGCAACGCGATCCAGCGCATCGAAGTGCTGCGTGATGGCGCGTCGGCGCAATATGGGTCGGATGCGATCGCGGGCGTGGTCAACATCCTCCTGAAGAACGACACATCCGGCGGCGCGGCGCTGACGCTGGGCAGCACGGCCGACAATGGCGGCTGGCAGGGGCGCTGGCAGGTCGACAAGGGCTTTTCGCTCGGCGCCGATGGCGGCTATATCCATATTTCGGGCGATGGCGTGTTGCAGGACAATACGATCACGAAGAGCAGCCCGATCACGACCAACCCCTTCTATCCGACCGGCGATCCGCGCAACGCGAACCCCAATCGCATCCGCGCCAAATATGGCCAGCCGCAGGTCATCGGCGGCAATGTCGGCTATGACGCGATGCTGCCGGTGGGCGACCGTTTCGAACTCTACAGCTTCGGCACCTATTCCAAGCGCCATGCGGCGGGTTGGCTGACCTATCGCAACCCGGCGGCGCTCAACAACATCTACGAAATCTATTCCGAAGGCTATATTCCGCGCATCCATGTCTATGACGAGGATTTCCAGGTCGCGGCGGGCCTGCGTGGCGACATAGGCAGCGGCATCCGCGCCGACCTGTCGACCAGCTATGCGCAGAACGAGGTCAAATATGCGCAGACCACGTCGCTCAACCCGTCATTGGGCACCGCCAGCCCGACGCATTTCTACCTGGGCAAGATCCGGTTCGACGAATGGACCAGCAATCTGGACCTGAGCAAGGAATTCGACATCGGTCTGGCCGGTCCGATCGCACTGGCGGTGGGCGGGGAGTATAAGAAGAATAAATTCCTGATCGGGCCGGGCGACCCGGTATCCTATATCGACGGCGGCTATCGTTCGCCGCCGGGAGCTTGGCTGGCTGGGCAGACCCGCACCGGTGTCGGATCACAGGGGGTCACCGGTTTCCTGCCATCAGGTTCGGGTAGCTGGAGCCGCGACAACTGGAGCGCCTATGTCAACCTGGAAGGGAAGATCATCGAGGGCGTCGAGTTCGGTCTGGCCGGACGACATGAGGATTATTCCGATTTCGGCACCACCGACACCGGCAAGGCGTCGATCCGCATAGAACCCACGCGCGGCTTCGCCGTTCGCGGCACGGCCAGCACGGGGTTTCGCGCACCGACGCTGCAACAGCAGCATTATGCGTCATCCTCCACCATCAACGTGCCGGTCAACGGGGTGAACCAGTTGCTGCCGGTGCAGGCGCTGCCGGTCGATGGCATTGCCGCGCGCGCGCTGGGCGCGGTATCGCTGCGGCCTGAAAAATCACGCAACCTGTCGGCGGGCGTCGTCATCACCCCCGCGCCCAACCTGAACCTCACCATCGACGCCTATCAGATCAAGGTCAGGGACCGCATCCTGCTGAGCGAGACACTGAGCGGCGCGGTGGTCATGAACGCGCTGGCGACGGCGGGTATCCGGGGCGTGGCGGGCGGCCTCATCTTTTCCAACGCCGCCGATACGCGCACGCGCGGGCTGGACATCGTCAGCACCTACCGCGCCGGACTGGGCGATATGGGGACGGCGACCTTCAGCCTGTCGGCCAATTTCAACAAGACGATCTTTACCCATATCGACCCGGTCCCGGCCGTGATCGCGGCGTCGGGCCTAGCGCTGATCGGCCGCGCCAAGATCGGCGATCTGTCCGAAGGCACACCGCGTAACAAGTTCATCGCCAATGTCCTGTGGGAAAAGGATGATTTCAACCTGAACCTGCGCGCCACCCGTTATGGCAAGGTGGTTCAGCGGGCGGGCGCGCGCGTCTTTCACACCAGCGATTTTGTGGGCTGTACGGCGGGGAGTGCGGGTTGCACGCTGGATTTCGTGGACGAAAAGCTGACGCCCAAGACGATCCTCGATCTCGAACTGGGCTATAAGCTGGCGCAGGGGGTGAAGCTGTCGGTCGGCGCCAACAATCTGCTCAACACCTATCCCGACAAGCTGAAGCCGGTCAATCGCACGGTGGGCAGCCTCTACAATGCCTATGCCCCCTACGGCATCAGCGGCGGCTTTTACTATGGCCGGTTCAATCTGGAGTTCTGACATGACCAAATTGGCGGGTGTGAACCGGCGTGAAGCGATGGCGGCTGGCGGCATCGGCCTGATCGTAGCGGGCAGCGCGGCTTCATTGGCGCAGTCGGCCGGTGCGCCTGTGCCGGGGAAAGAAACGATGGTGCGAGTGGAGGACTGCACCAACGTCGCGCTTTCGCTCTCGCCCGATGGCAAGCGCATCGCCTTCGACCTGCTCGGTATCCTTTGGACGCTGCCGGTCGGGGGTGGCCCGCTCAAGCGCCTGACCGGCGATTTCGATGACCTGGCCCAGCCCGACTGGTCGCCCGATGGCAAGCGCATCGCCTTCCAATCCTATCGCACCGGCCATTTCCATATCTGGTCGGTGGCCGCCGACGGCGGCGACATGCGCCAGCATACGGACGGGCTGGTGGACGATCGCGAACCGCGCTGGTCGCCCGATGGCAAAACGATCGCCTTCGCCAGCGACCGGGCGGAGGGACGCTACGCCATCTACCTGCTCGATGTCGCGAGCGGCAGGGTCACGCCCTTTTCCAAGGGCACGACCAATGACAGCGAGCCGACCTGGTCGCCCGACGGCAAGCGCATCGCCTATGTCGCGGGTGGCGCCAGACTGGTGGTGGCGGACGTTGCCACGGGTGCGGTCAGTGATGTCGCGTCGGTCACGCCGTCCGCCGATCGCTTCACCCCATCGGCGATCATGGCCCCGGCCTTCGCGCCCGATGGCACGATCGCCTATACCCGTGTGCAGCCCGCATCTCTGACGCTGGTTCTGGGGGACAAGGACATCGTCTTGGGCGAGGATCTCTACCCCTTCCGCCCCGCTTTTACCCAGGATGGCGCGATCCTTCATGGATCGAACGGCAAGCTGCGTCGGCTGAAAGGCGGCAAGGCGTCGATCATCCCCTTCTCGACCCAGGTGCCGGTGACGACGCCCGACTATGCCAAGAAGACGCGCAACTTCACGTCCACCGCGCCCAAGCCCGTGGTTGGGATCGCAGCGCCGATGCTCTCGCCTGACGGCCGGAGCATCGTCTTCGCGGCGCTGAACGACATCTATCTGATGCCCGTGGGTGGCGCGCCCAAGGCGATCATCACCGACCCCTTCCACAAATGCGATCCCGCCTGGTCGCCCGATGGCCGGACGATCGCCTATTCGTCCGATCGCGGCGGCACGCTGGACCTCTGGCTGCATGACATCGCGACGCGCAAGGACAGGCAGTTGACCAACATTCCCGACAAGGCGGTCGCCTGGGGAAGCTGGTCGCAGGATGGCACGATGATCGCTTTCCTCGATCAGGATGGCGCACTGCATACGGTGGAGGTGGCGAGCGGCGCCGTTACCAAACGGTTCGACGCCATCTGGGAGCCGGGCCGCCCCAGCTTCGGCCCCGATGGCAAGACCATCGCCTATGCCGCCTTCAAGCCCGTAACAGGCCGCTATCGCGAAGGCGCCAGCGAGATACTGACCGTGGATTTAGCCAGCGGCAAGGGCAGCTATCGTCCGGCGTTCGAGGGCAAATCCCTGGGGACGCGCGGTCATGACGGGCCGGTCTGGTCGCCCGATGGCAAGCAGATGGCGTTCGTTTTTGCCAGCACGCTCTGGGTCGTGACCGTAGCGCCGGACGGCCGCTTTACGACCGCACCCCGGCAGATCACGACCGAAGTGACCGACGCGCCGAGTTGGAGCGGGGACGGCAGCCAGTTGCTCTACCTCAGCAACGGCAAGCTGCGCATCGTTCCGGCCGCAGGCGGCGCGGCGCAGACCATCCCCTGCCGGCTGTCATGGGCCAATGCCAAGCCTGCGGGTCGCACCGTGATACGGGCTGGCAAAGTCTGGGATGCGCTGTCCGCCGACTATAGGAGCAATGTCGATGTCGTGCTGGACGGCAACGTCATCAGCGCCGTCGCGCCACACGGCGCAGGCGCATCTGATGCCAATGCCAAGGTCATAGACGCTCCCGGCCTGACGCTGATGCCGGGCCTGATAGACATGCATACCCATCGGCAGATGGCGGGCTATGGCTATGGCGACCGGATGGGGCGGCTGTGGCTGGCGATGGGGATCACGGCGACGCGATCGCCCGGATGCCCGGCCTATCACATGGTCGAGGACCGGGAGGCGATCCAGAGCGGCAAGCGCATCGCCGCACGCCACTATGCCACCGGCGAAGCGATCGACGGCGGGCGCATCTTCTACAATTTCATGCGGCCGGTGACCGAAAAAGGCCAGATGGCGCTGGAACTGGAGCGCGCCCGGGCGCTCGATTACGACATGGTGAAAACCTATGTCCGCTTTCGCCATGACATACAGAAGGAGGTTGTGGACGCATCCCATAAGATGGGCATGCACCTGTCGTCCCATTATCATTATCCCGCGCTGCACAGCGGCATGGATTGCATGGAGCATACCGGCGCGACCAACCGCTACGGTTATTCGCGCACCATCACGGCGCTGGGCGGCGGATATCATGACGTCAACGACCTGTTCGCCGCAGCCAAGGCCGGACGTACGCCGACCCTGTTCGCGGCAACGTCGCTCCTGGGGCTGGACGATGGCTTCATGCGCGATCCGCGCATCAGGACGCTCTATCCCAGCTGGGAATTTGCCAAGCTGACCAGCCGGGTGAAGGCGATGAAGGGCGAAGGCGGCGTGGCGCTGCTCGCTTCGCTGGAGCGGCAGGTGGCACAGATCAAGCTGATGCTGGAGGCCGGATGGCATCCGATTTCGGGCACCGACGCGCCGATCGACCTGACCGCGATCAGCCTGCACCTCAACCTGCGGGGCATGGTGAAGTTCGGCATCCGCCCCCACGACGCGCTGATGATGACGACACGCTGGTCGGGCGAATTTCTGGGCGAACCGATCGGGCGGATCGCGCGCGGCATGCTGGCCGACATGATCCTGGTGGAGGGCGATCCCCTGCGGGATATCGCCGCTGTCGCCAATGTCCGCCACGTGATCGCCAACGGCGTCGTCCATACACCCGAACAACTGGCAGCCCCCTTTGCCGCCGCCCGGCCGCAGGCCGCGCTGACGCCGGTCGGACCGATGCTGGCGGACGCGCACCAACATTATTGGTGGCACGATCCCGACTATGTCGAAAGCAGCCGGGCCGCCTGCTGCGCAGGCCATGCCGTGGCGCACGCCTGAAACGCGCCGGACACAATCGCCACCTCATGCGCTTTAGCTTCGTCACGATCTGCCGTGGCAGACGTTCATAGGAGAGTTGCATGAGCATCGAAGGTAAAGCGAAGGAAGCCGCCGGCTACATCAAGGAAGAAGCCTTCGAGCATGGCAAGTCGCCCGAGGCCAAGGAAAAGGCCCAGGAAGGGCGTGACCTGCGCAACGAAGGCCGGATCGAGGACGGCAAGGCACCCAAGACGAGCACGCCAGGCACCGAAAAACCCTGACGTGATGATCGGCCCCCGTTCTCGCGGGGGCCGATGACGCGATACGAATTGATCGAGATCAAGCTTATCTCGCTTAAATTCTTTAGAAGCGAAATAAATGGCGTGAAATATTAGTCATCATTTCACTTTCGCTTCTCTTCCCCACGGATTTGGCTACCGTCCCATTTCATATGAGCGGACGGGACGAGTGATGGAAGTGAAGGTTATTTCGACCGGGAATGTCGGTCTCGACACGGTCCTTGGCGGCGGTGTGCCGCCCCACCGTCTCTATCTGCTGGAAGGTGCGCCGGGATCGGGCAAGACCACGCTGGCGCTGCAATTTCTGCGCGAAGGCGTTCGCTTGGGCGAGCGCGTCCTCTACATAACATTGTCCGAAACCCGCGAGGAGTTGCGCGCCGTCGCCGCATCCCATGGCTGGGATCTGGACGGGTTCGACGTGTTCGAACTGGAATTGGTGGACGATGTATTTGGCGACGGGCGTGAACAATCGATCATCCATCCCTGGGAAATGGAGTTGGGCGAAACCATACGCCTGATCCAGGATGAGGTAGGCCGCGTGAAGCCGACGCGCGTGGTGTTCGACAGCCTTTCCGAAATGCGCCTGCTGGCACAAGATCCGCTGCGCTATCGCCGACAGGTTCTGGCGCTGAAGCAGTTTTTCTCCGGCCGGGAAACGACTGTTATCCTGGTGGACGACATGACCGGATCGGGCGATGCGCGCGACGCGCATCTCCATAGCCTGTGCCATGGCGTCGTCACGCTGGAGCGGCTGACGTTGGAATTCGGCGCGGCGCGCAGGCGGATGCAGGTGCAGAAACTGCGCGGGATCGATTTTACCGCCGGTTATCATGACATGATGATCCGCAAGGGCGGCGTCGATATCTACCCGCGCCTGATCGCCGCCGATCATCATGTCGATTTCACCGGCGACATGGTGCAGAGCGAAGTTCCCGCTCTCGACTCCCTGTTGGGCGGCGGGCCGATGCGCGGCACCAGCACATTGATTACCGGGCCGGCCGGATCGGGCAAGACCACCATCGCCCTGCAATATCTCTATGCCGCCTGCGAACGCGGCGAAGCCTGCACCCTATTTCAGTTCGATGAGCGGGTCGGCACGTTGCTGACGCGCGCCTCCGCCTTTGGTCTGGATGTCAAACGGCATGTCGATGACGGTTGCATGCTGATCCAGCAGATCGACCCGGCCGAAATATCACCGGGCGAATTTGCCGCGCGCGTACGGCAGGAGGTGGAGGAACGCGGCGTCCGCATGATCGTGATCGACAGCCTGAACGGCTATATGGCGGCCATGCCGCAGGAACAGCAATTGCTGCTCCAGATGCACGAGTTGCTGTCCTATCTCAGCCATCGGGGCGTGGTGACGTTCCTGATCAATCCCCAACATGGGCTGGTCGGAACGATGTCGACCAACCTCAACATATCCTATGTCGCCGACGCCGTCGTGCTGCTGCGCTTTTTCGAGGCGGAGGGGCGGGTCCGCAAAGCCATCTCCGTTCTTAAAAATCGCGGCGGCGTGCACGAGGATGCGATCCGCGAATTTCGGATCGATGGCAACGGCGTCCGAGTCGGAGCGCCGCTACGCGACTTCCGCGGCGTGTTGACTGGCACGCCCGAATATCTGGGCGCGACCTTGCCGTTGATGGAAGATCGCGCCGGTGACGACTGACAGCGTCAGGGAAGGCGGCCGCCTTCTGATCTGCGCGCCATTCGGCCGGGATGCGGACAGCGTCGCAGGACTGCTTGCCAAGGAGCGATACGATGTCCGCACTTGCGCGGACGTGACGGCGGTCGCAGCCGCGCTGGACGACCATATCGGCGCGGTCCTCGTCACCGAAGAGGCATTGACGGGCGATCTGACCGCGCTGCAAAGCGCGCTGGCCGCCCAGCCTGCATGGTCGGACGTCCCCTTCATCCTGTTGAAGGCGCAGCGGACCGGACGGTCCCCTGCCGGCCCCTGGATTCCCGGGCGCCTGCTCGACTTCGTCACCAATACCGTGGTCCTGGAGCGCCCGCTGGGCGTCGCGTCGCTGGTCAGCGCCATCGCATCGGCCATGCGCGCGCGTCACAAACAGTTCGAGATGCGCGATCGGATCGAGGAACTGGCCACCAGCGAAAGCCGCCTGCGGCTGGCCACGGGCGCCGCCAATATCGGCACCTGGGATTATGATCCGGTCGGCGACACGCTGAACTGGGACGATCGGTGCAAGGCGATGTTCGGCCTGAGCGCCGACGCACCCGTCAGTTACGATGGCGCATTCCTGGCCGGACTGCACCCTGACGATCGCAATCGCGCGGCGACTGCCGTGGCTGCGGCCTTGGACCCCGATGGCGATGGCATGTTCGACATCGAATATCGCACCGTGGGCATAGAGGATGGCGTCGAACGCTGGATCGCCGCGCGCGGCGGCGCGGTGTTCGATGACAATCGCGCAACGCGTCTGATCGGCACCGTCATCGACATATCCGAACCCAAGCAGGCAGCAGCAGCACTCGCCGCATCGGAAGCGGCGCTGCGGGAGGAAAGCCAGGCGCTGGACATCCTCAACCGCATCGGTCGGCAGGTCGCGGCGGAACTGGACCTGGATCGCCTTGTCCAGGCGGTGGTGGATGCCGGACGCGACCTGACCGGCGCGCAATTGGGGGCCTTCTTCTACAATCGGACGGACGACATGGGCGAGCGCTATATGCTCTTCAGCCTGTCGGGCGCGCAGATGGAGGATTTCAAGCACTTCCCTATTCCCCGCAATACCGAGTTGTTCGCGCCCACCTTTTCCGGCGAGGGCGTGGTACGATCGGCGGATATTACGCAAGACCCGCGCTACGGTCGCAATGCCCCCTATCGTGGCATGCCAAAGGGGCATCTGAAGGTGGTGTCCTATCTGGCGGTGCCGGTGATCGCCCGATCGGGCGAGGTGATCGGCAGCCTCTTTTTCGGCCATGCCCAGCCCAACCAGTTCGACGAACGCGCGGAGCGGCTGGCGCTGGGGCTTTCGGCGCAGGCGGCGATTTCGATCGAAAATGCGCGTCTGGTCCAGTCGGCCCAGCGACTCAACCAGACGCTGGAGCAGAAAGTCGCGGAACGTACTGCCGCTTTGGAAGCGGAAATGGTCAGCCGTGCGCACGCCGAATCCGCTCTGCGCCAGAGCCAGAAGATGGAGGCCGTCGGGCAGCTGACCGGCGGCATCGCCCATGATTTCAACAATATGCTGACCGGCGTGATTGGCGGCATCGACATCGCCAAACGGCGGATCGCTTCGGGTCGGCTGGACGATCTAGATCGTTTCATGGACGCCGCATCCACTTCGGCGCAGCGCGCGGCGGCGCTCACGGCTCGCCTGCTCGCCTTTTCACGTCGACAGTCGCTCGATGCCCGGTCGGTCGATATCAACGCTCTGCTCACGGCTCTGGACGACCTGCTGGCGCGCAGCATCCACGAGAATATCCGGCTGAAGATCATGCCGGGGGACGGCGCGCCCCATGCGGTGGTCGATCCCAATCAGCTGGAAAATGCGATATTGAATCTGGCGATCAACGCCCGCGACGCCATGCCGGACGGCGGGGAATTGACGGTCGAGGTCGGCACGGTCGAGCTGGACGACGCCTATGCCGCGGCGAAGCCGGACATAGCAGCGGGCCATTATGTCGTCATATCCGTTTCCGACAGTGGCGTCGGCATGCCGCCCGATGTCATCGACAAGGTGTTCGAGCCCTTCTTCACCACAAAGCCGATCGGTCAGGGGACGGGGCTTGGCCTGTCGATGGTCTATGGCTTTGCGCGGCAGTCGGGCGGTCAGGTGCGCATCCATAGCCAGCCGGGCGTCGGTACGTCGGTGAAGATCTACCTGCCCGCTGGCGAGGCCGCGCACGACGCCAAGGAACGCATCGTGCACGCCGTGCAGGAAGGACAGGGCCAGACGGTGCTGGTGGTGGAGGACGACCCATCGGTCCGCCTGCTGGTGCGCGATGTGCTGGAAGATCTGCGCTATGTGCCACTGGAGGCCAGCGACGCGAGCGAGGCCATTCCCATCCTGCAATCGGCGCGGCCGATCGACCTGATGGTGTCCGATGTCGGCCTGCCGGGCATGAACGGGCGGCAGTTGGCCGAAGTGGCGCGCGAACATCGGCCGCACCTGCCGATCCTGTTCGTCACGGGTTATGCGGAAAATGCCGCAGTGCGGGCGGGTTTCCTGGGCGACAATATGAGCATGATCACCAAGCCCTTCGCACTGGACGCGTTGGCATCCAAGATCGACGAGATGATGGCCGGTCCGGCCGAATAGCGATCATTGCGTCAGCGCCAGTTCCTTGCCTGCGCCGCCTGCTCCCCGGCTGCATCCGTCGGCGCGCCCGCGATCAGCGCGTCCACCGTCGCCATCACCCGCATGTCGGCGGAAGATGCCTGCCGATACGCCCCATTCTTGCCTGCTCCCGGGAGAAGCTGCTGTATCTGCCAGCCCTCGCCTTCCCGGCAGGCAACCCCTGCCATTGCCCCGTCGAAGCTGCGACACCAGCCACCCCCCTTGCGCTGGAAGGTGAGGCCGATGCGGATCGGCGTGTCACCCTGCGCCGACGCCAATTGGCTGTCCAGTGCGGTGGCAAGGGGGCCTTGCGCCACCATCACGCCATCCTGCGCACCGATCGGCCCCGCGTCTCCGCCGGACAGGCGACCAAGACCAAGCCCCAGCACCAGACTGGCAGCGATCGCTCCTCCCGTTGCCCAAGCGCCCCAGCGCCGTGCCGGGCGTGCCATCGGCGTCACGGTGCCGCTGTCCTGCAGCAGGAGACGCAGCCGATCCGGCACGGCCTCTTGAGCGACAGGCGCATAATGGCCAGCCAGCAGGTCACGCAGCCGCTGGTGATGCGCCAGCCGATCGGCCAGCGCCGGATCGCCCGCGACCGCGCGCTCGACGCGGCGGCGATTGACCTCGTCCAGTTCCCCATCGACCAGCGCGATCAGCATGGCTTCATCGATGTTCGTCATGCCGCCTCTCCCATCAATTCCAGCAACGCGCCCCTACCCCGCACCAGCCGCGATGTCAGCGTCCCCATGGGTACGCCCAGCACCGCCGCCGCCTCCTTGTAGGAAAGCCCCTCCACCAGCACGAGCGCGATGGCTTCGCGCTGTTCGGCAGGCAGCGCCTGCATCGCGCGATCGACGTCGGATAGCATCATATGCGCCTCCACATCGCGGTCGCCGGCATGCCCTATATGCGTGCCCGCTTCTTCCGGCGCGAAAGTTTTGGCGGCACGCTGGCGAGCGCGGGCTTCGTCTATCCACAGATTGCGCATGATCCGATACATCCAGCTATCCAGACGGGTGCCCGGCTGCCACTGGTCGCGCGATTTCAGCCCGCGCTCCAGTGCCGCCTGGCACAGATCGTCGCCATCGGCGCGGTCGCGCGACAGGCTGGCGGCAAAGCGCCGCAGCCGGGGCAGGATCGCAAGCAGGTCGCTTTCGAACGACATCATGTCTCCGTCACATGTTCGAAGGATGAAACGTAACAGGCCATCCGTTTCATCCCCACACAAAAGACGGATGGACATTTTTTCGCAATGGATGATTTTGCAGGCGAAAGGATCGGTGAATTGGACATGAGGCTGACGCGTCCCTGGATGATCGCGGGACTGATCCTAATTGCGCCCACTGGCGCGACATCGGGCGCGCAAGCGCAGTTGCTACCGGGCGGCGGCGGTTTGGGCGCCGTCGGGCAGGTCGTGCCCGACACGCTGGGCCGCGTCGGCGCGATGGTTGACGCCGCCGGGATCGATCGGCTTGCCCCTGAACGTCTGACGGAACGGCTGGCGACGGCGCGCCTGAACAGGATCACCGACCTGCTACGAAATCATGGCGACCGGATCGAACTGGACGATCGGCGCGAACCGGCGCGACGGGGCGTGATCTTGCTGACCGGGGCGGACGAGGGTGCGCTCAAGGCGCTGCGCGCAGCAGGCTATGGCGTGGAGGGCGAGACGGTCGAGGGCATCGACCTGCCGATCGTCCGTCTGACGCCACCTGGCAACCGGACCCTCAGCCGCGCCTTGCGGGATGTGCGCAAACTTGCCCCGCGCGCGCAGGCGAGCGCGGACAATCTCTATTTTCCCAGTGGTCCGGCCCTGGCGATGGCCAGCGGCGCGCTGGCAGGCGGCGGGCGGGTGGAGGGCCGTGTCGCCGGGCTGATCGACGGCGGCGTGGCGCGGCATCCGGCGCTGAACGGGCCGATCGAACAGCGCGGTTTTGCGCAGGGTGCGCCGCGCGCCAGCGCCCATGGCACCGCCGTCGCCTCGCTCATCAGCGGCGACGGCGTTGTGCGGGGCGCAGCGCCCGGCGCGCCTTTGCTGGTCGCCGATGTCTATGGCGACGATCCGGCAGGCGGCGGCACCTTCGCCATCGTCCGGGCATTGGGCTGGATGGCGGCGCGGGGCGTCCGCGTGGTGACGGTCAGTCTGGTGGGTCCAGCCAATCCCCTGCTGGATGGCGCGATCCGGCTGGCGCGGGACAAAGGCGTAACGGTGGTAGCGGCGGTCGGCAATGACGGCCCCGCCGCGCCGCCCGCTTATCCAGCCTCCTACCCCAGCGTCATCGCCGTGACGGGTATCGACGGACGCGGTCGCACCCTGCCCGAAGCAGGCCGCGCGCTGCACGTCGATTTCGCCGCCCCGGGGGCGGACATGCAGGCGGCGGACAGCGCAGGCGGCAAGAGCGCGGTGCGCGGCACCAGTTTTGCCGCGCCGCTGGTGGCGGGGCGCCTGTTCGCGCGCGGCACATTGGCTGCGCTGAAAGCGGAAGCCGATCCGGCGCGTAGGGGACAGCCGCCGCTGCTATGCGCAAATTGCAGAAATAACGAATGATTATCAGATGCTTGCAGATTTCCTTGGCTGGCAGGGATTAAAGTCTATCGCCCTTCCGTTCTCCCGACATCGCATTGAAAGCCATGAAGGAGACGAGTGATGAAAGCCAAGTTCCTGATCGCGACCGCCTGCCTTGCCGCCCTGTCGGCCGCGCCCGCTCCGGCCCAGCTTCTGGGTGGCGGCGGTGGTGGCCTGGGCGGATCGCTGGGCGGCGCATTGGGTGGCGGCAGCGGCGGCCTGGGCGGATCGCTCGGCGGATCGCTGAACGGCGCTGGCAGCCTCGACCGTAGCGTTGATCTCGACAATGGGCGCGTCGGCGCCAGCGGTTCGGGCCGTGGTCGCGCAGATGGCAGCGCCAGCGGTTCGGCCACCCGCAACGGCAGGACACGCAGCGGCAGCGCGTCGGGATCGGCCAACGGCGCTGCCAATGGCGGCCTGGCAGTGGATACGCTGGGCGCCAGCGACGCGCGCAATGCCGTCGGCTCTGTGCGTGATCGCGCCACGGAAACCGGCAGCGCAGTGCGCGATCGGGCAACCGACACGGCAACCGCCGCACGGGATCGCGCCGCCACGACGGTCGCCAACAGCCGCGACCGTGCAAGCATGGCGGCCAACGCCGCAAGGGATCGCGCTTCGGGGGTTACCAGTAGCGCTGGATCGGCGGCAGGCAACGTGGCGGGGCGGGCGGGCGGCGCGCTCGACAATGCCGCCTCCATCGACGCCAGCGGTCAGATTTCGGGTGACGCCTCCGGGCAAGGCGCGACCAGCAGCACCCCCACTCCCAATCAGGCGGACGATTGACCCCGCACGGGGCGTGACACGGACGGCGGATATTTTCCACTCCGCCGCTCGACGCCCCTTCGCCTGATGAACGGGCCGGTTGCCTTTCAGGCAGCTGGCCCGTTCTTATGTCAGCGCACGTTCAATCCCAGTTCGCCCAGCAACTGCCCCGCCTGCTCCCGCGATATGGTCGCGCCGCGAAACAGCCCCGCATTGACCAGCCGCAACCCGCCAATATCCGCGCCACGCAAATCCGCGCCATCGAACCGACACCCGTCGAGCCCCGCATCGCGCAGGCTGCATCCGTCGAACGACGTGCCTCGGAAATCGCATTTGGCGAGGTCCGCCTGACTGAAGTCGACCGAGGTCAATGCCTGCTTGCGGAAGGAAAAGCCGGGCAGCCGCGCATTTACCAGCAGCGTTTCGATAAACTGCACGTCCAGCGCGCTGGCTTCGGCCAGGTCTGCGCCGGTCAGCTTGCACCGTTCGAACTTCGCGCCGAACAGCTTCGCGCGACGCAATACGCCATTGTTGAAATCGCACGCCAGAAATTCCGCTTCGCGCAAATCCGCACCGGTAAAGAGCACGAACCCGCCCCGGCAGGATTGCCACCGCGTCCCGTCCAGCTTCGTGCCGCCAAAGTCCGTGCGGCGCATTTGGCAGCGTTCGAATGTCCAGCGCGACAGGTCCAACCCTGACAGGTCGGCCTCTTCCAGGTCGCAATCGATCAGATGCGTGGGCAAGCCCTTGGCCAGCGGCGCGATATCGGCCCGGCTCAGCGTTCGTTCCCGCAAGGTGCGATCGGCAAACAGATCATCCATGACGCGGCCTTAACCGTAACCGGCGCTATGATCCATGCCGCAAAACGGGAAAAGGCCAGCATCCCTTCGGACCCCGGCCTTTCCACCCCCCATTAACCCTTTGACGATCAGGCGACCTTGGCCTGCTCTTCCACTATTTCGTCGGGATCGCGCAGCACATAACCACGGCCCCAGACCGTCTCGATATAATTGTCGCCGCTGCATGCGAGCGCCAGCTTCTTGCGCAGCTTGCAGATGAACACGTCGATGATCTTGAGTTCCGGCTCGTCCATCCCGCCATAGAGGTGGTTGAGGAACATTTCCTTGGTCAGCGTCGTGCCCTTGCGCAGCGAGAGCAGTTCCAGCATCGCATATTCCTTGCCGGTCAGGTGGACGCGGTTGCCGTCCACTTCCACCGTCTTGGCGTCGAGGTTCACGGACAGCTTGCCGGTGCGGATGACCGACTGGCTATGCCCCTTCGACCGGCGGACCACGGCGTGGATGCGGGCAATCAGCTCTTCGCGATGGAAGGGCTTGGTCACATAATCGTCGGCGCCAAAGCCGAAGGAGCGGACCTTGCTATCCATTTCCGAAATGCCCGACAGGATCAGCACCGGCGTCTGCACCTTGGCGGCGCGCAGCTTCTTCAGCACGTCATAGCCGTGCATGTCAGGCAAATTCAGGTCCAGGCAGATGATGTCGTAATCATACAGCTTGCCCAGATCGAGGCCTTCCTCACCCAGGTCGGTCGTATAGACATTGAAGCCTTCGGTCGTGAGCATAAGCTCGATCGCCTTGGCGGTGGTCGGTTCGTCCTCGATCAGCAGCACGCGCATGTGAAGCCCCTTGTGTAACACCTGTCGGTGTGTCGCAGTCCCGTTCACCCACCAGAACGGCTTCTGCTCCAATTCATTAACCAAAAAACTTCTGAAGGACAAAGGTTAATTTTTCGCTAACCGGCAGGAATCCACGAGTTGCTAGAAAACGAATCTGTTTACAAAGAGTTGAGATGGAAACGTCCCAACCGGAGTCAAGATGGATTCACCTACGAAACGACGCGCAAATGCGCTTTCAACCGTACCGATTTGACGCGGCGCGCCAAATGTTTCGCGGGACTTTACCGGCGCGGTTAACAGCCGTGATGCTTCGTGAGATAGTCGAGCAGCGCATCGACGCGCGCAGGGCGCAGGCGCGACGGCGGCGTCACCAGATGCAGGCCGAAGGGGGCGGGCCGCCAATCGGTCAATATCTCTTCCACCTCCCCCTTCGCCAGCGCGTCGCCGATGATAAAGTCGGGCAATCGCGCGATGCCCACGCCCATACGCAGCGCGGGCAGCATCGCCTCCCCACTGTTCACGGTTATACGACTGCGCACCTGCACCACCACATTCTGCTGCCCCGGCCCGGCAAAGCGCCACACATCGGGCGCCGCGACGTTGGAGTAGCATAGGCAATCATGCGTTCCGAGATCGGACGGGTGTTGCGGCCGTCCTCGTTCTTCCAGATAGGCGGGTGAGGCGACGACATGCAAAGTCACGTCCGCGAGCCGACGCGCACGCAGCGAGCTGTCCGGCATGTCGGCGATGCGGATGGTCGCGTCCAGCCCCATTTCGACAATGTCGATCTGCGCATCGGACAGGTGCAGGTCGACATCCACCAGCGGATGTTCCTTGGTGAATTGCGCCACCATCGGCGCGATCCGCATCAGACCGAAGGTCATCGGCGCGCCCAGTCGCACGACACCCGACAATTCCGCCGTTTCGTCGCGCGCGGCTTCCTCCGCCGCCTGCCCCTCCGCCATGATACGATGGGCATGATCGGCCAACCGCTTGCCGCTTTCGGTCAACGCCAGGCGGCGGCTGGTGCGGTTGAACAGGCTGGTGTCCAGATGCTCCTCCAGCCGGGTTACCGCCTTGGACACGGTGGCCTTCGACACGCTCAGCGCCTTGGCCGCGTCGGTGAAGCTGCGATGTTCCACCACCGCGGCGAACATAGCCCAGGCCTCGAAGTCAGGTAATCGCATCGGGAAACAATCCGTTTCAAAGCTGCCGGTTTAAGAAACGATCCTGATGGCTAGATTGTCGGAAAGCAAGCGGAAGCATCCGCCTCCGCAACGAAAGGCATTCCGTATGACCACGACCATCACGAGCCGCATAGAGCGCCGCCCGTTCGCGTCGCTGGGCCATGCCGACCATGGCTGGCTGAACGCGCGCCATCATTTTTCCTTCGCCGATTATCATGACGACGATCGCATGCACTGGGGCGCGATCCGGGTGTGGAACGATGACGAGATCGGCCCGCGATCCGGCTTTCCACCGCACCCGCATGCCGACATGGAAATCATCACCTATGTTCGCACCGGCGCGATCACGCACAAGGACAGCCTGGGCAATCAGGGGCGTACGGAGGCAGGCGACGTGCAGGTCATGTCGGCGGGCACCGGCATCCGCCACGCCGAATATAATCTGGAGGATGAAACCACCACCCTGTTCCAGATCTGGATCATGCCCCGTGTCCGCGGCGGCCAGCCCAGTTGGGGCGCCAAGCCGTTCCCGACGGGCGAGCGTTCCGGCAGGCTGGCGGTGCTGGCGAGCGGCTATGACGAGGATAGGGAGGCGCTACGCATCCGCGCCGACGCCCGCTTGCTGGGCGGTACGGTGAAGGCCGGGACGAGCGTCACCTACGACAGCGCGGAAGGCCGCCACCTCTATCTGGTTCCGGCGACGGGCCGGATCGAGATCGACGGCGAACCGTTCGAAGCTCGCGACGGTGCGGCCATTCTGAGCGGCGGGCCGATCACGATCACGGCACTGGAAGATGCCGAAATCGTTTTGGTGGACAGCATCTGACCCCTTCGGCCCGTCCATCCCCCCTCCCATCGGACGGGCCGGGCCGCCCGCATCCCCTATGCGGGCGGCCACTCCCTTTTCCCCTACCATGTGAAGGAGACGCTTCATGGCTAAAGTCTTGGTTCTCTATTATTCCTCCTACGGGCATATCGAACAGATGGCCCAGGCCATGGCCGAAGGCGCCGCCGCCGCAGGCGCGCAGGTCGACATCAAGCGCGTTCCCGAAACCGCGCCGCTGGAAGTTGCGAAAAACGCGCATTTCAAACTGGATCAGCAAGCCCCAATCGCGACTGTCGCCGAACTGGCGGATTATGACGCGATCATCGTCGGCACCGGCACCCGCTTTGGCCGCATGTCCAGCCAGATGGCGGCCTTCCTCGATCAGGCCGGCGGCCTGTGGGCGCGCGGCGCCTTGAACGGCAAGGTCGGCGGGGCCTTCACCTCGACCGCCAGCCAGCATGGCGGGCAGGAAGTCACGTTGTTTTCGATCATCACCAACCTGCTGCATTTCGGCATGACCATCGTCGGCCTCGATTATGGGTTCCAGGGCCAGATGGGCGTGGACAAGGTGCGCGGCGGATCGCCCTATGGCGCGACCACCCTGGCCGACAGCGACGGCAGCCGCCAGCCCGGCGAGGAAGAACTGGAAGGCGCACGCTATCAGGGCCGCCGCATCGCGGAGACGGCGATCAAGCTGCACGGCTGATCTTATTAGCAGCCTTCGGGTCGCATCAGGGCTGCCAAAAGGGACTGGCGCATCAAGACGATGCGCCAGTCCCTTTTTGTTTGACGGCAAGCGTTTTCATGGATGCGGTTAGAGCAGCCAGCGGGACGCTACATGCGAACGGCGGATAGCTTGATACAGGCAGAACGGAACGAGCAACGCCAACAGCAGCAGCCACGGCTTGCCCAGATAGGGCGACAGATAGTGGATCACCGCGACATGGAGGTACATGACCACCAGCGAAGCCCGCCCCACCGCCGCGACCGACCCGGCGAAGGGCGCGATCAAGGCGGACAGGCGAAACAGGAGCAAACTGGTCGCCACTGCCGAACCGATCGACAGGAGCGGCCAACCATAGTCCGCCGCTTTCATGTTGAGCGTGGGGAACACTCCCGCCAGCCCGCCCAGCGCCAGCGCGCTCAAGGGAAGCAACATCCAGCCCCGCCAGCGGATACGCGGCCATATCGCCCCGGTCCATAGCAGCACAAATGCCATAGGCACGCTCAAAACTCCCAGGGGCGACGCCTCCGTCCACCGACCCAGCGCATAGGCCAGGACGATCATCGGCAACAGGATGAGGCCCCACCGCCGGTTGAGCACATCCGGCCAGCGCACCAACGCGACGTTGAACAACAGCCGTGCAATAAGCAGGCAGGGCACGAACCAGAAGATGGTATAAGGCCCCCGCAGCCAGGACCCGCCCAGCAGGATCGGGATGCTATCACCTGGCCATTGGTGGAAGATGGGCAGACCGCCCTTCAGGCGTTCGATGATCTGGTCCGCCACCAACAATATGAGCAGGAACGCGGCGTAGGGCCGCATCTGCTTCACCAGTTGTCGTCGCGTAAAATCCCCTATTGCATGGGGCCGCGACAACATGCCCGACAGCAGGAAGAAGAGCGGCATATGAAAACTATACATGGCGTCGCGCACCGGCCCGCGCGTCCACACATGGCCGATCACGACGGCGACGACGCCAATGCCACGCGCGACATCGACCCAGTCGAGCCGAAATTGCGCCTGCGGCCGATCATGCCCCCTGTTGTCCATCGCCTCCACCGCCTATAGGAAGCCGCGCGCGCGTCAATTGCCCGTCCCATTTCCTCCTCCCGATCGGATCACGCCTCTTGTCCCTGCTTTCCGACCTAGTCCTGTTCATCGATGGCGAAGCCCTCATCCTCGACAAGCCTTCGGGCCTGCCGGTCGACGCGCCGCGTGATGGATCGCTGGCGGTGGAAAATCATCTGGCGTCCCTGACCTTCGGGTTCCAGCGCTGGCCGTTGCCGGTCCACAGGCTGGATCGCGACACCAGCGGCTGCCTGTTGCTGGCGCGCAATCCCAAGGCGCACAAACGCTTCGCCGCCGCGTTCGAGGCTGGCACGGTCGTCAAACGCTATGTCGCGGTGATCGAGGGTGTGCCGAGCGAGGATGAAGGCGTGATCGAACTTGCGCTCGGCAAGGTCAGTACGGCAGCGGAAGGCTGGCGCATGATCCCGGCCAGGGCGGGCAAGAACGCCATCACCCATTGGCGCAAGATCGCGGAGAAGGACGGCCGGTCGCTGATCGCCTTCGCCCCAAAAACCGGGCGCACCCACCAGATCCGCGTCCATGCGCTGCATGGCCTGGGCTTTGGCATCGTCGGCGATCCGGTCTATGGCGACGGCGAAGGCGCGATGCTGCTGCACAGCCGTTTCCTCAGCATGCCGCGCGGCGACAAGCCTGCGGCGGAGGCGACCGCCCCCCTGCCCGCGACTTTCGCCGCGGCGGGCTTTGGCCAGGATTTGCTGGACAATGTCGGGCTTTGACATTCCCGATGATGCGCTGGAGGAGCGCTTCATCACCGGCGGCGGTCCGGGGGACAGAATGTCAACAAGGTGGCGACGACGGTGCAGTTGCGCGTCGACCTCTTCAAGCTGGCTCTGCCGCCCTATGCCTATCGCAAGCTCAAGGAACTGGCCGGATCGCGGCTGACCGCCGCGAACGAGATCGTGATCCAGGCGTCCCGCTTCCGCACGCAGGAGGCGAACCGGCAGGACGCACGCGAACGGCTGGCCGAGATGATCGCCAAGGCGCATGTCCGCGACGCCCGGCGCATCGCGACCAAGCCGGGCAAGGCCGCCAAGGCTCGCCGCGTCGACGCGAAGAAAGCGCGCAGTTCGGTGAAACAGGGGCGCGGCCGGGTACAGATGGACTGATCAGCGCACCGAAGCGCAAAGGGCGGGATCGGCCGGAGCGGCGGGGAAATGCAGCGTATATTTGCCCACGTCGCGCGTGTGGGGATAGGCGTCCCTGATCGCCGCGATCACGACCGGCTGATAGCGGCTGAGAGATACGCCCTGACCCAATATGCCGTCGATAGCGAAGAAACCAAAGCAATGTGCCCGCACGAGCCGTGCGAAGCCGTCCTGATCGTAGACGCCTTTTGCGCCCAGTTCAGCGGTTATTGCTGATTCCCACTGCACTTTTCGGCCCGCGCGAATGGGAAATGTCATGTCGTCGGATATGACCGGACGATCGCTGGCTGCGATCATGTCCACTATCGGTTGTTTTTGACGCAGCCTTTCCCCGATCGAAGCCGTGGCGGGCTGTCCATCATACAGCGCGAACATGGCGATCAATTGGCCCGGCAGCGCGAGAAACAGCAACTTCACCAACAGGGATCGCGGCGTGGACATCGCCCCGCCCAAGGCAATGGCAACATAGGGCGCGATCGCCACCCCGGCAAAAATGGCGATGCCGGAGAACCAGTCCACCATATAATTATAGTTGGCGCCCGACTTGGCCATCGCCGCCAGTAGAACGGTCTTCAGGCCCAGAAAGGCGATCAGGATCAGCGTCAGAGTGGCCCTGGGATCATCCGCGACGCGGCGGCGTGCAACCGCCATAGCCCCTGCGTCATGGATGATATGACGGACATGACTCCATGCCGCCATGCCGCCGACCACCGCCAGCCCGATCGCCGCCACATGGATCGCCAATTGCGGCAGCAAAATTTCCCACAACAGGTTGAGCGCGAAGCGGTTCACATTATAGCCGACGATGTGACGGAGAAATTCGCTGCCGTTCAGCCATTGTTCGACCGCCAATCCCGACAGGCCCATGACAAGCGCAGCGGCCAGCCCGCGCACCGCCAGTAGCCGATGCGTGAATAGCAGCACCAGAAACGCAGCGGCGGGCGGCGCGACCGAAATCTGCTTCACGAACAGGCCAAGTACGAACATGGCGCTGGCAACGTAGATATAGTGCGGGCGCGACAATGCGCGCAGCACGAACCACAGTCCGGCAGCGCCGAATAGGACCGACAGCATGTCTACGCGCATCAGCGGCGTCCACATGCGCACCGGCACGCAGGACAGGAAGAGCAGGCCCGCAAAAGCGCCGCATAGGATGCGCGTCCTGACGGTTTCGGCGTTTCCGATCGTCGCGCTTGTGAGCATGCCCACGACCACAGCGGTCAGTGCGGAGGATGCAATCGAAACGAGGCGACCCGCGATCATCTCGTCCAGGCCGGTGAGGGCCGCCAGCCCTTCGAACGTCAGATGATAGACCGGCGGATAATGATAGACTATCGCCGGAAATATCTGGAGCGGCCCGTAGCCTTCGCCCGCCCAGATGTTGCGCGCCTGCTGCCAGACGATCCCTTCGCCATAATCGAGCTGGAAGGGATAGTTCAGTGCAAAGCCGATATAGGACAGCAGGGACAGGAGATGGCAGAGCAGGAGCAGGAAGATAACTGCCAGCCCTGCTGTCACCAGCCGCCGCTTGGGCAAGCTCCCACGAAGCCGGTGGGTGGGCACGGATGCGACTTGCCCGTTCATGCCGGTTCCGCCTTCGGACGCGCAACGACCAGCATCTGCTTGCCCATCGGCTTAAAGGGCGAACGTAGATAAGCGCCGATCAGGATCGACCAGGACGGCAGACGCGACTTGATGCTGAGCGGCAGGAAGCGCGAATGCACCGCCACAATATCCCATCCATGCGCCGACAGCATGTCGGGCAGGCTGATATGGGAATAGGCCGTCAGATGTGTATAATCGTCGAAATATTCGCGATACGCATAGCGATAATTGGGCTGCAATATGGTGAGGCATCCTGCGGGGGACAATTTCCCCCGAAGGGCGGCCAGCACAGCGACCAGCGCCTCCCGCGTCAGATGCTCGAACAGGTTGGAGGCGAAGGCATAGTCGACGCAGCCATCTTCGATGGCTGACAAATCTTCGACCGGCCCCACGATCGTCTCCACGCCGGGCGCGACATGTCCCGGCATGGCAGGCCAGATGTCCAGCGCGATCCTGCGCCGGGCGACGACCGTATTGATGAAGTCGCCATAGCCCGCGCCCATGTCCAGCACGCAATCATCGGGGCGGACATGGCGACTAAAATAATATTTCCACAACGCCCGCCATACGGCCCCGCGTCGGCTGTCTTCGTTCAGCCGCGATCCATGATAATCGCCGCTCACGCCGGTTGTTTCCAGTTGTTGAGCATGCCCGATATCATGCGCATACCAACGACGAAGCTGCGCCAGTTATTGACGTTGCCGCCCTTGCTCAGCCCGACGCGCGGATGGAAGGTGATGGGACATTCCAGCAGCACATAATTTTCGCCCAGCGCGGTATCGAGGAAATGGGCGTTGAATTCCAGATTGACCGCCGGGTTAAGCCGGGGCAGCAATTTCACCAGCGCATCGCGACGGCATAATTTGTACGTCGTGCCGACGTCGGTGATAGTGCCACGCCCAAGATGCTTTGCCTCCAGCAGCTTTCCGACGAAGATATTGCCGTAGAACATGAAGGTGCTGAGTTGAGTGATATATTGGCGCAGCGGCTCCACCGTCCGCGTGCCGTTTACGATGTCGGCATGCGGGGCATAGGCCAGCAGCTTTTCGATATCATAGGCGCGAAAGGTGCTGTCCCCTTCGCACAGGACGACGAATTCGGTGTCCAGATATTGCGCGCCCTCTTCCAGGCAACGGAAGACGCAACGCCCATAACCGGGCTGAAGTTCGTTATAGCCGATGGCCCCGGCCTCGATGGCCCGTTCCAGCGTCCGGTCGCTGCTGTTGTTGCTGACAACGATGACCCGTTCGACCAGCGGATGCGACAGAAAATCCTCAACCGCAGGCCCGATGCTGTTCTCATCATTATAGGCCGTCAGCGCCACGGTGACACGGCGGCGCTGAACCGGCTCGAACCGCACGGGCATGTCAGGCTTCTTGCCGCCGAACAGGACGAGTATGTCGAACAGAGCCAAAGCCAGCCCCAGCATGATGGGCACGCCGCTATACCATACCAGCCAGATGGCGACAGGATCGAGTAGCGCATAAAGGCCCAGAAGATAGCGGGGAATGACGAGCAGGACGCCCAGAAGATAGATCGCAATGCCCAGGGTGAACATCAGCACTCCATAAAGGAGAAAGGGCGCGTGCCGCCTCTTGATGGTCCCGTCGGTCATGATTCCCCCGTTCAGATATGCTGATCAGGCGCTATCGGCATATGGTTAAGGAACCCTCAATTCCTGCCGTTACGCTTGGCGAATACCCAGTGTCTGGCCAGCAGGAACGTCACCAGCGGGGTGGCGAAGATCATGGGTAGCAAGGCCGTCCAAGGCTGCCAATGCAGGCCACGAGTGCAAATCCAGACCCAGAGGCTGTTGCAGGCGAACGCCCCCAGGGACAGGGCGCAATAACGCGCGATGCTGCCCGCCCCGGACTGCGCGTCGGCGAAGCTGAAACTGCGATGCAGCCGATAGCTGACACCCAACTGAGCGATATAGGCTAGGAGGTTCGCGACCTGCGGGTGCAACCCCATCATCATCGCACAGGCTGCATAGACGATGATCGCCACGCAAGCCGCCAGCCCGCCGCTGATCGCAAAGCGGGTGAAGGCAAGCCAAGTGGAGGAGAGGATTAGCGCGCGCATGTCCGCGCCTGCCTAACGCATCAGCGTTAACCATAGTCTAACGCCCGCCGTTTGCGATAGGCTGACGCAGCCCTATATAGACTGCATGTATGACTTTGCATCCGTCGCTGCCGACAAGCCCACCCTCTACGCCGACCTATTGTCGGCCGCCGACGCGCTGACTGCGTCGGAGCCTGATCCGGTCGCCAATATGGCGAATTTGTCGGCCCTGCTCTGGCAATTTCTGCCCGACCTGAACTGGGCAGGATTCTATCGGATGGTGGACGATGAACTGGTGCTGGGGCCATTTCAGGGGAAGCCTGCCTGCATCCGCATTCCGCTGGGCCGGGGTGTGTGCGGCACGGCGGCAGCCACGCGCCAGACCCAGTTGGTCGAGGATGTCCACGCCTTCCCCGGCCATATTGCCTGCGACGCAGCCAGTGCATCGGAAATTGTCGTCCCTGTCCTACGAGACGGTCACCTGGTCGGCGTCATCGATCTGGACAGCCCCCTCGCCGCCCGTTTCGACTCGGATGACCAGCGCGGGCTGGAGGCTTTGGCGGCGCGCATAGCGGGGCGGATAGGCTGACGGGTTAACCCTCTTTCCTGCACATCGCCCGCTCCACTTTCCCTTTCCGCCCCGTTTCGGGACAGGATAATGCGGCAGGGATCGTGGATCGGCGCGGATCAGCATGCTAAATGATGCGTTAGGATTTCGGCCTGCGCATCCGGTTCGCACGCCATGTCAGAACAGGGAGTGTTAACCATGCGAACGCCAACTCTTCTCCTGCTGGGGGCAAGTGCAGCGCTGGCAGGATTCGCTGCTCCAGCGGCCGCATCCGGTGGCGCAGGCGCGTCGCTGCCTGTGATGGGCAAAAGCTGGAGCGGACCGCGCCCTGGCGGGGCAATGCGGAATTCCGGCCCGCGCCCCGGCGTTCACGGTCCTCGCCCCGGCGGCCAGTGGAGCAGCGGCAATTGGAATGGCGGCGGGCATCGCTGGGGACCGCGCCAGAATGGCCGCTGGTTCGCCGGATGGGGCGCGCCGGGTGGATGGGGTGGCTATCAGCGCCCGGTCTATGGCTATGTCCTGCCGCGCTATTGGGTCAGCCCCTCTTATTCCATCGTCAATTATGGCGCCTATGGCCTGCCTGCTCCGGCTTATGGTTATGGCTGGTCGCGCTATTATGACGATGCGGTCATGACCGATCGCTATGGCCGGGTCTATGATTCGCGCAGCGATATCGACTGGGGCCGTTATGAGGGCGGATATCGCCCCGATGAAGACGGCTATTATGACGAACCGCGCCGCGACAATGGCGTGGGTGGGGCCGCGATCGGCGCTGTGGTCGGCGGCGTTGCGGGCAATCGCATCGCGGGACGCGGCAACCGTACCGCAGGCACGCTGATCGGCGCAGGCGTAGGCGCCGTCGCGGGCATGGCGATCGACAAGGCGGAAAATGCGCCGCGTCGCGGCGGACCGCCCCCCGCCCGGGCGTCGGCTATGATGATGGCTATGGTTATGCTGACGACAGCGTCACCACACGCAATGACTATCCCCAGAATGCATATGAAGGCCACTGGACCGGCACCTGGACGACCGATGACGGTCGGCAGGTGAGCGGCACCTATGACGGTCGGTTCGAAGGGGACGTACGCGGCGCGGGCGTCGATTATGACGCGCCGCCTTATGCCGGTGGTGCGCATTGGTCGGGCGGCCTGGGCCAAGTGGTCACGCAGGGCGGTGGCGGCTACATATCGGGCGGCTATTATTATCCCGCGCCCGTCGTGACGACCGTGACCATACAGCCCGCCGTAACGACCACGACGACGACAAGCTATGTTACCGAGACCGTAGCGCGCAAGCCTGTGCGTCGACGGGCGGTCCGGAACTGCCGCTGTAAATAAGGACCGATGGCGCCAAGGCCCTGGGAAAGAAGGGGGCGGCCTTATGAGAGGCCTGCCCCCTTTTGCTGCCTGCCCGCGGCGGCGCGACGGCATGAACCGGCTGCGGGCGGCCGAGATGGAAGCCCTGGCCGACGATGCAGCCCTGATCCAGCAGGAAGTCAGCTTCGGCCGCCGTCTCCACGCCCTCGGCGACGACTTCCATGCCGAAACTGCCGCCCAGTTTGACGATCGCATCGACGATCGCCGCATTGCCAGCATCCTGATGGATGTTGCTGACGAAGCTGCGATCGATCTTGAGCACATCCACCGGGAATTGCTTCAGATGGGTGAGCGACGCAAATCCGGTCCCGAAATCGTCCAGCGCCACACGCACCCCGGCATCCGAAAAGTGTCGCAAAGCCTGCGCCACCTGATCCGCGCCGCGCCCCAGAAAGACGCTTTCCGTCACCTCGATTTCGAAATGGGCGGTCGGCACGGCAGCGCGATCCAGCAGGCCCAGCACCCGGTCGGCAAAGTCGCCGCTGGCGAAATCCGCCGCCGCGGCGTTGATGGCGACCCGCCCCGGATCGAAGCCAGCCTCCAGCCAGCGCTGCACATCGTTCAGCACGGCGTTCAGCATCTTCTGCGTCAATGCCACCGCGATCTCGCCATGGTTGAAGGCGGCAGCGATGCTACCAGGCAATTGCACGCCCATGCGGGGATGATGCCAGCGCAATAGCGCTTCATAGCCCAGCACCTGACCGCTGCGCATGTCCACGCGCGGCTGGTAATAGGGGATGGCGAGATCGTCCGCGACCACTTGGCGCGCCATGCGGATCATCGAACTGCGCTGCTGCGCTTCGGCGCGCAGATGGGAATGAAAAAGGGTGAGCCGCCCGCGCCCTGCGCCTTTCGACGCGTAAAGCGCCAGGTCCGCCGCCTTGAGCAGATCGTCCGCCCGGCTCGCATGGTCGCGGAACACGGCCCCGCCGATACTGACGCCGCAATGGAGCGAACGGCCCTGATGGACATAGGGTATGCGCAGACTGTCGATCAGCGACGCGCTGAACCGTTCCAGCGATGCACTGTCGGTCAGGGACGGCGCGACAAGCCCGAATTCGTCCCCACCCAGTCTCCCCAGCACAGCATCGATCGGCGCGACCGACGCCAACCGTTCGGCAAAGGCACAGAGCAGCGCATCGCCCGCATCATGCCCCATCGCGTCATTGGTGCGTTTGAGGTCGTCGATATCCAGGAGCAGCAGCCCAAAACTTGTGCCGTCGACCGTCGCCCGCGCGGCCATCTCTTCCAGCGTCGCCTGCCACAGCGCCCGGTTGGGCAGGCGCGTCATCGGATCATGGGTCGCAGCCCAGCGGATCCGCGCCTCGGCTTCATTCTCCTCGCTGACGTCGCGAAAGGTCACGACGATGCGGAGCGGGCGACCGGCATCCGATCGCGTCGTCCAGCCCGTGCTCCGTATCCAGCGCAGTGCACCGGTATCCGCGCGGTAGATCCGCATCGTCGTTTCGAAATTTGGCAGAACCACGCCTGCGGCCGCGGCGTCCAACATCGTCTGGAGGCGTTCTCGGTCCTCCGGGTGCGTAACGGCCAGCGCCAGTTCGGTGGTGGCCGGTTGATGATCGCCCAACCCCAACATCCGGCGAAATTCGGCAGACCAGGTACGAACGCCAGTGACGCAGTCGAAATCCCAGATGCCCAGGCACGCCGATTGGACCGCCAGACGGAACCGCTCTTCACTGTCGCTCAGTGCCGTCTGCGCCAGTCGTTCGGCATGCACATCCTCCAGCGTGCCGTACCAGCGCAGGACAGACCCATTGCTATGACGGCGCGCGGACGCGCGCGCACGCATCCAGCGATAACCGCCATTGCGCAGACGAATGCGATATTCGACATCCAAAGGCGCGCCGCTCGACAAATGCCCACGCCAGATCGCCACCACCCGCTGCATGTCGTCGGGATGCACCGCACCCAGCCATCCGGTACCGGCGGCCTGGTGCGGCGCCATGCCGGTCAGGTCGAACCAGCGTGGTCCTACTTCCTGGACGTTGCCGTCCGGGTCAGCGGTCCAGGGAACCTGCGGGTTGAGTTCGACCGACGCGCGATAATGATCGCAGCTTTCGGCCAGCGCCGCGGCCAGAATGCGGGCCTCCCGATCGTGACGGTCGTGCACATCCTCCACCGTGCCATACCAGTGCGTTTGGCATCCGGGCGTCATCAGGCGCATCATGCGGATCAGGCACCAACGTGCCTGTCCATCCGCGCATTTGATGCGAAGCGTCACTGGTTGGGGACGATCGCCGGCGCGTGTCATGGCCAGCAACGTGCGGCGATCCTCAGGCGAGAACAGGGCGCGCCAACCCAGGGTCATGGGATCGGTCACGAATCGCGGAAGGGCGCGATCGCTTTCCCGTTCCACGGCGATCAAACGGCCGCGATGATCCGCGACCCAGCGCAGCAGTGGCGGCGAAACGCGATCAAACACCGGCGATAGAAGTAATGCATTGTCATAGGGAAACGCGTTGCGCGCGAGTACGTCGTCGCCCGGCGTCAACCAGCCATCGTGAAAACGGCGATCAGCGAAGCGGTCCAAAACCCGCCTCCGGTCCGATATATCTTTCGCCGCTCATGAAGAGAGAATGGGCGGAGAAAGTAAAAAATTTGCTGCCGCTACAGACATGACAGTCATTGTCATGTCCGTCGTTGACGGCCTACAATCCCTAGCCGTGCCTATTTGCGAAACATGCCGACCAGTTCGAGGGGAAGCGGCGGCTCGTCGCGTTGCTGGACGCCCCGAATGGCCTGCGCCTGTTCGTGGGGATCGAACCGCACCCAGCCGGCACGGCTCAGCTTTTCGAGCGGGCGATAACGGATTTTATACTGCATGCGCTGCGATCCGTCGACCCAATAGCCCAGATAGACGTAGGATAGGCCCGCGCTGGCCGCGCGCGTGATGTGATCCAGGATGATATAGTTGCCCAGGCCCGGCCGATGCTCCAGCTTCGTATCGAAAAAGCTGTAGATCATCGACAGACCATCGCCCTGCCGATCGGTCAGGCACGCACCGATCAATTTGCCGGGACGACCGTCGACGCCCGGCTCGCGATACTCGATGATGTGGCTGTCGACCGGGGTCTGTTCGACCATGTCGGCAAAATCCATCTCATCCATTTCGGTCATACCGCCGCCAGGATGGCGGTCCGTCAGGTAGCGCTGGAGCAATGCGAACTGCTCCTCGGTCGACCAGGGCTTGCAGGCCGTGACCTCAAGATCGCTGTTGCGCCGGATCAGCTTGCGCTGAGTTGCATTGGGCTGAAATTCGCTGGCGACCACCCGCACCGACACGCAAGCCGAACAGTCCGCGCAACTGGGCCGATAGGCGACGTTCTGGCTGCGGCGAAAACCGATTCGGCCCAGCGCGTCGTTAAGCTCTGACGCGTTGTCGCCGCTCAGTTCGGTGAACACCTTGCGCTCGCTCTTGCCCGGCAGATAGGGACAAGGGCTGGGATTGGTCACGAAGAAACGCGGAAAGCGGAAGGCGGCTGTCACGCTCCAGGCTCCATTTCACGGCGACGGCAGGGTTCGATCATAGGGTCGACTATGCCGCCGCGCGCGCCCGCTGAAAAGGGCATTTACCACGAAAGTTGGAACCCCTTGCCGACGGTCAGGCGACCTCGATCGGGGCGACCTCATAGCCCGCTTCGCCCAGCGCCAAAATCAGCCGTTGCAGGTGAGCGCTGTCGCGGGTTTCGCACTCGACATCCAGGGTCAGCCCCTTGGCCGGCAGGTTGGTGAAGATGCGCTGATGCGCCAGTTCCAAGATGTTGACCGCTTCCTGATCGAAGATGCGGGCGACATGAAACAGCGCGCCGGGACGGTCCTGCAAGATGATGCGCAGGCGCGCCAACCGCCCCGATCGCGCGAGGTCGCGCAGCAGCACATTGGCCAGCAGGCGCGTGTCGATATTGCCGCCGGTCAGGACCAGACCGACATTGCGCCCGGCAAACTGCTCGCGATAGCTGAGCAGCGCCGCCAAACCAGCAGCGCCCGCGCCTTCCACGACTGTCTTCTCGATCTGCAACAACAGACTGAGCGCCTCTTCCAGCCGCCGTTCGTCGACCAGCAGCACATCGTCGGCCAGCCGCTCGACGAAGCGGCGGGTCAGTTCGCCCGGCTGCTTGACCGCGATGCCTTCCGCCAACGTATCGCCGTCGCAGGCCAGGTCCGCGCCCTTGATGAAATCATACATGGACGGATACAGCTCGGCCTGGACGCCGATCAGCCGGATGTCGGGCTTCATCGCCCGCGCCGCGGTCGCCATGCCGGAAAACAGGCCGCCACCGCCGATCGGGATGACCAGCGTGTCGATCTGCGGCGCATCCTCCAGCATTTCGAGCGCGACGGTGCCCTGCCCGGCCATGATGTCGGGCTCGTCGAACGGATGGACGAAGGTCAGCCCCTGTTCGACTTCCAGCATACGGGCATGGGCATAGGCGTCGTCGAATTTCTCGCCATATTGCACCACGGTTGCGCCATGGCCCTGCGTCTGCGTGACTTTAACCGTAGGCGTCGTGGTCGGCATGACGATGGTGACGGGTACGCCCAATCGCTTGCCATGATAGGCCAGCCCCTGCGCATGATTGCCCGCGGACGCCGCGATGACGCCCTTCGCCTTGGCCGCGTCGTCCAGCTGGATCAGGCGGTTGAGCGCGCCGCGTTCCTTATAGGCGGCCGTAAACTGAAGATTTTCGAATTTCAGGTAAACATTGCAACCCAGCATGTTCGAAAGCGTCTGGCTGATCAGCGTCGGCGTCTTAACGATCGAACCCGCAATCCGGGTCCGCGCGGCAAGGATGTCATCGACAGTGACGGGGAGCGGCAGGGCGCTTTCGATCTTGGCGAGCGTATTCATGATCGCGCCCTAAACGAAAATTGCGGGCGAAGGAACTGGCCCTGTCGGAAAACTGGCCTTATGGCAGGCGCGCACGCATCAATAGTATGAGGCATATGGCTACTATCGCATTTATCGGCCTGGGCGTCATGGGCGGCCCGATCGCTGGGCACCTGGCCAAGGCGGGGCATAGCCTCACCGTCTACAACCGCTCCATCGGCAAGGCGAAGCTGTGGGCGGAAACCTATGGCGGGGCGGTGGCGATCAGTCCGGCCAAGGCCGCGGAAGAGGCGGATATCGTCATCAGTTGCGTCGGCAATGACGATGATCTGTCGCAGATCACGCTAGGCCGCGAAGGCGTTTTCCGGACGATGAAGGAAGGCGGTCTGTTCATCGACCACACGACCGTGTCCGCCCGCATCGCGCGCCAGCTGTTCGTGGAAGGTGAAAGCCGGGGCATCCATAGCGTCGACGCCCCCGTGTCGGGCGGCCAGGCGGGCGCAGAGAACGGACGGCTTTCAGTCATGTGCGGTGGTAGCGAACCGGCGGTGGCCGCCGCCAAGCTGGTGATGCAGGCCTATGCCGCGCGGATCGTTCATGTGGGCAGTGCGGGCGCAGGCCAGACCACCAAGATGGTGAACCAGATCTGCATCGGCGGTGTGCTGCAGGGCCTGTCGGAAGCGCTGCGCTTCGCCCAGGCGGCCGAACTGGATCTGGACGCGGTATTCGAGGCGATTTCCGGCGGCGCGGCGCAAAGCTGGCAGATGGACAATCGCTGGAAGACAATGGCGCAGGACAGTTTCGACTTCGGTTTCGCGGTCGACTGGATGCGCAAGGATCTGGGCTTGGCCCTGGAAGAGGCGCGCGCCAATGGCGCAACGCTGCCGGTGACGGCGATGATCGACCAATATTATGCCGACGTGCAGGCGCTGGGCGGCAATCGTCAGGACACCAGCGCACTGGTCCGCCGGATCACCCGCGCATGAAGGCCGCGTGGCTGGCGGCCATCGCCGCACTCACCCTGCCCCTCCCCGCGCTCGCTGCGGGCGTGATCGACAATGTGAACGGCATCGCGGTCGACGCCAACGGGAAGCTCGTGCGTTTCGCCGCACTGATGATCGATGATGATGGCAAGGTCGAAAAGCTGCTGCCCGGCCGCTATCAGGAACCCAAATATGAACGGCCCAAAAAGCCGAAAAAGGGTCACCCCTGGCCCGAACCGCCCAAGGGGCTGGCGTTCAAGCTGGATGCGGGCGGCAAGACGCTGATCCCCGGCCTGATTGACGCGCATGGGCATGTCATGGGCTATGGCCTGTCGCTCATCACGCTCGACCTGTCCGACACGCGATCGCTGGCGGAGGCGCAGGCCAAGATCCGTGCCTATGCGCAGGCCAATGTCGGGCGGAAGTGGATCATCGGCACCGGCTGGAACCAGGAAAAATGGGGCCTGGGCCGCTTCCCCACCGCCGCCGAACTCGACGCCGCCGTGGGTGATATCCCGGTCTGGCTGGAACGGGTCGACGGTCATGCGGGCTGGGCCAACAGCGCGGCGATCCGCGCGGCGGGCATCACGCCAGCGACCAAGGCGCCGATGGGCGGCCGCATCGAAACCGCGGCGGGCAAGCCGTCCGGCGTCTTCGTGGACAAGGCGATGGACCTCATTCAAAAGGTCGTGCCGCCGCCCGCGCCCAAGGATCGCGACATCGCCCTGGAGAAGGCGCAGCGCGCGCTGCTGTCGATGGGCATCACCGGCATCGCGGACATGGGCACCAGCATCGATGACTGGCAGGCCTTCCGTCGTTCGGCCGATCGTGGCGCGCTGCGCGTACGGATCATGTCCTACGCCTATGGCATCGACAATATGGTGCTGATCGCCGGGCCGGAGCCGACGCCCTGGCTCTATGACGATCATCTGCGCATGGGCGGCGTGAAGCTGCTGCTCGACGGCGCGCTCGGGTCGCGCGGCGCATGGCTGCGCGCCGACTATGCCGACGCGCCGGGGCAGCGCGGCTTGCCGATGATCCCCGACACGCAGCTTCGCAATTATATGAGCCGCGCGGCGATGGATAATTTCCAGGTCGCCGTCCATGCCATTGGCGACGCGGCCAATCATGAATTGCTGAACGCGATCGAGGAACTGAACGATACCTACAAGGGCGACCGGCGCTGGCGGGTCGAACATGCGCAGATCGTGACGCCGACCGACCTCCCGCGCTTCGGGCCGCTGGGCGCGGTCGCATCGATGCAGCCGGTCCATGAGGCGTCCGACTGGCGTATGGCGACGACGCGGCTGGGCGAGGCCCGACTAAACGGGGCCTATGCGTGGAAGGCGATGCTGGACAACAAGGTGCCACTGGCCTTCGGCTCCGACGTGCCGGTTGAAAGCCCCAATCCCTTCGCGGGCATCGCCGTCGCGATGAGCCGCGAAGACGCCAATGGCGAACCTGCGGGCGGGTGGATGCCCGAACAACGCGTCAGCTTCGACGCCGCGTTGGACGGCTTCACGCGCCAGGCATCCTATGCCGGTTTTGCGGAGAAGAAGTTCGGCAGCCTGGTGCCCGGCCAGCGCGCCGACTTCCTGCTGATCGACCGCGACATTTCGACGTCGCGGGCGGCCGACATCCGTCAGACGCAGGTGCTGGAAACCTGGATCGGCGGCAAGCGGGTTTATATGAAGGGGCAGTAGCTCAGCGGGACTGATTCAGCGGGACTGGGCGGGGTTCCATATGGTGACGGTGCGCCCCGTCATCGCCTTGCCCACGCCCTGCAAAGTCGCGGCATAGGCGATCAGCACGTCGACCAGTGCGGCGAAAGGTCCGCTCTTCGCCCGCACGCCGATCCAGATCACCAGCGCCGTGCCCAGCGCGCCCGCCAGATACAGCGCAGGCGACATCCGCAACGCCAGCGCCCCCGCCGCGACCGCTCCGATCAGGATGAACAGCCCGCCGAACCAGCGCACGATCTTGCGCGACGCATATTTGAAGCGGTCGAGCGCCGACATCCGCCGCAACTGCGGCCGCAAATGCCTATGCGTGTGCCATGCGCGCGCCGCGATCCGCACCTTGCGCCGATATTCATCCTTACGCCCCGTCACCAGCCGCTCGCGCGCGATCACATCCTTGGCCTTCACCAGCCGCTTGCCTGCAAACAGCACCGCCATCGACACGGTCAGGTCGTCCAGCACGCTGTCCGGGAAATCGGGATAGAGGCTGCGCCGGATCGAGAAGATGGAGCCGTCCGCGCCCAGCACATTGCCGGTGCGTGATTCTTCGTCCTTCAACTTCTCTTCGATGCGCCAGTAGAGCGACCCGACCGAAGCGGTCGCGCTGCCTTCTGCACCGACATAGTGCAGCGATCCCAGCACGCCGCCGATCTGCGCATCCGCATAGCGCGCCAGCAGATTGTCGACGGCATCAGCGTCCAGCAGCACATTGGCATCGGTAAAGATCAACACGTCGCCGCGCGCGCGGGCAGCCAGTTGCTTCATGCCATGCGCCTTGCCGCTGCGCCCAGGCCCCCGCACCAGCGTCACCAGATCGCCCTGCCTCGCGATCAGATCGCCGGTGCCGTCCGAAGATCCGTCATCGAACGCCAATATCTCAAGGTTCGGGTGCCGCGCCTTGAGCATCGCCAGATTGGCGAGCTTTTCGGGCATCGCCGCCGCCTCATTATAGGCGCAGAATAGCAGGGAGGCGCTCGGCAACGGCGCGTCGACGGGCGTTTCCGGCCGCGTCGGCATGGTCCGCAGGATCAGCGGGTAGACCAGAAAGGGCCACACCACCACGATCAGGCAAAGCAGCAGGACCGCGCCAAGGATCAGGTTCGTCGTCATCGCTCAATAGGCCTTGTGATGGACCAGCACGCCCAGCGTCGCGACGATGATCCGCAGGTCGCGCCACACCGACCAGTCGCTGACATATTCCAGGTCCGACTGGAGCCGGTCGATCAGATCCTGATGATGGTCGGTCGACCCGCGATGGCCGCGCACCTGGGCCAGGCCCGTCATGCCCGGCTTGATGCAATGCCGCGCCCAATAGCGCGCGTCGACTTCCCAATAGAGGCTGTCGCCTGCCTTCGCCGCGGCGGCATGCGGGCGCGGGCCGACGATGCTCATGTCGCCTTTCAACACATTGAGCAATTGCGGCAGTTCATCGATGCTGGTCTGGCGCAGGAACGCGCCGACCTTCGTCACGCGGTCGTCGTCGCGTCGGGTGAGCGTCGCGGCCTGATGATCGCTGGCCTCCGTCCGCATCGACCGGAACTTGTAGATGGCGAAGGGCCGGGCATCCTTGCCAATGCGGGGCTGGCGGAACAGCGCGGGACCGGGGCTGGTCATCCGCACCGCCAGCGCGGCGCCGATCATGATCGGCGACAGGAGGATGGTCGCGATGGTCGCGACAATCAGGTCGAACAATCGCTTGATCAGGCGATCGCGAAAATGCATGGGGCCGCCCGCGACGATGATGGTCGGCTGCCCGTCGAACTGATCGATCCGCGCAGGCGCGAAACGCAACAATTCGGGCACGACAATCTCCCCCCGCGCCGACAGCGATTTGAGTGCCGCCGACCAGTCGGCCATCCGATCGAGCGGACAGGCGACGATCACCCGCTCCGCCATGCCCACCGCTGCGGCCAGCCGCGCCGCCATGTCGGCGTCATGCCGCCCGGGATGCAGATTGGCCGCCGCCGCTTCGATCACATCCATATGTGGCCCGGTGTCGATCCTCACCCCGTCCATGATGACGGCGGTCAGATGCGGCACGTCGCCCAGCACGCGCACCGCCAGCCGGGCGACGGCCAGTCGCACCAGCGCCACCGCGACAGCGCTCAACCCCAGGCCCGTGATGAAGGTCAAACGCGACAGCTGCTCTGCAATCTTGCCCAGATAGACAATCAGCAGCATCAACAGCGCCGCCTGCGCCAGCGCCCAGAGCGCGCGCACGATCCCGCGCCGCACCCTGTCGATCGTGTTGATGCCATAGGCGCCGCCCTGCACCGCCAGCAGGGCGTAGAGCGGCGCGACCATCGCGAACATCACCAGCCCGTGCGGCTTGCCCGGCTCGCCCCACAACGCGCCCAGCACGAACCAGTTGGCCGCCAGAAACGCCATGAACAGCCCCGCCATGTCCCCCGCCAGACACAGCGCATAAAGCCGCAATCGCACGATTTCCTTGGAGACTGTCACTATTGCGCCCTGATTGTCGTCATGTGCCCCGTTGGCACCGGGGGGAGCGGGTTGCAAGGGTTGTCGAGCGTAGGCGCCTAGACCCCGAACAATCGCGTCAGCGACTTGTCCAGCATCAGCAGCTGCCACAGCAACCGGCCATGATCGGACACGCCCGATCGGTGATCCGCCGCAACCTTCGCCAGCATCTTGGTATCGAACCAGTCCGTCTTGGCCAGCGCCGATCCGCCTGCAATGGCCGTCGCTTCGCCTGCCAGCGCGCCCCGGAACCAGGCGCTGATCGGAGTGACGAAACCCATTTTCTGGCGATAGAGAATATCCTGCGGCAGGAACGGCTCCATCGCCTTTTTCAGGAGATATTTGCCGCTATTACCACGGATTCGCTGGCCCACCGGCAGTCGCGCGGCGAACTCCACAAGCCGGTGATCCAGCAGCGGCTCGCGCGCCTCCAGGCTGACGGCCATACTCATCCGGTCCGTCTTGGTCAGGATATCGCCGGGTAGCCAGATGCGGATGTCGGCATATTGCGCCCGGTCGAGCGGGTCGCGCGCGGGCGCATCCGCCATCGCCCTGACATACCGATCCTCGGCGCGATAAGCGCCCAACCGGCTCTTCATGTCCTGGCTGAACAGGCGCTGCCGCAACCCAAGCGGCGTCACGCCGACCGACGCGGCATAGGCCTCACCGCCTTCTCCTGCCAGTTCAAGCAGCGTCGATTTGGCGCGCAACCCACGCGGCGCCCAATCGGCCTTGGGATAATATTTGCCCAGCGTCCCGAACAGGGGCTGGCGCACCGATGCCGGTATCAACGAACGAAACCGCTCCCCCTGCATCTGGAAACGATGGCGACGATAGCCCGCAAAGGCTTCGTCCGCGCCGTCGCCCGACAGCGCCACCGTCACCTGTTCGCGCGCCAGTTCGCACACCCGGAACGTCGGCAACGCGGAAGCGTCCGCGAAAGGCTCGTCGAAATGAAAGGCCAGCCGGTCGATCAGCCCATAGTCGTCGGGCGACACGATCCGGGTGCGGTGATCGGTGGCGAAGCGGCGGGCGACGCGATCGGCATAGGCCGTCTCGTCCAGGCTGGCGACGTCGAAGCCGATGGTGCAGGTCTTGACCGCCTGGGCAGACGCTTCGGCCATCAGCGCAACCACGCTGCTACTATCCACCCCGCCCGACAGGAACGCGCCCAGCGGCACGTCGGCGACCATGCGCGAACGCACCGCCTGCCGCATCAGCGCAACCAGTTCCTCCTCCAGCGCTTCCGGCTTCGCCTTGGTCCGATCCGCAAAGCTGACATCCCAATAGCGTTGCGGCTGGGTCAAGGGCCGCCCCCGCACCAGACGCAGCGTCTCGCCCGCGCCCAGCTTGCGCACGCCTGCCACCAGGCAGGCGTCGTCGGGCACATAGCCATAGGCCATATAGTCCTCGATCGCCGACAGGTCCGGCGCGCGCCGCAGCAGCGGATGGGCGAGCAGGCTCTTCAACTCCGATCCGAAGATCAGGCTGCCGTCGGACAACAGCGCATAGTGCAGCGGTTTGACCCCCAACCGATCCCGCACCAGCCAGAGCGCCTGCGCCCGCGCGTCGAACAGGGCGAAGGCGAACATGCCATTGAACCGCTCGACGCACGCCTCCCCCCATTGGCGATAGCCATGCAGGATGACCTCTGTGTCGCTATGCGTGCGAAAGACATGACCCTTCGCTTCCAGCTCCGCCCGCACTTCGGCGAAGTTGTAGATTTCGCCGTTGAAAACGACGGCCAGGCTTTCATCGTCGGTCAGCATGGGCTGCGCGCCCAATTCCAGGTCGATGATCGACAGGCGCAGATGGCCCAGCCCTACGCCGGGCGCGGTCCAGATGCCGCTGCCGTCGGGGCCGCGATGCGGCATGGCATCCAGCATCCCGCGCACCCGCACGGGGTCCACGGGCTTGGCCGTTTCGAGATGGAAAATACCCGCAATGCCGCACATAGGGATCGCTCTAGCGGATGCCGACGCTGCGGTCAGCCAAAAGCTGCACATCGCCCAGATCGGCGAGGAAAGCCGATATGGCCAGATCGGACGGACGCCCTTCGTCATCTTCCGCCGACACCAGTATCGCGACAGCGCGCTGGTCCTGCCCCAGCAATCGCGCCTTCATCGTCGCCAGCTTGATCGCGGGCTTGCTGCCGGACAGTGCGTCCTCCCCGACGCGGTAGAAACTCACGACATGCCGCACGACTGGACCGGGCGCGGTGATCTGCTCACCCCGCGCGTCGGCGGGCGCGCGGGCGGGCGAGGACCAGACCCATTCGCTGTCAGGATCGGCTGCGCCCTGTGCGAAGCCCACCAGTTCGCGTTGCTCGTCCTGCCGCGCATAGGCGGCGATGGCGAGGTCCACGACCTGTCCCTTCCCATTGCGATAACGGCCCATCACGAAATGGTCCGCGCCATCGAACCGCGGCTTCCAGGGATAGACTTGTGACGCGTCGATGCGGCTCCAGCCGGATATGACAGGCAAGGACAATGTCGCGGGCAACGGGTCCGCGGCTGCCGCGGTGGCGGCGAGCCAGAGCGGCGCGGCGACGATCATCGCCAGCGCGCCGCCTGCCATCCTGTCGGCGCGCGACATAGGCCTGACCACGCCCTGCAAAGCGCGCGGATCGAACCAGGGATCGCCCGGCTTGCGATCGAAAAAGGGCCAGGCGGCCGCCATGACCACCGTCATGACGATCGCAAAGAAGACCCAGCCATAGACCACATGGTCGAAGCCCACGGCTGCGTCGACGGTCGTCAGATGCGCGACCAATATGGTGGCGAAGGCGCGCACACCATTGGCGAGCACCGACAGGCTGAGCGCGCCCGTGAGGAACACCACGCGGCGCGGCCAGCTGCGGAAACAGACATTGCAGACCAACGCCCCGTAGGCCGTCATCGCGATCAGGAATTTCGCGCCCGAACAGGCCTCCGCCACTTCGAAATAACCGGTCGGGGTGGTGATGAAGATGCCCTCCATATGCGCCGGCACACCCGACAGATCGAGCAGGATCATGGTCAGTCGCGCGGTCAACAGTTGCAGCGGCGGCACGATCTCTTCACCGAACGGCACCATGAAGAAGGCGTAGAACAGCGGAAAGAGCAGCGCCCGCGCGACTGCCGGTCCCAGCAACGCGATCGTCGCGCCCTGGAGCATGACGATCAGCGCGCCGTGGCGGACGACGGCAACACCGGCCGCCGCGCCCAGCAACCAGGCGAAAGCCCCCAGGCCCAGCCACACAAGGCCAGGCGCCCAGGCGACCGGCTCCAATTGCCGCAACCCCGGCAGACGCTGCTGCACCAGCCAGGCGATCAGCGGCGGGATGAAGAGACAATGGCCAAAGGTGGACGCATGCCACCAGATGGACACCATGCTGCGCACATCGGCGAAGAACAGCGCCAGGATCGCAAAACCGACGACGCCCAGCGCGATCAGATGGCCGCGCCAGCCTGCCAGATCGGCCGAAGACGACCGGTTCGTCGGGATCGCGCGACCGGTCACGCTGCGCGGACGCCTGCAACGGTGTCCCCAAACAGTAGGTCGGGCAGATGGGTCAGCGTTGCGGACCATCGGTACCGTTCTTCCATGCGAGCGCGCGCCGCGATGCCCAGGCGCTGCGCCCGGGTCGGGTCGTCGAGCAGCGCAACGATCTTGGCTGCTTCCTCGCCCGGATCGGCGGCGACCAGGAAATGCGCCTCGTCGCGGGCATCTATGCCCTCGGCCGCCTGCGGCGAAGCCACCACCGGCCGGGCCATCGCCATCGCTTCCAGCACCTTGTTCTGGATGCCGCGCGCGATACGAAGCGGGGCGACGACGACGTCCGCCGCCGCCAGCCAGCCGCGTACGTCAGGCACTCCGCCCGACACGATCACGCCCGGCACCGTGGCGAGCGCTTCCACCGCCTTGGCGGGATTGCGACCGACGATCGCAAAACGGGCGTCGGCATGGACGGCGCGGATCGCGGGCAAGGTCCGGCGCACGAAGCTTTCGACCGCTTCGACATTGGGGCGATAATCCATCTGTCCGGTGAAGACGAGCAGCGGACCTTGTCCACGATCGATCGTCTGGAAATCCGCCGCCGGGTCGAAATAGTCGAGCGCGACGCCATTTTCGATCGCGACCACCCGGTCGGGACCAAGGCCGCAGGCTTCGCGAAACAGTGCAGCCTCCGCTTCGCTCACGAAGCTGCTCACATCCGCGCGCGCCGCCGTCCGCCGCTCGAAATCCAGCAGCATCCGCCCTTCGCGCCGGTTGATCCAGCCCATCGGTCCACCACCCTGCGCACCATAGGCGGCATATTTGGCGGAATTGAAATCGACGAAATCCATCAGGAAGCGCGTGCCCGTCGGCAGCACCGGCACGAAATGCGCCATCTGCGCCGAATAGGCGACGACCGCGCGTATCGGCCGCTCCGCGAGCGTCCGGGCGACCCAGCGATGCAGGCCGGGATGGTCGAACAGCGACACCAGCAAGGATTGCTGCCGGGCAAGGCCGGTCAGCCCCGCCACAAGCCTGGACCGGTCGCGCATCAGTACGCATTGGCTGGTTGCGACCTGTGCCATCTCGCCTGCAAAACCCATGTCGCGATCGTCGTCGGCGAAGCAGCCGACATGGACGGGTGCGACCTGCGCCAATCGCTGGAGCAGATGATAGGATCGTATCTTGTCGCCCCGATCGGGCGGAAAAGGAACGCGATGGCAGAGGAAGAGTATCTCGCCGGTCATCCCAGCCCCCGCGCGATATGCGGCCCGATCAGGTTTGCGATCGGCAGCGGCAGACGCTTCCACAGGTCGATGCGCCGCTGGTATTTCGCGCTGGTCGGGTTGACGTCCCGCCCCGCCCCGTCCTGCGACCAGTCATGATAGACGCGCGGCGCAGGGTCGAAGCCGAAACTTTTCTTCCAGGCCGCCTGCCCGCTGCCGACCTTGGACCGGCCGAAATCGAAATGCGTCATGCCGCGCTCACGGGCATGGCCCATCAGGCGATAATACATCAGCTCGTTGGACCGCAGCCGACGGGCGTCCGCCACGCCCCCGCCCCAATAGGGCATCACCCGCCCATGATGATAAAGCGACAGCACGGCCGACACCGCCCGATCGCCATCGCGCACCACCAACAGATCGGCATCCTCGCCGAACTGCTGCAACACGCAATGAAACAGCTTCGCGGGAAAAACGGGCGTGCCCAGATTATGGACGCTGGTGGCGTAGACGCGATAATGGTCGCGCAGCAGCCGCTCGCTCCGCCCGGTTTCGACGCGCAGCGCCGCATTGGCCAGCGCCTTGCGCAATTCGGCGCGATGCTTGCGCGGCACGGCCAGCAATTCCGCTTCGTCGTCGGCCGCCAGCGGCCGGACGAAGCCGACATGTTCGCCCTCGCGCCGCCGCCAGTCGCCCCCCGGCGCCTGACCGCCCCGCAACTCCAGCGGCACGCCGCCCTTCTCTTCCGACAGCCCGCGTGCGGCTGCGGCAAGCGGGGCCACTGCCCGGTCGTCATCGGCCAATATGCCGCCATCCACCGCAAAGGCGGCGGACACCAGCGCCTGGCCGAACAAGCGGCTCTTTACATGATGCAGCGGCAGCAGTCCCCTTATGTCGCCCGATGGAGCAACAGCCGCGAATAATTGCGCGCGATGGCCGGTCGCCTGCGCGATCGCGCGCAGCCAGGCGGTGCGGTGAAAGGGCGTGCTTTGCGCATGCCCGGCGACGAAAGCGTCTGCCGCCTTCGCCTGGGCCGGGTCGGCGATATCCAGCGATATGATGCCCAGATCGGCGGCGTTGCCGACCATCATGACGCGCGCGCCGCTTCCGCATCGGCCAAGGCGTCGACGCGGGTCCAGGTAAAATCGCGGGTCAGGCGACGCAGCTTGTCCGCCATGACCGACAGGTTGCTATAATGGCGCAGGCGCGATCGCAGGGGTGCTTCCGCTACGCGGGGCTGGTCCGGATCGATTTCCCAAGGATGGAAATAGATGATCGCGGGCCGCCCGGCCTGTTCGTTCACCTGCCGGATCGCCCAGCGCGAAAAGGCATAGGGCAACAGGCGGAAAAAGCCGCCCCCGCCCGCCGCCAAAGTGCGCTTGCCCCATTTCGCGGTCGTCACCGGCAGTTCCACCAGCGGCGAACCCTCCACCGGCTTCCAGGCGAAACGGGGAGAATCGGGCCAGCCATAATGGTCGTGCCGGATCGGCGCGACGCTGGAGGAATAGCGATAGCCTTCCTCCGCCAATATCCCATGCGCCCAGGGCGTGCGCGGATCGATGGAGAAGCTGGGCGCGCGATAGCCGGTCACGGCCTGCCCGCTGGCATCCTCCAATATCGTCCGGGACTTGCGCAGGTCGGCGCGAAACTGTTCGGGCGTGAAGGTGAAGACGCGGGCATGATCGTAACCATGGCTGGCGACCTCATGCCCCGCTTCCGCGATGCGCCGCATCAGCGCGGGATAACGTTCCGCAACCCAGCCCAGCGTGAAGAAGGTCGCCTTCACATCCGCCTGCGCGAAAAGGTCCAGCACCGCGTCGCTATTGGCTTCGACACGATGCGCCAGACCGTCCCAATCGGCGCGGCGCAGCGTCTTTTCGAACGCCCCGACCTGGAACCAATCCTCGACATCGACAGACAGGGCGTTCTGCATCATCTTCCCAGCTTGGCTATCATGGTGCGTGTCGGCAAGCCGCCGTCAGGCCGCGACGCCCGCCTGCATGTCGACCATCTGCTCCTCGCGCTCGACCCAGTCGACCAGCAAGGTCAGCACGCGGCGAAGCGCCGTATCCTGTTCCTCGGCGCGAAATTCCAGTGCAGACAGCCGCTCCTCGATCAGCGTGAAACAGTCCTTGAGCGCTTCGGGATCGACTTCCGCCTGCACCGGCTGGCCGAAGGGCGCGTGCGACTGCACCGCGCGCAGCGACGCGATCTCGGCCCGCAGCGCTTCGATCTCGCCCGACATGTCGGTGCGCAGCGCCGCAATGTCCGGCGCGTCGATCGCCGCGAAGGACAATGGTTCGGCTTCCGTCAGTTCGTCAGGCCCAGCGATCGGTTCGACCCCGGCAAAGGCTTCGACTTCCGCCACCTCCTCTGACGCCGGGATCTCCGCGTCCACGACATCCTCATGCTCGACATCGTCCTCGATCGGCGCAGGCTCGGCTTCGGCCTCCACCGCGCGCGGTGGCGCGAAGGCAGCGAAAGTCGGCCGGGCAAAAGGTGCGACGGTGCTCGTCGTGGCAGGCGCGACCTCTTCCGGCTCCTCGTCCGTCTCGGCCTCAGCATCTACCGGATCGGCCGTTACGGCGGCCCATGCGGGCTGCGTCCATACAGCGTCCAGTTCGATGATCTCGTCTTCGACCGGCTCGTCCTCCGCGACAGGCACTTCCGCAGAAATAGAGGACGAAAGATCCTCCGTCGCCCAATCCGGCGCGACCTGTGCATCTTCGACCTCATCGACGACAGGCTCGTCCTCGACCTCCGCGTCGGCGACCGGCTCGACCGCCACGCTGTCTTCCGCCCTATCGAGCGCCGATGGCATCACCGGTGTCGGGGCCACATCGGTGTCCAGCCCCATATCCTCGACGACGGCGCCCACGACGTCCTCGTCGATCATATAAAGCTGCTCGATCGCGCCCAGCAACAGCACCCGGCTGGTCAGCGCGTTCAGGCGGCGCGGCACGCCTCCGGTCGCGGCGTAGAGCGCGGCAAAGGCGCCCGGCGTGAAGGCGGGATTGCCGGTCCAGCCCGCGATGGACAGGCGGTGGATGATATAGGGTTCGACCTCATTCGCGGCCATAGGGTCCAGATGATGGGTGGCGATGACGCGCTGGCGCAACTGCTCCAGGTCCGGCGACTTGAGAAGATCGCGAAATTCCGGCTGACCCAGCAGAAAGATTTGCAGCAGCGACTGGCCGCCCAGCTGGAAATTGGACAGCATCCGCAATTCTTCGATCGCGGAAACGCCCAGATTCTGCGCCTCGTCCACGATCAGCAGGCTGCGTCGTCCGGCGCGCGCTTGGTTATGCAAGAAGCCTTCGACCTGATGCAGGATCGCCGCCTTGGACAGGCCGTCTGCGGCCAGGCCAAAGCTGTGGGCGGCCAGCCGCAGCATGTCGTCGCCCTCGACCTGCGTCGACACGATCTTGACCGCGGTCAGGCGCGCCGGATCGATCGTCTGCATCAGATGGCCCACCAGCGTGGTCTTGCCCGCGCCGATGTCGCCGGTGATGACGATGAAGCCTTCGCCCTGCGCCAGGCCATAGCCCAGATAGGACAGCGCCTTGCGATGGGTCGCGCTCTCGAAATAATAATGCGGGTCCGGCGTCAGCTGGAACGGACGGCCCTGCAATCCGTAGAATTGATCGTACATATCGTCTTCTCCAAGCCGACCGGTTAGAAGGCGTAGCGCAGGCCGACCTGCCCCATCGCGCTGATGATCGTGTCCAAATCGTCCGCCTTCACCCCATCCAGGCCGAGCGAGGCCGAAGCGGACAGGCGACGGGAAATGCCCTTGCTGTACGTGCTGAACGCACCATAGTTCAGCACATCCTCCCGGTCCCCGCTGGCGTCGAAATAATTGGCGTAACCGATCAGGTCGATCGTGTCGGTCGAACTGATCGTGTAGGTCGCCGACGCGTTGCCGAACCAGTTTTCATCCCTTGACCCGCGGATAAGCACCGTCTGGCCGTTGGGCGTGATGAACTTGCGCTGCGAATAACCCGCGCCAATGCCCCAGCCCCATTGCCCGCGCTGCAAGGAATATTGCGCCGACACGCCGCGATAGCGGAAATTGGCGTCGGTGATGCCCGACAAGGCATCGTTGAAACATTGTCCGCCGCCGGTAGTCGAGAAAGCACAGCCGGTGATGTCGCCCGTGAACGGATTGCGCGCGACGTCGAAATTGCTGCCGGACAGGGCTGCCACGTTGCTGGTGATCAGGCGGCCGAAACTGTCGATGCCGTCGAAGACGATGATGGCGACGCTGCTGTCGCGCCCCTGCCACAGGAAACTGCCCTGATAGGTCATGCCGCCATAGCGTTCGCCCACACGCGCCTGCAAGGTGGTGCGACGGCTGGGTCGCCACAGCACGCCCGCATCCCAGATGATGTCATCAAATTCGTAGATCAGCGCGCGCGGCGAACTCTTGTCCGTCACATAACGGCCGTTGCGGATCAGCGGAACGCCATTGGCGTCCAGTGCGGGCGATCGCTGGCTGATCTCGATATTTTCATAGCCGACCCCGCCCACCAGGGCGAGCGTGGGCGTAACCGGCACGGTCGCATCGACCCGGCCCCACAGATCCTCGAACCGCTGGTCGAGCTGGCTCGCATCTTCGCGATCATAGCCCGCGCTCGCGGTCAGGCCGATGCCCGGCAGCACGGTGTCGGGTGCAAAGCCGATCGATCCGTTCAGGCTATGGGTCCAACTGTCGGCGAAGGAACCGCTGGGCTGTACGCCTACGAAATCGCCGTTCACATCGTCATTCACCCGCGCATAGCCCAGGCGATAGGAGGCGTTGAAGTTCAAGTCGCCCAACTGCGTCGTATAGGACGGTCCCACATAGCCGGAATAAACCTGGCTGGTGAAGCTGTTGCGCTGCGTCGCCGCGCCGGTCAGCCCGTCGGTGCGCACGCGCGAGGCCAGACCACCGCTCATCAGCGACAGGCCACGCGCCAGGTTGACGTTCAGGTTGGCGATGCCGCTGATGACATCCTGGTCGGTCGCCTGCCTGCCCCAGCCGAAGCTGTGATTATATTGCAGGTCAACCGCCGCTTCGACGCGGCGGCTCTGCACCTGCGCGGTGATGCCGGCGGTGACGTTGGTGTAGGTCAGCACGTCGCCATCGCCCTTGAGCGGCGCCATGACCACCTGGTCCACGCCCAGATAGGGGGTCACGTCGATCCGCTTGCTGCCGCCTCCGCTGCTGCCCGATGCAGACTGGGCATAGGCGGGCATTGCAACGGCCAGCGCGGCGAGCGATGCGCCTGCGATCCAGAGCCGGACGGTCATGACTGGGCTTCCCCCTTGGCATAATAGCTGCCGAAACGGCGGCCGCCGCTGTTGAAGCGCACGGCGTTGAGCAAAAGCTGCACCTGCGCCCCGCCCTTCAACATGCCCGCGGCGTCACGCAGCGCGCTTTCAGGCGTCTTGTCAGCGCGCACCACCAGCAGCGCGATGGCGGCGTGGCTGGCCAGCACGGCGGCGGCCGACGCAGCGAGCAAGGGCGGCGAATCGAAGATAACAATCCGCTCCGGGCGTCCTTCGGTCAGGCGGCCAAGCAGTTGCTCGGTCCGGGCCGAGGCCAGATATTCGGTGTCATTGTTGCTGCGCTGTCCGGCAGGCAAGACGGACAGCGACGGAATGTCCGTGCGGATGACGATATTCTCGATCGCGATCGTCGGATCGGCCAGCGCGTCCATCAACCCCGGCCCTGCCTCCAGCCCCAGTTGGGCAGGAATGCCGGGCTTGCCGAAATCGGCATCCACCAGCAGGATTTCCCGATCCTTCTCCGCCGCCAGGCTGAGCGCCAAATTGATGGCGCAGAAGGTCTTGCCTTCGCCACTATGCGCGGAGCAGACGAGGATATGATTGCCGCGCGCATTGCCGCGCAGCTGCGACAGCAGGTCACGCTTGAGCAGGCGGAATTCCTCGCTCATCGTCGTCACCGCGCTATCGGGCAGCAGGAAGCCCTCCTCCGCCAGTTTCACGCGATCGATCGGCTGAACCGGTCCGGTCCACGCAGGCGCGCGGAACGTCGGTGCAGCGGGCGTTTCGGGCGCGAACGGAGCAGGCGTGGGCGTGGGTGCCACGTCCGGCGCGGGCGGCAGGTCGGCGGACACATCGACGGCAGGACCGGCGCGGCCACGCAGCGCAGCGTTGAAATCATAGATTTCGGTCGCGCGTTCGATCAGCGATCCCCGGCCTTTGATGGAACTATGCTGGTTCATTTTCCCTGGATCCTTCACGCCATACCGCGCTGGACGAATTCGATGCCGATCAGCAGGAGACAGACGGCGGCCAGTCCGCCGCTGGCGCCGGCGAACCATTTCATGCGCTGCCGGTCGATCGCGGCCTGCGCCGCGCTGACCGTCTGGCTGATCGATCCGGCGACCGGCAGGCCGATCGCCTTTTCCAGCCGCGCGGCGGTCGGGAACGTGCCCTTGAGCTGGCCCAGGGCAAAGGCGACACCGATGCCCGCGGCCACGCCCAGCAGCAGGACCCCCAGCAGCAGCACGGGCCGATTGGGCGCCGATGGCGCGGTGGGCGTGCTGGGCGGCTGGATGACGCGGAACTGGACGGAGCCGGTTTCGGTCTTCACCTCGCCGCGCAACCGGATTTCTTCCCGATCGCCTGTCAGCTTGTCATATTGGGTCTTGAGCGCGGCATAGTCGCTATCCAGCTTTTCCTGCTCCGACGCGACGCCCGGCTCATCGACCTGGCGCGACGTCATGGTGTTCAGGTCGCTCTGCAACTGCGCCTTGCGCGCCTGGAGCGCCTGCACCGTAGCGGCGCGTTCGGCCTGCATCGATTTGATCGACAGATAGGCGGGATTGGCCATGCTGCCTGCACCACCCGCACTGCCGCCGCCGGCCTTGCGCAGGGCGTCGACTTCACGCTGGGCGGCGATCACGTCGGGATGGGCGTTGGTCCAGCCGCGCGCCTTCATCGACGCCAGATTGGATTGCGCCTGCGCCAGCGGCGATGCGCCGCCCGACGCGCCCACGCCCGGCAGGGTGGCAGGCGTGCCGATCAGTTGTCCGTTCATCGCGCTGAGCGCGCTTTGCGCCTGGACGAGCTGCGAATCGATATTGTTGATCTCCATCCGCGCGGCGTCCATGCGCTGGCTGATCGATCCCGCGCCGGGGAGCAATCCGACATAACGCTGGGCAAAGGCGACGCGGCGCTGGTCGGCCGCCTCCATCTGCTTGCCGCGCGCGGCGATCTGCTGGTCTAGGAACGCCAGGCTCTGCTTGGTCTGGGTCCGGTCGCCGGAGAGATTTTCTTCCTGGAAGATATCGATCAGCTTTTGCACAACCTGCTGCGCGATGCGGGCGTTGGCGCCGTCCGACAGGCCCGAATCGGCGGAGATCGCGCTGATGTCGATCATGCTGGGATCGGCCTGCGCCATCACCGTGATATTCTCACGCAGCGTCGTGATCTTCGCGGCGATATCGCGCGGGCCGGACACCGACTGAGACAGGTCGGTGTCGCGCACCACCTTTTCCAGATTTTCCGCGCTGGTCAGCGTGTTGCGCACCCGGTCCAGATCCTGCTGGGACTGGACCTGGGTGATGCCCACCTTGTCCTCCAGCAGCGACTGGGTGTTCACATAGACCCGCGCCTTGGACTGATAGGCGTTGGGGATCAGCGCCACGCCCAGCCAGCCAAGCATGCACAGGCCCCACGCCACGCCCAGCGCGACCCAGCGGCGACTCCATATGCCATGGAGCAGGACCAGCAGTTCATCGTAAAGACCGGCCATGATCAGAACATGCTTTCAGGAATGATGATGACGTCGCCGGGCGACAGCAGCACGTTGGCGCGCGTATCCCCCTTCTTAAGCAGGTCGCCCAGGCGAACCTGATATTCCTGCTGCTTGCCCGTCGCCTTGTCGAAACGGACCAGCCGGGCCTTGTTGCCCGCCGCATATTCGGACAGGCCACCCACGGCGATCATGGCGTCGAGCAGCGTCATGTTCGCGCGATAGGGGATGGACGCGGGCTTTTCCGTTGCGCCCACGATCCGCACCTGCTGGCTGAACGTCCCGCTGAAATTGTTGACGATCACCGACACCAGCGGATTTTCGATATATTGGCTCAGCGCCAGCTTGATGTCGTCGGACAGCATCTTGGGCGTCTTGCCGACCGCAGGCATATCCGTGATCAGCGGCGTGGTGATGCGGCCATCGGGGCGCACCTGCACCTTCGCGCCCAGTTCGGGATTGCGCCATACGAAGATGGTGAGGTCGTCGAGCGGGCCGATGATATATTCCTCGCCCGGCCCTTCCTGTGTCGATACGAAGGAGGCGGGCGGCAATTGCGGCCCGGACGGCGCGGAGGCGCAGCCCGATAAGGCGACGGCGGGCAAGGACACGCCGATCAAAAGCCTGGAAACCGACACAAAACGCATATTCTCACCTCTTCGTGCGGCCATGCGTCGGCGGCCGCCAAAGAGGGCAAGGCAACCGGTCGGCACATGGCTTCGGGTTTCTTCTTGCCGGTAAAGGGTAAAGATACCGTTAGGAGTTAAGTCTTGAGCAAATCAGCCAAGTAAAAGTTCGCGAGGACTTGGGTGACCAAGAAATGCGGCGGGACTTGCAGATGCACCATAGGCTCCCGCAAGGAAGATAGCAATGAGGTCGCCCTCCTCCACCGGCGGCAACGCCACCTTGTCTCCCAGTCTATCGATCGGGGTGCACAAGCACCCCACCACCGTTACCGGATCGACGGCGGAGGGCGCGCCGAAACGGTTCGCGACCGCGATCGGATAGTTGCGCCGCACGACAGTGCCGAAATTGCCGCTGGCCGCAAGTTGATGATGCAGCCCGCCATCGACCACGACGAACGTCTCACCCTGGCTGACCTTTACGTCGATGACGCGGGTCAGGTAGACCCCCGCCTCCCCCACCAGCCAGCGGCCCAGTTCGATCGCGAACGCACTGGGCTTGAGAATGTCCGGCAAACTGTCCAACTCGCTGTCCAGCGCGGCGCCGATCGGCCGGATATCCAGCGATTGATCGCCAGGAAAATAGGGCAGGCCAAAGCCGCCGCCCAGATTGACCAGCGGCGGCGTTGCACCGACCGCATCCGACAGGCGCGCCGCCAGCGCGATCGTTGCCGCCTGCGTTTCGATGAGAGCGCTGGGGTCGAGATTCTGGCTGCCTGCAAAGATATGCCAGCCCCGCCAGTCCGCCCCCGCGTCGACCATCGCCCGCGCCAGCGCTGCCGCCCGATCTGCGTCCACGCCGAAGGGCTTGGCCCCGCCGCCCATCCGCATGCCCGATCCTTTGAGGTCGAAATCCGGATTGACCCGCACGGCCAGACGCGGCGTCTTGCCCACGCGGTCGGCAACGGCCAGCGCGCGCCGCCCTTCCCCTTCCGACTCCAGGTTGATCGTGACCCCTGCGAAGATCGCCGCTTCCAGTTCGTCGTCGCGCTTGCCTGGGCCGGCAAAACTGATCCGTTCCGGCGCCATGCCCGCCGTCAGCGCCATGCCCAATTCGCCACCCGATGCTATGTCGAAGCCGTCGACCTGGCTCGCCATACGCGCCAGCAACGGCGCATAGGGGTTCGCCTTTATCGCATAATGAAGGTGCAGCGCATCGGGCATCGCCGCGCGAAAACGGCGCACCTGCGTTTCGATCATCCCCATGTCATAGACGAACAGCGGCGTGTCGCCCGCCTCGTCCACCAGGCTCGCCGCGCCGCAGCCGCCGATCAGCAGCATGCCGTCTTCTGCCCCAATCCGGCGGGTATCGGTCCCATCGGCTTCATGCGCCATGCTCCGCAGCCAGCGCTACACGGTCGATCTTGCCATTGGGGTTGCGCGGAAATAGCGGGAGCACGAGGATATCCTTGGGCTGCATGAAATTGGGCAGTTCGCTTTTTAGCTGCGCGGCGACGGCCTGAACCACCGCCGCATCGTCGCCACGTAGCAGCAACCGCACCGCCTGCCCCAGCCGATCGTCTTTCACCCCCAGCGCCACCGCTTCGGCAACACCGGCAACGGCCACGGCGGCTTCCTCTATCTCGGTCGGGCTGATCCGATTGCCCGCCGACTTGATCATCGCATCGTCGCGGCCGACGAAATAGAGCAGGCCGTCCTTGTCCCGGCGCACCGTGTCACCCGACCAGACCGCCATGCCGCCATAGCGCGACGCAGGCGGCGCGGGCCTGAACCGCTCAGCCGTCCGCGCAGGGTCGCGCCAATAGCCCTGCGCCACCAGAGGCCCGCAATGGACGAGTTCGCCCGGTTCATCATCGTCGGTGATACTGCCGTCCGGTCGCACGACCAGGATTTCGGCGAAGGGGATGGCGCTGCCCATCGAATCGGGATGGCTGTCCACCAACGCGGGCGGCAGATAGGTGGACCGAAAGGCTTCGGTCAGGCCGTACATGGGATAGAGGTCGGCCTGGCGGAAAAGCGCGCGCAGCTTCGCCACCAAAGGCCGGGTGAGCGCACCACCACTGTTGGTCAACCGCCGCAGCTTGGCCGCCACGTCCGACGGCCAGTCGAGTTCGGCCAATTGCACCCAGAGCGGCGGCACCCCCGCCAGCGTCGTGATGTCGCGCCGATCGACCAGCTTCATCACGTCGCGCGGCGTCAGATAATCGAGCGGATAGACGCAACCGCCCGCAAGCCAGGTCGAAAACAGTTGGTTCTGCCCATAGTCGAAGCTGAACGGCAACACGCAGGCGGTGCGGTCGCGCGCCGTCAGTTGGAGATAGTCGGCAACGGCGACAGCCCCCAGCCAGAGATTGGCGTGGCTCAGCACCACGCCCTTGGGCCGTCCGGTCGAGCCGCTGGTGTAGAGGATCGCCGCGACATCCTGCGGGTCGGCCGTCGATGGACCGATCGCATCGCCCCCGCTCATGGCGCAGGCGGCGTCATCCTCACGATGCAGATGGCATCCCACTGGCACGTCGCCGGGCAGCAGGCTGTCGAGCCGCGCGCCCGTGCCGATCAGCAGCATCGCGCCGCTGTCCGCCACTATATGCGCAACCTGCGCATGTTTGAGCAGCGGGTTTATCGGCACATGGACAAGACCCGCGCGCGGCGCGGCCAGCGGCATCAGCGCAGCCACCGGGCCCTTGGCGATCCAGCTGGCGACGCGCGCGCCCTTTTCCAGCCCGAACCCTGCCAGCCAGCCTGCCAACCGCCCCAGCGTTTCCTCCAGCTCCGCATAGCTGTAGCTGCCCGACCGCCCGTCCAGCGCGACATGTGCCCGATCGCCGCGCAAAAGGATATGATCGATCGGTCGCACGACGGTGCCGTCGATCCTGGAAAAACCTTCGAGGTCAGGGACAGGCGTGCTTAACTCCATTTCCAGACTTTTATCCTATGCCGCACGTTGATTTTAAACCGGGATTGGGGCGGAGATAGTCGGTTGCTGGCGTCAAGGGAATATCAGACGATCGAAGAGGCAAGACGGGCCCTGGCCGGTCGGCTCGATCGCGCCCATGGCCTGGCCCTTTTCGATCGCATCGACTGGTTCGACGCGCTGCACCGCCACTGCATGGCCGACCAGCCAATCCGCATCGTGCAGGCGCAGATGGGCGATGCGCAGGCCTGGCTGTTCCTGCTGTCCGCGGCGCCACGCCGCGCCAGCGCGCTTGCCAACTGGTATAGTTTTTCCTGGGCACCACTGTTCGTCGGCGCGCCCGATCCAGCGGTGCAACGGCATCTTCTCGACAGCCTTGCCCGCCATCTGCTGGCCACGTGCGCGCAGATCGACCTCTATCCGCTGGAGGACGCCACGCCGATGCTCGCCGCGCTGCGCCGCGCTGGCTGGTTTGCGGTACGACGGGCGATGGGCGGCCGCCATGTGCTGCATGTCGCAGGGCGCAGCTTTGCCGACTATTGGGCGTCGCGACCGGGGCAGTTGCGCAGCCTCGCCAGGCGCAAGGGGCGTGGCGATCGCTTTGCCCTGTCTGTCGAAACGCGGCTGACCGATCATCTCTGGCGCGACTATGTCGACGTGCATGGCCGCAGCTGGAAACCGGCCGAGCCGGGCATCGCTTTCCTGCGCGACCTGGCCGAGCGGGAGAGCGCGGCGGGTACGTTGCGGCTGGGCTTCGCGCGGCTGGATGGGCGCGCCGTTGCCGCCCAGTTGTGGACGGTGGAGGATGGTGTAGCCCTCATCCATAAGCTCAGTCATGACAGCAGTTTCGACCATGCTTCCCCCGGTACTTTGCTGAGCCATAGGATGTTCAGGCAGGCGATCGACCAGGATCGGGTGCGGACGATCGACTATGGCACCGGGGACAACAGCTACAAGACCGACTGGATGGACCTGCGCCTGCCGCTCTATCGCATCGACGCCTTCAATCCACGTTTCGCCTCCGCCTGGTTGCCTGCCGCACGCACGGCGATTTCGGCGCTTGTAGGTTAGGCCGCCTCTCTCTATTTAGCGCGCATCATGCGGGCGCAAAATTCTCAGCCGGACGACCGGATCATCGACGTGGACAGCCTGATGCGGGCGCTGTTGCGCGACACGCTTGGCCTGTCCCAGGATCGCGTCGACGCTTTCGACGCCGACACGCCCTTGTTCGGCGCGCTGCCGGAACTGGATTCCATGGCGGTCGCGGGCCTGCTCACCGAAATCGAGGATCGCTTCGACATCCTGATCGAGGATGAGGATATCGACGGCGACACGTTCGAGACATTCGGGTCGCTGGTCGCCTTCGCGCGGGGCAAGCTGGACTAAGCTTGCCTTTTTGCGCCCCGGCCTGCGCCGGGGCACATGTATTCAAGCGTCGACCTTGTTTTCAACGACCGCTTCGAAATCCTGCTCCGCCAGGAATTTCTCGACATCCAGTGCAGCCATGCAGCCCATGCCTGCCGCCGTCACGGCCTGGCGATAGATTTTGTCGGTCACATCGCCCGCCGCGAACACGCCCGGAATGGCGGTATGGGTCGTGCCCTTTTCGACCACGATATAGCCTTCGTCCAGCGGCAGCTGGCCGGTGAAGAGTTCGGTCGCGGGATGATGGCCGATCGCGACGAAGCCGCCATCGGTCGGCTCATGCGACCGCTCGCCCGTCACCGTGTCGATCAGGTCGACGCCGACCAGTCCTTCGGGCGTGCCGCCGCCCACGAACTTGTCCACCGCCTTGTTCCACAGCACCTTGATATTGGGATGGGCGTGGAGCCGCTGTTGCAGGATCTTTTCCGCGCGCAACGAATCGCGGCGGTGGATCAGCGTGACGTCATGGCTGTGGTTGGTGAGGTAGAGCGCTTCCTCCACCGCGGTATTGCCGCCGCCGATCACCACCACCTTCTTGCCGCGATAGAAGAAGCCGTCGCAGGTGGCGCAGGCGGACACGCCCTTGCCCTGTAAATGCTCCTCGCCCTCCACGCCCAGCCATTTGGCCTGCGCGCCGGTGCAGATGACCAGCGTGTCGGCGACATAGAGGGTGCCGCCATCGCCGCGCAGGCGGAAGGGACGCTCCGACAGGTCGATGTCGACGATCTGGTCGTACATCATCTGCGCGCCGACATGCTCGGCCTGCGCCTGCATCTGCTCCATCAGCCATGGCCCCTGGATGACGTCGCGAAAGCCGGGATAATTTTCGACGTCGGTGGTGATGGTCAGCTGCCCGCCCGGCTGCATCCCCTGCACCACGATCGGCGCCAGCCCCGCGCGCGCGCCATAGATGGCGGCGGACAGGCCAGCCGGGCCGGAACCGAGGATCAACATGCGGGTGCTGTGCGTGGCGGTCATATCAGGCTTTCAAACTGCGATTCGGATTGGCGAGAGAGATAGGCGGCATGTGCCGTGGTGCAAGCGAAGGATTTGTTTGGGCGACGTGAAGCGCGGTTGCGGGCGGTATCAGGTCATGACGACGTGCGTGGTGGGTCACAGGTCCGAAGTTCACACCGTCGTGCAACGAAATAGAGGCCAAATCTGTCGCTCTTGCGCCCCGTAAGCGCCCGCGACGCGTCGTATAGGTCACGCCTGCGCGCCACCGACGCGCCGGTTGCGTTACAGGAATGCGCCACCGGCGCGACAGACAGGTCATAGTCGCGCACCCACCCAATGAAGGGTGTTTCCATGATGCACAGGGTGGACTGGGGCGACGTGACAAAGGGTGCAGGACGGGTCATCCGATCATGTAGATCAGAGAAAATCCTACATTGAAAGCATATCGTTAGGCGTCGCGTGTGGTCCGTCAACCATGAGCCAATCAAGCGCTTCCGCTTCCGTTTCGAAGCATTTGACCGCATCGCGTTCGAGAATCCGTCGCGCCTGCATCCTTGCGAGCGAACTGCCCGTGATGAACGCCAGCTTGCGGCTGAAGAGGGTCTGGTCACTCATCACATTCTTGAACGCGGCAACGGCTTCCTGCGACTGGAGGTTGCATTGCGAAATATCGCATAGCGACAGATGCTGGTTCCGTCCGCAAGTCAGCCTGGCGAAGGCGGGCCGCCTGTCTTTGTCAAAGGCCCGTATCGTTTGGATATCGAAAAAGCCCGATAGCGTTATCCGCACCAGGTCGCGTTCAGGCTCTACGTCGATGCGGTAGTGGCAATTCATGCCCCCGGAGTATCACGCATATGTTGATAAAATCTTGCCTTACAACGTGGCGGTCCGGCTACGCGTCATCGCGATGAAAATGGCGATTTTCGTTGGTCAGGTGCGCGGGGGTAAACGGCCATTCTCGGCCTCAACAATATGCGGGTAGCATTAGTTGGAAGCGGCTTTTCCCTTTATCGTCACCCCAGCGAAGGCTGGGGTCTCAGGCATCAGAAGATGACATCTGACATATCGCGCCAAGCTGGATTACTCTCTTCCCAAAGCCGATTTTCCATTCGCCTTTCCAAGCTTTGCGCGTCTTCTCGCGGGCGATGGCGAGCCTCATGTCATCATGTGGCTCGACCAGGACAAGGCTGGTTAGCCCGCATGTCTTGCAAAAGGCGGAGCAGGTACCGTTTCGATAGTGTTCGGCGCGCTCAGCCAACAATATAGAGAACGCCCCTTGGCTTATTGGGCATGGCATAGGTTTAGCCGCCTCGCGCCATAATCCTATCATAGCGCGTCATTGCCTGAGACCCCAGCCTTCGCTGGGGTGACGGTGAAATTCATGTCTCCTTTACGGTGCCTGCACCCGTAAACCCGCCTGTCCCCAAACCACCCAAACCGGACAGCAGGCTATTCAGCCCGCATCAATCCAAGACGTTGGGCAGATCCGCGAACCCCTTGTGGAGCGCAGCGCCCCAGCTTTGGGAGATTTTCACGAACTCCTCATTGTCCGCCTCGATCCGCGTGCGGACGCGGAAGTCGAAGGCGTCGGTGGGGATGACCGTCAGGTCGAGCGGCATGCCGACCGACAGGTTGGAGCGCAGCGTCGAATCCATCGACACCAGCACCGCCTTGGTCGCATCCTCCAGGCTGGTTTCGCGGCGGATGATCCGGTCCAGGATCGGCTTGCCATATTTATGCTCGCCAATCTGGAAGAAGGGCGTGTCTTCCGTCGCCTCGATGAAATTGCCGGCGGAATAGATGAGGTAGAGGCGCGGCTTGCCGCCCTTGCGCTGGCCTGCGATCATGATCGACGCGCCCGCGCCCGATCCGCCCATCTCGATATTCTCGCGATAGCGCTGCTGCATCTTCTGCATCGCTTCGCCCACGATCTGCGCCACGCGGTACATGGTGTCGCAGTTCAGGATGGTTTCGATATCGGGGTCGAGCTTGGCTTCCTTGATCGCCTTGCTCAGCGTCGCCTTCACGCCCTGGGTAATGGACAGATTGCCCGAGCACATGAGCGTGATCGCCCGTTCGCCCGGCACATGATAGGTGAAGCTTTTTCGAAAGCGCGCGATATTGTCCATGCCCGCATTGGTGCGGGTGTCGGACAGCATGACCAGTCCCTGGTCCACGCGCACGGCCACACAATAAGTCACGGCCCAATGGCCCCCTGTGTTCTATCTGTCGCGATCACCGAATTGCCGGATGCACCATCCGACTGGCGATCGCCTCCATTAACCCGTCGATCCGGGCGACGGGAAGCTTTGTTGCTGCTGTCGTTGCAGCTGTCGTTCCTCGACGCCCTCCTCCGCCTGCGCGATACGGACGTCCGCGTCAATGCAGATATCGCCCATGACCGTGACCGAGCCACGGATCGGCGCAGCGTCGTCCGCATCCAGCCCGCTGGCGAGGCGCAGATAGCGTTCGGTCACGCACACCCGGTTGGACGGGTCGAATCCGATCCAGCCCAAGCCCGGCACATGGGCTTCGGCCCAGCCATGGGTTTCGTGCAGGGCAGTGCCGTCGCCCGCCAGCAGATAGCCCGTCACATAGCGCGCGGGCAGGCCCAGCGTCCGGGCGGCGGCGATGAAGATTTGCGCATGGTCCTGGCACACGCCCGCGCCCAGCGCGAAGGCCTGCGCCGCGCTGGTGTCCGATCGCGTGACACCCGCGCGATATTGCACGGCATCGCTGACCGCCGCGGACAGCGCATGGAGTTGCGCCAACGGACCGCTGTCGCACGGCGTCGCGCGGGCCATGGCGGCGATGCCGTCCGACGCGCGGGTCAGCGGCGTATCGCGCAGGAAATAGCGAGGGTCGACGCGGCTATCGAGGGGACCGACCACGCCATGGTTTTCGCATGTCTCGACCAGCCCCTGCGCCACGATCTCCGCATGGTCCAGCCGGTCGCGGCAAATCCAGATGGTTTCCATTTCGCCATAGCTGTTGCGGCGAAAGCCGGTCAGCGGCTCGTCATTGATGCTGACCTGCCAGTCCAGCACCTTTTGCGTGGGCGTATCGACCGGCATCAGCTTCAACCGCATCGCGACCCGCGTAGGCGTGGTGGCGTAGCGATAGACGGTCTGATGCCGCACGAGCAATTTCATGGAAGCCCCCCTCCCCCTGCACTGGCCCGGCCTGCCCTTCCACCGGCCCGACTTTCCCCCATCAGCCGAAATGATAGGCGTCGGCGATTTCCATGCCCAATCGGTTGGTCATCGACAGACCGTGCTGCACCGTTTCGTGCAGGCCGAAACGGAAGATCTCGCCACTGTCCAGCGTCTCCAGCGCGGCGACCATCTCACGCACCGTGTCGTGGCAGGCGGCGCGCGCATCGTGCCAGCCCGCCAGGCGATTGAGCCGATAGGCCAACTGGTCGTAGCAATAGGCGACACTGCGCGGGAACAGCCGGTTGAGCATCAGGAAATCGGTGATCTGCCAGGGCGTGTAGGTGCCGCCATAGACATGATGATAGGCGCGGCTGCCCGACAGGGCGTGCAGTACCGACGTCCATTGATAATGGTCGCGATTGCCGCCGATCACTTCGGTTTCGGGCAGCAGCACATAATATTTGACGTCGAGCAGGCGCAGCGTCATCTGCGCGCGCTCCAGCGCGGAGCCGCAGCGCAGAAAGTCGTGCCCTTCGTTACGCAACTGGCCCGAATGGGCCGCGCCGCGGAAGGTCATCACCCGCGTCTTGACCCAGTCGATCAGCGTGGGAAGCTGTTGCCGCGCTTCGCCCACATCATAGCTGTCGAGCTTGCGCCAGCCGTCGTTCAGCGCTTCCCACATGTCCTGCGTCAACATGGTCCGCGCGGACTTGGCATTGGCGCGCGCCTTGAGCAGGCAGGACCGGATCGAACTGGGATTGTCCGCGTCCAGCATCAGGACGGATACGGCGTCGCTTTCGGTGACGACCGCACCTTCGGGAAAGCGATGCTCCGCCCCGGTGGCGCGGACGACCGAGCGCCATTCGTCGCGATGATGCGCGCCGGGCAGGATCGCCATCCGCTGCCCCATGGTCAGCAGGCGCGCGGTCGCTTCGGCCCGCTCCATATAACGCGCCATCCAGAAGAGATTTTCGGCGGTCCGGCTCAGCATGTGGGATAACCTCTTCCCCGTTCGCCCTGAGCCTGTCGAAGGGTCTTTCTATTTAAAGGAGAAGTGCGGGGCTTCGACAAGCTCAGCCCGAACGGATGTGAATGCTCTAAACACGCCATCGCCATCAGTCCTGCAATACCCAAGTGTCCTTGACCCCGCCGCCCTGGCTGGAGTTCACCACCAGCGATCCTTCGGTCAGCGCGACCCGCGTCAGGCCGCCGGGGACCAGGCGGATCTGCTTGCCGACCAGGCAATAGGGACGGAAATCGGCGTGACGACCGACAACCGACGCCGGGCCGAGCGTCGGCACGGTCGACAGGTCCAGCGTCGGCTGGGCGATGAACTCGCCCGGATTGGCGCGGATCCGCGCGGCATAGGCCTCGACCTCATCCTTCGTCGACTTGGGACCGATCAACATGCCGTAACCGCCCGATCCATGGACTTCCTTGGCGACCAGTTCGTGCAGATGCTCCAGCACATAGGCCATCTCATCGGGCTTGCCGCATTGCCAGGTCTGGATATTGTCCAGGATCGGCTTTTCGCCGAGGTAGAAACGGATCATCTCCGGCACATAGATATAGACCGCCTTGTCGTCGGCGATGCCCGATCCCGGCGCGGACGCCAGCGTGACCCCGCCGTTGCGATAGACGTTGAAGATGCCGGGAATGCCGAGCAGACTGTCGGGGCGGAACACCAAGGGATCAAGATATTCGTCATCGATCCGGCGATAGATGACGTCGACCGCCTTGGGCCCCAAGGTGGTCTTCATCCACACCCGGTCCTCATCGACGAAGAGGTCAGCCGGCTCGACCAGTTCCACGCCCATCAGGTCGGCCAGGAAGCTATGCTCATAATAGGCGCTGTTGAGCGAACCGGGGGTCAGCACGACCACGACGGGATCGCCCTTGCACGCAGGCGGCGCCACTTCCTTCAGGCTCTTGAGCAATTCGGCGGGATAATCGTCCACCGGCGCGACGATCCCCTGCGCGAACAGTTCGGGGAACATGCGCGTCATGATCTCACGATTTTCGAGCATGTAGGACACGCCCGAGGGGGTGCGGCAATTATCCTCCAGCACTTCGAAGCTGCCCGGCCCGGTGCGCACGATGTCGATGCCCACGATATGGCTGTAGACCTTACCCGGCGGGGTGAAGTCCGCCATCTCGGCCAGATAGGCGCTGTTCTTGTAGATGATGTCGGCGGGCATGATCCCCGCCTTTACGATTTCGCCGCGATGATAGACGTCGTGAAGAAAGGCGTTCAACGCCCGCGCGCGTTGGCGGATGCCCTTGTCGAGCACGCGCCATTCCTGCGCGGTGAAGATACGCGGCAGCAGGTCGAAGGGGATCAGCCGTTCCGGGTCGCCGCCCTCGCCATAGACGGCGAAGGTGATGCCGATGCGGCGGAAGATCGCTTCAGCCTCGTCCATGCGACGGTTGAGTCCGGCAATGCCTGTCCGCTCCACCCATTTCTGCACTTCGTCATAACAGGGGCGTATCGAACCTTCCGGCTCAAACATTTCATGGAAGGGCAAGTCGTCATTCCTCCCTCGGCCGCGCCGGGCCGGTTGTGCATCGCAATATTAGTGCGCCGCGTTGTGGCGATTGCAAGGCAAAAATGGCGAGCGGCAAAAAGGTTGCCTGAGCATTCAGGATAAATGGCGGAAAGCTGCTGCAATTTCGTTTTTGTCGGCCTTGCGCGCGCCACCTGGGGCATCGATAACCGACGGACGCACAGCTTAAGGATATGGCGTATGAACCGGATCAGGCAGGCGGCCCTGTCATGGACGATCGCGGCGGCGCTGGCGCTGACCGGCTGCGCGGCGGCGATGCGCGAGCAGATATACAAGGCGAACGACGCGACCGTCGACATCGCGCAATGGACCAGAAGCCCGCCCCAGCCCATGCCGGTACAGACAGCGGACGGCATCATGCTGACCGGCTATTACTGGCCGGGCGAACCGATGGACCGCGACGTCATCCTCTTCTTCCATGGCCGGGGATCGAACCAGGGCATCGCGGCCCGCTATGCCGAACATCTGACCGGCCGGGGCGACCATGTCATCGTCGTGTCCTATCGCGGCTTTGGCGGCAATCCCGGCGATCCGACGCAGGCCGCGCTGGTGGACGACGGGCGCAGATTTATCGCCGCCGCGCGCAAGCTGGTGGGATCGAACGCCCGCATCTTCCTGGTTGGCCATTCGCTGGGCGGCGCGGTGGCGCTGCACGTGGCGGCAACGGAGCCGGTCGCGGGCGTCATCACCCTGTCGACGTTCGACACACTCGCGCAATCCGCGCCGGGCGGCATGGGCAAGCTGCTACCCGACAAGTGGAATAATCTGGATGCCGCGTCGAAGATCGGGGCGCCGCTGGTGATGATCCACGGCACCGCCGACGACCGGGTGGACATGGATCAGGCCGCCGCCCTGTTCGCCGCCGCCAGGCATCCCGCCGACTGGCTGATCGCACCGGGCGCTGGCCACAACCCCGATATGGCCAAGCTGGGGCCGCTGGTCAGCGAAGCGGTGGAAGCCGTCGATGACGACGCGCTGGACGACTATCCCGTGGCGCTGCCGACGGGGTGGGAAGTGCGCCGGAAATGATCGCAGAAGTTTTGCGCAAACCCCGTTGACCCGCCTGCCATCGCTGCGTATAGCGCCGCCTCACCGCAGGGCGATGCGCCCGGCGAGGCCCTTTTGGGGCGGAGTAGCTCAGCTGGTTAGAGCAGCGGAATCATAATCCGCGTGTCGGGGGTTCAAGTCCCTCCTCCGCTACCATTTTTCACCCGCACGAAACATATCCTCCTTGCCTCACGCGGCAAAGCGCGCCAATCAGCGTCGCAAATAAGGCATGACGGGGATAGAGGACGGATGAGCTATTACGACGTTCTGATCGTGGGCGCGGGCCATGCAGGCGCACAGGCGGGCATCGCGCTGCGCCAGGCCGGGTTCGACGGGTCGGTCGCCATGATCGGCGACGAAAAATACCCCCCTATGAGCGCCCGCCCCTGTCCAAGGAATATTTCGCGGGCGACAAGAGCTTCGACCGCATCCTCATCCGCCCCGCCCGCTTCTGGGAAGAGCGCAAGATCGACATGCTGCTGGGCAGGCGCGTCAAAAGCATCGATCCGGTCGGCAAGTTCGTGACCGTGGGTGACGGCGAAATCGGCTATGGCAAGCTCATCTGGTGCACGGGCGGATCGCCCCGCCTGCTGACCTGCAATGGCGCGGACGCCACCAATGTCCATGCCGTGCGCCGCCGCGACGATGTGGACGCGATGATGGCGAAGATCGATAGCATCAATCATGTGACCATCATCGGCGGCGGCTATATCGGGCTGGAGGCAGCGGCCGTGCTGTCCAAATTCGGCAAGACAGTGGTGCTGCTGGAAGCGCTCGACCGGGTGCTGGCGCGCGTGGCAGGCGAAGATCTGTCGCGTTTTTACGAAGCCGAGCATCGCGCCCATGGCGTGGACCTGCGCACTGGCGCGCGGATGGACTGTATCGAGGTGAAGGACGGGCTGGCGACCGCCGTCCTGATGCAGGATGGCGAGCGGATCGACACCGACATGGTGATCGTGGGCATCGGCATCATCCCCGAAACCGGCCCGCTGATCGCGGCGGGCGCGGCGGGGGGCAATGGCGTCGACGTGGACGAATTTTGCCGCACGTCGCTGGACGACATCTACGCGGTGGGTGATTGCGCCGCGCACGCCAACCGCTTTGCCGGCGGCGCGCAGATGCGACTGGAATCCGTGCAGAATGCCAACGATCAGGCGAAGGTCGCAGTGGCGCACATCATGGGCAAGGAAGAGGCCTATGACGCCGTGCCCTGGTTCTGGTCGAACCAATATGATCTGAAGCTCCAGACGGTGGGCCTGTCCACCGGCTTTGACCAGACGATCCTGCGCGGCGATCCGGCCACGCGCAGCTTCTCGGTCGTGTATCTCAAGGGCGGCAAAGTGATCGCGCTGGATTGCGTGAATATGGTCAAGGATTATGTCCAGGGTCGCGCCCATGTGATTGCCGGGGCCGCGCTGGACGTGGCGCAACTGGCGGACGCATCGGTGCCGTTGAAGGAAGTCGGGCTGGCCTGAATAGTGCGCCGTCCGCCAATAGTGGCGGACGGCGGATTTATAATCCTCTCCCGCCTTTGCGGGAGAGGATAAGTAGCTGACCGCCCTACCCCCTGAACATCGCCTTCATCGCCAATTCCCATGGCCCGCCGCGATAATGCCAGGCGGCAAGGCCTGAAATGGCGAAGGCGCGCGGTTGAAATTCCGCCGCCAATCGCTCCGCCAGCGCCTTCGCTTCCTGTGGCTTCACCTTGTTCTGGATCGTGACGTGCAGGCGCGGACGGGCCTGATCCTGCGGAGTTAGCAGGCCTGCAAATGCGTCGGCCAGTTCATCGCGCATCGCCATCAGCTCGGGGCTGTCGATGCGATAGGCGACCCCCTGCCCCAGCGGCATGACGGCTGCCAGCCTGGCCGCCGGCGCGGGGCCACGGCACAGGGTTTTCAACCGCGCTGCAATCTCGTCCAGCAGCGAGGGCGGAAGATGGTGAAACAGGGTCACATGGGCGGACAGTTGATTGCGTTCCGGCGGAAAATGCGCGCGGCGCAGACCATCCGCCCAGGCAAAGTCCGCCGCGCCCATCAGCGCCGTCACGATGATCGGCGCACGTCGTTCCGCTATCGTCATGTCTCTTTCGGTCCAATGCTATCAGGTGTATCATCCCTATAGAGCGTCCTGCCCGGCGCAGCGACGTCATGGAGGGGAAAGATCATGTCCACGTCGCGCAAGGTTACGATCATCGGGGTCATCCTGTTGTTATGGGGCCTGATGGGGATCGCGGCCTTCATCATGCAATATACGGTCGATCTGAGCGCGCTGGCCAGAACCGATCCCGCCGCCGCCCGCGCCTTCGCGACGATGCCAGGCTGGGTATGGACCGTCTATGCCATCGCCGTGGCGACCGGCACGCTGGGCGCGATCGCGCTGCTGTTGCGCAAATCGATCGCCGCCTTCCTGTTCCTGCTGTCGCTTGTCTGCGTCATCGTGCAGTTCGGCTATACGTTCCTGGGCACCCACTTGCTGGCGGAAAAGGGATGGGTTGCCACCGTTCCCTTTCCCGCGCTCATCATCGCGGTGGCGCTGTTCGGCTGGCTTTATAGCCGTTCGCTCGTCGCGAGGGGCCTTTTGCGCTGATTGGACAGGTCAGCGGGCCTTGCCGCTCATCGCGCTCAAGGCGTTGCCAGCGGCCGTGATCTGACCGCCACGTTGCTTCAATTCTTCGCCACATTGAACAAGCAATGTCCGGGTCTGGCTTTCGTCGATATCGATCGCCTCACGCGTCATCAGGCTAGTGAGGTCGATATCTGGCTCCGCCCCGAAGATCTGGTCCGCGAAGAACATCGATCCGATCAGACCCGACATCTTCATCGTCGCATCTTCGTTCGTGGCAAGGGACGACACGACGATGAAGCAGCGCACCGCGTGGCGGACCGCTGGATGATGCGTCTGTGCCTTCGCAGCGCCGGGTAACGGCATGACAGCCAAGAATGCCGCCGCGATCCAGCGCCGATACCTCACAACTCGCCGCGCGCGCGGCGGATTTCGAACCATTTGCGCACATTTTCATTATGCTGCTGATAGGTGTCGGCGAAGATATGGCCGCCCTTGCCATCGGCGACGAAATAGAGCGCCTTGGTTTGCGCCGGGTGCAATACCGCCAGGATCGACAGCCGTCCCGGATTGGCGATCGGTCCCTTGGGCAGGCCGACCATGGCGTAGGTGTTGTAGTCGTTGACCGCCGCGATTTCCGACTTGCGGATGCGGCGGCCCAGCGGCTTGCCCCGCGTGATCGGGTAGATGATGGTCGGGTCCGCCTGCAACATCATGTTGGTGCGCAACCGGTTGGCATAGACCCCCGCCACCATGGGCCGCTCCAAAGGAACGCCGGTTTCCTTCTCCACGATGCTGGCGAGGATGACCGCTTCCCTGGGCGATTTGACGATGGTGTTGGCCGCGCGCTCCGCCCAGAGTTGGGCCAGGGCCTTGTCCATCGCCGCCTGCATGCGTTTCAACACGACGGCGCGCGCCTCGCCCTTGTCGAAGGCATAGCTGTCGGGCAGCACGCTGCCTTCGTCGGGCACCGGAATGTCGCCCGTCAACTGGTCGTTCGCCATCAGCCGCTCATGCACCAGGATGGACGGCATGCCTTCGGGAATGGTGATGAGGCGGGTAAGCGTCTTGCCGCCTTGCAGGATGGACAGGATGTCGCTGTTGCTGGCGCCTGCGGGCAGGATGAACTCGCCTGCCTTGATCGATTTGCCGCTGCCGAACAGCTTCGCCCGCGTCAGAAAGGCGTCGGCGGACCGCACCGCCCCACCCTGTTTCAGCAGCACCGCCGCGTCGGACAGCGTCGCCCCTTCCGGCACGACGATACGGACATCCTGTTTCGCGGGGCCTGGCTCGCTCCACCCATAGACGAAGCGGAACGCGATGAAGGCAGCGACCGCCAGCCCGATCAGCAGGACGATGCCGCCTAGTCGTCGCATGGGGCCGGTGCGGGTTCGCTTTGCCATAGGGTTCCCCTGTTCCCCGGCGAAGGCCAGGGTCCAGTTCAGAGCGAGGGACTGGACCCCGGCCTTCGCCGGGGAACAGAATGGATAACCTGCCTCAGATCGCCTTCATGATCAGCGAGGCGTTGGTGCCGCCGAAGCCGAACGAATTGTTCAGCACCGCGCGCACCTTGCGCTCCTTGGCGACGTGCGGGACCAGGTCCACGCCCTTGCAGCTTTCGCTCGGTTCATCGAGGTTCAGCGTCGGCGGCACGATGCCGTCGCGCATGGCGAGGATGCAGAAGATGCTTTCCACCGCGCCCGCGCCGCCCAGCAGATGGCCGATCGCCGACTTGGTGGACGACATCGACATATGGCCGATCTGGTCGCCGAACAGGCGGCGCACCGCGCCCAGTTCCAGTTCGTCGCCCAGCGGGGTCGATGTGCCATGCGCGTTCACATAGTCGATGTCGTCGAGGGACAGGCCCGACTTCTTGAGCGCCATCTGCATCGAACGGAACGCGCCCGATCCTTCGGGATGCGGCGCGGTGACATGATAGGCGTCACCCGACAGGCCGTAACCCAGCACTTCGGCATAGATTTTCGCGCCGCGCGCCTTCGCCCGTTCATATTCTTCGAGTACGACCACGCCGGCGCCTTCGCCCATGACGAAGCCGTCGCGGTTGACGTCATAGGGGCGGCTGGCGCGCGTGGGATCGTCGTTGAAGCCGGTCGAGAGCGCGCGCGCCTGGGCGAAACCAGCGATGCCGATAGGGCAGATCGCGCTTTCCGCGCCGCCCGCCAGCATGACGTCGGCATCGTCCATCGCGATCATCCGCGCGGCGTCGCCGATCGAATGCGCGCCGGTCGAACAAGCGGTGACGACCGCATGGTTCGGCCCCATCAGGCCATATTTGATCGAAACCTGGCCGGAGATCAGGTTGATGAGGCGGCCATGGACGAAATGCGGGCTGACCCGGCTCGGCCCCTTGTTGGCCAGCACCAGCGATTCGCTTTCGATGCCGGGCAGACCGCCGATGCCCGAACCGATCGAGCAACCGGCGCGCAGCCGTTCTTCTTCCGACATATTGTCGAGGCCCGCGTCGCGCAGCGCCTGGCTGGCGGCGGAGATGCCGAACACGATGAATAGGTCGACCTGGCGCTGGATCTTGTGATCGACATCCAGCGACGCGTCGTAACCATATTCATGGTCCTTGGGCTTCACTTCGCAAGCGATGCGGCATTTATAGTCGGTAGGATCGAAGCGCGTGATCGTGGCCGCGCCGGATTTGGACGCGATGATATTCTTCCAACTGGTTTCCACATCTCCGCCCAAAGGGCTGACCATGCCAAGGCCAGTGACGACGACACGACGCATATGCTTGCTCCGAAATATTCTCTTTGGCTTCGCATCGTCCATCTAGTGGCTTGCAGCCCTATTGTGAACGGTGCGCCAGATACGAAAAAGCTCCCCACATTCCGGAATTACCGGACAGGAGGGAGCCATTTCCTAACGCGCAGGGCGGCCCGGCGCATCGCACGCGGGCCGCAAGACGCCTTACTGCTTGCTGTCGATATAATCGATCGCATCCTTGACGGTCGCGATCTTTTCGGCAGCGTCGTCAGGGATTTCAACGCCGAATTCTTCTTCGAACGCCATGACCAGCTCGACGATGTCCAGGCTGTCCGCGCCCAGATCGTCGATGAAGCTGGCATCCTCGGTCACCTTTTCGGCTTCAACGCCCAGATGCTCGACGACGATTTTCTTTACGCGATCCGCGGTCTCACTCATGAGTGGTCCTTCTTGACTGGTATCGTTGGTGGTTGTGAATAACCGTTAAGGCATTGCCCTAGTGCCAAGCTCCGATAGAGGCAAGAGGGAAGGCCGCCAAGCCCCTTTCATCCCATCCAGTGCCTGTACGGCAACAAAAAACTTGGCCTGCCGCTCTGCATAACGACCTATTTACCAAAATTTCAGCGCCTTTGTGCGATGGAAACCGCATGCGCGCCTTTCCGCTCCCCGATCAACTGGTCACCCGCGCGCGCATCCGCCTGGTTGCGATGCTGGTGCTGGCGGCGACGGTGATCGGCCTCCTCTACCTCTTCGCGACCGCGCATGGCACGGTGGATTCGCTGGGACGGCCGCTGGGGACGGACTTTTCCAATGTCTGGAGCGCGGGCTGGATGGCCGACCATGGTCGGGCGCCAGATGCGTGGAACTGGGCGCGCCACTATGACGTGCAGAAACAGGTGCATCATGATGTCGCCATCCCCTTCTACGGTTGGCACTACCCCCCGCCCTTCCTGATCATCGCGACGTTGCTTGCCCAATTCCCCTATGTCGCCGCGCTTGTGCTCTGGCAGGGTTCGACACTGATGCTGGCACTGGCGCTGGTGCGGCGCATATTGCCGGGGGATCGCGACGCGATGCTGGTGGCGCTGGGCGCGCCGGTCGTGCTGATTTGCCTGGGCCATGGTCAGAATGCCTTCCTGACGGCCAGCCTTCTGGGCACGGGCATGCTGTTGCTGGACAGACGCCCCTGGGTGGCAGGCATGCTGCTGGGCGCGTTGGTCTACAAGCCGCAATTTGCGGTGCTGATCCCGGTGGTGATAATCGCGCGCGGCAATTGGCGCGCTTTCGTTGCAGCGGCCCTGACCGTCATGGCGCTATGCCTGGTGACGCTGGCGATCTGGGGATGGCCGGTCTGGCGGGCCTTCCTCGATTCCCTGCCGCTGACGCAACATATCGTCATAGAGGCAGGCGATACCGGCTGGGAGAAAATCCCCAGCCCCTTCGCCGCGATGCGCCAATGGGGTGGATCGATTCCGATCGCCTATGGCGTCCAGGCTGTCGTCACCGCCATCGCGATCGGGGCGGCGGCGCTGGCGGCCCGACGCGGATCGACGGCTGTGCGCGGCGCGGCGGCGCTGAGCGCGGCTCTGCTCTGCACGCCCTATGTTCTGGATTACGATTTCGTGCTGCTGGGCGTCGCCATCGCCTTCCTGGTGGCGGACATGCAGAAACGGGGCGTCCTGGCGTGGGAGCCGACAGGACTCGCCTATGCCTGGATCGCCCCGCTGTTCGGCCGGTTCCTGTCGGACCTGACCCATATCCCGGTCGATCTGATCGCCGCCATCGCCGTGCTGGCGCTGGCGGTGCGGCGCGCCATCCTGCTGGACGGCGCGCTCGCCCGGTTCAGATCATCGCCATCCCGCCATTCACATGCAGCGTCTGGCCGGTGACGTAACCGGCTTCGCGGCTCGCCAGATAGACGACCGCCGCGCCGATATCGTCGCCATCGCCCAGATCGCCCGCCGGAATCTTGGTGAGGATCGCGCCCTTCTGCGCATCGTTGAGCGCATCGGTCATGGCCGACCGGATGAAGCCCGGTGCCACGCAATTGACGGTGATGCCCCTGCTCCCCAGTTCCTGCGCAAGCGATTTGGACATACCGATGATGCCGGCTTTCGACGCGCAATAATTGGCCTGACCGGGATTGCCGGTGACGCCGACGACCGAGGTGATGGAAATGATGCGGCCGAAGCGGGCCTTCATCATCGGCTTGGCCGCCGCGCGGACGAGACGAAACGCCGCCTCCAGATTGACAGAGATGACCTGCGACCATTCCTCATCCTTCATCCGCAAGATCAGGTTGTCGCGAGTGATGCCGGCATTGTTGACGAGGATGTCGACCTTCCCGCCGAGCGCTTCGACCGCCTGCGGCACCAGCGCATCGACCGACGCGGAATCGCTCAGGTTGCAGACGATCGTCTTGTGATCCCCGCCCAGTTCGGCGGCAAAGGCCTTGAGCTTGTCTGCATTGCTGCCCGAAAGCGCCAGCGTCGCGCCCTGCGCCGCGAGCGCCCGGGCGATGGAAGAACCGATCCCCCCGAAGCGCCCGTCACCAGCGCGGTCATGCCTGTAAGGTCGAACATGTCAGTCTCCTTGTTCTTTTTGGTTCACGCGGAGGCGCGAAGACGCGGAGGGGACATAGTCGTTGACTATGCGCTTGCCCCCCTTCCTTGAGCGTCGCGCCGCCGAAATTGATGAGCAACCCAACGGGCTGTTTCGTCAGGCGAAGATAGGTCAGCAATTGCTTTGCGTGGGCCGGGCTGAGGCGTTCCGCCGATTTGATTTCAACCAGAAGCACGCCTTCTACAATGAGATCGATGCGAAAGGCTGCATCGAACCGCAACCCGTCATATTCGACATCGAACGGGCGCTGTCTCTCCACCACATAACCCATGGCGGCCAATTTGGCCGCCAGGATCATCTCATAGACGCTCTCCAATAATCCCGGCCCCAATTCGCGGTGCACACGCAGAGCCAGATTCAAAACGTCGCCACTGATGCGGTCGATCTCGACCAAATCTCCTCCGCGTCTTCGCGCCTCCGCGCGAACAAAATTTAAAAAGCGCCCAGCGCCGCCTCGATATCGTCCATCGTCACGATGCTGCGCACGGTCGCGTCGGGGGCGATGCGCTTGACCATGGGGCCGAGCACCTTGCCGCCCAACTCCACGAACTCGGTGACGCCCGCGTCCCACATGGCCGACACGGATTCGCGCCAGCGCACGCGGCCTGTCACCTGTTCGACCAGGCGCGCCTTGATCTCTTCGGGGTCGGCGATCGGCGCGGCCAGCACATTGGCGTAGACCGGTAGCAGCGGGGCGTTGATCGCCGCCTTCGCGAGCGCTTCCGCCATCACGTCTGCGGCAGGCTGCATCAGTGGGCAATGGAAAGGGGCCGACACCGGCAGCAGCACGCCGCGCTTGATGCCATGATCCTTCACCAGCGCGACCGCACGCTCGATCGCGGCGCGATGGCCCGAAATTACGACCTGGCTCGGATCGTTATCGTTGGCGACGGTGCAGACTTCGCCCTGCGCCGCTGCGTCGGCCAGCGCCTGCGCCTTGTCGATGTCCGCGCCCAGCAAGGCCGCCATCGCGCCCTCGCCCACCGGCACGGCCGCCTGCATCGACTGGCCACGCAGCTTCAGCAGGCGCGCCGTCGTGATGATATCGAACGCCTCCACGGCGCAGAGCGCGCTATATTCGCCCAAACTGTGGCCCGCGACATAATCGCCCTTCTCCGCCAGGCTGAAGCCGCCTTCCGCCTGCATCACGCGCAGCGTGGCGATGGCGTTGGCCATGATCGCTGGCTGGGCATTTTCGGTCAGCGTCAGGTCGCTATCCGGCCCCTCCACCATGATGCGGAACAGATTTTGCGACAGGGCGTCGTCGACTTCCTGAAACAATTCCCGCGCCGCCGGACTGGCGTCGGCCAGCGCCTTGCCCATGCCCACGGACTGGCTGCCCTGCCCCGGAAAAAGAAATGCCCGCATCGATTGTCCTCTGACCAAAAGCGCCTGGAAAAGCGCATAATTTCAAACATGATACACTTTGAGACATAAATGTCATTGAGCCGTACACACCCCTGCGGCAGTCAGGGACGGGACATCTCACCCCCCTTTGCAAGCGGGGCAGCGTGGCCGCCCCTTTAACGACGACGGAGTGCAAGGAAAAGGTGCGATATCGCATTGCATGGATCAGCGGCACGACGCTCCTCCTGTCCGCCTGCGCGGCAGGGCCTGACTATCGCGCGCCGCAGACCGCTGCGCTCGGCATTCCTGCTGCCTATAGCCAGGGCGATGGCGCGCCGGTCAGCGACACCGACCTTTCCCAATGGTGGACGCGGCTGAACGACCCGGCGCTCAGCGCCCTGATCGACACCGCAATCGCCAACAATCTGGATATCGTGCAGGCGCAGGCGCGCTTGCGGCAGGCGCGGGAATCGCTGCGCCAGGCCAATGCCAGCTTCGCGCCACAACTCAGTGGCGCGGCGACGGGCGGACGCAACTATAGCAATCAGGATGCGGGCGGGCGACTGGACAGCAGCGGCAATCCGATCGGTGGCGGCACCGGCAATTGGTCCAGCAGCTATTCCGGCCGCATCAACGCCAGCTGGCAGGTCGACCTGTTTGGCGAACTGTCGCGTACCGCCGAAGCGGCGCGGGCGGACCTGGCGGCGTCGGGATATGATCTCGCCAATGTGCGGATGACGATCATATCCGAACTGGCCACCAACTATATCCAGGCGCGACTGGCGCAGGAACAGCTGCGCATCGCGCGCGAAAGCCAGCGCGTCCAGAAGGATAATTTCGACATCGCCAGCTGGCGCTTGCAGGCTGGCCTCGTCTCCTCGCTGGACGAGCAGCAGGCCCGCGCCCAACTCGCCCAGACCAACGCCACGATCCCGCAGTTCGAAGCCAGTTTGAAAGGCAGCCTGAACCGCATCGCCGTGCTGACGGGGCAGGCGCCGGGCGAAGCGACACGCGCGCTGGAAACCCCCGCCCCCATTCCCGTAGCATCCTCACAGATCGCGACCGGCATCCCTGCCGACACATTGCGCCAGCGCCCCGACGTGCGCAGCGCCGAACGCGCGCTGGCCGCCGCCACCGCGCGGATCGGCGTGGCGCAGGCGCAGCTCTACCCTTCGCTCGGCATCAGCGGCAATATCGGCACAACCTCCAATGCGTTCAGCGATTTGTTCAGCCTGATCACCGGCGGCGTCTTCGCCAATGTGGCGCAGACCATCTTCGACGGCGGCCGCCTGACATCGCAGGTCCGCTCGCAAAAGGCCGCGACCGACGCCGCCTTCGCCGCCTATAAGCAAAGCGTCCTCACCGCGCTGGAGGATGTCGAAAACGCCATGGCGCGACTCACCAGCGCGCGCCTGCGCAAGGTGGAGTTCGCCACCGCCCTTGACGCGTCGAACAACGCCGCGATCCTGGCGCGCAGCCAGTATCAGGCGGGGCTGACCGATTTTCAGACGCTGTTGACCAGCGAATCCACCCTGTTGAACGCGCGCAATAGCCTGGCTTCCGCGCAATCCGACGAAGTTCTGGCCATCGCCCAGCTTTACGATGCGCTGGGTGGCGGCTGGCAGACCATGGAAGATCGCCCCCCCAGTGGATCAAGCAATGAGCAATGATGTGAGCAAGGATCAGGACCTCGACGATTTTCTGGGCGCGAAGCCTGAAAAGCCGTGGCGCAAATGGGCGATCCGGGGCGCGATGGGCGTCGTCCTGCTGATCGTCATCCTGTTGCTGGCACGCTGCTTCTCGGGCGAGGACAAGCCCAACTATGCAACCCGTGAAGTGCGCACCGGCGATCTGACCGTCAGCGTATCGGCAACCGGCAACCTGAAGCCCATCAATCAGGTCGATGTCGGGTCCGAACAATCGGGCAAGATCACGGCCGTCTATGTCGACGTGAACGATCGCGTGACCAAGGGGCAAAAGCTCGCCGAACTCGATACCCGCCGTCTGGTCGATACGGTGAACCAGAACCGCGCGCAGGTCGCCGCCAGCCAGGCCAGCGTCGCGCAGGCACAGGCACAGGTAGCGCTGGCCAAGGCGACGCTCGACCGGCAGGAAAATGTGTTCCGCCTGTCGGGCGGCCGCGTGCCGGCCAAGACCGAACTGGATTCGGCCCGTGCCGACTATCAGGGCGCGCTCGCCAATCTTCGTTCCACACAAGCGCAGGTGAACGTGTCGCGCGCGCAGTTGTCGACCGCACAGACCAACCTGTCGATCGCGCAGATCGTGTCCCCGGTGAACGGCGTGGTCCTGTCGCGCGACATCGAACCAGGCCAGACGGTGGCCGCGTCCTTCAACGCGCCGGTCCTCTTCACCCTGGCCGAAGACCTGACGCAGATGGAGGTCGAGGTTTCGGTGGACGAAGCCGATGTCGGCCAGGTGAAGGAAGGCCAGAGCGCCACCTTCGCGGTGGACGCCTTCCCCGGCCGCACCTTCCCGGCCACGGTGTCGCGGGTCAATGTCGGGTCGAACGCGTCGAGCAGTTCGTCCTCCTCGACCGGGACGACGACCACCAGCACGACCGGCACCGTGGTCGCCTACACGGCGGTACTGACGGTCAACAACAAGGATGAGATATTGCGTCCCGGCATGACCGCGACCGCCGATATCGTGACGCAGGAACTGAGCAACGTACTGCTGGTCCCCAACAGTGCGCTGCGCTTCAAGCCCAGCAGCGGCGCGCAGGGTGGCGGCATCGCCAGCGTCCTGCCGGGACCCGGCCGCATGCGGCGCGGCGGAGCCAAGCGTCAGGTGAATTTCGGCGCGGGCAGCAGCCAGACCGTCTATATCGTAGGCGAAGACGGCGATCCGAAGGCGGTGCAGGTGACGGTGGGCGCAAGCGACGGATCGCGCACGGCGATCACCGGCGGCGCGTTGAAGGCAGGGATGCGCGTCATCACCGGGCAGCTTGCGGCGGGCCAGCAGCCCCCGGCGGAAGACCAGAAGGCCGATGCGGGCGCCGACACCAAGGCCCCGGATCGTCGCCAGTCCAATCCGTCGGCCGACGGCACCCCCGCCAGCGTTGGCAAGCTGGGCAATTCAGGCGACGCAGCGCCTGAAACCGCGCCGGTAACGCCCTCCAACGGCGCCGCCCCCCTGCCCAGACGCGCGGCGTCGGCCGCCCGAGCGGAACCTGATTCGCCATGGCGGCAAGCGACCCGATCATCTCCATGCGCGGCGTGACGAAGGTCTATGGCGAAGGCCCGACCGCGTTTCAGGCTTTGAAAGGCGTCGACCTCGACATCCAGCAGGGTGATTTCGTCGCCGTCATGGGGCCTTCCGGTTCGGGCAAGTCGACCACGATGAACATATTGGGCTGCCTCGACGTGCCATCGGGCGGGGCCTATTTGTTCAAGGGCCATCATGTCGAAACGCTGGACCGCGACCAGCGCGCGCTGCTGCGCCGTCGCTATCTCGGTTTCGTGTTTCAGGGGTTCAACCTGTTGTCGCGCACGACGGCGCTGGAAAATGTGGAGCTGCCCCTGCTCTATCGCGGCGAGGATAAGAAGACCCGCTACGACATGGGCATGGCCGCACTCGACAAGGTGGGCCTGAAAGACTGGTGGGATCACACGCCGGCCGAACTGTCCGGCGGGCAGCAGCAACGCGTCGCCATCGCCCGCGCCATCGTCACCCAGCCCGACGTGCTGGTCGCCGACGAACCCACCGGCAACCTCGATTCGCAGCGATCGATCGAAATCATGGAATTGCTGACCGACCTCAACAGGAATAGCGGCATCACCGTGCTGATGGTCACGCACGAACCCGACATGGCGGCCTATGCGCGCACCATCGTGCATTTTCGCGACGGACTGGTCGAACGGATCGAACAGGGGGTGGCGGCGTGAGGATGGTCGCTTTAACTATCCCCTTCGTCACTCTGAACTTGTTTCAGGGTCCATCGGGCGACACGCGCGGATGGAGGCGAAGGCGCGGAACGTTGCGGCGGGTCACAGGTGGACGGGACAGCGCGTCCATGAGGAAGATCTTACAAATCGCAACATGGATGCTGAAACAAGTTCAGCATGACGACAAGTGCGAGATATCGCCATGCTAGGCACCACCGTCATCCTCGCCTTCCGCGCGATCAACCGGCACAAGCTGCGCAGTTTCCTCACCACACTGGGCATCATCATCGGCGTCGCGGCGGTCGTCACCATGGTGACGCTGGGCAATGGCGCGACTGCGGCCGTGCGCGAACAGATCAGTTCGCTGGGCGCGAACGTCCTGCAATTGCGCCCCGGCCAGGGCTTCGGCCGCGGCGGCGGCGGCCCGCGCCCCCCGACTTCAAGGAACGCGACCTGACCGCGATCGAAAACCAGCTGACCGGCGTCCGCGCCGTCGCGCCGGTCGTCCAGTCCAGCGGGACCGCCATCTATGAAGGCAATAACTGGTCGACCACCGTCTATGGCACGACATCGGCCTATTCGGAGGTGCAGCAGTGGAAGGTGGCGGACGGCCGCCTGTTCCTGCCCGAGGAGGAAGAGGCCGGTCGCCCCGTCTGCATCATCGGCAATACGGTGCGCACCAACCTGTTCCAGGGGGCGGAGCCGGTGGGCCAGCGGATGCGGATAAAGGGCGTGTCCTGCCAGGTCGTGGGCGTGCTGGCGACGCGCGGCCAGGGCGGGTTCGGCGATCAGGACGATGTCGTCGTCATGCCGATCAAATTCGTGCAGCGGCGCTTCACCGGCGACCGCGACATCAGCCAGATCATGGTCGCCGTGGACGACGCCTATGACACCAGCACCGTCCAGGCCAGCCTGGAGGAGTTGATGCGCGAACGGCGCAAGATCAAGGCGGATCAGGAGGATAATTTCAACGTCTTCGACACCAAGCAGATCAGCGACACGCTGACCGGCACGACCACGATCCTGACCCAGATCGTCGGCGCGGTCGCGGCGATATCGCTGCTGGTCGGCGGCATCGGCATCATGAACATCATGCTGGTGTCGGTGACCGAGCGGACCCGGGAGATCGGCATCCGCCTCGCCATCGGCGCGGTCGCGCGTGAGGTGCTGATGCAGTTCCTGGTCGAGGCGATCGTGCTGTCCTGCCTGGGCGGCCTCATCGGCCTGTTCCTGGCCCTGATCGCGTCGGTCGGCATCGCGCCGCTGATGAAGGTGCCGTTCCTGTTCGATCTGAAGGTGAACCTGATCGCCTTCATCTTTTCCGCCGCGATCGGCGTGGTGTTCGGCTATTTCCCGGCCCGGCGCGCGGCCGCGCTCAACCCCATCGACGCGCTGCGGCACGAATAGCGGATACACTTTCCGACAAAGGCGGGTGTCGTTTGGCACAATCCTGCGACACCCGCCGTCTAATCCCCTTCCATGCCGCCACGCACCGTGGCCCGGAAGGAAGCAGCCGCATGAAAACCATCGCCCTCAGCATCGCCAGCAGCGCGCTGGTGCTGGGCCTCAGCCTGACGCCCTTGTTCGCTGCTCCCGCTACGCAGGCCGCGCCAGTAGTAGAGGGCAAGGATCGCCCCATCCTGCTTCAGCGCATGGTGGTGACGGCGACACTGTTGCCGAGTTGATCCTCGATTTGTTCGCAAAGCCAAGCTCGGTAGCCGTCGCTGCCGGGCTTTTTTGTTCACGCGGAGGCGCGGAGAAAGTGACGCCGAGCTAAGTGATTGCCGTTCCCCGGCGAAGGCCGGGGCCCAGTTCGGATCTCTCAACTGGGCCCCGGCCTTCGCCGGGGAACGTGTATGGGCCAAACCCGCCTGCCCCTGCAAACCTTCCAGGAAAATCCTCGAAACCCACCCTTGCTGAACAACAGTTCAGCTTAAATATCAATCTGTTACAATTTCCGACAAAGTCACCCAAGGCGTGACACACCCCCGCGACAAGCCGGTCCTATCTCTGTCTTCGACGCCACGGAATGGCGCCCGTTACAAGGCAAAGGAGCCACCCATGTTCAAGAAGATCCTCGTCGCCCTGGCCACCACCACGCTGGTCGCCAGCCCGATCGTCACCGCCCAGGCCCAGGCGCAAAGCTACGGTCCCCAGCACCGGCAGGTAGAAACGCGCAAGGTCGTGCAGCACAGGGCCAACGGCCGCACCGTCGTCAAGAAGCAGACCGTCGTGCGTCGTGACACCGGCCGCCGCTGGGCCAAGGGCCAGCGCTTCGACCGCCGCTATGCGACCAACTATCGTGTCGTGAACAATTATCGCGACTATCGCCTGTCGGCCCCGCCGCGCGGCTATCATTGGGTCCGGTCGGGCAATGACGCGGTCCTGATCGCCATCACCAGCGGCCTCATCGGCGCCGTGGTGGGCAGTGCGATCCGCTAAGAGCGGCTGGAAGTGACTAAGGATGCCCGGGGGTTCGCGCCTTCCGGGCATTCTATTTGATCGAAGTTAGACACAGGATATTAAGAGATGTTCCCGCATATGGTTGCGCGCCGGGGGGCGGCAAAGCCGGAACTGTCCATGTCCTTGTATCAGATCATGTATATCAGCAGCGCGACCAGCATGATGACGTCGCAACAATGCGCGACCATTGCTCAAAGGTCGGCGATCAACAACAGCCGTGACGACGTGACCGGCCTGTTGCTGTTCAATTCGCGGCGATTTCTGCAGGTGCTGGAGGGACCGAAGGATGCGGTGGAGCGCATCTTCGCCCGTATCCACGCCGATCCCCGTCACCGCGCCGTGGTCAAACTGCGCGAAGCGCCGATCGATGCGCGGGAATTTGGCGCATGGGCCATGGCCTTCGACGATCCGACACAGCCCTCCGACATGTTGAAGGACAAGGTCGCCGCCCTGCTCGCGCAGGCCGGGCCGTCCACCTGCGCGCATTTCATGGGGTCGGCCCAACTGCATCGCCCGGCCGCCTGACCGGCGATTACACAAGCCCGGTCAGATAATAGACCGCGATCACGACGAAGACGGTCAACGTCTTGATGACCGTCAGCGCGAATATATCCTTATACGCCTGCCGATGGGTCAGTCCCGTCACGGCCAGCAAAGTGATGACCGCGCCATTATGCGGCAGGCTGTCCATGCCGCCCGACGCCATCGACGCGACCCGGTGCAGCACCTCGCGCGGGATGCCGGCCGCGTCGCCCGCCGCCATGAAGGGGTCGGCCATCGCGGCAAGCGCGATCGACAGCCCGCCCGACGCCGATCCGGTGATGCCCGCCAGCGACGTTACGGTGATGGCTTCATTGACCAGCGGATCGGGGATCGCGCGCAAGGCATCCTTGACGATCAGGAAGCCAGGCAACGCGGCAATGACAGCGCCGAACCCATATTCGACCGCCGTATTCATGCCCGCCAGCAATGCGCCGCCGACCGCCGCCTTCGACCCATCGGCAAAGCGCCGCGCCACGTCGCGAAAGGCGAAGAGCAGGATCGTGCCGATGCCCAGCAGCAGCGCGCCCTCCACTGCCCATAGCGCGGAGACCTGCGCCACCTTGACCGCGACCGGTTCCGCCATGCCGGGCAGGGACAGCGTCACATCCGCCCCCGCCGTCCAGCGCGGAATAGCGATCGTCAGCAGCAAATTACCCGCCCCCACGACCACCAGCGGCAACAGCGCGACCAGCGGATGCACCCGGACGCCATCCTCCACCACTTCCGGTTCGTTGACCAGCGTGTCGGGCGCGCCGTAGCCCTCCCCCGCCGCCAGCATCGCGCGCCGTCGCCAACCCAGATAGGCCAGGCCGCTCGCCGCGATGACAAACGATCCGATCAGGCCCAGCACCGGCGCGGCCCATGTCGTCGTGCCGAAGAAGCTGGTCGGGATGATATTCTGGATTTGCGGCGTGCCCGGCAGCGCATCCATGGTGAAGGTCAGCGCGCCCAGCCCGATCGTCGCGGGCACCAGCCGCTTGGGGATGTCGGCGCGCCGGAACATCTCCGCCGCGAAGGGATAGACGGCAAAGACCGCAACGAACACCGACACCCCGCCATAGGTAAGCAGCGCCGTCACCGCCATGATCGCCGGGATCGCCCGCCCCGCGCCGATGAAGCCGATCACTGCTGTCACGATCGCGCGGGAAAAGCCCGAAATCTCGACCAGCTTCCCGAACAGCGCGCCCAGTAGGAACACCGGGAAATAGAGTTTGAGGAAACTCGCCACTCTTTCCATGAACAGGCCGGAAAAGGCGGCGGGGACGGCTGCCGGATCGGTCAGGAAGACGGCCAGCATCGCCAGCAGCGGCGCCATGATGATGACGCTCATGCCCCGATAGGCGGCGATCATCAGCAGGATCAGCGACAAGGCTGCAATCGCGACTGCCATAAGCTAACCCTCTCGCCCGTTCGCACTGAGCCTGTCGAAGTGCCTTATTTCTTTCTGCAACGATAGAAGGAAGTAAGAGCCTTCGACAAGCTCAGGCCGAACAGCTTTCTGGCTCTGGCGCCGGGCACCGATGCCCCTTGCCTTTCTCCCCCTTTCCCCCATAGGCGCGCCTTCGCATGAACGCCGGGGTGACTCGGCGCATCTGCGAAGCATGACAGACGACAGCCGGAGGGGCGTTCCACATGGGGTGGGCGTCAGCGATCGGCCAACAGATGAGGTAATACCCATGGCTCTTTACGAGCATGTGTTCCTTGCGCGCCAGGATCTGGCACAGGCGCAGGTGGACGCGCTGGCGGAAACCGCCACGAAGATCGTCGAGGACAACAATGGCAAGGTGACCAAGGTCGAAACCTGGGGCCTGCGTTCGCTCGCGTACAAGATCGCCAAGAACCGCAAGGCGCACTATGTGCAGCTGAACATCGATGCCCCCGGCAACGTGATCGCGGAACTGGAGCGCCAGACCCAGATCAACGAAGACATCATCCGCTACATGACCGTCAAGGTCGATGAGCTGGAAACCGGCCCGTCGGTGATGATGCGCAAGCAGGACCGCCCCGAGCGTGGTGATCGTGGTCCCCGCGGCGATCGTGGTGACCGTGGCCCCCGTGGCGACCGCGACGATCGTGGCCCGCGCCGCGACCGCGAAGACGCCCCGGCTGCTGAATAAGGAGATCTGAGACATGGCACGCCCGTTTTTCCGCCGCCGCAAGAGCTGCCCCTTCGCCGCCAAGGATGCGCCGAAGATCGATTATAAGGACGTTCGTCTGCTGCAGGGCTTCGTGTCCGAACGCGGCAAGATCGTCCCCAGCCGTATCACGGCTGTGTCCGCCAAGAAGCAGCGCGAGCTGGCCCAGGCCATCAAGCGCGCCCGTCATCTGGGCCTCCTGCCCTACATCGTGAAGTAAGGGAGTAGAAACCCATGGAAATCATCCTGCTCGAACGCATCGAGAAGCTGGGCGCAATCGGCGACATCGTCACCGTCAAGGACGGTTACGCCCGTAACTTCCTGCTCCCCAACAAGAAGGCGCTGCGCTCCAACAACGCCAACAAGAAGGTCTTCGAAGCCAACCGCGCGAAGATCGAGGCCGATAATGCCGCCCGTCGTTCCGACGCCGAAGCGGCCGCCGATGGCGTGAACGGCACGCAGATCGTCCTGATCCGCCAGTCGTCCAACGCGGGCGCACTATATGGTTCGGTTGCGGTTCGTGACATCGTGGACGCGCTGCACGCCGCTGGCGTGACCAACGTCACCAAGGCGATGGTCGTGCTGGAACGCCCGATCAAGACGCTGGGCGTGTTCGACGTCAAGGTCGCGCTGCACCCCGAAGTCGTGACCACGATCACCGTGAACGTCGCGCGTTCGCCGGAAGAAGCAGAGCTTCAGTCGCAGGGCGTCGACGTGATGGCCGATCTGTTCGAAAAGGACGAGAGCGGCTTCACCGAAGATTATGATCCCAATGCAGAGCCGGGCGAAATCGCTTCGGCCAGCAGCGACGAAGCAGAAGAGACGGCTGAAGAAGCCTGATTTCTTCTCGCAAGGATCGAACAGGAAAGCCGCCCCGAAACGGGCGGCTTTTTTGTTGGTGGACAGGCTGCGGGTTTGGGTGAGGAGCGGACATAGCATATAGTCGTCACCCCGGACTTGAGCCGGGGTCTCGCTGCCTTCTGAAACGTCGATACTGAAGGGAAAGCTGGACCCCGGGTCAAGCCCGGGGTAACGTAGCCTTGTAGCCGCAAGCGGGGCGACAACCACCAACAAAAAGGCCGGAGGATTACTCACCCGGCCATTCGCATCTCTACGCTGTCGTCCGCTCTCAGAAGCGGAAGCCACCCGTCACCGCGACCTGCTGGCGCGTCACATCGATGCCGGTGTCTACACCCGCGATCTTGTAGCTGCCATAGTCGCTGTAGCGATATTCGATCCGCGCGAAGTGGGTGGGGTTGGTGAGTTCCAGGCCGCCGCCCAGACGCCAGCCGTCCAGCGTGTCGCTGTCGGTGAGGATGAGAGCGGCGCCGCCATCATAAGTCAGTTTGACGCGGCCGTTCACATAGCCGCCCTTGGCATAGATCAACAGGTTGGGGCTGACCGGTATGCCGATGCGTGCGCCGACATAGAGGTCGCGGCCTGTCGCCAGCTTGGCCCTGTCGCCCGAGAAGATGAGGTCGGTGAACCGCTGCTTGGCCGAACTGTCGCTCGCCTCCAGTTCCAGGCCAATTACCGCGTTCCCCAGGTCCAGGTCATAGCCTGCGGTCACGCCATAGAGGACGCCGTCATCGCTGGCGCTGACATCTTCATATTCCAGGCTGACCTTGTCATAGCCAGCTACGACGCCCAGCTTGAATCCGCCGAAATTCCCGGCCTCTTGCGCATGGGCTTGCGTGGCGAAGACGCCTGCCGCACAGACGGCAGGAAGAAGATAACGGATCACAAAAGTCCCCCTTGCGTGGTTCGCCTCCTCGCAGGAGGCCCCCTCCTCTGACAGGCAGGTGGTAAAGGAAGCGCTAAGCGCGAATGAAAAAGCGCCCTCCTGTCAGGGAGGACGCTTCCTATCGCGGCGATATGGCGCCCTATCAGAACTTGTAGTTCGCGCCGATCGTGAAGTTACGCGGCGCGCCGTAGCGATATTGGCTGAAAAAGCCCATCTGGCTGTAATAGGTCTTGTCGAGCAGATTTTCGACATTGGCCTGCAACTGCAACTGGTCGGTCACCGCATAACGCGCCATCAGGCTGACCAGCGTATAGCCGCCCTGCTGGAAGCGGAAGGGCGCGGCGGTCACAGGGTTCAAACCTTCCGAATAGGCCTTACTGCGATAATTGATGCCGCCGCCGACGGTCAGCCCGGTCAGAACGCCCGGCAGGTCGTATGTCGTGAAAATCTTGAGCAGCTTGCGCGGCTGGTTGGTGTTCGCAGCAATGCCATCGCCATCCTCCGCCTTGAACTGGCTGTAGCTGGCGTTGAGGTTCCAGCCCGGCAGCGGCTGGCCGGTCGCCTCGATCTCGAAGCCCTTGCTGGTCACACCCTGCGCCGCGACATAAGTCTGCTGCGGGATGCCGCCATTGGGCGGGATGATGATGTCACCGACCTGGCCGACATTATCCTGCTCGATCCGGAACAGCGCGACCGAGGTTTGCAGCGCGTCGCCGAAAAAGCTGCTCTTCAGGCCGATTTCATAGGCGTTGCCGTCCAGCGGATCGAGCAGCCGGAGGTTCCGGTCGACCAGATTCTGCGGCTGGAAGATCTTGGTATAGCTGGCATAGACGCGATGATTGGGCGTCACGTCGTACAGCGCGCCGACATAGGGGATGAACACATTGTCATCGCCATAATCGCTGGGGCCGCTCCAGGCGAAGCCCGTCTGCTTCCAACTGGCCAGACGCCCGCCCAGGATGATCTTGAACGGATCGGCGACGTTCAGCCGAAACGCACCATAATAGCCGGTCTGCTCGATCCGTTCCGCTTCGTTGCGGGTCGGCGTCGTGCCCCAGACGGGTTCTGGGAACGGAACCCCGATTTGACCAACCAGCGGAACATTCCCCGCCCAATCGTTCAATATACCCGGCGTTTGTCCTGGCTGTAGCAACGCCGGATTATAGCGCGTGAAAGGCGCGACATAATTGTCGGTATGCCGTTTCAGCACGCTGTTCAGCGCGCCGACCACCACTTCATGGTCGCGCCCGAACAGGCTGACCTCCCCCTTCACCTGCGCGTCGAAGCTGTTCTGAACGCTGATACCCTCGGCCTTGTAGGGATTGCTGGACTGGATCGTGCCCGTCGCACGGTCCACATTGCCATAGAGATACAGAAGCTCGCTCGAATTGGTGTTGCGCAGACGGTTATAATTGACCGTGACGTTCCACTTTTCACCCAATTCCTGGCGTATGGTGGCAAAGATATTCTAGTTGGTCGTGTTCCAATGGGTCCAGTCCGCCGCCGTGCTCTGTGAGCGGGCCAGGTCGGTCGTCGTGCCGTCGGTGTAGAAAGTGGGCAGCGCCCCCCAGGTCGCGCCCTTGGGCTTGGTATCCTGGTGACTCATGCCGACGCGGACCAGCGTCGTGTCGGTCACATCGGCATCGATCACGCCATACAGCACCCACTTCTTCTTGTCCTGGATGTCGATATAGCTTTCGCCCTCTTCATATCGACCGACCAGCCGCGCGCGTATGCGCCCATCCGCCGTCAGCGCGCCACCGACATCGGCCGACACACGCCAGGTGTTCCAGCTACCGATGCTGGCGTTGACATAGCCGGTGAGGTTGGTGGCGTCGGCATGTTTGCGGACCAGATTGACCGAAGCGGACGGATCGCCAGCGCCCGACAGCAGGCCGGTCGCGCCCCGCACGATTTCCACCCGATCATAGATCGACACGTCGATGCTGGTTTCGCCATTGCCGCCCGCCAGCGTCCAGGCCGCAGGGACGCCGTCGACCTGCGTGTTACGGATTTCGAAGCCGCGCGCGTAGAAATTGTTGCGCACGTCGTCCACCTCGTTGGCGGAGACGCCGACGCTGTTGACGATGACATCCTTCACGCTGATGAGATTCTGGTCGAGGATGCGCTGGGCGGTCATGATGCTGACCGATTGTGGCGTTTCCTGCACGGTGAGGCCCAGGCCAGTCGCGGTATCGATCTTGTTGGGCAGCGTATAGGTGCCGGTGACGACGATCTCCTCCTCCCCGAGCGCTGCGGCTGGCGTTTGCGCGACAGCGGGCATGGCGATCAAGGCTGCTGCCGACCCGCTCAGAAGCCAAGAATAAGATATTTTCATGATGCGAACCCCGATGGAATAGAGCGCCGTCGGCGGGCAGCAGCTTCAGCGCCAGCCCGCGACGGCATCCGTGATCGGAAGCCGATAGGTCAGTTAATAATGTTTCGCAATATTAACGTTGCCGGAAGTAGGCGCTTAGAGGACAAATTGCGAGGCCGTCGCATTTGCGCCACACATGTCAGTCGGCATGGCGCTTTCACCGCGTATCCCGGCCCCTCTTCGCTACATAGGCAGTCCCTCGCGCTTCTGCTTGTCGGTATAGCTGCCTTGTCACCCTCCGGCATGGCCTTCCTCCCTAGCATCCTGCCCGGTTTCAACACCGTGGCACCCGCCCGGTCCATATCGATGCGATAGCGGCACGATGCACGGAACGGCGAGCGGCAGCGCGCGTTGCGTCTGCATGGAAAATCGATCCCTCATCGAACGTCTGGCGCGCCATCTCGCAGCCGCCGATCCCGACGCCTGGCCGACGCGGGTCGAAGACGCGGCCAGCATCCTTGCCATCCTCAAGGAACCCGACGCGGCCATGCGCGACGCGGGCGATGCGAACGCCTGGAGCGCGATGATCGACGCCGCGCTGCGCGAACGCTGGTCCTTGCCGCAATCCTCCACGCAGGATCAGGATATGCGCGGATCGGACGAGGAAGGCGAAATCAGTCTGGCGTCCCATGCGGTCGGCCATGACCGCGCCGATTGGGTCCATCTGCATCATGGGCAGGAGAAGCATCAATGAAGGGGCTGTTGAAACTCGCCATTGTCACCGGCCTTGGCGCGATCGCGATCAAGGGCTGGCGCGAATGGATGGGCGATGGCGAAGCGAAGGGTGACCTCGGCCCGGTCGGGTCGTCCGGTATCGTCCGCGACGCGGGGCCACAGCATGGCGTCGACCCCACCGATTGGGACAAGGTGGATGAACAGTCCGACGAATCCTTTCCCGCGAGCGACCCGCCAGGCAACTATTAAAGACCGCTAGCGCTCCATTGCCCCTGCGCCGCCCCGCCTCTATGAGGCGGGTGCGGACTTATCATGAGCCCGCAACAGGGGAATGAATATCTATGCCTTCGGGTCTGATCGCGCTGCTCGATGATGTGGCGGGCATTGCCAAGCTGACGGCGACATCGCTGGACGACGTCGCCGCCGCCGCCGGGCGGGCCGGCACGAAGGCGGCAGGCGTGGTGATCGACGACGCCGCCGTCACCCCCAAATATGTGATGGGCCTCACCCCCGACCGCGAACTGCCGATCATCTGGAAGATCGCGAAGGGATCGCTGCGCAACAAACTGTTGTTCCTGCTGCCCGCCGCGCTGTTGATGAGCGCTTTTGCGCCCTGGCTGCTGCCACCGCTCCTGATGCTGGGCGGCGCCTTCCTCTGCTTCGAGGCGGTGGAAAAGCTGCTGGAGGCAATACAGGGCGGCCATGACGTGGCGG